>NZ_JADMJL010000065.1 GCF_018780585.1 Methyloversatilis discipulorum | reverse complement strand
AAAGGCCGGCAGCAACCGCTTGCCCCGGAATGGGGTTTTTCTACAGCGTCGTTAGAGGTCACGGTGAAAATCCACGGTTACGCTGACGAAGGTCGCGCCAGTGAGGACATTGTTCCCGCCGAGCTCGCAGAAATCACCCTCGTCGCAACTTCCGACGAACTGCGTCGTATTGCCAAGTTTCTTGTGTCTTGTGCGAACGGAATGGAGACCCGTCGCAAGGCTTGGGAGCACGAACATCTTTCGGACAGTGACCATTCGTTCGAGGGCTCACCGCACTTTGTTGTGTTTAACCCGGAGTGCTGCCAATGACCTCTAACCTGCCGGTCGAGGCGCGGCTTCGCCGCTGGGAGGCCGTGCCGGGGGGGGGCGGCCCGTCGCCCCTCACCTTCACATTGGGCGTCATAATCTGCACCTCCTCCGGCATATAAAAAGATGATCGTTCCCGAGTATTGGGCCGAAGCCCGAAGGCAGTACAAAACCTCCGCCAAGCAAGTCACCGTTCGCAGGTACGGCTGGTCCATGTCCAGTCAAGCTGACGCACGACTCATCGCTGAGGCACGTGCTGACGAAGCTCTCCAACGCATCGTCGCAGGAGAACAGCTAGAGCGGAGAGAGCGCAAAGTTGCATACAACGGCGCGGCAGGCATCCCAATCCGAGAAGAGGTCCTGGCCCGTCATGGAGAAGTCGTCATCACTCGCAACGCTTACGGAGCGCATTGCCTCAACTCTCCGAGTGCTCTGTTCGCGGACATAGACTTCACGCCCGAACGGAGCGCCAAGCCAGCGCTTTTCACCTTTGTTGCCTTATCTGTCGCATCAGTGACAATTGGAATTTCTCTGCGAAGCTGGGGCACAACTTTTGGTCTGTTGTTTGCCTCTCTCGTCGCCGCCGCACCGATAGCAAATCTGTTCGCCCGCTTGGCTGTACTGGCGGGCGGAGGATCGGAGCGCATTGCACGCGAACGGATCGCCAGCTTCATTGCAGAGAATCCCACCTGGAACTTACGTCTATACCGAACTCCAGCAGGGTATCGCGTGCTGGCAACGCATCGAACGTTTGAAGCCACAGCCGAAGAAGTTCAACGCTTCTTCACCAAGGTGTCTGTCGACCCCGTCTACGCCCGCATGTGTACAAATCAAAACTGCTTTCGTGCAAGGCTCACTGCTAAACCATGGCGCATCGGTATCTCCGCACACATGCGGCCGCGCCCTGGAGTTTGGCCAGTCCGATCTGAGTCAGTCGCAGTTCGCAATCAGTGGATTGCCGGCTACGAGGCAAAGGCCGCGGCCTTTGCCGCTTGTCGCTACATTGAGTCAATGGGTTCTGGTGTCGTCCATGAATCCCTCAAGTCGGTAGTCGATCTGCATGACCGTGAATCTCAAGCCCTCTCTGGCGCACAGCTCGCATGATGACGCCCAACTCTTCCATCGAGGGGACGCACTCCGGCCTACGACCTTCATGCCCCCCTCATGTCAAACGTTGAGGCTGTAGAAAAACCCCTCACACCCCGCCGCCGTTCACATGCCGTTGTTATGATCGGTCATCGCCTCTGCGGAGCCCTGCGATGCCGCGATTCAAGACAGCCGACTACGGCCTAAAGCTCATCCCCGTCGACTTCGCGCAGCAGGTGCTGCCCGGCACCTTCGAGTTCGCGCTCTGCCACCTGGTCGACACCGAGCTCAATCTGTCGGCCTTGCGCGCCCGTTACGCCAATGACGCGGGCGGTGCCCCGGCCTTCGATCCTGCGGTGCTGCTCAAGATCGTGCTGCTCGGTTACTCGCGCGGGCTGATCAGTTCGCGCGCTATCGCCAGCGCGTGCCGCCACAACGTGCTGTTCATGGCCGTGTCCGGTGACAGCGCTCCGCACTTCACCACCGTCGCGCACTTCGTCAGCAGTCTGGGCGATGAAGCGCAGATGCTCTTCACCGAGGTCCTGCTGGTGTGCGACCGCCAGGGGCTGATCGGGCGCGAGCTCTTCGCCATCGACGGCGTGAAGCTGCCGTCGAACGCATCGAAAGTGAAGAGCGGCACACGTGCCGACTTCGAGCGCGAGGCGGTGAAGATGGAAGCGGCCGTGCAGCGCATGATCGGTGAGCAGAAGGCGCGCGATGCCGCCAGCTGCGACGACGAGGCCGCCCGCGCGCAGCGCACCCGCGAACGCTTGAGCCACGAAGCAGCAAAGATCCGCGACTGGCTCGCGCGCAATCCGGACGAGCGGCGCGGCGCCAAAGGCGCCGTGCGCCTGAGCAACCGCACCGACAATGACTCGGCCAAGATGGCCACCGCCAAGGGCGTGATCCAGGGCTACACGGGCGTGGCCGCCGTCGATGCCGCGCACCAGATCGTGGTCGATGCCCAGGCGCACGGCACCGGGTCGGAACAGGAACTGCTGTTGCCCGTGGTCGACGCAATCCTCACTCAGCGAGAACAGCACACGGCGATCTGCGCCGACGCGGGCTACCACTCCGAGAAGAACCTCGCTGGACTGGATAGCCGGAACATCCCCGCCTGGGTGTGCGACAACGGCTACCGGCAACGCGACCCACGGTACGCCGATCAGGCCCGGCACAAGGCCAAGCCCGATGCGCTGTGGGACAAGAGCGAGAAGGCGAAACGGGCACGCGCTGCAGGCAAGACCCGGCCCTACGCCAACATCGACTTCACCGAAGCGCAGGACCGCAGCCACTGCATCTGCCCTGCGGGCAAACGGCTGTATCGCGACGGCGGCGAATGCACGATCAACGGATACGCCGCCACCAAGTACACCGGTGCGGCCCGCGACTGCGTGCCGTGCGATCAGCGCAGCCGCTGCCTGCGCACGCCGGAGACGACGAAGGTGCGACAGGTCGCCTTCTTCCGCGGCAAGCGCGACTCAACTGAGTCACACACCGAGCGGATGAAGCGGCGTATCGATTCAATTGAGGGCAAACGGATGATCGCCGCGCGCTTCGCCACCGTCGAACCGGTGTTCGGCAACCTTCGGCACAACAAACGGCTCGCCCGATTCACGCTGCGCGGGCGCACAAAGGTGGATGGGCAGTGGAAGCTGTACTGCATGGTGCACAACATCGAAAAGCTCGGGCACCATGGATACGCGAATTAGGTAAGCTGGCGGGAGAAGCCGACGCCATTTCGAGCGCGCCGGGCAGCGGCCGGGGCTGACGTCAGGGGACGACGATGAAGCGAAGATCGGAAGGCTGAAATGAGGATGAACGACTTCAATCCGGCCAAGGCCGGCAGCAGCCGCTTGCCCCCGAATGGGGTTTTTCTACAGCGTCGTTAGGCGTCGCAAAATGAACCGCTGGGTGTACGTCGGTTGGTTTCGCAATCTCCTGGCCGAGCCGGACGATCAGGACTACGAATGGGTCGCTGTCCTCTCAATCGCTGCTGAATCAGCTGAGAGGGCGAGATCATGGGGTGATCACCTAGCAAAGAAGCGTGCCTCAAGGGGCGACGAAGACAGATTTCTCTGGTCAGAGATTCACCTACCGTCTGATCCGATGTACGAGCGAACAAGCATCCAAGAACTACCTCTGGTGCTAGACGGAGTTGAACCAGGCGATTCAGCCATTGGCTGGTAGCCGGCAATCTGGCCACGCTCGAAGTGGGAACTCAACATGAATTCCGAAGCAGAAGGCAATCGCATCAGCTGGGCACAAGCGACGCCTAACCCTTCCGTCGACCGGACCTACGCGCAAAACCGCGCAGGCCGATCACTTCCACGTTAGCCGCCTACGTATGAGCCGCCTCAAGACAATCGCCACCTTCACTTTCGGCTTCGTAGGCTGGGCCGCCGGGGCAATGGCTGTTTCCGTCTACGGGTTCGACCAGTACGAACGTGCATTGGGTCGAGGGCCGTCATATCAGGTTGTCCTCTGGATCATCACCGTCGCTGCCTTCGTTGTTGCGGTTGGCTTTTCTCTGGGCGCTAAGCAACTCTCAGCTTCCTTGCCATGGTGGAAGCCATTCTTCCTCAGTTCCGCCTATACCTTGGTTTTTGGCGGACTCACTTATCTTGCTGGTTATCTGGGGCAGCTTGGCGTAGAGCAAGACTTTCGACTTCTCGTTCTCGCCTTGCTCTCATTTGTCTCGTCCTTCCTCGCCGCCAAGCTGCTCATATGGCAGGCATCGGCGGCTACCCCGCCGCTCCAAGGGATGCCTTCCGGAAAGCCGGCGGCGCCCGTGAGCTAGCACGTTATGCGTGAGCAATATGAAGCTGAACACTGATCCAGAAGCCTATCTGAAGCAGCAGGAAGTCTTCACCGGTGAAATGATCGCCCGTATCGCAGATCACCTTGAGGATGCGGGCGTCATGGGTGACCAACTTAAAGAGTTAACCGGAAAGCTCGCCTTTGAGATTGCCTGCATGATTGACGATGTATCCGGTGTCGAGTTCGATGGAGTTGAGGCGCATCCGTACTTGGCTTTCCTCTCGAAAGATGACGAGTTGATTCATTTCGGCGGTAACTCGACAACACATGAAATGGTGTACGGAATTCTCAATGCAATGTTTGGCAAAAACACATAACACTGCCGTCGATCGGACCGCCGCGAAAAGCCGCGCGCGCCGCTCGCTTCCACGTTAGGCGGCGCAGGGGAGATTGAGATGGCTTCCATAGTTTCGGCGGACCGCGTCAGGGTTCTCCTTAATCGGGTTCGCGAACGACTTTGGGTGAGGCCTTTGGCAGTCTGCCTGCTATCGATCGCGACGGTATTCGCCGCGAAGCTTGCTGATGGCACTACGCTGGCGCGGGTCGTGCCTGAGATCGAAGCGGACTCCATCGAGACCCTGCTGTCCATCATGGCCTCCAGCATGCTGGTGATTGCCACCTTCTCGGTGGCGTCGATGGTATCGGCGTATGCCTCAGCAAGTAGCACGGCGACTCCGAGATCATTCACGTTGATCGTTGCCGACGACACATCCCAGAACGCCCTTTCGACCTTTGTCGGTGCATTCATTTTCAGCATCGTGGCTCTCACGGCGGCTAAGAACGAGTACTTCGGGACGGCAGGTCTGTTTATCCTGTTCATGCTGACAGTGATCGTATTCAGCATCGTCATCCTTACGTTTGTGCGCTGGGTTGACAGCATCGCCCGCCTCGGGCGAATGGGGTCGACGATCGACAAGGTTGAAAAGGCGACTGCGGCCGCACTGAAGCGGCGACGGGATGCGCCAACCCTTCACGGGGCGCCTGCGAGGTCGCAGGTGCGCGGCCAAGCAGTTTTCGCGACGAGCGTGGGTTACGTGCAGCACATCGACATCGCCGCGCTTCAGACGTGGGCGGAGGAGAACGAGGTGCGGGTGGCAGTAGCCGCCTTGCCGGGCACATTCGCCGCCTCTGGCCGAGCACTGGCGTACGTCAGTACCCGCCCAGGAGATCGGAACCGGATTGATTGCAAGGGTGTCGTCGAGTCATTCCTGATCGGAAGTGATCGTCGTTTCGACGACGACCCACGATTTGGTCTGGTGGTCCTGTCGGAGATCGCCGGTCGTGCCCTGTCGCCCGCCGTCAATGATCCCGGCACGGCGATCGATATCGTCGGAACACTGGTGCGTCTGTTCTCTCTTTTGGGGGAGCCCGCGACGGATGACGGTGAAGATGCGCCTAAATACGACCGCGTAGAAGTACCCGAAGTCTCGGTGCGGGATATGTTCGATGACGCTTTCACGGCGATTGCCCGTGACGGCGCTGGGGTGGTCGAGGTATCAGTGCGGCTGCAAAAGGCGCTGCGCTCTCTTGCATCGGTCGGCCATGCGGAAATGCGAGAGGCCGCCCAGTACCACGCGCAGCTCGCGCTGAAGCGAGCGCAAATGGCGCTGAAACTGGCGGAGGACGTGGCGGCCGTTCGGGACGCGGCGCAGCTCACAGAGGCAGATGCCTCGTCAGAGGCTGAGCGCGCTGCATCGTTGGATCGGGACTGACAATGCTTGACTCTCACCTCACGCCGCCTAACAAAGCGCTCCAGCGAACGGGCTTCGCCCGCCGCTGAGCGCAGGCGTTGAACGTCACCGGTTCTTGGTGTTTCTGGCGGGCGGTCCAAGTCGGCGTCTCATGCCCGAGCAGGCGCCCGCAACCCTATGTGCGATTGGCAAGCGCCGCACTCCGTGCAGAAGTGCGTTCGCCCCTTGTTACGCCATGCCCTTGTGCTAGTGTTTCGGGGCATTCAGGGCGGCGAGGCGTCGCAAGCGCTGCTGGCCCGTTTCAGTTCAGATCAATTGTAGGGGCAAGGGCTTCGCCATGCACAACGTGCCTTCGCTGACGGTCGCGGTGCCGTCCAACACTGCGTTCGAGCGGACCGCGCTCCGGCGTCCGCACAACTGCGACGTTCGGCGTCACAGGTAAAAGCCATGATCCGCATCCTCGCACTAAGCCTCCTGCTCGTCGTCGTCCCCGCCGGTGCTGACTATTACGGCTTCGATCGGATCGACACATACGACCCTGTGACAGGGCTTTACTACAGAGCCGTTGTGACGGAGGGCGACCGCGGCTTTACGTTGGACAGCAAGGGTGGCTCCCAAGCCGTGAACATCGCCGTTTTTGACCCGAGCAACGGAGCGGTCTCTTTGCTCTTCAAGGAGCGGGCTCCTGGCGCGGTCCAAGTCGTCGTCTTCGAAGCGGGCTTCAAGGACGGCGCCATGGTGTTTTCTGGCGGAGAGCACGCGCCTTACATCAAGAACAACCATGGCATCTCGAAACGAGAACCGAAGGCCAAGCTACTCGCGGCGGTGCGTGACAAGGACAACAAGAGCACGATCCTCTATGTCGCTGACAAAACGGGGGCCAATCTGAAACAGGTCGCTGTCGTCCCAAGCAACGCCGACTGGCACTTGGATGTGAAGAATTCGAAGCTCCGCGTCGTCCGCCAGACTGGCAATACGGTGAAGCTGGACAGCTACGAATGGTGACGCCCAACGATGTGTTCCAGCGGACTGCCTCGCTGCTCAAGAAGGCGTTGGGCCTGCCGTGAAACGTCTTCTGATCCCGATGGCCGTCGCACTGACTTTCAGCGGGATGGTGATGGCCGAGACGTGGGGCACAGCAACCTCGAAGAACAACGAGACTGGACGCGTCATCATCTTTCGATATGTCAGCGACTTTGAGCCCGGCTTCAATCGTGCCAGTCAGCCGGTTCGAGCCATTATCCTGTGGAAGTACAAGGGTGCAAATGGAATGCCTGTGCCGCGCGAACGAGAGCGTATGGACGCGATGGAAGATCTTCTTGGGCCCGTCGTGGAAGTGGACGGATTCGCGACGCTCGCGTTGGTATCCACAGGCGAGGATTTGCGTGAGTGGATCTACTACGCAAAGTCCGAGGAAGTGTTCTTCGCTCGACTGAATCAGGCGCTTGGGGCGCAGCCGCCGTTTCCAATCGAAATCCACATCGCAGATGACCCAAAGTGGTCGAACTATCAGGCGTTCCTGGATCGACTGCGGCATTAGCGGCAGGCCTGACGCCTCGCTGGAGCGGACGAGCCGCGGTCGCAGACAAACGCTTCCAACAGAATTTTGGCGCTGCGAAGCTGAAGCAGGTGCGAGATAGCAAGTCGTAAACGCAGTACCGGTTCAGCGCCTCGCGCGAGTGCGCTCCGGTCGGAGCGCACCGTTGCCCCTGCCTCGAGAGACGTCTTGCGCCGAGCGCACGCCGCCCTGTGCCGACAAGGTTGGGCCTCCAAGTGCGCCGGGGTCGCCATGCACTGAAGAGATGACTGCGCTGTACGCACGACTTGCCGTAGGCGCCGCGACGGCGCACACGCTGCGAAAGTCCGTTCGCGGCGTCACCTCGCAGTAAGTGATTCGTAGCTGGTTTGTTCGATATGACAAAGACGAGGCGATATGAACCAAGACGAACTGAGAGCCGTGTTTGATCAGCAGGCTTCCGGCTATGAACAGCAGCAGCAGAAACTTGCGCCCGTTCACGAAGGCCTTCATTTCCAGCTCGAATGGATATTTTCCGAGCTGCCTGAGAACGCTCGGATACTCTGCGTCGGCCTGGGAGCCGGTGCGGAGCTTTCCTATCTGGCCAGAAAATTCCCGCATTGGCGCTTCACGGCAGTGGAGCCTTCCGGAGCGATGCTCGATGTCTGTCGACAGAGAGCGGAGAAGGAGTCGTTCGCCTCGCGCTGCACGTTTCACGAAGGCTATCTGGAATCGCTTCCCGCGATTGAACCCCACGACGCAGCGACTTGCTTCATGGTTTCGCAGTTCTTTCTTGCTAAGGACGAGCGTGCCCGCTTTTTCCAGTCCATCGCTGCCAGGCTGCGCCCTGAGGGCATTCTGGCCAGCGCAGATCTGTCGTCGACAGTCGGCTCACCGGCATACAAGGCCTTGCTGAAAGCCTGGGTGAGCATGCTTCACGCAGCCAACGTACCCGCGGACGCGATCGAGAGAACACACAAGGCATGGGAGAAGGATGTGGCCATCCTCCCGCCGGCAGAGATCGAGGCCATTATCGGACGCGGTGGCTTCAGCCGTCCTGTCCAGTTCTACCAGGCAGGTTTCGTCCATGCGTGGTGCGCAAGGCGCTCGACGTGAAATACCGTGAGACGGTCGTTTCCAGTCCGGTTGCCCTCGCCAGTTCGCGGCAACCGGACCGCGGGTGAACGGTAGCGTCGAGTCCCAAGAAGATCGCGCGCGGGTAACGGCGCCAGCGGCTTTTCGGCTTTCTTTCCGGCGGTAGTGTCCGATTGCAGCGCCGCGCCCACGCGGGCGCCACGCGTCGAGCCGTCCATATCGGCGGACGATGTCAGGGGAGACACCGGATCAACTGCGCGGTAAGGTTCACCGCCATGCAGTGCCGCTGACCCAGGCACCGAAGGGGGGCACGGGCGCTCGCTGGCGCCTTCCGCGCTGTTTCCGACCCCGCGCACGCTTATCGGTCGATGCACTGCCTTGCCCCTTACTCTCAATCGCTCCGCCCACTTCGCCATGGCCAAGACCGCAGTCATTTCCGCAGTGGTCGCGACGGCAGTGACCGCCGCCGCGTTTCTGCTCAATCCTTCGCCCGAGCAGCACCGCACGAAGATCAAGGAGGTCATCGCCGAACGCAGCCCGCTGGCCGGCGTGCTCGGCATCGGGGCACTGACGGCCTTCACGTCGACGTATCATCCCTTCGGCATCGCGTCCTACACGACGGTAAATGAACGCACGATCTCGGTCGGCGCGCTGGGCATGGTGTTCGTGCTGGAGCCGAAGAAGGACGAATAGCGCGGCTGGCCCGCCACGCGACCCGTGCCCTGACGGAGGTCATCATGACGCCCGAAGCCCTCGTCGCCCTCACCCTTGCCGGCGCGTGCCTGATCCTGCTGTTCTGGCGCACCCTGCTCGAGCTGCTGGTCGTCTGTGCAGTCTTCGGCGGCCTGGGACTGATCTGGTCAGCCGACATGCCGCCCGTCTGGCTCAAGGGCGTACTCACCGTCGCACTGCTGGCGGTATCGGGCCTGATTGCCGAGAAGCTCGGCCTGCGCATCGGCGAGCGCCCGCGGACGGGCCGCCGCGGGCGCAGCATGTCAGCGGGCACCCCGGACTGCAAGCGCTGCGGCAACAGCGGCTCTGTGCTCTGCGGCATCTGCCATGGTTCGGGCGAGGGACCGGGCAGCGCCGGCCTGGTGCTCGGCCGGTACGTGCCCTGCACTTTCTGTAACGGCCGCGGCCGCACGCCATGCGGCTGCGGGCGCTGACGCCGATGGCGGCTCCGTGATGCCGCCGCCCTGATGACCGGACACGCCATGAAGAAATCGCTGCTCCTCGCCCTGACGCACGCCCTGTCGGCCGCGGCCGGCTTCGCGCTCGGCATCTACGCGCTGCCCATCCTGATCGCGCCGCCTGCGCCATCGGCCGAAGAGGTGGCCGCGCAGGCGACCTCGGCCCGGTACGAAGCGCAGTTCCGTCGCGATCTGAAAGACAGCGATGCACTGCACTGGGGCGAGGGCAAGGTGTCGATCGGCGCGGAGGCCATCGTGTTCGAGGGCGAGCTGGCGCCCGGCCCGGATTACAAGCTCTATCTGTCGCCGGAATTCGTCGAGACCGAAGCCGACTTCCAGCGCCTGAAGGCGCGCATGGTGCGGGTCGGCGATGTCCGTACCTTCCGCAACTTCGTCGTGCCGCTGCCTGCCTCGGTCGATCCGTCCGCCTATTCGACGGTGATCGTGTGGTGCGAAACCTTCAACCAGTTCATCACGGCCGCCCGCTACCGCTAGCGACGGGCACGCCCGCGGTCGGGCGTGCTGCGTCCTCTCCGCCGAGCGCGGACGGCGGCGCGTCACCGAGCCCTCAGGGAGCATGCCATGCACACCGCCGATTCACCCCGCGTGCAGACCGTCGTGCCGACGGTCGAAGTCGCCACCGCGCAGCGCCTGCCCTATTTCGTCGGCATTTCCGGGCAGTCCGTCGGCGCCACTGGCCTGTCGATGCATCTGGTGGTGATTCCGCCGGGCGCGCGCTCGACGCCGCACGTGCACCTCGGCTACGAGACGGGCATCTATGTGCTGGAAGGCGAGGTGCTCACTCGCTGGGGCGAGGCGCTCGAACATGAGGTGATCAGCCGCGCCGGGGAATTCCTGTTCGTACCGCCCGGGGTGCCGCACGAGGCGGTGAATCTCAGTCCGACCCGGCCGGCACGCGCGGTGGTCGCCCGCAACGACCCGGCCGAACAGGACAAGGTGGCGCCCTGGCCGGGCGTATCCCCCTGAAAGAAGGTCGCACCCGCCGGCCGTGGCGCGTTTCACGGCATCGAGCGTCCGCGCCGGGCACACTGGCGCCGGTTCTGAGCCCCCTTACGGAGACCTCTCATGATCGTCTTTCCGCATGCACGGAATCGCACCCACTCGATGGGCGGCAACCATATCGCCGGCGTCGCCACGCCGGGTAGCGGCGCGCAGCAGGTCGAGCTGTGGCGCGGCAGCATGGACGCCGGCTCGGCCACGCCGCCGCACCGCCACGATGGCGAGGAAGTCGTGCTCTTCCTGAGCGGCAGCGGACGGGCCACGGTGGACGGAGAGGAGGTGCGCTACGCGGCGGGCGATACGCTCATCCTGCCGGCACACGCCGTGCACCAGATCTTCGCCGAAACGCACAGCGAGTTCGTGTCGGCCATGCCGCTCGGCGGCGCCGTGTCGCTGCCTGACGGCACGGTGATGGACCTGCCCTGGCGCGCCTGAGGTCATGAACACCGAACAGGCCGACGCGCTGCGGCAGTTGCTGGCCGTGCAGCCGGTGGCCGCACTGGCCACCCTGCACGACGGCGAACCGGCGGTGTCCATGGTGCCCTGGGCCGTGAGCGAGGACGCCCGCTTCGTCATCCACGTAAGCGGGCTGGCCGCACACACCGCCGACATGCGGGCGCATCCCGAAGTATCGCTGCTGGTGACGGCGCCGCTTGCGCACGGCGATTCACCGCTGGCGCTGCCGCGGCTGAGCGTACGCGGGCGGGCGGAACCCTGTCCGCCCGGAGCGCCCGGCTACGCAGCGGCGCGCGCTGCCTATCTCGCCCGATTGCCGGAGAGCGAGGAGCTGTTTTCCTTCGGCGACTTCTCGCTGTTCATGATCACGGTGCTGTCGGCCCGCTTCGTCGGCGGCTTCGCGCAGGCGTACTCGCTCACGGCAGCGGGCTTAGCCGACATCGTCGCCGGTCGCGCCTGAAAGATTGTCGTCCGCCTTGCGGCTTGATGACGATATGCTTGTCGCACGACGCGCGCGGTTCGATGGCGTCGCATCCGAAGGACGAGCTCAAGGAGGATGTCAGATGAAAAAGATGATTCTTGCGTTGATGATGGCCGCGAGCGGCGCGGCCAGCGCCGATGTCGTGGTTCCGGTCAGCGTGGTGGACGAAAAGGGCGTCGGCACGCCGGTTGGCAATGTGACGATTTCGGAAACGCGTTACGGTCTGGTGTTCACGCCGGCACTGCAGGGCCTGCCGCCGGGACTGCACGGCTTTCATGTGCACCAGAACCCGAGCTGCGAGCCGATGGACAAGGATGGCAAGAAGGTGCCGGCGCTGGCGGCCGGCGGCCATTACGATCCAGCCGCCAGCGGTAAGCACGGTACGCCCTGGGGCGACGGTCACCTGGGTGATCTGCCGCCGCTCTATGTCGACGCGGCCGGCAACGCGACCAACCCGGTGCTCGCACCGCGGCTGAAAGCGGCCGACGTGGCCGGCCGTTCGCTGATGGTGCACGCCGGCGGAGACAACCACGCCGACCACCCGGCCCCGCTCGGTGGCGGCGGCGCCCGCGTGGCCTGCGGCGTCATCCGCTGAGCGGCATTGCCGCTCACTCGGTCGCAGCCCCGCTGCATGCGGCAGGGCTGCGACAGTTGACCAGGGGCGCCGCGACGCCGGATCGCGGATAATCCGGCATGACCTCTGCTGCTTCCCCCTCCCCCGACACCGCCTTCGACAGCCTGCCGCTGTCGCCCGACACCCTCGCCAACCTGCGCACGCTCGGTTTCGACGCGATGACGCCGGTGCAGGCCGCCGCGCTGCCGGTCGCGCTGGCCGGGCGCGACCTGATCGCGCAGGCGAAGACCGGCAGCGGCAAGACCGCCGCCTTCGCGCTGCCGCTGCTGGCCCGGCTGAACCCGCGCTGGTTCTCGCCGCAGGCGCTGGTGCTGTGCCCGACGCGCGAACTGGCCGACCAGGTGGCGAAGGAAATCCGCCGCCTGGCGCGCGGTAACGACAACATCAAGGTGCTCACGCTGTGCGGCGGCAGCAAGATCGGCCCGCAGGTCGACAGCCTGTCGCACGGCGCGCACGTCATCGTCGGCACGCCGGGTCGCATCATCGACCACCTCGAACGCGCCACGCTCGACCTGCGCGGCGTGAATACGCTGGTGCTCGACGAGGCCGACCGCATGCTGGACATGGGCTTCGTCGACGACATCACGCACGTCGCGCGCCAGTGCCCGCGCGAGCGGCAGACGCTGCTGTTCTCGGCCACCTTTCCGGACGGCATCGAACGCCTTGCGGCGCAGTTCCTGCGCGCACCGGAACGCATCACCGTCGAGATGCAGCACGCCGAACACAAGATCCGCCAGCGCTTCTTCGAGGTCGACGAGGCACAGCGACCGGAAGCGGTGCTGCGCCTGCTGCGCCATTACCGGCCGGTCAGCACCATCGCCTTCTGCAACACCAAGCGGCGCTGCCGCGAGGTGGTGGCGGCGTTGCGCGAAGCCGGCATCGAGGCGATCGAACTGTCGGGCGACCTCGAACAGCGCGACCGCGACCGCGCGCTGCTGCGCTTCGCCCAGCGCAGCGTGTCGGTGCTGGTGGCGACCGACGTCGCTGCGCGCGGGCTGGACATCGACGCGCTGGACGCGGTGATCAGCGTCGAACTGACGCCCGACCCCGAAGTACACGTGCACCGCATCGGCCGCACCGGCCGCGGTGACGCCGAAGGCGCGGCCTGGGCGCTGGTCGCCCCGTTCGAGAAAGTGCGCGCGCAGCGCATCGAGGAAGCGCAGGGTCGTCCGCTGGAGTGGGGAGTGCTGGCCGAACTCGAAGCGTCCAGCGACGCACCGCTGGTACCGCCGATGGCCACGCTGCAGATACTGGGCGGCCGCAAGGAAAAGATGCGCCCCGGCGACGTGCTCGGCGCGCTCACCGCCTACGCCGGCTTCACCCGCGAACAGATCGGCCGCATCGACGTGACCGACTACCTCACCTTCGTCGCCGTCGACCGCAGCATCGCGAAGGAGGCGGTGCTGCGGCTGGATGGCGGCATGGTGAAGGGGCGGTACGTGAAGGTGAAGCTGGTGGAGGAGTAAGCGGCCTCGGTCGCGACACAGCCGCTGCTGTCTGCAGGCTTGGATTCAGGCCGCTGTCGGGGTCAAGACACCTCCCACAGAACCCGCGCCCAGGCTTCGGCGACGGATCGGGCTCAGCCCCTGTGGGAGCGACCTTTGGTCGCGATGCGGCGCTGGCGGGCCGGCGGCTTCGATTCGAGCCGCAATCGCGAGCAAGCTCGCTCCCACAAAACCCCGCTCCGGCGGCGAACAGGGAGCGATCCTTGTGGGAGCGGCCTTGGCCGCGACGCAGCGGCGACAGGCCTCAGACTCCGATACCGGCCGCTGTCGGGGTCAAGACCCCTCCCACACCCACCCGAGCTCCGGCCGCCCGCACAGTTCAAGCACTCAGAACCGCGCATTCAGGGTCAGCCGTACGCTGCGTGGCTCGACCGGATGGAAATGGCGGTCATCGACGCCGCCTGCCGCTTCGCCGCGCAGGCGCGAGGTGTAGAAGTACTCGATGTCGTTGTCGCCGCTGTCGAACAGGTTGAACACGTCCAGCATCAGCCGCAGGTCGCGGGTGAGGCGGTGGCCGACGCGCAGATAGGCCAGCGTGGTCGAGTCGGAACGCACCGCGTTGTCCTCGACCAGCGGGCGCGGGCCGACATGCCTGAGCTGCAGGTGGCCGAACCAGCCGTTGGCCAGCGGGTTGTCTTCGGTCAGGCTCACGCCTGCGGCGACGACGCGGTCGACGGCGCCCGGCACATGGTTACCGGCCGGGTCGTCCTCGGTGAAGCGGGCGCGCGAGGCGGCGATGTCGAGGTCCAGCAGCAGCCAGGGTCGCATCGTCCAGCGGTTGTTCCACTCGATGCCGCTGCGCTTGCTGGCGCGGTTGGGCTCGGTTTCGCCAGCGTCGCCGACGAACAGCAGTTCCGAATCCAGCTTTAGCGTCCACACGGCAAGCGAGCTCTGCAGCCCGGGAACCCACTCGGTGCGCACGCCGACTTCGCCACCCTTGGTGCGCACCAGCGCGTCGACCGGGTCCGCCGGCAGCCCGCCCTTGGCGGTGACGCGCGCCGTGGTGCCGCGGGCGTCATTGCTGTGGAAGCCGTAGCCGTAGTTCACAAAGTACTCGGTGCGCGCCCACGGCCCGAACACGAAGGACAGCTTGGGCGAGGCGATGTGGTCGGAGGCGTCGCCGCTGTTGGCGGCGATCGAGCTGGCGACGTCGAAGTCGTAGCGGTCGATGCGCAGGCCGGCGAGGCTGCGCAGCCAGGGCGTCCATTGCACGCTGTTCTCGCCGAACAGACCGACGCTGGTCTGACGCACGCGGCTCTGCTGGATCACGCCGGTGGTGCTGCGCGCGACCGTCGAATACAGCCCGACCGGGCTCAGGCGGTCGTGCCGCAGCTGCACGCCCAGCGTGTTGGTCATCGGCCGGCCGGCGAACTGGCCGTCCCAGCTGCGGCTCATCGCCATGCCGAGCACGGTGCGCTGTTCGGACTGACGGAACTGGTCGCCGTCGGCCGGGTTTTCGAGGAAGTAGGTGAAGTTGGACCACAGGTCCAGCTCCGACTGGATGGCGTAGGCGTTGAAGCGGAAGGCGCCGTCGTCGTAGGCGCGCTGATGGTCGACCGACAGGCTGTAGCGCTGCGTCTTGCCGCCGTCGGTCGGGTCCACCGTGCCGTAGCGGCCGATCAGGCCGGACTGCACGGCGCGCAGCGGGATCTGGTCGGTCGAGTCCCAGCGCGCGGTGTAGGCCATCGCGGTGAATGCGGTGCGGTCCGCACCCTCGCCCAGCGTGTAGCGCAGCACGCCGTTGATGCGGCGGAAGTCTTCCGGGTTGTCCCAAGGGCCGTCGCTGCGCGAGGTTTCGAGCGCGTACAGCAGCGTGCCGGCGCCCAGCGCGTGCGAATTCATCAGCAGGCCGCGCCGGTGGCCATCCTGACCGAGGGTAACTTCGGCGGTGCCGTAGTCGAGGCGGTCGACCAGTCGCAGCCGCGCCGAACCGGCGGACGCGAAATCGCCCTCTTCGGCGTAGTACGGGCCCTTGCGGTAGTCGATGCGGCCGACCAGTTCCGGGATGAGCCAGTTCAGGTCGGTATAGCCGTGGCCGTGCGCGTGCGTCGGCATGTTCGCCGGCATGCCGTCGATATAGGTGGCGAAGTCGGTGCCGTGGTCGAGGTTGAAGCCGCGCAGGAAGTACTGGTTCGCCTTGCCGCCGCCACTGTGCTGCGTGACGATGACGCCGGGCACGAATTCCAGCACCTCGGCAGGACGCAACGTCGGCCGGTTTTCGATCAGCCGCGCGGTGACGCGGCCCTGGCTGGCGGCATCGGACGTGCCGATCGCGTTGTCGTAATGGCCCTCGATGGTCACCGCGTCGAGGTGGTGGGCCGACGGCGCCGCTTCGTGCGCCAGCGCGGTGCCCCATGCCCCGATGACGGGCACGCACAGCAGCGGCAGAAATCCCTGCACGGACGCCGATGGCGCCCGCAACACCTTCCCGGACAAGTCTTTTTTCGCGTTCATCTTTTTGTATGAAGATTTGGAACAGTCTTCATACGCGAGAAGCGTGCCAGTCGCCGCACCACGCCGGGCAAGCGTTTCGGCGCGACGGTCGGTCGTGCGGTGGTCAGCGCGCTGCCATTCCGATCGATGCTGCGGCAGCGGCGCTGGCGTCAGGTGCTGGGCTTGATGTGCACGTGGCCGTGTCCGCCACGCTCGTGCCGCCGTGTGTAGCGATGCCCGCCCGGGCCCGCGTGGTGGTGGCCGGCGTCCAGCTCGACACTGATCACATTGATCTTGCCGTGGTGCACGCCGCGCTCGGCGCACACCGCGTCGGCGAACTGCCGCACTGCGGTGATCTCGCCTTTCAGGATGACGGTTTCGAGGCAGTAGTCGTGGTCGAGGTGGGCGTGCATCGACGACACCGTGAGGTCGTGGTGCGCGTGCTGCAGGCTGATGATGCGCTCGGCCAGGTCCCGTTCGTGGTGGTTGAACACATAGGACAGGCAGGCCACGCAGTGCGTCGCGCTGCCGGTCTGTTGCGCCGTGCGGTCGAGTTCGGCACGGAACAGGTCGCGCACCGCCTCCGAACGATTGCCGTAGCCGCGCTGCGCGATCCAGTCGTCGAACTGCGCGGCCAGCTGGTCGTCGAGGGAAATGGTGAAGCGCTGCATGTCATGACTCCGATGAGCTCGTGTTGATCGACCCGCCGTGTGTGGCCAGCCAGTCGGCAAATTCCAGCGGACGCAGGCCGAAGCGGACCGCATTGCCCTCGTGCAGCGAGCGGAACTCCTGCAGCACCAGTTCGACGAAGCGCGCCCGGTCGTCCGCCGCCACAGCGGCCGGCGTCGCCTCGCGCGCGGCCGCCGCACTCGCCGGCCGCGCGCCTAGCACGATGGCGCGCACCGCGTCGGTCAGCGCCTTGCGGTGGCGCAGGCGGAAGGTGTCGGGCGGCACCAGCTGCTGCTTGACGGCGACATACTGCTGACAGGAGCGCGCGTAGGCCTGGACGAATACGTCGCGCAGCAGCTCGATGCGGTTCAGCTCGTAGACCGCAATCATCGCATCGACATAGGCCTGCTGCGGCACGTCGATGAAGGACAGCGGGCACAGATTGGTGCGGATCAGCGGAATGTTGGCGGCCAGCCGCGACACCCGCTTGTTCACGTCCTCGAAGGGCTGCAGATAGGGCAGATGCACCATCAGGAAAAAGGCCTGCTCGAAGGGGTCTTCGATGTCGGCAGCGATGTCGGTGACGATGCCGAACAGTTCGTCGAGCTGCTGCGGCAGCGCCAGCGGCCGATACACGCAGCCGCTGATCTCGACCGCGCGGCTGCGCACCCGGCCGCCGGCCTGGGGATCGTGCAGCAGGCCGTCGGACAGCAGCGCGTGCAGCGACAGCAGCGTTTCGCGATCGACGCCGATGCGGCCGGCGCCATGCACCAGATACTCGATGGCCGCCTTGTGGTTCAGGATCATCTGCGTTTCGAGCGCGTCCTTGCCCTCGGCGATCTCGCCCAGTTCGATCAGACGTTCGGTATCGAGCCGCGAATAGGTATTGCCCTCCAGCCGCGACGAGGCCCAGGACAGATCGATCAGCAGCCGGTTCAGGATGTCGCCGGCGAAGGTACCCGCCGCCGCTTCGCCGACCGGTGAGCGGCCGAGCGCGTGCAGTTGCGCGCGCAGCGGCTCGGGCAGATAGAAGGTGTCATTGGCGCGATAGCGCTCGACGAAGCCGATGTCGTAGCCGACCGGGCGGCGCAGATGCAGCGGCCGGCGCACCAGGTCGCGCAGCTCGGCGCCCTCGGCCGACACCGTCACATAAGGCGCCGGCGCGGCGGACGGCAGGGGCTCCATCTCCGTCAATGCAGAACCCGCCGGCGCCGGGAAATACTTCAGCGCCCGCGCCTCGCCGCGCGTCAGCACGCGGCCCTGCGCAACCAGTTCGGCCAGTCGGCGCTGCAGCGTACGGCGTGCAACGCCGTCGCCGAGCACGCGCAGCAGACCGTCCACACCGACGCCCTCTTCGTGACGGGCGATCAGTGCGGCGAGCGTATGCGGATCAATGGACGATCGAGGCCGGGTCATTTAAGTGGCGCAATCCTATTATCGCGCCACTATATTGGCACAAAAAAGGGAATCGCGCCAACCGGGATATGGCGCGATTCGATACGCCGCTTCTCCTGCCACCCACTCAGTGCACCGTGCACACCATGCACGGATCGAAGGACCGCACGATGTGCTGCACCGCCACCGGCGTGGTTTCGCCGTCGCGCACCGGCGCGCCTTCGAGCGCCGACTCCAGCGCGCCGGGCCGGCCGGCGGCGTCGCGCGGCGAGAAGTTCCAGGTGGTGGGCGCAACGATCTGGTAGTTGGCGATGCGGCCGTCGCGCACCGAAATCCAGTGGCCCAGGCTGCCGCGCGCCGCTTCGCCGAGGCCGGCGCCGCTGCCTTCGTCGGGCAGCCGGCCGGGGGTGCAGAAGGGTTCGCCCGGCCGCACGGCGCGCAGCCAGTCTTCCATCATGAGCACCACGCGCGCCAGTTCGAGCAGGCGGGCGACGACCCGCGTGTAGACGGTGCCACCGTAACGGCCGACCAGATCGGTGATGAGCGGATGGCCGCTCGCCAGCTGGCGCGCGATGGCGCCGGTTTCGACCACTGCGCCGGCCAGCCGCGGCGCCTTGTTCCAGGTGTAGGCGCCGGGCTTGTCCGGTTCCGGCAGCGTGACGCCGCTGCGCGGATGCTGCGGGCCGCCGGCATCGCTCAGCCAGGCGTGCGTGGCGTCTTCGCGGATGGCGGCCGGGTCGAGCGGTGACAGCGCGCCGGCGTGCCAGACGCCTGCGCCCAGCGCCGTGCCGCCCTCGGGCTGCGGGTAGGCGCCGTAGCTGAGGAAGCGGCCGGGGCCGGCGCCAAGCGTGGCCAGCGCCGCATCGCGCGCGACGGTCAGGAAGAAGCGCAGGTCGCCGTTCAGCGGGTCGGCGAGTGGTGCCGAGTGATGCCAGGCGTCGAGCGCGGCTTCCGAATCGAGCGCGGCCACCTGTTCCAGCGGCGCCGCATAGGTGTGGGTTTCGAGGAAGCGTCGGAATTCGCGCACGCGGGCCAGCAGGCGCACCCGTTCGGCGGCGTCGATGGCGCGCGTCGAGCCGCCGGGGTCGATGCTCTGCGTGTGCGGCCACTTGCCGGCCAATGTGCCGAGCAGCGTGAACCAGCGCTGGCGCGCGGCGATCGCGGCGCGCACCTGTTCGCCGGTCTGCGGCGTGAAGCGGCGCACCGCCTCGGCATGCCAGGGCCGGCTGGCATACACCGGCCGCACGAAATCCGGCATGAAGAACAGATAGAAGTGAGTCAGGTGATCGGCCAGGTTTTCGGTGGCGAGGATCACATTGGTCACGTGCTGACCGTTGGCCGGCATCGTGATGCCGCCGAGATCGGCCAGCGCACGCGCGGCCGCCACCGACTGCGACACCGAACAGATGCCGCAGATGCGCGGCACATACACCAGCGCGTCATGCGGCTCGCGCCCGCGCAGGATCTGCTCGAAGCCGCGGTACATCGGCGCATTGACGTGCGCCGACGCGACGCGGCCGTCGGCGACGTCCAGCGTCACTTCGAGATCGCCCTCGACGCGGTTGAAGGGACCGACGAGGAGGCGGGTCATGCGGAGAGTGCCCTCTTGCTATCAGTAACCCTCAACGTCTTTCCTTTCCCTTCTTGTGCGTTACGCGGATCAACGTCATCGCCGCCCACGCGATCCCGATCGCCACCCCGGTCAACAACGCAATCAACAGTATCCAGTCAGACAGACCATAACCGTCCTGGCCCTCCGGGCCGAAAAGGGTGGACATGATCCTGAACAGGAAACGCGCAATGAACTCGAACAGAAGGCCCACCGGCTCGCCGATGAGATCCGCCTTGGCCCGGAACGGCGAGGTGGCGGTCAGAAACACTGTCACTTCAATCTTGTCCTTCGCGCCACCGGCGGCACCACGACGTGGTCCGACACCGCATTCACCTTGACCCGCTTCGGCGTCGCCGACTTCGACAGTGACGCCAGCGCGACGAACCAGGCCTTGGGCATGTCGGTCGGCAGGCCGATCGGGATGCCGGCCAGCTTGGGGGTGGCGTGGAAGGGGTGGCCCGGTTCCTGGAAGCCAGGTTCGGTGCAGCTGATGCAGGCGTAGCCGCCGCGGGTGCAGGAGCCTTCGCCGTTCCACGGCCGCGTGTTGCAGTCGGCGTGTGCCTGCGTGCCCTTGCAGCCCATGTTTTCCATCATGCAGCCGAGGTCCGAGGGCTTCTCGGCGCTGGCCTTGAACTCGTAGTACTCGTTGCGCGTGCAGCCGTGGTGCACCAGCTGGTCGGCGTAGAAGCGCGGCCGGCCCAGCGTATCGAGGTCGGTTTCGGTGAAGCCGTCGGCGGCCAGCGCCATCAGCGTGTCCAGCACCCAGCTCGGGTGGGTCGGACAGCCGGCGATATTGATCACCGGCAGGCCGCCCGCGGCGCGGAAATCGCTGCCCAGCAGGCCGCCGCGCACGTCGTCCTCGTACTGCAGGCCGCAGGCGTCGGTCGGGTTGTCACCGCCGGCGGTGACGCCGCCCCAGGCAGCGCAGCTGCCGATGGCGATCACGTGACGCGCCTTTGCGGCGAGCTTGCGCACCCATTCGATCATCGGCAGGCCGGTGCCGGCCATGACGTGGAAACGGCCGGTGCCATTCGGCCCGCGCAGCAGCGAGCCTTCGACGCACAGCGCGTCCAGCGGAAGATCGCCGTCGAGGATGCGGCCGAGCAGCGCGGTCACTTCACTGCCGCTGTCCAGCGATAGCGACGGATGCCACAGCAGATCGATGCCGGCATCGCGCAGCTGGCCGTGGAAATCGTCGGTGTCGGCGCACAGCAGCGACATGCTGCAGCCGCCGCAGCCGCCGGACTGCAACCAGAGCACGTTCATGCATTCACTCCTTCGGTGTGCGCGCCGCGAGCGACGGCGTCGTGCAGCCAGCCGCGCGCCCGGGCGAGCGCCTGTTCGAGATCGGCCACGGCCTGCGCATCCGGCTGCTCGCCCAGTTCCCAGTGGCGGCCGCGGATGGCCAGTACATCACACACCGGCGGTGGGCGGCGCTGCAGATCGACGAATACCTGCAGCAGTGCTTCCGGCGACAGCGCGTGGCTGGTGATCTGGCGCTCGCGCTGCGGCTCGACCCTGCGCATCTGACAGGCGGCATCCAGCCCGCGCGCGGCATCGACGAAGAGCACGCGTTCGCGCCCGACCAGGTCGAGCGCGTGTTCGATCTGCAGCTGGTAGTCGCTGAGGCAGTCCACGCTGCCCGCGGGCAGCGCGCGTCCGGCATACGCCGCCAGCGCATCGACCAGCATCGGGCCGAGCGCGTCGTCGCCGCGGCTCGGGTTGCCCCAGCCCAGCACCAGCAGCGGCGCCGTCATTGCGCCGCCTCGGCGTCGTGCGCCGGGCCGTCGCGCAGCAGTTCGCCGGTCGAGTTGCGCAGCACGTGGTCGAGCACGCGGCCGTCGGCTGCGCGCACGCTCACCGCCAGCGGCATCTGGCCGAGCGCGTGCGTAGCGCAGGACAGGCAGGGGTCGTAGGCGCGCACCGCCACCTCGATGTGGTTGAGCAGGCCTTCGGTAATCGTTTCGCCGTCGAGATAGCGCAGCGCCACCGCGCGCACCGCCTCGTTCATCGCCTGGTTGTTGTGCGTGGTCGATACGATCAGATTGCAGCGCGTGACCAGATCGTCGTCGCCGACCTCGTATTCGTGGATCAACGTGCCGCGCGGCGCTTCGATGATGCCGATGCCGGAGCGCTGGCGCGGCCCCTCGGCCTTCAGCGGGCCGCCGGTGATCAGCGCGTCGTCGAGCAGCGCGGCGACCGTCTCGACGCCGTGCAGCAGTTCGATCATGCGCGCCCAGTGAGTGGCCAGCACCGCGTGCACCGGCCGGCCGCCGTGCGCGGCGACAAAGGTCTGGCGCGCCTCTTCGGCGCGCGGGGTCGGGATGAAATCGCAGTTCTGCACGCGCGCCAGCGGGCCGACGCGGTACCAGCCGTCGTCGACACCGAGGTCGCGGCGGTAGGGGAACTTCATATACGTCCAGGGCTTGACCGCTTCAGCGATCAGTTCGCGGTAGCGCTGGTCGTCGAAACCGTCGACCGCGATGCGCCCGTCGGACTCGCGCAGCCGCAGCACGCCGTCGTACAGCTCCATCGCGCCGTCGCGGCCGACCAGCGACATCATGGCGGCCGGGATGTCGGCAAAGTCGGCGTAGCGCGCCGGCAGGCTCTCGTGCAGCCGGCGGGCCAGCGACACCGCGTCCTGCGCCCAGGCCAGCACCTGCGGCAATTCGGCGCGCAGCGCGTCGCGCTCGGCCGGGTCGACCGCACGGTTCATGCCGCCGGGTATCGAGCCGGTGCCATGAATGCGCTTGCCCGACGTGATGCGGATCACCTCCTGGCCGAACTTGCGCAGCATGACGCCCTGACGCGCAGCGTCCGGAAAGGCGGCGGCCACGCCGACGATGTTGCGCTGGTCGACCCCGGCGTCGAAGCCGAACAGCAGGTCGGGCGAGGCGAGGTGGAAGAAGTGCAGCGCGTGGCTCTGCACGATCTGGCCGTAATGCATGAGCCGGCGGATGCGGTCGGCCGCCGGCGGCACCGGCCAGCCGCCCGCCACGCGGTCGAGCGCCTTCGACGCGGCGAGATGATGCGACACCGGGCAGATGCCGCACAGCCGCTGCACCATGACCGGCACTTCCCAGTAGGGCCGGCCTTCGATGAACTTCTCGAAGCCGCGGAATTCGACGATGTGCAGCCGCGCCTGCCGCACGCGGTTGTCGTCGTCGAGCAGCAGCGTCACCTTGCCATGGCCTTCGACGCGCGACAGCGGATCGATCGCGATGCGGCGCAGGCCTGCAGGGTTGTCGGCGGTTTCGAGCGGGCGCGTATCCATGGCTTCAGTCGTAGCGGATGAGGCCGGGTGCCGGCACCGGCGTGCGGCCAGCCATCAGGTCCTGCAGCAGTTGCCAGAAGGCGTCGGCTGGCGGCGGGCAGCCGGGCAGCGCGTGGTCGATATGCACCACCTCGTGTATCGGCAGCACGCGGTTCAGCGGCAGCGGCAGTTCCGGGTCGTCCGGCACCCGACCATACACCGACTGCAGGATGTCGCCGACGTCCAGATGATTGCGCAGCGCGGGCAGGCCGCCGGTGATGGCGCAGGCACCGACCGCCACCAGCACGGTGCAGCGAGCACGGAAGGCGCGCAGCACCTCGACGTTCTCGGCATTGCACAGGCCGCCTTCGACCAGACCGATGTCGCATTGCTCGACCTCACCGACGGTCTTGATATCGGTCAGCGGCGAGCGGTCGAATTCGATCCGCTCGACCAGATCGAACAGCCGCTCGTCGATGTCGAGCAGCGACATGTGGCAGCCGAAACAGCCGGCCAGCGACACGGTGGCGACGCGCAGCTTGCGCGGCGGCGTCGATGCGGGCGGCGCATTCATCCGCGCGTGTCCTCGGTATCGAAGCGGCGCTGGCCGATCGGCACCGCGAAGCCGACCCGCTTGGGCAGCAGCGCGCCGACCGGGCAGATGTGGGCGGAGCGATCATCCACCGACAGCGCGCTGTCGCCGAGCCGGCCGCTCGGGCTGTCGATCAGCAGCCGGGTGGCGATGCCGTGGCCGCCGATGGCGAACACGCGCTTGCCGTCGATCTCGTCGCTGGCACGCACGCACAGCTGGCACAGGATGCAGCGGTTCGGTTCGAACAGCACGTCGGGGTGGCTGGCATCGACCGGCCGCTCCGGGTTCAGCACCTCGAAGTTCAGGTCGGTCATGCCGGCGCGTTCGGCCTGTACCTGCAGCACGCAGTTGCCGCTCTTTTCGCAGCCGGGGCAGAAGTGATTGCCCTCGACGAACAGCATCTGCAGCAGGCGCAGGCGCTGCGTGGCCAGCGAGGCGGTACGGCAGTCGACCTTCTGGCCGGCCACCGCCGGCGTCACGCAGGCGGCCACCGGGCGGCCGTCGGCCAGCACCGTGCACAGCCGGCACGACGCGCTGCCCGATACCTCTTCGCTCCAGCACAGGTGCGGAATGTCGAGCCCGGCGCGCGCTGCCGCCGTCAATATCGTGTCGCCCGGCTGCAGCGCGACCGGCTGGCCGTCAAGGTCGAAGGTCGGATCGACGCCGCTCATGCCGGTGTGTCCGTGTGCAGATGCGCGCCGGCGTCGGTCCGTCCGGTCACGCGGCGCGCCGCCGACAGTTCGGCGTCGAGGTCGACGTCCGGCTGGAACTGTGGCGCGGTCGCGCGCTGCGCGTAGGCGGCGCCGAAATGCCGCATCGTGTCGCGCAGCGGGTTGCAGGCCGAGGCGCCGAGACCGCAGTGGGTGCCGCTGTGCAGCACCGTATCGAGATCGTGCAGGCGCTCGATATCGAAAGCGGACGCGCTGCCGGCGCCGCGCGCGTGCGCCAGCTTGTCCAGACGCCGCACCACCAGTTCGGTGCCGACGCGGCAGGGCGTACAGAGGCCGCAGCTTTCATGCGCGAAGAAGCGGGCGAAGTGGCGCGCCACTTCGAACAGGTCGCGCGTGCGGTCGAACACCATGAAGGCGCCGGCGCTCGGCACGTCCTCGAAGGCGATGGTGTGCCCGAAATCCGCCGCCGGCACGCAGGTGCCGGACGGCCCGCCGACCTGTACCGCCTGCACGTCGCGGGCACCGCAGTCGTCGAGGATCTGCGCGATGGGCGTGCCCAGCGGGTATTCGTACAGGCCGGGTCGCGCGCAGTCGCCGGACACCGAATGGATCTTGGTGCCGGTCGATTGGGCGGTGCCGATGCCGGCCCACCAGGCACCGCCGCGGCGCGCGATATGGGCCACCGCGCAGAAGGTTTCGACGTTGTTCACCACGGTCGGCCGGCCGAGATAGCCGGCCTGCACCGGGAAGGGCGGGCGGATGCGCGGCGTGCCGCGCTTGCCTTCGAGCGATTCGATCAGCGCCGATTCTTCGCCGCAGACATAGGCGCCGGCGCCCAGGTGGATGGCGATATCGAAACCGAAGCCGGCGACGCCGCACGCATCACGGCCGAGCAAGCCCTGCGCGCGGCGGCGCGCGAGCACGCCTTCGAGCTGCGGCAACAGGTAGCGGTATTCGCCGCGCAGGTAGAGAAAGCCCTGCTGCGCACCGACCGCACGCGCCGCCACCGTCATGCCGTCGAACACGGCGTCGGCGTGAAAGGCCAGCAGCACGCGGTCCTTGAAGGTGCCGGGCTCGCCCTCGTCGGCATTGCAGACGACGACGCGCAAGTCGCCAGCGGCGTCGCGACAGGCCTGCCATTTGCGCGCAGTCGGGAAACCGGCACCGCCGCGGCCGCGCAGGCCGGACTGCGCCACTTCGTCGAGCAGGGCCTGCGGCGACTGCGCGAGCACCGCCGGCAGCGTCGGCGCGTCGGCGGCCAGACCGCTCAGCAGCACGTCAGCGCGCTGCACGCCATCGACCACGGTGAACCACGCAGCCGGCCACTGCTCGACCGGCGTGTCGGCGAGCAGCAGATTGGCGAGCGCGTCGACGCGTGTCGCGTCCAGTCGCGTAATGACCTGATGGTGATTCACCAGCAATGCCGGCCCCTGGTCGCACAGTCCGGTACAGGAACAGCGGTCGACGCTGAAGCGCCCCTGCGCATCGACTTCGCCCGGTGCAACGCCGAGGCGGGCGCACAGCTGCGCCAGCAGCGCTTCGCTGCCCAGCATGCGGTCGGTGATGTTGTCGGAAAACAGCAGCCGCGTGCGGCCGACCGGGCGGGTGTGGAAGAAGCGGTAGAAGCCGGCCACGCCTTCGACCTGAGCCCGCGTGAGGCCGAGCGCGGCGGCGATATGGGCGAGCAGCGGGCGCGACAGCCAGTGCATGATCGCCTGCGTTTCGCGCAGCACCTGCACCAGCGCGTGCGGATCGCGCTGCCAGCGGTCGAGCACCGCGTCGGCGGCCGCCCGCGCCGCCTCGCTCATGATGTCCGCAGCGTCGCCCATCAGCCCTCCAGACCGAAGCGCACCATCTTTCCGCGCAGACCGACGCGGGACAGACCCAGTTCCTTGGCGGCGCGCGTCTTGTTCCAGCGATGACGGAGCAGGGTTTCGCGCAACACCATGGCTTCGATCGCGTCCAGCCGCTCGGCCAGCGTGCCGCTGGCCGGCAAGGGCGTCGCGCTGGCGGTGGCGGTCAGGCCGGCCTGGCCGTGCAGCACGCGCAGCGACAGCGACTGCGCCTCGATGCGTTCGCTGTCGCTCAGCGCCAGCGCGCGCGCCAGTTCGTTGCGCAGTTCGCGGATGTTGCCAGGCCACGGATAGCCCATCAGACAGGCCATCGCCTCGTCGGTCAGCGAGGCGCCGGGGCGGCCCAGTTCGATGCCCACTTCGTCGACCACGCGGCGGGCGATCGGCTCGATGTCGCCCACCCGCTCGCGCAGTGGCGGCACGGTGAAGGTGGCGCCGGCGATGCGGTAGTACAGATCCTCGCGGAACAGGCCGTCGCGCACCCGCTGCTCAAGGTCGCGGTGGGTGGCGGCGATCACGCGCACGTCCACCGGCACCGCACGGGTGCCGCCGACCGGGCGCACCTCGCCTTCCTGCAGCACGCGCAGCAGGCGCACCTGGAAGGCGGGCGAGGTTTCGCCGATTTCATCGAGGAACACGGTGCCGCCGTCGGCGCGCTGAAAGAGGCCGATGTGGTCTTCGTAGGCGCCGGTGAAGGCACCGCGCTTGTGGCCGAACAGTTCGGATTCGAGCAGGGTTTCCGGTATCGCCGCGCAGTTCTCGACGACGAAGGCGCCATTGGCACGCGGGCTGGCGTAGTGGATGGCGCGCGCCAGCAGTTCCTTGCCGGTGCCGGATTCGCCGAGCACCAGCACCGACAGGTCGTAGCGGGCGACACGCGCCGCCATTTCGCACACCGAATCGAGCGGACTGCCGGTGGAGCGCTCGATGCGGTCGAAGCCGAAGGTGCGGCGCGCGCGCTCCAGCTTGTGCGCCGCGCGCTGGCGCAGCACCGGCGTCGCGGTGCGCAGTTCGAGGTCGAGGCGGGCGGTTTCCTGCTGCAGCGTCTGCGCCTCGGCGGCGTTGCGCACGGTGGCCAGCAGGTGATCGGGCACCCAGGGCTTCAGGATGTACTGATAGATGCCGGCGTCGTTGATGCCGGCGATGATGTCTTCCGAATCGGTGTAGCCGGAAATGACGATGCGCACGACGTCGGGCCAGCGCTCGCGCACCTCCTTCAGGAACAGCACGCCGGTCAGGCCCGGCATGCGCTGGTCGCACAGGATGACGTTCACCTCGTGCCGCTCCAGCTGCTGGCGCGCGTCGTCGGCGCCGCTGGCGGTGAGTACGGTGAAGTCCTCTTCCAGCGTGCGGCGCATCGCGTCCTGCGAGCGGACCTCGTCATCGACCACCAGCACGGTGGGCACGCGCAGGCTGGCGTTCATCGCGCAGCCACCTCGCGGTGCACGGCCAGATGACGCGGCGTCCAGGCATGCGGAAGCTTGTGCACGAAGTGGTGGCGCGCGACGTGGTAGCTGGGGTCGAAGCCGTAGAAATTGCGGTGCATGCGGGACAGTTCTTCCTTGCGGTAATCGGCGAGCGGACGTTCGGCTTCGTGGGCCGCGCGCTCGGTCTGCTTGCGCATGACGCGATCGCGCAGATTGTACGACGCGGCCAGCAGCCGGGCTTCCTGCACCGCCGCATCGAGTACCTCACCGGCCGGCACGTCGAGGCAACGGTCGACGAAGCCGATGCGCAGCGCCTCGGGTGCGGACAGCGGCAGCCGGCTCTGCATCAGCGCGCGCGCGCCGTCGGCGCCGAGCCGGCGCGGCGCGAGGTAGGTCCAGTACTCCGAGCCGTACAGATTGCCCATGTTCTTGTAGTGCGGGTTCAGCATGACGCCGCGCTGCGCCCACACCTCGTCCGCCGCCAGCGCGAGGAAGGCGCCGCCGGCACCGGCGTTGCCGCGCAGCAGCGACACGGTGAGGCGGTCGGTGCAGGTGATGATTTCCAGCGCGACGTCGTTCATCGCGTTGATGTTGCGCCACGATTCGTCGGCCGCACTGTCGCCGTCGCGGTGCGCCGCCGCCTCGATGCAGTTGAGGTCGATGCCATTGCTGAAGAAGCCGTCGCCGCCAGCGATCAGCAGCAGCTGCGTGTCGCGCCGCTTCACCTCGACCAGCGCGTCGCGCAGGCGCTGGCATTGCGCGGTGGACATCGCGCCATTGCAGAAGTCGAAACTGAGCACGCCGACGCGGGCCCCGCGCTCGCCGTGCTCGGTGTAGCGCAACTCGCCCCATTCGTCGGCCGCCCGCGTGAGCGGCACCGCACGTTCGGGCAGCGTCGCGGCCGCCGCGGCAAAGGCCTGCGTTGCCGGCAGCTTGATCGGCGATGCGGCGTCGCCAAGGGCGATCGACACGCGGCCTATCCAGACGCCACCATCGACGGTCCGCAGCAGCAGCGCGCCGTCGCGCTGCGCCAGCACATCGCCCGGCGCACCGCCAAGACCGGCCAGCGCTTGCTGCGTCGCCGGGTGCGCGTCGAACAGCCGGCAGGGCTGGCCGAACAGCGCGTCGACCACGCCCGGCTGGCCGTCGGAGGCGCGGATCTTCGCGAGCACCGTTGCGCTGTCGTCGTGCGACCAGTCGATCGCGCGGCGCGACTGCGGCAGCACGCCGCGCCAGCCGTCGGCGGCGGGCACACTTTTCTGCGGCGCATCGCCGGCAGTGAAGCGGGCGAGCGCCTGCAAGGTCGCCGCGACCGCCGCCTCGGTCACCTCGCGCCGGTAGATCGCGCCCTTGGACGCCGCACGCAGCGGGAGGGTCGCGGCTCCCCATACCGGGCCGGCGTCGAAATCGCCGTCCGCCTGCAGCACGGTGACGCCCCACTCGCGCTGCCCCTCGACGATGGCCCAGTCGAGCGCCGCCGGGCCGCGGTCGCCCGGCGGCCCCGGATGCACGACGAAACAGGGCAGGGTGCGCCACACCGACGCCGGGATGCGCCGCTTCAGGAAAGGGGCCAGCACGAGGTCCGGCTGGAACAGCGCGACCGCCTCCTCGGTCACCGCGTCGGCGATGTCCAGCTCCACCGACAGCACATGACCGAGCGCCGTCAGTTCGGCGTACAGGCGCTGGCTCAGGCTGTTGAAGCTGTGGCATAGCAGCAGGATGCGCAGCGGCGCCGTCATCGCGAGAACCTCAGTCCGGCCAGCGTGCGCGCGGCGTCGCGGCGGCCCATGTAGAGCGCGAGCGTGCGCTCGATCGCGTCGAGCGCGCTGTCGAAGGCGGTCGCGTCGTCGGCCGCCAGCAGCGGGCGAGCGACCAGCGCCACGTCGGGACCGAAGTGCGGTGCCAGCCGGGACATCGCGTCGGCGCGCCGCATTTCGAGCAGCGTGTCGGCCGGCGCTTCACCTGCGCCGGCGGCCGGCAGTGCAGCGGGCTTGACCGCCTCGATATGGCCCAGGCTGCGCAGCTCTTCGAGCAGACCGGCCGCGCCATCGCCGATCACCTCCTGCAGCGCGGACAGCGGTGCCTGGCCATTGACGACGATGAGCGCGGCCCGCAGTCGCCCGCGCAGCGTGCCGGTGCGCGACAGCAGTTCGGCGCGGCCCTTGTCGGTCTTGGCATAGACGCGGTCGGCGCTCATCGCGGTTCAGCAGATGCGCGGCAGCTGCTCTCCGCTCAGCCAGTCGACCACGCGCCGGCCACCGAAGCGGGTGTTCATCTGCACGAAGTGGTGCGCGTCCTGCTGCACGACGCCGATGCGAGCGGCATCCGCGCCGCGTGGATGCGCGCGCATCGCCGCCAGCGCGGCGTCGGCGTGTTCGGCCGGCACGATGGCGATGAGCTTGCCCTCGTTGGCAACGTAGAGCGGGTCCAGCCCGAGCAGTTCACAGGCCGCGTCGACTTCCGGCTTGACCGGTATCGCTGCTTCGTCGAGCAGCATGCCGACGCCTGACTGGCGGGCGATCTCGTTCAGCGTGGTGGCGACACCGCCACGCGTCGGATCGCGCAGCGTGCGGATCGCCGGACAAACCGCCAGCATGTCGGCGACCAGCCCGTTCAGTGCCGCGGTGTCCGACACGATGGTCGTTTCGAACTCCAGCGATTCGCGCTGCGACAGCACCGCCACGCCATGATCGCCCACGGTGCCCGACAGCAGGATGACGTCGCCCGGCCGCGCGTTCGCGCCCGACACGTCGATGCCGTGCGGCACCACGCCGACGCCGGTGGTGCTGATGAACACGCCGTCGCCCTTGCCCTGCTCCACCACCTTGGTGTCGCCGGTGACCACCGCCACGCCGGCTTCGCGCGCCGCCGCCGCCATCGACTGCACGATGCGCTTCAGATCGGCCAGCGGAAAACCCTCTTCGAGGATGAAACTGGCCGACAGATAGAGCGGCGTCGCGCCCATCATCGCCACGTCGTTCACCGTGCCGTGCACGCTGAGCGCACCGATGTCGCCGCCGGGGAAGAACAGCGGCGAAATGACGTGCGCGTCGGTCGCCATCACCAGACGGCTGCCCTGCGGAATGGCCAGCGACGCACCGTCGTTGCCCTGGCGCAGGAAGGGATTGTCGAAGGCGGCGAGGAAGATTTCCTCGATCAGCTGCGCGGCAGCGCGGCCGCCTGCACCGTGGCCCATGTCGATGCGGCCGTTGCGGATGTCCAGCGGCCGGACATAGCCGGCGCGCACGGCGCCGCCCTTGCTGTCGTCTCTCGCGTTCATGCGGTCACCACCGGAATGTCCTTGAATCTTCCGTACGCATAGTGCGCCGCGCACGCCCCCTCGCTCGACACCATGCAGGAACCGACCGGGTTTTCCGGCGTGCATACGGTGCCGAAAATCTTGCAGTCGGTCGGCTTCTTGACGCCGCGCAGGATGGCGCCGCACTCGCAGGCCTTGTTGTCAGCCACCGGCTTGTAGCCGACGTCGAAGCGGCGCTCGGCGTCGAATTCGGCGAAGGCCGGCCGTATCTTCAGCGCGCTGTACGGCACTTCGCCCAGGCCGCGCCATTCGAAGCTGGGTCGCAGTTCGAACACTTCGGACACCTTCTGCTGCGCGGCGAGGTTGCCGTCGCGGTCGACCGCGCGGGTGAATTCGTTCTCGACGTGGGCGCGGCCCTCGTTCACCTGGCGCACCAGCATCAGGATGGCCTGCATCACGTCCAGCGGCTCGAAGCCGGCAATCACCACCGGCTTGCGGTATTCCTCGGCAAAGTGCTCGTAGGGTGCGGCACCGATGACGATGCTCACGTGCGCCGGGCCGATGAAGCCGTCGATCGGCACCGTGCCGTACTGGCGCACTTCCGGTGATTCCAGGATGTGGGTGATGGCGGACGGGGTCAGCACGTGGCAGCACAGCACGCTGAAGTTCTTCAGCCCCTCGCGCTGCGCGCGCAGGATGGCGAGCGCGGTCGGCGGCGTCGTCGTTTCGAAGCCGATGGCGAAGAACACCACCTGACGCTCCGGGTTGTCGCGCGCGACAGTGAGCGCGTCGGCCGCCGAATACACCATGCGGATGTCGCCGCCACGCGCCTTCGCCTTGGTCAGCGACAGGCTGTCGGAGGCCGGCACGCGCATCGTGTCGCCGTAGGTACAGACGATGACATCGTGTTCGAGCGCCAGCTTGATCGCCATGTCCACGCGGCCGATCGGCAGCACGCAGACCGGACAGCCGGGGCCATGGATCATGCGCACATTGGCCGGCAGCAGTTCGCTCACGCCGTAGCGCGAAATGGCGTGCGTGTGGCCGCCGCAGAACTCCATGAAGCTGTAGGGGCGATCACCGCGCGCTTCAACGGCCAGACGGTCGGCGATCTTGCGGGCGACGTCGCCGTCGCGGAATTCGTCGATGTACTTCATGCGGCGGACTCCGTCGCGGCCATCGCTGCCGACATTTCGCCGAACAGTGCCAGCGTGCGCTCGGCCTCTTCCGGGTCGATCATGCCGATGGCGTGACCGACGTGGACGATGACGTAGTCGCCGACCTGCGCCTCGGGCACCAGTTCGATCGACACTTCCTTGCGGATGCCGCCGAGGTTCACCACCGCGCGTTCGTCCTCGCGCAGTTCGACCAGTTTGGCGGGGATGGCTAGACACATGACAGGGACTCCGTGAGCACGCCGGGTGCGAGATGGATCTGCTGCGCGACCGCCCACGCCTGGCCCAGGGCCAGACCGGCATCGCCGCAGGATGTGGCCTGCGGCCGCAGCACGCGCAGGCCGCGGCTCTGCAGCCGCAGCGTGACGCGACGCGTCAGCAGCGCATTCATGAAACAGCCGCCGCCGAGGCAGACGGTATCGACCTGAGTGCGCTGCGCGGCGGCGATCGCCCACTGCGCGAGGCCGTCGGCCAGCGCCACGTGGAACCAGGCGGCGGCTTCGTCGCATCGATTTTCGCCGTCCGGCCAATCGAGCAGACGGGCGAGCAGCGGACGCAGATCGAGCATGCTGTCGCCCGCGACCTCGATGACGCTGTCCAGCGTCGGTTCGCCGTGCACGGCAAACCAGCGCTTGGCGGCCGATTCGAGCGCAATGGCGGCTTCGGCCTCGTGCGACTGGCGCACGCTCAAACCGAGCGCGCCGGCAGCGGCGTCGAACCAGCGGCCGGTGCTGGTGGTCGGCGGACTGTTGAGGCCGCTGTCCAGCATGCGCGTGACGGTGCGCGCCGCCTGCGCGCCGACCGCGGCGGTGTAGCGTGCCTCGATGTCGGCGCCGCGACCCAGCGTCTGCATCGCCGCTGCGGCCATCCGCCAGGGCTCGCGCGCGGCGACGTCGCCGCCGGCCAGTCGCAGCGGCCACAGGTGGCCGAGCCGGCGCCAGTCGCCGGGGGCGACCCACAGCAGTTCGCCGCCCCAGGCCACGCCGTCGGTGCCGAGGCCGACGCCGTCGAGCGCCAGCCCGACCACCGGTTCGGTCAGTCCATGCTCTGCCATCACGGCGGCGATGTGCGCGTGGTGATGCTGCACGCCGACGGCCGGCACGCCCAGCCGGTCGGCCAGCGCGACCGCCAGCTGGGTACTGTAGAAGTCGGGGTGCAGGTCGTGCGCGATCGCCTCGATCGGCGTACAGGACTGCGCGCGCAGATGGTCGAGCGACTGTTCGAGCGCGACGCAGGCGGCCGGGTCGCCGAGGTCGCCGTGCATCGGCGACCAGACGGCGCGGCCATCCTCGAACAGGCAGGCGGCGTTCTTTAGCCAGGCGCCGGCCGCCAGCACGGTGGGGAGCCGGGGGCTCATGACGCGACGCTCCGCACGATGTCGTCGATGCCGGCCTGCAGGCCCGCCACGGCGTCGGCCTTCAGTCGCGATTCGATCCAGGTCAGCCAGTCGCCCATGCCTTCGCCGGTGGTGGCCGACACCCGGATCACCTCGATGGCCGGATTGACGCGGCGCGCGAAGGCTATGCAGCGCTCGACGTCGAAGTTAAGGTAGGGCAGCAGGTCGATCTTGTTCACCAGCATCAGCGTGCTGGCGGCGAACATGTCCGGGTACTTGAGCGGCTTGTCCTCGCCTTCGGTGACCGACAGGATGGCCACCTTCGCCGCCTCGCCCAGGTCCCACATGGCCGGGCAGACGAGGTTGCCGACGTTCTCGATGAACAGCAGGCTGCGCTCCTCACCGTGATCGTGGCGGTGCAGGCGGGCGAAGGCCTCGGCCACCATCGGCGCGTCGAGGTGACAGCCCTTGCCGGTGTTCACCTGCAGCGCCGGCGCGCCGGTTGCACGGATGCGGTCGGCGTCGAAGGAGGTCTGCTGGTCGCCCTCGATCACCGCCACCGGCAGTCCGGGCGCGCGTGTCTTCAGCGCCTCGATGGTGGCGCACAGCAGCGTGGTCTTGCCGGAGCCGGGGCTGGACACGAAGTTCAGCGCGGTCACGCCGTGCGCCGCGAAGTGCGCGCGGTTCTGCGCCGCCACGCGGTCGTTCTCGCCGAGGATGTCGGTTTCGAGCCGGATGGCGCGTGCCTGGCTCATGCCGGGCACCGACACCTTGGCCGCACCGGCGCCGAAATGCAGGTCGCCGCTGGCCGGGTCCACCGCGACGTGCGAGGCCCCCGCATGCGCCGGTTCCGCCCGCCGGATCGCCGGCGCACCGGACTTCACCCGCCGCGCCGCGGGTGAATAAGGACTGGGCGGATGGACGTGCCCGTGCCCCTCCATCGTCACCTGGCTGCCGTCACCGGCACATCCACACACTACGCACATATCGGTCTCCTCAGTCCTTGCCCGGTCTGAGCCGGGTCGTGCAATCCTGCCAAGCGCGATGCCTTGCGCGCCAACGCTCCTGTAGGAGCGGTCTTCTGACCGCGACCGCGGCGACGGATCGGCAGTTGGCGCGTGATCAACCGCCCTGTCGCGGTCAGAAGACCGCTCCTACAGAATCCAGACCAGCTCTCAGTCCTCTACCTGCATGTCGATCACCTTCAGTTCGGTGCCGCCGGTCGGCTGCAACCGGTAGCCGCCGCAGTGCGCGCAAGCGTCGCCGCGCTGCGCGATCTGCACGGTGAGGCTGCAGTCCATGCACCAGGCTTCGCCCGGTGGTTCGTCGATATCGATGCGCGCGCCGTCGAGCAGCGTGCCGGGGGCGATGGCTTCGAGCGCGAAGCGCAGTGCGCGCGACTCGACGCCGGCCAGCTGGCCCGCCTCCAGCCGCAGATGCGTGACGCGGGCGAAGCGCTCGCGCTCGGCAGTGCGCTCGACCAGCTGCAGGATGCCGCCGGCCAGGCTGGCTTCATGCATGGGACACCTCCTGCCGGCCTGCCATCTCGTAGCGCACGCAGGGGTCGTACGCCGCCATCAGCAGCGCGACACGGCGCGTGCAATCGGGCGCCGCCGGGTCCAGCTTTTCGAGTGCGGCAGCCACCGCACCGTCGGCATCGAAATTCCATTCGGTCGGCGCCAGCACGTGACAGGCGTCGATGCGCGCCTCGTCGCCGCGACCATCCAGCCGTACGTAGTGGACGAGCAGGCCGCGCGCCATCTCCGCCCAGGCCAGCCCCTCGCCCGGCGCCAGCTCGATACGGCCGCTGCGCAGGCGGCCTTCGCCGCCCGGCAGCGCGAGGCGCACCAGTTCGGCCAGCCGCGCCGCAAAGCGATCGGAGGCCGAGCGGAGCAGCGCGGCGTCGGCCAGACGCGTCCAGCAGCCGGTTTCGGCACAGGCACCGTCGATGCGCGGACGACGGGTGAAGGCCGGGTCCTGCGTCATCGCGGCGGCCAGCGTGCGCAGCGCCGCTTCACTGGCATGCACGTGCAGCGCCGATGCCGCGGCGACCGGTGCATCGGCCAGCGCGGCGCTGTCGCGCAGCCCGCGGGCGAGCCAGGTCTGGCCCGCGTCGCGCCAGTCGGCAAAGGCCTGCTGCGGCGCGCGCTCGAAGGCGGCCAGCCAGCGGGCCGGTGCGACGCCGAGCAGATGGCGTTCGATCCAGTCCGGCATGCTGGCGGCACACGCGGCGTCACGGCCGTCGGCGCGCAGCACGGGGCAGGCGGCCAGCGCGCACGCTGCGTCGGCCGACGGCCCGGCCGTCAGCAGTGCTGGCCAGTCGAGCAGGACGCGGCGCAGGTGTTCGCGCAGCGTTTCGCCGCGCAAGGTGTCCGGCAGCGGCGCATCGACGCCGAGCGCGGCGTCGACCGCAGCCCGCGCGCACAGCCGGTGGGCGTGGCTGCACAGGCTGAACACGGCGCCGAGCAGGTCGGGCAGCGATTGCGCCGGGCGACCGACAGCCAGCCGCGCCGCCCAGTCCGGACGCTGGCCGCTCAGCGCGGCCGGGCGCTGGGCACCCGGCTGAACGCGCAGCACACCGGCCAGTGCGTCGAGCGACATCATGGCGTGCGGCTCCGCCCGAACAGGAAGCCGCGGCGGGCCGGGCGTTCCGGCTGTTCCGCCGCATCCTTCACCACGTCGGGCAAAGGTTCGCGCAGTCGTACCAGCACCGCCTGCGCGGTGGCGACGGCGGTGTCCTGCGACGCGAAATCGAACATCGGCGAAAACAGCGAGCAGGCGTCGAAGGTGCCGATGGCGGCTTCGTGCGCGCCGATGAAGTCGAAGCGCTCGCGCCCGACCGCCAGCCGGCGCGTGACGCCGACGCGCCCGAGATCGTCCTCGCGGGCCAGCGGCAGGCGCACCAGATTCATGAACCATGGCGTCACCAGCACGCCGCTGGCTGCCGCCGGCAGGTCGGGCTCCGACGGGCACAGCTCGAAACCCACCACCTCGACGCGCAGCGCCGCGTTCATGATCGGCAGCCCGGCCATGCGGGTGTCGGCGATCTGACGGAACAGCGCTTCGAGGGCGCTGATGCGGTAGGCGAGCATCGGGTCGGTGGCCATGTCGGTCGCTCAGGTGCGGTGAGGCGATCAACCTCAGTCGATCACCATGAACTGGTCGGCGTCACCGTCGCACTGCGGGCAGCGCCAGTGCGGCGGCAGGTCGGTGAATGCGGTGCCCGGCGCGATCTGCCACACCGGGTCGCCCTGCTGCGGGTCATACACCCACCAGCAGATCTTGCATTCGAGTTTCGCATTGTCCGGCAACTTGCCGGCATCGCCGAGATAGCTGCCTTCGAAGCGCACATTGGCCGACATGATCAGTCGCCTTCCACCCAGGCCAGCACTTCGGTCAGACGCTCGAATGAATCCTCGAGATCCTCCTTCGCCGCCATCGCGACTTCCGGCAGCGCGGTCACCTCGACCGTGTTCAGAATGACCACGTCCTGCGAGTTGTAATAGACGACGCGCCAGGTGTTGGGCACGCGCGTGTTGGTGATGCGGCAGTTGCCGTAGCCGCGCGACAGGATGAGCACGCGCCCGGTGCCGAGGTGGTGGTCCATGAAACCGATGTCCTCGTTCGACATCGGCAGCAGCGTCAGATTCACCACATGCGCCGGCTTGCCCGGCTTCCAGCCGCGCCACTGGTCCTCGATCTCGGCCAGCAGCGCCGGCGCGTTCTGCACATTGGGCGGCAGCGCGCCCTGCCAGCGCGGCACGGTAAACCACAGGTCGTCGGCGGCCGAAGTGCGCAGCACCTGCGGGATGGCGCCCACCTCTATCGTGTCGGACAGGACGCTGCCGTTGTCGCTGACGATGACGCGCCAGACGCCGGCGAACACCGACTCCTGCACCGCCACGTGGTGGGCGGCATCGCCTTCGGTGCGCACCTGTGCGCTGACCTCGCCCTCGCCCATGACCTGGTTGATCAGCTTCAGGTCTTCGGCCGGCAGCCGGGTCAGGTCGATGCTGCGGTTGCGGCCGTCGCTGCGGGTGGCGCCGAGGCAGGCCAGCACGTCACGCAGCGCCAGATGCGCCTGTTCGTGGCCGACCAGCTCTTCCGGCTCGGGCAGGACGGGCGGGCGGAAGGTTTCCATGCCCTGCGGCATGTTGATGTACTGCAGCGTTTCGTCCTCGACCTGGGTGCCGGGGCCGATGACGGCGACCGGAATGGGAAATGCGGGAAACTCTTTCACGTGCCGTACTCCGCTCAGTGACAGGAAGAATCGGATGCGCTGCCATTGCGCACCGGGATGCCTATGGTGGGTGCGCGCGACGCGGGCATCGCCAGCGCCTCAGCGACGCGCTCGACATAGACGTCCCAGTCGAGCATGCCGGACAGCACGGTGACGTACTGGCCGTCGCGCACGAACACCAGCGCCGGCCAGCGGATCGAGCCGTAGCGCTTGGCGATGGCGTCCTCGTGTTCGCGGGTGGCGACGCCGACGGCGAAGCGCTGCGCGAAATGCTGGCGCAGTTCGGGCAGCACCACCGCGACGTCGAGCGCTTCGGGGAAGCGCACCGGGTCGCCGGCCAGCAGGATGACGCGGTCGCCGCCGGCGGCCGCCCAGTCGGCGACATTATCGGCGGTGAGCCAGATCGCGCCGTGCGCGCTGACCAGGCGGTCGATCAGCGGCGACACGAGGGCCGGCGCGGCGACCGGCAACGTGACGACCGCTTCGGATGATGCGGTTTCGATGCTCATGCGATTTCTCCCTGCGTGTTGTCCTGCGTGTCCGCACGGGCGCCGGACAGCGCCCGCAGTTGTTCGCTGCTCATTGCCGACGGCAGTGCGAAGGCGGCAGCGCCGTCACCGGCCTCGCCCTGCATGACGGATTCGATCAGGTCCAGCGTGGCGTCGATCTCCTGCGCCCGCTCGACCGTAATGCGTTCCTGCGCGCTGTCGAGGAAGACCAGCAGCCAGTCACCGACCGCCACATCGCCGACCAGCGCAGTGCGCACGCGGCGCAGACCGAGCCGGCCCACGCAGCGCGCGTGGCCCGGTTCGAGGGCCATCACCTGCATCGGTATGCCCAGACACACGGCTCAGCCCTCCAGCGAAGGAAAGAAGCGGGCGTCACCGCTGCGGCAGGCGAGCTCTTCCGGCGGACGTTCGCCTTCGTAGCGCGTCAGTTCGAGTTCGGCGAAGGTGATGCACTCGCGCTCGGTCAGCGGCGTGGTGCGCGGCACCGGCCGCGCGCCCCAGCGGCGCAGCGTGTCCAGGCCGAGCGCCAGCGCGTCGTCCATCGCCCGGCGCACCGACGGCCGCAGGCTGCCGCCGTAGTCCTCCAGCTCTTCCGGCTGACAACCGATCAACAGCACTTCGCGCGGGTACTGGCCGGTCAGCTGTGCCAGCATCAGCACCTCCTGGAAACCGGTCTGGTGCAGGCTCATCTTCTTCGCGCCCATGAAGCGCGGCACGTCGTCGTTGGCGATGCACTTGAGCGTGCCCGGCTCGAGGCCGTAGTCGATGGCGTCGAAGATGAGCAGGCAGTCGGCCGCCTGCACGTGCTGCACGAGGTAGAGCCCCTGCGTGCCACCGTCGATCAGCTGCACCTCCGGGGCGTCGCCGGCGCCTTCGTCGAACTCGACGCGCTGCTGCAGCGCTTCGACGCAGCGCACGCCGAAGCCTTCGTCAGCCCACAGCACATTGCCGATGCCGAGCACGACGATGCTGTCACGGGGAGGGTGACAGCTGCATCCGGACGGATTCGGGTTCATGGTCGGACCTTCCTTCGGAAAAAATCAGTGAGTGCCGCGCGGAAGCGTGGCGTGAGGCGTGGCGCGCAGCGCCTTCCAGGCGTGGAAGCTGTCCCAGGCGGACTGCAGCGCCAGCCAGAAGGCGGCGTCAGTGCCGAACAGCAGGGCGCAGCGGATGGCGGTGTCGGGCGTCATCGCGCGCTGGCCGTGCACGATCTCGTGCAGACGGCGGCGCGACATGCCGAGCGCGCGGGCGGCTTCGCTCTGCGACATGCCGAGCGGTTCGAGGAAATTGCGCGAAAGAAATCGTCCCGGATGCCACGGCGCACGCACCGGAATGCCGGCGGGTACGCGTTGCAGGGGTGACCGTCCGGGACGCAAGGGGTGCACAACGAGCCTTCTTTCGCGCGAGGAGGCGGTGGGCGTGTCCGCCGCTGCGGTGCTGGCTGCAAGCGAGGTGGCGGCGGACATGGCCTCAGTCCTTGAAGGTGCGGTGGCCGGAAATCATCGTGCTCACCACGCTGGAGCGACCCATGATGTCTTCGCGGATGGCCGCATAGACATGCAGGATGATGAACACGATGAGCCCCCACATGCCGAGGTGATGCCAGGTATGCACGTCCTGCGACTGGCCGAACAGCGGAATGACCCAGCCGAACATCAGGTCCTGCCACGATCCCATCTGCGCGCCTTCGCCGTACAGCGCGAAGCCGGTGCAGATCATGAACAGCGTGAGCAGCAGGTAGCCGAAGAACATCGCGAAACGCGCCAGCGGGTTGTGGCCGACGTAGCGGCCCGGCCGCGGGCTGACGAAGGCATACCACTTCAGCATGCCGAGCACCTCGACCCAGTAGGCCTTGGTCAGCAGCGGCACCCAGTACAGCTCGCGTGCGTGGTGGTTGCCGACGATGGCCCAGTAGGTGCGGCCGAGCAGACCGACCGCCAGCACGTAGCCGGCGGCGAAGTGGGCGAAACGGATGTAGCCCATCAGGAAGTTGGCGCTGGCCTCGCCCGGCTGCGTCGGCAGCGGCGAGCCGATGAAGTAGCCGGTCAGCGCGAGCACCGTGATCGCCAGCGCGTTGATCCAGTGCCACACGCGCACCGGCGCTTCATACACGTAGACCGACTTGATCGAGCGGCCGTGAGCAACCGCCCCCTCGTCGATGCCGGTGGCGTGGGAAAGCTTTTCAGTAGTTGCGGACATCTGTCGTCTCCCGCGGTTGGGTGCTTCAGATGCGCGACGCGAACATGAACAGGCCGGCGGCACCGACCCCTGCCGCCTGCACGCGCCAGACCCAGGCCGGCACACGCGCCAGCCAGCTGCCGGCGATCAGACCGGCGGCGTGCAGCAGCGCCGAGCCGAGCACGAAGCCGGCCGCGTATGCGGCGAAGGACGAGCCCGCCGCCCACTCGGCGCCGTGCGCGACGCCGTGCAGCGCACCGGCCGCGGCGATCAGCGCGAAGCCAGCCACCGCGGGCAGCTGGCGGCGCGCCAGCAGCAGCACGCCGAACAGTGCGACGCTGAGCGCGACACCGGCTTCGATGAAGACGCCGGCACCCGTCTGCACGCCGACGAAGGCACCGGCCAGCAGCGCGAGCAGGAAGAAGGCCGGGCCGGCCAGGCGTTGTGCGGCGGGCAGCACGGCGGCCGACCAGAGACCGACGGCGATCATCGCCAGCAGATGATCAAGGCCGGCGAAGGGATGCGCCAGGCCTGCGGCCAGGCCGTGTGCGCCGTGACCTTCATGCGCCTGGGCGACACCGGCTGCCAGCGCCAGGGCGGCCGCGACGGAGGCGCGGCGAACGAGGGACGTATTCATGTTTCCTCCTGATTTCGTTATGTCGTGGGCGCGCTTCAGCGCACCTTCACCGTGGTCAGTTCCTGGCCGTCCTCGCTCATCACGTGCGTCGAGCAGGCGAGGCAGGGGTCGAACGAGTGCAGCGTGCGCAGGATTTCAACCGGCTGTTCCGGATTCACCATCGGCGTGTTCATCAGGCTGGCCTCGAAGGCGCCGATCTGGCCCTTGGTGTCACGCGGGCTGCCATTCCAGGTGGTCGGCACGACGCACTGGTAGTTCTCGATGCGGCCGTCCTTGATGCGGATCCAGTGGCCCAGCATGCCGCGCGGTGCGGCGACGGTGCCCACGCCCTTGGCTTCCTTCGGCCAGGTCTTCGGGTCCCACTTCTCGACGTTGGCGGTGCTGGTGTCGCCCGCCTTGATGTTGCCGATCAGCTGCTTGTAGTCGTCCATCATCATTTCGGCGGCGTACTGGCTTTCCAGTGCGCGCGCCAGCGTGCGGCCGATGGTGGTGGGCAGCAGCTGCTTGGCGCTGAAGTTCGTCTCCGGCAGGCCGAGCGCCTTCGGGATGGCGCTGTTGATCGCCACCGCCGACTCGTCGATCTGCTGCTTCACGCGCTGGCACCACTTGTTGCCCTTGGCGGCGTGCGCGTAGCCGAGGATGTAGCGCGACAGCGGGCCGACCTCGACTGCGTGGCCGCGCCAGCGCGGCGACTTGATCCACGAGTACTTGGCGCTCTCGTCGATCTCCTCGATGTTGGTGCGCGTGCCCTTGGTCTTGGCGCCGAGCTCGTAGTTCGGTTCGGTCACGCCGTCCCACGGGTGCAGGCCCTTGGATTCGTCGGCGTACTTGTACCAGCTGTGATTGACGAACTCCTGCACCTGCTCCGGGTCGCGCGGGTCGATTTCGTGGATCTCGTCCCAGTTGCCGTTGAGGATGACGCCGCCCGGCAGCTGATGCGTGCTGTGGTCGTACGGCACCTTCTCGTAGGTGCCGTAGTCGGCCACGTTGGTCGCCGCCAGACCGCCGCCGTACAGCCAGCCGGCCTGCTTGTAGATCGTGCCGATGGCGAGCACGTCCGGGATGTAGACGTTGTTGTTGAACTCGATCATTTCCTTGATGCGCGCCTCGACGAAGTTCAGGCGTTCCATCGTGATCGGGGCGCCGACGGCGCCGTCGCCGTCGATGTTGATGGCGCAGGGCACACCGCCGACCAGGTAGTTCGGGTGCGGGTTCTTGCCGCCGAAGATGGTGTGCACCTTGACCCATTCCTTCTGCAGGTCCAGCGCCTCCAGGTAGTGGGTCACGGCCATCAGGTTGGCCTCGGGCGGCAGCACGTAGGCCTTGGAGCCCCAGTAGCCGTTGGCGAACGGGCCGAGCTGGCCGCTCTCGACGAACTTCTTCAGCCGGTTCTGCACGTCGCGGAAATAACCGGGCGACGACATGGGGTGCGCGGGCGACACCATCTGCTGCAGGTCGCTGGTCTTCTTCGGGTCGGCCTGCAGGCAGGACACGACGTCGACCCAGTCCAGCGCGTGCAGGTGGTAGAAGTGCACCGCGTGGTCGTGCACCTGCAGCGTCTTGGCCATCATCTCGCGGATCAGGTGCGCGTTGAGCGGGATGCGGATGTCCAGCGCGTCTTCCACCGCGCGCACCGAGGCCAGCGCGTGGCAGCCGGTGCAGACGCCGCAGATGCGCTCGACGAAGGCCCAGGCGTCGCGCGGGTCGCGGCCCTTGAGGATCACCTCCAGACCACGCCACATGGTGCCGGTGGAGACCGCGTTGCGGATCACGTTGTTGCTGTCGAGGTTGACCTCGCAGCGCATGTGGCCCTCGATGCGCGTGACCGGGTCGACGACGATGCGCCGGCCGGTGTTGTCCATCTTGAAGCCCTGTGTTTCGTAAGCACCCATGGTGTTCTTCCTCGTGTGTCTGGATCAGCTGTTGGTGGACGCCGCTTTGGCCTCGACGGCCTTGTCGCGTGCCCGCTTGGCCACCGAGATGGCGGCGTGCGCCGCGACCGCGGCACCCACCACACCGGCCGCCGTGCCACCGATCTCATCGGCGTTGGCTTCGATGCCGAAGGCGTGGATGTCGGTCAGGCGGTCGTAGAACGAGCCCTTGTCCCAGAAGCCGTCTTCCGAGCAGCCGATGCAGCCGTGGCCGGCCTTGATCGGGAAGCTGGTGCCCTCGTTCCACATCACCGTGGAGCAGGCGTTGTAGGTGGTCGGGCCCTTGCAGCCGACCTTGTAGAGGCAGTAGCCCTTGCGCGCGGACTCGTCGTCCCAGGCCTCGACGAACTGGCCGGCGTCGAAGTGCGGGCGGCGGTAGCACTTGTCGTGGATGCGCTGGCTGTAGAACATCTTCGGCCGGCCCTGGCGGTCCAGCTCGGGGATGCGGTCGAAGGTGAGCATGTAGGTGATGACGCCGGTCATCACCTCGGCGATCGGCGGGCAGCCCGGCACCTTGATGATGGGCTTGTCGAAGATGACCTTGTGCACCGGCGTGGCCTGCGTCGGATTCGGCTTGGCCGCCTGCACGCAGCCCCAGCTGGCACAGGAACCCCAGGAGATGATGGCCTTGGCGTCCTTGGCGACGTGCTTGAGCTGGTCGATGAAGGGCTTGCCGCCGATGATGCAGCTCATGCCATCCTGGTTCAGCGGCGGGTTGCCCTCGACCGCCAGGATGTAGTTGCCCTTGTACTTCGTCATGATCTCTTCGAGGATCGCTTCGGCCTGGTGCCCGGCGGCGGCCATCAGCGTGTCGTCGTAGTCGAGCGAAATCATCGACAGCACCACGTCCTTCGCCAGCGGGTGGGCCGAGCGGATGAAGGATTCGGAACAGCAGGTACATTCCAGCCCGTGCAGCCACAGCACCGGGGTGCGCGGCTTGGTTTCCATCGCGTGGGCGATCTGCGGCACGAAGGCCGGGCCGAGGCCGAGCGAGGTGGCGGTCAACGAACAGTACTTAAGGAAACTGCGGCGCGAGATGCCCTGCCGGCGCATCACCTCATAGAAGGTTTCCATCCTGGTCTCTCTCCTGTGCTTCTTGTTGTCTGGGGCCCCTCGCCTGCGCCGCACGCCATGTTTCCGGCGAGCCGTGTGCTCACGGACCTCGAAACACCTCGGACGAACCGTCGATTCGCACGGGTGGGTGGTGGCTACTAACAAGTTGCGGGCCAGCCGGATTTTCTGCGCCGCAGCAAAAATATTGATGCAGATCAAAGCATTGATCTGCATCGGAAAAGATATGCGCGGAGAGAACGGTGCGACGGGGCGTCGACGGGCGGCGTTGCAAGCAGATCTGCCGATTTCCGCCAGCGTCTGGCAAGCACGCTTCCACCGGGCGCTCCACTGTAGAAGCGGCCTTGGCCGCGACGGGGCCGCTGCCGTCCGTCGGCTTCACTTCAGGCCGCTGTCGGGGTCAGAAGACCCCTCCCACAGAACCTTGGCCCGAGCTCCGGCCGAAAGTCGTGCGCCCTCCACTGTGGGAGCGGCCTTGGCCGCGACAGGGCCTCCGCTGTCCGCCGGCTTCGTTATGCGCCGCCGTCGGGGTCAAGACCCCTCCCACAGAGAACCGGCGCTGGCGCCGACAGGTCGGCCGCCCCATCGGCGAAGGCAGCCCGGGCGGCAACAGCGGAAACCCGACATACCGGCAAGCTGCCTCAGTGGATTAGAATCCCGACCCTCCGAACGGACCCGTCCGCCCGGAACACCCGCAGGTTCTGTCCAGCCGCCGCCACAAGCGGGGGTGCAAATCTGTCGTCTACCCCACTGAAACGGAGAGATCACCGTGTCCGGCCTTCTGCCCAATGTCGATCCCGAGGGACTGCTCGAATATTCGGTCGTCTATACCGACCGTGCGCTGAACCACATGTCCGCCGCCTTCCAGAGCGTCATGAAGGACATTTCGCGCGTTCTGAAGCAGGTCTACAACGCCAAGTCGGCCGTCGTCGTGCCGGGTAGCGGCACCTTCGGCATGGAAGCCGTGGCGCGCCAGTTCGCCACCGACCAGAAGGTGATGGTGATCCGCAATGGCTGGTTCAGCTTCCGCTGGACGCAGATCTTCGACATGGGCCGCATCCCGTCGGAGCAGATCGTGCTGAAGGCGCGCCAGCCGGAGCCGGGTTCGCAGAAGGCGTTCGCGCCGGCGCCGGTCAAGGAAGTGGTCGCCGCCATCCTCGAACAGAAGCCCGCCGTGGTGTTCGCGCCGCAGGTCGAAACCTCGGCCGGCATGCTGCTGCCGGACGACTACCTGCGTGAAGTCGCTGCCGCGGTGCGCGAGGTCGATGGCCTGTTCGTGGTCGACGCCATCGCCGCCGGCACGCTGTGGGTGGACATGGGCGCACTCGGCATCGACATCGTCGTGTCGGCCCCGCAGAAAGGCTGGAGCGGTTCGCCCTGCGCCGGTCTGGTCATGCTGGGCGAACGCGCCCGTGCGCGCATCGACGGCACCACCAGCACCAGCTACGCCGCCGACCTTAAGAAGTGGCTGCAGATCATGGAAGCCTACGAGAACGGCGGCCACGCCTATCACGCGACGCTGCCGACCGACGCGCTGACGAAACTGCGCGACGTGATGCTGGAAACCGAGCGCTACGGCTTCGACAAGGTGAAGGCCAACCAGATCGAACTGGGCCGCCAGATCCGCGCGCTGCTGGAAGCCAAGGGCTTCGACAGCGTCGCCGCCGAAGGCTTCAAGGCGCCGTGCGTGGTGGTGAGCTACACCAGCGATCCGGATATCCAGTCGGGCAAGAAATTCACGACGCAAGGCCTGCAGATCGCCGCCGGCGTCCCGCTGCAGGTGGACGAACCGGCCGACTTCCGCACCTTCCGCGTCGGCCTGTTCGGTCTGGACAAGCTGCAGAACGTCGAGCGCACCGTGCAGAGCTTCAAGGCGGCGCTGGACAAGGTCGCCGGCTGAGAACCCGGCCGCAGGCGAGGTCGGGTTCTGTGGGCGGGGTCGTCTGACCCTGACAGCAGCCTGCACCGAAGCCTGCGGACCGCAGCGGCTGCGTCGCGGCCAAGGCCGCTCCCACAGGGATCGCGCAATCGGCGGCGGAAGCCGGGATTCGTGGGAGATTCTATGTTCCGGCGCAAGCGTTTTCGTGCTGTTTCGGGACATA
>NZ_JADMJL010000005.1 GCF_018780585.1 Methyloversatilis discipulorum | reverse complement strand
GCGGCTCCTGCTCCGGCATGTTCACCGCCAATTCGATGAACTGCCTGACCGAAGCACTGGGCCTCAGCCTGCCGGGCAACGGCTCGGTACTGGCCACCCACGCCGACCGCAAGGCGCTGTTCCTGCGCGCCGGCCAGCTGGTCGTCGAACTGTGCCGCAAGTACTACGAAGGCGACGACGCCTCGGTGCTGCCGCGCTCGATCGCCAGCTTCAAGGCCTTCGAGAACGCGATGACGCTCGACGTGTCGATGGGCGGCTCGACCAATACTGTGCTGCATCTGCTGGCCGCGGCGAAGGAAGCCGGCGTCCATTTCACGATGGCCGACATCGACCGCATCTCGCGTCACGTGCCCTGCCTGTCCAAGGTGGCGCCGGCCAAGTCGGACGTGCACATGGAAGACGTGCACCGCGCCGGCGGCATCATGGCCATCCTCGGCGAGCTGGACCGCGCCGGCCTGATCCATCGCGACCTGCCGACCGTGCACAGCGCCACGCTGGGCGAAGCGCTCGACAAGTACGACATCGTGCGCACCGAGGACGAGGCCGTCCGCACCTTCTACCGTGCCGCGCCCGGCGGCATCCCGACCCAGGTCGCCTTCTCGCAGGACCGCCGCTACCCGGAACTGGATCTCGACCGCGAGAACGGTGTCATCCGCAACAAGGAACACGCCTTCAGCCAGGACGGCGGGCTGGCCGTGCTGTACGGCAACATCGCTGAGCGCGGCTGCATCGTGAAGACGGCCGGCGTCGATGACTCGATCCTGAAGTTCTCCGGCCCTGCCAAGGTGTTCGAGAGCCAGGACGACGCGGTCGCCGGCATTCTCGGCGATCAGGTCAAGCCGGGCGAAGTCGTGGTGATCCGCTACGAAGGCCCGAAGGGCGGTCCGGGCATGCAGGAAATGCTGTATCCGACCACCTATCTGAAGTCCAAGGGCCTGGGCAAGGCCTGCGCACTGCTGACCGACGGCCGCTTCTCCGGTGGCACCTCCGGCCTGTCGATCGGCCACGCCTCGCCGGAAGCGGCCCAGGGCGGGCTGATCGCACTGGTCAAGGACGGCGACGTGATCGAGATCGACATCCCGAACCGCACCATCCACCTCGCGGTCGATGACGCCGAACTGGCGCACCGTCGCGAAGCGGAAGAGGACCGCGGCGCCGCAGCCTGGACGCCACACGCGCGGGAACGCGTCGTGTCGGCCGCGCTGCAGGCCTATGCGCTGATGACCACCAGCGCCGACACCGGCGCCGTGCGCGACCTGAGCCAGCTGCGCCGCTCTTGAGCGCAGGCCCGACGCCGGGCCGCATCGCCGCCCTGACCGCGGCGGCGATGCTGGCCTTCGCCGCCAATTCGGTGCTGAACCGCCTGGCGCTGGCCGATACCGCAATCGACGCCGCCAGCTTCACGCTGGTGCGCATCGCCGCCGGCGCCCTGGTGCTGTGGGCGCTGGTCCGTCGCCAGCAGGACGGGCGACTGGCGGGCGACTGGGCGGGCGCAGCCGCGCTGTTCGTCTATGCCGCCGCCTTCTCCTACGCCTACCGCGAACTGTCCGCCGGTACCGGCGCGCTGCTGCTGTTCGGCACCGTGCAGGTAACGATGATAGGCACCGGCCTTTTGAAGGGCGAACGGCTGCGCGCGCTGCAGACCGTGGGGCTGCTGCTGGCGCTGGCCGGGCTGGGCGTGCTGCTGGCACCCGGCGTCAGCGCACCACCGGCCGAGGCCGCTATCCTGATGGCGCTGGCCGGTATTGCCTGGGGCGTTTATTCGCTGCGCGGCCGGCGCGCCCGCGGCACGCCGCTGGCGATGACCGCCGGCAACTTCGTGCGCGCGGTGCCGATGGCGATCGGTCTGTCGATGATTGCCGCTGCCGAGGCGCGCATCGATGCGCTGGGTTTCGTCTATGCGGCGCTGTCCGGCGCACTGGCGTCCGGCGTCGGCTATGCCATCTGGTACAGCGCGCTGCGCGGTCTCACCGCAACGCAGGCGGCCAGCGTGCAGCTGTCGGTGCCAGTGATCGCGGCCATCGGTGGCGCACTGCTGCTGTCCGAAGCGCTGACGCTGCGCCTGCTGCTGGCCTCGGTCGCGACGCTGGGCGGCATCGCACTGGTGGTGACGACCCGCCGCAACAGACCCTAGCGCGCCGCGACTGCCTGCACGCGCGCCGCGTGCACCGCCTGTGCGATCGCCGGGCCGGACACCTTGCCCGACGCCGCCAGCCGGCTTGCGATGGCGCCCGCATCGACCGAGCGGAACGCCTCCGCGGCCGAGCGCACCCGCGCTGCCTGCGGATAACCCGCCTCGTCACGGCCGGGGCGGCTGCGCGCGTCGGCTTCGCAGGCGAGCAGGATGTCGGCCAGCCGTTCCGGCTTGCGCATCACGTCCAGCCGCTCCAGCAGCTTCACCATGGTGTCGGCACGCAGCTCTGCGGCGCGGTGCACATTGGTGTGCTCCTGCGCCACCAGCCGCGCGATGTCGGCGATATCGACCGGCACGCGCAGCCGCTCTGCCAGCTCGCGCGCCAGCTTCGCGCTGCGCGCCTCGTGCGCGATGTGGCGCGGCCATTCCTCCTTCGGCGTCGTGCCCTTGCCAAGGTCGTGCGCCACCAGCGCCCAGCGCGCCGCCAGCGAAGCGCCGTGCGCGGCCGCCCAGTCCAGGCACTGCATCAGGTGGATGCCGGTGTCGATCTCCGGATGGTGCTGCGGCGGCTGCGGCACGCCGAACAGCGCGTCCACCTCCGGCAGCACGACGCGCAGCGCGCCGCACTCGCGCAGCACTTCGATCATGCGCGAGGGCTTCGCCTCCATCAGCCCGCGCGACACTTCCTGCCACACGCGCTCGGCCACCAGTGCATCGACCTCGCCGCAATCCACCATGTCGCGCATCAGCGCCACCGTTGCCGGCGCCACCGTGAAGTCGTGGAAGCGCGCAGCGAAGCGGGCCAGCCTGAGTATCCGCACCGGGTCTTCCGCGAAGGCGGCGCTGACGTGGCGCAGCACGCGCGCGGCGATGTCGGCGCGGCCATTGCACGGGTCGATGAGCGTGCCGTCGTCGGCGCGTGCGATCGCGTTGATGGTGAGGTCGCGCCGCTGCAGGTCCTGCTCCAGCGTCACCGTACGGTCGGCGTGGAACACGAAGCCGCGGTAGCCGGGCGCGGTCTTGCGCTCGGTGCGCGCCAGCGCGTGTTCCTCGTGCGTCTGCGGGTGCAGGAAGACCGGAAAATCGCGGCCGACCGGCGTGTAGCCGGCGGCCACCATGTCTTCCGGCGTGGCGCCGACGACCACCCAGTCGCGGTCGCCGGCCGGCAGCCCCATCAGCTCGTCACGGACCGAGCCGCCGACGCGGTAGATCTTCATCTATCTGTGCGCTTTCGAGCGCGCGTGCTCGAAGCGGTCGGTCGGGCGAAAATCGGCCAGGCAGGCGTCGATCTCGCTCTCCAGCGCCAGCGGGACGAAATCGAAAGGCAGCGTGCAGCCGGTATCGCACACGCTGTCGACCTGCATCGAGCGCAGGTTGTCGCGCGACATCAGCGTCGGCCCCGGCGCCAGTTCCAGCGCCAGCGCCTGCAGCGACGCCAGCGGTCCGGGCAGGCCGATGACGCAGCGTTCGGCGCCGATGGCGCGGCCGGTCATCTTCACCAGTTCGCGCATCGTGTAGACCTTGGGGCCGCACAGCGCATAGGTCTGGCCGACCGCCGTCTCGTCGCCCAGCGCATGCACGATGCAGCGCGCGACGTCGCGTGCCGCGACCGGCTGGTAGCGGGTGTCGGCACCGGCCAGCGGGAACACCGGGAACATCTTCAGCAGACCTGCGAACATCGACAGGAAGCACTTGCCGTCGCCATACACCAGCGACGGACGGAATATCGTCCAGTCCACGCCCCCGGCGCGGATGGCCGCCTCACCGGCCGCCTTGGAGCGCAGATACTCCGACGGCGCCCCCTCGGACGCGCCGAGCGCACTGACCTGGATGAGCTGCTGCACGCCTGCCGCCTTCGCCGCGGCGGCGATGGCCTTGGGCAGCGCCACGTGCGCACGCTCGAAGTCGCGGCCCCAGGGACTGCCGCCGCGCGAGTGCAGGATGCCGACGAAATTGACCACGGCGTCGACGCCGGTCATCAGACGCGCCAGCGTGGCCGGGTCGTGCACGTCGGCCTCGACCACGTCGATCGTCGGCAGCAGGATCAGATGCCTGGCGCGGTCGCGGCGGCGCGTCGGCACGATGACGCGCACGTCGCGGGCGGCCAGCTGGCTGGCGACGTGGCTGCCGATGAAGCCGGCGCCACCGATCAGGAGGACGGTTTTCGGAAACATGGATGCACTCCGGGTCTGTTGTTCGAGACTCTGTTTCTGGATCAGATCGGATCGTCCGGCAGCGCGCCGGGACCGGGCTGTATGGTGCCGAGGCGCTGCTTGAGCCCCACCTCCTTGCGGCCGAACACGAGGTTGTACATGACTGCGTTGGCCATCACCTTCTTCACGTAGTCGCGCGTTTCGGTGAACGGAATGGTTTCGGCGTAGATGGCGCCTTCCAGCGGTTTGGCAGCACGCCACTTCTTGGCGCGCCCCGGCCCGGCGTTGTAGCCGGCACTGGCCAGCACCGGATGGTCGTCCAGGCTGTCCAGCACCAGACGCATGTAGCTGGTGCCGAGCAGCAGATTGGTGTCGGTGTCGGCGATCTGCGACGGCTGGTAGCCGTTCAGACCGATCTTCTTCGCCACCCATTTTGCCGTCGCCGGCATCACCTGCATCAGGCCCTGGGCGCCGGCCGACGACTTCGCGTTCATGATGAAGCGGCTTTCCTGCCGCATCAGGCCGTACACCCAGCTCAGATCGAGCGCGCGCGCCTGCACGTGCGGTTCGACTTCGCTGCGCATCGGCGCCAGATAACGCAGCGCGTAGTCGTGCTCGGCCACCGTGCGGTCGGCGCTGGCGATGGCGCGGTCCCACAACGACTTCTTCACCGCGAAATGGGCGACCGCCAGCAGTGTGCGGTCGTCCGCCTCGCGGATGGCCCAGTTCCACTCGCGCAGCGCCTCGGTCCGCAGATCGAGCGCAAACAGCTTGAGCGCGCGCTGGATGGCCGGCATCAGTTCGGCGCGACGGATGTCCTCCGGCGACGGCTCGGCCGCCTGTGGCGGCAGCTGGTAGGGCTGGCCCAGTTCCTCACGCGCCAGAAGACCGTAGAAGTTCGGCTGGTCGGCAATGCGGCGGTAGTGTTCGCGCGCCTGATCGACATGACCGGTCGCGCCGCGTGCGCGCCCACCCCAGTAGATCCATTCCGGCTTCGACGCCAGCGCTTCGGGCATGCGCTCGACGATGTCGCGCAGCACCTTCCACTTGCCGTCGCGCATCGCGGCGCGCGCGCACCAGGCGAACACCTCGTCGCCATCCATCGCGTCGTCGGCCGAGCGGCACCACTGCAGCGCGCGCAGGTCGTGCCGCATCGCGCCCTGCCAGCCGAGCTGACCGAAGGCGTAGGCGCGTTCCTGCGGACTCAGACGGGCGGCGATCACCTCCAGGCTGCGCTCGGCCGCACGCACGTCGTTGCGCGCCATGCGGGCGACCGCCATCAGCGCCAGCTCGCGGCCGCGGCGGGTGATCGAAAAGTTGGCCGGCTGGCGGACCAGCCAGCGCGCCGGATTGGCGACGATGTCGTCGAGCACCCGGCCCGGCCGTTCGGCCGCCGGCAGCAGATCCAGCACGCTGCTCGCCTGACCCGGCCGCTTCGCCTCCATCTGCCGGCGCGCACGCGCCCAGACGTCGTCCTCGCTCAGACGGCCGGCGTCGAACAGCGCGGCGAACACCGGATTGCAGGCCGACGGGGCGTCGTCCAGCGTGTCCCACAGCGCGCGCGCCTCATCGACTGCCGCGGCGTCGCCCGCCACCATGCCGGCACGCGCGGCGTGACAGCGCAGGTCGTTCTCGGGCGACGGATTCTTCTGCGGCAGCTTCGCGTATTCGGTGCGGTAAGCCGCCCACTGCTCGGTCTTCGCCAGCTGGCGCAGCCAGTCGCTGCGCAAGCGTTGCGCAACCACCGTGTCGGCATTGCGTTCGAGGAACACCGCAATGCTGTCCGGCGAGGCGCGGTCGATGTCCAGGCGCAGCCGGTAGTAATCGATGTAGGACGCCAGCGGGTGGGACTGCAGGCCGGCGGCGTGGCGTTCGAAGGCCTGGCGGTTGCCGGCGGAGAAAGCGTCGCGCGCGGCGAGGAAGGCCGCGTCGTCATTGGCGTGCGCGACGGCAGCGACAGTCATGCAGGCGCCGATGAACAGCGTGCGGACGGTGTGGAGCGGGAATCGTGTGGGCATCTGCTAGTGTTTCCAGGTTTGCACGAATGATACCGCCCGCACATGAATGTTCCCGATGATCGCGCACGCCGCAAGGCGCTGCGACTCGAACTGGTCGGCCGCCGCCTGGCCATGGACCCGGCCACCCTGGCGCCGCTGCACGCCGCGCTGAACGAAAGGCTGGAGGCGCTGCTGACCCGTCTGGCACCGCGCTCGATCGGCTTCACCTGGCCGTATCGCGGCGAATTCGACGCGCTGCCGCTGATGCGCCACTGGCTGGCCGCCGACCCGGCGCGCTGGGCCGCGCTGCCGGTGGTGGGCGAAAAGGGCCAGCCGATGAGCTTCCGCCGCTGGGCGCCGGAGACCGCAATGGCGACCGACCGCTACGGCATCCCCTATCCGGCCGAGGGCGAACCGGTGGTGCCCGAACTGCTGCTGATCCCGTGCAACGGTTTCGACGCGCGCGGCTACCGGCTGGGCTACGGCGCCGGCCATTACGACCGCACGCTGGCCGCGCTCGAACCGACGCCGCTGGCGGTCGGCGTGGCGATCGAGGACGGTCGCCTCGACGACCTGCAACCGCAGCCGCACGACCTGCCGATGGACTGGATCGTCACCGAAGCCGACACCTTCGCGTCGCACCGCTGAGCGGCCGGGCAGCGCGCCGCCGGCCGTCTATGCTGGAAGCAGTCCCGACCTGATCGCGCGCCTGCCTGCAGCGAGGTGCGTGCCTGCAAGGCCCTGCACGGAGGAGGACGGCATGAAACGCATCTATTTCCTGGTACCCGGCATCGACACCGCACGCACCGTGGTCAACGACATGTTGGTGGCGCGCATTCCCGAGAAGCACATCCACATCCTGGCGCGGCGCGGTACGCCACTGGAGGAATTGCCGGAAGCGACCATGCTGCAGAAGTCCGACTTCTCGCCAGCGGTGCAGCGCGGACTGGCCATGGGCGGCAGCGTCGGCATACTCGGCGGACTGATCGGACTGGCGCTGTCGCCGGGCGCAGCGGTGATTGCCGGCGGCATCCTGCTGGCGTCCGGCCTGGGCGGCGCCGGTGCCGGCGCCTGGGTCGGCGGCATGGTCGGGCTGACCGCCGGCAACACGCACCTGAAGGCCTTCGAGGACGCGATCGAACAGGGCCAGATGCTGGTCATGCTCGACGTACCGCGCACGCGGGTCGAGGAAATCACCGAACGGGTACGCGCCCTGCATCCGCAGGTGCAGCCGCACGGCGCCGACCCGGACATTCCGGTGTTTCCGTAGGCGAAAAAAAACCGGGCCGCGCTGGCCCGGTTCTGTGCGTCCTGCGGGCGCTTACTTCTCCATCACCTTCTTCAGGTTTTCCAGACCGCTCTTGTAGACGCCGGTCACCGCGGTCAGCGCGGCTTCGTCGTCTTCACCCTTCGGGGGGTCGTTGTTCATGTACTTGCGATAGAAGGCGCCGCGCCATTCGACCACCGAGGTGCCGCCGTCGCCGGCCTTCACCGTCAGATTGGAACTGTAGTTGGTCACCGGCAGCGCGCCGCCATCCTTGGCGCGATAGGAGAACTTCTTCGCCGCCGGATCGATGGACTCCAGCGTCTCCACCAGTTCGCCGCCGCCCTTGAGCTTCAGCGTACGCACCGAGCCGACGTTGCTGCCATTGGTGGCGGTGCTGCTCTCGACCGCCGGATGCCAGCCCTGCAGCTGGGTGAAATCGCTCACCTTGGCCCACACCGCATCCGGGCTGGCCTTGATGGTGATGGTTTCGAACGCCTTCTGGCGGGTCGGGCCGTGCGCGTGGGCGAACGATGCCGCCAGCGACGCGGCCAGCATCATGACGAATGCCGATACAAAACGCATGGGTTGAATCTCCTCGTTGTCAGAATGGTTGGGTTGAAAAGTCGGCGACGAAAAAAGGCGGTGAAGATAGCGGCAAGCACGGTCGCGATCAACGTGCCGCCGCAGGCTTGTGCATGAAGCGCCCGAATCCGCGCGGGTTGCGCCCGAGTTCGATGCTGCCCAGCGACTGTCCGGTCCGCGCGTCGTACACGCCGACCAGATCGTCCATCCAGCTCACGACCAGCAGTTTAGTGCCGGCCACCGCGACGCCCTCGGGATAAACGACCGAGGGCCAGGTCGCGATGACGCGCCGTTCGACGGTGTCGATGACCGATACGCTGTCGCCCTTCTGGTTCGTCACGTAAGCACGCGTGCCGTCATCGGAGAAGGCGATGCCATAGGGCGCCTTGCCGACCGGCAGTGTAGCGACCGTGCGTGACTGTGCGAGGTCGACCACCGACACGTCGTCGCTCCACACGTTCAGCGCGTACAGCGTGCGACCGTCCGCCGACAGTTCGAGCGCGAACGGATGGTTGCCGACGGCAATGACGCCGGTCTGCTTCATCGCATCGAGGTCGAGCACCCCGACCGCGTTGTCGTCGCGGTTGGCGACGTAGGCGGTGCGGCTGTCGGGCGACGCCACCAGTCCGGCCGGCGCATTGCCGACCGCGATCTCGCCGAGCGCGGCGTGGCTCGCCGCGTCGAACACCAGCACGCGGTGCGAGAACCAGTCGGCCACCAGCACGCGCCGGCCGTCCGGCGTCACGGTGATGCCGACCGGGCTGCGACCGGCCTTCATTTCGCCCACCACCGCGCGGCTTGCCAGATCGATCACCGTGATCGTCGCGCTGTCCGGTGCGCTGACGAAGGCCTTGCCGGCCGCCTCGCTGACCCATACACCGGCCGGCGACTTGCCGGCAGGCAGCCGGGCAACGATGGTCGAGGCGTCGACGTCGACCACCGTCACCTCGTGCGAGCCCTGGTTCGTGATGTAAGCCAGCGGCCCGGCCGAGGCACAGGTCGCGGCGGCGCACAGCGCCAGCAGGACGGCGAAGCGCCTCATCCGAGGAAGAGCTTGTACGCCGGGTTGGCGGTTTCCTCGCGCCAGGAATAGCCCAGCGTGTCGAGGAAGCGCTGCAGCGCCTCGGCATCGCCCGGCGGCACCTGCATGCCCACCAGCACGCGGCCGTAATCGGCGCCGTGGTTGCGGTAGTGGAACAGGCTGATGTTCCAGTCACGGCTCATCGAGTCGAGGAATTTCATCAGCGCACCGGGACGTTCCGGGAATTCGAAGCGATACACCTGTTCGTGACCGACGTCGGGACTGCGGCCGCCCACCATGTAGCGCACGTGCAGCTTGGCCATTTCGTCGTCGGTCAGATCCAGCGCCGGGTAGCCGTTGGCGTCCAGGTGTTTCACCAGTTCGGCGGCCTCGGCGCGGCCCGATACCTGCACGCCGACGAAGGCATGCGCCTCGCTGGCGTCCTTGTAGCGATAGTTCAGTTCGGTGATGTTGCGGCGACCGAACAGCGCCACCAGTTCGCGATAGGCGCCCGGGCGCTCAGGCAGCGTCACCGCCAGCACCGCTTCGCGCGACTCGCCGATCTCGGCGCGTTCGGCGACGAAGCGCAGGCGGTCGAAATTCATGTTGGCGCCGCTGGCCACGGCGACCAGGGTCTTGCCTTTCACGTTGTTGCGCGCCGCCCAGGCCTTGGCCCCGGCGACCGCCAGCGCACCGGCGGGCTCCAATATCGAGCGGGTGTCCTCGAACACGTCCTTGATCGCGGCGCAGATGGCGTCGGTATCGACCAGCACCATTTCGTCGACGTACTGCTGCGCCAGCCGGAAGGTTTCCTCGCCGACCAGCTTGACCGCGGCGCCATCGGCGAACAGCCCGACGCTGTCGAGCTGTATGCGCCTGCCCGCCTTCAGCGACTGCGCCATCGCGTCGGCGTCGGACGCCTCGACGCCGATGATGCGGGTGTTCGGGCGCAGTCGCTTGATGTAGGCCGCCACGCCGGCGATCAGCCCGCCGCCGCCGACGCAGCAGAACACGGCGTCGATCGGTTTCGGGTGCTGGCGCAGGATTTCGACGCCTATCGTGCCCTGGCCGGCGATCACGTCCGGATCGTCGAAGGGGTGCACGAAGGTGAGGCCCTGTTCGGCTTCCAGCTTGCGTGCGTGCGCATAGGCCTCGTCGTAGGACTCGCCGGCCAGCACCACCTCGCCGCCGCGCGCCGCCACCGCGTCCACCTTGATGCGCGGCGTCGTCGTCGGCATCACGATGACCGCACGGCAACCCACCTTGGCCGCCGACAGCGCCACGCCCTGGGCGTGGTTGCCTGCCGACGCGCAGATGACGCCACGCGCGCGCGCCTCGTCCGACAGCTGGGCGATCTTGTTGTAGGCGCCGCGCAGCTTGAACGAGAACACCGGCTGCATGTCCTCACGCTTGAACAGTACGGTGTTGCCGATGCGCCGCGACAGGTTCGGTGCGGCATCGAGCGGCGTTTCGACCGCGACGTCGTACACTTGCGCGTTGAGGATTCTTTCGAGGTAGTCGGTTTGCATGATGAGGACACAGCGCAGCCCGCACCGGCGCCGGAATGGCCGATGCGCAAGCACGCAAGCCTAGCAGCGCGCACAGCCCGGGGGCAAATCGCGCCCGGTACGGACGCGCGCTGAGCATGGATTTCATGCCCGGGGCCGAAGCCAGCCTGGCCGGACTGACGCTCGCCAGCTTCCTGTCGGCCACCGTGCTGCCCGGCGGCTCGGAAGCGGCGCTGCTGGCCGTGCTCGCCACCCACCCGGAACAACGCGACGCCGCGCTGCTGCTGGCCACCGCCGGCAACACCGCCGGCGGCATGGTGAGCTACGCGATGGGGCGCTTCATCCCGCGCAAGGAACTGCCGGGCCGGCTGGCGCTGCTGCAGCGGCATGGCACGCCGGCGCTGCTGCTGTCGTGGGTGCCGCTCATCGGCGACGCGCTGTGCATCGCCGCCGGCTGGCTGCGCCTGCCGCCGCTGCGCAGCGGCGTCATGATGGCAATCGGCAAGGGCGCCCGCTACCTCGCCATCGCCGGGCTGATGGCATGAAGAACAGTCGCCACGCCACCCACCTCGCGCGCCACCTCGCGCTGCTGTGGGCACTGCTGATCGCCTACGCCAGCCTGCATCCGCTGGGCGACTTCCGCGAGGGCGGCGGCGATCTGCTCGGCTTTCTGAGCGCGCCGTGGCCGCGCTACTGGACGCGTTTCGACGTCATCGCCAATGCGCTCGGCTACCTGCCGCTGGGCTTCCTGCTGGTGCCGGCCGCGTCGCCCTGGCTGCGCCGTCTGCCGGCCTTCCTGCTCGCCTGCCTGCTGGCGACCGGCCTGTCTATCGGGCTCGAAGTTCTGCAGCACTATCTGCCGACCCGCGTGCCGTCCAATCTCGACGTCGCGTCGAATGCCCTGGGCGCCGCCTGCGGCGCACTTCTCGGCGCGCGCTGGGGCGGCATGCTGGGCGACGGCGGCGCGCTGGCGCGCTGGCGCGCGCGCCGCATCGTGCGCGGCCACACCGGCGAATTCGCCTTGGTGCTGCTCGTGCTGTGGTGGCTGGCGCAGATCGATCCGGACACGCCCTTGTTCGGTCTGGGCGACCTGCGCTGGGTGTTCGGCCTCGAAGCACCGGTCGATTTCACCGAACGGCGCTACCGCGCAGTGGAGATCGGCGCCTGCATCTGCGCCATGGTGAGCGTCGGCGTGATCGGCTGGCACAGCATGCGCGCGCGCAGCTTCTGGCTGCTCGGCTCGACTTTCGTCGTCGCGCTGGCGATCAAGGCCGGCTCCGGCGCGGTGCTGGTGCCGGCCGGCGGTGCCTGGCTGTGGGCCACGCCGGGCGCGCTGGCCGGGCTGGCCGGCGGCGCTGTCGCGCTGCGCGTCGCGCTGTGGCTGCCGGTCACGCTGCGCTTCGGCGTCGCGGCGCTGGCTCTGCTCGCCGGTGTGGCGCTGGTGAATCTGGCGCCCGACAACCCTTACCCGTCGGCGGTGTCCGATGCCTGGCGGGCCGGGCACTTTTTCAATTTCAGCGGTCTGACCCGACTGGCGTCCGCGCTGTGGCCGTATTTCGCGCTGCCTTACCTGATGGCGCTGCAACTGCGCGAAAGCCGCGGCCGCCATGCCGCCCACGATCACCGATAATCACGTCTTTGTCCGCATCCGAACCTCGCATGAGCCACTTCAAGCACCACGTATTCTTCTGCTGCAACCAGCGCGCCGAGGGCGAACAGTGCTGTGCCGCGCTGGGCGCCGCCGCGCTGCGCGACTACGCGAAACAGCGCGTCAAGGCGCTGGGCCTGTCCGGCGAGGGCAAGACCCGGGTAAACATGGCCGGCTGCCTGGACCGCTGCGGCGAAGGCCCCGTCATGGTGATCTACCCGGAGGCGGTCTGGTACACCTACGTGGACCGCGAGGACATCGACGAGATCATCGACGAGCACCTGGTGCACGGCCGCGTCGTCGAACGGCTGAAGGTCTGATGAATACGCGCATCCAGTCGGAACGCACGGTCATCGCCGGCCCGGTCGGCGGCATCGAGGTGCTGGCCGAGCGCCCCGATCACGCCCCGCGCGCGCTCGCACTGATCGGCCACCCGCACCCGCTGTTCGGCGGCACCATGGAGAACAAGGTGGTGGTGACCGTCGCGCGGGCGCTGCGCGAACTGGGCTGCGTCACGCTGCGTTCGCAGTTCCGCGGCGTCGGCGCCACCGAAGGCACGCACGACGAAGGCCGCGGCGAGACCGACGACCAGCTGGTGGTGATCGAGCACGGCCTGAATGCCTATGGCGACCTGCCGGTCATCGTCGCCGGCTTTTCCTTCGGCGCCTTCGTCGCCACGCGCGTCGCCGACCGGCTGGCGGAGAACGGCCGCCCGGTGGCCGGCATGGTGCTGGTCGGCCTGGCCGCCGGCAGCGTCGAGGGCATCCGTCACTACGAGCCGGGCCCGGTGCGCGACGACGCGCTGGTGATCCACGGCGAGCGCGATCAGGTCGTGCCGCTGGCCAATGTGCTGGCCTGGGCGGCGCCGCAGAACCTGCCGGTCGCGGTGCTCGGCGACAGCGGCCACTTCTTCCACGGCAAGCTGCACGTGCTGCGCGTGCTGATAGAACGCTGGTGGCGGGCCACCGCGCCGACCGGGCAATGACCGACGTGCTGCTGGTGCTCACCACGCTGCCGGACGCAGCGACCGCGCAACGCATCGCGCGATCGCTGGTCGAGGCCGGACACGCCGCCTGTGTCAGCATCGGTGCGTCGGTCCGGTCCATCTACACGTGGCAGGGCGCGATCGAGGAGGCGGACGAAGTGCCACTGGCGATCAAGACCACCGTCGCCGCCTACGACGCGCTCGAATCCGCGCTGCGTGCGCTGCATCCCTACGACCTGCCCGAAATCGTTGCACTGCCGGTGGACCGCGGTCTGCCGGCCTATCTGCAATGGGTGGGCGAAATGACGAATACGTACACGGAAACCCGATGATCCGCATCCTGTATGCCGCGCTGGTCTGGCTGGCGCTGCTGGCCGCCGCACCGCTGCGCGCCGAACCCGAACTGCTGCCGCTGGAACAGGCTTTCCGGCTGTCGGCACAGGTGGTGGACCGCAATACGGTCGAGGTGCACTTCGACATCGCCGATGGCTACTACCTGTACCGCGACAAGCTGGGCTTCGCCGCGGAGCAGGCGGCACTCGGCACGCCGGACATCCCGCCGGGCAAGATGAAGAAGGACGAAATCTTCGGCGATGTCGAAGTCCATCGCGGTCAGTTGCCGATACGCCTGCCGCTGAGCGCGAGCGGCGAGGTGGTGACGCTGAAGGTGGCGTCGCAGGGCTGCGCCGACGCCGGCGTGTGCTACCCGCCGAGCGAACAGACGGTGCTGCTCGACCCGGCACAGCCCGGCGTACGCGTGTGGCCAGCCGGCCTCGACGGCGACAGCGCAGGCGGCGGACTGCTCGACCGGCTGCGCGGCCGCGCCGCTGCAGCCACCTCGTCGCCGGCAACCGACACTCCGGCGGCGACCGACTCGACGGCAACCGGCGCTTCGCAGCCGGATGACGGCTCCTTCGCCGCCGGCCTGCTGCGCGGCGGCAATCTGTGGCTGGTCGCCATCACCTTCTTCGGCTTCGGTCTGGCGCTGAGCTTCACGCCTTGCGTGCTGCCCATGGTGCCCATCCTGTCCGGCATCATCGTCGGCCACGGCGCCGACATTTCGCGCGGCCGCGCGCTCGCGCTGTCGCTCGCCTACGTGCTGGGCATGGCGGTGACCTACGCCATCGCCGGTGTGGCGGCGGGGCTGTCCGGCACGCTGCTGTCGGCGGCGCTGCAGAACGCCTGGGTGCTGGGCGGTTTCGCGCTGGTGTTCGTCGTGCTCGCACTGTCGATGTTCGGCTTCTACGAACTGCAGCTGCCGACCGCACTGCAGTCGCGCCTGTCCGACACGGCCAACCACCGGCGCGGCTCCTACGGCGGCATCGTCGCGATGGGCGCGCTGTCGGCGCTCATCGTCGGCCCCTGCGTCGCCGCGCCGCTGGCCGGTGCGCTGCTCTACATTGCGCAGACCGGCGACGCCGCGCTCGGCGGGCTGGCGCTGTTCGCGCTGGCGCTGGGCATGGGCGCCCCGCTGATCGCGGTCGGCGTGGCCTCGCGCTCGCTGCTGCCGCACACCGGTCCGTGGATGGAAGGCGTCAAGCGCTTCTTCGGCGTGCTGCTGCTGGCCACCGCGATCTGGATCGCGCAGCCGGTGCTGCCGGCCCTGTTGGCGATGCTGGCCTGGGCGGCGCTGCTGATCGCCAGCAGCATCTACCTGCACGCGCTCGACCCGCTGCCGGCGCATGCGAAAGGCTGGCACAAGCTGTGGAAGGGCGTTGGCGTGATCGCGCTGCTGGCTGGCGCCAGCATCCTGATCGGCGCCGCGGCCGGCTCGCGCGACCCGCTGCAGCCGCTGTCGGTGCTGCGCGGCGGTGCGGCGGCGGCCGAGGCGAAACCGGTGTTCGAACCGGTGCGCAGCGTGGCTGAGCTGGAAGCCCGGCTGGCCGCGGCGACGCGCCCGGTCATGCTCGATTTCTACGCCGACTGGTGCGTGAGCTGCAAGGAAATGGAGCGCTTCACCTTCGCCGACCCCAAGGTGGCCGCCCGACTTGCCGGCTTCACGCTGCTAAAGGCGGACGTCACGGCGAACGACGCCGAACATCAGGCGCTGCTGAAACGTTTCGGCCTGTTCGGACCGCCGGGCATCCTGTTCTTCGGCCCCGACGGGCGCGAGATCGACAGCGCTCGTACGGTCGGTTTCGTACCGGCCGACGCCTTCGCCGCCGGTCTCGATCGCGTAATCGCTGCCAGCAGCGCGCGCTGATCGCGTAAAATCGCGCATCTTTCCGTTGCGCACCCTTCCCCATGTTTTCCGGCATCGTGGCCGCCGTCGGCCGCATCACCCGCATTGATCCGCTCGAACAGGGCCTCCGTCTGACCGTGGACACCGCCGGACTCGGCCTGGACGACGTCGCACTCGGCGACTCGATCGCCCACAACGGCGTCTGCCTGACGGTGATCGGCATCGACGGCCGCAACGCGCAGTTCGACGTATCGAAGGAAACGCTGAACTGCACCGCCGGCCTCGACGCACCCGGCGAGGTGAACCTGGAAAAGGCGCTGCGCCTGTCCGACCGGCTGGGTGGCCATCTGGTCAGCGGCCACGTCGACGGCGTCGGCACGGTGCGCAGCTTCGAACGCGTCGGCGAATCGCACGAGCTGGTCATCGTCGCGCCGAAGCCGCTGGCCCGCTACATCGCGCGCAAGGGTTCGATCACGGTGCAGGGCGTCAGCCTTACCGTGAATCGCGTGGCCGACGTCGAGGATGGCTGCGAATTTTCGATCAACCTGATTCCGCACACGGTACAGGTCACCACGCTCGGCAGCCTGAAGGCAGGCAGCCGGGTCAATCTTGAAATCGACCTCATCGCCCGCTACGCGGAGCGCATGATGGCTGCAGAGGACTGATACAGATGAGCGCACTGGCGCCGGTCAAGGACATCATCGCCGACATCAAGGCCGGCCGCATGGTCATCCTTGTTGACGAGGAAGACCGCGAAAACGAGGGCGACGTGGTGCTGGCCGCCGAGTTCGTGACGCCCGAAGCGATCAATTTCATGGTGAAGCACTGCCGCGGCCTGGTCTGCCTGACGCTGACCGACGAGCGCTGCCGCCAGCTCGGGCTGGAGCAGATGGTGCGCCACAACCGCACGCCACACGGCACTGCCTTCACCGCGTCGATCGAGGCCGCAACGGGCGTGACCACCGGCATTTCGGCGCACGACCGCGCGCGCACCATCCAGGTGGCGGTGGCACGCAACGCGAAGCCGGACGACATCGTGATGCCCGGCCACATCTTCCCGCTGACCGCGCAGAAGGGCGGCGTGCTGATCCGCGCCGGTCACACCGAAGCCGGTTGCGACCTCGCCCAGCTGGCCGGCCTGGAGCCGGCGGCGGTGATCTGCGAAATCCTGAAGGACGACGGCACGATGGCGCGGCTGCCGGACCTGATCGAGTTCGCCAAGGAACACGGCCTGAAGATCGGCGCCATCCGTGACCTGATCGCCTACCGCGCCGCCACCGAAGCGCTGGTGCGCGAGGTGTCGAAGCGTGAGGTGCGCAACGCCTACGGCCAGTTCACGCTGCATGGCTTCGAGGACACCACCACCGGCGAAATCCATCTGGCGATGGTGAAGGGCGAAATCGACCCGGACACCGAAACGCTGGTGCGCGTGCATGAGCCGATTTCGGTGCTCGACTTCCTCGACGCCGACAATCCGCGCCACAGTTTCAGCATCGACCGCGCGATGCAGATCATCAACGACGCCGGCAGCGGCGTCATCGTCATGCTGCGCCGGAACGAAACCGACGCCGGCATGCGCGCGCTGCTGATCGACCCCACCGACGCACCTGCCGCGCGCTGGGACGCCCGTACCTTCGGTGTCGGCGCGCAGATCCTGCGCTCGCTGAACGTGCGCAAGATGCGGCTGCTCGCCAGCCCGCGCAAGATTCCCAGCATGGCCGGCTTCGACCTCGAACTGACCGGCTACCTGCAGCACTGAACACCTCGGACGAGATATCCATGCCCCGCTTCAATGACATTCCCGAAATCGAGGAGAACCTCGACGGCAAAGGCCTGCGCGTCGCCATCGCGATGGCCCGCTTCAATCCGGACATCGGCAACGGCCTGCTGTCGGCCTGCTGCGCCGAACTGCGCAAGCTGGGCGTGGCGCCCGCCGACACGCTGATCGTGACCGTGCCCGGCGCGCTCGAACTGCCGCTGACGCTGCAGCGTCTGGCGCTGTCCGGCAAGTACGACGCACTGGTCGCGCTTGGCGCGGTGATCCGCGGCGAGACCTACCACTTCGAGATCGTGTCGAATGAAATGGCGCGCGGCGTGGCCGACATCCAGCTGAAGACCGGCGTGCCGATCGCCAATGGCGTGCTGACCACCGAGGACGACGACCAGGCGATCGCCCGCATGCACGAGAAGGGCGCCGACTGCGGTCGCGCCGCGGTCGAAATGGCGCGCCTGCTCGCCAGACTGACGGATTGACCATGGACGCCAAGCCCGAAGCTCCGCGCAAATCCAGCCGCCGCCTCGCCCGTGAATACGCGGTGCAGGGCATCTATCAGTCGCTGCTTTCGGGCAACGAGGCGCCGGACATCATCGCCCACCTGAGCGAGGACGCCGGCTTTTCCAAGGTGGACCACAAGCTGTTCCGCACGCTGCTGAAAGGCGCGCTGGACAACGCCGAGGCGCTGCGCGCGCAGTTCGGCGCCCACCTCGACCGCAAGGTGGAGGAACTGTCGCCGGTCGAGCACGCCATCCTGCTGGTGGCCACCTTCGAACTGGCCAACATGATCGAGACGCCCTACCGCGTCGTGATCAACGAGGCGATCGAGCTGACCAAGGAATTCGGCGGCGCCGACGGCCACAAGTTCGTCAACGGCGTGCTCGACAAGCTGGCGCCGCAGCTGCGCGCGGTCGAGGTCGAGGCGGCACGCAACCGTCCGCGCGGCTGAGCGTCGTCCGCACGCTGCATATATATATGCGCACGGCGTGCATGGCACTTGCTGCATGAGCACCGACGCCGAATGACGCCCGAGTTCGACCTGATCCGCCGCCACTTCGTGCGGCCGATGCGCGCGGCCGCGCTCGGCCCGGGCGACGACTGCGCTGTCGTCGCACCGTCGCCCGGCCACGAACTGGCAATCACCAGCGACATGCTGGTCGCCGGCACCCACTTCCTGCCGGACACCGACCCGCGACGCCTGGGCTGGAAAGCACTGGCGGTGAACCTGTCGGACGTCGCCGCGATGGGCGCCGTGCCGCGCTGGGTCACGCTGGCGCTGTCGCTGCCGCAGATCGATCACGACTGGCTGGCCGCCTTCGCCGCCGGCTTCTTCGACTGCGCCGATACCTTCGGCGTCGATCTGATCGGCGGTGACACGACGCGCGGCCCGCTCAACCTGTGCGTGACCGCCTTCGGCGAGGTCGCGGCTGGCCGCGCGATACGCCGCAGCGGCGCACGCGTCGGCGACGGCATCTGGGTGTCCGGCCAGCCCGGTCGCGCCGCGCTCGGCCTGGCCGACCTGCTGGGCAAGGTCCGGCTGCACGGCAGTGCACACGACGACTGCGTCGCGGCGCTGGAACAGCCGCAGCCGCGCATCGCTCTCGGCGCTGCGTTGCAGGGCCTGGCGACGGCGATGATCGACGTGTCCGACGGCTTGCTGGCCGATCTTGGCCATATCGCCCATGCCAGCGGTCTCGGCGCCGTGGTCGATGACGCAGCGCTGCCCTGGGCGCCACTGCACGCCGCCTGCACCGACGGCAAGGCGGTGCGCGACGCGCTGCTGGCCGGCGGCGACGATTACGAACTGCTGTTCTGCGCACCACCCGAAGCCGACGACGCCCTCGCCGCGCTGTCGATGCGACTGGCGCTGCCCCTCACCCGCATCGGCGCGATGCAGTCCGGCGACGGCGTGCGCCTGGTCGACGCCGCCGGCGCAGAACTGCCGGTCGGCCGACGCGGTTATGACCATTTCGCCTGAATCATGAAAACCAGAGCGCCCTACCCCGGCCCCGGCTTCCTCGTCCACCCGGCCCACATGCTGGCCTGCGGCTTCGGCAGCGGCCTGATCCCCTTCGCCTCCGGCACCTGGGGCACGCTGGCCGCCTGGCCGCTCTATCTGCTGATCAAGCCCTCGTTTTCCGATGGGGCCTTCGCGCTGTTCCTGCTGATCGCCTTCGCGCTCGGCAGCGCCTGCTGCCAGCGCACCGGTCGCGCGCTCGGCGTGGCCGACCACGGCGCCATCGTGTGGGACGAAATCGTCGCCTTCTGGCTGGTGCTGTGGGTGACGCCGGTCGATTTCTGGTGGCAGCTGGCCGCCTTCTTCGCCTTCCGCTTCTTCGACATCTTCAAGCCGCCACCGGCGCGCTGGGTGGACGTGAACATGAAGAACGGCTTCGGCGTCATGCTCGACGACGTGATCGCCGCACTGTTCGCGGCGGCGTCGATCGCGGCGCTGCACCTGCTGGTCGTGCGTCTCTTCTGATGGACGCCGATCTGCAGACGCTGTCGATCGAGGTGGGCGCCGCATTGAAAGCGGCCGGTGCGGTGCTGGCAACCGCCGAATCCTGCACCGGCGGCTGGGTGGCGGAGATCGTCACCGCGACCGCCGGCAGTTCGGCCTGGTTCGATTGCGGTTTCGTCACCTACTCGAACGCGGCCAAACAGCGCATGCTGGGCGTGCCCGAAGCCACGCTGAAGGCGCACGGCGCGGTCAGCGAAGCCGTGGCGCTGGCGATGGCGCGCGGCGCGCTGGCGCATTCGGACGCCACGGTCGCGCTGTCGATCACCGGCATCGCCGGGCCGGGCGGCGCGGTGCCGGGCAAGCCGGTGGGCACCGTCTGCTTCGGCTGGGCCCTGGCCGACGGCCGCAGCCGCAGCGAAACCCTGCATTTCGACGGCGACCGCCAAGCGGTCCGCCGGCAATCCGCATGTCATACACTGGCCGTGCTCCTGGCTTTGCTGGGAGGCACGCCAAAAGACCCTGTGGCAAGAACTGTGCCATAATCGACCGCATACCCAGGAAAGGATTCAGCATGGACGACAGCAAGGCCAAGGCGCTCGCCGCAGCGCTCGCGCAGATCGAGAAGCAGTTCGGCAAAGGCTCGATCATGCGCATGAGCGACGGCCAGCTCGAAAACGACATCCAGGCGGTGTCGACCGGTTCGCTCGGGCTGGACATCGCCCTCGGCATCGGCGGCCTGCCGCGCGGCCGCGTGGTCGAGATCTACGGCCCGGAATCGTCCGGCAAGACCACGCTGACGCTGCAGGTGATCGCCGAAATGCAGAAGCTCGGCGGCACCGCGGCCTTCATCGACGCCGAGCACGCACTTGACGTGCAGTACGCCGGCAAGCTGGGCGTGCGCATCGACGACCTGCTCATTTCGCAGCCGGACACCGGCGAACAGGCGCTGGAAATCGCCGACATGCTGGTGCGCTCGGGCGGTGTGGACATCATCGTCATCGACTCGGTCGCCGCACTGACGCCGAAGGCAGAAATCGAAGGCGAGATGGGCGACTCGCTGCCCGGCCTGCAGGCCCGCCTGATGAGCCAGGCGCTGCGCAAGCTGACCGCCAACATCAAGCGCACCAACACGCTGGTCATCTTCATCAACCAGATCCGGATGAAGATCGGCGTCATGTTCGGCAACCCGGAAACGACGACGGGCGGCAACGCACTGAAGTTCTACGCCTCGGTCCGCCTGGACATCCGCCGCACCGGCGCGATCAAGAAGGGCGAAGAAGTGGTCGGCTCGGAAACCCGGGTCAAGGTGGTCAAGAACAAGGTGGCGCCGCCGTTCAAGCAGGCCGAATTCGACATCCTGTACGGCGAGGGCATTTCGCGCGAAGGCGAAATCATCGAACTGGGCGTGCTGCACAAGTTCGTCGAGAAATCCGGCGCCTGGTATTCGTACAGCGGCGACCGCATCGGCCAGGGCAAGGACAATGTGCGCGAATTCCTGCGCGCCAACCCGGCGATGGCGCGCGAGATCGAGAACAAGGTGCGCGTCGCCTGCGGCATGCCCGAACTGGCGGTGATCGCGCCGGACAGCAAGGCGGACGCCGCGTGAACGCCGCGCTGCGCGAGAAGGCTTTGCGCCTGCTCGCGCGGCGCGACCACAGCCGCGCGGAACTGGCGCGCAAGCTGCGCGAGGACGGCGACGAGGACGAGATTGCCGCACTGCTTGTCCGTTTTGAGGAATGCGGACTGCTGTCGGATAGCCGCTTCGCCGGGCAATTCGTATCGTCCCGCGCGGCCCGCTTCGGCACCCGCCGGCTGCAGTACGACCTGAAGCAGCGCGGCGTGGCCGATGCCGATGTGGCCGATGCGTTGGCCACCGTCGGCGACGACGAAGCCGCCCGCGCCCGCGCGGTGTGGGCACGCAAGTTCGACGCCCGGCCGTCGGATGCCAAAAGCTGGGCGAAACAGGCAAGATTTCTGCAATCCCGCGGCTTTTCCGCCGATAGCATTCACAAGGTATTGCGCGAACAACCCGAACAAGATGAGTGAAAACCGGACCACCAGCCGGCTCAAGGTCGAGCGGCTGCGCAAAAAGTACAAGTCGCGCCCGGTGGTGAAGGACGTGTCCTTCGAGGTCGGCAGCGGCGAGGTGATCGGACTGCTGGGCCCGAACGGCGCGGGCAAGACCACCTGTTTCTACATGATCGTCGGCTTGGTCAGCGCCGACGGCGGCGAGATCCATCTCGACGGCGAGCGGCTCACCCACCTGCCTATCCATCAGCGCGCACGCGAGGGGCTGTCCTATCTGCCGCAGGAGAATTCGGTGTTCCGCAAGCTGGACGTCGAGGAGAACATCCTCGCCATCCTCGAGCTGAACGAGAAGGACGCGGCCAGGCGCGCAGCCCGGCTGGACGAGCTGCTGGAGGAACTGGGCATCGGTCACCTGCGCAAGAGTCCGGCCGCGGCGCTGTCCGGCGGCGAGCGACGCCGCGTCGAGATCGCCCGTGCGCTGGCCACATCGCCACGCTTCATCCTGCTCGACGAACCGTTCGCCGGCGTGGACCCGATCGCCGTCATCGACATCCAGAAAACCATCCGTTTCCTGAAGGAGCGGGGCATCGGCGTACTGATCACCGACCACAACGTGCGCGAGACGCTGGGCATCTGCGATCGCGCCTACATCATCAACGCCGGTGAGGTACTGGCGAGCGGCCGGCCTGAAGAAATCGTGTATAACGAGAGCGTCAGGAAGGTCTATCTCGGCGAACACTTCCGCCTCTAGACCGCCGAAATTTGCACACCATGAAGCAGTCGCTGCAACTCAAACTTTCCCAGCATCTTGCGCTCACGCCGCAACTGCAGCAGTCCATCCGGCTGCTGCAGCTGTCGACCATCGAGTTCAACCAGGAGATCGAACGCTTCCTGGACGAGAACCCGATGCTCGAGCGCGACGACAGCGAGCCGGTCGCGAACTACCAGCCGCCGCAGGACAGCATGGGCGAGACGCGCGACAGCACGCCGCAGGAGAGCGCGGACGCGCAGCAGGAAGAGCAGCGCGCCCAGGAAAGCGCCAGCAGCGCCGACATGGACGACTGGTCCGGTGAAAGCGGCAGCTACGGCTCGCGCAGCGGCGGCGACGACGAGGACGGCGACTACCAGGACGTGCAGGCCGCCGGCACCTCGCTGCGCGACCACCTGTGTGGTCAGCTTGCGCTGTCGCAGATGAGCGAGCGCGACCGCTACCTGATCCGCCTGCTGATCGAGGCGCTGGACGACGACGGCTACCTGAACCAAGAACTGACCGAACTGGTCGAGCTGCTGCCGGAAGAGGCCGACATCGACCTCGACGACCTGTCGATCGCGCTGCGCCAGCTGCAGAACTTCGACCCGGTCGGCGTTGGCGCCCGCGATCCGCGCGAATGCCTGCTGCTGCAGCTCAATGCGCTGCCCACCGACGAGGTGTCAACGCTCGCGCGCATCATCATCGACCAGCACATCGACCTGCTGGCCGCACGCGATTTCGCCAAGATCCGCCGCGCCGTCGGCTGCGACGAAGAGCTGCTGCGTGCCGCCCAGACCCTGATCCGCTCGCTGAACCCGCGCCCGGGTGCCCAGTTCGCGCCGATCGACGCCCGCTACATCGTGCCCGACGTGGTGGTGCGCAAGGTGCGTGGCCAATGGACGGCCCTGCTCAACCCGGACGCGATGCCGCGCCTGCGCATCAACCGCCTGTACGCGGAAATCCTGCAGGGCCAGCGCGGCAGCGGCCTGTCCGGTCAGCTGCAGGAAGCCAAGTGGCTGATCAAGAACGTGCAGCAGCGCTTCGACACCATCCTGCGCGTGTCGCAGGCCATCGTCGAACGGCAGCGCCAGTTCTTCGAGTTCGGCGAGGTGGCGATGCGACCGCTGACGCTGCGCGAGATCGCCGAAACGCTCGAGTTGCACGAATCCACCATTTCGCGCGTCACCTCGCAGAAGTACATGGCGACGACGCGCGGACTGTTCGAACTGAAGTATTTCTTCGGAAGCCATGTGGCGACCGAAAGTGGCGGGGCCTGTTCGGCCACCGCGATCCGCGCGCTCATCCGCCAGTTGGTGGGCGCCGAGGATGCCAAGCGTCCGCTGTCGGACTCGCGCATCGCGGAAATACTGGGCCAGCAGGGCATCGTCGTTGCGCGGCGCACCATCGCCAAGTACCGCGAGTCCCTGAACATCCCGCCGGTCAGCGTGCGCAAGGCGATCTGAGACCGATCACATCGACCGACCCGATCGCCACGCATTTTTCGTCCCGTAACGAAAGGAGGCAGCATGAACCTCACCATCACCGGCCATCACCTCGAAGTCACCCCGGCCATCCGCGAATACGTCGAAACGAAGCTCGACCGCGTGATTCGCCATTTCGACCACGTGACCAGCGTTTCCGTCATCCTGTCGGTGGAGAAGCTGCGACAGAAGGCGGAAGTCACGCTGCACGTCCGCGGCAAGGACATCTTCGTGGAAGCCGAAAGCGAGGACATGTACGCGACGCTCGACAACCTGATCGACAAGCTCGATCGCCAGGTGCTGAAGCACAAGGAGAAGTCCGGCGAACACACCCGTGAGGCACTGAAGCACCAGGCGGCAGAATGAAACGATTGCCCGCTGCCAGGGGCGTATAATCCGCGGCCTTGTTGCAGTGCAATCAACTTTTCCGGCGCGGCGACCGTTAACCTCGGTACCGCGCCCGCCGCGTGTTCGGAGTAGCCCCTGACATGACGCTCATCGCAAAGCTGTTGCCCGTTTCGAACATCTGCCTCGGCCTCGACGCCAGCAGCAAGAAGCGTGTGTTCGAACAAGCCGGCCTGCTTTTCGAAAACAACCAGGGCATCGCCCGCAGCCAGGTCTTCGACAGCCTGTTCGCGCGCGAAAAGCTCGGTTCGACCGGCCTCGGCCAGGGTGTGGCCATTCCGCATGGCCGCATCAAGGGCCTGAAGGAAGCCATCGGCGGCTTCGTGCGACTGGAAAACCCGGTCGCTTTCGACGCGCCGGACGGCCGCCCGGTCAATCTTCTGTTCGTGCTGCTGGTCCCGGAGCAGGCGACCGAACTGCATCTGCAGATCCTGTCGGAGCTGGCACAGATGTTTGCCGACAAGGCCTTCCGCGAACAGCTGATGCAGGCCGCCGACGTACCCGCCATCCATACCCTGTTCACAGCCTGGCAGCCCGCGCATGCGGAAACTCAGCGTCGCGCGGCTGTTTGAGGACAATCGCGACCGGCTGCGCCTGCAATGGCAGTGCGGCAGCGGTGAAACGCTGATCGTCGCCGACCAGATCGGCCTGTCGCCAGCCGACCTCGTCGGTCACCTGAACACCATCCACACCCGACGCATCCAGGTCGTCGGCGTGCCGGAAATCCTGTGGGCGGAGAGCGTCTCGACGCGCAAGGTCGAAGACATCGTCGATACCCTGCTCGACGCCCGGCCGCCTGCCTTCATCGTCGCGGATGGCGCCGATCCACCGCCCACCATCCGCAGCGGCTGCGCCAGCCGCGGCATCCCGTTGATGACCACGCAGCGCAGCGCAGCCTCGGTCATCGACCAGTTGCGCGCCTATCTCGCGCGTGAACTGGCGGACCAGACCACGCTGCACGGCGTGTCGATGGACGTGCTGGGCATGGGTGTGCTGATCACCGGCGACTCCGGCGTCGGCAAGAGCGAACTGGCGCTGGAACTGATTTCGCGCGGTCACGGCCTGGTGGCCGACGATTGCGTCGACATTTCGCGCATCGCGCCCAATGTGCTCGAAGGACGCTGCCCGGAACTGCTGAAGGACTTCCTCGAAGTGCGCGGGCTGGGCGTACTGAATATCCGCACCGTATTCGGCGAAACCGCCTGTCGGCGCAAGATGAAGCTGCAACTGGTCGTGCATCTGCAGAAGCAGGTGACCGGTCTGCCCGAAGCCACGCGCATGCCGCTGGACAACGAAGTGATGGACATCCTCGGCGTCAAGATACGCAAAGTGGTCATCCCGGTTGCCGCCGGCCGCAACCTGGCGGTGCTGGTCGAAGCCGCCGTGCGCACCACGATACTGAGTTTCCGCGGCATCGATTCGACGCTCGAATTCGTCGAACGCCAGCGCCGCGCCCTGGGCGGGGAGGACGGCTGACCCGGCGACTGTACATGATGATGACATATGCATAACATGCACGACGGCAGCCCGCCGGGGCTGCCGTCGGTATTGTCATTTCATGCTGCACAGCCAGGAGCTCAGTCATGCCGAATACCCGCCGTACGCTCAGCTGCACACTCTTCAGCATCACCTTGCTCGCCACCTTCCCGCATGCCGCCGTCGCCGGCCCGCAGCAGGACAGGATGCGTGCCTGCAACAAGGAGGCGAAGGAAAAGTCGCTGAAGGGCGACGAGCGAAAGACCTTCATGAGCAGCTGCCTGTCGTCCGGAAAGAGCGAGGCGACACGGACAGCAGAGGCGTCCGACGATGCTGCAGCGCGCAAGAAGCAGTGTCGCGCCGAAGCCAGCGCCAAATCGCTGAAGGGTGACGAGCGCAAGGCCTTCATCAGCGAGTGCTCGAAGACCTGAACCCGGCGGCATCGACCCGCCCCCGGTGGCGGGTCGCACCCGCTTTCGTGCGCTATGCAACAAGACGTCCCCGAAAGGCGCCCCGGGCCTGCCGGACAGGCAAAAGCCTTTTGGTATAGTCGATCGTCTTCGAACGTCGGAGTTGCCCGATGTTGCGCGACCGATTCCTGCGCCCCGCTCTGCTCGCCACTGTCCTCGCCATCGCGACCCCCGGCGCCCTTGCCTTCAGCTTCTCCGAAGACGCGAAGAAGGACGCCGCCGCGGACGAGCAAGCCCGCGCCGCCGCTGCCGCGCATGTGCTGTCGCTGCCGCCGGCCTGCCTCGACGAACTGCGGCGCCGGAAAATCATGATCGTGATGGGCGAGCGGACCGGCGAAGGAGTCACTGCCGAGCAGGCCCGTTTCAGTCCCCATTTCAACTCGATCAACAAGCGCCTGCTCAAGCACGGCATCCGCACCTATTCCCAGCAGGAAATTCGCGCGCAGATCGCGCAGGCCGAGGTCGACGCCTACTTCCGCAACGACCCGGACGCAGCGCTGGCCGCATCGAAGAAGATGGGTGCGCAGCTGGTGATGCGCGGCACGATCGACTCCCGTTCGGCGATCAACCCTGTGCTGCGCATTCCGGAGGTCTATGTTTCGATTGCGTACGTACTGATGACCCCGGGCGGAAAGCTGATTTCCGAAGCCAGCGCGAAAGCCGAATCGTATTCCGGCGGCGACACGCTCGGCATGGCCGGCACGCTGATCGAAGAACAGGCCGACGCCGTCGTCAGCACGCTGCTCGGCGGCTACTGCGCGGCCAATCCGCCCGCAAGCGGCAAGAAGAAAAGCAAATAGGCACCGCGCGGCCCGACCGCGCGGACACATAACGGGGCGCAGGCGTCCCAGCAATCTTCAGAGAAAGGGACCTCCATGAACTTCACCTTGCATCGCGCACTGAAATCCGCGGCATTTGCCGCTGCCGTTGGCAGCCTGCTGCCGCTGGCGTACGCCCAGCCCACGTTCGAAAGCGCTTCGCCGACCGCCGGCGACAGCGTGTCGCAGAAGGCCAACGAAAGCGCCGACAAGGCGATGTACAAGGCTGTCGAATACAGCAACAAGAACAAGCCGGGCCCCACGGTGGTCGTCGTGCCGGGCGAGATCAAGAGCAACAACGCCACGTTCACGCAGAAGTTCGCGTCGAACAACATCGCCGATTTCGGCGAGCTGGAACTGTCGCAGGCCAATTTCAAGGTGCTCGAACGTTCGGACATGGGTCCGCTGCTGAACGAGTTCCAGCTCGCCTACTCGATGGGCGATCCCGGTTCCGCGCGCAAGATGCTGCAGAAGGGCAAGTTCAAGACGACCAAGTACGTGGTCAAGTTCGACATCCTGAAGGCAGAGCAGGTCGCCGCCGCGAAGGAAGGCGTCAGCGGCCGTACCCTCGGCAACATCATCGGCATCCTTGGCGGCAGCCGCGGCAGCTATGCCGCCGGCGAGGCCGTGGGTTCGGTCGAAACCGGCGCCGCAGCCGGCGTCTGGATCATCGGCATGCGCTACAAGATCATGGACGCCAACACCACCGAGCAGCTGGCGCAGGGCTATACCGAAGAGAAGATGGAAGTGGGCGCCAAGGGCAGCTCCATCCTCGGCGTGTCCAGCAGTCAGGAAGGCGGCATCACGCTCGACGGCATGGTGCAGCGTCTGGTGCAGAAGTCGGTCTGGGAAATCGACGCCAAGTACAAGTAATTCCCCGCCAACGCCGCCGGAGCACGCCTCGTGAGCATTCCTGCCAGACTGGGCAAGTACGACATCCTGCGCGAACTGGGCCAGGGCGCGATGGGCATCGTCTATGAGGGGCGTGACCCGGTGATCGACCGCCGGGTCGCCATCAAGACGCTCAAGCGCGAACAGCTGGAACGCAGCGAGGCGGACGAGGTGATCGCCCGCTTCAAGCGCGAGGCACAGGCGGCCGGCCGGCTCAACCACCCGAACGTGGTGGCCATCTACGAATATGGGGAAGAGGCGGACGGTACCGCCTTCATCGCGATGGAATTCGTGCAGGGACGCGAGCTGAAGGATGCCTTCGACTCCGACGAGCGCATTCCGCTGTCCACCGTCGGCCGCGTCATGGACCAGCTGCTCGACGCGCTGGAGCACGCCCACCGCAACGGTGTCACCCACCGCGACATCAAGCCGGCCAACATCATCCTGCTCGCCGACGGCACGGTGAAGGTGGCCGACTTCGGCGTGGCCCGCATCGAATCGTCGAACCTGACCCAGGCCGGCACCGTGATGGGCACGCCGTCCTACATGTCGCCCGAACAGTTCATGGGACAGACGGTGGACGGGCGCAGCGACCTGTTCTCGGCCGGCGTCGTGCTGTACCAGTTGCTGACCGGCGAGAAGCCCTTTACCGGCGCGCTCACCACCATCATGCACAAGGTGCTGAAGGAAGATCCGCCCTGGCCGTCGGTGCTGAACGTCCATGTGTCGCCGCGCATCGACGCGGTGGTCAAGCGGGCGATGGCCAAACGGCCGGAGGACCGCTTCCAGAGCGCAGCCGAATTCCGCCGTGCACTCGACGCGGCGCTGTCGGCGCCGGTTGCCGACGACGACGCCACCGTCGTGAGCCTGGACGACGACGACGCCACGGTGCTGTCGGCGACGCCGGACGCGACATTGCAGACCGCGCGCATGCCGGCGCCGCCAGCGGTCGAGCCCGCGCCGCGCCCCCAGCCCGCACCGGCAACGGCACGCACGACGGCCGAAACGGCGTCTCCAGCCACGCCGCCGGTGGCGGCAAAGCGCAATCCGATGCTCATCGCGGCCGGCGTCGCCGCACTGCTGATTGCCGGCGGTGCCTGGACCTACCTCGGTGGCGGCTCCGAGCCGACCCCGTCCGCACCCACGCCCGCGCCGCTCGCAGCCGACACGGCCCCCGTCGCCGTAGCGCCACCGCCCGCGGCACCGGCGGCAGCGCTGGATCCGGGTGTCGCCATCATCAGCGCCATCGGACTGGCCGATCCCGGCGACCCCAGGCTGGCCAATGACCGCAACGCGCTGAACCAGGCCATGCGCGACGACGCGCGCCGCCAGATACTGGAAAAGGCGGTTGCGCTGTTCGTCGACCCGAAGTCGGTGAACGCGCACTACGACGTGCTGCAGGCGCGCCTGCTCGACCGCAGCGGCGACTTCATACAGGCGGTGCTGGAAGAAGGTCCGGCGCAACTGGGCAAGGACGGTCTGATGTCCGGCGAAGTGCGTGCGGCAGTGCGCGTGCGCCAGGTGCAGAAGTCGCTGAACCAGATGTCGCAGGACGAACGGGTCGAGTTCATCCGCAACAACGGCGACCCGAAGATCGCGGTCGCCGTGTCGTCGTTGTGGCCGGACGGCGATCCGACCGTTCCTCCCCTGCGTTCTCAACTGGCCGAGAACACATTGAAGCAGCACATCCAGGGCTTCGGCTTCCGCACCTGGAACGACGAGGCCGGCGCCGGCCAGAACGCCGACTTCGCGATCGACGGCGAGGTGCGCTTCAAGCGGCTGAGCGTCCGGCTGGCGGCATCCGGTCTGGTGATCGACAAGGTCGTGCTGACCTCATGGACGGTGCGCTGCACCGACCGCAAGTCCGGCGAAGAGGTCTATCTGAACACCGAGGTGCCGGAAGGCACCAGCTGGACGTCCGAGGAGAAGGCGCTGGCCGATATCGGCAAGCGCGTCGGCGAACAGTTCAGTCGCGAGTTTTTCCTCAGCCACTTCCATTTCACCGCCCGCAAGGTGGCGCTGCAACTCACCGGCCTGCCGGGCGAGGAAGTCGCCGGCTCGCTGCTGCGCGAAATCGCGTCGCTGCGTGCGGTGTTGGCAACTGAAGTGAAGTCGCTGGGCAGCGAGCGCGCGGAATTCGTGGTCGACATGTCGGGCGGCCTCGCCGACGCCGGCCAGAACGTACAGGCTGGCATTCTGATGCCGCTGTCGCGCAAGCTGGGCCGCAACTGCCTCAGCGTCGCGTCGAGCACGCCCGACGCCGTGACGCTCAGTTTCGACCCGGCCTGCGCCGCGCCGGACATGGTGGCGAAGCTGCAGACCCTGCCGCCGGCCGGGCTGATGGAAGCCTCGCCGTCGCGGCGTGAAGCGGTGGTGCACAGCCCCGAACTGCGCAAGCGCATCAGCATCTGACCGCCGCGGGCCGCCGTGCCAGCCGGCGGCGACCGCGGAACCACGCTTCAGGTGCCAGTAAGGGCTACGCCCCTCACTCCAGCACTTCGAAGCTCATCAGGTCTATGCCCTGCTCGAGCGCGCTGTGGCCGAAGCCGATGGTGCCCTGGCCGCGCAGGATGATCTCCTCGCGCTTGAGTACCACCTCGTTCTCGCCCTCGATGCGCAGGAAAGTGCCGTTGGTGCTCTGGTCGACCAGCACGAACTTGTCGCGCCGGCGCTCGATGCGCGCGTGATTGCGCGACGCGCGCTGGTCCTTGATCACGACCTCGTTGCTCATGTCGCGGCCCAGAGTGAGCGGGCCGTGCGCGTTGTCCACCGTCAGTTCGGTATCGCGGTAGCGCACCAGCAGCCGCGCCACGTTATAGGTGGCGACAATGCTCGACGCCTTCATCGTCAGGTCGGCGCCCTCCTGCCACAGCACTTCGCAGACGCGCACATCCTCGGCCTTGCCCTTCACCGTCAGTGCGTCGATCTCGCGCACTTCCGGCCCCATCGACAGCGTCACCGCAGCCAGCGTTTCGGCGGTGGTGATGATCTGCCCGGCCTTGGCCAGGCCCGCCATGCGCGCCGCCGTGTTGACGGTGTCGCCGAACACGTCGTCGTTCTCCTCGATCGCCGGTCCGAAGTGGAAGCCGACACGGATCGCCAGCTTGACGCCCGACACCGGCGGCAGATCGGTCACCCGATGCTGCATCTCACAGGCGGCCTGTATGCCCGCGTCGGCATTGGGGAAGGTGGTCATCACCTCGTCGCCTATGGTCTTGATCACCTTGCCGCCATGCCCGTCGACCACGCGCCGCATGCGATTGAGGCAGCGTTCCACGGCGCGCAGCGCTTCGGCGTCACCCAGCTTCTCGTAGAGCCGGGTGCTGCCGGAGACGTCGGCGAACAGCACGCACACAGATTTAGGTTGGGAACTCATGGCAGGCCGGGTGGCATAGGGCTTCAACGTCAGGGCCCGAGGTCAGTGCTTCAACGTCAGGCATTTACGTCATTTTACAATTACCGACGATATACGTGCGACGACGCGCCGGCAATCCGACGAAGGTCTGACGGATGCGTCACAGGTGCACGCTGCGCCCGCCATCGACGGCGATGATCTGACCGGTGATGTAGGGCGCGTCCTCGATCAGGAAGCGTACCGTACGTGCGATGTCCTGTGGGTCGCCTTCTCGCTGCAACAGGGTATGCCGCACGATGCGGGCGCGTTCTTCCGGATCGAACAGGTCGTTCTCCGGCCACTGGATGGGCCCCGGCGCCACGCCATTGACGCGCACCCGCGGCGCCAGATCGATGGCCAGCGCTCGCGTCAGCGTCGCCAGTGCGCCCTTCGAGGCGCTGTACAGCGCATAGCCCGGCAGCGGTCGTTCGGCGTGGATGTCGGCAATATTGACGATGCAGCCGCCGCTGTCGCGCAGCGCTGGCGCGGCCGCCTGCGACAGGAAGAGCGGCGCGCGGAAGTTGCTGCCGGTCAGGTCGTCCCAGTCGCGCTGCATGATGGTGCCGATCGGCGTCGGGTAGAAGGACGAGGCGTTGTTGATCAGCGCGTCCAGGCGCCCGAATTTCGCCAGCGTCTTGTCGACCAGTTCGGGCAGACGGGCGGTATCGAGCAGGTCGGCCGACAGGCAGCAGGCGCTTTTCGCGCGGCGCGCATTGAACTCGTCGAGCAGTAGCAGTGCCTCTTCCGCCGACTGCCGGTAGTGGATGGCCACCCGCCAGCCGGCGTCGTGCAGCGTGCGCGCCATCTGCGCGCCAAGGCGCCGCGCCGCGCCGGTGATCAGTGCAACCTTGCCGTTTTCCATCGCTTTCCTGTCCACCTGTTTGTCTGTCGCGACGCGATGTCGCATTATCGCGGACCCCGCGACCGGACACCCGTGCCATGTCACTGCCCCAGCCCGATTCAGACGCCGTCGAGCACAGCCAGCGCCTGCTCGGACAGATCCGCGACGAGATCGCCCGCACCGGCTGGATGCCGTTCAGCCGCTACATGGAGTGCGCGCTGTACGCGCCGGGGCTCGGCTATTACAGCGGCGCGCTGCAAAAGTTCGGCCACGACGGCGATTTCGTCACCGCGCCGGAGCTGACGCCGCTGTTCGGCCGCAGCCTCGCCCGCCAGCTGGCGGAACTGATGGCGCTGAGCGCGCCCCACCTGATCGAGGCGGGCGCCGGCAGCGGTCGCCTCGCCGCCGATCTGCTGGCCGAACTCGACCGCCTGGGCGCCGCACCGCAGAGCTATCGCATCCTCGAACTGTCGGCCGACCTGCGCGCCCGCCAGCAGGCGCTGATCGCCGCCGAGCTGCCGCATCTGAGCGCTCGCGTGAGCTGGCTGGACAGTCTGCCGGACGCGTTCGACGGCGTCGTGATCGGCAACGAGGTGCTCGACGCGATGCCGGTCGAGCGCCTGCGCAACGCGGCCGGCCGGATCGAACAGGCGGGTCTGGCGCTCGACCCGTCCGGCCAGCCGGCGCTGGACTGGCGGCCGGCGCCCGCGGCGCTGGCTGACGAAGCCCGCGCGCTCGGATTCACCGACGGCTACGACAGCGAAATCAACTTCGCCGCCCGCGCCTGGGTGGCCGAGTGGGCGCGACGCATCGGCCGCGGTGCGCTGCTGCTGATCGACTACGGTTTCCCGCAGGCCGAGTACTACCATCCTGACCGGCGCAGCGGCACGTTGATGTGTCATTACCGCCATCACGCGCACACCGATGCGCTGTGGATGCCCGGACTCAACGACCTGACTGCGCACGTCGATTTCACCGCCGTCGCACAGGCCGCCTTCGACGCCGGCATGTCGCTGGCCGGCTACACCAGCCAGGCGAACTTCCTGCTGAATTGTGGCGTGCTCGAACTGCTGGACCGCGACGCCGACGCGCTGAGCCGGGCGAAGCAGAACGCGGCATTGAATCAGCTCACCTCGCCGGCCGAGATGGGCGAGCTGTTCAAGGTGATCTGCATGACGCGCGACATCGATGCGCCGTTGACCGGCTTCATGCGCGGCGACCGCAGCCACACGCTCTAGGGTCGGCCGCTCAGAAACCGATCTTCTTCTGCCGCGTCGCCCGCCCCGCTTCGAGGTCGGCCGGCAGCAGGTGGTCGCGGTGCGCCAGCTTGGCGTTGCCGAACGCGGCCAGCAGCACCTTGCGCATGTCGCGCGGCGGCACGCCGGCCAGGCGGTCGATCACGTCTTCCGGCGCCTCCGGCGCGAAGCCCCAGTCGTGCGCCGCCACCAGTTCCTCGTACAGCGTGCGCGCGATGATGCAGGCCTGATCGTGATCCGGCCGCGGCACGGTGTACACATTCATCCGGCTCAGGATGGGTTCGGGAATCGAACGCTCGTCGTTGGCGGTGGACACCCACATGATGTGGCTGGCGTCGATGTCGACCTCGACGAATTCGTCCTTGAACTGACGCGCGGTGTCCTGTTCGAGCAGGCCGTACAGCGCGCCCATCGGGTCGTAGCGCGCGTCGCCGCCGGCCTTGTCGACCTCGTCCAGCACCACCAGCGGGTTGGCGTAGTCGCCGCACACCAGCGCCTGCGCCACCTTGCCCGGCTTGGCGTGCGACCACTGCGACGAGGCGCCGCTCAGTATCCAGCCGGCGGTCAGCGAGGACATCGACACGAATTCGAAGCCGGTGCCGAGCACATTGGCCAGCTGGCGCGCGAAATGGGTCTTGCCTATGCCCGGCTCGCCGAGCAGCAGGATGGGCGTGAAGTTCATCGGCTCGTTGCCGGCCACCGCCAGCGCCAGATAGCGCTTAAGGTCGTCCAGCACCGGTGTGAAGTTCGGGCAGCGGGCATACAGCGGATCGAGGCCGTCGAAGGAGGACGGCTTGACCACGTAGCGCACGCCGCCCAGCGTCTTCATCTTTCCGTAGAAGGCGGTAAGCGCCTCGTTGCGCGCTCCGCTGCCGGACTCCATCGCCCGGTCCACATCACCCACGTCGTAGATTTCGCGACATTCCGCCAGGGGAATCCGAATGTCCGCCCCGTCCATGATGGCTCGCCTCCTGCTGTCCGTCACATGATTCAACGTCCCGGCCGACCGGAAACTGAACGGCCGGCACACACCCGACTGAAACGAAGCATCATCCGCGCCACGTCACATCGGTGACGGCACGATGAGCTTGGCCAGCGTCGGGAAACGGCTGGGCTGGCCGAGCAGCAGTCGCACCAGCTCGTCCAGCCATTCGCTGCCGCGGTCCTCGGCCGGCGGCACGTAATCGACCAGGCCGAAGCGCTCGACGTTCTGCAGCGTCAGGCGCAGCGTCAGCGTCCGGTAGTCGGCATTCAGTTCGACCCGGCCGCGCACCTCGGGCGCGACGTCGAAAATCTGCGCGCGCAGCCGGTTCAGTTCGTCGCGCGCCGGCTGTTCCTCGAAGCGCAGACCGTGCTCGCGCAGCGCCAGACGCAGCGCATCCGCCGCCAGCGGATCGCGCTCGCAGCGCAGCACCGCCTGGCCGCGCAGCAGCCAGGACAAGGACACGCGCACCAGCTGGTCGGGCGCCTCGGCGCCGCGGTTGCGGGTGTTCACATCCGACGCCTGCCAGGCCAGGCCACGCAGCACGCCGAGCCCGAGCAGCGGATAGTCGCGCGCCACCTGCGGCTTGATCACATTGAGCTGGGCGCTCAACTGGGTGAAGTAGTCGCGCACCAGCAGCAGGCGGTTGGACAGCGCCTGTTCCGCTTCGGTGCGGACTGCACGCTCGCCACGCTGCATCTGCGCCGTGTGCGCACGGATGCGCTGCGCCTCGCCGGCAAGGTCGGCCAGCAGCGACGACGCTGCCGCGGCCGGCGGATCGGCGGGCGCCTGCGCTGCGCGTTGCACGGCCGGCGCCGGTGTCGGTGGCGCTTGCAGCGGCGCCGGCACTTCGTGCAGCGTCGGGAAGGCAACGGCAGGCGGCGCCTGTTCGCGCAGCGGTCGCTGCGCGGAGGCGGACGCCGCCTGCCCGATCGACGGTTGCGGCGCGCCGCGCGCGGCGAAGGCGTCGATGTCGGCCGCCAGTTCGGCCAGCACGTCCTCGACCGGCGCCTTCGGTCTGCCCGACTGCCCGCGACGCAGGATGGGTGCCGGCCCGGCATCGACCGACAGCACGTCGGGCAGCGGGTCTGCGTCGCGTGCGACCGGCGCGGCTTGCACGCCGCGCAGCGCTTCGGCCAGCGCCGACGCGTCAGCGTAGCGCTCGATCGGCGACTTCGCCAGCGCCTTCATCACGACCATGTCGAGATCCGGCGGCACGTCGGGATCAATCGCACTGGGCGTCGGCGTCGGCGCGTAGGCGATGTTCTCCAGCACGGTAGACAAGGATCCGGTCAGCGGCGAGCCGAAAGGCGGGCGGCCGGCCAGCATTTCGAACAGGATGGCGCCGAGCGAGAACACGTCGGAACGCGCATCCGGCGGCAGGCCCTGCACCTGCTCCGGCGACAGGTATTGCGGCATCGCCGGCAGCGCATCCGGCGACGGCGACGGCAGCGCGAAATCGGTGACGAACACGCGCCCGTCGCCATCGACCAGGATGTTCGACGCCTTCAATCCTCCGTGCACGACGCCGGCTGCGTGCGCATGAGCCAGTGCGTCGGCCGCCTGGCTGCCTATGCTGCGTACCCAGTCGAAGGCCATGCGCGGCAGCGCATCGAGCAACTGACGCAGCGAGCGCGCGTCCAGCCGCTCGACCGCCGCCCAGGGCTGCCCGTCGTCGGCCACGCCCTGTTCGATGATGCGGACGATGCCCGGGTGCTGAAGCGAGGACGTGGCAAGCAGGCTTTCGCCCAGCTTGCGCACATAGTGCGCCGGGTCGGCGGCGAGATCGGTACGGAAGGTCTTGATTGCCAGCAGTCGGCCGCTGCCGGCCTCGGTGGCTTCGAATACGGCGCCGCGCTCGCCGCGACCGATTTCGCGGCCGAGCACGTAACGCCCCAGCTTGCGCACGGCATCGCTCATGCGGACCGCTCCGCAGGGCGGAGGCCGCGGCGCGCGGCAGGCATCGGACGGGAGACTGGAACAGGGGTGCAGGCCATGAGCGCGATATTACCTGCGCCGGCTGCGCAATATGCAGGATCGGAATGCGGACCGGCGTATCGGCGCAAGTGAAGACACATGCCCTCGGGCACGCGTCTCGCACCTCATCCGGTCAGACCCGCTTACTCCTGGCTGCGGTAGATGTCGCGCAGGAAGGCGTCGGGGTCGGCCACCGCGCTGCGCTGGCGTACCGCCTGCACACGACGGCCGGCTGCGGCGGCTTCGAGCTGCGGCAACCAGCCCGCGTTGAGCACTTCGTCTCCGTAGTCCTGGGCGCGGCCCAGCGACTTCCCGGTCATGAAATCGAACAGATCCATCTTTCTCTTCCCGTACCCGACATCTTGGCTAACGGCGGACAGCACTGCCGGCTTGAATCGTCCGAAGGGCCGATGCAGAGATGCATCGAAACTTCACAAATCCATGCTGCAGCACCTGCGTTCGCGGCCTCGTGAAAAGCTCGTGGCAAGCTTTTGTCGGCCGTCTTGCTGGACTACTCTGGAGAGGTCTGACCTCCTCCCCGCACACATGTTTCATCACGGCATCGCGCTACTGATCGCACTGTTTGCTTACGGCACCGTTACAGCCGGCGACGGTCCGCTGGCGAACCAGGCGGCGATCGACGCCGCACGTGCGCGCTGGGAAGGATCGCCGCAGGCCGGCTGGCTTGCGCGCATCCTGCCGCCCTCGCTCGACGCCGCCTCGCTGCCGGAACCCGGATCGCGCGGCGCCGCTTTGCTGGCGCGCTACTGTGTTCAGTGCCACCACGTTCCGAATCCGGCGATGCATCACCCGGACAAGTGGCCGAAGATCGTCGACCGCATGGTGGTGCGCATGCGCGGACACGGAAACCGTGGGGCGCTGATGAAGGACATGATGGGCGGCGTCAAGGCGCCGGACGAGGAAGAAGTACACATGCTGATCGGCTACCTGCGACGTAATGCACAGAAGCCGATCGATGCAGCGCGCTATCCCGACCTCGATACGCGCGGTCGCAGCTTCCGGGACGCCTGCGACCAGTGCCACGTGCTGCCGGAACCGTCGAGCCGCACCGCTGGAGAGTGGCGACGCGTGGTGGCGCGGATGGAGAGGAATATGGCGTGGATGAACCGCGTGGTCGGCTCGCGGGCGATGCCGGGCGAACCGCAGCTGCGCCTGCCCGACATCCTCGCCTATCTGCAGCGGTACGCCGCACCGGGACCACGGGGTTCGTAAGCTCTGACATCCGGTCCGCCGCGTGACGGACCGGATGTCAGCCATTCAGGCGCCGGCGTTGCAGCCCTGGGCCTCTGGCTGAATCGCAGACAGGGCGCCCGGCAGCCAGTCGAGCATGCGTTGCGCCACCTTGCGCCAGTCGGCCTCCAGCATCATGCCGTGTCCCATGCCCGGGAAGACGTGGGCCGGCACACCGAGCGCGCGCGAGGTCATTTCGGTCAGCGCCGGCGGAATGATGGGGTCGCACTCAGCGCCCAGCACCAGCAACGGCGGACGATGCATGCGCGCCGGCCGCGGCAGGTTGAACAGCGTCATGTCCCAGATCACCCGCGCCGATTCAGGCTGCACGCGGCTGGCCATCTGCTGCAGGCGCTCCATCGACACCGGTTGCGCGAACAGGGCTTCGCGCAGTGCGTCGAGCGAGGTCGCGCCGCCGGCCAGCAGGCTGTTCAGTTCCGACATCAGGTCCGGCTTGCGCATCACCAGGCCAACTGCCGACGCCCACAGGCCTTGCGGCGGCACCGACGCCATCAGCACGGCAGCGGGCACCTGTCTCAGCTCGAGACACTTCTGTACCACCATGCCGCCCATCGAATGCCCGATCAGCACCGGCGGCGTGTCGAACTGGTCCAGCACTTCGAGCACGTCGCGCACGTAATCGTCGAGACTGATCAGGTCGAGGTACTCGCGCCCCGGGCTGCCGCCGTGGCCGGACAGCGACAGCGCGTGCGCCTCGTAGCCGGCCTCGGCAAAACAGGGCAGGAAGTGCTCGTCCCAGCACCAGGCGGCCGTGTAGGCGCCATGCACGAACAGCAGCGGCACCGGCCGCGACCTGACGTGAGGCGTGCGGGTAATGACTTCCAGTGGTCCGTGACGCTTCATCATTGTTATTCGCTCCTGCAGGTTCCCGACACTGTAACCTGAAGCATGTATCGGGCCGGCAACCACGACACGGAAATACTCAGACTGCGACGGTCCGGGTGGCAGCCCTGCCGACCGGCTCGTCCAACATCACGGCGGCAGCAGAGGACCCGACCGCGCCCTGCGCCCAGTGCGACTCGCGGAACCATTTTTCAAGGGCTTCGGCCGGAATCGGCTTGCTGATGAGATAGCCCTGGGCGAGATCGCAGCCGAGCAGGCGCAGCCTCTCCAGCACGCCTTCGCTCTCGACCCCCTCGGCCGTCACCTTCAGGCCCATGTTGTGCGCCAGTTCGATTGTCGAACGTACGATGATTTCGTCGTTCGGATTGTCGAGCAGGTGCATCACGAAACTGCGGTCTATCTTCATTTCGCTGACCGGCATCTGCCGCAGGTAGGACAGCGACGAGTAGCCGGTGCCGTAGTCGTCGATCGACAGTGCGCAGCCGGTCTCGCGAAGCACCTGCAGATTGGCCAGCGCGCGCAGCGGGTCGTCGAGCACCGCGCTCTCGGTGATTTCGAGCGTGATCAGGCGTGCCGGACAGCCATGGCATTCCAGCATGCCCGCGAACAGCGCCGGCAATTCGGGGTTCAGCAGGTCGCGTGCGGAAATGTTCAGCGACACGTTCACCTCCAGCCCCTGCCGCAGCCACTGCCCGCACTGGCGGATCGCCGCGTTCATCACCCACAGCGTGATCGCCTTGATGTAGCCGGTCTGCTCGGCGAAGGGGATGAACTCGAAAGGCGGCACGAAACCGCGCGTCGGGTGTATCCAGCGCACCAGCGCCTCGACGTGATGAACCGCGTCCGGCGCGGTCGACACCTTGGGCTGGTAATAGAGCACCAGTTCGTCGCGCTCGACCGCCAGCCGCAGCTCACTCAGCAGCGACAGCCGCTCGACGTTCTGGTCGTGATGCCTGGGGTCGTAGATTTCGGCCATCGTGTTGTGACGCTTGGCCAGATACATGGCGACGTCGGCATGACGCAGCAGCGACTGCGCATCGTTGCCGTGCGCCGGACAGGCCGACACACCCATGCTGGCGCTGACGTCGACCATCTGGCCGTCGAGATTCATCGGCCGGTTCATCGCTTCGGCGATACGGTGGGCCACGCTCAGCGCCTTCGACGCGTCGGCGCCCGGCAGCATGACCGCGAACTCGTCGCCACCCAGTCGTGCCACCTGATCGCGCACGTCGCGCAGCGTTTCGCGCAGCCGTCGCGCCACCTCGCGCAGCAGCAGATCGCCCAGTTCGTGTCCCAGCGTGTCGTTCACCATCTTGAAACGGTCGACGTCCAGGCACACCACGGCCAGGTCGCTGCCGTCGGCGGCCGCTGTGCGCAGCGATTCTTCCAGCCTTTCGGTGAAGTAGGCGCGATTCGGCAGGCCAGTCAGCACGTCGTAGTAGGCCAGTTCGCTGATGCGCGTTTCGCGCAGCGAAATGGCGTCGGTCATGTGAACGAAAGCATTGGCGAGCTGGCCGATCTCGTCGCCGCGTGCCACTGCAGGTGGCGCGCCGTACTCGCCGGATTCGACACGGCGCGCGAATTCCGCCAGCCGGACCACCGGCGAGGCGATCGAACGGCCCATGAAGGCACTGACGGCGAGCGCCAGCAGCGTGCCGATCAGCGTAAGCCCGGTCCAGTCGCGGTACAGCCGGTTCCACGGCGCGAGTGCGCGCTCCAGCGACAGTTGCAGCACGGCGCCGACCTGCTGCTGCGGGCCGGCGTCGATCGCGTGCATCAGGCTGACGTAATCGCGGTCGCCGAGCGTCAGTGCCTCGTCCTGCAGCGCGCCGTTCGCCGACAACTCACCGAGCAGCGCGCTCTGCAGCGGCTCGTTCAAGGTGCTCGACGCCAGCATCCAGCCCTTGTCGCCGCTGCGTCGCACGAAACTGACTTCGAGGCCGGTCACACCCTTCAGGTCATTGGCCAGGCTCTTGTCCACGCTGAAGCCCATCACCACCCAGCCGACCGGCACCGGCGCCATCACCGGCACCACGACCAGCTGGTAGAGCATGCCGGATACCACGGCGAAGCCGCCGCTGTGTGCGCCGCTGCGCGCGCCCTCGATCAGCTGGCGCAGACGCTCGGGCGTGCGCCCCGGATTGAAGGACGAGCTGGCAACGATGGACTCGTCCAGCGCCAGCAGCAGCATCACGTCGGCACGGATGCGCCCGCCGTGGTTCGCCAGCGCCGATTCGATCGTTTCCCTGTCCTGGCTGAGCAGCGCCTCGCGAAAGCCGTAGTCCGCCGCCAGCACGCGCGCCGCCTGGGTCAGCTGCGACGCCCGTTCGTCGAGCAGGCGCGCGAACACGCGGTCGCCCGTCTTCAGGTCCGCCTGGGCATCGGCCATCGCGCTGCCGCGGCCGATCTCGCCGAACAGCAGCAGCCCGCCGATCTGCGTGACCAGCAGCAGCGCGGCACACCAGGCCGCGATCTTCCATTTGAGGCTGAAGCGCATCGACTCAGGGCCTCAGTTCGAGCTTGACCACTTCGGTCTGGTCGCCAGCGACGCGCAGCGGCCGTGGCGGAACGTCGGGCATGCCGAGGCGGCGCGGATGCCACAGCTGAAGCTGATAGTCGCCGGCCGGCACGTCGGCGATGCGGGCCACGCCGTCGCTCTGCGAAATCGCCGACCACGGCGTATCGACCACGACGACGTAAGCCGCCATCTTGTCGTGGATGTTGCAGCCCAGCACGACGACGCCCGGTTTGTCGAACACCACCGGCTTTTCCGGCTTGCCGGCGTAGAGCTTCAGCTCGAAAACCTTGGCCGCCGAGAAGGAATAGACGTGATGGCGCACCGTGTCGTTGTTCGGAAACTCGATCGCGGTACCGGTCTGCACGACGCTGATCGCCGGCAGGAAGGTCTTGTTGCGCTGCTCGATCTGCGCCGGTCTGGCTGCAGGCATGCCGCCGCGCGAAACCGGAACCAGCGACACGACGACGCTGTCCAGCGCATTGCCCGATCCGTCGCCGGCCTTGATCGTGACCGTGGCGGCCTGCGCAGGCAGGCCGGCGCCCACCAGGACGACGGCGACGAGCAGGACACGACGGAAATGATGAAACACGATGACGGCGCAGGGCACGGCGGTTCGCTTTGATCGATGACTGCTTGATTAACGGACATCGCCCCGGCCCCTTGAGGCGGGCATCTCATCCGACCGGGCGAGACGGACGAGACAGCTGTCTCAGGACCGGGCCTGCACAGCCTTGGTCAGACCGGTACACCATGCGGATCGCGCCGCCGAGACGCCCCGCACTCGAACAACGACATACGGATGCTCACGATGAAATATGCTCTTGCTTTTCCCGCAGCCGCGATCGGCCTCACCCTGCTCGCCACCGGCTGCGCCGGTCTGTCCGACGCCGGCGGTACGCCGCGCAAGGAAATCGTTCGCGCGGTCACGCAGTCGCACCATCTGGTCAGCTTCAACGCCGGGCAACCCGGCCGGCTGCTGTCCGACGTCGCACTGAAGGGTCTGGCGGCGGGCGAAACAGTGCTCGGCATCGACTACCGGGTCGCCCGCGGCGAGCTGTACGCGCTCGGCAGCAGCGGGCGCGTGTTCCGGGTCGACACCGCGAGCGGCCAGCTGACGCCGGTGGGCAACGAGAAATTCGCGCAGCCGCTGAACGGCGGGCAGTTCGGCTTCGACTTCAATCCGGCAGCCGACCGCATACGCATCGTGTCGGACACGCGGCAGAACCTGCGCGCCCACCCGGACACCGGCGCGCTGGTCGACGCCTCGCCCGATGCACCGGGCCTGCAGGCGGACGGCACGCTGCATTACGCCGCCGGCGACGCAAACGAGAAGGTGACGCCGCGGGTGCTGGCTGCCGGCTACACCTACAACAAGGACAACGAGAAGATCACCACCAACTACGCGATCGACGCCGCCACCGGCGCACTGGTGCGCCAGGGCTCGGTCGAGGGCGAACAGCCCGTCGTATCGCCCAATCTGGGCAAGCTCTACACCGTGGGTTCGCTCGGCGTCGCCGGACTGACCGACGCCCACTTCGACATCGCCGACCTGAACAACGCCGCCTTCGCGGTACTTGGCACGGCAAAGGACGCCGCCGCCCAGTTCTACGAAATCGACCTGAAGACCGGCAAGGCGACGCGTATCGGCAAGGTCGGCTCCGGCGAAGCGCTGCGTGGCATCGCGATCAAACCGTGAGAGCGTTTCACAAATGCGGCGCGTGCGTGGTGAACCGCGGTTGGCCCGTACGCGTCCGAGCTGCGCCACCTCCTCTTGGTGACGCAGCATGGAATTGACCGGCTCTGTTATTCGTCGCGGAACTTGCCATTGAAACGCTCATTGGTGTCGTTCTGCCAAGGTTTTCCCGGCTGTGACAGCGCCATCTGCAGGCACTGATCGCTGTCCCATTGAAGCTGCATCGCCCCGGGTTTTCTAGACGGTTCTGTTGTTCAAAAAGTACTGCCGTTCGAACTCTACCGGGGATAGCTGGTTGGTGTATCCATGGCGGCGTTTCGGGTTGTAGAACATTTCGATGTGGTCGAACACGTCCGAGCGTGCCTGAGCGCGCGTGGTGTAGATCTGGCGGAGGATGCGCTCGCGCTTGAGCAACTGGAAGAAGCTCTCAGCCACGGCGTTGTCGTGGTAATTGCCGCCGCGACTCATGCTCGGCTGTAACCGGTGCGCCTTCAGGAAATCCTGCCAGTCATGGCTGCTGTACTGACTGCCCTGATCCGAATGCACCATCACCCCGGTCATCGGTTTGCGCCGCCAGACGGCCATGAGCAGCGCGCTGATCGCCAACTCCCGGGTCATGCGTTCCCCCATTGACCAGCCCACCACCTGGCGCGAGAACAGATCGAGCACGACCGCGAGATACAGCCACCCTTCGTGGGTGCGGATGTAGGTGATGTCGGTCGCCCAGACCTTGTTCGGCTCAGCCGGTTCGAACTGACGGTCCAGATGATTGGGCACCACCACCGCGGGACGCCCACCGTACTTGCCCGGGCGGCGCTTGTAGCCCGTGTGCGAGCGTTGCCCGGCCAGACGCATCAGGCGCGCCACCCGATGCTTGCCGCAACGCTCGCCCATGTCTCGCAGGTCGTTGTCCACCTTGCGATAGCCATACACCCGGCCGCTGCCTTCCCAGCTCGGCTGATCAGGGCGGACACCCGTACGTACTCCTTCACCCGATCGCACAACGGTGCCTGCTCCAAGGCGTAGTAACCACGCGGATGTACTTGCATGACCGAGCACAGACGGCGCACCGGATGCTGCTCGACATGCTCGTCAATGAAGGCGTACTTCACCCGGACTGCTTGGCAAAGTACGCGGCGGCCTTTGTTAGGATGTCGCGCTCCTCGGTCACGCGCCGAAGCTCAGCCTTCAGCCGCCTGATCTCATCGGCCTGGCTGTCCTGTTGAGCTCTGACCGGCGCAGACACCGAATACCGCTTGATCCGACTGTACAGGCTATGGGCACTCACGCCCAGGCGCACTGCAACTTCGGCCACTGCGAAGCCCTCCTCGGTGACCTGTTTGACCGCTTCGACCTTGAACTCCTCGGTGAAGCGTTGCTGTGACTGCTTCGTTTCCATCGACACCTCCATGAAGCCTCATTCTGAGGCAGGTTGGTGTCTAGAAAACCCGGGGCGATTCACACCAGCCTGCTAGAAGGTCCGCGACATGGGGTATGGCAATTACGCAAACAATAAAAACTTTGGGCGCCAGCCGCTCGCAATCAAGAAGTACGTGCAAATTACGAAAATGATTGGAGCGACTGACTACCATTACAATAAATCTAAACCACTCCGACTCAGTTCTTTTTTTCCTCCGATTTCACTTGGCGATACTCTTTCCAAGCTTGCTCAACTACAAAGGCACGAATCGCCTCCGCATCATCGGCAGAAAAGTCCTGCCCCAACATCCCGCCATCTTTTAAAGCGCCCTTCACGATCACTCGATACCACGCATCCTTGGACTTAATGATCGGAGAACGGCGAAGATCCGGAGCGCTCCCACCGATACTATCTGCTCTATCTCCATGGCAAAGCCAGCACGATCCCGAATTATATAGATTGAAGCCCTTCTCAAGCATGGCTTTTGAAACTTCCATCTTTGGCGGCTCATCAATCTTGGGGAGAGAGGTATCCACCTTAGGAATTTTCCCGGTTCCACCGAGAGAAAAAGCCATTATTCGGCTCGGCCCGCGAGACTCTCTCCCTACACCGTACGCCACCATGGCGCTCCTCACCAACGCCGGTGCGCCAACGGTTACGAGGAGAATCTGTTGACCATTAACCGTGACGGTAATCGGAGCAGCCAGCACGCCCGACCCAGTTGGCTGCGACCACAAAATCTGGCCGTTGTCCGCGCGATAAGCATTTATCTTTCCAGAGGAAGTGCCATGAAAAACGAGATTTCCTCCCGTCGAAAGGGTACTTCCGTTAATCGGAAGGTCCTGTGGAATCTTCCACCGTGCAGTACGTTGAACAGGATCCCATGCAACAAGACTCCCCCGCCCTTTAATAGTTTCCGGATCCGTTCCGGCGGCGTAATTATCCGCAAGAACGCCCCCAAGCAGCGCGTTAGGATCTGACGCAAATCGAGTGCTTAGATTCCACGCACTGAAGTAGACAAGCCCGGTTGCAGGATTCGTACTCATACTCATCCAACTGCGAGCGCCCCAGACTCCAGGCGAGACTATCGCAGCGCCATCAGCGTTGTTATAGTACCGAGCACCTTCCTTTTCCACAGGCTTTCCCGTCTGCGAATCATAATGAGATGCCCAAGAAACGGGAACATAATTATCGGCCGAGATCAGCTTACCACTCTCCCGATCGATTACATAAAAAAACCCGCTTTTCGGCGCTTGCATTAGCACCTTTCTTTTTTTTCCACCCACCTCCAACTCACCCAGCATTATATGCATAGTCGCATCGAAATCCCACGCATCATTTGGGACGACTTGATAATGCCACTTGTACTCTCCCGTATCAGCATCAACCGCTACAATCGAGTTTGCAAAAAGATTCTCAAGCCCAGAGGGGTTCCTGACACCCGCGTGTATCGGGGTTGCGGCGTTCGTTCCAAAATACACCGAATTCATTTCCGGATCGTACACAATCGCCCCCCATGGAGCTGCACCGCCGTTTTTTGCCCACCCATCCTTCCAAGTTTTCGATGCAAACTCGAGCGCTTTAGACTGCGGCCCTTTCGCAGGATCATCTGGGACAGTGTAGAACCGCCAAACCTCTTTTCCGGTATTTACATCAAAAGATGCAAGGTATCCTCGAGCACCGAAATCCGACACACCGTTACCGATGTACACCTTTCCATTTGCAACCATTGGGGCACCAGCAATCCCATTCTCTTTTGACGGATCGCACGCCTGCGCTTCCCACTTCAAAGCTCCACTTTTTGCATCTATTGCAACAAGACGGCAGTCAGCAGTTCCAACAAATACCTTGCCATCCCAAAAAGCGGCCCCTCGGTTTCTAAGAGCTGACCATGTACTGGAAAAGCTCCCTCCGAGCTTGACTTTCGGATCGTAACTCCAAACCAGCTTTCCAGACCGAACATCAATCGCATAAACCTTCGAAAAGGGCGCGCTCAAATACGCGATGCCGTCGGCCACGATTGGTGTCGCGGACAAACCGTCTTTGCTTGGGATATCAAGCGACCAAAGCAACCCAAGCTTAGAAACGTTTTTATCGTTGATTTGACTTAGCGGACTGTAATTTTGCTCCGCGTAGTTGCGACCGCGCAACAACCACTCTGCGTCATTACCATCAGCCAGCAAGGTCTTCTGCTTATAAGCATCCGCAGCAGCCTTTGAATCTGCCGAATACCCAGCCGAAAACAGCACGGACGCAAGAACACAAAGACCGCTAAAAGCTGCGGGACGGCACAGAAAACGAGCACCCTCGGATAGAAAACCAAGCCCCGCCACTTTTTCACCAATTTTCAAATGCAGGTCGAAAGACATCCCCACCCCTTTCCTCATATTACAATCCATTCAAGATCGAAATCGGAATCAACACAACGAACCCGAATCGCAAACACAAGCTCCGTCGAATATGCGCCACTGCCATCACATGCATCTAATCTCGTCGCGAACTTAAATTGATCGCATTAGGATTAAAAATTAATAACAATCGGTCGCGCGCTGTCATGTTAAGTCGAAACCGTTGCCCATCGGTATCCAGAATGTGCACGACCCACAGGGGCCGACTACAAAGAAAGTTGGATCGGGTAGACCTCCTTTGGGCCCGCCCCAACGCCGGGTGTGCACTCCATATGCAGAAAGCAATGAACCGCGAGACGATTCATCACGCGAACCGACAAGTAATCCGGCCATCCCTGACACATTGGTGAGAAGCCCCAAAAGCTTGGTTTCTGTTCCGCTGGTTCGTTGCCCTGGGTATGCACGGTATGGAGTGCGGCCGCACCGTCTTAAACATTAATCGCGACGGTCTGCTCGATACCGATGTCGCACTCCAGTTCTTCCGTCCCGTGCTGCATCTGGCCGAGTGGTAAGGCTACGTGTCCGACGTGCACTCCAGCATCGACTGCACAAGATCGAGACTTGGGCCAGTCGCATGAACCGTCGCGGCCTTCGAGGAGGCCCGTTGGGTCAAGTCAGGCCGGCACGAGG
>NZ_JADMJL010000047.1 GCF_018780585.1 Methyloversatilis discipulorum | reverse complement strand
GACTATGTCCCGAGACAGCACGAAAACGCTTGCGCCGGAACATAGAATCTCCCACACCCTCGGGTTCGGAAAGCGAGCCTGTCGTGGGAGCGAGCTTGCTCGCGATTCCTGCCCGCAGCGAAGCCACGCCCAGGGGCGCAAGAAGGCAACGGCGCCTAAGCGTGCCAGCGCCTGCACACCGCCGTCGTTGGTCCTCCGCTGACGGCGATCGCCGCGACATGACCCGGCGGCGCCGGCAGGTCGCGGCAGTGCAGTGGCGGTAAGGCACTGCCGGCCGGAGCGGCGACGTCGTCGTACGCGGCGGCGTGCACGCTGAACTGCTGCAGCGGGCCGTCGAGGCCGCAGCCCCAGGCTTTCAGGCAGGCTTCCTTGCGCGTCCACAGCGTGTAGAACAGATCGGTGCGCGCTGCTGCCGGGCAGAGGTCGAGCGCCGCTCTCTCGTCCGCCGAGTACACCTGTTCCGCCACCGCGCGCAGGTCGTCGTGCGCGATCACGGCTTCGATGTCTACGCCGAGTTCGCGGCCGCGGGCGATGCCTATCAGTACCGCCCGGCCGGCGTGCGCCAGGTTGAAGCAGAGATCGCTGGCGTGGACGGCGGCGAGACGGGGCTTGCCGTGCGCGTCGCAGTCGATCTGCACGCTGCGCGCGGCGATGCCAAGGCTGCGCGCCAGCACGTCGCGCAGCGACGCGTGTGCGAGTGCGAACAGTGCGCGGTCCTCTTCGCGCTGCAAGCGGGCAAGGCGGACGCGTTCGGCATCGTCGAGCCAGGTGGCGAGCGTGTCGGTCGGCGGCGCGTCGTCCACCCGCGCCAGCCACAGATGGACCTCGTCGACCGCCAGCGCGGGTGTACCGTCAGTCAGTGGCGGCATCGAGCTCATCCAGTCGCTGCCGCAGCATCTGCGCGATTTCGTGCACGCGCGGCGGCTTCACCATCAGACCGTGACTGCCTTCCACCGGGTGCTGTACCAGCGGCCCGGTGACCCGGCTCGACCAGCCGAGACAGGGCGCGCTCGCCTCCAGCCGTGACGCGTCGGCGACGTACAGGTCGACGCGGCCGGGATAGGTGGCCGGGCGGTAGCTCCAGTGCGCCCACCAGTGCGCCGACGCGGCGTCCGGGAAACGGCGCGGCGACAGACCAGTGAGCGAACAGACGAGGTGCTGCAGGCGTCGCCGGTCGGTGTAGGGGCGCACCGGCGCGATGAGGCGATCGAACAGACTCCCGTCCGGTGCGCGCTGGTAGGTGCCCGGCGCCCAGGTGTCGAGCAGGCCGAGGAAGTCGACCTGCTCGCCGGCTGCACGCAGTTGCTGCGCCATCTCGTAGGCGACGGTGCCGCCGCTGGAGAAGCCGAGCAGGCGGTAAGGCCCCGCCGGCTGCGCGCTGCGCATCGCACTGACGCAGTCGGCGGCGATGTCGGCGATGCGGCTGCGCGCCGGCTCGGCGCCGCCGACGCCGACCGCGTTCAGTCCCATGACCGGTTGTCCTTCCGGCAGCGCCTTCGCCAGTTCGTAGTAGTGGAACAGGTTGCCGCCTATCGTGTGCACGCAGAACAGCGGACGGCGCGTGCCGCCGGGCCGGATCGGCACCAGCACCGGCCAGCGCAGCGGTGCGCCGGCGCCGCGCAGCAGGCCGGCGATGTCGCGGATGGTGTTGCCGCGGAACCAGAAGGTGTCCAGCGGCAGGCGTACGCCAAAGGTGCGCTCGATCGCGTCGACCAGACGCACGGCGAGCAGCGAATGACCGCCGATGGCGAAGAAGTCGTCGTCGGTGGACAGCCCGTCGCGCCCGAACAGTGACTCCCAGATCGCCAGCAGGTGGCGCTCGGCCGCATCGGTGGGCGCTCGCCTCGTGCGTGGCGCATGGACCGCGTCGGGCGCTGGCAGTGCGGCGCGATCGAGCTTGCCGTTGGCGGTCACCGGCATGCGTTCGAGCGCGATCACGGCGGAGGGCAGCATGAATTCCGGCAGCGTCTGCGCGAGCTGTGCGCGCAGCGCAGCGCCGTCCAAGCGCTCTCCGCTCGCCCAGGCGAACAGGCGGCGCTCGCCGTCGGCTGCGGTGCGCAACATGACGGCGGCCTGATTCACGCCGGGCAGCGCAGCGAGCGCGGCTTCGATCTCGCCCGGTTCGATGCGGAAGCCGCGCAGCTTGATCTGCTGGTCGTTGCGGCCGACGAAGGCGATGCTTCCGTCGTGGCGCCAGCGCACGCGGTCGCCAGTGCGGTACAGGCGTGCGTCCGGGCAATCCGCGAAGGCGGGCGCGACGAAACGCTCGGCGGTCAGCGTGGGCGCGCCGATGTAGCCGCGGGCGAGACCGGCGCCGCCGATGTACAGCTCACCTTCGACGCCGTCCGGTACCGGCTGGCCCCGCGCGTCGAGGATGTAGACCGTGGTGTTGGCGATCGGCCGGCCGATCGGAATGGCGGCCCAGTCTTCTGGCAGCGGGTTCGGAATGCGCTGGCAGCAGGTGAAGGTGGTGCTTTCGGTCGGCCCGTAGCCGTTGATCAGCGCGACGCCCGGCAGGGCCGCCAGCGCGCGCTTCACGTGCGGCAGCGACAGCGCCTCGCCGCCGGTCAGCAACTGGCGCAGTCCACGCAGCGCCGTCGGCCGTTCGTCGATCACCGCGTTGAACAGCGCCGCGGTGAGCCACAGCGTGCTGACGCCGTGCCGTTCGATCGTCGCTTCGAGACCGGCGGCGGTCGCTGCTGCCTCCGGATGGATGACGCAGCGTGCGCCGTGCAGCAGCGCACCCCACAGTTCGAAGGTCGATGCATCGAAGGCCATCGGCGCCAGCAGCAGGAAGGTTTCGTCCGGGCCGAAGTGCGCGTAGTCGCAACCGAACACCAGCCGCGCGATGCTGCGCTGTTCGACCATGACGCCCTTGGGCTGGCCCGTCGAACCTGAGGTGTAGATGACGTAGGCCAGGCTGCGACTGTTGCCCAGCGGCGGCGGATCGGAGGCCGGTTCGGCCTGCAATGTCGCGTCATCGGCGTGCAGCACCTGCACCGCCAGGCCATCGAGGGGCGTGTCGCCCTCGTGCCCGGCGACCACCCACGCGGACCGTGTGTCGCCCAGCAGTCGGGCGATGCGCGCCGCCGGCCAGGCCGGATCCAGCGGCACGTAGGCGCCGCCGGCCTTGACGATGGCCAGCGCGCCGACCACCAGCTCGACGCTGCGCGCTATGCACAGGCCGACGCAGCAATCCGGCCCGACGCCGAGCGCGCGCAGCCGGTGGGCGAGCCGGTTGGCGCGCGCGTTCAGTTCGCCGTAGCTCAGCACCTGTTCGCCACTGATCAGCGCCGGGGCGTCCGGCGCCTGCCTGACGCGGGCTTCGAACAGCGACGCCAGCGTGGCCTCCGCCGGGTAGTCGGAGACGGTGTCGTTACGGTCGATCAGCAGGCGCTGGCGTTCGGCCGGCGTCAGCAGCAGCAGGCTGCCGACGGCGCTGCCTTCGTCGGCCACCATGGCGGCGAGCAGCTGGCGGTAATGACCGGCCATGCGCTCCAGCGTGCCGCGATCGAACAGCGCCGTGGCGTAGGCGAACTGCGCGGCGAGACCGTCAGCGGTTTCGGTCAGGTCCAGCGTCAGGTCGAACTTCGCCACCGGCCGTGCCGCCGGCAGCGCATGGGTCGAGGCGCCGGTCAGCGTCAGCGTTTCGGCCGGCGCGTTCTGCAGCACGAACATGACCTGGAACAGTGGATTGCGGCCGCCTTCGCGCTGCGGCCGCAGCGCCTCGACCAGACGGTCGAAGGGCAGTTCGGCGTGCTCGAAGGCGCCAAGCGAGGTCGCTCTGACCTGCTCCAGCAGTGCGCGCACGTCGGCGTCGACATCGATGCGGGTGCGCAGCACCAGAGTGTCGGTGAAGAAACCGATCAGGTGGTCCAGCTCGGGCTGGGCACGGCCGGCCACCGGTGTGCCGACGGCGATGTCGTCCTGCCCGCCCCAGCGCGCGAGCAGCAGCTGGAAGGCGGCCAGCAGCACCATGTAGAGCGTGCAGCCGGTGCGACGCGCGAGCGCGCGCAGGGCGGCAGTGAGTGACGCGTCGAGTGCGAAGTCGACGCTGCCGCCGCGGTGATCCGCGTGCTTCGGTCGCGGCCGGTCGGTCGGCAGTTCGAGCGCGCCCAGGCCGTCCAGCTGCCGGCGCCAGTAGCCGAGCAGGCGCTCGCCGGCCGGGCCGTCCAGCAGCGCGCGTTGCCAGCGTGCGTAGTCGGCGTACTGCAGCGGCAGCGCAGGCAGCGTGGCGTGACCGCCGTGGCGCGCTGCGGCGTACAGCGCACCCAGTTCGCGGTTCAGCACCGCCTGCGACCAGCCGTCGGAAATGATGTGATGGATGACCGTCTGCAGCACCTCGGCACCTTCGTCGTCGCGCCACAGCGCCACGCGCAGCAGCGGCGGCTGCGCCAGGTCGAAGGGGCGCTCGGCGTGCGCGTCGGCGTCCGCCGCGGCGATCCGCTCGACCACGCAGCGCGCGGCGGCGTCGATGTGCAGATGCGGTCGGCCCTCGCGTTCGACGAAGCCGGTGCGCAGCGCCGATTGTCGGGCAAGCAGCGCGTCGAGCGCCCGCTGCAGCGCATCGAGGTCGAGTGCGCCGGCGATGCGCCAGCGGTTGACGATGTGATACAGCCCGCCGCTGGCGCCCATCCGTTCGATGAACCAGAGGCCCGCCTGCGCATGGGCGCAGGCCGTCTCGAGCGCGCCGGTCGACGGCTGCATGATCAGGTGTGCGGGCGAAGCGTCGTCACGCAGCGCTTCGAGACGGGCGGCCATCGCCGCCACGGTGGGTGCCTCGAACAGCGCGCGCAGCGGCAGCGGCTGGTCGAGCAGCTTGCGTAGCCGGCTGACCAGACGCGCCGCCAGCAGCGAGTGGCCGCCGAGCGCGAAGAAGTCGTCGTCGATACCCACGCTGCGCCGGCCCAGCGCGTCCGCCCACAGCTCGGCCAGCGTCTGCTGCAGCGGTGTGCGCGGGCCGGTGTGAGCATCGGGTGTGTCGTCGCCCGGCGCTGACGGCAGCGCCTTGCGATCGATCTTGCCGTTGGCGGTCAGCGGCAGCTGTTCGAGGACGACGATGGCGCTCGGCAGCATGTGGGCGGGCAGCGTGCGCGCGAGTCCGGTGCGCAGTGCGGCGGCATCCAGATCACGGCCGCCGGCCCAGGCGACCAGACGCTGGCCATCGGCCTGTGCCATGACCGCGGCCTGACGCACGCCGGGCAGGGCCGTCAGCGCGGCCTCGATCTCGCCTGGTTCGATGCGCACGCCATTCAGCTTGATCTGGTGATCGGCACGCCCGGCGAACATCAGCGCGCCGTCGGCGCGCCGGCGCACACGGTCGCCGGTGCGGTACAGGCGCGCACCGGGCGTCGGGTCGAAAGGGTGCGGCAGGAAGCGTTCGGCCGTCAGTTCGGGGCGGCCGATGTAGCCGCGGGCCAGGCCGGCGCCGCCGATGTAGAGCTCGCCTTCGACGCCTATCGGCAGCGGCTGCATCCGCTCATCGAGCACCCAGACGCTCGCGTTGGCGATCGGGTGGCCGATCGGCGGTGGACCGTCGCCGTCGCTGTCGGTGCAGGTCCAGAAGGTGGCGTCGATGGCCGCCTCGGTCGGGCCATACATATTGTGAAGTGCGGCGCCGCAGCGGGCGCGGAAGGTGCGCGCCAGCGCGGCGTCCATCGCCTCGCCGCCGCAGAACACGTGGCGCAGCGCGCGGCATTCCGGCAGCGCCGGTTCGTCGAGTAGCAGGCGCAGCAGCGCCGGCGTGAAATCCCACAGCGTCACGCGCTCATGACGGCTCAGTTCGATCAGTGCGGCGGCATCGCTGCGCAGCGCGTCACCAGCCAGCACGCAGCGGCCGCCAGCGATCAGACAGGCGAACAGCTGGCCGACCGACACGTCGAAGCCGATCGAGGCATGCGCCAGCATGGCGTCGCCAGCGCCGATGCCGAACTGCCCGACCAGCCAGCGCATGCGGTTGCCGATCGCCGCGTGACCGACCATGACGCCCTTGGGCGTGCCGGTCGAGCCGGAGGTGTAAAGCACATAGGCCAGGGTGTCGGCCGTGCCGTCGTGCTCAGGGTTGTGCTCAGGGTCGTGCTCAGGGTCATGGATTGGCTCGTCACGCAGCCAGTCTTCGTCCTCGAGCTGGAGCGTGGTGACGCCCGGGGCTTCCGACAATGCCGCGGTGCGCGTGGTGAGCAGCAGCGTCGCCCCGGCGTCGGCCAGCATCCACAGCGTGCGCGCCGGTGGGTTGCGCGTGTCCAGTGGCAGGTAGGCGCCGCCCGCCTTCAATACGCCGAGCACCGCGGCCACCAGGTCGCAGGACAGTTCGAGCTGCACGCCGACCGGCGTGTCGGCGCCGACACCGCGGCGGCGCAAGGCGTGCGCGATGCGGTTGGCGCGCGCATTCAGTTCGCCGTAACGCAGCGTGCGTCCCGCGTGCACCAGCGCCACGGCGTCCGGTGTGCGCGCGGCCTGCACTTCGAACAGCGCGTGCAGTGTCGCCGTGTCGTTCGCGGTCACCGCGGTCCGGCCGTCCAGCCAGCGCGCCATCGCCTGCACGCTCGGTGCGTCGAGCAAGGCGCCGAGCGGCACGTCGATGCCGAAGCGGGCGCGCAGCCGCGTCGCCAGTCGCGCGGCGAGCAGCGAGTGGCCGCCCAGGTCGAAGAAGCTGTCGCGCGCGCCGACTGCCGGAAGGCCCAGTACCTCGGCCCACAGCGCCGCCAGTTCGCATTCGAGCGGCGTGCGCGGCGAGTCGTCACCGACTGCGGCGGAGTCGGGCTGAGGCAGTGCGCTGCGGTCGAGCTTGCCGTGCGGAGTCAGCGGCAACGCGTCGAGCACGACGATGGCGGCCGGCACCAGATGCGCCGGCAGCGAGCGCTGCAGCCGCTGACGCAGCGCGGCGGCGTCCGGCCGGTGTCCGGCGCCGGTCACGTAGGCGACCAGACGCTCCTCGCGCGCGACGACGACCGCCTGCTCGACGGTCGCGTCGGCGCACAGCGCGGCTTCGATCTCGCCCGGCTCGATGCGGAAGCCGCGCAGCTTGATCTGGTGATCGACGCGGCCGACGAACACCAGTGCGCCGTCGGCGCGCCGGATGACGCTGTCGCCGGTGCGGTAGAGGCGTGCACCGCCGCGCGGGTCGAAGGGATCGGTGACGAAGCGTTCGGCGGTCAGCGCCGGCTTGCCCAGGTAGGCGCGCGCGAGACCGATGCCGCCCAGATACAGTTCGCCGGCGACGCCGGCCGGCACGGGCTGCATCGCTTCGTCCAGTACGTAAGCCTGCATGTTGCTGATCGGCCGGCCGATCGGCACCTGCGCGCCGGGCGCGCCATCACAGGTCCACCAGGTGGCGTCGATCGCCGCCTCTGTCGGGCCGTACAGGTTGTGCAGACGCGCCGTGCTGCGCGCGAAGAAGGCGGCGACCACCGGCGCTTCCAGCGCCTCGCCGCCGCAGAACATCTGCCGCAGCGCCGTACAGGCGGCGAAGCCGGGCTCGGTCAGCAGTGCGCGCAGCAGCGACGGCACCACCTGCATTACGGTGATGCGCTGTGCCTGCATCTGTCGCACCAGCGACGACGGATCACGCTGGCTGCCCGGCTCGGCCAGCACCATGCAGGCGCCGCAGAACAGCGGCGCGAGCAGCTCCCACACCGAGGCGTCGGCCGAGATGCCGGTCTTCTGCAGCACGCGGTCGGATGCGTCGAAGCCGAAGGTGGCGAGCATCCAGTGCATGTGATTGCAGATGGCGGCGTGCTCGATCATCACGCCCTTGGGCTGGCCGGTCGAACCCGAGGTGTAGATGACATAGGCGAGGTCGCGCGGCCCGGCCGACGGCGCCAGGTCGTGCGCCGGCATGTCGGCGCAGTCGTCGGCGTCGAGACAGATCACCGTCGCAGCGCGCGCGGCGAAGCGTGCGCCCAGCGTACGCTGGGTCAGCAGCACCGGCGCCTCGGTGTCGTCGAGCATGTAGTCGATGCGCGCGTCCGGATAGTCCGGATCGATCGGCAGGTAGGCACCGCCCGCCTTCTGGATGGCGACCAGCGCGATCACCAGTTCGAAGCTGCGCGTCATGCAGACCGCGACGCAGCGATCCGGCCCTACACCGAGTGCGCGCAGCCGGTGGGCGAGGCGGTTGGCATGCGCATTCAGCGCGGCGTAGCTGAGCACCCGGTCGCCGCAGGCCAGCGCGGGGGCGTCCGGCGAGCGTGCGACCTGCTGCGCGAACATCGATGCCAGCGTCGCGTCCGCCGGGACGTCGACGACGCCGGCCTCGCCATCGGCGTACATCGGCAGCCGCCCTGCCGGCAGACCGTCGTCGGTCACCATGCCTTCGAGCAGGCGGCGATAGTGGTCCGCCATGCGCACCGCGGTAGTCGCGTCGAACAGCGCACAGGCGTACTCGATCTGCGCATCGATGCAGTCGTCGCGTTCGCTCAGTTCCAGCGTCAGGTCGAACTTGGCGATGTCGCTGCGCAGTGCCTGCGGCTGCGCGGCGACGCCGGGCAGTTGCAGATCCGACCGCGGTGCGTTGCGCAGCGCGAACATGACCTGGAACAGCGGATTGCGGCCCGGGTCGCGCGGCGGCTTCAGTTCCTCGACCAGCTTCTCGAACGGCATCGCCGCGTGGTCGAAGGCGCCGAGCGCGCTGGTGCGCACGCGGTCGAGCAGATCGGCGACGCCGGCCTGCAGGTCGAGCCGGCTGCGCAGCACCAGCGTATTGGCGAAGAAGCCAATCAGGTGGTCGAGTTCGGGCTGGCCGCGACCGGCCACCGGGGTGCCGACGACGACGTCGTTCTGTCCGCTCCAGCGCGCCAGCAGCAATTTGAAGGCGGCCAGCAGCACCATGTAGAGCGAGCAGCCGTGGCGGCGGGACAGTGCGCGCACCTTGCCGGTGAGTGCGGCGTCGAGACGGAAATCCAGCGTGGCGCCGCGGTAGTCCGGCTGCGCCGGGCGCGGGCGGTCGGTCGGCAGCGCAAGCTGCGGCAGTCCGGCCAGCGTGTCGCGCCAGTAGCCGAGCAGCGCGTCGTACGCGCTGCCGTGCAGGCGCGCGCGCTGCCAGTGCGCGAAATCGGCGTACTGCAGCGGCAGCGGCGGCAGTGCGGCATCGTCGCCGCGCAATGCGGCCGCGTACAGCGCACCCAGCTCGCGCTGCAGCACGCCTTGCGACCAGCCGTCGGACACGATGTGATGGGTTACCAGCTGCAGCCGCTGCGCGCCGTCATTCGCGCGCCACAGCGCGGCGCGCAGCAGCGGCGGCTGTTCCAGATCGAAGGGGCGCTGCGCGTGCGCGTCGGCCTCGGCGGCGGCGATCCGTTCGAGCGGACAGTGCGCGTGCGCGGCGATGCGCTGCACCGGTTCGCCGTCGACGGCGGGGAAGCCGGTGCGCAGCGATTCGTGCCGCGCCACCAGCGCGTCGAGCGCCTGTTGCAGCGCTGCTTCGTCGAGCGTGCCGTCGAGCCGCCAGCGGCTCACCACGTGGTAGAGCGCGCTCGACCCTTCCCACTGTTCGAGGAACCAGGCGCGCGCCTGTTCGCAGGAACAGGGCTCACCGTCGGCCGCGCGCGGATGCGCACGCAACTGCGACGGCGTCGCCGAGGCCGCCTGCATGCGCGCACGCAAGGCTTCGAAGCGCGCGCTGTCCAGCCGCCCGCTGCGCGCGACCGGTCCGCCGGTCAGGGCGTCCTGTCTGCCGATATCACCCACGACGCATCCTCATGCGCTCCCCCTCGCGATCAGCTTGCCAGCGGATCGACCTGTAGTTGTATCAACGCCGGCCCGTCACCGCCCAGTGCCCGCGCGAGTGCTGCCGGCAGCGTTGCCGGAGTGTCCGCCTGTTCGATGCGCACGCCGAGCTGCTGTGCCATCAGGTCGTAGCGCAGGCCTTCACGGTAGGCCAGCAGGCGTTCGCCATCGCCGGCCGGAAAGGCCTTGCGCTGACGGCGTTCGCCGGACGGGCCGTCGTTGTTCAGCAGTATGACGACGAGCTTGAGGCCGTGCCGCACCGCTGTTTCGAGTTCGAAGAAATTGAGACCCAGCGCCATGTCGCCGGTGACCAGCACGACCGGCTTGCCCCTGCCGGCGCGTGCAGCGGCGATCGCGAACGGCAGGCCGCTGCCCATGCAGCCACTGGTGCCCGGCGTCAGTCGCGACAGCGGCTCGCGGGCAAGGATGTGTTTCTGTGCCGCCAGCAGCGTCACGTTGCCGTCGAGCACGGTGATTGCGTCGGCAGGCAGTGTGGCGGCCAGTGCCGCCGCGACCTCGTCCGGTGTCGGCCGGTCGGCGGCTGCGGCGGATGGCGCTGCGATGACGCCGCCCGTGCTGTCCGGCACCGGCGCAGGAAGGGGCCGGAGCTGCCGGATCCGCTCGAGCAGGGCCGGCAGCAGCGTGCCGGCGCGACCGGCCAGCGTCAGCGCGCGCGGCGGGCCCTCGGCGAAGGCGGCGTCGCAGCAGTCGATCTGAACGATGGGGGTGCCGGGGCGGATTTCCGCGCCGTAGCGGAAGGTCCAGTTCAGCCGCGCGCCGACCAGCAGCACGCAGTCGGCGGCGGCCAGTGCGCGGCCCTGTTCGGCGGTGCGCGACAGCGGGTGATCGTCCGGCAGCAGACCGCGGCCCATCGGCGAGGCGATGAAGGGCAGTTGCAGATGGTCGACCAGCGCGCGCAGCGGACGGTAGGCGTCGTCCCAGCGCACGCCCTTGCCGAACACCAGCAGCGGCACGCGTGCGCCGAGCAGCAGGTCGGCGGTGCGATCGAGGGCAGCGGTGTCCGGTGTCGTGTCGGCGGGTGGTGCGCCGATGTCCGCAGGTGCAGCGACGGCGAAGCCGCTCAGGCTGTCTTCCGGCAGGTCGACATGGACGGCGCCCGGGCGTCCGTCGCAGGCGATGCGGGCGGCGGCGGCCAATGTGCGGCCGATGTCGGCGGTGCTGCCGGCGCACAGACAGTCCTTGGCCAGCGGACGCATCACGCGCATGCCGTCCAGTTCGGTGAAGGCGCCCATGCCGGCGGCGGCCTGCTCGACCGCACCGGCGAGCAGCAGCACCGGCCAGCCATTGTCCTGGGCGACCTGCACGCCGGTCATCGCATTGGTCACGGCGACGCCGCTGGATACCATGGCCACTGCGGCGAGGCGGCCGGTGATGTAGTTGTGGGCGGCGGCCATCATCACCGTCGCCTGCTGGTGTCGGGCGCCGGTGACGGTCAGGCCAGCGCGTGCGCAGGCGCCGATCGTCTCGTCGATCGGCAGGCCGGGCATTGCGTACAGATGGGTGATGCCGAGTGCGGCCAGCGCCTGCGCGACCGCGTCGTGACCGCGCACGCGGCGCGCTTGTAACGCGTCGCGCAGGGCATCGCGATGCGCCGGCGCGAGCGCGGCCAGGCGGTCGAGCACCGCGTCGGTCCGGCGCTTCCGATCAGACGGGGCGCGCATCCTGTTCGTCGCCGGCTGCGGGCAGCGGCGCCAGTTCGTCGAGGATGCATTCGATTTCGGCGATCACCGACGGGTCCAGTGTCTGCCGTACCGCGTCGGCGAGGGTGGCGACTGTCGGGTGGCGGAACAGCAGCGCAGTCGGCAGATCGACCGGCAGTACCGACACGATGCGGGCGACCACGCGGGTGGCTTTCAGCGAGTCGCCGCCGAGCGCGAAGAAGTTGTCGTGCACGCCGATGTCGCCGCCCAGCACTTCCTGCCAGCACTGGACGAGGATGTCCTCGACCACGTCGCGCGGCGCGACGAAGTCCGGCGTGCGCAGCGCCTGCAGTCTTTCGGCCAGACCGATGCGCTGCACCTTGCCGGTCGGTCCCTTCGGAATTTCGGCCAGCAGCAGCACCTCGCTCGGTACCTTGAAGTCGGCCAGCCGGTCGAACAGGAATGCGCGCAGGGCCTCCGGACCGATGGTGCTGCCCGGCCGCGGCACGACGGCGGCGGCGACGTCCTCGCCCAGCGTCGGGTGCGGCACCGCGAAGGCGACTGCCTGGGCGACGTCGGGGTGAGCGAGCAGCGCCTCGTCGATTTCGCGCGGCGTGATCTTCTCGCCGCCGCGGTTGATCATTTCCTTCAGCCGTCCGGTGATGTGCAGATAGCCATCGACGTCGACATAGCCTTCGTCGCCGGTGCGGAACCAGCCGTGGCTGAAGGCGCTGCGGTTGGCCTCCGGGTTGGCGTGGTAGGCGCGCATCACGTTGGCGCCGCGGATGGCGATCTCGCCGCGCGTGCCAGTGGCCAGCAGCGCACCGGCGGCGTCGATAACAGCGATTTCCGGGCCGGCCGGCAGACCGACCGAACCGGGCTTGCGCACGGCCGGCGGCAGCGGGTTGCTGGCCATCTGGTGCGCCGCCTCGGTCATGCCGTAGGCTTCGATCACCGGACAGCCGAAGTGCGCTTCGAGTGCGGCCAGCGTGGCCGGCGCCAGCGCCGCCGACGACGAGCGCACGAAGCGCAGCGGGCGTTGGGGCCGGCGTCCGTCGGCGGCGGCGAGCAGGGCCTGGTGCATGGTCGGTACCGCCGAATACCAGGTGGCGCCGCAGGCATCCAGCCAGTCGAAGAAGTCGGGCAGGCGCAGTGCCGGTGCGCACATGGTGCGGCCGCCGGCGGCCAGCGGCGCCAGCAGGCCGGCGACCAGACCGTGGATGTGGAACAGCGGCATCGCGTTCAGTGCGCAGTCGTCAGCGCCGAGTTGTAGCGCGGCGACGATGTGGGCCATCGACGCGGCGAGGTTGGCGTGGCTCAGCGGCACCTGCTTCGGACGCGAGGTGGTGCCCGAGGTGTGCAGCACCAGCGCGATGTCGTCGGACACCGGTGTCGGCGGCAGCGGCGCGTCGCCGGTCGCCCACAGCGCTTCGCCCGCCTCGATCACCGGCAGACCGCGCTGCGCCGCGATTTCGCGCGCCAGCGCCGGGCTGTCGCCGGTGACGACCAGCGCACGTGCGGCCAGGTCGTCGAGGTAGAAGGCCAGTTCGGCCGGTCCGTACTGCGGATTGAGTGGCGCGCAGGCGGCGACGCGCATCGTGCCCAGCACGGCCAGCGCCATGTCGATGCCATTGGGCGCGAGCACCGCCACCCGGTCGGTCGGCGCGATGGCGAGCGCGCGGAGCCGCCGCGCCAGCAGGCGGGTGCGTCGGGCGAGCTCGGCGCGCGACAGGCTGCTGCCGTCGCTGCGCATCAGCGCCGCGCGGTCACCGGCATCGGCCGCCAGTGCCTCGATCAGCACTGCGACGGACAGCGGCCCGGCTTGGGTAGGTGATTCGGGCATCGTGGCCTCTCTCCTCGGTACGGCGTCGACGGACCTTCGCGCTCGTATCGCCGTGATGGTAGGGGTGTGCAGCGAATTGCCGAGTAAATATTTGGGAACCAGGCGTGGTCACCGATGCCGCGAGCGGTCAGTCGTGAGGTATTGCGCGGATCGGCGCGCCTTCGGGTACGCTGCGCGGCTTGTCGCACCGCCGTATCCACCATGAGCGCGCCCGCCTCCTCGACCCCGTCGCCCCGTGTGCTGTCCGTCATTCCGCCGATGACGCAGCTGAACACGCCCTATCCGTCCACCGCCTACCTGACCGGTTTCCTGCGCTCGCGCGGCGTCGATGCGGTGCAGGAGGATCTGGCGCTGGCGCTGGTGCTGGACCTGCTGTCGCGCGACGGTCTGGTGGCGCTGCGCGAGGCCTGCGAGGCGCTGCCGCAGAAGAAGCGCCCGCGCGCCGCGGCCAGTTTCGCGGCGCAGCATGCGCGCTACGCGGCGACCATGGCGCCGGTGCTCGCCTTCCTGCAGGGGCGCGATCCGACGCTGGCGCACCGCATCGTGTCGCGCGGTTTTCTGCCCGAAGGGCCGCGCTTCGAGTCGCTGGAGGCCTACATCGACCCGGATGGCGGCGATCCGCTGGCCTGGGCCTTCGGTGCGCTGGGCGTGCAGGACCGCGCACGCCATTTCGCGACGCTCTACCTGAACGACGTCGCCGATGCGATACGCGAAGCCGTCGACCCGCGCTTCGAATTCGTCCGCTACGCCGAATCGCTGGCGCAGAGCCAGCCCAGCTTCGATCCGCTGGCGCAGGCGCTCGCTGCAACGCCCACACTGGTCGACGGCGCGCTCGACCGGCTGACGCGCGAAGCGCTGGCGCGCCACGCGCCGCGGGTGGTGCTGCTGTCGGTGCCCTTTCCCGGCGCGGTGTACGCGGCCTTCCGCATCGCGCAGACGATACGGGCGGTCGATCCGTCCATCGTCACCGTGCTCGGCGGCGGCTTCGTCAACACCGAACTGCGCGAGTTGAGCGAGCCGCGCGTGTTCGACTTCTTCGATTACGTGACGCTGGACGCCGGCGAGCGGCCGCTGCTGGCGCTGCTCGACCACCTCGCTGGTGGCCGCTCGCGACAACGGCTGGTGCGCACCTTCCTGCGTGAAAGGGAGGAGGGCGGCGGCGCAGTGAAGTACGTGAACTTCGTCGAGCCGGACATTCCGTTCGATGAGGTCGGCACGCCGACCTGGGCCGGTCTGCCGCTGGACCGCTACCTGTCGCTGCTCGACATGCTCAATCCGATGCACCGGCTGTGGTCGGACGGGCGCTGGAACAAGCTCACGGTGGCGCACGGCTGCTACTGGAAGAAGTGCAGCTTCTGCGACGTGAGCCTCGACTACATTTCGCGCTACGACGCGGCCAGTGCAAGCACGCTGGTCGATCGCGTCGAAGCCATCATCGCCGAGACCGGGCAGACCGGTTTCCACCTGGTCGACGAGGCGGCGCCGCCGAAGTCGCTGCGCGCTTTCGCCGCCGAACTGAAGCGGCGCGACGTGAGCATTTCATGGTGGGGCAATATCCGCTTCGAGAAGTCGTTCACGCCGGAGCTGTGCCTGGAACTGGCCGACAGCGGCTGCATCGCCATTTCCGGCGGACTGGAAGTGGCGAGCGACCGGCTGCTGCAGCTGATGAAGAAGGGCGTGTCGGTCGAGCAGGTCGCGCGCGTCACGCGCGGCTTCGCCGACGCCGGCATTCTGGTGCACGCCTATCTGATGTACGGCTTCCCGACGCAGACGGTGCAGGACACGGTCGATGCGCTGGAGTATGTGCGCCAGCTGTTCGAGCACGGCTGCATCCAGAGCGGCTTCTTCCACCGCTTCGCCTGTACCGTGCATTCGCCGGTCGGCATGCACCCGGAGGACTACGGCGTACAGCTGCTGCCGCTGCCGCCGGTCACCTTTGCGAAGAACGACGTTGGCTTCATCGACCCGGTCGGCACCGACCATGACGCGATGGGCGCGGCGCTGAACAAGGCGCTGTACAACTACATGCACGGCATCGGCCTGGACGAGGACGTGCGCGCCTGGTTCGGCGGTCGCGTGCCGAAGACGCGCGTGCCACGCCATTTCATCGAGCGCGCGCTCGCCGGCTGACACAGTCCGCACAGGCGTGCCGGCATCTGGACGCGTCGAAGCGTGCTGGGTATGCTGATCTGCGACCGCCGGCCACAAGCCGGTATGTCCATCTGCGTAACCGGAGCAAAGACGTGTCGTCCGCATCCTTCGCCACCATCCCCCTCAGTTCCCGTCTGCTGCGCACCATCCGCGACGTGGCCATCGACAACGCACGCCAGCTGCTGCACGAAGTGCCGCTGCTGCTGCGTCACCATCACCACGCGCGCGCCGCGCTGCTGGCCAGAGTGGCCATCGAGGAGGTGGGGCGCGCCGTCCAGGCCTTCGACGCGTTGGGCCGCAACGTGTCGGACGAGGCGGTGGCGATGCGGGTGAAGCTCAATTTCGAGGATTACGCGAAACGTCTCAACGCCGCGGTGTTCCCGCTGCTGCTCGAAGAACCGCAGCGGCGCGAGGAGGTGATGGCGCAGATCGACGATCTGATCGAGGCCGGCCAGAACCCGCGCGATCCGGCGCTCTACACCGGCGTCGATTCACTGACTGGCCGGGTCACCACGCCCAACGGTTCGATCGGCCCGGCGGCGGCGTCGCGCCGTGTCGCGCTGGCGAAGGACGTCTTCGCGCGCGGCGAAATGCTGGTGCTGTTCACGCCGCCCAAGCTGCGCACCCGCGACGAGGACCGCGCGTTCGCGCTGCGGCCGGGCGAACTGATCGCCGCCCGCCAGGGCGTCGAGGCGTGGGAGGTCTACATCGAGAACATCCGCGCCGGCGACGCGCGCTTCGATTCCGCGCTCGACGAAATGCGCCGCCGCACGACCGACGGCGAGCGCTGATCGGCGGTCAGCCCTCCGGTCGTTCGTCCCACAGCGAGGCGACCGCGGGGCCGGGTGCGTTGAACCCGAAATGGCGATAGATGGCCGCGGTGGCGATGCGGCCGCGTGGCGTGCGCTGCAGATAGCCCTGCTGGATCAGGTAGGGCTCCAGCACGTCCTCGATGGTGTCGCGCGATTCGCCGATGGCGGCGGCGAGGTTGTCCACGCCGACCGGGCCGCCGTCGAACTTGTCGATCACCGCTTCGAGCAGCTTGCGGTCCATCAGGTCCAGTCCGACGCTGTCCACGTCCAGCATGAGCAGTGCGGCATCGGCCACTTCGCGCGTGATGGTGCCGTCGGCTTTCACCTGCGCGTAGTCGCGACAGCGGCGCAGCAGGCGGTTGGCGATGCGCGGCGTGCCGCGCGAGCGGCGCGCGATTTCCAGACTGCCGGCGTCGTCGATCGCGCAGTCGAGCAGGCGCGCCGAGCGGCGCACGATGAGAGCCAGCTCGTCGGCCGAATAGAATTCCAGCCGGGCGACGATGCCGAAACGGTCGCGCAGCGGATTGGTGAGCATGCCGGCGCGCGTGGTGGCGCCGACCAGTGTGAACGGCGGCAGGTCGAGCTTGATCGAGCGCGCCGCCGGGCCTTCGCCGATCATGATGTCGATCTGGAAATCCTCCAGCGCCGGGTAGAGGATTTCCTCCACCACCGGGCTAAGGCGGTGGATCTCGTCGATGAACAGCACGTCGTTCGGTTCGAGGTTGCTCAGTATCGCCGCCAGATCGCCGGCGCGCTCCAGCACCGGGCCCGAGGTCTGGCGCAGATTGACGCCCATTTCCGCGGCAACGATGTGGGCCAGCGTGGTCTTGCCCAGGCCCGGCGGGCCGAACAGCAGCACGTGGTCCAGCGGCTCGCTGCGACCGCGGGCGGCGGCGACGAAAATGTCGAGCTGGTCGCGGATCTTCTGCTGGCCGATGTATTCGTCGAGTCGCTTCGGCCGCAGCGCGCGCTCCAGTGCGTCTTCCTGCGGGCCGGCGGGTGCTGCCGACACGATGCGCGGACCGCTGGGCAGGGAATCGGTCTGGATGGCCATGCGCTTACACCTCCGACGGGTCGATCCAGCGCCACTCGCCCGGCGCCAGATCGGCCGGCAGTTCCAGACGGCCGACCGCGACGCGGTGCAGCGTCTCGCAGCGGTTGCCGGCGGCGGCCACCATGCGCTTGACTTGGTGGTACTTGCCTTCGCCTATCGTGATCGACAGCTGGTTCGCAGCGATCTGTTCGACCGCGTGCGCGGCCACCGATACGCCGGGCGCGTCGTTCAGTTCGACGCCACCGCGCAGTGCGGCGAGCTGGCCGTCGTCGACCGGGTGCTTGGTGGTCGCGACATAGCGCTTCAGCACGCCGTGCTTGGGCGAGGTGAGCCTGTGAATGAACTGGCCGTCGTCGGTCAGCAGCAAGAGGCCGGTGGTGTCCTCGTCGAGCCGGCCGACGCACTGCACTGCGCGCATCACCAGTGGCGACGGCAGCAGCGTGAACACCGCCGGGTGGTGCTTGGGCTTCTGCGAGCATTCGTAGCCGGCCGGCTTGTGCAGCATCACGTAGGCCTTTTCGTGATAGCGCCAGGGCTGGCCGTTCACGGTGAATTCCAGGCCCTCTGGATCGAGTTCGACGAAGGGGTCGTCGATCATTTCACCACCGACGGTGACGCGTTCGAGGCGCACCAGCGCGCGGCATTCGCGACGGGTGCCGAAGCCCTGGCTCTGCAGGATGCGTTCGAGTTGCATATCAGTGGTTTCCGCCCACGTAGGGGTTGTACTTGCGTTCCTCGCCGAAGGTGGACATCGGGCCGTGGCCGGGGATGAAGCGGATGTCGTCACCGAGCGGGAACAGTTTTTCGCGGATGGAACGGATCAGGTCGCCGTGGTTGCCGCGCGGAAAATCGGTGCGGCCGATCGAGCCGGCGAACAGCACGTCGCCGACCTGGGCCAGACGGCCGGCGCGGTCGACGAACACCACGTGGCCCGGCGTGTGGCCGGGGCAGTGCACCACGTCCAGCGTCACCTTGCCCACGGTCACGGTGTCGCCGTCGGCCAGCCAGCGGGTCGGCACGAAGGGGCGACAGGGCGGAAAGCCGAACATCTGCGCCTGCACCGGGAAGCCGTCTATCCAGAACTTGTCGTCCGGATGCGGGCCTTCGATCGGCAGATCGAACTGTTCCGCCAGGTCCTGTGTCGCGCCGGCGTGATCGAGGTGGCCGTGGGTGATCAGGATCTTTTCCAGCGTGATGCCGTGGCGCTTCACCTCGGCCAGCACGCGGTCGAGATCGCCGCCCGGGTCGACGACGGCGCCCTTCATCGTTTCGTCGCACCACAGCAGGGTGCAGTTCTGGGCGAACGGGGTGACCGGGATGATGGCGTGCTGGAGCATGGGCGAGGCAGTTGCGAGAAAGCGACATTGTACGTGGCGGCGGTGCGCCATCCGACACGGCGGCTTACAGCTCGGGCAGACAGAAACCGCGGCGGCAGGGTAGGCTGGACGCGACGGCATTCATTCCGAGGCAGCGCATCGTGATCGATCTTCATTTCTGGCCGACACCGAACGGTTACAAGGTATTGATGTTCCTCGAAGAAGCGAACGTCGAGCACCGCATCGTGCCGGTCAATATCGGTGCCGGCGAGCAGTTCCGCCCCGAATTCCTGGCCATCTCGCCGAACAACCGCATGCCCGCCATCGTCGATCACGCACCGACCGACGGCGGGGCGCCGCTGTCGGTGTTCGAGTCCGGCGCCATCCTGCTGTATCTCGCGGAAAAGACGGGCAAGTTCCTGCCGGCCGAACTGCGTGCCCGGGTGCAGGCGCTCGAATGGCTGTTCTGGCAGGTCGGCGGCCTCGGGCCGATGGCCGGGCAGAATCACCATTTCGTCCAGTACGCGCCGGAGGCGATCGCCTACGCGATCAAGCGCTATGTCGACGAAACCGGCCGACTGTATGGCGTGCTGAACAAGCATCTGGCGGACCGCGCCTTCATCGCTGGCGACGACTACACGATCGCCGACATGGCGAGCTACCCGTGGGTGGTGCCGCACAAGCGCCAGCAGATGGATCTGGACGATTTTCCGCACCTGAAGCGCTGGTTCGAATCGATACGTGCCCGCACCGCCACCGTGCGCGCCTACGAGCGCGGCGCCCAGGTCAGCGACAAGCCGGTCGTGGACGAGCAGTCGCGCAAGCTGCTGTTCGGCCAGAACGCCGATACGGTGGCGAAGCAATGAGGCTGTGCTAGGCTGCAAAAGCCGTTCTCACCCTCGTCAGTGTTCCTTCGGGAGAAAGACAATGAGCACCGAAAAGCTGATCCACGACGCCGCCGACCAGTGCGACTGGGACCCCGACATGGTGGTCAGCGTACTCGCCGATTTCATCGACGAGTTCTGTGACCCGGACGATTTCAAGGCCTTCCTCGAAGCCCGCGTCGCCGAAGAGGCGGACGACGAGTACGAGGAAGATGAAGAGGACGAGGTCGCGAACGACGACGATTACTGAGCCGTTTCGGGCGGTCTTCTGCTCAGTGAGCCCTGTAGAGCGGTCTTCCGACCGCGACAGTGCGCATGAACGTGTGTTGCCGCGATGACAGGCGCAGTTGCGGTCGGAAGGCCGCTCCCCCAGGTGCGCAGGATCGTCGGGTTTTCAGCAGGACGGCAGCGCTGACCCCTGAATATGGAATCTCCGCCCGTCCGTTGCGCTCAGCGCGCGAAATCTCCATCGACGTAGTACCAGCGGCCGTTCTCCCGCACGAAACGGCTGTTTTCGTGCAGGCGGTGCGCCCGTCCGCCCAGCTTGCTGCGGGCGACGAATTCGACCGTGCCGCGATCGGCGTCCTGCAGCGCGCTACGCTTCACCTCCAGCCCGAGCCATTTCAGGCCAGGCTCGGGCGGCGGCAACGCAGCGGGGCGCGTCGTCGGGTGCCAGGTGGCCAGCAGGTACTCGCGCAGATCGAGTACGAAGGCGCTGTAGCGCGAGCGCATCAGCGCCTCCGGTGTCGGTGCCGGTTCGCCGGCATGGAAGCGCGCGCAGCAGGCGTCCGCCGCGCGGCCGCTGCCGCACACGCAGACCGGCATCAGTAACGGCTGACCCGCGTATTGCCGCTGGAGCCGACCAGTTTCACGCGGTCGCCCGGGTTGAACTTCTCGTCGCCTTCCTGCACCACGGCGATCACGTTGCCGCTGTCCAGACGTATCGTGATTTCCTGACCGGATCGGCGGGTCGCGCCTTCCTCGATCAATGCACCGGCGACGCCGCCGACCACTGCGCCGGCGATGGCGCCTGCGGTCGAACCGCGTCCACCGGCCAGACCGCCGATGGCGGCACCGCTGGCGGTGCCGACGTGTGACTTGGTGCCTTCGATGGTGACCGCGCGCACGGCTTCTACCGTACCCATGCGTACCGACATTTCGCGCCGCGCCTGATCGCGCGAATAGGTGTCACCGGACAGGCTGGACTGGCAGCCGGCCAGCACCAGGCCGGCCATCATCAGCGCGGCAAGCGCCAAGCGATTCATTTCATCTCTCCGTCGGATCGCTGCCGGCACGATGCCGGCAAACCACCTCATTTAACGCGCCGGCAATGAACCGGCGATGCTGCAATCGTGAGCAGTTGTTTCCGTGCGCCGGGTCAGAAATCGAGCGTGCTGCCATAGGTGGCACGGAAGCGGCGCTCGATCTCGGTACGCGTCGGCGCGTGGTTCTGACCGCCGCGGCTGGCGATCTTGATCGCCCCCATCACCGACGCCAGGCGGGCCGACGACACGACATCCGCGCCGCGCGACAGACCGTACAGCAGACCGCCGCGATAGGCGTCGCCGCAGCCGGTCGGGTCGAGCAACGCGTCAGCCGGTACGCAGGCCACTTCGGTCACCGTGCCGCCGTGATAGACGCGCGAACCTTCGCCGCCGCGGGTGACGATCAGCGCGTCGACGCGCTCGGCGATCTGCGCTTCGCTGAGGCCGGTGCGGTCGCACAGCATGCGCGCCTCGTAATCATTGACCGTGCACCAGGTCGCCAGTTCGAGGAAGTGCAGCAGGTCGTCGCCGTTGAACATCGGCATGCCCTGACCCGGATCGAACACGAAGGGGATGCCGGCGTCGGCGAACTGCTGCGCGTGCGTCACCATGCCGTCGCGGCCGTCGGGCGCGACGATGCCCAGTTTCACGCCCTGCGCGTCGCCGACCCGGTTCTCGTGCGAAAAGCTCATCGCGCCCGGATGGAAGGCGGTGATCTGGTTGTCGTCGAGGTCGGTGGTGATGAAGCACTGCGCGGTGAAGGCGTCATCGACGCGGCGCACGTGGGTGACCGGGATGCCGAGCGCCGCGAAGCGCTCGAAATAGGGGCCGGCGTCCTGACCGACGGTGGCCATCATCAGCGGTTCGCCGCCCAGCAGCTTCAGGTTGTAGGCGATGTTGCCGGCGCAGCCGCCGAATTCGCGCCGCATGTCCGGCACCAGGAAGGACACGTTCAGGATGTGGATCTGGTCCGGCAGGATGTGGTGCTTGAAGCGGTCCGGAAAGACCATGATGTTGTCGTAGGCAATGGAGCCGCAGATGAGGACGGACATGGAGGGCGTGCCGGTAGCGGGAAAACCGCGAGTATACGGCGCCCGGAGCGGCACCGGCAGGCCTTCAGAAGGCGTCGTCGCGTGCCCGGCGCAGCGTTTCGGCGCTGCTGACGGCGTTGCGCAGCCGGCGGGCGAAGGTGTCCGCGACGCTGTTCCAGTCCAGCTGCTCGACGCTGCGTCGTGCGCCGGTCGCCATCGCGTCGCGCAGCGCGTTGTCGCGGCCGGCGCGCAAGGTCTGTTCGATGAAGGACGCTTCGTCGCCCGGTGGCGCCAGCAGGCCATTGCGGCCGGGTTCTATCAGTTCGGCCGCGGCCGCCTGGGCGTAGCTCACCACCGGCAGGCCGCTGGCCAGCGCTTCGGTCAACACGTTGCCGAAGGTTTCGGTCAGGCTGCCGAACAGGAACAGGTCGGCGCTGGCGTAGTGAGTGGCCAGATCCTCGCCGCTGCGCATGCCGGCGAACAGGTGGTGCGGATACTGCTGCGCCAGCGTTTCGCGCGCCGGTCCGTCGCCGACCCACAGCATGCGTGCGTCCGGCCGCTCGCGGCGCAGCGCCTCGAACGCACGGGCGACCAGGTCGAGGTTCTTCTCCGGGGCCAGGCGGCTGACGAAGGCGATCACGAGCTCGTCCGCGCCGACCCCCCAGGCTGCGCGCAGCGCCTTGCTGCGACGCGACGGCGAGAACAGCGCGGTATCGACGCCGCGCGACACGACTTCGATATTGCGGTAGCCGCAGTTGGTCAGCTGCGCCTGCAACGCCTGCGTCGGTACGAAGGTGGCGTGACCGAGGTTGTGGAAGCGGCGCAGGTAGGCGGCGATCGGCCGTTTCAGCCAGCGGATGCCGTAGTGCGCACTGTAGGCGTCGAAATTGGTGCGGAAGTCGCTGGTCACCGGCAGCTTGAGCTTGCGCGCCGCCGCCATCGCCGACCAGCCGAGCGGGCCTTCGGTGACGAGATGCACCAGGTCGGGACGCTCCAGCGTCCATAGCCGGGCGAGCTTCTGCTTGGCCGGCAGGCCGACGCGCAGGCTGCCGTACTTCGGAATCGGTACGCCGCGCGCCAGCACCTCGCGCAGCGGGCCGTCGCGCAGTGGTGCGTCGGTCGCATGCTGTTTCGGCCGGATCAGCTGCACCCGGTGGCCGCGCGCGAGCAGGCCGTCCACCATGCGCTTCAGACTCATCGCCACGCCATTGACCTCGGGCGGCCAGGTCTCGGTCACGACGGCAATGCGCAATGCCTCGTCCGCCGCCTGCAGGCGTTCGACGGTGAAGGCGATGTCGGTGCGGGGATCGTCGCGACGCATGTGGACAGTGTCATCGCGGCCCAATGCAGGCCGGTGACGGGGTGGTGACAGCGGCGTGACAGTGGCCGCGCGAGCCGAACGGATGAAATGAGTACCGGCTGCCACTACACTGCGCGCTTCGACTCATCCTTTGTGCGCACATGTTTCCGTCCGTTCTGCGTGCCGGCCGTCTGACGGCCTGCCTGCTGGCGCTGTGCTCGGCGCCGTTCTGTGCGGCCGCCTTGACGCTGGTCGAGCCGACGGCATTGCCGCAGAGCGGCGACGCGAACCTTGCCACGCGGCTCGCGTCATACGCCGGTCGTCCGGTGCTGGTCAATTTCTGGGCGTCGTGGTGCGAACCCTGTCGCGAGGAAATGCCGGCGCTGCAGGCGCTCGCGGACAGGGGTGTCGTGGTGCTGACGATTGCCGTCGCCGACCGCGACGCCGATGCCCGCCGCTTCCTCGATCAGGCCGGTGTCGCACTGCCGCTGCTGTTCGACCGCGAGCAGCGCATCAGCAAGGCGTGGGGTGTGCGCCTGCTGCCCTACACCGTGGTGCTCGATGGCCGGCATCGCGTGGTGGCGCGTGCGCAGGGCGTTGTCGACTGGAACGCAACGGCGGTGCGCGAACAGCTGCAGCGCCTGATGCGCTGATTGAATTTCGTCTGGAGAATGTCCATGGATCGTCGTCGTTTCATTCACGCCAGTGCGCTGGCCGGCCTGTCGGCCTCACTGCCCGGCGCACTGCGCGCCGCCCCGGCCGGCTTCGATCCGTCGCCAGCGAGTGGCTGGCGCACCTACGAGGTGGTGACCCGGGTGACGCCGGTGGCCAGTGATCAGGCGGTAACGGTGTGGATTCCGCTGCCGTCGCTGAACAACGACGACTGGATCCGCACGCTGGGCAACGAGTGGAACGGCAATGCCGCGCGCGCCGGTGTGGCCGAGGACACGGTCTATGGCGCACGCATGCTGGTCGCGCAGTGGAATGCCGGGCAGGCCGCGCCGGAAATCGAGGTGGTCAGTCGCTTCGCCACTCGCGACCGCGCGATCGATTTCGCTGCGTCGAATGCCGTGCCGCCGCTCGACGCCGCCGAGCGGCGGCTGTTCACGCAGCCGACCGAACTGCTGCCGACCGACGGCATCGTGCTCGATACCGCGCAGAAGGCAACGCGCGGCGCGAAGACCGACACCGATCGCGCCCGTGCGCTATACGAATGGATCTGCGACAACACCGAGCGCAATCCGAAGACGCGCGGTTGCGGCCTGGGTGATATCCGCAGCATGCTGGAAAGCGGCAACCTGTCGGGCAAGTGCGCCGACCTGAATGCACTGTTCGTCGGCCTCGCCCGCTCGGTCGGACTGCCGGCGCGCGATGTCTATGGCATTCGCGTTGCGGATTCGAAGTTCGGCTACAAGAGCCTGGGCAAGAGCGGCGACATCACGAAGGCGCAGCACTGCCGCGCCGAGGTGTGGCTGGCCGCTTACGGATGGGTACCGGTCGATCCGGCCGACGTGCGCAAGGTGGTGCTGGAAGAGCGTCCGGGGCTGACGCTGAAGGACGACGTCGTCGTCGCCGCGCGGAACAAGCTGTTCGGCGCGTGGGAGATGAACTGGCTGGCCTACAACGTCGCGCACGACATCGCACTGCCGGGGTCGAACGGCGCCGCCGTGCCCTTCCTGATGTACCCGCAGGGCGAAACCGCTGCCGGTCGCTTGGACAGCCTCGACCCGGCCGGTTTCAGCTACACCATCACTTCACGAGAAGTCGCCGTCTGAGGTCAGGGCTTCAAGGCGTCGGGGGCCGCACCAGCCCCTGACCCCTAGCCCCCAGCCCCTACCCGCTTACTCATGCCCGGCTTCCGGGTAGATCGTGATCGACAGGAAGCGGATGGGCACCTTGGTCAGCTTTTCCGGGCCGTGCGGCACGTTGCCGTCGAAGGTGAGCGCGTCGCCCGGCTGCAGGTCGTACACCGTCTTGCCGTGCCGGTACTCGATGCGGCCTTCCAGCATGTAGATGAATTCCGTGCCCGGATGTTCGAACACCGGGAAGGTTTCGCTTTCCTGCTCGATCGTGATCAGGAAGGGCTCGAACAGCTTGGTCGGGCCCTGGTGATAGGACAGCAGGTGGTAGGTGTGACCGCTGCGTGTGCCGCGGCGGGCCACTTCCATGCTCTCGCCAGCCTTGATCAGCTGCGCGCCGCCGCCCTCCGTCTCGTAGTTCTTGAACAGCGCCGACAGCGACACGCCGAGCGCGCGCGCGATGCGTGACAGCGCGTCGAGACTGGTGGCGGTCTGACCGTTCTCGATGCGCGACAGCATGCCGCGGCTGATGTCGGCGCGCTCCGAAATATCGGCAATCGTCAGGCCGTGCGCCCGGCGCAGCTCCCGGATGGTGTTTCCGAGGTAGCGCTCCAGCTCCCCTTCCATGACGCCGTCTTGTGTACTCATTGCTTTTCCGCCTCCAGACTGGGCCTCTACCTGTCCCTTGTGACCGTTATCTTACACGCGGGGTTTCATAAGAAGAATTTAAGTTGACTTGGGTACAAAAAGGTTCATGATTCGAAAAAAAGTTGCTTCACCCGAAACACGCTGCATTGCAGCAGAAGCGACACCCTTTCAGTCTGGACTACAGGAAAGCACATGCCCTGGCGCCTATTGCGATTCGGTCTGTCGAAGTCCCATCCGGAACCCCGGATGTTTACGGCTCACGACAAGCTCAAGCCCTCGTACGACGTGGTGATCATCGGCGGGGGTGGCCACGGCCTCTCCAGCGCCTACTACCTCGCCCGTGATCACGGCATCACCAACGTGGCGGTGCTCGAAAAGGGCTATATCGGTGGCGGCAACACCGGCCGCAACACCACCATCATCCGCTCGAACTACCTGACGCCCGAAGGCGTCAAGTTCTACGACAAGTCGGTCCAGCTGTGGCAGGACCTGTCGACCGAGTTCGATCTCAACCTCTTCTACTCGACGCGCGGCCACTTCACGCTGGCCCACACCGACTCCGCGATGCGCACGATGCGCTGGCGCGCCGAGGTGAACAAGCACTATGGCATCGCGTCCGAAGTGGTCGGCCCGGAAGAGGTGAAGCGCCAGACCCCGCAGATCGACCTGTCCTGTGGCGGTCATGCGCCGATCCAGGGCGCGCTGTACCACGCGCCGGGTGCCGTGGCCCGCCACGACGCGGTGGCCTGGGGTTACGGTCGCGGCGCCGACATGCGCGGTGCGGAAATCCACCAGCAGACCGCAGTCACCGGCATCGAGGTCAAGGGCGGCAAGGTGGTCGGAGTACACACCACCAAGGGTTTCATCTCGACCAACAAGGTCATCTGTGCGGTCGCCGGCTTCACGCCGCGCATCACCGACATGGTGGGCTTCAAGACGCCGATCTTCGTGCATCCGCTGCAGGCCATGGTGAGCGAGCCGATGAAGCCCTGGCTCGACACCATCCTGGTGTCCGGCAGCCTGCACATCTATGTCAGCCAGAGCGCCCGCGGCGAACTGGTGATGGGCGCCTCGCTCGATCCGTACGAAGTGCAATCGACGCGCTCGACGCTGGACTTCCCGGAAGGCCTCGCCGCTCACCTGCTCGACATGTTCCCCTTCCTGTCCCATTCCAAAGTGGTGCGCCAGTGGGCCGGCATGGCCGATATGACACCGGACTTCGCGCCCATCATGGGTCTGACACCGGTCGAAGGTTTCTACCTCGATTCCGGCTGGGGTACCTGGGGCTTCAAGGCGACGCCGGTCTGCGGCAAGACCATGGCCTGGACCGCCGTCAATGACAAGCCGCATGAGCTGATCACCGGCTTCTCGCTCGACCGCTTCCGCAACTACTCGCTGACCGGCGAGAAGGGTGCGGCGAGCGTGGGTCACTGAGCGCCGAACAGAGAGCGGAGACGACGACATGAAACTGATGACCTGTCCGATGAACGGCACGCGTCCGATTTCGGAGTTCGCCTACTGGGGCGAAATCCGTCCGGCACCCGACGCCGACACCTGCACCGACGAGCAGTGGGCCGACTACGTGTTCAACCGCAACGGCGCACCCGGCGTGAAGAAGGAATGGTGGTGCCACACGCCGTCGAACACCTGGTTCATCGCCGAGCGCGATACCGAAAAGGACAAGGTGCTGCGCACCTATCTGCATGGAGAAGACAAGTGATGCGCCTGCCCGCAATGCCCGACGAGTGGCTCGATCGCAGCCGCACTGTCCGGTTCCGTTTTGAAGGTCGCGCCTTTGAAGGCGTCGCCGGCGACAGCATCGCCAGCGCGCTGTGGGCGGCCGGTCAGCGCACCCAGGGCCGCAGCTTCAAGTACCACCGTGTGCGCGGCATCCTGTCCGCCGCCAATCACGACGTGAACGTGATGGTGCAGGACGGCCAGAAGCTGAACACCCGCGGCGACGTGGTCGCCGTGCGCGAGGGCATGGACCTGACCGCGGTGAACACCTTCGGCGGTCTGGCCAAGGACCGCGCGCGTCACCTCGGCATGTTCGCCCGCTTCCTGCCGGTCGGCTTCTATTACAAGGCCTTCCACAACAAGCGCCTGTTCCCGATGTGGGAGCGCGTGTTCCGCCGCATCACCGGCCTCGGCGTGGTCGACTTCTCGACGCCGCACATCCGTACCGCCAAGCGCTACGACTTCTGCGACGTGCTGGTGATCGGCGCCGGTCCGTCCGGCCTGTCGGCCGCGCTGTCGGCCGCCGATGCCGGCGCCCGCGTCGTGATTTGTGACGAGAACGCCCGCGCCGGCGGGAGTGGCCTCTATCAGCTCGGCGGCGATGCCGTCCGCCGTCAGCACACCCGCTCACTGCTCGACAAGGTGAAGGCGCACGCCAACATCCGTCTGCTCGAGGGCACCTACGCCGGTGCCTACTACGCCGACCAGTGGGTGCCGCTGATCGATGCCGACAAGATGACGAAGATGCGCGCCAAGGCGGTCATCGTCGCCAGTGGTGCCTTCGAACAGCCGGCGGTGTTCCGCAACAACGACCTGCCGGGCGTCATGAACGGCTCGGCGATGCAGCGCCTGATCTACCGCTACGCGGTGAAGCCGGCGGGCAATGCCGTCGTGCTGGCGGCCAACGCCGACGGCTACCGCGTCGCGCTCGACCTGATCGCTGCGGGCGCCAGCGTTGCCGCCGTGCTCGACATGCGTGCCAGCGTGCCGCCGTCGGCACAGGCCGACGCACTGCGCGCCAAGGGTGTCGAAATCCTCGCTGGCCACGCCGTCTATGAGGCGCACGCCGACGGCAAGGGCGAACTGGCCGGCATTACCGCCTGCCGCATCGACGGCTCGGGCCGCGTGGTGTCGGGTTCGCAGCGTCGCATCGCCTGTGATGGTCTGGCCATGAGCACCGGCTGGGCGCCGGCAGCCAACCTGCTGTACCAGGCCGGCACCAAGATGCGCTTCGACGAACTGCTGCAGCAGTTCGTGCCGGACCAGCTGCCGGAAGGCGTGTTCGCCTGTGGTCGCGTCAATGGCGTGTTCAAGCTGGAATCGCGCATCGCCGACGGACAGCGCGCTGGCCTGGCCGCCGCCGCGCACGCCGGTCACGGCAGCGCTGCCCAGGTCGATGTGCCGCCCGAAACCGAATCGCCGTCGCACGCCTGGCCCATCGTCGCCCATCCGGACGGCAAGAACTTCGTCGATTTCGACGAAGACCTGCAGGTGAAGGACTTCGAGAACGCGGTGCAGGAAGGCTATGACAACATCGAGCTGCTGAAGCGCTTCTCGACCGTCGGCATGGGCCCCAGCCAGGGCAAGCACTCGAACATGACGGCGCTGCGCATCCTGGCACGCCTGACCGGCAAGTCGCCGCAGCAGGTCGGCACCACGACCGCGCGTCCGTTCTTCCATCCGGTGCCGCTGTCGCATCTGGCCGGTCGCGGCTTCAGCCCGCAGCGTCACTCGCCGCTGCACGGCCGTCACGCCGCGCTCGGTGCGGTGTTCATGCAGGCCGGCGCGTGGGAGCGTCCGGAGTACTACGCGGTCGAGGGCAAGTCGCGCATCGACTGTATCCGTGAAGAAGCGCGCCGCGTGCGCACCGCCGTCGCGCTGATCGACGTCGGCACGCTGGGCAAGCTGGAAATCCGCGGTCCGCAGGCGGCAGAGTTCCTGAACCGCTGCTACACCGGCCGCTACGACAACATGAAGGTGGGCGCCACGCGCTACGCCGTCATGTGCGACGAGTCCGGCGTGCTGAGCGACGAAGGCGTGGTGGCGCGCATCGCCGAGGACGTCTTCTACTTCACGACCACCAGCTCGGGCGCGGCCACCGTCTATCGCGAACTGTCGCGCCTGAACATCGAGTGGAAGCTGGACTGCGGCCTGATCAACCTGACCGGCTCGTACTCGGCGATGAACCTCGCCGGCCCGGCCTCGCGCAAGGTGCTGGCGCAGCTGACCGACATGGACCTGTCGTCGGCTGCCTTCCCCTACCTGGCGGTGCGCAGCGGCAGCGTCGCCGGCATCCCGGTGCGCATGATGCGCGTCGGTTTCGTCGGCGAATGGGGCTATGAAATCCACGTGCCGGCCGAATACGGCCCGACCCTGTGGGACGCGCTGATGAAGGCGGGTGAAGGCGCGGGCATCGGTCCTTTCGGTGTCGAGGCCCAGCGTCTGCTGCGCCTGGAAAAGGGCCATCTGATCGTGAGCCAGGACACCGACGGCCTGACCAACCCGTTCGAGGTCGGCATGGACTGGGCGGTCAAGCTCGACAAGCCCTTCTTCACCGGCAAGCGCTCGCTGCAGATCGTCAAGAAGATGCCGCTCAAGCGCAAGCTGGTCGGCTTCCGCTTGGCCGAGAACTACAGCGGCGAAGTGCCCAAGGAATGCCACCTGATCATCGAGAACGGTGACATCGCCGGCCGCGTGACCAGCATTTCGTGGAGCCCGCACGTCGGTCGCTACATCGGTCTGGCCTTCGTGCTGCCCAGCATGACCGAGCCGGGTACGCCGTTCTCGATCCGCATCACCGACGGCAGCATGGTCGCGGCCGAGGTTTGCAGCACGCCCTTCTTCGACCCGAAAGACGAACGCCAGAAGGAAATCGAATGAACGCCCCCTTCGCCCCTACTCGCATCAGTCCGCTGTTCGACGAACAGGCGCCGCACGCGGCGAAGTGGACCCAGGTCGAGACGATGCAGAGCGTCGCCGCCTACGGTTCGGCCGACGCAGCACGTGTGCCGCTGGCCGGTATCGGCGACCTGTCGTTCCGCCGCCGTGCCGGCGTCAAGGGACCGGGCGCCGCCGCCTGGCTCAACGCGCTCGGCATCGCCACGCCGGAACGGCCGAACAGCTATCTGCGCCTCGATGACGGCACGCTGGTGCTGCGCATGGGCAATACCGAGTTCCTGGTCGAGGACGTCGCCGGCGGCAGTCGCGCCGCCACGATGCTCGCCACCGCGCCGAGCGCTGGCGTCTATCCGGTGCCGCGCTACGACGCCGCGCTGGTGATTACCGGCCGCAACGCGATCGAACTGACCCGCCAGACCTGCGCCTTCGATTTCGCCAGTCTCTCGCCGAGTGCGCAGGCGCTGGTAATGACCTCGATGGTCGGCGTCGGCGTCACCGCGATTGCACTCGACGGCGCGGACGGTACGTATTTCCGCCTGTGGTGTGACGGCACCTACGGCGGCTATCTGTGGGCCACGCTGGTCGAGGTGGCTGCGGATCTCGGAGGTGGAGCAGTCGGCCTCGATGCACTGGGGCGGGTTGCACAGCAATAACAAGCAAAGAGCGCGTCATCGAAGCTGACGCAAATCAGTGGGATCAGAGCCGTTTAGACAGGGAGGGAATGTGATGTCACACAGCGAAGCACAGCAGTTCCTGAAGGAAAACGAGGTCAAGTACATCCTCGCGCAGTTCGTGGATATCCACGGTTCGGCCAAGACGAAGTCGGTGCCGGCCGAGCACTACAAGACCGTGGTCACGGATGGCGCCGGATTCGCGGGCTTCGCGATCTGGGGCATGGGCATGACGCCCAATGTCGATGCCGACTACATGGCGGTCGGTGATCCTTCCACGCTGTCGCTGGTGCCCTGGCAACCGGGTTACGCGCGCATCGCCTGTGACGGTCACACCCACGGCAAGCCTCACGAGTACGACACCCGCGTGGTGCTGAAGAAGCAGCTGGAGCAGATCACCGCCCGTGGCTGGACCTTCTACACCGGCATGGAGCCGGAGTTCTCGCTGCTGCGCAAGGTCGAAGGAAAGATCCTGCCGGCCGACCCGGGCGACACGCTGTCCAAGCCCTGTTACGACTACAAGGGGCTGTCGCGTGCCCGCGTCTTCCTTGAGCGTCTTTCCGAATCGTTGCGCGCGGTCGGCATCGACGTCTACCAGATCGACCACGAAGACGCGAACGGCCAGTTCGAGATCAACTACACCTTCACCGACGCGCTGACCTCCTGCGACCACTACACCTTCTTCAAGATGGGTGCCGCCGAGATCGCCGCCGAACTGGGCCTGATCTGTTCCTTCATGCCGAAGCCGTTCTCGAACCGTCCGGGCAACGGCCTGCACATACACATGAGCATCGGCGACGGCAAGCGCAACCTGTTCGAGGACAAGTCGGACAAGAACGGCCTCGCCCTGTCCAAGCTGGCCTACCATTGGACTGCCGGCCTGCTCAAGCACGCGCCGGCGCTGGCCGCTCTGTGCTGCCCGACCGTCAATTCATACAAGCGTCTGGTGGTCGGCCGCTCGCTGACTGGCACCACCTGGGCACCGGCCTACATCTGCTACGGTGGCAACAACCGCAGCGGCATGATCCGCAGCCCGGGCGGCCGCCTGGAACTGCGCCTGCCGGACGCGTCCTGCAATGCTTACCTCGCGACGGCCGCGGTCATCGCCGCCGGCATGGACGGGGTGAACAACGAGCTCGATCCGGGCGCGCCGAACAACGACAACCTGTACGACTACAGCCAGGCCCAGCTCGATGCGGCCGGCATCCGCGTACTGCCGCAGAACCTGCATGAGGCGCTGGTGGCGCTCGAGAAGGACGAAGTGATCCGTGCCGCACTCGGTCCGGTCGTCGATGAGTTCCTGCGCCTCAAGCATATGGAGTGGGTCGAGTACATGCGTCACGTTTCCGATTGGGAAGTGAGCAGCTACCTCAGAATTCTTCTGATCATCCCCGGAGAACTGTTATGTGTGGAATCGTGGGTTTGCTGGTCAAGACACCGGCATTGAAGGAACGCCTGGGCGAACTGATGGTGCCCATGCTGATCGGCATGACCGAGCGTGGTCCGGACTCGGCGGGTCTGGCCGTGTTCGGCGACACGCTGGCTGAGAACTCGCGCAAGCTGAGCCTGTACTCGGGCCTCACCGACGACGGTGCGGACTTCAACTGGCACGGCCTGACGCATGCGCTGAAGGAACACCTCGATGTCGATGCGCACATCGACGTCAAGCACAACCACGCGGTGCTGTCCTTCGCCGTGTCGCCGGAACTGGTCAAGCGCTGGCTGCGCGAGAACCATCCGAAGCTGCACATCCTGAGCACCGGTCGCACCATCGACCTGTACAAGGACATCGGCACGCCGGCCCAGGTGGCCGACCGCTACGACTTCAAGTCGATGAAGGGTTCGCACCTGGTGGGCCACACCCGCATGGCGACCGAGTCGGCGGTGACGCCGGATCGCGCACACCCCTTCACCGCCGGCGAAGACTTCTGCCTGGTGCACAACGGTTCGCTGTCGAACCCGAACTCGATCCGCCGCAAGCTCACGCCGGCCGGCATCCACTTCGAAACCGACAACGACACCGAAGCGGCGTGCCGCTTCCTCGAATGGCGTCTGCGTGAAGGCGACGACCTGGAAGTCGCGCTGCAGAAGGGCTTCGACGAACTGGACGGCTTCTTCACCTTCCTGATGGGTACGCCGGACAAGCTCGCGCTGATCCGCGACCCCTTCGCCTGCAAGCCCGCTGTTGTGGCCGAAACCGACGACTACGTCGCAATCGCGTCGGAGTTCCGTTCGCTGGCCCACCTGCCTGGCGTCAAGCACGCCAACGTGTTCGAACCCGCGCCCGAGGAGATGTACGTATGGAACGCATGACCTTTGATCTCGCCAGCTCGTCGCTGACCGAGATGAACACCTTCCTGCACAAGGGTCTTGAGGAGGGCGACAAGCGCCACATTTCGGTGCTGAACCCGGACGGCGCGCACAACATCGCAGTCGGCCTGAACCAGCCGGTCACGGTCGAGGTGCATGGTCATGCGGGTTACTACGCCGCCGGCATGAACAAGCACGCCCGCGTCGTCATCCACGGCAGCGCCGGCACCGGCGTGGCCGAGAACATGATGAGCGGCACCGTGCATGTGAAGGGTTTCGCCTCGAACGGCGCCGGCGCCACCGCCCACGGCGGTCTGCTGGTGATCGACGGTGACGCCGGCCTGCGCTGCGGCATTTCGCTGAAGGGCGGCGACATCGTCGTCGGCGGCAGCGTCGGCAGCTTCTCGGGCTTCATGGCCCAGGCCGGCCACATGGTCATCTGTGGCGACGCCGGCGACGCGCTCGGCGACTCGCTGTACGAAGCGGTCATCTACCTGCGCGGCAACGTCAAGTCGCTCGGTGCCGATGCACGTTTCGAGGACATGACCGACGCCGACTACGCGACGCTGGCCGAACTGCTGTCCAAGGCCGGTCTCGAGCACGACCCGAAGAGCTTCAAGCGCATCGCTTCCGCGCGTTCCCTGTACCACTGGAACGCCGACGCGAACCAGGAGTATTGACCCACACGGAGCGGCGATGCCGCTCCGGGCCCCGAGGGGCGGCGAGGAAGCTTGGGACGACCCGGTGCTTCCTCCGGTGCAGACACGGATACATCAAGGACTCAACATGGACATCAAACCCGTATCGTTCAAGCGCGTCTCCCGCGAGGAGTCCGCCAGCTTCGACCGCAGCGTCATCGACTACATCCAGAACGCCGCGGCGCACGGCCTGTACGAAATCCGCGGCATGGGCGCCAAGCGCAAGCTGCCGCATTTCGACGACCTGGTCTTCCTCGCCGGTTCGCTGTCGCGTTACCCGCTCGAAGGCTATCGCGAGAAGTGCGTCACCAAGACCATTCTCGGCACCCGCTTCGCCAAGAAGCCGCTCGAGCTGGACATCCCGATCACCGTCGCCGGCATGAGCTTCGGCGCGCTGTCGGCCAACGTGAAGGAATCGCTGGGCCGTGCCGCCACCGAGATGGGCACCACCACGACCACCGGTGACGGCGGCATGACGCCGGAAGAGCGCAACTCGTCGAAGACGCTGGTGTATCAGTGCCTGCCGTCGCGCTACGGCTTCAACCCGGACGACGTGCGTCGGGCCGACGCCATCGAAGTGGTGATCGGCCAGGGCGCCAAGCCGGGCGGCGGCGGCATGCTGCTGGGCCAGAAGGTGAACCCGCGCGTGGCCAAGATGCGCACGCTGCCGCAAGGCGTCGACCAGCGCTCGGCCTGCCGTCACCCGGACTGGACCGGTCCGGACGATCTGGCGATCAAGATCCAGGAACTGCGCGAACTGACCGACTGGGAAAAGCCGATCTACGTGAAGGTCGGTGCCACCCGCACCTTCAACGACGTCAAGCTGGCTGTCCATGCCGGCGCCGACGTGGTGGTGGTCGATGGCATGCAGGGCGGTACCGCGGCGACGCAGACCTGCTACATCGAACACATCGGCATCCCGACGCTGGCCGCAGTCCGCCAGGCGGTCGATGCGCTGGAAGACCTGAACATGAAGGGCGAAGTGCAGCTCATCGTATCCGGCGGCATCCGCAGCGGCGCCGACGTCGCCAAGGCGCTGGCCATGGGCGCCGACGCGGTCGCGATCGGTCAGGGCATCCTGTACGCGCTCGGCTGCAACTCGGAAACCTACATCCAGGACGGTCAGCACCTGTCGGCCCTGGAAGGCTACGACGCGCTCGGCACTCAGCCCGGCTTCTGCCACCACTGCCACACCGGCAAGTGCCCGGTTGGCGTGACGACCCAGGACTCCCTGCTCGAGCAGCGCCTGCAGCCGGATGTCGGTGCCCGTCGCGTCAAGAACTACCTGAAGACGCTGAACATGGAACTGACGACGATCGCCCGTGCCTGCGGCAAGCAGAACGTGCATCACCTGGAGCGCGAAGACCTGGTCGCCCTGACGCTGGAAGCCGCCGCCATGGCGCGCATCCCGCTGGCGGGCACCCGCTGGATCCCGGGCTTCGAAGGCCCCTGAAGCTCGCCAAGAGGGCGCCGCATGCGGGCTCCTACGACTTGGAGCGTGCGCCGCGGAAGTGATCGCGGAGACGCTGCCGAGAAAGGTTGCCCGCTTGTCACTCCCTTTTTGGGTGCAGATTCAGCTGAACTTGTCGACTGGCGGTGTGAAGCGACTTTAGTTGATTCAAGCCGTACTCAGGCGCAAAGGTCGGGGGGGGGCAATGCACCAATGCTAGATGCCCACGGTTCAGGGCGCACTTGGGGCGGATTCTTGAGTGTAGACGAGGGTGATTCGCCGAACAGCGCCTTGTAGTATGTTGAAAACATCCCTAAATGCCAGAAGCCCCACTTGCAGGCGATGCAGCTGACTGAAGCGTCCGCGCCTCCGTGCAGCAAATCCTTACGTGCGCCGTGCAGGCGCACGTAACGTAGGAAAGTGACCGGACTAATGCCCAGCACGTTCATGAAGGCATGATGGAGACCCCGCCTGCTCATCTTCAGATGAATGCTGAGGTCGCTGACTGAAGGCGCTATATCGCGATTGGTGAGTATGTATTGGCGCGCGCGCTCGACAATCGCGCGATGAATAGAATGGCCGCCCCGGCTGCGCTTGTTCGGCTCTGAGGTCGACAGCAGTGCGGTAAGCGAGGCATTGATTATGGATTCTGTGACTGCCTTAGAGGAAGCGGCATGCTGCAACACTTCCGGTGCGGATTGCACGCAGCACATCACTTCGTGAAGCACCCGCCGATAGCGCGCCGCAGCTGAGGCGCTTAACGTCTGCATCTGTGAGCGAGTCGCGATGCTGGCCACATCCTCACCGAGTATCAATTCGGCATGAGAATGTAGAGTGTTGGCGTCGATCACCGTAACGAAGATGTCGGACACTCTTGGCGTTCGGAAGTGCAATTCTTCTCCCGGCATCAGCGTGAGCAGGCTGTCTTGGTGAACCTGTTGCGCCTGCCAGTAGCCGTCCTGATGGACGGTCACCGGCACGCCGAAGGTGTAGGACGATGCCCGAGGATAGCCAGTCTCGTCGATCACCTGGTCCATGTTTTCACGAAACAGCTGTACTGGTCCGCACGACATCTCAACTATGCGCCCCCGAAATCTTCCAGGGGTCAATTGCAGGTAGTCCTGTGACCACATGGGAAGACTGTCAGCATGTTGAAGAGGATCCTCTGTAACCAAACAACGGATCGTTGAGGTATGCAACGAGTCGATAGCCGAATGGATTTTCAAGGTACCCACACCCGCAACTCCTGTTTTCTCATATACGTTGCTTTGCATAGAACCCGGGGGAGCCGAACAGAGGTCAATCGTGACGAAGGCATCTGAATACCGGTTTGGCATGAGGTTCAAGCCTCGAGGCCGCGAGAACCGGAGTCAGTCGACCCATGCGCCTTGTCAACACTCTTCCTGAAAAGCGAACGAAAGAGGCCGATTATTGATACCGAAACCAAAAATTAGTGCCGTTTCGAGATAACGCACTCAACGACTCTTTTCTAGACTGCACGCGGTAGGCAATCGGCCTGCACTTGTTTTCTTCGCAACAACCAACTCTGAATTTTAGACTTTGTTGCGGGTTTATGGTCGCCCACGAAAATCCAGGAAGAGGTAACAGATGCGTGAAATAAAACACTACAGAGTGCCGTCGCGAACGGCGATTCTCTTCACGATATTGTTGGCAAGATGCGCGGTAAGTGAATCGTTAGCATCTGATGGGACAGCGGAAGCGCTGGTAAATTCAAAGTGCGCAGTGTGTCACTCTGCCAAGGGCGACGGCAAGTGGGACCGCATCAGCGAAAGCCGCCGCACACCGGAAGGCTGGGACATGACGGTCGCCCGCATGAGCTTCGCGCACGGCGTCAAGATGACGCGGGAGGAGCGCAGCAGCATCGTCAAATACCTGTCGGATGCCTACGGCCTGTCGCCGGACGAATCGGCGGCGCACCGCTACATCGTCGACCGTACGCCCAGCGTGGTCGAGCACCCGGAGAACAAGCTGATTGGCGATACCTGCGCGCGCTGCCACTCCTATGGCCGCATCGCGGTACAGCGTCGCACCGAGGCGGACTGGCGCAAGCTGGTGCACTTCCATGTCGGTCAGTTTCCGGCCATCGAAATCCAGGCCGGCGGCCGCGACCGCAACTGGTTCGAAATCGCGACCGGCGACGCCTCGGTCGAGCTGGGCAAGGTGTACGGCTTCGAGTCCGACAGCTGGAACAAGTGGAAGGCGCAGAAGCCGGCCGACGCGAGCGGCAGCTGGCGCCTGGTCGGCCACAAGCCGGGCACCGGCGCCTACGAAGGCACGGCCACGGTCAAGCGTACCGGCAACGACGCCTATTCGGTCAGCATGACCGTGCGCTACGAGAACGGTACGAGCGAACAGCTGAGCGGATCGGCTCTGGTCTACACCGGTCACGAATGGCGCGCGACGCTGAAGAGCGGCGAGCGCGAGATCAACCAGGTCATGACGCTGGCCGACGGTGGCCGGTCGCTGTCCGGACGCTGGTTCGAGTCCGGTTACGACGCGATCGGCGGCACGCTGCGTGCCGTGCGAGCGGACGGTGCAAAGCCGACCGTGCTGTCGGTACAGCCGGCCGCGCTGAAGGCGGGCACGCGTGGCCGCCTGGTCATCAACGGTGTCGGTCTCGACGGCGACGTGAGCCTGGGCAATGGCGTGAAGGTGCTGTCGGTGGCCGAGCGCAGCGCCGAGCGCGTGGTGGTCGAAGTCGAATCGGCGAAGGACGCCGTGACCGGCCCGCGCGAGGTGAAGGTGGGCAATGCGCGCAGCGGCGACGCGCTCAAGGTCTATCAGCGCATCGACTACGTGAAGATCACGCCCGACCACCCGATGGCCCGTGTCGGCGGCAACGGCGGCTCGATGAACAAGGTGCCGGCCCAGCTGGAAGCGCTGGCCTACACCGTCGGCGCCGACGGCAAGGCGGGTACGGCCGACGACGTGCAGCTCGGTGCGATGCCCGCGACCTGGTCCTTCGACAACCTGAACAAGGTGGCGGCGGAAATGAAGGACGCCAAGTTCGCCGGGCGCATCGACCAGACCGGCCTGTTCATGACCAACGACGCCGGCCCCAACCCGCAGCGCAAGTACCGCACCAACAACGCGGGCGAGCTGAAGGTGACCGCCGCGGTCAAGGACGGCACGCGCACGGTCAAGGCCACGGCGCCGCTGATCGTCACCGTGCAGCGCTTCAACGATCCCCCGATCCGCTGAGCGCGGGCCGTCACCGGAACAGCCACCATGTCCGAAGCCAACCTGCTTTACGTCGATACGCACGCCTTCCACGACGTAGATGTGAAGGGCCGGCGCGTGCTGCTGCACGTGCCGAGCACCGGCATCTTCGATCTCGACGGCGTGACCACCGAGGTGCTCGATTTCGTGCGGCCGAAGGCGACCGTGAGCTTCGAGGAGCTGCTGCAGCGCTTCTCGGGCAGCGGCTCGCCGGCGCTGATCGCCGACGCGATCGAGGACCTGAAGTCGCTGGGCGTGCTGCGCGGCGACCCTGCCGTGGCCGACCGCGGCGCCGGCATCAGCGTGACTGAGTTTCCGCTCAGCACCATCGTGCTGAACGTGAACACCGGCTGCAATCTGAGCTGCACCTACTGCTACAAGGAAGATCTGACGACGCCGTCCAAGGGCGAGAAGCTCGACTTCGACAAGGCGAAGAAGAGCATCGAGCTGCTGCTGAAGGAAGGTGCGAAGCGCGACCGCGTCAACGTGGTGTTCTTCGGCGGCGAGCCGCTGTCGAACATGCGCTTGATCAAGGCGGTCACCGCCTACGCGGAAGAACGCTGCCGCGAGGAGGGCAAGCAGGTCGACTTCTCGCTCACCACCAACGCCACGCTGCTCACCGAAGAGATCGCCGACTGGTTCAACGAACATTCCTTCGGCATCTCGATCAGCATGGACGGCCCGCAGGCGGTGCATGACCTGCGCCGCAAGACGATAGGCGGCAAGGGCACCTATGAGGTGGTGGCGAAGAAGGCGCGCATGCTGCTGTCGCGCTACACCGCGCGGGCGGTCGGTGCGCGGGTCACGCTGACCGCAGGCTATTCCGACGTGGCGGCCATCCACCATCACCTGAAGGACGAACTCGGCTTCGCCGAGGTGGGTTTCGCGCCGGTCACCAGCAACCCGATCACCACCTTCAACCTGGTCGGTGACGAGCTGCGCGCGGTGTTCGACGCGATGAAGACGCTGGGCCGCGAGTACGTCGAGGCGGCAGTCGAGGGCCGCAACATCGGCTTCTCGAACATGCACCAGATGCTGTCCGACCTGTACGAGGGCCGGCGCAAGGCGTTGCCCTGCGGTGCCGGCATCGGGCTGCTGGCGGTCGATCACAAGGGCGAACTGAATCTCTGCCACCGCTTTACCGGTTCCGAGCTGCCGACCTTCGGCAACGTCGACACCGGCATCGCGAAGGCGGAACTGGGCGCCTTCCTCGAAGGCGCGCTCGACCGTTCCGAGCGCGGCTGCTCGACCTGCCGCATCCGCAACCTGTGCTCGGGCGGCTGCTACCACGAGTCCTACGCCAACTTCAGCGACCCGCATTCGCCGGTCTATCACTACTGCGAACTGCTCAGGGAGTGGGTCGATTTCGGCATCGAGGCCTACCTCGAAATCCTCGAAATGAACCCCGCCTTCCTCCACAAGCACGTCGCGAACAGGAGCTCTGAACTATGAACCGCTTGAAACCGCTGAACCGCAAGGCCCACCAGATCGAAGCCGCCCCGAACGACGAAGCGGTCGAAAAGGTGGTCGCGATGACCGCCGCCGTCGCCGGCTGCGCCACCACCTTCGACCCGGGCTGGGAACTGGACCCCTTCCTCGGCGTGGCCGGCCTGTGCCAGCCGATGGAAGCCGATCTGTATGGCTGTTCCGACCCCTGCTGGTGGCCGGCCCAGGTGCCGGACACGCTGCACACCTACCCCGACTGGAACACCGGCAAGGACGACGCTGCGCGCGACTGGAAGGCGCTGCAGAGCGTGTTCCCGAAGTAAGCCCGCGAACGTACAAGAGGAATTCCCGACCATGAAGATCAAGACCACGGCGGCCGCACTGGCCGCCAGCTTTGGCGTCGCGCTGTTCGGCGCCCTTCCGACCGCTGCACTGGCGGCCAAGGATTACCTGGTCACCGCCGCGCGCCCCAACCTCGTGTTCGTGATGGACGCGAAGGAACGCAAGGTGGTGAAGACGCACACCATCCCGAACACCTCGATGGGCAACAGCCCGATCACGCTGGTGCACTCGCGTGACGGCAAGACCGCCTACGTCATTCACAACCGCTGGGAAACCGTGTCCGGCATCGACCTGGACAGCGGCAAGGAAGTGTTCCGCGCCGAACTGTCCGGCGGCGACATCCGTGGCAAGTCGCCCTTCCCGATGGACCTCAGCCCGGATGGCAAGGAACTGGCGGTCTATGTGAATCCGACCCAGCTGCTGCCTGGCGAGTACAAGGTGATGGATCCCTACATCGCGATCTACCGCACCGACGCCGGCACCGACGCCGAGCCGGTGCGCAAGCTCAAGGTGCCGCGCCGCGTATCGACACTGGCCTGGTCGGCCAAGGGCGACACGCTGTACGCCTTCAGCTGGGACATGCTCAAGCTCGACCCGCAGACCGGCGCAGTCAAGGGCCAGCACCCATGGCGCAGCTGGAAGAACGGCGAACAGGGCGAGCCGGACACGCTGGCGATCTGGCCGCAGTGGGAACAGACCAATGTGTTCGCCACGCCCTACTACGTGGCTTACGCGAACAAGCCGGAAGGCGATCCGTCCGCACTGCGCGCCGGCATCTGGACGCTGGACCTCGAGAAGGACACCGTGCATTTCAAGGAATTCGAGAACGCCCGCGTCGTGCTGTTCTCCAGCGTGGTGAACCCGGTGCGCCGCGACGAAACCTATACGGTCTACACCCAGCTCACCAAGGTGAATACGAAGACCGGCAAGATGGACCGCGTCGACCTCGACCACACCTACTACAACGTGAATGTGTCGAGCGACGGCAAGGAGCTCTACATCGGCGGCACCCAGGGCGACATTGCGGTGTACGACAGCGCCACGCTGAAGCGCATCGGCAACATCCGCACGCCGGGCGGTGGCGACCAGGTGCTCACCTCGCTGCGCATCTTCCAGCGCTGAGCGGCATGCGGGCAGAAGCACTGCATGCGCCCGCAGCGGGCGCCGCGCCAGTCGCGGCGGCGCCCGCGGGGCAGGGCGGCCGTCGGCTCGGTGCGCTCTACCGCTGGGCCGGCGACTTCATCCGACCGGAGTGGCCGGCGCTGGCGGCCGTGCTTCTGCTGTCGCTGCTCGCCGTGCTGGCCGGCCTGGCCCAGCCTGTGCTGACCAAGGCGCTGATCGACGACGGCATCCTCGCGCAGGACCGCGCGGCGGTGCTGGCGAGCGGCGGCTGGATGGTGGGGCTGGCGCTGTTCGCGCTGGCGGTCGGCTTCGCCTGCCGCCGCATCCACGTGGCGGCGTCGGCGCGCATCCTCCACCGCATGCGCGAATCGCTGTTCGCGCATGTGCTGCGGCTGTCGCCGGCCTTCTTCTCGCGCATGCGGCAGGGCGACCTGCTGGCGCGGCTGGAAGGGGACCTCGGCGAGGTGCAGCGCTTCGCCGTCGACGCCGTGCTGTCGGCGATCAACTCGGTGCTCACGCTGATCGGCACCGTCGTGCTGCTCTGGCTGCTCAGCCCGAAGCTGGCGCTCTTCCTTGCGTTGTTGATGGTGCTCAACGGCATCGTGCTGTCCTGGGTGCGGCCGCGCATCGAAAAGCTGTCGCAGCAGTCGCGCGACGCCGGTGTCGAAGTGTCGAGCTTCCTGGTCGAGAAGGTCGGTGCGGTGCGGTGCGTGCAGACGCACGCCGCCGAGCGGCGCGAACTGGAGCGGCTCGCTGCCTTGCACGGCACGGTGCGCGAGCGCCTGCTGTCGCTGCAGCTGTTCGGCTATCTCGGCGGTGCTTTTCCCAATCTGCTGCTGTCGCTGGCCGTGATCGGCATCTTCGTCGGTGGCAGCCTGTCGATGCTGGCTGGCGAGGCGCTGACGCTGGGTACGCTGGTTGCCTTCGCCACTTGCGTGCAGCGCGCCAGCGCGCCGCTGCATGCGCTGATGGGGCTCTACCTGCAGTGGCAGCGCGTGAAGGTGGGCCTGAACCGCGTCGACGAACTGCGCGCGCTCGACGTGCCGGACGATGCGCCCCTGCTGCCGGCAGACCTTCTGCCGACCGCCGACCTCGTGGTGCGCGACCTCGCTTTCAGCTATCCGGGTGCGGCGCGCCCGGCTTTCAGCGGACTGAACCTGACCCTTCCCGCCGGCGCCCGCGTCTGGCTGCGTGGCGATTCAGGCTGTGGCAAATCCACCTTCATCGATCTGCTGCATCGTCACTTCGAACCGTCGGCCGGCTGGATCACCATCGGCGGCGTGAACCTGCAGGCCATAGACCGCGCAACGGTGCGCCGGCACGTCGTCGTGGTGTCGCAGGAGGCGGTGCTGTTCACCGGCTCGCTGTGCGACAACATCCGCTACGGCCGGCCCGACGCGAGTCGCAACGAGGTCGAGCGGGCGGCGCAGGCGGCCGGCGTGAGCGACTTCCTGTCGCGGCTGCCCGACGGGCTGGACGCCATGGTCGGCCCGCGCGGCGCATCGCTGTCCGGCGGTGAGCGGCAGCGGGTCGCGCTGGCGCGTGCGCTGCTGATGTCACCGACACTGCTGGTGATCGACGAAGGCACGTCCTCGCTCGACGGCGCGCTCGAACTGCGCACGCTGGCGGCGATCGACGCGCTGCTGCCGCGGGCGACGCGCATCGTGGTCAGTCACCGCGACCTGTCGCAGTTCGCCTTCGACCGCGTCATCGATTTTCCGCAGGCCGCCGCATGACCGCTGTCGTACGCGTGGGTCTGCTCGACGGCGCGCTGGACCGCAGCTTCGGTCACGCGGTGGACGCCGTGTCGGGCAGCGCGCCGCTGGACGCCGATGCGCGCGGCCACGGCAGCCAGATCGCGCGCTGCGTGCTCGCGCATGCACCGCAGGCGCGGCTGGCGGTGGCGCAGGTGTTCGACCGCAGCCGTGAAACGACGGTCGATGCGGTGCTCGACGGCCTGTACTGGCTGATCGGGCAGGGCGTGCACCTGATCAACATGAGCTTCGGCATGCCGACCGCCAGCCCTCGGCTGGCGCAGGCCTGCCGCGACGCCGCCGACGCCGGCATCGTGCTGGTCGCGTCGGCGCCGGCGCGCGGTGCGCCGGTGTATCCGGCCGCGTTCGCGCACTGCATCGCGGTGACCGGCGACGCGCGCTGCGCGCCGGGCGAGCTGTCGTGGCTGGCGAGCGCGGCAGCCGACTTCGGCACGCACGCGCTGATCGAACCCGGTCATCCGGAACGCGGCGGCGGCGCCAGCATCGCCACCGCGCGGATGAGCGGGCTGGTCGCCGCGCTGCTTGCGCAGGGCGTCGCGCCGGGCGACGTGCGCGCGCGGCTGCAGCGGGCGGCGATCCATGTCGGACCGGAGCGCCGTCATGCCTGATCGTCTGCGGTGGGGCGCCGTGCTGGGGGCGGCGCTGGTCTGTACCGTGCTGCCGGCGCTTGGCGATGTGCTGCTCGCATCTGCCGGAGCGGCCGCGCTGTGTGCCGGCGTGGCGAGCGCCCGGCGCGCCGCGTTGCTGCGTGTCGCGGCCGGCCTGCTGTGGGGCGCGCTGATTGCGCTGGCCCTGCTGCTGCTCGGTGACCGTTTCGACCTGCGCTATGTGTGGATCTACAGCGGTGCCGAACTGCCGCTGCATCTGAAGCTGGCCAATCTGTGGGGTGGCGACGAAGGTACGACGCTGCTGCTGGCCGCCTTCCTGAGCACATTGGCCGCGCGCGGGGCGGCGCAGCGCCGCCAGTGCATCGACGTCGCGGCGCTGCTGGCGGCCTGGTATGCGCTGACCGCCGCCTGGCTCGGCCCTTTCGCGGCGACGCCGGCCGAGTGGCTGCAGAAGTCGGCGTCGCAGGGCATGAATGCGCACCTGATGAAGATATGGATGCTGGTGCACGCGCCACTCATCCTCGCCGCCTACGCGTGGACGCTGTCGCTCGCCGCACCCGCGCTGGCTGCGCTCGGCGGACAGGAGACACGCTGGCCGGGCAGTGCGCTGACGCACGCACGTCGGGCCTGGGCGCTGCTCACCGCCGGCATCGGCTTCGGCATGGTGTGGGCCTTCGAAGATGCGATGTACGGCCAGGTGTGGCACTGGGACCCGGTGCAGACCGCGGTGTTCGCCGTCTGGTGTCTGCTCGCCGCCCACCTGCACGGCGCCGGCGGCTGGCGGCCCGGGCGCACGATGTGGCGCTGGGTGCCTTTCGCCGCTCTGGCGGCGGCGGTGCTGACCGCGGTCGCGATGGGCGTCACGCGCAACGACGTGCTCGCCAGTTCGCACCGCTACGTCGGCGCGTCGACCTGGGCGGCCCACCTGATGCTGGCTGCGCTGCTGTCAGTGGCCGGACTTGCTGCGTGGCTGCAAGGACTGCGCGCGGTTCGGCCCATTCCGAGTGCGAAGCGCCTGAACCTCGCCGCCTGGGGCCTGCGGGCGACGCAGTTCATTTTCGTGTTCATCGGCCTGGCGGCGGTGGCTCATCTTGCCTGGGCCTTCTACGCCAGTGCGCAGGGCCTGCCGCGGCCGGACGACCTGAAGCCCTTCTTCGAAACGCTGCGCAACTGGGCGCGCGGCTCCGAATTGCCGGTGTTGCGTGCGGCCTTCGCGCAGTGGGACGTCGACGGCTACGGACTGGCGCGCCTGCTGCTGTTGCCCATGGTCGCGACCGGGCTGATCGGCGGCTGGTTCTTCGCGCGCAGGCTGTCGGCACGACTGGGCTGGATCACGCTGGCTGTCGCGGCGCTGGCCTGCGCCGCAGCGTTCCTGCGGGGCGGCCTGCTGGCCGGTCATTACGCCGGCAGTGGCGTGCTGTCGCAGCAGATCGTCGCCGTGCTGCCGCGCATCGACGCCGCGCTGATCGCCGGCGCCTATCTTGCGCTCGGCTGTGCAGCCTGGAGCCTGCACGGCGCCTGGCGCAGCCGGCGCACCGCCGGCTATCTGCTGCCGCTCGGCCTGCTGCATCTCGGTGCGGTGGTCGCGCTGTGGGGCGGGCTGCTGGCGACGGCGCTGAATGGCTATTCGCAGCACCTGGTCAATATCGACGGAGCGTGGCAGCGCGCGCATCAGGGCTATGCGGTGCGCGTTACCGGCCTTGACGTGGACCGCGCATCCGACGGCGGTCGCACGCAGGGCGGCGGCAGCTTCCGCGCGCTGGCGCAGATCGAGATTTCGACGCCGGAGCAGCGCGTGCTGCAGGGACAGACGCTGTACCGCGACGCCCGCAGCGCGATCGCCGGCTACGCCGGGCCGGTGCGCCAGATCTGCGAAATCCTCGACTACCGCTATGCGCGTTACGCCGACCAGCCGGGCTATGTGCTGCACCCCTTCATCGACCGCGGCTGGGCGCGCGATCTGCAGCTGTGGGTCGCCACCTCGTCCGCGGTGGCGGCGCTCGAAGGCGGGCCGCAGGCTGCGCAGGCGGTGGTGGTGCTGCGCGTGCTGCCTTTCGCCTCGCTGCTGTGGATCGGGCTGACGCTCGCTACGGCAGCCGCACTGTGGAATGCGGGTTACCGCGGGCAAGCAATTGGTGACGAGGTGAATGCATGGAGGACGTGACCATCCTCGGGCTCGGGCCTGCAGCCTGCCTGTTGGCGCTCGCGCTCTCGAGACACGGACTGCGTCCGATACTGCTGGGGAGCCGGCGTAGCCGGCCAGCTATAGAGGGCCTCTCGTTGCGTGTGGCAGAGGCGCTGCGCCTATTCGGCTGCGACCGTGCGCTTAACCTACTGCGTCAGCGCTGGTATCGGACGTCCTGCTGGAACGCACAGGAATTAGAGATGAACGGAGAGTTCGTTGTAGAGCGTTGCGCTTTTGACCAAGCTCTACTTTGTGACGTGCTGGCAGCGGGAATTACGGTGTGCGATGGTCTGATACGCAGCGTGGAACGCCGCCCGGATCAGGGTATGACGGTTGCCTTTGAACATGCGAGCGGGCGACGACAACACATACACGCGGCGCTGCTTGCAGATTGTCGCGGCCATACTGCACCAAAAACCATTCCAGATCGGTTGGCGAGCCCCGCTTTGGTATCGTTAGCATGCAGTTTTGCCGGCGCGCGCGCTCAACCGCATTCTACGATTATCGAATCCTTTGAAGCGGGTTGGGCTTGGGGCGGGGTTGATCCGAAAGGACAAGCGCATGTGCAGGTCGTTGTGCTGCCGGACTTTCTGGCTGAGCATGACCGAGATATCGATGTAGCGCACGCGGCCTGCATGCGGTCGCTCAGCCGCTTGCCCCGCCGTTTCGGGCGTGCGCTAAAGCCGACCGGGCCGGTACGTGCTCGCGGCATACAGCCGATACTTCGCGGGTTGATTGCGGAAGCAGACTGGCTGCGCATCGGCGATGCCGCCTACACGTGCGACCCGCTATCGGGCCAAGGCGTGTTTGAGGCCGTTTCTGCTGCGATCGCCGCGGTGCCGGTAATCAATACCTTGGTACGACGGCCGTTGTCGACAGACTTGGCACTGCGCTACTTCGATGAGCGCGCGGAGTCGGTTTTCCGCTCTCGTGTCGAGGTTGCGCGACAGCACTACATCGCTGAAACACACTGGCAGGATGAACCCTTCTGGTCACGGATGAGTGCAAGCGATTCTTCTCAAGAGACTGTGACGCCTCATTCAAGTCGATCGTACTTTTCTGCGCGACCTGTGGTTGAAGGTGGTTATATCGTCGAGAGACCAATAGTGATCAGCGCTGAGTATCCACGGGGGGTACGCTTCATCGATGGAGTTGACTTAGCGCGTGTGGATGAGCTTTTGCGCAACGGTGTGCCAGTGGTTCCCGAGGTTATCAGTCGATATATATTGATGCCACACGAGAAGATCGCGGGAGCGCTGCAATGGCTGAGGGCGCACGCACTGATTCGTGAGTCGTGAACCGTCGCGGCCTTCGAGGAGGCCCGTTGGGTCAAGTCAGGCCGGCACGAGG
>NZ_JADMJL010000064.1 GCF_018780585.1 Methyloversatilis discipulorum | reverse complement strand
TCAGAAAAAATTGAAATCGCATTTAATCCCTTAACGGAAAAGTTTGAAGTGGCTGATGCGGCCATTCGCAAGGATAAATCCTACATTTCAAATATATCTCAACTTTGGTCAAAAGACACCGATATATTCCACATCGTTGACTCTTACATTGAAGGGCTAAAGTCTGTGCGCGAATTAACCTCTGATGAGGTTAAGATCGTGAAGAAATCCATCACTAAATTAAATGGCCTTCTTAGCTATCCCTTTACCGCTCTCGAACTTGCCGCCAACATTAATGAAGAGCAGGTTTCCGAGGTCTTTGTGAGGATTAACAGCGAAGGCAAGAAGCTGGAGCAGGCAGATTTTATTCTCACCCTAATGTCCGTCTTTTGGGACGCAGGACGCACGGAGTTAGAAACATTCTGTCGTGAGGCAAGAATGCCCTCAACGGGCAAGCCTACACCATTTAATCATTTCATTCAGCCTTCGCCAGACCAGCTATTGCGCGTGAGCGTAGGAGTGGCTTTCAAAAGGGCTAGGCTACAGAATGTTTATTCAATCCTGCGAGGCAAAGACCTTGAAACCGAGGAATTTAGTCCGGAAAAGAGGGAAGAGCAATTCGCCATCCTTAAAAAGGCACAGGAAAGGGTTCTGAATTTACAGTATTGGCATGATTTTTTTAAGGCGATCAAACAGGCTGGTTATAGAAGCGGGGATTGGATTAGCTCTGAAAACAATCTTCTCTTTTCTTATACGCTCTACCTCATCGGTCGCACAGAGTACGCCATTGACGAGTTCAAGTTGAGAGAAGCGCTTGCAAAGTGGTTCTTCATGTCCAGCCTTACTGCGCGGTTTTCAAGCTCTCCGGAATCCAAAATGGAGTATGATCTTGCCCGATTTAGGCAAGTCAAAAACGGAGATGAGTTTATCAAGGTTTTAGAAAAAATCTGTGACGATGTGCTGGCTAATGACTTCTGGACGATCACTTTGCCAAACCAACTGGCAACTTCATCTCCAAAAAGCCCCGCATTGTTCGCCTACAACGCCGCCCTGAATCTTTTGGACGCGAAGGTACTATTCTCGAAGCATAAGATTTCGGAGTTGGCAGACCCATCCGTTCATGCCAATCGCTCGGATTTTGAGCGGCATCATCTTTTTCCGAAGGAATACTTGAAATCCATCGGCGTTAGCGAGGTTAGGGATACAAACCAGATTGCTAACTATGCTTTTGTGGAATGGGGCGACAATTCCGCTATAGGGAAAAACGCCCCAAAAATCTATCTGCCCTCGTACCGCCAAAGGCACTCAGGCCAAGATTTGCAGAAGATGTATCATTGGCACGCACTCCCAGATAATTGGGAAGAGCTGGACTATCAGGATTTCCTTGGTAAGCGGCGTGACCTGATTTCCAAGATCATCAAGGAGGCTTATTCTTTACTGAATAAATCGCCCGCACCGGCCGCCGGAGGCAAGGAAGTGTCTGTGGCTGCGATTATCGCAGAAGGAGAATCTTACAATCTTGAGTTCAAATCTTCTTTGCGCGTCAACCTCCACACCAATCAAAAAGACCCCCGCATGGAAATGAGCTGCATTAAAACGATTGCAGGCTTTTTGAACGGGAAAGGCGGCACTCTGTTGATCGGCGTGAAAGATGACGGAGAAACTATCGGCATAGATGCAGATGGCTTTCAAAATGAAGATAAGATGCTTTTGCACCTGACCAATTTGATAAAGGACAAGATTTCTCCCCAGCACATGATGTACATTCATCCCCACTTTATTGAACTAGACGGAAAACGAGTGCTTTCCGTTGAGTGCAATTCGTCGAAATCGCCTGTGTATGTGAAGGACGATAATACTGAGAAGTTCTTTATACGAACTGGGGCTTCAACAAGTGAGCTTTCCGCCAGTCAGACACAGGAGTTTATTAGGCAAAAATTTGC
>NZ_JADMJL010000038.1 GCF_018780585.1 Methyloversatilis discipulorum | reverse complement strand
ATTACCTCTGGCGCAGCAGCGCCAAGATCGGCGCGGGCAAGTTCAGGCCGCTACGACCGCTGCAACCGGCTTAGCGTACGATTTTTTCCGTTTTCTGAGACGTCCCCAATCAGTGCCGCATTGTCCTGGTCAAGGATCAGGGCGTGTACTTCCTCGCCGAGCGTGGGGAGCGTCGCCCGGATGGGCGCCAGGCACTGCTCGCCTACGCCGTCGGATGCAACCCGGACACCGACCCGTTCGATGACTGGTGGCACCTCGCCGGCCGCGAGCTGGGCGGCGATGACTTCGCGGAGTATTTCGACCCGAAGGACGGCCTGTTCACGCGCCTCCAGCACTCGGCGGACGATCTCGTGCTTTCCGCCACCGCCACGCACCTGTCCTTAGCAGTGGTGCCTCCCGCCTGACGCGGCAACCGCCTCGCAGCCCCCGCATCGGGGGCCTTCTTTTGTTCGCACCGCCGCCATCGCCGCGCGTGCGCGTTTGTCTCCAGCCGCCGAGGCACGCCCCGCCGGCCACAACGCCGGCATGCCACCGGAGACAACCGCATGAACACGCCATCGACCTCGCCGAGGCTGCACCTCCTACCGGTGTCGCTGCGCACGGCCAATGCATTCGTTCTGTCGCACCATCGCCACCACCGCCCGGTCCAGGGCGCGAAGTTCGCCCTGGCCGTCACGCTGAGCGACAGCGACCTGATCCACGGCGTGGCCATTGTCGGCCGCCCGGTCGCGCGGCACCTGGACGCTGGAAGTCACGCGGCTGTGCACCGACGGCACACCCAGCGCCTGCAGCAAGCTCTACGGCGCGGCCTGGCAGGCGGCAAGGGCGCTGGGCTACATACGCCTGCTCACCTACACCATGCCCGACGAAGGTGGCGCCAGCCTGCGCGCCGCCGGCTGGCGGCTGATCGGCGCGCGCGGTGGCGGCGCCTGGAGCCGTCCCGGCCGTCCGCGCGCCGATACCCCCGAGCACCTGCGCGGCGCCAAGTGCCTGTGACAGGCGCCGGGTGGCGCGGACAAAGGGAAGCGCCCGGGTGCCGATTGATTGCTGCCGCGCGCGCGAGGCCCCGCCATGCTGGCCCCATGCCTGCTGACGTCGTCAGCGACATGCCAGGCAACCATCGGTCTTCGAGGTTGCGGCGCAGTTCCCACTGCGTGACCGAGCCAGCTCGCACCGCATCCTTCCGCGAGCGGCCACCAGCCTCTGGTGGCGGATGCTTTCGCCTTATCAACCCACCGCGGGGTCACGCACCTTCCCCGCATGCGTGGGCCGGTGTGTCTCCGCTTCATCCCAATGGAGATTCACCATGAACACCACGTCCAACGAGAAATCGTATTTCGACCTCCACACCTCGGGCATCGGCTACATCCAGCGTGTCCGTGAAGTGCCCGTCCGGGGCGGCCGCCGTGCGCAGCCTTTCCTGGCATGCACCATCGCCGCGCTGGTCGGCCCCGCCCGGGACCCCAGCTACCGCTACTTCGACGTCAAGGTCTCGGGTGCCGAGGCCAAGAAGCTCGTTCAGCGCTACATCGGCGTTGACGATCCCAAGCAGCGCCCGCTGGTGCGCTTTCGCCTCGGTGACCTGTGGGGCGATGCGTACATCCGCGACAAGGGTGAGCACAAGGGCCAGGCCGCCGCGTCTCTGAAGGCGCGACTGCTCAAGGCCGAACTGATCGACCGGGCCGAACTGGCTTCGATCGAGCAGCACGAGTTGATCACCCGCGGCATCGGCTATCTCAATCGTGTGAAGGACGTCACCCCAAAAGCTGGCGACTCGTTCCTCTCTTGCACCGTCGCGGCACTGGCCGGGCCTGTCGATGAACCGGAGTATCGGTACTTCGACACCATCGTCGCCACCCCGGAAGCCGAGCACCTGGTTCGCCGGTGCGTTCAGGCCGTCGAGGGTGACCGCAAGGTGCTGATCGCCTTCCGTCTGAACGACATGAAGATCGATCCGTACATCCGCACCAAGGGTGAGCACGCCGGGGAACCGGCCGCCAGCCTGGAATCGACGCTGGTCCACATCGGTCTCATCAAGATCGACGGCACCCAGGTCTATCCGACGAGCCAGGCGCAAGCCGAGGCGCCGCCGGCCGAAGACGCATCCGCGTCCGAAGCCGACGATGCCATCGACACGGCCACCGAGCCCGCCGAGCGCGAGCCCGAGGCGCAAGTCCAGGAGCAGGAGCCGGCATTGGCTGCTTCGTTCTGATCCGGCACGGCCTCTCACGGGGCCTTGTCGCTTTTCCTCCCCACGTACGCCGCGTCCCCAGGACGCGTGCTTGCGCATTTCATCCCCCGAGTTCCGCGTGGTCTCACGGCCACGCGGTTGTCGAATTTCTCAAAGGAGATCAGCCATGTCTCTGGTATCCCGCTTTGCTCCGCAATCCCCGATCCTGCGCTCTGATCGCCCACTCTCGGACGACCGCATTCGTGCCGTCGTTCCGTCGATCTTCGCCGACGCTCCACATGGGAGCCGGTCCGATCGGTATGCCTACATACCGACCTCGACCGTGCTGACCAAGCTGCGCCAGGAGGGCTTCGAGCCCTTCATGGTGTGTCAGACGCGCGTGCGCAACGAAGACCGGCGCGAGTACACGAAGCACCTCATCCGACTTCGCCATGCAAGCCAGATCAACGGCGACGAGGCGAACGAGATCATCCTGCTCAACAGCCATGACGGCACGAGCAGCTATCAGATGCTCGCCGGCATGTTCCGGTTCGTCTGCCACAACGGCCTGGTTTGCGGTGACACCACCGCAGACATCCGCGTTCCCCACAAGGGCGACGTGGCCAGCCAGGTGATCGAAGGTGCCTACGGAGTCCTCGAAGGTTTCGAGCGCGTGCATAACGCGCGCGATGCGATGCGCACCATCACCCTCGATGAGGGCGAAGCGGAGGTCTTTGCGAACTCTGCGCTCGCACTCAAGTACGACGATCCGGCCAAGTCCACGCCTGTCACCGAGAGCCAACTGCTGGCCCCTCGGCGATGGGACGACCGCAAGAACGACCTGTGGGCCGTCTTCAACCGCGTCCAGGAGAACCTAGTCAAAGGGGGCCTGAACGGACGCACGGCCAACGGCCGCAATCAGCGCACCCGTCCGGTGCAAGGCATCGACCAGAACCTGCGCCTGAACCGGGCGTTGTGGCTGCTGGCCGAAGGCATGCGCCAGCTCAAGGCGTGATGCCACGCGGACCTCGCCCACCTCGGGCGAGGCCATTTCCTCTCATCCACCGGGTGCCGTCGGCGGCCCGTCATTCATCATCAGGAGAACCATCATGGCAACCCCATCGGCTTCCGAGAAATCTGTTGCGCCCATCGTCGTCCCCGGCCAGCTCACGCTGCGTACCATCCGCGGCAAGAACGGCCCGTTCACGGTTGGCCGCCTCGCGACGCACCTCGGTACTTTCGAGGTCAAAGACCCGGAGCTGGAGCAGCACCCCGAAGGCAAGTACGACGGGGAATTCATCATCAGGTACATCTTCCCGAAGTCCTATCCGGTCGGCGGCGGCATGCGGTTCGAGATCCGTGCCAGCCTCGACGGCATGACGCTCAACGGCATCGACAAACTCAGCCGCGACGAAGCCCGCAGCTTCGCCACCCAGGACGTCGATCCGCTCGATGAAGAGCAAGGGGCGCAGCCTGCGGCAACGCCGGCCAAGCCCACCAAAGCGTCCAGGCCCGCCAAGCCCGCACCCGTGCAGGCGTCCGCGGACCCGCTGGTCGATACCACGCCCTTCGGCGTGGATGCGCCACCGCCTGCTACGGCCGCTGCCCCCGGCAGCACCGAAGACGGTGACGCCGCGCTCTTCGGCCTGCTGTGGCCGCTGGGCGAGTCCGTGAAACTGGATTCGACCATCGACCGCCGCACCCTGCGCGCGCAGATCGCCCGCCTGGGCGAGCTGGGCTACGCGCTGGACTTCAAGACGCAGGAGTGGAGCCGCCAGGCCGAACCAAAACCTGCGTGATCGCAGACGCCGCATGCGCGGTGTTCTTCATCCACCCGCCGGGGTTCCTTTCCCATGCGGGGGAGGCCCTGGCCATTTTCTGGAGGTCTCCATCATGTCCACCATCGCTTGCGATACCCCGCGTTCAACGCTGGATGAACCCGCGTGGCGGGACCTTTGCAAAGCGGCCGCCGCACACGCCCAGCGCGGTTGCGGCTTGTCCTACGACCACTACGTGACGCTCTTCAGTTCGGCGATCGACGCACAGGCCAATCGTTTGCCGGATGAGCAACGTGCTCAGGCTCTCGAAATCGCGGCCCAGGAATGGGACTACGCAACACCTGCCGAACGGCAGGAAACCCAGGACTGGAATGCGGAGCATGGCTATTGCTCGCACGGGATCGAGTTCGGCTACTGCCCGGCCGGTTGTGATCGAGACGATGACGACTGGGATTGAGGGCGACGCATAGGTTCCTTCGCCGCAGATGCGGCATTCCATCACCCGCTGGGGGTTCTTCCCCACGGGGAGGCCTTCAGCTCAACTTTTCGAGGAGGCCTCTCATGGGCTGGTATTTCTCAAACCAATCGCGGTCCGAACTGATCGCGGAACTGATCGCACCGCAAGAGACCGAGCGCGCCAGCGTCAAGGTCATCGCTCACACCCTGCGCGGCAACGTGCTGTGGTCCGTCGCCGAAGTGACCGCCAAGGTCGAAGGCGTGCATCGTGATCTCGCACCGGGCCAGTCCCTGCGCTACATCCGCTGCGATCTGCTTGAACGAAGCGGCGGCCAGTGGGGCTACAAGTCCTTGGACGAGTCCATGCACCCGTACTACTACACGTGCCCGCTGTCCTATCTGGACCTCGCACCGGAGCAGTCCGCCGACTGGCGTGCAGGCGTTCGCGCCTACCACGCCCGGCGGCGCACACCCACGGCATCCGCGGCATCCGCCGCGGCGTCGATGGCCTGAGCCAGGAGGAACCGACATGGACCCGATCCTGGCAACGCTTCCGCCCTCGTTGCTGGCACTCGTTGAAGGGAGTTTGTCCAACGACGAAGTGTCCTCCGACGAGGAAATGCTGGCGTACTTCATCGACAACGGCCTCACCGAGGACCAGGCACGGCAGGCACTGACCTACCGCGACCAGTACCTCAACAACATCTACCTGGAAGGCTTCACGCCGATCACTTCGGCGGACGAGCCGCTTCACTTCAACCCGCACACCCGGCAGTTCGAGCCGGACTGAGCGGTTTTCTTCCACCCCCTGGGGCAGTACTTGCCCCAGCGGGCGGTGCTGTTCCCGTTCATCCGAGGACACCACCATGCCCGCAAACACTTCTTCCACGCTGTACCGCATCGACGAATGCCCGGACGTGATGGCCGACGCCTGCGTCGGCGATGACCAGGGCAACCTGATCTTCCTGTCCATCTGGGCGCGGGACACCGCCGTCCAGCAGTTCCTCGCTCGCCTGACCCTCGGGCGCGACGAGCAGGGACTGGACCAGTTCCACGTCATCACCGACCAGGGCGGCAGCGTCCCGGTATTCATCGGCAACGTCGATCGCCTGGAAAAGCGCATCACGCGCGCGTACCGGCGGACGCTGTTCGGCTCGCTGTCCAACGTGTGGCTGTTCGACCGGCGCTGCGTCAAGCCCGACAAGGCCAACGCCAGCGCATTGGCACTGCTGCCACGCGACAGCGCCCACAGGCTTGACCGCCTGTGGATGCTGGTGCGGGACACCTGCCCGTTGCCGCTGCTCGATCACTGGCGCGAGACCGTGCTGGAACTGCTGCAAACCCGCGAGATGCTGGCCCGCCTTCCGTTCGCCCTCGGGCCGCTGGAAGGCCATCGGCTCGCCATCGACGTGCCGGCGCTGACCCTGGCGCTCGGCTCCCTGATCCGCAGCGACGCGCTCACCGCCTATCCGTATCCGGCCAAGATTTGGACGCCGGAAGCGGTAGCGGCTTGACCCACCCTCGGAGGCACGCCTTGGCGTACTTCCGTGTTTCATCCCCGCCAACCAGGAGACTTCCATGGCCCTCATGTTCCCGCGGCTCGCCCGCAATTTCGTCAAGAACGGATATTTCCCGACCGACGAACCCACGCTCGAAAGAGCGCTCAACGCACTGATGCCCAGCGACGGGCCGATGTGCATCCTCGATCCCTGCGCCGGCGAAGGCGTGGCGATCGCCGAAGCCGCCCATGCCCTCGGGCGCGAGCAGGCAAAGGCGTTCGCCGTCGAGTTCGACGCGGAGCGGGCGCGCCATGCCCGCGGCCTGGTCGATCACTGCCTGCACGCGGACCTGATGGACACGATGGTCTCCAAGCAGTCCTTCGGGCTGCTCTGGCTCAACCCGCCGTATGGGGACCTGTCCAAGGACGTCAACGGCAACATCGGCTATCAGGGCCAGGGCCGTGCCCGCCTTGAAAAGCTGTTCTACCAGCGCACGCTCTCGCTGCTGCAATACGGCGGCGTGCTGGTTTTCATCGTCCCCGGCTACGTGCTCGACGCGGAGTTGGTCGGCTGGCTGACGCGCCACTACACGGACCTGCGCATCTACCGAGCGGTGGAGACGCAGTTCAAGCAGGTGGTGATCTTCGGACGCCGGGTGCGCCAGCGCGAGCAGGTGCCCGATGGCGTCAAGGCCGTGCGCAATCTGCTGTTGCAGGTAGGGCAAGGCGAAGTCGAAGCCGAGGAACTGCCGAGCGAGTGGCCGTTCCTGCCGTACATCGTCCCCGCCAGCCCGGCCGAGCCAGAGCATTTCTTCCGCGTGACGATGGAGCCCGAGCAGTTCGCCGATGAGGTTGGCAGGCTGCAAGGCTTGTGGCCATCGCAGGACACGCACCTGGGGGCTGCGCAGCAATCGCTGCGTCCACCGGCGCGGGCCTTGTCCCGCTGGCATCTCGCCCTGGCTCTGGCCGCGGGTGCGATCTCGGGGGTTGTGCGCTCCAAGACCGGGCGCGTGCTCGTCGTCAAAGGTGACACCCACAAGGACAAGACGCTCCAGCGGGAGTTCACCGAACGCGAAGACGGCTCCATCGCCGAGACCCGCATCCTCACCGACAAGTTCGTTCCCGTCATCCGCGCGTGGGACATGACACCTGGCTCCGCGACACGGGGCGAGGTGTTGACCATTCGCTGATCCACCGGACGCGCTGCCGTCCTGCTGTACCAACTCGAAGGAGAAACACCATGATCCCCAATCCGTTCAAGCGGCCTGCGCCGCACAAGCAACCGTTGTTCGCACCGAGTACGTTGAAGTTGAGCGAGAAGGTGCATTGGCTGGCCCGGCGAGGCCTGATCGACCCCTTGGCCTATGTCCAGCGCCATGTGCGCGGGGACTGGGGCGAGATCGATGAGGCCACACGCCAAGCCAACGACGTGGCGATCCAACAGGACAACCTAATGATCTCGCAGTTCAGGATCACGCCGGACCTGGCGCTGATCGTCAAGACCAGCGAGGACCACCAGACCACGGTGGTCCAGCTTCCCGAAGAGCGGGACCTGATCTGAGGCCCCACATCGTCATCCTCATCCACCTGACGGAGCCACTTCACTCCGGCAGGGGTGTCGTGGCTCAATGACTCATCAAGGAGGAGCCCATGGCATCGCATCGCATCGAAACCTACTGCCAGCGGCTGGCGTTCCCCATCGGGGCGCTCATCTTCAGCAGAGGTGTAGACCGCCTGGTCCGCGCGGGTCGCCTGGACCCGATCCCGTACTTCAGGCGCCACACCCGTGGCGACTGGGGCGACGTCAACATCCAGCAATGGCAGACGAACAGCAGCGCGCTTCAATCGGGCGCGTCGCTGGAATCGCACTACGTGATCCATCCGGGGCTCGCCATTCGCATCGTCACCGATTCGCAGCGCTGCGCAACCGTCATCGTGCTTCCGTCCGAAGACTGAGCACGGTTCACCTGCGGGCCGCCCAGGCCAGCACCTTCAACCACCCTCAGCCACGCGTCGATTCTCTTCCCACCACGGGGCATGCCATTGCCCCGCTGGGGGTGGTGCATGCCCCATTTTTCTTTGGAGCATCACCATGTCCCTCGATCTCGAAACCACTGCCGCTGAATCCGCGCCCGTACAGGGCGAACTGCTCGACGCGGAATCTTCCCCTCTGACCCTGAGCCTTCAGGATTTTGTCGGCGAGTTCGGCGACGAACTACTCGACGCCCTCAACAGCGCTAATCCGCCGGTCTATACCGGCCAACCGCAGGCGCACCGGCAACTGGTGGTCGCCAGCCTCAAGCGCAAGCTGTTCCCAGCCCAGGCCGAAGTCGTCCACGCCGCCGCCGAGCTGCTGATCGACCGTGGCGAACGTGCTGCGATCGTCAATGGCGAGATGGGCTGCGGCAAGACGACCGTCGGCATTGCCACGGCCGCCGTGCTCAACGCCGAAGGCTATCGCCGCACTCTGGTGCTGTCGCCGCCCCACCTGGTTTACAAGTGGCGGCGCGAGATCCAGGAGACGGTGGCCGGTGCCAAGGTGTGGGTACTCAACGGGCCGGATACGCTCGTCAAGCTCATCAAGCTGCGCGAGCAGTTGGGCGTGCAGCCCACGGGCCAGGAGTTCTTCGTCCTGGGGCGCGTCAGGATGCGGATGGGCTTTCACTGGAAGCCTGTCTTCACCACGCGGCGCACCCGCCACGGCGACGTGGCGGCCTGCCCGGACTGCGGCACGGTCATCACCGACCTCGACGGCGAGCCGGTCAACCCGATCGCGCTCCAAGCCGAGGAGTGCCGCAGGAAGTGCGGCCACTGCGCCGCGCCCCTGTGGACACTGATCCGCCCGCGCAGTCTGTCCGGCAGCGACCAGTCCTCGGCCGTGCTCAAAGCCTTAAAGCGCATACCGACCATCGGAGAGGTCACCGCGCAGAAGCTGATGCAAAAGTTCGGTGACGGGTTCCTGGCGTCGATGCTCGGCGACAACATCCATGAGTTCATCAACCTCATGGATGGCAACGGCGAGCTGGTGTTTTCCGACCGTCAGGCCACGCGCATGGAACGTGCGATGGCCAACATGGAGTTCGGCTTTGGCGAGGGCGGCTATCAGCCGTCCGAGTTCATCAAACGCTACCTGCCGCAAGGCACGTTCGACCTGCTCATCGCCGATGAGGCACATGAGTACAAGAACGGGGGCAGTGCCCAGGGCCAGGCCATGGGCGTGCTGGCGGCGAAGGCTCGCAAGACCTTGCTGCTGACCGGCACGTTGATGGGCGGCTACGGGGACGACCTGTTCCACCTGCTGTTCCGAGCCCTTCCGGGGCGGATGATCGAAGACGGCTACCGCCCGACCACGAGCGGCAGCATGACCTCGGCTGCGATGGCGTTCATGCGCGATCACGGGGTGTTGAAGGACATCTACTCCGAGAGCACCGGCACGGCGCACAAGACGGCCAAGGGCACCAAGGTATCGGTGCGCACGGTCAAGGCCCCGGGGTTTGGCCCCAAGGGCGTGCTGCGCTGCATCCTGCCGTTCACGATCTTTCTCAAGCTCAAGGACATCGGTGGCAACGTCCTGCCGCCGTATGACGAGGAGTTCCGTGAAGTCGCGATGGACACGGCGCAAGCCGCGGCCTACCGCGATCTGGCGGGTCGGCTGACCGCGGAGCTGAAACAGGCTCTGGCGCGACGCGATACGACCTTGCTGGGTGTGGTCCTCAACGTGCTGCTGGCCTGGCCGGATTGCTGCTTCCGGTCGGAGACCGTGGTGCATCCGCGCACGCGCAACACCTTGGCGTTTGTCCCGGCTCAGTTCAACGAGTTCGAGATCAGCCCCAAGGAGCGTGAGCTGATCGACATCTGCAAAGAGGAGAAGGCGCAGGGCCGCAAGGTCCTGGCCTACACGGTCTATACCGGCACGCGCGACACCACGTCGCGCCTGAAGGTGTTGCTGGAGCAGGAAGGCTTCAAGGTGGCGGTGCTGCGCGCGAGCGTGGATGCCAGCCGCCGCGAAGACTGGATCGCCGAGCAACTGGACCGTGGCATCGACGTGCTCATCACCAACCCCGAGTTGGTCAAGACGGGGCTGGACCTGTTGGAGTTCCCGACGATCGTGTTCATGCAGTCGGGCTACAACGTGTACTCGCTCCAGCAGGCGGCACGCCGCTCCTGGCGCATCGGGCAGAAGCAGCCCGTGCGTGTGATCTACCTCGGCTACGCCGGTTCCTCGCAGATGACCTGCCTGGAGCTGATGGCCAAGAAGATCATGGTCTCGCAGTCCACCTCGGGCGACGTGCCCGAATCCGGGCTCGATGTCCTGAACCAGGACGGTGATTCCGTCGAGGTCGCACTGGCCCGGCAGCTTGTCGCCGCATGACACGTTCCACTTACGGCCCTTCGGGGCCGTTTTTTTTGCCGCTCCCGGTAAATCGGACGCTGCCTGGTTCGCATTGTTTGCTGCCGCTCGCGGCCTGAGCGGCGATGGTGAGGGCTGGATGTTTCAGGACGCCGAGCTATGTGCCCCTCTCCACCGTGGTTTCACTATCCCGAACGCCGCCTTCTGGCGGGATTTCTCGGCCTGCTGTGGTCGGTGCTGGCCGGTGGCTGCGCGACGACGACTGCGCCGGTCGCGCCCGACACCATCGCGGAAGTCTTGGCCGCGCCTGAACCCGAGGCTTCCGAGTACATCCCGGTCGTGCGCTACGCCCGCTACACACTGGTCGAACTGGCACCCATGGCGGCGCAGCGCGACCTGTTGTTGCAGACCATCGACGTGTCCATGCCCGAGGATGCCCGCGCCACGGTCGGGGATGGGCTTCGGCACGTGCTCAAACGCAGCGGCTATGGCCTGTGCCAGACCGCGCATGCCGTGATCGAGCTGTACGCGCTGCCGTTGCCGGCGGTACACCTGCACCTCGGCCCCATGACCTTGCGCGATGCGCTGCTCACGCTGGCTGGCCCGGCCTGGGAACTGCACGCGGATGACCGCGCACGGCAAATCTGCTTCGAGCGGCCCGGCGATCGCGCGGTCGCCGAGTCCCCATCCGAGCCACCCGCCACCGAGGCGGTGCAGACGTTCCCGCTGGCACCCATGGTTTCGGGAGGCCAGCCATGAACGCCCCGCAACCTGCCCAGCGATCGACCGCCGCCGTGGTGGTGCAGAGCCTGATGTGGCTCTGGTTGATCTTCCTCAGCGTCTTGGCGGCCCTGGGCTACCAGGCCCTCAGCGACCAGGCCGACCAGGAGCGGCTGGATTCCCGCCTGCAACGCCTGGAAGCGCAGGCAACTGGCTTGGCCGAGACGATCGAGGCCATCCAGCAGCGCCCGGCCGTCGCGACGGACGCTGACCTCAAAGACACCCGCCAGATTCTGGAAGCACGCGCGGCCCAGGTCGAGAAATCTCTCAGTGGCTACGCAGCGGCCGACGACCTCCAGGCGCTGCGCGCGGAGGTCGAGCAGATCAAGGCGCGCCAAGCCGCCGCGCGTGCCACCGCACCCGCCCAGCGGCGCGCATCGCGCACGTCCGCCGCCTCCAAGACCGAGCTGCCGCCGCTGCCATTCCGCGTCGTCGGCGCCGAACTGCGCGCCGGCCAGCGCAGCGTGTCCGTCGCGCCGAGCATCGGGGACTTCACGCCCGCCCAACTTCAGGTGCTGCTGCCCGGGGATGCGGTCGGCCCGTGGCGCCTGCAGGCGATCGAGGGCAACACCGCAGTGTTCCAGGCCGGCAACCAGACCCGCCGCGTGGCGATTCCCTGACCGGAGCACCCCATGAAGCCGTCGATCCTCCTTTTCGCGGTCCTGGTGGCGTCGTCGCAATGGCCCGCCTGGGCGCAGCAGCCCGCAACGACCTCGGCGCGCAACGCACAGAGCCAGGAGCGCCCGCTGGCCGCCCGCGTGCTGGACGACCGGGTGGCAACCGAATGGGGCTTGCAGCCACAAGAATGGGCACGCTACCGCGAGCTGATGGATGGGCCGCTGGGTATCTACTCGCCCAACCTGGACCCGCTGTCCGCCCTGGGCATCGAAGCTCGCACGGACGAAGAACGGCGCCGCTATGCGGAACTGCAGGTGCAGGTGGAAGCGCGCCGCGTCGAGAAGCTGCTCGCCTACCAGCGCGCCTACGACGAGGCCTGGCAGCGCCTGAATCCGGGGATGCAGCGCGTGAACCTGCCCGACGACAAGCCGGGCGCCGGCCCATCCAGCAGTCCCTTGCGCGGCAGCGGCCGCATGGCGGTGTTCGTCAAGGACGGCTGCGCAGCCTGCGGACAGCTCGTGCAGCGCCTGCAATCCTCGGGCGCGGAGTTCGACCTGTACATGGTGGGCAGCCGCCAGGATGACGCGCGCATCCGCGACTGGGCCAAGCGCGCGCAGATCGACCCGGCGCGCGTGCGCGCCGGCAGCATCACGCTCAACCACGACGGCGGCCGCTGGCTGTCACTGGGCCTGCCCGGCGATCTGCCCGCCGCCGTGCGCGAAGTGAACGGCCAATGGCAGCGCCAGCCGTAGCCATGCCCCTGCGCGCACTGGTGCTCACTGCCGGCCTGTATGCCGTTGCCGCCCTGGCCCAGGAGGTTCCGCCACCGGCTTACCAGCTTGCCGCCCAGCGCGCAGGCATCCCCTCGACCGTGCTCTACGCCGTGGCCTTGCAGGAGAGCGGCATCCGGCGCAACGGGCGCCTGGTGCCGTGGCCGTGGTCCCTCAACGTCGCCGGCCAGTCGCGCCGCTTCGCCACGCGCGCCGACGCCTGCGCTGGCCTGCAGCAGGCGATGCGCGCCACGCCGCACACGCGCATTGATGCGGGCCTGGGCCAGATCAACCTCGGCTACCACAAGCACCGCTTTACCGGCGCGTGCGACCTGCTGGATCCGTATCGCAACCTGGCCGTTGCCGCCGAGATCCTGAAGGAGCAGCACACCCCCGGCGAGGACTGGCTGCTGGCGATCGGCCGCTACCACCGCCCCGCAGGCGGCGAGCCCGCCGCCCGCTATCGGCGCAGCGTGTCGCGCCACCTTGCCCGCGTGCAGGGCACGCGACCAGCCGCCGCGGTCCTCGCGGCGCGCCAGGAGACCTCCCCATGACGAAACCCCATCCCGCCCATCTCGCGTTCACGGGCCTACTCATGCTGCTGTCAGGCCTGCCGCTGGCCTCGCGTGCCGGCGAGCCACTGATCGTTGTCGAGGACCGTGGCGGCACGTCGGCATTGCCGTACTACGAAGCCCTGAATCTCCAGCCGCGCGCCAACGCACCGGCGCGGCCGTCCATCCCGACGCCCCAGGTTCCTGCCACACGGGCGGACGAAGCCGCGATGCTGCCGGTGCGCAGCGCCAAGCTCACGCCCGGCACCGTCGCGCGACGGGTGATCGAAGCGCCCGGCCTGCGGCCGTTCGTGGTCATCGGCGACGACGAGGCTTCCCGGGCCTGGTTGCAGCGCCGCGCCGCCGCTTTGCGCGAACGTGGCGCGGTCGGCCTGGTCGTCAACGTCGAGACCGCGCAGGGCCTGGCGCGGCTGCGCGCCCTGGTGCCGGGCGTGCCGCTCGCGCCCGTGGCCGGCGACGACCTGGCCGATCGCCTGGGCCTGCGGCACTACCCGGCGCTGATCACGGCCACCGGCATCGAGCAATGAAGCCATGTCGGGCAAACAGCCGGTCGAGGTTCTGCTACGCCCAGCGGTGGAGCTATACACCGTCGCGGCGTGTGCAGGCGCCGCGTTTCTGTGCCTGGTGGCCCCATGGTCGCTCGCGCTGAGCCCGGCCATGGGCATCGGCAGCGCCTTGGCGTTCGGCGCCTACGGCGCGATCCGCTACCGCGATGCCCGCATCATCCTGCGCTACCGGCGCAACATCCGCCGTCTGCCGCGTTACGTGATGACCAGCAAGGACGTGCCGGTCAGCCAGCAGCGCCTATTCGTGGGGCGCGGCTTTCTCTGGGAGCAGAAGCACACGCATCGGCTGATGCAGACGTACCGGCCCGAGTTCCGCCGCTACGTCGAGCCGACGCCGGCCTACCGGCTGACCAGGCGCCTGGAGGAACGGCTGGAGTTCGCGCCATTGCCGCTCTCGCGCCTGCCGAAGCTCACCGGCTGGGACGCGCCTTTCAACCCCGTGCGCCCGTTGCCGCCTGTCGGCGGCCTGCCAAGGCTGCACGGCATCGAGCCCGACGAAGTGGACGTCAGCCTGCCGCTGGGCGAGCGCGTCGGGCACTCGCTGGTGCTGGGCACCACGCGGGTGGGCAAGACGCGCCTGGCCGAGTTGTTCGTCACGCAGGACATCCGTCGCAGGAATGCTGCCGGCGAGCATGAGGTCGTCATCGTCATCGACCCCAAGGGGGATGCCGATCTCTTGAAACGGATGTACGTCGAAGCCCAGCGCGCTGGCCGCGAAGGCGAGTTCTACATCTTCCACTTGGGCTGGCCGGAAATCAGCGCCCGCTACAACGCCGTGGGCCGCTTCGGTCGGATCTCGGAAGTGGCGACACGCATCGCGGGGCAGCTCTCCGGCGAAGGCAACAGCGCGGCGTTCCGCGAGTTCGCATGGCGCTTCGTGAACATCATCGCCCGCGCCCTGGTGGAACTGGGGCAGCGCCCGGACTACATGCTGATCCAGCGCCACGTCATCAACATCGACGCGCTGTTCATTGAGTACGCCCAGCACTACTTTGCCAAGACGGAGCCCAAGGCCTGGGAGGTGATCGTCCAGATCGAGGCCAAGCTCAACGAGAAGAACATCCCAAGGAACATGATCGGGCGCGAGAAGCGTGTGGTGGCGCTGGAGCAATACCTCTCCCAGGCGCGCAACTACGACCCTGTGCTCGATGGCCTGCGCTCGGCGGTGCGCTACGACAAGACCTACTTCGACAAGATCGTTGCATCGCTGCTGCCGCTGCTGGAAAAGCTCACGAGCGGCAAGATCGCCCAGCTCCTGGCGCCGAACTACTCCGACCTGGCCGACCCGCGCCCGATCTTCGACTGGATGCAGGTGATCAGGAAGCGCGCCGTCGTCTATGTCGGCTTGGACGCGCTGTCCGATGCGGAGGTCGCCGCAGCGGTCGGCAACTCGATGTTCAGCGATCTCGTCTCGGTGGCTGGGCACATCTACAAGCACGGAATCGACGATGGCCTGCCGGGCGCATCGGCTGGTGCGCGCGTGCCGATCAACGTGCATGCGGACGAGTTCAATGAATTGATGGGTGACGAGTTCATTCCGCTCATCAACAAGGGCGGTGGCGCGGGCCTGCAAGTCACCGCCTACACGCAAACGCTTTCGGACATCGAGGCCCGCATCGGCAACCGCGCGAAGGCCGGCCAAGTGATCGGGAATTTCAACAATTTATTCATGTTGCGCGTGCGCGAGACGGCCACCGCGGAACTGCTGACGAGGCAGTTGCCGAAGGTCGAGGTCTATACGACCACCATCGTCTCGGGCGCGACGGACAGCTCAGACATCCGCGGCGCGACGGACTTCACGTCGAACACCCAGGACCGCATCAGCATGGCCAGCGTGCCGATGATCGAGCCGTCACACGTCGTCGGTCTGCCCAAGGGCCAATGCTTCGCGCTGCTGCAGGGCGGCCAGCTTTGGAAGGTGCGCATGCCGCTTCCGGCGCCAGACCCCGATGAAGTGATGCCGACGGACTTGCAGCAACTGGCCGGGTATATGCGCCAGAGCTACAGCGAGGCCACGCAGTGGTGGGAGTTCACCAGTTCCGCAGCCTTGCCGCATGCAGCCTTGCCCGACGACCTGCTGGATGACGCCGCTCCAGCCGAGCCTGACGCGGTGGCCACCGGCGCCGACGACAGCACCGGCGAGGCCGCACCATGAAGGATGCCGCCTCGACCGCGCAGCGGGAGCAGAACCAGCGCCAGGGGCTGATCGTCGGCACCATCACCTTGCCGTTCCGGCTGCTCGGGGTGCTCATCGGCTCGCTGCTGTTCTCGATCGTGGTGGAGTGCGTCGGCATGCACCTGTTCTGGAAGGACCAGGGCTGGCGCCACTCCCAGCAGATGCTGCAGTACGAACTCGGGCACCTGTCCAACCACTTCACGCGCAGCGTGGTGGTGCAGGAGCCCGGGCGCACGGCGCACGAGCTGGTGGATACCGGGTACGAGTGGGTGTTCGTGCGCTCGGGGTTGCTGGAGCGCATGAGCCAGACCGCCGAGCGCGCCCGCGCGGCCAGCCACGGGCAGAGCCGCAACTTCCGCTACTACATCAGCCAAGTCTATGTCTGGGCCGAAAGCTACCTGATCGCTGCGGCCTTCACGACGCTCACCTTCCTGGTGCGCCTGCTGGTCCTGGTACTCACGCTGCCGCTGATCCTCACTGCAGCATTCGTCGGCCTGATCGACGGCCTGGTGCGACGGGATGTGCGCCGGTTCGGCGCGGGCCGCGAATCCGGCTTCATCTACCACCGCGCGAAGGCCAGCCTGATGCCGTTGGCCGTGCTGCCTTGGGTCACCTATCTCGCACTGCCCATAGCGGTGCATCCTCTGGTCATCCTGCTGCCCAGCGCGGCGTTGCTGGGGATGGCAGTCAGCCTGACCGCAGGCAGCTTCAAGAAGTATATATGAGCGCCTCCCTTTGCCAAGCAATCGTAGCGATGACGAACAGGATCGATTGCAGCTATATATCCGGCCTTGACGTGGTGAGTCCGTCCGCCACGGGCCCTAATGGAATCCGCTGACCCACACCTCATTACCTCTGCGAACTCAAGGTTCAATACTTCTTTCAGGTTTGGTGAGTCCCGGTCTGACCTGTTTTGCCATTACGTACGTTGCCTGTGCAACCTTCCTGCGTTCAACTCCCGATATCGTTCAAGCAGTCTTCACACACACATGTTCGCTGTCGTACGGCTGTCCATGAGCCAGCACAGCCCAGATTGTCCGTGCCATCTTGTTTGCCAAAGCCACCGCAACTACGTTGATCGGCTTTCGTTCTCTGAGCTGCGTTACCCACGCACTAGGCTTTTTGGCATGCAGCAAGACACTATGGGCGCCATTGACCAACAGTGTCCGCAGATATCGGTCGCCGCGCTTGCTGATCCCATGCAGGTTGATCTTGCCACCAGAGCCGACCTGTCGAGGCGCCAAGCCCGCCCATGCTGCAAACTCACGAGCGGAGCGGAATGCGGAGGCGTCGCCCATTGATGCCACTGCCGCCGTTGCGGTCAATAGCCCAACGCCAGGGATCTCGCTGATAGCTTTGACGGCCGGGTTGTTCTTGCTCAGTTCCCGTATCCGTCGTTCTAGAGCATCAATCCTCTGATTTACCGTGTCGATCTCGCTGAACTGCTCACGCAGGCTGTCGATCAACACGGTGGGTAACCGTTCCGTTAGCCGGGCGAGTATCTCGGGCATTGCCTTTGCAAGGCTCGCTGCGCCAGTTCCCATCACTTCGCCATACTCGGCCAACAGGCCGCGCAAGGCATTGGTCTGCATCAGCCTGAACTTCATCAGTTGCGAGCGCATGCGATGCAACGCCAGCATGGCTTGCTGCATCTCGGTCTTCACCGCCACGGCTTTGCTTGGCTGCTGAACCGCCCGCCATATTGCGTGGGCGTCGGCCATGTCGTTCTTGTTGCGGATATTGAAAGCCTTTACGAATTCGCCTGGCATCAGCTTCACTTCGTGCCCCATGGCCATGAGCCGCCTCGCCCAATGATGGGCGCCGCCGCTAGCTTCCATGCCGACCAGGCACGGTGTGCGATTAGCGAAGAACTCCAAGAACTTGGCCCGCTTGATGGCCTTGTTCACGACCTCTCCGGTTTCTTCGTCTACGTAATGAACCTGAATGATGCTCTTAGCGATATCGACACCGACTGGCATGGGCTTCATGTCCGCTCCTTGGGCTGAGTTCACAAATACCTGCGTAGTGGTTGAAGTTTCGCACTTTGATGCGAGCGAACCACAACACAACCCCCGCTTCCGTCGCGTGCGGGGTGGGAGGCGCTCATACCATTACTTATGAGGTGACACGGGCGGCACTGCTCTGCAAAGCCGTGTGCCGTTCATCGGTTCTGCAGGGTATCAAGAGCAGCATCCAACGCCGTAACCGCCTCGACGACCGTTCTTACCGTCGCCCGATCGAACTCATGATCGCGCTGAGCGTCGTGCACACCGCTATTGAGGTAACCCCATTCAATACTCGTACCGCTGACATTGAGCAGCCTGACCAACGCCCCTACGGCATCCGGCGCACCCGCATGTTGCGCCGCGATACGCTCGACGGCCGACCGCAACTTGGTGCATTTATTGTTCAGCTCCCAAGGCGCGCGGGGCCCGCTCAGCTTGATGTCGATCCGGCCGTCCGCCCGCCGACCCAGCCACGTCCACAGGCGGTCCGTCAGACTCTCCAGCGCCGGCCGGGCCTGGCGCAGTGCCTCGCGTTTCTCGTCAGCCGCCAACGCCTGCTGGGCCAGAAGAACATAGTTCTTCGCTGGCGGGTCGCTGTCGACCCGCAGTTCGTGCTCTCCCTGATGCGGGAGAAACTTGTAGCGCTTGATGGCCGCGGCGCGGCGCACGCCCAACTCCTGCTGGATGCGGTGCAGGAACTCCTCTGCGTGCGAGGTGAGGATAACCTGCTTGCCGTGGAGCAAACCGTCCTCGAAGAAGGTACGCCAGATGCCATCGCGATGGTCGTCGTCTATCGCATTGACGACGTCATCGAAGATGACCACGGGGCAGCCCTGCGCGAGGTTCTTGGCAAGCAGAATCGCCAGACCCAAGCATTTGATGTGCCCTTCGCTGAAGACGATCAACGCGTCGTAGCGCACGCCCGGCTCGCCGGCGAACTCCACCTCGATCTTGCCGTTCTCGGCCACGGGCAACCACAGCGCGTGCAGCAGATCGCCGGGCGGATCGGCCCGGTTGAATGCGTTGTAGAGATGGCGGGCTTGGTCTCCCAGCCCCTGTAGCAGAACCCCCGGCAGAGCGGTCAGGTATGCCTGAATCTCGGGTAGGAAGCCGTCGTAGGCGGCCTTGACCCGCTGATGGTGCACCACCACCGGCATTTCGTCCGTGGCCGCCTGGATCAGGCCGCGGTTCGCGTCGTCGAATTGGGCCACGGTTTGGCGGGCGGCCGCCAGCTCCTGATCCGCAGTCGTGCGCATGGTCCGCAGCCGTTCGATCTCCAGCTGATGCTGTTGCAGGCGGTCCCGCTCCTGGGCCATCGCGCCGCGCTGGGCATGCACGTCGCGCGCCTGCGCGTCGAAGCCTTCGATGATCTGTGCGATCCGTAAGAGGGCTTGCCAGGCGCGCTGGTCCCCATTCACCCAGCCGCCGAGCCAATTGCCCGCCGACGTGGGAGGCAGCAGTGGCAGGCCCGCGGCCTGCGATTCGGCAGGACAAGCGACCCCAGCCGCCGCCACCACGCGGCGCATTTCGTCCCACAGCGCTCGGACCGCCTCGCTCAACTGCGTCCGATGCCCGGCCTCTTGCTGCTGCAGGACGGCCAGTTGCGCGAGCTGCTCCAGGCCCATTCGCGCCCTGGCGAACGGGTCCTGTGCCACAGCGGCCAGTCCGGTTCCACATGCCGGACACGCGGTCGCCCCGTCCGCCAACGCTTGCACGGCCTCGTAGAGCTTCGCGTACGACACCTCGCCCGCGCGGGCCGCGAGTTGCGCGGAAGACGCTTGCCACAGTCCCTGGACGCGGTAGGCCTCTGCCAGCAACGCTTGCAGGCGGGCCTGGGTCACCTCGTGAATGGCAGGCGGGTTGGCGTCCAGCTGAGCCTGGACATACGGTAGCCGTCCTTGCTGCTGCGGCGTACCCAGCAGCCAGTCCACGCAGGCTTGATAGGTCGCGCCAGGTGACATGCGCTGCGCCAAAGCTTGTTCCAGGCCCTCGACCGCTGCGATCTTCTGCGGGTAGGCGGCGATGGTCTGTTCGGAGTTCGCCAACCGCAGGCGACGCTGCGCCAGCTGCGCCGCCTGCACGCCGGCAAGCATCAGGTCCTGATCGAGCGAGGGGTTGAAGCCGCGCACGAACTCGCTGAACTGGTCCACGCCGAACAGGGTGGCGATGAGCTGGCGCTGATCGCTCGGGGTCCGCGCGGCGATTCGGGCGAAATCGTCGAGGCGGTTCTTCTCGATGAAGCAGAAGCGATACTCAGCTTCGTCGGGCTGGACGGCCTGCGCTTCGCCTGCCGCCGTAGACGACAGGACTGGCGCGACGTGGCGGCGCAGGCGAGCGTTGTTGCAGTACGTCCGCTGGTCGACCCGCTTGGCCTGCGCTTCGCTGATCGAACCGAGCATCGCCACTTCCAAGGCTTCGCAGAAGCTGCTCTTGCCGGTGCCGTTGGCACCGTAGACCAAGGTGATGTCATGGCTGAGGTCGAACGTCTCCTGCCGCATGAATCCTCGAAACGGCCCGACTTCGAGCTGGTGCAGTCGCCCGAGCGCCGGCCCGTTTTCGGGGCCGCGCGCGTCCCCGTCGTAGGCGACAGGCATCTGCGCCAGATGCGCGATGGCCAGCGGCGCCAAGCGCGTGGAGCGCCCCCGGCGTGCAGCACCGACCTCGGCCAGTGGCTGCAGGTGATCGAGCACCAGGTGCGCCAGCCGGCGCACGTCGTCGTGCACGTGCCGCTGCGCCAAGTGCGCCAGGAACCGGTGGTACTCCGAACGTATGCTTGCCACAGCGCCCCCTCACTTGGTCAACCACTGACCGTAAGCCTCCACATCGATCATGGGGACCGTTCCACTGAACTGAAGCTGCGCGATCAGCTTGAAAAGAAACGCGGTCGCCGGCTTGTTTTCGTTGGTGTAGCTGTACGCGCCGCTGGCTTGGTCATAGAAAAAGTGCCCGTGGGCGGCAACGCATCCGATGTCCAGACGCCCCTCGGTGAGGTTTGCGTTCAGCGCCTTGTCCATGGATGGACCCAATGCAGGACTCCATTCGCTCTCGAAGGTGAGCAAGCCACCCAGAATCGGAATCAACGGCTTCGCTGGGTAGGTCCCGCCAGCGTGCGGGATCGGCAGGCTCGTGCGGTGCAGCCTGCGCACACTGGCGACCTTCTCCTGGGCATAGGCCACAAGCCCCGCGTCAGCCGTCTGCTTGGCCTCGAAAACGGCGTACACGCTTTCGGCTGGAATGATCGTCTCGTTCTCGTAGGTGAAGATAAAAGGCGAATATTGCCGATCAAACACCACCACATCGATCTGCTGGCTGAAGTTCCCCAGGCTGTCCACCACATGCGCCTTGGCCGCCTGGTACCGTTTGGGCAGATAGGTATCCAGCATGTCGATCCAGACGTTCTCGCTCGCATCCCCCTTCGTACCCGGGTGACCGAAGGTCTTGCGTACTACGGACAAGCGCTGCTGGATGTCCTCATGCAGGGACGACAGGAGCTGGGAAAGCGACCACTGGGACATGCTGTACCTCGATGGGACGTGTATGGAAGCCGATGGAATCAGGACAGTGGGAACTTGGGGCCAAACAGTGCGCGCCAGGCGCGAAGCGCTTCGATATTGCGACCACGACGCGCGTGGTCGATGGCGATGCTTGCGTCTTGGCTCGCCTGGAACAGCAGCTGCTGCGCGCGCTGCTTGCGCGCGGCATCCATATCGTTGCTGATCGCCGGGCCAAGTCCGGCGGGATCCGGCCACTCGTCATGAACTCGATCGGCAAGCGTGGCAAAGAACGACTGGATCTCGCGATCGAACGATCCTCCCCAGCCGCCGTAAAGACACTCAAGGGCCATTACCTCGATCAGGAACGAGGGCTTCACCGGCTTCAGATCGCCGTGCTTGGGATTGTTGTTCCAGTACTTCACCATGCGCACGAGACCTTTCCACTCATTGCCATAGGCTTGGTGCGCTGCGGTCGCCTTGTCCTTATGGATCTCCGGGTCCGTCTTGATCCACTTTCCGGACGCCGTATCGGGGATCTCATACTGGTCGCCGGTATCGAATGCGGGCACCGCATCCACGCTGACCACCCGGTAGTCCGTGTTGTCCTCCGCGTCGATGTGAACACCGAAATCCACGTTGATCGAGCGCGCCTGTTTGCGCACGGCCGCCGAACCGTATTTCTCCACCAATGCAGAGTGGAAATCATCCAGCACTACCGATGCGGCCTTGCCGTGGTAATGCTTCTCCGAGTCCTTCAGCACGAAGAAGATGTCGATATCCTTGAGCGGCTTCGTCTTCGTGTATCGAGCATAGGAACCGGTCAGGAAGCTGCGCGCAATGCCGAACTTGGTCTGCAGGTAGTCCCGCACTTCGTTCTGGCGTTGCGAGGCATTCTTCTGTTCGCGTTCGTTGAGTTCCAGACGCGACTTGAACTTGCGAAAAGCTTCATCGATCGACAGCATCAGCGTTGCCTCCAATATCCGGCCTGACCCGCCAGGCCGCTGTGTTCGACAGTCGAGCCTAGGCTCTGCTTGACCATTCCATCCGTCGAGCGATAACTTCCTTTGCTCCATCCCTCCACATCAGGTCGCCCTGGCTTTGTATCGAGCATTAACTTGTACTTGGCCTGCGATGGCAGCAGCCCAGCTTTCTTGATCGCGTACTTCAACTGCTCGGTATCTGTCCAGAAGCTGCCGTCGCCATCGGACCACCCATACACGATGTCGATATCCCATCGGGTCACGAGCTTGTCGGTTGCCGGGTTGTAGATCTCCAGAATCACCTTGCGCAGATCACCGGTCCCGAGCCACGTCTTGATGGCTCGGGTATTGCTCTCCCAGCGATCCGCAAAGTGCTCAGGGTCCAGCCCACTGAGCAGGATGATGTCTTTCAAGCTCTTGAGGATGTTGTCGGTCACATAGGTAACCGAGTGCGTGTACGAGTAGGTGGCGACGGTGCTCATGACTTGAGGAAACCTCCGAGGTCGAGCGACAGCGCTTGCCCAGCATCGGCCTGCGCCTGCGTGGCAATTCCTTGGCTCAAGTCCCGTGCAATGATGCGAGAACTGTGCTTTTTGAGCGCGCTTTGCACCCAGCCGAGCTGCTCCTTCGGACACGGCAGCGAGACTCCCCAGTCTCCCTTCAACGGCTCGAACCCCAAGACTTCTTCGTTGGCATCATCACCATAGATCGCGTCTTCGTCGAAGAGGCAGTAGATCCTGGTCCGTGGTCCATCGCATGTCGCAACGATGGGCGCGCTCTTGGGTGCCTGGTCGGCGATCAAGCTGGCGGCCACGCCCGTCACGGCCCTGAGTTCAGAGCGAGCCGTGCCGTCCTTGCCCTGAGTGAGCAGTTCGACAATGGCATCCCATGTCTGCAACGCATCGCGGTGCGGCGAGCTGCGAAACGTCCGGCTGACAACGGTGGTCATTTTTGCTTCCCTCCTTGAAGGCGCATTTGCTTTGCCTGTCGTATCGCACTGCGCAAGTGCTCTACGGAAAGCTTGTTCGGATCGATAGCCACTTGCGGGTCGGCCGCGAGGGCGTTGGCTACGACCTTGCGAATGGCCCGACCATCCAATCCGACGCACTCGCCAGCGCACGCGTCGAACTGGTGAGCCGAGGAAAGCTTGCCAATCCCCGGAAATGTCTTTGCCAGGCCATTCAGGCAGTCCACTAGGATCTGCTTGCAGGCATCCTTGCCGGGCAGTGGCACCTCCATCACCATGTCGCAACGAGATAGGAAGGCACTGTCGACGGCCTGTGGGAAGTTGCTGGTGGCCACGAACAGCAGATGCGGGTTGCGTTCGGCCAACATGTCCAACTGCACCAACACCGCGTCGGTGGCCCGGTGCACATCAACCGGGTTGGCTTCCAGGCTGAGCTTCGCTCGATCAGCCGCAAGCGTTTCGACCTCGTCCAGAAGGACGATCGTCGGGCCCGCCGCTGCGGATTCTGCGATCGATTGCGAGAACAGGTCTGCCACGGCGCGTTGAGTCTTTCCCATTGCAGAGCTCGTCAGCGTGTGAGGCTCCACTTCCAGCAATCGAAACTTCGCAGAAGAAAAAGATTCGGCCACACGATGCGCCAAGCCCCGTGCCAAGGAGGTCTTCCCAGTCCCCGGCGGGCCGACCAACAAGATCACGCCGTGCAGGGGGAGTACCGTGCGCTCCACCTTGGGGCGCACCGTGAAGTTGACGATCGCTTGTGACAGCAACTGTTTTTTGATGGCTTCGTCCATCACGATCGAATCCCACAAGTCACCCAGCGACTTATCCGGCAGCTTCCAGCTTCGATGGATGCCTTTCGGCAAAGTGGCGTCTGATGAAGGATTCTTGGTCATCCGTGGCTCTCGGCGGGTCAGAGAATGGTGCGATAGGTCGCCAGCACCTTGGTCGTTTGCACAAGGCCTTGGCGCAGCAGGATTTCGAGATAGCGGTCCACATCGATCGGCGGATGCTTGAGTTGGGCACGCTGGCGCTGCGCAGCCGACACTACGGCGGCCGCATCCAGATCCAGCAGGTTGTCCACAAACTCATCGGGGTGCTGCGATTCGATGCCGTACGGAGCCAGCAGATCGTTCGGGAAATCACGTTCGTTGAACGTCACAATCACGCTCGCACCGCAGCGAATCGCCGCAGCCAGGACGTGCCGATCGTTCGGATCGGGTAATGTCAGGCCTGCCACGAGCGCTTCGTAGCCCTCCACCAAGCCGTCCGGAATGGCCCTGTCCATGAGATCCGACGTCCTGTCGACCTGAACCCGGGTGAGATCGGGGCGGTTGATCAACAGATTGCGTTTCCACTCCTCATGAATGGCTTGGCTCCACCGCGCCCGGAAGCGGCCAGACAGGCCGAGCCACATCAGGAAATCCCGCAGTGGCGCGGGATATAGAACGCACGCGTCGTAGACGGCGGTGAATGGGGAATGCCTCATTCGTATCCCATTCCCAACTCTTGCGACTGCTGAGCGAGTTCGGCCATCGCCTGCTCACTGGCGCGCTCGCGCGCTTCCTTGTACTGCATCAGATCGGCGAACCTCACCCTGCGGTGCTTGCCGGTGCGATGAAATGCCAACACCCCATCTTCTAGCAGCTTGACGAAATGGGGACGGGACACGTTGAGCAAGTCCGCCGCCTCTTGGGTCGTCAGCTCTGCATGGACGGGCACCACCTTTACTGCATTGCCATCGGCCAACTCGGCCAGGATGTCGACCAGCAGGCGTAAAGCCGAGGTAGGCAGTTCCACCTGATGAGCCTGTTTGTGGTCATCAAAGATCTGGATGTGCTGCGTCTCGAACTGGGTTGCGAGGTAAGCCGCCAAGGCACGTTGACCCTGGACGGCTGCCTTAACCTCTCCCGCGGCGGGAAGGGTCATCTTGGATTGGGCAGTGGCGGTGGTCATGGGTAGCTCCTAAGCGAAAACGGTTGCAGAGCCGATCATATTCGAAACACTCGAAAAACGCAATAATCGAAACTCCACCCGGGCTTTTGTAGGTTCGCTCGCGGTATGCCCAATCCGGTCGTCCGCCAGTTCCTATTGTTTGCGGCCTAAAACAGCCCTGATCTCCACGATCACCCCATTGCTGATCACACAGGAATGGCGCGATGGTGGCTTCGATCTGGCTGCGCGCCGCGCATCGCGGCGTGCCCACTTTTCTCGTGACGGCCCTCCTGCTGGGTCAGTCCCAGATGGCCTTGGCCGAGTCTCCGGCACAGCGCCAGGAGCTGGTCGCCGCACTGCGCCAGCTCGACGCGCTGGAGCGCACCGTCGCGGACAGCGCCGCGCATGCCCCCATCCAGCCGGGCGAGCGCTACCACTTCGACTACCCGCGGCTGCTGGCTGACCTGGCGCGCGTTCGCGCCGGCATCCAGTTTCACCTGACGCCATCGCGCGCTCAGCCGCGCGACCCCTCCGAACTGGCCGGCGACTACCGCACCGAGCGGGCGGCCGAGCCGCTGCCGGCGACGACTGCGGGGGGCAAGCAATGAACGGCGCCCAGGTCTCGGCATTTCAAGCCAACAGCGGCATCGCGCCTTCGGCGATGGCGACCGTCCTGGTCGGCGCCGTGTTCGCGGTGCTCCTCGTCTGGGGCGTCTGGGCCATCCGAACGGCCTACGTGGGGTGGTCCGAGAGCCGCCTCAACCAGCGCCAGTTCCTCGGCGTCTGCATCCGCTTCGTCGCGATGTACCTCGTCCTGAGCTTCTTCCTCCTCTCCTGACCTGAAAGGCACGACCATGCAAAACCGCATCCTCCATTCCCGCCTTGCCCAGCGCGCCGCTGTGGCACTGGGCTCCGCCGCGCTGCCCGCGCTGTCGTTCGCGCAAGGCTTGCCGCAGTTGGAAAACCCGACCCGCGGCACCGGCAACGGCATCATGGAAACGATCAGGAACTACGGCTACGACATCATCATGCTCGTAGCCCTCCTGGTCGTGGCGTCGATGTTCATCGGCGTCTGCTACCACGCCTACGGCACCTACGCGGAAATCCACACCGGCCGCAAGACCTGGGGCCAGTTTGGCCTCACCGTCGCGATCGGTGCCGTGCTGCTCGTGATCGGCATCTGGCTGCTCACCGAAGCCACCGGCATCCTGTAAGGCGAGGCCGGTATGTCCGAGCAGCAGCACGTCCGTGCGGACGGGACGGTCACGTTCCTTCCGCATCGGCTCAACCGCCACCCTGTTGTCGTGCGCGGCCTCACCGCCGACGAACTGTGGATCTGCTGCGGCCTGTCCGGCGCCGCCGGCCTGCTGGTCGGCGCGCCGCTGTCCTGGGTGTTCCGCACGATCGCCATCGCGCCGACGTTCGTCGTCCTGGGCGTGGCCCTGGGCGTCTTCATCGGCGGCGGCATCCTGCGCCGGCTCAAGCGCGGGCGCCCCGACACCTGGCTGTACCGGCAACTGCAATGGCGCATCGCCACGCGCCATCCACTGATGGCGGGATGGGTAGGCGGCCACGTGCTGATCTCGCGCTCCGGCTTCTGGTCCACCCGAAGGTCCGTTGCAAGGGGGGCACGATGAGCCGCTTCAAGAACGAGATCACCCACCTGCAGGCGCACATCAAGACGCTTCGCCTGGGTGCTGGTGCGCTGGTCATCGTCGCCCTGGTCATGGGCGGTGGCTGGTGGAGCGCGCCGCGCGACCTGACCATCCACGTCCCGCCCGACCTGCGCTCGGGCAGTACCCGCAAGTGGTGGGAAGTGCCGCCCGAATCGGTCTATGCGTTCACGTTCTACGTGTTCCAGACCCTCAACCGCTGGCCGACGAACGGCGAAGAGGACTATCCGCGCAACCTCCACACGCTCTCGCCGTACCTTACCCCGTCCTGCCAGGCCTTCCTGCGCGCGGACTACGACTACCGCCGTTCCACGGGCGAGCTGCGCCAGCGCGTGCGCGGGATTTATGAGATCCCCGGCCGCGGCTACGGCGACGACCCCACGGCGCGCGTGCGCGTGGTCTCCGACCGCGACTGGGTGGTGACGCTCGACATCACCGCCGACGAGTACTACGGCGCCGAGCAGGTCAAGCGCGCGCTCGTGCGCTACCCGGTGAAGGTCACGCGGGTGGACGTCGATCCCGCCCGCAACCCCTTCGGCCTGGCGCTGGACTGCTACGACGGCGCGCCCCAGCGCATCAGCGCACCGGAGCCGACTCGCCCGGCACCTGGCGGCCTGTCTCCGCAAGCGCCCCAAGGAGGAAACACCCCATGAAGCATCCTGTACTCGTGCTGCTGGGGCTGCTGGCCGTGGCCGCGGCACCCGTCTCCCATGCTGTGGAGATTCTGCGGTGGGAACGCATGCCGCTGGCGGTGCCGCTGAAGGTCGGCCAGGAGCGCATCGTGTTCATCGACCGGAACGTCCGCGTGGGCGTGCCCGCAGGCGTGGGCGAACGCCTGCGCGTGCAGAGCGCAGGTGGCGCGGTGTACCTGCGCGCCAGCGAGCCGATCGAGCCCACGCGGCTGCAATTGCAGGACGCCGACACGGGCGCGCTGATCCTGCTCGACATTGCGGCCGAGCCGCCCAAAGACGGCGAAGCCGAGCTGGAGCCGGTGCGCATCGTCGAGGGCAGCAGCACCCCTGCGCGCTACGGCGATCAGCCAGGCGGTGCCGATGAGGCCCCGGCACGCGCCCAGGACCAAGCAGGTACGCGGGCGACCCGGCGCGAAACCCCGGTTCCGGTCGTCCTGACGCGCTTCGCCGCGCAGAACCTCTACGCGCCGCTGCGCACTGTGGAGTCGCTGCCTGGCGTCATGCGGGTGAACCTGCGCCGTGACCTCGACCTCGGCACGCTGATGCCGACGCTGCCGGTGCGCGCGGTCGCGCTCGCGTCGTGGCGTCTGGAAGACCAGTGGGTCACGGCCGTGCGCCTGACCAACAGCAGCAGCGGCTGGGTCACGCTCGACCCGCGCGTGCTGCAAGGCGATTTCCTCACCGCCACCTTCCAGCACGAAGCGCTCGGACCGCGCGGGACGCCCGAGGACACGACCGTCCTGTACCTGGTGACGCGCGGGCACGGCCTCGCGCAATCGCTGCTGCCGGCGATCCACCGCTTCGACCCGGCCGTGCATCTGCCGCAGCGGGAAGCTGAAGCCGACGATGGCAAGGAGGCCCGCCATGCGCAGTAACGGCTTGCTCAAGTGGCTGATGATCCCGGTCGCCTTGCTGGTGCTGTTCGTTGCCATCCGGCTGTTCTCCGGTGGAAGCACGTCGGCACCGCCCGCCGCGGATGCTGGCTCCAAGCTCACGCCCGAGGAAATGAAGGCGCTGGGCATCGAAGGCGATACCCCGCGCGATACCGTGGCAACGCTCGTCGCCCAGGTGAAACAGTTGCGCACCGAGCTTCAGACCGCGCTGACCGACAACAAGTCGCAGCGCGAGGAAAACCAGCGGCTGCGCCAGCGGGAGAACTCCATTGATCAGCGCATCAATTCGGCCCTCGAATCCGAGCGCTCCAACCTGCGCCGCGACCAGGAACAGGCGGCCAGCGCGCGCCAGCAGACCGAGGGGCTGCTCGCCGACCTGCAGCGGCGCCTGGACAGCATTGGCGGGCGCGGCGGCGGTCACGCTGATCTGCCGGTGGGCCTGGGGCTGCGCGGCGGCGACGAGGCCGGCATGGAAGGCGGCATGCGCTGGGTCGAACCGGACGACGCGAAGAAGGCCGAGGGCCGCAATGGCAGTCGTGGCGCAGGCAGCGGCATGAGCTTCCCGACGAGCTTCGGCCCGGCACAAAGCACACTGGAAACCACCGCGGAAACCGTGGCGAACGCCGGCGCAGGTGCGGCAGGCGTCAAGAGCGCCAAGCCGGTCTATACCGTGCCGACCAACTCGACACTGATGGGCTCCGTGGCGATGACGGCGCTGATTGGGCGCGTGCCGATCGACGGGACGGTGAACGATCCGTACCCCTTCAAGGTGCTGGTCGGGCCGGACAATCTGACTGCCAACGGCATCGACATTCCCGACGTGGCCGGCGCGGTGTTCTCCGGAACCGCATCGGGCGACTGGACGCTCTCGTGCGTGCGCGGCCAGGTTCGCAGCATCACCTTCGTCTTCAACGACGGCACGATCCGCACGATTCCCGAAGACCGCGAAGGCAACCAGCAGAACAACCAGCAGCGCGACGGCCTGGGCTGGATCAGCGACCCGCACGGCATCCCGTGCGTCAGCGGCGAACGGCGCAGCAACGCCCAGCAGTACCTCGGGTCGCAAGCTCTGATCACCGCGGCCGGAGCCGGCGTGGCCTCGCTCATCGAGAGCGACAGCGGCCGCATGTCCTACGTCGGCTCGGACGGCGCCATCGGCACCGTGGGCATCAGCGGCAAGGAAGCAGTCGGCCAGATCCTCGCGGGCGGCGTCCGGGACATGTCGACCTGGGTCAACAAGCTCTACGGACAGGCTTTCGCCGCCGTCTATGTGCAGCCAGGCGCCAAGGTCGCCGTCCACCTCGAAAAGCCGCTGGCCATCGATCACGACCCCGAAGGCCGGCGCGTCGATCACCGTGCAGGAGAAAGCCATGCGCTCGAACTCGATTAAGGGCCTCGCGCTGGCCGCGGCCGTCGCCGTGCTCAGCGGTTGCGCCACCAGCAAGGAAGAACTGCTGACCCATAGCGACCGCACCATGATGGACATCTGGCAGCAGGAAACGGGTGGCGGCGGCAGTGGCACCGGCCAGGTCGCGCGCCGGCAGTTGCTCGACGCGCGCCAGAGCCTGCGCCGGCCGCTGACCGACGCCGATGTGCAGGCTGCGCCCGTCGAGCAGATGCGCTACACGCGCACGGCGCGCAACGAGGTTTATCGCCAGTTCCAGCGCCTGCCCAACCCCGATCTCGTCATGTATGTGTACCCGCACCTGGCGGGCACGGACCCCGTGCCGGTTCCGGGCTACACGACGGTCTTCCCCCTGTACCAGCGCGTGCAGTACGCCATGCCCGGTGAACGGCTGGAGGACTATTGATGCGCTGGGAACTTCCCTGGCCGAAGCTGGCCGCATCCGGCACCGGCGACGAAGAGAAGCCGGACGGCTGGCAGCGCCACGTCGAGGCCTTGCGCCAGGCCGGCGTCCCTGAACCCGGCGCAGCGGTCCAGGGCCGCAGGCCGGCGACGGTAGCCGACGAGCAGGCGCTGTACGACGTCGCGCCGTCGTTCGCGGAACTGCTGCCTTGGGTGGAGTTCTTGCCGCAGTCGAAGTCCATGCTGCTGGAGGATGGGCAGTCGGTCGCTGCCTTCTACGAGCTGGTGCCGCTGGGCACCGAGGGGCGGGAGCCCGGCTGGCTCGCGCATGCCCGCGATGCCTTGGAGAACGCGCTCCAGGACTCGTTCGATGAGCTGGACGAAAACCCCTGGGTACTCCAGCTCTATGCCCAGGACGAGCCCAGCTTCGACCAGTACATGCAGACCCTGCGCGACTACGTGCAGCCGCGTGCCCGCGGCACCGCTTTCACCGAGTTCTACTTGCGCTTCTTCGGCCACCACCTGCGCGCGGTCGCCAAGCCGGGCGGCCTGTTCGAGGACACGGTGGTCACGCGGCTGCGCTGGCGCGGCCAGACGCGGCGGGTGCGCATGGTGATCTATCGCCGTGCAACTGGGCAGGCAAGCCGCCGCGGCCAGACGCCCGAGCAGATGCTGAACATCGTCTGCGACCGCCTGTGCGGCGGCCTGGCGAACGCCGGCATCCAGGCACGGCGCATGGTCGCAGCCGACGTCCACGACTGGCTGCTGCGGTGGTTCAATCCGCGCCCGGCGATGCTTGGACCGAGTGCAGAGGACCGGGAGCGCTTCTACGCGCTGGCGCGCTACCCCGACAGCACCGAAGAAAGCGAGGCCGGCGAAATCGAGCTGGCGAGCGGGCGGGATTTCAGCCAGCGGCTGTTCTTCGGCCAGCCACGCTCCGACGTGGAGCACGGCACCTGGTATTTCGACGGCATGCCGCACCGCGTGCTGATCACCGACCGGCTGCGCATGCCGCCCGGCACCGGACACCTGACCGGCGAGACCCGCAAAGGGGATGCCATCAACACGCTGTTCGACCAGATGCCGGAAGACACCTTGCTGTGTCTCACGATGGTCGCCACGCCGCAGGATGTCCTGGAAGCGGATCTCAACCACCTGGCGAAGAAGGCCGTGGGCGAGACGCTGGCGTCGGAGCAGACGTTGAAGGACGTGCAGGAAGCCCGCTCCCTCATCGGCAGCGCACACAAGCTCTACCGGGGGACGCTGGCATTCTACCTGCGCGGACGCGACGAAGCGGAACTGGACCGGCGCGGCCTGGACCTGGCGAACGTGATGCTCAATGCTGGCTTGCAGCCGGTGCGCGAGGACGACGAGGTGGCGCCGCTCAACAGCTACTTGCGGTGGCTGCCATGCTGCTACAACCCCGGCCAGGATCGGCGCAAGTGGTACACCCAACTGATGTTCGCTCAGCACGCGGCGAACCTGTCGCCGGTGTGGGGCCGCGCTCAAGGTACGGGGCACCCGGGCATCACGATGTTCAACCGCGGTGGCGGGCCGATCACCTTCGACCCGCTCAGCCGCCTGGATCGGCAGATGAACGCCCATCTGTTCCTGTTCGGCCCCACCGGCTCCGGCAAGAGCGCCACGCTCAACAACCTCTTGAATCAGGTCACGGCCATCTACCGACCGCGGCTGTTCATCGTGGAGGCTGGCAACAGCTTCGGCCTGTTCAGCGACTTCGCACGCATGCTCGGGCTGACGGTAAACCGGGTCAAGCTGGCCCCAGGTTCGGGCATCAGCCTCGCGCCATTCGCAGACGCGCGTCGGCTGATCGAGACGCCCAGCGACGTGCAGACGCTCGACGCCGACGCGCTGGATGAAGACCCGCCACCAGATGCCTCGGCCATGGAGGCGGACGAGCAGCGCGACGTGCTCGGCGAACTGGAGATCACGGCGCGGCTGATGATCACGGGCGGAGAGGACAAGGAGGAAGCCCGGATGACGCGGGCTGACCGCTCGCTGATCCGTCAGTGCATCCTCGACGCCGCCGAGCACTGCGTGGCCGACAAACGCACGGTGCTTACGCGCGACGTGCGCAACGCGTTGCGCGCCCGCGGCCAGGACCCGACGCTGCCCGAAATGCGCCGCGTGCGGCTGCTGGAGATGGCGGATGCGATGGACATGTTCTGTCAAGGCACGGACGGCGAAATGTTCGACCGCGACGGCACGCCGTGGCCCGAAGCCGACATCACCTTGGTTGACCTCGCGACATACGCCCGCGAGGGCTACAACGCGCAGCTCTCCATCGCTTACATCAGCCTGATCAGCACGGTGAACAACATCGCCGAGCGCGACCAATACCTGGGACGCCCGATCATCAACGTCACCGACGAAGGCCACATCATCACGAAGAACCCGCTGCTCGCGCCCTACGTCGTGAAAATTACAAAGATGTGGAGGAAATTGGGGGCCTGGTTCTGGCTCGCGACGCAGAACATCGACGACCTGCCGCGCGCCGCGGAGCCCATGCTCAACATGATCGAGTGGTGGATCTGTCTCAGCATGCCGCCCGATGAAGTTGAGAAGATCGCGCGGTTCCGCGAACTCTCGCCCGCGCAGAAGGCGCTGATGCTTTCGGCGCGCAAGGAAGCGGGGAAATTCACCGAAGGCGTCATCCTCTCCAAGAGCATGGAAGTGCTGTTCCGCGCCGTGCCGCCGTCCCTGTACCTCGCCCTCGCGCAGACAGAACCCGAGGAGAAGGCCGAACGCTACCAGCTCATGCAGCAGTACGGCTGCACCGAACTGGAAGCGGCTTTCAAGGTGGCCGAGAAGATCGACCAGGCCCGCGGCATCGAGTCGCCGGCCCTGGAACTGTCGTAAACCGGAGAACGCCATGGAACAGAAACGTCCTTCCATTCCGATGCAGGTCCAGGCGTTCCGCCGTCGCCGCTGGCGGCCTCGCTGGCCCTGGGTATTGGCTGCTGCGCTGGTCGCGCTGCTGCTGATCTGGCTGGTGTCCCGGACGCCCGGCGAATCCTCAGCGCCGTCGCGCGCGCCGGTCAGCACGGCGCAGGTCGCTGGGCCACCCTGGCAGATGGGCAACCCGGAAGGCCGTTTCACGCTGACGCTCTATGCCGACCTGGAATGCCCGTTCTGCCGGGAGTATTTCCCGCAGCTCAAGCGCTGGGTCGGCAACAACACCGACGTGGCGCTGCAATGGCATCACCAGCCGCTGGCCGCGCACGAGCCTGCCGCGTCGGCCGAGGCACGTCTGGCCGAGTGCGCCGCCGAAGCGGGCGGGCATGCGGCGTTCTGGCAGGCGGTCGAATGGGTCTATGCCCACACGCGCAGCGACGGCCAGGGCTTGCCCGATGGCTTGCGTTACCCCGAAACAACGTCAGCCATCGAACAGTGCATGGCTAGCGAGCGCCCCAACGTGGCCATCCGCGCGCAGGCCGCGGAAGCCACCAAGAGCGGCGTGACCGCCACGCCGTCGCTGCGACTGCTCGATCGCCAGACGGGCCAGGCCATCCTGTTGCAGGGGCCGATCGAGGGCGATGCCTTGCTCTCGGCCATGGACCTGCTGGTGGCCGGGGAAATGGCCAGCGACGCGCCGGGTTCGCCCGCCACCCCCACATCCGAAATGCCTGCCGACGTTGTCGGCGACATGCCCAGGTAGCCCTCGGTCTTGAAGGCTACGGCGCGGCTCGCCGCGCTGACCGCTACCCGTTCGCTTTCGCATCCTGGCCGCGAACAATCACCGCCGCGCGGTGATGGATGCACCTTGTTCCGCTGTTTCCATCCCCAGGAGGGCTTGCCCTCCCAGGGTGGCGCCCTCCGCTCACTTTCTGGAGGTCCGCCATGTCTCTCGTCGCCAACGACTCCTGCGTGGAGCCACGTTTTGCCCCCATGTCCCAATCCGATGACTGGATCATCCGGCAAGCCATCGCGCTGCTGGAGCAGCGGGTCTTCAAGAAGGGGCCATCCCTGGAGAGGCCTGCCGCCGTCAAGGACTACCTGCGCCTGAAACTGGCCGCCGAGCCCAATGAAGTCTTCGCCATCGTGTTCCTCAACAGCATGCACGAGGTGCTGGCCTACGAGCCGATGTTCAGAGGCACGATCCATTCGACCTCGGTGCATGCGCGTCCGATCGTGCAGCGTGCCTTGGAACTGAATGCGGCAGCGGTCATTTTTTCTCACCAACACCCTTCGGGCTGCACGGAGCCGTCGAGCGCGGACCGTGCGTTGACCCAAACGCTGAGGGCCGCGTTGTCGCTGATCGACGTGAGGGTGCTGGATCACCTCATCGTCGGCCAGGGCACGCCGTACTCGTTCGCGGAATCCGGCCTGCTGTAGCGACGGCATCGGCTCCCTGATCCACGCGGAGGCTTCGGCCTCCGCTTTTTCATGGGCGCGAGACAAGCAGGTATGCGGGCAGTGCGCGATGCGCATTGTTTGTTGGGGCCGCGTCGGCTTCGCGTTTGACTACTGCTCTGATCAACTTCAAGGGCACGCGACATGACAGCATCCCTTTCCAGGTTCGCGCCGGGCTGGCGAACCCTCGGCCGGGCCGTGGCGCTGCCGGCAGCCCTGGCCGTTTTCAGCCCGGCCACCTTCGCCGCCGACGTGGTGGTCGTCACCGACAGCCGCCACCCGGTCAAGACCATGGGCGGCGAGCGGCTGATCGAGCTGGACGAAGCCCACAGGATTGAAGCGGAGCTTTCCGCGGGACTGCCCACCGACCCCGAACAGGCGACGGCCATCGTCAAGCGCCGGCTGAATGGCGGCGGTGCCGATCTGCAGCGACGCATCGCTTCCGCATACCAAGGCGTTACCGACGCATGGAGCCTCGGCATCACCAGCCTCCCGGCCGTGGTGGTGGACAGGCGCTATGTGGTCTATGGCGAGCCGGATGTGGCTCGCGCTGTCGCGCGCATCGAGCAGCACCGGAGGACCCAGCCGTGACCCGACCATTCGACCTGATGCGCCGCCTGCGCGCTGGCGTGGCTTCGTTGCTGCTGCTCAGCGCCACGGGCAGCTACGCCCTCAATACAGCGACCATCATCGGCTCGGTGGCATCGCCCGATTGCCTCGAATACCGCGTCGTCGGCATCTGCTACTGGCTCTACTGCACATGGACGGGCTGCACCGTGCGCACGTCGATCAAGGTGCGCCACTACATCCCCGATGCAGTGGTGTCGTCGTACTCGAATACCGGAGAAAACCCCTGGGTCGAAGTCCAGGCAATGAGCACGCCCAACCCGTCCGCCCAAGCTGGCGGCGACGGAACGACGAACGAGGATCACGAAAACAGCCTCGCCAAATTCAAGAACGCGGATGTCATCGGTCACCCCGGCGCAGAGGTGTTCAACCAGTTCGTCTCTTCGTCAGGCTACTTCTGTGAGGGCGCGGGCACGGCGTTTATGCCGTACTTGCTCAGCACCCTGGATACGCTGGCCTGGCGCTACAACGTGCCCGAGATGGCCTACCCGGAAGCGCTGATTCCGGGCCGGCGCGAAGTCGGTGCCCGTACCACGATGAATCTCTGGGGCAACGTGTATCCCCGTGGCGGCTTCCTGCACCAGACCGACGACTTCAAGGCCGGCGCAGTGGTGGCCCAGCGTGCGGGCGATGTGGTCACGCGCCGCGGGCAGATCCACGTCTATCAGCCGTTGCTTGCCAACTCCCGTGACGGCTACTGGCCGGCCGGCGCGCTGATGGAGGGCGAGGCCTCGACCGGCAAGTGGCAAGAACTCACGCCCGTCCTGTCCTCGTCCTGCACGGTCTTCCCGCGCAGCGGCTTCCTTACCCAGGCCCAGCAAGGCGACTACGCATGGGCGCTGTGGCGGCCGTATGCCTGCTGCGAGCGCCGGGGCCAGGTGTTCCTGGGCAGCGTCGATTTCCTCTGAGGGGGTGCCATGAAGTTCCGTCCTGCATTCAATCCGTTCTCCCGCCGGGTACGTCGCACGGAGATCGTCCTGGCACTGGCCGGCGCGCTCGCGCTGGGCAGCGGCGTGGCCTGGGGTCAACTGGGATACCAGACCAGCGGCAGCGTCATCGGCGATGACGTCATGTACTCGATCGGTGGCGGCAACGCCGTGTCGATGGGACGTGCAGCCGGCATGCGCTCCATCGGTGTCGGCGTGGGTTGGAACAGCAACTTGATCTGCGGCGACATGAGCATCCAGACCACGTTGAAGAACCAACTTAACGGCATTACCAACGGCTTCCAGCAAATCATGTCGTCGGTGATCCAGAGTGCCACCAGTGCGGTGGCATCGTTGCCCGCACTGATCATCCAGCGGGCCGATCCCGGTCTGTACAACCTGCTCACCAATGGCGTGCTGCAGGCGCGGCTGGATTTCGACCGCAGCAAGCTGACGTGCCGTGCCATGGCCGAGAAGATGGCCGAAACGGCGGGCGGCCAACTCGGCTGGAGCCAGATGGCCGAAGGGCTGGCGCTGCGCGATGCCGTGTCGAGCACGGATGCGGTCTCGGCCATCGAGCAGGCCGAGACGCGCCGCGGCAATGACGGCGTGCCGTGGGTCGGGGGCAGCAACGCGGGCGGCTCCGGCCAGCCCGCGATCAAGGTCGTCGGCGATGTCACCCGCGCTGGCTACAACCTGGTCAACGGCCGCGGCGTGACCGACACCTCGTCCATTGCGCCGGCCAGTTGCAGCAGTCTCTCGTGCCAGACCTGGACCTCGCCGCAGGCTGCCGTCGAGTGGGCCACGCGCGTGCTCGGCGAGAAGGAGCAGCGCACGTGCGATGCCTGCACCAAGACCGAGACGACGCCGGGCGTCGGGCTCACGCCGCTGATCCAGGAGGAGTACGACGCCAAGCTGCAGGCGCTCCAGGACCTGGTAACCAAGGCCAAGAACACGACGCCGGAGAACCTGCGCGAAGCTGGCAGTGCGTCGCTGCCGATCACGCGCGGCGTGATCGAGGCGCTGCGCGACGAGCCCGACCAGCACCTGCTGTCGCAGCGCCTCGCGTCCGAGGTCGCGCTGGCATCCGTGCTGGAGAAAGCGCTGCTGCTGCAGCGCACGCTGCTCACGGGCAAGAAGGAGCCCAACGTCGCGGCGAACGAACTTGCCGTGGAGGCGGTGAACCACGAGAGCGACACGCTCGACCGTGAGATTCGCAACCTCAAGACCGAACTGGAGCTGCGGCGCGAACTGGCGAACAACTCGCCCATGGCGATCATCCAGCGCCACGGCGCGCGCGCGGCCGGTTCGCGCGGCATCTACGAGGGCGATCCTGTGCCGGACCGTCTCGACCAGCTCCAGAAGGGCAATCCGGGGAGTCGGCCATGAGCCCGGCGCGCATGGCCTGGCGGCCGCTGCGCTGGTTGTTCAGCCGGCGCGCGGCGAAGACGCTGCTGTGGCTGGTGCTTATCGTTGCCGCCGCAGTGGGGGCGAACGTCGCGGGCATCAACCTGGTCGGCAGCGTTGCAGGCTGGGAACGGTGGCTGGCGGCCTCCGCAGGGTATTTCTTCATCTGGCGGCTGTGCGTGTACGCGGCAACGGCCTATGGATGGTTCTGGATGCGCCGCCGGGTGCTGGCCCGCGAAGACCAAAGCGGGACAGATGGGCAGGCGCGGCGCCGGCTGATCCGTACCGAGGTCGCCGGCGTCGTCGCCATCGTCGCGCTGGAAGCCAGCCTGTTGATGCAGGCCGCTTGAGGGGAGATCGGGGCCATGACGCTCTTCACGACCGACTATCTGGAGTACTACCTCACCCTCGTGTCCTGGATCGTCAACAACGGTATCTGGGCCGTGCTGGTGTCCAGCGGGGTGTTCGCGCTGCCTTTCGTCGCCATCGTCGTGCAGGAGTGGCTGAAGGCCCGCGCGGAAGGCGCTGACGAGGGCAACAAAGGCGTTCTGAGTGCCGCCCGTATCGAGAACCGGGTGTTCGTCGCGATCGTGGTGGTGATGTTCGCGGGCATTCCGTTCATCGACGTGGACCTCAGCACCATCCAGTACGACAGCTCGCGCTCGGCGCAGTGCCAGGTCAGCGTGCCGCAGCCCACGGAAACCGGCTGGTCGCAGTCCTTCAGCACCATCAACAACCAGTCGGCGAAGGTGCCGGTCTGGTGGGCTTTCATGCACGCGCTCTCGCGCGCCGTCACGAGCGCCTCGGTAGCGGCGATCCCGTGCGGTACGGACCTGCGGCAGATGAGGATGGAGATCGACGCGACCCGCATTGACGACCCGGTACTGGCTCAGGAGGTCGCGGACTTCTCGCGGGATTGCTATGGGCCTGCGCGGGCCAAATTGTTCATGCAGCGCCCGGATCTCGATGAGCAGCAGATGCACGACGTAACCTGGATCGGCTCGCGCTTTTTCACGGACACGGGTGGCTACTACGACAGCTACCGCTCCAGCACGGCGCGCGAGGCATGGCCCTATGACGACACCCGCGATGCAGGCCTCGCGCAGGTTGCCAATGGTGGCGGCTACCCGACCTGCAGGCAGTGGTGGTCAGACGGCAGCAACGGCCTGCGCGCGCGGCTGCTGGGGCAAGTGGACCCGACCCTGCTGAATCGCCTGGCGGGCTGGGCCGGGTTCCTCAGCCGGGCCGAGGTGGACGATTCGGTGATCCGCGCCATCGCGTCACCGCGGCAGCAGAAACTGAACCAGGGCAGCGTCTATACGGACTACGGCGGCCAGATCGACAAGACCCTGCCGAACATCGTGACGCGCGCCACGGGCGACGTGGGGATGGCAGTCGGCGCGATTGCCGCGTTTCCTGCCATGGATGTCGTGCGCCAATCCCTGCCCATGATCCTCGCCTTACTGAAGATGGCGCTGGTCATCTGCATCCCGCTCGTGCTGGTTGTGGGCACCTACGACCTGAAGACGGTCGTCACCGTCAGCGTCGTGCAGTTCGCGCTGTTCTTCACGGACTTCTGGTTCCAGCTCGCACGCTGGATCGATTCAACGATTCTGGACGCGCTTTATGGCTGGGGCTTTGGCTGGAACCGGCCGCACACCAACTTTGACCCGCTGGTAGGGTTGAACAACGCCTTCGGCGACATGCTCCTGATGTTCGTCATGGGCACGATGTTCCTGGTTCTGCCGGGATTCTGGCTGGCGAGCCTTACCTGGGTTGGGATTCGGGCCGGGCACGTCATCCAGGGACTTTCCGATGGCAGCAAGAGCGCCGGCCAAGCTGGCGGCAAGGGTGCCGGGGCGCTCACCGGAGGAAAACTGAAATAGCGCGAGGCCGGTCAGTCGTCGGTGTACAACTCGTGCGACGTGTCGTTGTACAGGTTGGGATCGTAGCCCGGCGTCTTGCGCAGCTCGGTGAGGTCGGTGAAAGGCCACTCGTCCTCATCCGAAGTATTTGCAGCAGCAGCCCATCCCGCCGCCGCAACGCCCAGCATCACGAGTGCAAACCAAAACGCAACGTAGAGCAGCACCCCCAGTACAGCCAGCTTGGCTACCCACACGAGCGCGGTAGCGCCAGCTCGCGGCATGCCCTTGGACACCAACCAGTTCGACGCCCGCCGTTCGCGTCGCGCATAGGCACGCCATCCGCGGCCAAAGGCGCGGCCGAGGCGTTCTGCGGTGCTGGTGCGGGTCGTCGTGTTCATGGTCGTCTCCTGCTGTTGAGGAATGCCTATTCCAGTTTGCTCCACTTCATTCGGTTTGCGGCTTCAATGTGTTTTCTTGCTGCTTCAGGACGCTTCGTCATCCGGCCCCACCGGGCCGGGGTCGGGTTCAACGCCGATGCGGTAGGTAACAACGAAACGCGGCCAGTCCACATGGTCCACCAGGTCGATGTCCTCGATGACGCCAACCTTCGCTCCCGCACGCTCGAACAGGGCGATGCTCTTGGCGGGATAGTTGTTGCGCGACGGATAGAGCACCCCGTCGAACAGCGCCTGGCCATCATCTCCGAGCATCGCATGCACCTGGGCGGACACCCGCTGTGTGTGCGTGTAGTCGCGGCTGGCCAACTGCTCCAGGTTCAGGCCGAAGTAGCCCGCTATGACGCCCTGCGCCGTGAGATCGGCCAGAAACACGTCGTCCATCACGCCTACTGCGCGCACCATCCGGGCTTGGACTTCTTTCAGCGCGATCGAGCGTTGCGTGTCCGCAAGCCACTGGTGCTTGTGAAACACCGACTCCATCAGCGCCGTGGGCAGGTCGCGCCCCAGGTAGAGCACGCCGTAGGCCCCCGCTGGGTCATCGTAGCGATTCGTGCTGCTGCGGCCATAGTACAGCGGGCTGCCCCGATAGACGACGCGGCTCACATGCTGGAGCAGTTCACCGGCATCGATCAGGAACGAAGGCAGCTCGTGGCTCATGGCGGTCTCGCTTCAATGCACCTGGACGCCCAGCACGTTGAACACGGCCTCGGCCACGTCATCGATCGTGCCATGCGTCACCGCATCCACGGGCGAGCGACCACCCAGGCCTTCGAGGGGTTCGGACAGCGCGCGGTAGATCGTCCAGTGGTCGATGCCCTCGACCTCCTGGAGCACGGTTTGGGTCAACTGCTGCTTCACCGGGTCGAGCTGCCAGTCGGGCAGCTTCTGGCCGCGCGGCCCCACGTTCAGCGCCAGCAGCCGACGGGCGAGGATGTCCTTGTAGATTTGCTGGCGCGACTTGTCCGCCAGCTTGGCGAACTCGGCAGGCGGCAGGTTGTCCGGCTGGTTGAAGGCTTCCAGCAGCAAGGCGCGGCCTCGCTGGACATCGGTTTCAGCCGGTGTCCAGCGCGTGTCGGAGCGCAACGCGGCCGCCTTGCGCTGCAAGGCCTGCGCCACCGTTTCACCTTCCAGGTTGGCGGGCAGCGTCACCGCCTCCACGCGCTCGTGGATGAACGCCTGCAACTCAGCCGCGAACGCCGGTGCATCCCGGATTTCGACGGTATCGGCGAAGCGTCGCACATCCTCCACCGTGACTCGCGGCAGCCGGTCGGCAATGAATTCGATCGCAGTGGGCATGGTCAGCTCCCAGGTAGGTTTGAGACAGGATTCACTCTAGTCTCCTTTGTCGCATTTGTCAACTTAGTCGCCCGGGTGGGAGCCTACCTGGCGGTGTAGCGCCCCGGCAGCATAGGCCGGGGCCCAGCGCCAGGTCGCCGTCTAATCCATTCGTGCGGGTTCCGCATTGACGCTGGAGCCGCAGCCCAGGCCCCGCTATACCGAAACGGTTAAAGGCCAAAGGGTCGAAACGGCAAGGGAATGGGGTGCAAGGGGAAAGGCCCTACCTTGAAAAGGCCAAAAGGCCTCCCGCCCGGCCCGCCATCAGGACACCGACATGCTCTCCCTGTTCCAGCGAAAACGGCCCCCGGTCGCTGCCGCGCCGTCGCCAGCACCCGCCACCGACCTCCCGAAAGGGTTGATGCGGCCGGAGTCGGCCGCATCGTTGCTCGCCACCCCGCGCCGGCAGAAGCTGCTGGAACACATCTGGCAGCGCACCTCGCTTTCGCGCAAGCAGTTCGCCTCCCTGTACCGCGCGCCGCTGGAGCGCTACGCCGAGCTGGTCCAGGCCTTCCCGGCTTCCGAAGCGCATCACCATGCCTACCCGGGCGGCATGCTCGACCATGGCCTCGAAATCGTCGCCTACAGCCTAAAGCTGCGGCAGTCCCATCTGCTGCCCATCGGGGCCAGCCCCGAAGACCAGGCGGCGCAGGCCGAAGCCTGGACTGCGGCCGTCGCCTATGCCGCACTGCTCCATGACATCGGCAAGGTGGCCGTCGATCTGCACGTCGAGCTGGCCGACGGCAGCACCTGGCACCCATGGCACGGCCCGCTGCGCCAACCGTACCGCTTCCGCTACCGCGACGACCGCGAGTACCGGCTTCATAGCGCCGCGACAGGCTTGCTGTACCAGCAATTGCTCAATCGCGATCTGCTGGACTGGCTCAGTGGCTATCCATCCTTGTGGGCGCCGCTGCTCTACGTCTTGGCTGGGCAGTACGAGCACGCCGGGGTTCTGGGCGAGCTTGTCGTGCAGGCCGACCGCGCCTCCGTCGCCCAGGAGCTGGGCGGCGATCCCGCGCGCGCCATGGCCGCGCCCAAGCACTCGCTCCAACGCAAGCTGGTCAACGGGCTGCGCTACCTGCTCAAGGAAGAGCTGAAACTGAACCAGCCGGAGGCCTCCGATGGCTGGCTCACCGAGGACGCGCTGTGGCTGGTGAGCAAGACAGTCTCGGACAAGCTGCGCGCGCACCTGCTGTCCCAGGGGGTCGATGGCATCCCCGCGAACAACACGGCCGTGTTCAACGTGCTACAGGATCATGCCATGTTGCAGCCCACCGCCTCCGGCAAGGCCATCTGGCGCGCAACTATTACCAGTGAGAGTGGCTGGTCCCATGCCTTCACGCTCCTGCGCCTGGCCCCGGCGCTGATCTGGGAGCCCTCGGAGCGACCCAGCCCATTTGCGGGAACCGTGACCGTGGACAACGCCGGCGAGGCCGAGGACGGGCCGCGCCCGTCCGCACCCGACGCTGCATTGCTACCTGGAGCAGCGGTGGCAACGGAGAAGGAGCCCGCAGCAAGCAGCCGTCCAGATCAGTCGGGCGGAAGTCACGCCATACCTCCCAGCACGCAGCGCAATCCGGCCGACCCACTGGAAAGCATGCTGGCGATGTTCGAGACAACGCCTGAGCCGGAGCAGTCCGTCGAAGCCCCGCCAGAGGGTGCCGACGATGCAGCGGTGCCGCTCGACCCTCCCGCATCGGCCCCAGGTCCTTCGGCGCCGACCGCCGCGCCTGCGCCGCACGATTTCGCCTCATTTACCGGGCGGCCATCGGGCGAGCATTTCATGGCCTGGCTGAAACAGGCCGTCCAGACCCGCAAGCTCATCATCAATGACGCCAAGGCCCTGGTACATACCGTGTCCGACACGGTTTACCTGATCAGCCCTGGTGTTTTCCAGCGCTACGCACAAGAGCATCCAACCATTGGGCCGCTTGCGAAGGACGCGGCCCTGCAGGACTGGCAGTGGGTGCAGAAGCGCTTTGAAAAACTCGGACTCCACAGGAAACAGCCATCGGGTCTGAACATCAGGACGTGCGAGGTCATGGGACCGCGCAAAACGCGCCAGGTGCATGGCTATTTGCTCGAAGACCCATCGCACATATTCGATGCCGTTCCACCGAACAATCCTTATCTGTCGCTCAAATAGCCGACTAAGAGGGGAAGTGCCACACGTTCTGTTTGAACGGGTGGCAGGCTTCAGTCGATCCGAAGAGGCTCGAACGACTTGACGAGTTGGTCCACCGCCTTGACCTGCCGCAGCAGCGGTTCGAGCGTGTCCAGTGGCAGAGCGCTGGGTCCGTCACAACGTGCATGCGCCGGGTCGGCGTGTGCTTCGAGGAACAAACCGCCAATGCCGACCGCCATGCCGGCCCGCGCGAGTTCGGGCAACTGTTGGCGACGCCCACCCGAAGCCAACGCATCCGCTTCTCGCCGCTGCAGGCTATGGGTTACGTCGAACACCAGTGGCAGGCCACTGCTGGCAACGCTCATTTCGCGGAAGCCCAACATGTCCACGACGAGATTGTCGTAGCCGAACTGCGTGCCACGCTCGCACAGCAGGACGCGCGGGTTGCCAGCCTCGTGCAGTTTGTGGACGACATGCCTGATCTGGCCCGGGCTGAGGAACTGCGGCTTCTTGACATTCACTACCCGACCGGTGCGGGCAATGGCGGCCACCAGATCGGTCTGCCGGGCCAGGAAGGCCGGAACTTGCAGTACGTCGGCAACGGCAGCGACCTGCATGGCCTGCTCAACCTCATGCACGTCGGTCAAGACTGGGCATCCGAACCGCGACTTGACCGCATCGAGGACCCGCAGCCCTTCCTCCAGGCCGACACCTCGGAAAGAATGGATCGACGAGCGATTGGCCTTGTCGAACGACGCCTTGAAAACGAAGGGTATCCCCAGCTTGCGCGTCACCTCCGCGAAGTGCTCAGCCGCAGCCAGGGTCGTATCGAGATCCTCGATGACGTTGATGCCGCCGAACAGCACGAACGGCAGGTCGTTGGCGACTGTGATGCCCTCGGAAATGGCGACGTGCAGGGAGGTGGCTGATGATGTCGATCGCATAAAAATTCCTCTCGTGATGTCAACGACCGCAGGCGAAAGCGCCGAGCGTCGTCGGCGAAGAATGCCTCACGGTCTTGAGCTTTGCGTGCAGACGCGTCCACAACAGCGCTTACAGGGTCCGACCGGGGTCCGCACCGGCGACTCCGCCCGTGACCACGGTCTTCCTTCAGCGGCTCACTGAAGACCGAGCGCCTTCATCAGCCTCGGCTTCTGGCTCGCGAAGGTGCCATAGAAGACCTCGTCGCCGACGATCGTGATCGGGGCCACGCGCACGCCGGTTCGTGACTTGGCCTCCGCGGAAATCTTCGGGTCGGTCAGGTCGCGCTCTTCAAACGCGATGCCCTGCTGGGACAACCACTCCTTTAGTGCCCGGCAGTCCGGGCAAGTTGGAGTGCTATAGATGAGGATGCGCGGGGTGTTGGCTTGGTTCATGGTCGTGCCTTCACTTGCCCCGAGCGACAAGCCAACTCTTCATCATGGCGATCTCGCCTTCCTGCGCGGAGATGACCTCCTGAGCCAACTTGCGGACCTCCGGGTTCTTGCCGTACTGCAGCGCCACCTTGGCCATGTCGATCGCACCCTGGTGGTGCGGGATCATGCCGCGCATGAAGTCCACATCGGCGTCGCCGCTGAAGTCGATCATCATGTCCGCATGCATGCGGTCGTTGCCGGCACGGTAGGCGGCCGTCGAGGCATCGCCCGAGCTGCCGGCCGCCGCCTGCTGGCCGTTGTCGCCCAGCCACTTGTTCATCATGGCGATCTCGCCTTCCTGCACGGTGATGACCTCCTGGGCCAGCTTGTGAACCTCCGGGTCCTTGCCGTACTGCAGCGCCACCTTGGCCATGTCGATCGCGCCCTGGTGGTGCGGGATCATGCCACGCATGAAATCGACGTCGGCGTTGCCAGTGAACTGCGCTCCCATCCCGGCGTGCATCTGGTCGTTCACGGCGCGATACGCGGTCGTGGAAGGACTGTCATTGGCCGAGGCGCTGGAGGGCATCGCGTGCCCTTGGTGACCTCCGCCCGCACTGGCCTGCATCGCTTCACCCGACGGGACGACCACCTTCTTCTGGACGGCCATCAGGCCGGCGGCGACCACGACGGCGCCCGCAATGAACAAGAGGCTGAACTTGTTGACCTTCATGAAAAAACTCCTTGAATGAGGTTGATGGGTTCACTGTAGGGCCTCCCATTGTTGGAAGGTCAAGCCCTTATTTCGCCCGTCACTTGGCGCTGCACGGCGGTGTGCCCATGCCCATTTCAGTTGCAAGTAATTCTCAACAAAGGTAGGATGTTAGGACGTTAATAGCGAGAGTCCAGGATCATGTCCCAGCAACCGAAAGTTCACGACACCAGCGATTTCCCCATCGTCCGCTTCGACGGCGCAAGCATCTACAACGGATACAGCAGCGCCTGGTGCGCGGAAATGGATGAACTCGTCGCCTGCGGAAAGCCCTTCGTGCTTATCTACGTCGCGGGAGGGCCAGAAGAGACTCTCGACGATCGCGCTCAGCGCGGCGTCTGGCTGAAGACTCACAAGGAGACGCTTGGCGGCACATTGCTCGCGCTCATCCACGTCGAACCGGATTCGGATAAGCGAGCCCAGTTGGAGGCCATGCTGCCAAAGCTCGTCCAGGCTTTCGGTACACCGCAGTCCACCCGGGCCACCCACGCCGATGCCGAGGCGCTGGCCCGGTATGTCCTGGCGGGTGGTCGCGTCGAAGATTCGATATGAACAGCACCGTCCGGTCGCTGTAGCGCACCAAGGGCCTATCCATGAGGACCGGCTACCGCGTGCTCTCCGGGAAACAACCCGCGTTCCGATCAACGGGGCCGGCGACCGGCTGCTCGATGGAAAGCGGCATTGCCAGCGCGGGAGTCGCGCTCGGATCAACCCGATTTCTCAAGTGCCGCAATCAGCGGAGCGACCACGTTCCGCACAGCCGCCGCAGCTGCTTCTCCATCCTGGCGCTCGATAGCATCCACGATCGCCTCATGGGTCGCGAGACCCGGCTCGGGCAGTTCCTTGTCCTTCAGCGCAGTCAGCGTGTTCATGCGGACCGAGTTCGCGAAGTAGCGGTACAGCTCAGCCAGCGCGCCGTTGCCGCACATCCCGGCGATCGCGCAGTGGAAAGCCGTATCGGCCTCGGCAAAGGCCGCGCTCGATGCGTGTTGCTCCTGCTCGCCGCGGGCCTTCAACAGTCGGCGCAGCAGCCCAACGTCCGCCTTGGACCGATGCACCGCGGCCAACCTGGCCGCCTCGGTTTCCAGCATGCAGCGCAACGCGAAGTGCTCTCGCAAGCCGGAACGCCCGACACGGCGCATGACCTCGGCCGGATCGATATTGGTTCGCACGTAGGTGCCATCACCCTGGCGGACTTCCAGGACCTGGCCGTGCGAGAGCACGCGAATGGCTTCCCGCACCGTGTTGCGGCCAACCTCCAGCATCTCGGCCAGTTCCTGCTCCCTGGGGATGCGCTCGCCGACCTTCCAGGCGCCTCCCTCGATCTGGCCGCGGATCAGCTCAATCGTCGAATCGACGAGCGAACGCCGCGGCGCCTGTGGGAGTGTGAAGCGGTTATTCATCGCGGTTCTCAAATGACGTAGAGACGGGAGCCCATCGGACCTCGATTGTAGCAACTCAGGCCTTATACATAGGATGATTCTATGTATTTGACAAAAGAGCAATTGCCGACGGCCTGTGCTTCGTTGCGCGCGACATGCGATTTTCCACCACGCCCGTGCGAGCGGGATTTTTTTCAACACCTTTTGGAGTATTTCGACCATGAACAACATGCAGCACGCCCTGTCATTCAGGCCCCTTCGTTCTTCAGACGGCTTGCGCTGCCGTCCGGTGCAGGCTTTGGGAGCGATATTCCTCGGGCTGGTTTCACTCGCCTATAGCGTCACGTCGCAGGCGGCAGATGAGCCAGAGAACGTGAAGGTGGTCCAGCAATACCTTGACGCCTGGAATGGCGGGCGAACCGACGCGATGGAAAAAGTGCTCGATTCCAACGTCGTCTATTTCAATACCAGCAATGAAGCGTCCCGCACTGGGCCTCAAGCCATTACCGAAGTCTCGCAGTTTCTGATGAAAATCCTGCCCGACCGAAAAATGAAAATCCGTTCGCAGCCGGTTGCCTCCGGCGATGGTGTGGCGATCGAGTGGGAATTCACCGCCACCAAGAACAGCAATGGCGGGACGTCGCCCTCCAGTTCGACCATCAGTTATTTCGGCGCGAGCTTCTTCCGTGTTTCGAACGGAAAGATTGTCTATGCCAGCGACTACTACAACCACAACACCATGCAGAAGCAGCTTCAGCAGTAACGTAAATCCGCAAACAGGAAATCACCGACATGTCCCGCTTCATCATGCACAAGCCCTCGGCGCCGCCAGCGCAGCGGTGAGGCAAGCGCTTTTCCTCAATCCAAGGTAATTGCGCTGGTGACTTGATGAATATCTGACACGCCGGTTATCGAGCCTTGTCTCGATGAAATAGAAATCCCGAATGAAACTACCAACCACGAAGCAGGAACTCCTTGACAAGGTTCGCGCCAGCCACCGAAAGCTCGGGGTAGAAGCTGCCACCATTCCCGCCAGCCACTACCGGCACACGGCCATGATCTGGCAGGAGCCGCGCCTGCATACCAACGCTGCGATGGTCCTGGTGGACGTCATCGTCTGGAACACGATGATCCTGCAGTTCGCGCATGATCGGACGCCTGGACCTTCGGCGTCCTTTTACTCGCCGAGTGCGATGGCGCAGCGGGCCGAGCGTCTTTCTGCCGGCTTCCAGCGCCGTTTCGCGGGCAGAGACCTTCGCGAGCTGGAAGCCATGCTCACGGAGGGACAGGACCGGGTGCTCGACTGCGTGGCGCACCATTCGAACGCCTCGCTTTTCGATCCCGCGTTGAGCCCGATGAAGACCCTCGGGCGCAAGATCCAGTTCTTCACCTCCACCGCCTACGACGACGCGCTGTCGAGGCTGCGCCAGTGGAAGCAGGTGCTGTAGCGGCCGAGGCGACCCACTGCGCGGAGCGCCTCTTGCACCGCTCCGATCAGACCGGAGCTGGCAGCGCCGGCTTTCGCGCGGCCTGCCACAGCAGCGGCACCAGGATCAGCGCCAGGGCCGGGAAGATCATCCAGTTGACCGCCTGCCAGCCCGAGCTGTGCAGGATCGATCCCGCGAGGAACGACACGGCCGCCGTGGCGGCGAAGACGAAGAAATCGTTCATGCCCTGCGCCTTGCCCCGCTCGGCCGGGGTGTGGCAGTCGGTGACCATCGCCGTCGCGCCGATGAAGCTGAAGTTCCAGCCGATGCCCAGCAGCGCCAGCGAGCCCCAGAAGTGGGACAGGCCGAGCCCGCCCAGGGCCACCACCCCGGAGGCGGCGAGCAGCACCATGCCGACGGCGGTCACGCGCTCCTTGCCGTAGCGCACCATCAGTCGCCCGGTGAAGAAGCTCGGCCCGAACATCGCCAGCAGGTGCCACTGTATTCCTAGGGCGGCGTTGTCCACCGAATGCCCGTGGTTGACCATCGCCACCGGCGCGGCCGTCATCACGAACGCCATCACCCCATAGGACACCACGCCCGCAGCCACGGCCAGCAGATAGCGCGGCATCGCCAAGAGCTGCAGCACCGTCCGACCGCTATCGGCGACTGCTTCGGCCTGGGTCTGGCTCGGCGTGCGCAGCATCAGCAGGATCGGCAAGGCGATCAGCGGCAGCAGCGCCTGGCTGAGGAAGCTGCCAACGTAGGGCGTGCCCGCTACCGCATCGCGCGTGAAGATCACCAACTGCGGCCCGATGATGGCGCCCGCGAGACCGCCCACCATGACCCAGGAAATGGCCTTGGCCTTAAGCGCGTCCTCGGCGGTGTCGGCGGCTGCGAAGCGGTAGCTCTGCACATACGCGCCGTAGAAGCCCGCCAGGAAGGTGCCGGCGCAGAAGATCCAGAACGAGGCCAGCATGATGCCCAACGCGGCGATCAGGCCCGAGGCCACGCCGAAGCCGACCCCCACCACGTATCCGTTGCGGCGGCCATGGCGCCGCATGATGAAGGCGGCAGGCAAGGTGCCGATGGCAAGACCCAGGCCGAACAGACTCACGGGCAAGGTGATCCAGGCCGAATTCTTGGCAAGCTGCTGGCCGACCAGCCCACCCAGCGACATCACGATGGGCGCGCTGGCGCCGCCGAGCGCCTGCGCGGCGGTGAGAACGCCGATGTTTCGGCGCGTGATGCTCTGGTCGGTCATGGGCGTCTTTCTTATTCGTTTGTCTGGCCGGAAATATTACACGCATGAATATATATTCAGTTATATGGACATGCGATGCTCACGAACCATCGCGAGCCGGTCCATCCTCGGAAGCCCCGGCGGAAGCAGCACCGTGCAGGGCCAATGCGAGCAGGTGCTCTTTCACCTGGATCAGTTGCTCCATGCGTTCCTCAACACAGGCGAGATGGCCTTGGACAGCCTGCCTTAGCAGCTCAGGTTCCAGGAACCCCTCATGTGCCCAACCCAGTAGGCGGCGCACGTCATCCAGGCCGATTCCCGAGGCACGGTAGTTGCGAATCAGGTGAAGCCGTTCGACATGGGCCGGGCCATAGCGCCGATAGTTGTTGCGTGACCGCTCCGGGGCTTGCAACAGGCCCTCCCGCTCGTAGAACCGAATGTTCTCCGGGGGGTGCCCGTCAAGCGCGCAAGTTCACCGATCCTCATCCGGTTCTCCGTGCGCAACGATGGGGAACGCCGCCGTTGCGCATAGCCCTTATCCCGGCGACCGGGCGGATGGTTGCCCGGTGGCGCCCGATTGCACCGTGTGCTCAGTCCAGCCGCCACCCAGCGCCTTGTAGAGGTGGATGAGGTTGTTCAGCCGCGTCAGGCGCGTGCGCACCAGGGTCTGCTGCGCACCGTACTGTGTGCGTTGCGCATCGAGCAAGGTGAGGTTGTCGTCCACGCCTTCCTGGAAGCGTTGCTCGGCTAGTTGGTAGGCTTTCTGGCTAGCCGCTACCAGGAGCTGCTCCGAGCGGATCTGCTCATCAAGCGTGCGCTTGCCCGCCAAGCCGTCAGCCACCTCAGCAAAGGCCGCCTGGATAGACTTCTCGTAGTTGGCGATTTCGATCCTCTTTTGTACCTGTGCCACGTCCAGATTGGCTCGCAACGCGCCGCCGCGGAAGATGGGCAGCGTGATCTGCGGCAGGAAGCTCCAGGCCCGCGAGCCCGAATCGAACAGGCCGTCCAGCGAAGCGCTGGCCGTGCCCGCCGAGCCCGTGAGGCTAATCGTCGGGAAGAACGCGGCCCGCGCCGCGCCGATGTTGGCGTTGGCGCCGATCAGCATCTGCTCGGCGGCGCGGATGTCCGGCCGACGCGCGAGCAGTTCGGACGGCAGGCCGCTCGGCAGGTCGGTCGGCACGATGTCGTCCGGCAGCGCCACGGCCTCGTCAAGCTGCCGGGACAGCTCCGGCGTCAGCGGCTGGCCCAGCAGCAGCACCAGCGCGTTGCGGTCCTTGGCCGCCTGCCGCGTGTAGGCGGCGCGGTTGGCCTCGGCGGTGCGCAGCGCGATCTCCGCGCGGCGCAGGTCGAGCTGCGTGGAATTTCCCGCTTCCACCAGTTGGGTGGTCAGGTCATAGGAGCGCTTCTGTGTGGCGAGGGTGTCGCTCGTCAGGCGCAGCAGTTCCTGGTCGGCGCGCAGCGTGAGGTAGGCGCTGGCCACCTCGGACACCAGGCTCATCTGCGTGGCGATGCGGGTCTCGTCGAGGGCCAGGTAGGACGCCAGCGCCCGGTCGTTGAGGCTGCGGATGCGGCCCCACAGGTCCAGCTCCCAGGCGGCCGTCACCCCGGCCACGTCGTAGCGCCGGAGCACGTCGCTTTGCCCCGTGGTACTGAGGTCGGCCGGTACGCGCTCTGACGCGCCGCGGGCGGAAACGCCCAGGTTCGGCAGCATCTCGGCACGCTGGATACGGTACAGCGCCTGAGCCGCCTCCACGTTGAGCGCGGCTTTGTGCATGTCGCGGTTGTTCTCCAGCGAAATGCCGATCAACTGCTGCAGCAGCGGGTCGCGGAAGAAGTCCCGCCAACCGATCTCGGCCGTGATCGCGTCGTCGGGCGTCGCGGCCGCCAGTTCCACATAGGCCGCGCCCGAGGGATAGGCCGTGTCGATCGGCGCTGCGGGCCGGTCATACTTCGGTGCCATGGAGCAGCCAGCCAGCGCCGCCGCGAGGGCGAGCGGCGCCAGCGTCCTGGCGGGTCGTGTGAATGCGAAAGATGTTTTCATGTCGTATGTCCTCCTGGCCGTCATGCGTGCTGGTCGGTCATGCCGCCACGGGCATGGCGCGCTTCGCGGCGCAGCGCCAGCTTGCGCACCACAACGTAGAACACCGGCGTCAGCACCAGGCCGAATACCGTCACGCCCAGCATGCCGGCGAACACCGCGATGCCCATGGCGTGGCGCATCTCGGCGCCCGCACCGCTGGCCAGCACCAGCGGCACCACGCCAGCGATGAAGGCGAACGACGTCATCAAGATCGGGCGCAGCCGCAAGCGCGCGGCTTCGAGCACGGCTGCCAGCGGATCGGCCCCTTCGCTTTCCTTCGCGCGGGCGAACTCCACGATCAGGATCGCGTTCTTGGCAGCCAGGCCGACCAGCACCACGAAACCGATCTGCGTGAAGATGTTGTTGTCGCCCCCAGAGAGCCAGACGCCGGCGATCGCCGAGAGCAGCGCCATGGGTGCAATCAGCAGCACAGCGAACGGCAGCGACCAACTGTTGTACTGGGCCGCCAGGAACAGGAAGGCGAGCAGCACCGCCAGCGCGAAGATGTAGATCGCCGTGTTGCCAACCCGTTTTTCCTGGAAAGTCAGGTCCGTCCATTCGTAGGTCATACCGTCCGGCAGCGATTCGCTCACGATCTTCTCAATCGCGGCGGTGGCCTGGCCGGACGAGTAGCCCGGCGCTGGCCCGCCGCTGATGTCGGCCGAGGGAAAGCCGTTGTAATGCATCACCCGGTCGGGGCCGGAACTGCGCTCGATGGTCGCGATCGCGCTCAGCGGGATCATGTCGCCCGCTGCATTGCGCACCTTGAGCATGCCTATGTCCTCAGCCTGCATGCGGAACTGCGCATCGGCCTGGGCCATGACCCGGTAGGTGCGACCGAAGCGGTTGAAGTCGTTGACGTAGAGCGAGCCAAGGTTGACCTGCAGGGTGTCGAACACCTCGGTCAGCGATACGCCCTGCGACTTGGCCTTCACCCGGTCGATGTCCACCTGCAACTGCGGCGCATTGGTCTGGAAGCTGGCGAGCATGTTCGCCAGCTCGGGCGCCTGCATGGCCTTGCCCATGATCTGGCCCTGTGCCTGCGCAAGCGCCTCGGGACCCAGGCCCGCCCGGTCCTCGATCTGCAGCTTGAAGCCGCCCATCGAACCCAGGCCCGGCACCGGCGGCGGCGGGAAGATGCCAACGAAGCCGTCCGGGATCTGGCTGAACTTGCCCATGAGCTTGCCCTGGATGGCGAAGGCCGACAGCGACGGGTCCTTGCGCTCATCGAAGGGCTTGAGCATGGCGAACATCAGCGCGGTGTTCGGCTGGTTCACCGGTCCATTGACCGACAGGCCCGGGAAGGCCACCACGCTCTCGACGCCCGGCTCAGCCAGTGCGATCTTGGTCATCTCCTTGACGACCGCCTCGGTGCGATCCAGCGAGGCGCCGGTCGGAAGCTGGGCGATGCCCACGAGATAGTACTTGTCCTGGGCCGGCACGAAGCCCGCAGGCACCTTGTGGAAGCCCAGCCAGGTCAGGCCCAGGAAGCCGACGTAGAGCAGCAGCACGATGGCGCTGCCGCGCACCGCGCGGCGCACGCCCCCGACGTAGGAATTCGAGGCGCGATCGAAGAAGCGGTTGAAGCGGCGGAAGAAGCCGCCGAACACGCCGTCGATGATGCGCGTGAGACGATCGGGCTTGGCCGCGCCGTGGTGCGGCTTGAGCAGGATGGCGGCCAGCGCTGGCGACAGCGTAAGCGAGTTGATCGCCGACAGGATGGTCGAGAACGCGATGGTCAGCGCGAACTGGCGATAGAACTCGCCCTGCAGCCCCGACAGGAACGCCGAGGGGATGAAGACCGCTGCCAGCACCGAGGTGATGGCCAGGATCGGGCCAGTCACTTCATCCATCGCCTTGCGCGCCGCATCCTTGGGCGATTCGCCCAGCGCCATGTGGCGCTCCACGTTCTCCACCACCACGATGGCGTCATCCACCACGATGCCGATGGAGAGCACGAGGCCAAACAGCGACAGCGTGTTCAGCGAGAAGCCGAACATGTGCATCACCGCGAACGTGCCGACCAGCGAGACCGGCACGGCGATCAGTGGAATGATCGACGCGCGCCAAGATTGCAGGAACAGCACCACCACGATCACCACCAGGAGGATGGCCTCCAGCAGCGTGACGGCGACGGACTGGAGCGAGGCGCGCACGAAGACTGTGGGGTCGTAGGCGATCTTGTACTCGATGCCTTCGGGGAACTTGGCCTGCAGCCGCTCCATCGTCGCGCGCACCGCGCTGGACGTGTCCAGGGCATTGGAGCCGGGCGTCATCAGGATTTGCAGGCCGACCGCGTTCTCGCCGTCGAGCTGGCCGCGCATGGTGTAGTTGTCCGAGCCCAGTTCCGTTCCAGGCGTGCGACGTCGCGCAGGCGGGTCACCTGGCCGTTGGCGCCGGCCTTGATCACGATGTCGCCGAACTGCTCTTCGGTGGTCAGGCGCCCCAGCGCATTGACGCTGACCTGGAAGGCGGCCGACGCATTCGGCTGCTGGCCGATCGAGCCGGCTGCGACCTGCACGTTCTGCTCGCGGATGGCGGCGACCACATCGCTGGCGGTCATGCCCCGCGATGCGACCTTCTCGGGGTCGAGCCAGACGCGCATTGCGTACTCGCCTTCACCGCCGATGATCACGTTGGCGATGCCCGGCAGGCGCGCCAGTTCGTCGCGCACGTTGAGCATCGCGTAGTTGGACACGTACAGCGGGTCGTAGCGGTCCCCCGGCGAGAGCATATGCACCACCATGAGAATATCGGGCGCGGTCTTGTCGGTGACCACGCCGATGCGCTGGACCTCGGGCGGCAACCGGGGCAGCGCGCGTGAGACGCGGTTCTGCACCTGGATCTGCGCGACGTCGGGGTCGATGTGCTGCTCGAACGAGATGGTCAGCACCATCCGCCCGTCCGTGGACATCTGGGACTGCATGTACATCATGCCTTCCACGCCGTTGACCGCCTGCTCCAGCGGCGATGCCACGGTGTCGGCGATCACCTGCGGGTTGGCGCCGGGATAGCTGGCGGTGACCTGCACCGTCGGCGGCGTGACCTGGGGGTACTCGCTCAGGGGGAGCTGGAAATAGCTGATCGCGCCCGCGATCAGCATCAGCACCGACAGGACGATGGCGAAGATCGGCCGGTTGATGAAGAAGCGGGGGAAATTCATTTGCGGGCCTCCGCCGAGCCGGCCGCGCCGTCAGCCTTGGCGGGGTCCGCGCCACCGGCCTTGGCAGGCGCCGCAGCGGGAGCCGGAGCGTTTGCCGCAGCCTTGGTCGCGCCGGTCGCGCCGGCGGCCGGTGCCGCGGGCGCCTGCATGGGCACCATGCGCGGCGTGACCGCCATGCCGGGGCGCACGAGGCCCTTGATGATGATCTTCTCACCGGCCTGCAGGCCGCCGTTGATGACGCGCAGCCCGTCCACCACCGGCCCCAGTTCGATGGGCCGGTACTGGGCCTGGTTGTTCTCGCCCACGACCAGCACGTAGTTGCGCCCTTGGTCGGTGCCCACGGCCTGATCGTCGATCAGGACGGCCTCGCGCGCCGCGCCGGTGGACAGCTTGGCCCGGGCGAACATGCCGGGTGCCATGCGCCCATCCGGGTTGGGCACAACGGCGCGCGCGCGGATCGTGCCGGTGCTTCGGTCAATGGTGTTGCCCACGAAGTCGAGCGCGCCCCTGTGCGGGAAACCCTTGTCCGTGGTCAGCCCGACCTGCACGGGCAGCGAAGCCTTGCTACCGGCGCCCGCAGCGGGCCGCGAGCGGCTGACGACGTTGAGATAGGTGGCCTCATCAATGTCGAAGTACACGTGCAACGGGTCGATGGATACGATCGTGGTCAGCAGCGTGGCCGCGCCGGCGCCGCCACCGCTGACCAAGTTGCCCTCGGTCACGAGCACGCGGTCGACGCGCCCGGCGATGGGCGCAGTGACGCGGGCGTAGGACAGGTCCAGCTGAGCCGCAGCAACGGCGGCCTTAGCCGCCTGCACCTGAGCCTGGCGCGCGTTGCGTGCGGAGGCGGCATCGTCATAGGTCTTGCGCGCGACGGCGCCGGTCGCCACCAGGCGCTCGGCGCGGTCAAAGTCGGCCTGGGCCTGGCTGGCCAGCACCTCGGCCTGACGCAGTTGCGCCACGGCCGTGTCGAGCGCAACCTGGAACGGCCTCGGGTCGATCTGGAACAGCAGTTGGCCCTTGCGCACGAGGCTACCTTCGGGAACGCTCACCGCATCGACGGCGCCGCCGACCCGCGAGCGCAGCTCGACGGTCTTGGGCGCGGCCAGGAAGCCGGTGTACTCGGCCGATGGCGCGACCGTGCGGGTAATGACCTCGGCCACGGGCACCTGCGGCGCCATCGGCGCGCCCGCCGGGGGCGCCGCGGCCTTGCCCTCGTCCTTGGCGTCGCGGGCAGCGATCGCTATCCCCCCGACGGCTGCGATGACGCCTGCCACCACAATGATTCTGATTTTTTTACGCATGGAAGTGACCCTTTCTTGGATGCAGGACTCCGGCCCTTCCGAAGCGCTCTGCAGACATTTGTGTGGAGGCTAGGCGTTACAACGACGGCAAGGTCAAGCCCTCTTGTTGCCTCAGCGGGCAGACGGCACGGACAAGGTGGTGGGACGCCCGGCGTCGTCGCCGTGGTTGGCCTCCGGCGCGCCCTTGAAGCGCAGCAGGCGCAGTGCGTTCAGCGTGACCAGGGCCGTGGCGCCGGTGTCGGCCAGCACGGCAACCCACAAGCCGGTGATACCCAACACGGTGGTGACCAGGAACAAGCCCTTGAGGCCAATGGCGAATACGACGTTTTGGTGAATGTTGGCCATCGTCGCCCGCGACAGGGCCACCAGGTGGGCCACGTCCGTGACGCGGCTCTTGAGCAGCGCGGCATCGGCGGTTTCCAGCGCCACGTCCGTGCCGCCGCCCATGGCGATACCCACGTCGGCGGTCGCCAGGGCCGGCGCGTCGTTGATGCCGTCGCCGACCATCGCCACCTTGGCATCACGCTTCATCTCGTTGACCAAGCGCAGCTTGTCCTGCGGCAGCAGCTCGGCCTCCCACTCGATGCCCAGCTTGCCGGCGATCGCCTGCGCGGTGCGGCGGTTGTCGCCGGTCAGCATGACCGAGCGCACGCCCATGGCGTTGAGCTGGGCCACGCCTTCGCGCGCGTCGCGGCGGGGCTCGTCGCGCAGGGCCAGCAGGCCCAGAACGTTCTTGCTGGCTTCGTCGAACAGGACCACCACGGTCTTGCCGCCATCCTCCAGCTTGTCGATTTCCCTGCGGTGCGCGGCTGTCAGCGTGGCCGTCTGTTCCGCATGGGCGGGCGATCCGACAGCGAGCGCACTGCCGTTCACGGTGGCGCGCACCGCCTTGCCGGCAATGGCCGATGCGCCCGTGGCCTGGGGAATCGCCACGTCCAGGCTCTTGGCATGGGCGACAATGGCCTTCGCCAAGGGATGGTTTGAGCCGGACTCGACAGCGGCGGCAAGCGCAAGGACCTGTTGATGCTTGAACAGCCCGAAGGGCAGGACCTCGGTGATGCGCGGCTTGCCCTCGGTCAGCGTGCCAGTCTTGTCGAAGGCAATGGCGCGCACGCGGCCGATGGTTTCCAACGCGTTGCCACCCTTGATCAGCAGGCCCCGTCGCGTGGCCACCGCAAGGCCCGAGGCGATGGCCGCCGGTGTGGAGAGCACCAGCGCACATGGGCAGGCAATCAACAGCAGTGCGAGGCCGCGGTACAGCCAGGTACCCCAGTCGCCACCCATGGCAAGTGGCGGAACCACCACGATCAACGCCGCGATGGCCATGACGGCAGGGGTGTAGTAGCGGCTGAACTTTTCGATGAAGCGAGCCGTGGGCGCCTTGGAGGACTGCGCCTGCTCCACCAGTTGGATGATGCGAGAAATGGTGTTGTCCGATGCCGTCTTCTCGACTTGTACTTCGAGCACGCCATCGACGTTGATGGAGCCGGCGAACACGTCGGCACCGATAGCCTTTTGACGCGGTACGGACTCGCCGGTGATAGGCGACTCGTCCAGGCTGCTTTCACCGCGGAGGATCTTGCCGTCCGCAGGCACCCGGTCACCAGGGCGCACCAGCACGCGGTCGCTCACGCGCAGGGAAGCGGCGGGCACTTCGCGCTGCCCGCCCGCGGCATCGAGCAGTACCGCCGTCTTAGGCACCAGGGAGGCCAGCGCCTTGATGCCGGCGCGCGCGCGGCCGGCGGCCACGCTTTCCAGCAGCTCGCCGATCGCGAACAGGAACACCACGGCAGCAGCTTCCTCGGCCTCGCCTATCACGAGCGCGCCCAGCGAGGCGACGACCATCAGCGTTTCGATAGAGAACGGCGAGCCTGACACAGCCAGCGCGAAGGCTTTGCGAGCGAACGGCAGCACGCCCGCGATCACCGCAGCGGCGAAGATCCATTCAGCGTAGCCAGGAACGAACTGCGCGATCGCGTAGGCCGAGCCCATCAGGCCGCCCAGGCCCAGCACGTGCTTGCCTTTCTTCGTCTGCCACCAGCGCTGATGGCGCGCCGTCGATGCTGCTGCTGGGGCCGCGGGTGCTGAGCCATCATGGCGGCGCACGTCGGAGACGCCGAAGCCCAGGCTCTTGATGGTCTTCTCGATGTGGCCGAGCTGCGTGGGGCCGCCAGACGCGAGCGTCAATTCCAGCGTTTCTGCGGTGAAGTTTATGCGGGCATCGGACACGCCATCCATGCGAGCGAGCGCCGTTTCGATCTTGCCGACGCAACTGGCGCAGTCCATGCCCTCGACGCGCATGGACACGTTGGGGGGCGTGCTGGGTGCTCCACGGGAGGCAGAGGCCGGCGCATGGTCATGCCCGCTGCAGGCCCCGTGATCGTGACCGTGGTCATGGGCATGGCCGTGAGCATGGCCATGCCCATGGTCATCACCGCACGCTTTGCCGTGCGAATGATCGTGCCCGTGGTCGTGGGCATGCCCATGGTCATGGTGGCCGCCGCAGCCGGCGTGGTCATGCGCGTGGGCCGCATGGCACGGTGCAGGTGCTGCGGACATTTCGGACGCGGGCAGTGCCTGCACGTCGAAGCCCAGGGACCGGATTTTCTTGGCAATGTCGCGTGCAGTATTTCGGCTACTTGTGCTGCGCGTCAACGTCAGCGTCTCATTTGTAAAATTAACCTGTACATTTGATACGCCATCAATTCGACCAAGCGCTGTTTCAATCTTGCCGACGCAACTGGCGCAATCCATACCTTCGACCCGAAAGCCCAGTTGTTCGTCCTGCGCTCCTGTGCCGTCCAATGTTTCCAAAGACATATCAATCTCCTGGTTCTCTGAGTAATCGCCGTGGCAGGACGCACAAATCAGCGATCGGAATGTTATGCAAACAAATGAACACTTGTTTGTATGTTTATTCAAAAAAAAGAAAGAATCTCTTTCTGGCTGAACCATCCGACCGCTGCTTTATGCAGCTGCCATTAAGTCATTTTTTGTTGCGCAGCATCTGGTAGGTTTCAAATGCGGTGCGGTAGGCATCACTATAGGTATCAGGCGTCTGCTCACCAGCCCAGAATCCAGCCATTCCCGCAACCTGCCAATCTGCCAAATCACTCTTTACTTGAGCACGAGTCAATGCCACCGGAGCCTTGTAAGCCGCACCCAGCTTGAGCTGGAGATAGCTCTCGTAGGCTTGTTGGTAGGCTTGGGTGTGCGAAGCGGTGGTGATTCCGCGCGAGGTGAACGCGTGCATGCCGGAGATTTTCCACAGTTCCAAATCAGCCATCACTTCAGCACGAGTCTTTCCTGCTGAGGGCGCCTGATACATATCACCTTGGGTCAATTGCAAGTAGCGCTGAAAGGCAGCCTGGTATTGAGGGCTGAACGTATCCGGGCCGCTTTCGCCGCGAGACAACGCTTCCAACCCAGATTGCCTCCAAGCAGCCAGATCCTCCTGGACCTGTTGCCGTGTCATATCTGCGGCGAACGGTTGAGCGTTTACTCCAGCAGCAAAAAGTGCGGAAAGCAGAACAGCAAAGCGAATTTTCTTGGACATGGTCAATACTCCTTGACGTTAAAAATAATGGCGTGGTCCTTACGCCTTTCGGATACCCCGTAGACAAATAATAACACACATGAAGATATGTTCAAGTGTTTATTTTTAGAGTGCTTTTTGCTTGGGGTCTTCTAGGCATTCAGCAAGGCGCGCCGGTGTCTCTCTAGATTAATAGCCAAAAAAAGCCTACCCCTTGAAGGCGTAGGCCGGCGCGCACTCACATGTTCAGTCAATCGTCGTGTCTGTCCTCCGAAATGTGAACCGCCATGTCCTGGAGTACCTGGCTGACGTGCTGGTCGGCAATGCCGTAGAAGATGTGCTTGGCTTGGCGCTCGCCGCGCACGAGGCGCGCGCCGCGCAACAGGCGCAGGTGATGGCTGACCAAGGACTGCGACAGGTCTAGCGAGCCAGCAATGTCGCCCACTGCGACCGATCCGCGCATGCACTGCAACAGGATTTTCAATCGCGATTGGTCGCCCAGCAGGCGGAAGGTCTCTGCCAGAACAGCGACGTCACTTTGCGATAGTGCGAGGACATCAGTGGTCGTGCCGTGGTTAGAGGTCGAACATTGCACAATAGCGGCGCTGGTGGTTTTGCGGGATGTCATGGATTCAAACCCTCAAGTGAACTGCGAACCGTCTAGCACGGCCTCAATGCTTGTGACCGGGAGCGGAGTGGTCATGGTCATGATTGTGCTCACTGTGGTCGTGGCCGCTGTGGTCCTGACGGCCTGTCGTGGGTTGCAGGCTGCAGATGTTCTCGTCAGCCTCCGAGTTCCAGTCGATTCCGACTGTGGCGTGTTCGATGCTGAACTGCTCTCGCAGCACCGCCTCGACGCGCTTGACCACAGCTCGCGCCTCCTCGTCCACGTTGGGTCGAACGTGTAGCGTGGCCATCGTGCGACCGGAAGTGAGTTGCCACACGTGAACATGGCTGACAGCCGCCAGGCCGGGCACAGTGCTCATCAGGCCTTGTTCCACCTTTTCCGGCGAAGCGTCCTCTGGCGCACCCTCCAACAGGATATGGATCGACTTGGCCAGGAGCTTCCAGGCGCTGCGCAGAATCAACGCCGCTACTAGAACCGACAGGATGGGGTCGATCGGAGTCCAGCCGGTGAAGTAGATGACGATCGCTGCAACGATGGCGCCGACAGAGCCGAGCAGGTCACCCATCACGTGGAGGATGGCACCTTTCACATTGACGTGATCGGTTTCGCCGCGGGTCATGATCCACAGCACGAGGACGTTGATCAGTAAGCCGAGCACGGCGACGATCATCATCGGGCCGGCGAGGATGACGGGCGGCGCCTGCAGCCGCTCCCACGCCTCGTAGGCGATCCATGCGACGATCGCGAACAGGGTCACGGCGTTCAGGAAGCCGGCGATGACCTCGAAGCGCAGGTAACCGAATGTGCGTTTGCTGTCGGCTGCGCGGCGACCGAATCGGAAGGCAGCGTAAGCCAGGGCAAGTGCCACGGCGTCGGTCAGCATGTGGCCAGCATCGGCAAGTAGGGCTAGCGAGCCCGACAGCACGCCGCCGACAGCTTCCACGAGCATGAAGCCGAAGATCAGGAAGAAGGAAACCAGAACCTTGCGCTCGTTGGCGCTCGTCACTGTGGGGGTGTGGTCGTGATCATGGTCGTGACCATGGTCATGTGCATTGGATTGGGACATGGGCGCCTCTGCTGGTTGAGTGTTTGACTATGGCGAAATATAACACATGAATATGTGTTCATGTGATATATTTTCGCTCACCCTTCTCAGCCTCCGAAGCCATGCGTTGTGATGCCGCAACGAGAAAATGTGCCTATCCTTTCGGCCAGATACGGTGCAGGTCATCCAGAATCAGCTGGTGATGGTGCCTGCCTTGGTCTGCGTGTGTGCGTAAATGAGGGTGATCCGGCGGCAAGCTGGGGTGGTCATGCGCCACGTCAGAAGGGTCGCTGGCCGGCCACAGCCAGAGCGTCAGCGCCACGCCGGCCAAGCCGACCAGGGACATGACAATGAAGGTCGATGGCAAGCCCATGACCGCGCCGAAGCGGCCGGCAAGTGGGTAGCAGATGAGCCAACAGGCGTGCGACAGCGCGAAGTGTGCCGCGAAGATCGCAGGACGGTCCTCGGCATGGGCCGAGCGGCGCAGAAGACGGCCGGATGGCGTTTGCGCCACGCTGTAGCCAAAGCCGATGATCAACCACAGCGGCAGCAACAATGCATAGCTCGGCAGCAGTGCGCCGATCCCCGTGCCCACGACCAGTACGGTAGCGCCGGTGAGCATCGCGGTTCGGTCGGCCACCTTTTCCAGTAAGGATGGCAGAACGAAGGCTGCCACCATCGAACCGCCTCCGAATGCCGCCAGTGCCGACGCCACTTCGACCTCGCCTAGGCCAAAGCGCGCCTTCACGAGAACCACCGTGTTCACGATCACCATGGCGCCCGCCGCCGAGACGGCCAAGCTGATCGCCAGCAGGCCCCGCAGGCGTGGCGTAGCGAGATAGATGCGTGTGCCGCGGGTCGTGCGATCCCAAATGCCGCGGCGCGGTCCGGGAATAGTTGTGGGCAACCGCACGCTGACCACGAGCGCGGCTGAAACGAGGAAACCGAGCACTGTTCCCGCGAACAGGTTGTGAAAGCTGATGACGGTCAGCAGCGCAGCAGCCAGCATCGGGGAAATCAGGCTTTCCAGGTCATAGGCCAGCCGGGACAGCGACAGCGCCTTCGTGTAGTCCTCTTCATCGGGAAGGATGTCCGGGATAGTGGCTTGGAAAGTCGGCGTGAAGCCGGCGGATGCCGCTTGCAGGACAAAGATCAGCAGATAGATCTGCCAGACCTCGGTGACAAAGGGCAAACAGATCGCGACAACCGCTCGTACCAGGTCCAGCGCTACGAGCAATGACCGTCGCGGGAACTGGTCGGCGAAGGCCTGTGCGACTGGAGCGACTCCCACATAGGCCAGCATCTTGATAGCCAGCGCCGACCCGAGCACCGCACCTGCATCGGCCCCGGCCAGCTCGTAGGCAAGTAGGCCGAGCGCTACCGTCATCAGGCCTGTGCCGACGAGTGCGATCACCTGCGCGGTGAACAGGTGGCGGTAGGTGCGGTTCTTTAGGACGGAGAGCATCGAGAGACCTCAGAGCAGTCTGGTTAGCGCCTTCATTTCGGCTAGAACGGAGTCCTCATCATGAGATAGGCAGTGGTCGATGTGGTCATGGATCAGGACGCGCTTGGCCGCTGTGACGGCGCTCTCCACCGCAGCGAGCTGGCGAGCGATGTCCAGGCAGGTTTCTTCTCCTTCGATCATCCCGATGACGTGTCGCAGATGACCCTCGGCGCGCTTGAGCCGTTTCACGAGATCTGGGTGGCTGGTGTGCTTGTGCATCTCTTTCATGCAGCAATCATATCCCCCCCCGGGGGATATGCTCAAGGAGTCTGCATAGCTGTTTGCGCAGTGGATTAGCCCCACCTCGCCTCTCGATGTCTTGCGCCCGACGCCCTCTCTAAGGCGATTGGTGCTCAAAGGATGTAAGGTTTTCTTTCCCATTCATATGAATAGATATACAATTGTTCATATCTAAGCCAGTGAACAGTGGCTTTTCAACGACAAGCACTTGCTCGGAAAGAGAACACCCAGCCGGGGGTAAGTACTGATGCAACACCGATGGAGAATTGAATGCTTCGCAAAGACATACGCAAGGGATGGATCTGGGCGGTATCCACGCTTTGGGCCGGCACCGTGCTAGCCCAGCCAGTAGCCGCCCCTCACGTCCCATCCAGACCAGACAGCCACATGGTCGCCCAATTGTGGGAGTCAGCTTGGCAGCGGCAGCCAGAAGCCGCTGGAGAAGGCGCCTGGCAGCAGGCCGCCCAAGCACGCCAAGAGACGGCCGGCAGTTGGGTGGCAGGTCCGATGGCGCTGGAAGCCTCCACCAAAACTGATCGGTTCAACAACCGCAACGGACAGCGCGAATATGAAGTCGGGGTGGCTATTCCCCTTTGGATGCCTGGTGAGCGCGCCTCGTCGGCACGCTGGGCGGACGCGGAAAGCCTCGCGCTATCCAGCCGGATGCTGGCCGCCAAGCTACGCACGGCCGGACAGGTTCGCCAGGCATGGTGGGCATGGCAGCGTGCCCAGGCCGAATTGGTGGCGGCGCAGGATCGCACCCGCAGCGCGGACGAGTTGGCGCAAGATGTGGCTCGCCGGGTTCGCGCGGGCGACCTGGCGCAAGCCGACAGAAACCAGGCCGATGGCGCCTTGGCGTCGGCTCGTAGTGCCCTGGCCATTGCTCAGGCCGAAGAAATCACGCAGCGCGAGGCGTTGTTGGCACTGACCGGCATCGAGAGTATCCCGTCGCAGGCCGATTCCGCGCAGCCGGAGCAGTCAGGTGTCCGAGTTCAACCGGCATCGGCACAGCCGTCCGGCGCGTTGTTGGGTAACCACCCTGCGCTGCTGGAACTGCAGCACAAGGCGCTGGCGGCCCGCCGCTCTGCGGAACTGGTGTCCCATCAGAAGTACGCCAACCCCGAACTGACCCTGGCGACCACGCGGGATCGGGGCGGCTACGGCGAACGCTACAACCAGACGATCACGGTGGGTGTGCGCATTCCCTTCGGTACGGGTAGCCGTCATACCGAGCAATTGTCCAGCGCCAATGCGCAGGCACTGGAGGCTGAGTCGGCACTCGCGGCCCAGCGCACCCGGCTACTCTCGGAAATTCGAACTGCCCAATCGCGCGAACTGGCAACCAGCACCCAGATGCAGGCCGCTTCGGAGCGCCAGCGACTAGCCCAACAAACGCGCACCTTCTACCAAAAGTCGTTCGCGATGGGCGAGACGGACATGCCGACACGCCTTCGCATCGAGCAGGAGGCCACCGAGGCCGAGCGCGCGGCGCTGCTCGCCAAGGTGGAGCATGCCGCGGCCATCTCGTCCCTGTTGCAGGCACAAGGCACGCTGCCGCAGCCGACCGAGACTTTCACTGACATCTCCGGCACGCGCTGATCGGCGCGCGCTCAACCATCCTGGAACCTTAGAAATGTCGCAATCCTCTTTCTGGCGTGCAGCTGCCTTGTCCAGCCTCCTGCTTGGCAGTAGCGCAACGTGGGCCGGCGACGGCCATGACCATGGCGAAGCCGCTCCTGCCCCCGCAGCGGCCGCGCTTCCGCGCTTTGCCGCAGTTTCCGATGACTTCGAACTGGTGGGTGTGCTGAACGGCCAGCGTCTCACACTCTACCTCGACCATGCTGCCGACAACCGGCCGGTGACCGATGGCGAGCTGACCCTCGAGCTGGGTGGTCAACAGGTAAAGGTCAGCTCACACGGGGTTGGAGAGTTCGAGGCCGATCTGACTGAGCCGCTATCCGATGGCGAGACCTCAATCATGGCCACTATTACTGCGCAGGGCCAATCGGACCTGTTGACGGGCGTTCTCGATGTTCATAGCGAAGACGCCGAACACGAGCATGCCGTCGCATCCGGCCGTGTGGTCGTACTAGGTGGCGGTGCCGCAGTCCTCGGCGTCGGTGTCCTAGCGTGGGCGCTGCGCAGACGTACACGCACCAACGGTGCACTGCGAGGTGCAGCATGAAGCGCAACTTCCGTTTCCTAATGACGACGGCCATGGCGGCTGCATTGGCTCTGGCTGCTCCCGCGTTCGCTCACGACGGCCATGACCACGGCGACGAAGCGCCGGCTGCGTCTTCCAATGGCCCCCAGCGCCAGCCTGATGGCAGCGTGTTTCTTCCGAAACCGTCGCAACGTCAGATCGGTGTACGCACCCAGCTGATCAAGCAGGAGCCCTTGGCCCGCAGCCATGAACTGGCTGGCAAAGTAATCATGGACCCGACGACAGGCGGCAAGGTCCAGGCAATGGTAATGGGCCGGCTGGTGCCCGGGCCGGATGGTCTGCCGCAGATCGGCCAATCCGTGCGCAAGGGCCAGGTGCTGGCTTACATCGAACCGGCCAGCGGTGTGCTGGAGCGCTCAGGCCAGATGGCCCAGGTTGCCGAGCTGCGTGCGGGCCAAGCGCTCGCGCAGAAGCGCTTGGCCCGGCTGCGCGAGCTGTCGGAGACCGTGCCCCGCAAGGAGATCGAAGCAGCCGAAAGCGAAGTGAACAGCCTGACCGAACGCGCCCGCGCCTTGAGCGGGGGCCTCGCCGGCAGGGACGTACTGAAGGCCCCAGTCAGCGGCGTCATCGCATCCAGCCCCGCAGTTGCCGGGCAGGTCGTGGATGCGCGCGAACTGGTGTTTGAGGTGGTCGATCCGACCCAACTGCGCATCGAGGCGCTTGCCTACGATCCGGCAATGGCACAGAACCTGGCCGGTGCTGCACTCGCAGTAGGCGGTCAGAAGGTGCCGCTGAGCTTCGTCGGTGCCGCCAGCAGCCTGCGCGAGCAGGCCCTGCCCATGCTGTTCAAGGGCACCAGCGAAAGCCTCTCGCGCTTGGCGGTCGGTATGCCGGTGGTGGTCTTCGTGCAAGAGGCGACGACGGTACCTGGCTACCGCGTGCCTTCCGGTGCGCTGATGAAGAACCCTGCCAACCAGAACATCGTCTGGGTCAAAGACCAGGCCGAGCGCTTCGAGCCGCGTGTCGTGAACATCACTCCTTTGGATGGTGCATCCATCGCTGTCACTTCGGGCCTGGCGGACGGCGACCGCGTGGTTGTCGAGGGCGCGTCCCTGATCAATCAAGTTCGTTGAGGGGCACCATTCCATGTTCAAGTGGCTTCTCGAAAATAGCTTACGAAACCGGCTCCTGGTCATCATCGGGGCGCTGGTGCTGATGGCGTATGGCGCGTTCACCCTGACGCGCACGCCGGTAGATGTCTTTCCCGATCTCAACAAGCCGACCGTCACTCTCATGACGGAGGCTGGCGGCATGGCTGCCGAAGAAGTCGAGCAACTCATCACGTTCCCGCTCGAAACGGCCATGAACGGCCTGCCCAGCGTCGAAAGCGTGCGCTCGGTCTCCAGCGCCGGGCTTTCCTTCATCTACGTGACATTTGACTGGAAGACCGACATCTTCCGGGCGCGCCAGATGGTCTCCGAACGCCTGACGTCCATGGAGGAAGGGCTAGCCCCGGGCGTGACGCCCACTATGGGGCCAATCAGCTCAGTGATGGGCGAGATCATGCAGATTGCAATCCCCATCGGTGCCAAGCCCTCAGGGCAGAAGAACGCAGCCCCGCCGCTGTCGGCCATGGACACTCGCGAGTACGCGGACTGGGTGCTACGCCCCCGGCTGATGGCCATACCTGGTGTTGCCCAAGTCATCCCGATCGGAGGCGAGGTCCGTCAGTTCCAGGTCCAGCCCAACACCACGCGTATGTCAGAGCTGGGCGTGACTGCGTCCGATCTGGATGCGGCTCTCAAGGGCTTCTCCGCGAACACTTCCGGCGGCTTCCTGGAGATCAATGGCCGCGAGTACCTGATCCGCAACCTGGGCCGCACGTCCCGACTCGACGACCTGCGTAACCTGCCTCTCGCGGTGCGTGCGGGCCAACCCATCCTGCTCCACCAGGTCGCCGATGTTCAGTTTGCGCCAGCCATCAAGCGCGGCGATGCGGGCTTCGAGGGCCTGCCAGCCGTGATCCTGGGCATCCAAAAGCAGCCCACGGCCGATACGATTGCACTGACCCGCTCGATCGAGTCAGCGTTGGCGGACATGAAGGGCTCACTGCCGGCTGGCATGGCCGAGCCACAGGTGACCTTCCGACAAGCCAACTTCATCGAGGCGTCCATCAGCACGCTGCAAGGCAAGCTCATCGGCGCATCGGTCTTCGTGGCGGTGATCCTGTTCTTCTTCCTGGGCACTTTGCGCCCCCTGGTGATCGCGTTGACCGCGATTCCTGCCTCGATCTTCGTGACCGGGCTGGTGTTCCACTATTTCGGCCTATCAATCAACACCATGACGCTCGGTGGGCTGGCGATCGCCATCGGCGGTCTCGTGGACGATGCTGTGGTCGATGTGGAGAACATCATGCGGCGGCTCAAGGAGGACCGCACCCGCCACCCTGAGAACCGGCTGACGCCCCTGGTCATCGTTGCCAGGGCCTCGATGGAGGTTCGCTCGGCGATTCTCTACGCCACGATGATCATTGTGCTGGTGTTCCTGCCTCTGTTCGCGCTGCCGGGGATGGAGGGGCGCTTGTTCGTGCCGCTGGGCATCGCCTTCATCGTCTCCACGCTGGCCTCGCTGCTGGTCTCTGTGACGGTCACTCCGGTGCTTTCGTACTACCTGCTGCCCAAGATGAGGACGCTGGACCATGGCGACACTCGGCTTCTAGCCTGGTTGAAGACGCGCTATCAGGGCGGCCTGCAGCGGGTCTTGCAGCGGCCGCGTGCCGCCCTTGGCATGGCCGCTGTGGCTGTCACACTGGCTGTCGCCGCGGTGCCATTCTTCCCGACCACGTTCCTGCCCCCGTTCAATGAAGGAACGTTGCTGGTGGGCCTGCGCCTGAATCCCGGTGTGACGCTGGCCGAATCTTCGGCGCTTGCCCAGCAAGCCGAGCTGCTGGTCGCGCAGGTGCCAGAGGTGCAGCACGTGGGCCGGCGCAGCGGACGGGCCGAGCTGGACGAGCATGCCGAAGGCGTGCATGTCAGCGAGCTGGACGTGGGCCTGCTGCCCGCCTCGGAGCTAAAGCGCTCCATGGAGGAGATCACCGCCGACATCCGTTCGCGTCTGGCTCACTTGCCCGGCTCCATCGGCATTGGCCAGCCGATCTCGCACCGCATCGACCACATGTTGTCGGGGGTGCGCTCGCAGATCGCCATCAAGGTGTTCGGCGAGGACCTGGACGTCCTGCGCGGGCAGGCGGATCTGCTGCGCGCCAAGCTGGCCGGAATTCCGGGGCTTGCTGACCTGGAGATCGAAAAGCAGGTCCTTGCGCCGCAGATCAAAATCCGCGTGGATTATGCGGCGGCGGGACGCTACGGCGTGGCCGCACCGCAAATTCTGTCCACGCTACAAAGCCTGGTCGAAGGCGAAAAGATCACCGAGGTCATCGAGGGCAACCGCCGCTTCGCGCTGGTGGTTCGCCTGCCCGAGCAGGCGCGGTCGATTGAGGGCTTGAGCCGCATCCTCATCGACACGCCCATGGGTCGGGTCCCGTTGTCGCGCCTTGCCACCATCGAAGACAGCGACGGCCCCAACCAGGTCAGCCGCGACGATGGCCGTCGGCGCATAGTTTTGTCGGCCAACGCTCAGAGACGGCCGCTGTCCGAAGTAGTGGCCGACATACGCAGCGTCGTCCAAGAAGTGCGCTTGCCCGAAGGCTACTTCATCACGCTGGGCGGCCAGTTCCAGGCACAAGAGGAAGCCTCGCGACTGGTGGGCCTGCTGTCCATCGTCTCCCTGACGCTCATGTTCGTGGTGTTGTACACGCGCTACAAGTCGGTCGCCCTATCGGCGCTCATCATGGTGAACATTCCATTGGCCCTGGTCGGCGCCGTGCTGGGGCTGTGGCTGTCTGGCCAGCCGTTGTCCGTGGCCGCTCTGGTCGGCTTCATCACGCTCGCGGGTATTTCTGTGCGCAACGGCATCCTGAAGGTGAGCCACTACCTCAACCTCATGCGCATGGAGGGCGAGGACTTCGACCAGAAGATGATCGTGCGTGGCTCGCTCGAACGGCTTTCCCCGGTTCTGATGACCGCGCTGGTCACGGCCTTCGCACTGGCCCCGCTGTTGTTCGAGGCGTCACGACCCGGTACTGAGATCCTGCACCCCGTCGCGGTGGTGATCTTCTCGGGGCTGGTCAGCTCCACGCTGCTGGACACCTTCCTTACACCCGCCATGTTCTGGCTGTTCGGCCGCAAGCCTGCCGAACGCCTGCTGGACGACCGCGACGCGGGGGCATTCTGATGCAACGCCTTCTGTCACCCGATTTCAACCACCGTAACCCTATAGGAGCTTTCATGTCTGTTCGATTTCGTTCCCTCACGGCTGGCACCGCCCTCGCCCTGGCATCCGTCACCGCCTTCGCCGCAGGCGACCATGACCACGCGCATGACCACAAGCCGCTGCATGGTGGCGTCGTGACCGAAGTCCGGGACGTGGACTACGAGTTGGTCGTTCAGCCCGCAGCAGCGCAACTCTACCTGCGCGACCACGGCAAGCAGGTCAACGTAAGCAACACCAAAGCCAAGCTCACGCTGTTGACCGGCTCACAAAAGCAGGAGGTGCAACTCACGCCTGCCGCGGACGGAAGCCGCCTCGAAGGCAGCGGGACCTTCGCCGCAGCCAAGGGCACGAAGGCCGTTGTCCAAGTCGAACGTGGGGGCAATACCGCGAGCGCCCGGTTCGTTCTTCCGTAGTGTTCAACGTGATCGTCAGGGAACGAGCTGTAATCTGGCGACCACCTGACAAAAGGCGCGACATAGGCGCTCACTATTTCCTCAAAAACTTTGGAGATGTAAATCATGGACATGCATTTCGACGTCATTGTTATCGGTGCCGGCCCTGGCGGATACATCGCGGCCATTCGCGCTGCCCAATTAGGCATGAAGGTCGCTTGTGTAGATGCCTGGAAGAACAAGGACGGAAAGCCAGCACCTGGCGGTACCTGCAACAACATCGGTTGTATCCCTTCGAAAGCGCTACTGCAGTCGTCAGAGAACTTTGAACAAGCCAAGCACCACTTTGGCACGCACGGCATCTCCACGGGTGATCTGCGCATGGATGTGACCACGATGCTGGAACGTAAGAATCAGGTGGTGAAGTCCAGCAACGAAGGCATCCTTTATCTGTTCCGCAAAAACAAGGTCCAGTTCTTCAACGGCCTGGCGTCTTTCACCAGGACTGTCGATGGTGGCTTCGAGGTGAGCGTCGCCGCCGATGAGGCTGTTACCTTGGTGGGCAAGCAGATCATCGTTGCCACAGGCTCCAACGTGCGGCCGCTCCCCAACCTACCGTTCGATGAGCGGGTCGTGCTCTCCAACGACGGCGCGCTGAACATCGCGGCCGTGCCCAATCGGTTGACCGTCATCGGTGCCGGCGTGATCGGCCTGGAGCTGGGCTCCGTTTGGCGCCGCCTGGGGGCGGATGTCACGATCCTCGAAGGCTTGCCCAGCTTCCTGCCAATCGTCGACCAAGCCATCGCCAAGGAGGCGAAGAAGGCGTTCGACAAGCAAGCCCTGAAGATCGAACTAGGTGCGAAGGTTCGCGAAGTCAATGCAACCGAGGCCGGCGTGACTATTCACTACACCGACAGCCAGGGCCAGACGCAGTCCTTGCAGGCAGACAAAGTGATCGTGGCTATCGGCCGTGTGCCCAACACCGAAGGCCTGAATCCGGCCGCCGTGGGACTCCAACTGGATGAGCGCGGCGCCGTGGTGGTGGACGATGCATGCCGCACCAGTGTGCCCGGCATCTGGGCCATCGGTGACGTGGTGCGTGGCCCGATGTTGGCGCACAAGGCGGAAGAGGAAGGTGTCGCAGTGGCCGAGCGCATTGCCGGCCAGCACGGTCACGTCGATTTCAACACGATCCCCAACGTCATCTACACCAGCCCGGAGATTGCCTGGGTAGGCCGCACCGAGCAGCAGCTCAAAGAGCAGGGCACCGCCTATCGAATCGGTTCCTTCCCGTTCATGGCCAATGGCCGCGCGCGTGCACTGGGCGACACGACGGGCCTCGTCAAGGTGATCGCCGATTCTGCCACGGACGAGATACTCGGCGTGCATGTAGTCGGCCCGCAGGCCAGCGAACTGGTGGCCGAGGCCGTGATCGCCATGGCGTTCAAGGCCAGCAGCGAAGACATCGCCCGCATCTGCTTTGCCCATCCGACCCTCTCCGAGACGTTCAAAGAGGCCTCGCTGGCAGTGGACAAGCGCGCGCTCAACTTCTGATTGATCGGAAGCGGCATCCAAACCGCCTCACCGAACGCAGCTGCGGGCGGTGGGGCGCATATCGCCATGGAACGTAGGCCACGCTGCAACGGCATGCTATGCCCAACAGTTACTCGTCGTTGTGGTCTTCCGCGATGTGGGTGGCCATATCCAGCAGCACCTGGTTCACGTGCTTGTCCGCCACCTCATAGAAGATCTGTTTGGCCTGGCGCACGCCCTTGACCAGGCGAGCACCGCGCAGCAGCCGCAGGTGGTGGCTCACCAGCGACTGCGAGAGTTCGAGGGTTTCAGCGATATCCCCGACCGAGGATGAGCCCTTCATGCAGCACAGCATGATTCTCAGCCGGGACGGGTCACCCAGGAGGCGGAATGTCTCAGCCAAGATGGTCACGTCATTCTGTGACAGCGATTCCAAATTGGCGCTGGGATCCTTCGGTGGGGTACTGAATGGCTTACTTGTATTCATTTTTAAAATATTTCCTAACCTCGAATGGCTGTTTTCGCCCTTCAGAATTAACAAGGCAGCAGCCGCTTAGGCGCGCGCAGCAAAGAACCAGTGCGAGCCTGGCAGGCAAGGCCTCCGCTCCCCGTGCACCGGGTCATTTCTGAAACCTGACAGCATCCGAAAAAGCGCTTGACCTTCCCACGATGGTAAACCCTAAGCTCCCTCCATGTCGAATTTCAACTATGGGAAGCACACCATGAGCATGGCAACAACGAGTAGTGCTGGCGGCCAAGCAGCGGCAATCAGCCTGCCCATCGAGGGCATGACCTGCGCAAGCTGCGTCGGCCGAGTCGAGGCCGCCCTTGCCAAGGTCGAGGGCGTGGCAAGCGTGTCTGTCAATCTCGCCACCGAGCGAGCGGACATTCGCCTGAACCGTGCTGTCGATCGCATGGCGCTGATCCAGGCGATCGAGAAGGTAGGGTACGACGTGCCTCAGGGCACCATCGAGCTGGCGATCGGAGGCATGACCTGCGCTTCGTGCGTGGGCCGCGTCGAGAAGGCGCTCAAGGCGGTGCCGGGCGTCACTGAGGCTGTGGTCAATCTGGCGACCGAGCGCGCTACCGTGCGTGGTGTGGCATCCGTGCAGGATCTAATCGCGGCTGTCGATAAGGTCGGCTACGAGGCCAGCCCTGTCGATACCAGCATGCAGGCCGACGAGGAAGCCGCCGAGAAAAAGGACGCCGAGCGCGCCGAACTCAAGCGCGACCTGACCCTGGCCGCCGTGCTGGCGCTGCCTGTGTTCGTGCTCGAAATGGGCTCGCACATGATTCCCGGCATGCACGAGTGGGTGGCTTCCACCATCGGCATCCAGCAGAGCTGGTATCTGCAGTTCGTGCTGACCCTGCTGGTGCTCGCCATTCCGGGCTGGCGCTTCTACGAGAAGGGCTTCCCGGCGCTGTTCCGCCTGGGTCCCGACATGAACTCGCTGGTCGCGGTCGGCACGGCCGCGGCCTTCGGCTATTCGATGGTCGCCACGTTCGCGCCCAGTCTGCTGCCGGCCGGCACGGTGAACGTGTACTACGAGGCGGCCGCCGTCATCGTGGCGCTGATCCTGCTGGGCCGCTTTCTTGAGGCACGGGCCAAGGGCCGCACCTCCGAGGCCATCAAGCGCCTGGTCGGCCTACAGGCCAAGGAGGCGCACGTGCTGCGCGACGGCCGCATCGTGGACATCCCGATCAACGACGTGGCGCAGGGCGACATCGTGGAAGTGCGCCCCGGCGAGCGCGTGCCGGTCGATGGTGAAGTGACCGAGGGCCGCAGCTTCGTGGACGAGTCGATGATCACCGGCGAGCCGATTCCCGTCGAAAAGGCGGAAGGCAGCACCGTGGTCGGCGGCACCGTCAACCAGAAGGGTGCGCTGACGCTGCGTGCCACCGCCGTGGGCGGTCAGACCATGCTGGCGCAGATCATCCGCATGGTCGAGCAGGCGCAAGGTTCCAAGCTGCCGATCCAGGCCGTGGTGGACAAGGTGACGCTGTGGTTCGTGCCCGCCGTCATGCTGGCCGCCGTGCTGACCTTCCTGGTCTGGCTGGTGTTCGGCCCGTCGCCCGCGCTGTCCTTCGCGCTGGTCAATGCCGTGGCGGTGCTGATCATTGCCTGCCCGTGCGCCATGGGTCTGGCGACGCCGACCTCCATCATGGTCGGCACGGGCCGGGGCGCTGAGATGGGCGTGCTGTTCCGCAAGGGTGAAGCCCTGCAACTGCTCAAGGACGCCAAGGTGGTGGCCGTGGACAAGACCGGCACGCTGACCGAGGGCCGCCCGGTCCTGACCGACCTGGAGATTGCCGACGGCTTTGACCGCAACCAGGTGCTGGCGAAGGTCGCCGCCGTGGAATCGCGCTCGGAGCATCCGATCGCACGCGCCATCGTCGAGTCGGCCGTGGAAGGTGGCATCGCGCTGCCGACGATGACAGACTTCGATTCGGTCACGGGCATGGGCGTGCGCGCCACCGTGGACGGCGCGCGTGTCGAGGTCGGTGCCGATCGCTTCATGCGTGAGCTGGGGTTGGACGTGGGCGGCTTCGCTCGCACGGCCGAGCGCCTAGGCAACGAGGGCAAGTCGCCGCTGTACGCCTCGATCGACGGCCGGCTGGCCGCCATCATCGCGGTGGCCGATCCGATCAAGTCCAGCACGCCCGCGGCCATTGCCGCGCTGCACCAGCTCGGCCTGAAGGTGGCGATGATCACCGGCGACAACGCGCGTACCGCGCAGGCCATCGCCAAGCAACTGGGCATCGACGAGGTGGTGGCCGAAGTGCTGCCCGAGGGCAAGGTCGAAGCCGTGCGCCGGCTGAAAGCCAGCCACGGCCAGATCGCCTACGTGGGCGACGGCATCAACGACGCCCCGGCGCTGGCCGAGGCCGACGTGGGCCTGGCCATCGGCACCGGCACCGACGTGGCGGTGGAGTCGGCCGACGTAGTGCTGATGTCGGGCAACCTGCAGGGCGTGCCCAACGCCATCGCGCTGTCCAAGGCGACCATCGGCAACATCCGCCAGAACCTGTTCTGGGCGTTTGGCTACAACACGGCCCTGATCCCGGTGGCCGCTGGCGTCCTGTACCCCGCATACGGTGTGCTGTTGTCGCCGATCTTCGCGGCTGGCGCGATGGCGCTGTCCAGCGTGTTCGTGCTCGGAAACGCGCTGCGCCTGCGCCGCTTCCAGCCGCCGCTGGCGGCGGATACCGCTCATTGAGAAAGGAGGAACACCATGAACATCGGTGAAGCATCCAAGGCCTCGAAGGTCTCGGCCAAAATGATCCGCTACTACGAGCAAATCGGTCTGATCCCTCCGGCTGACCGCACCGATTCGGGCTACCGCGCCTATACCCAGGACGACGTTCACCGGTTGCATTTCATCCGGCGTTCGCGCGACCTCGGCTTCTCGGTAGCCGAGATCACGGACTTGCTGGGACTGTGGAATGACAAGTCGCGCCAGAGTGCTGATGTAAAGCGTCTGGCCCAGCAACACATCGACGAGTTGGACCGGCGCATCGAGAGCATGCTGGAGATGGCCGCGACGCTCAAGGCGCTGATCCGGTGTTGCGCCGGCGACGAACGGCCCGACTGCCCGATCCTGCACACGCTGGAGCAGCCCGATACCAGTGACAACAAGCCCGAAGCGCGCACTGGCGCAGTGCCGCGCCGCGCGCGAGCCAACGCAGCAGGAAAAAAGCCGCGTGCGCACTGAGCAGCCAGGAGAGATATGCCCAAAATCACAGTCTTGCCCCATCCTGAACTGGCTCCCGAGGGAGCCGAACTGAACGTGCCAGCAGGCACTTCGATCTGCGAGGCCCTGCTGGACAACGGCATCGAGATCGAGCATGCCTGCGACATGAGCTGTGCCTGCACGACCTGTCACTGCATCGTGCGCAAGGGGTTTAATTCTCTAAACGAAGTCGAGGAGTGCGAGGATGATCTGCTCGACCGGGCCTGGGGACTGGAGGCGCAGTCGCGGCTGAGCTGCCAGGCCATCGTTGCGACCGAAGACCTGACCGTCGAGATCCCCAAGTACACGATCAACCATGCCAAGGAGAACCACTAGGAGCCTGCGTGCTGCCTCAGGCGCACCGGCCTGCGGCAGGGTTGCTCTGGCAGATGGAGGACTGACGGCATTGCAGCCAGATAACCAACCCGTGGGCCAGACCAACCCGCGAGCCAGGTGTCTACACTCCCTTTGCACGGTCGTCGGTTAGGCTGGAAAGGTCATCAACGTCCTTAAATCCGTGACGGCCGGCCCATGGAAAGTCACACAGGAGAAGTCCTGCATGTCTGCGCCCAAGCTAGCCACGCTCTACCGAATGGTCATGCCCGGCCATACCTGCCCCTACGGGCTGAAGTCGCTCGATCTGCTCAAACGCAAGGGCTACGAGGTCGAGGACAAACACTTGGCGAGCCGCGAGCAGACGGATGCGTTCAAGAAGGAGCATGGCGTCGAGACCACGCCCCAGGTCTTCATAAACGGGCGGCGCGTGGGCGGCTACGACGACCTACGCAAATTCTTCGGCATGTCCGTGAAGGACAAGAACGCCGTGACCTACACCCCTGTGATCGCGCTGTTCGCCATGGCGGCCGCGATGGCGCTGGCGGCGAGCTGGGCGGCCTTCGGCCAGCTCTGGAGCATTCAGGCGGCAGAGTGGCTCGTGGCCTTTGCCATGTGTCTCCTGGCGCTGCAGAAGCTCAAGGACGTGGACGGCTTCGCGACGATGTTCCTCAACTACGACCTGCTGGCCAAGCGCTGGGTTCGGTATGCCTATTTCTACCCGTTCGCGGAGGCCATCGCAGGCGTCCTGATGGTCGCGGGCGTGGGGATGTGGGTGTCGATTCCGTTGGCGCTGTTCATCGGGACCGTCGGGGCCGTGTCGGTTTTCAAGGCGGTCTATGTCGATCGCCGGGAACTCAAGTGCGCCTGCGTGGGCGGGGACAGCAACGTGCCGCTGGACTTCGTGTCCCTGACCGAGAACCTGATGATGGTGGCGATGGCCCTGTGGATGTGGGCCAAGGTCGCCTACCTTGGGATGCACTGAGCGCCGCGCCAGATATGGCGCAGCGCACGTGCTCGCATCGGCCGTCCTGTGTGCATGCCGGCCACGACGCGGTGTTACTGCGCGCGCGGCGGGAAGCCAGCTTCGCTCAGGGCCGCGGCGATCTGCTCTTGCGAGGCCGAGGTCTGGACCTCGACACGGCGGGTCGGCGGGTCCGTAACGATCTTGGCGTTGGGGTCGATCGTTTGGATCGTTTTCGTCACAGTGCGGGCGCAGCCGCCGCAGGTCATGTCTTCGAGATGGAATTGCATGGAAAACTCCTTTCGGGTTGGGATGCTTAAAGTTTGATCCTTGCCACGGTTGGAAGGTCAAGCGCTATTTGCATCCCCGCCACACCAACCTGCCGAATGTTCATAGGGGCAAGGCCGTGGTGCTCTTCACGCGGTCCAGCACGAAGCTGGTCTTGCAGTCTTGCACGCTGGGGTGCTTGAGCAGCGTATCGAGCACGAAGCGGGAGTAGTGGGCCATATCTCTGACGACCACCCGCAACAGGTAGTCCATGTCGCCGGTCAGCGCGTGGCACTCCACCACCTCGGGCCAGTTCTGAACCGACGCGCGGAACACGTCCATGGGGTTGCGCTTGTGCGAATCAGAGTGCTTTTCGAGGCGCACGTTCAGGTAGGCCGTGAGGGTGAGGCCGATGCGTTCGGGGTGCACCAGGGCCACATAGCCGGCGATGACGCCAGCCTCTTCGAGGCGGCGCACCCGCCTCAGCGTGGCCGAGGACGACAGGCTTGCGTGTTCGGCCAGTTCGTCGAAGGTGGACCTTCCATTGCGTTGCAATGCATCAATAAGGCGTCTATCCGTACCATCAAGGACTATTTCTGTGCTCATTTCTTTCACCACGCAGGAATCAGGCATCAAGAAGTCTATTTGCAATTGATTTTGCAGAAATGATGTGCGGGCTTTTTCTTACCATCTAGGGTGTCCAGATTTCCACCCCAAACCCAAGAGAGACACCCCTGATGACCGACCTTTTTGACAACCCGATGGGCCTGTGCGGCTTTGAATTCGTCGAGTTCGCCTCGCCGACGCCCGGCGTGCTGGAGCCGCTGTTCGAGAAGCTCGGCTTCACCGAGGTGGCCCGGCATCGCTCCAAGGACGTATCGCTCTACCGCCAGGGCGACATCAACTTCATCGTCAACCGCGAGCCTAAAAGCCAGGCGGCGTATTTCGCGGGCGAGCACGGCCCCAGCCCCTGCGGGCTGGCGTTCCGCGTCAAGGATTCGCACAAGGCCTACCACCGCGCGCTGGAGCTGGGCGCGCAGCCGATGGACATTCCCACTGGCCCGATGGAGTTGCGCCTACCGGCGATCAAGGGCATCGGCGGCGCGCCGCTGTACCTGATCGATCGCTTCGAGGACGGCAAGTCCATCTACGACATCGACTTCGAATTCCTACCCGGTGTGGATCGCCGTCCCAAAGGCCACGGCTTCTCGATCGTCGATCACCTCACACACAACGTCTATCGCGGCCGCATGACGTACTGGGCCGACTTCTACACGAAGTTCTTCAACTTCCAGGAGATCCGCTACTTCGACATCAACGGCGAGTACACCGGCCTGGCTTCCAAGGCGATGAGCGCGCCGGACGGCCTGATCCGCATCCCGCTGAACGAGGAAGCACGCCAGGGCGGCGGCCAGATTGAGGAATTCTTGATGCAGTTCAGCGGCGAGGGCATCCAGCACATCGCCCTGCTGTGCGACAACCTACTCGATGCGCTCGACCGCGTGCAGATGGCCGGTATCCCGCTGCTGACCGCCCCCAACGACATCTATTACGCAAACTTGGAAAAGCGCCTGCCCGGCCATGGCCAGCCCGTGCCCGAGTTGCAGGCGCGCGGCATTCTGCTCGACGGCACGACCGAAGGCGGCCAGCCCCGCCTGCTGCTGCAGATATTCTCCGAGCCGCTGCTTGGCCCGGTGTTCTTCGAGTTCATCGAGCGCAAGGGCAACTACCGCGAGGGCTTCGGCGAAGGAAACTTCGGCGCCTTGTTCGAGTCGATGGAACGCGACCAGATCAACCGTGGCTCGTTGGAAATCAACCCGGCCTGATTTGGGCTTTTCCATGAAGGCAGAGCGCCTTCGGTCCTACATCTCGCGAGCCCCTCTGTGGGCTCGCGCTACTTTGGCGTCAGTACGGCCTTAGCCGCTCAAGCATTGAGCGGGTTGGGTTCGGCGTCACGTTCCGAAACAGTTGCTACCACTCTTGACTTGAGTTAATACATGAACATATGTATTCTTATTCAGATACACCGATGGCCTTTTTCCTCGCCCTGAAGAGGGACCCAGCACTACCTCGCCCCCTCTAAGCGCACTTCGGCAGCAATGCGCCGTGGCCAACCCAATGACCAGGATTGCTGAAGGACGTGCCCATGGAACTTCGTCATTTGCGCTGCTTCGTGGCTCTCGCCGAAGAGCTGCATTTCACCCGTGCTGCGGAGCGCTTGCACATCGAGCAGCCGCCGCTGTCCCGCACGATCAAGGAATTGGAAGACGAACTGGGGGTGCTGCTCTTTGACCGCGATCGGCGGGGAACGCGGTTGACGCCAGCGGGTACCACCTTCCTTCAGGACATTCGCCGGCTGTTCACCAACCTGGAGCAGGCACGAGAAAACGTCAGGGCGATCGCCGCAGGCCTAAGAGGCAGCGTGCGCATCGCCATCTCCGATGGCGCCATCGACCCGCGGCTGTCTGCACTTCTTGCCCTGTGCCGCCAGGAGGAGCCGGAGATCGAAATACGGCTCTCCGAGGTCACCCTGGCGGAACAGTTGCGGGGGCTGCGATCCGGCGACTTCGCGATCGGTTTCGCACACACTGCGGACGTCGGCGACGGACTGGTGACGGAGCCCATCTGGCAGGACCCGCTGGTGGTGACCTTGCCGATCCGGCACCCGTTGCTGGCCCACAAGGAAGTGTCGCTACGTGAACTCGTGAGTTACCCGCTGGTGATGTGCGATCCGCAGCTTTGCGAGGGCTACTGCCGCGAATTGACCCGGCTGCTACATCCCCTGGAGCGCGAGTCCACCATCGTTGAGCATGTCTCGTCGCTGGACATGATGCTCACGTTGGTCGGAGCTGGTTACGGCATCGGCTTCGCAACGGCGACCCGAATCGCGGTATGCCAACGTCCCGACGTGGTGATCCGGCCGTTGGCGCTCGATTCGGCCGTCATCATCACCTACCTGCTTCGGCCCGAAGGCGGTAGCGGACTATCCGTTCCCGTAGAGCGCTTCATCGAGCGTTTGCGTTCGCCAAAGAGCGATTAGCTACGGCGCCTGCGCCACACCCGGCGTCACGCATCGCCCTGAAGGTAGAGGTTGCGCTCCGTGGCCGTCATCAGTTCGGCCGAGCTGATCTTGAGAGCCAGGGAAATTTTTAGAATGAGAGCGAGTGTCGGCATGTGCTCGCCGCGCTCAATCTTGCCCATGTGCGAACGCGCGATCCCCGCCAAGCCCGCGAACTCATCCTGAGCAATCCCCTGATCCAGGCGAGCGGCTCGCACCGCTTGCCCGAACGCCAACGCCGGTGCGGACTCATAGGTGGTTACTCCGGCGGGCCGTCCAGGCCGAATAGTGCGCTTCTGCATTCGCAGAAGCGTCATGGAATCACTGATCTTTAACCACGTTAAAGATATCTCTTTAGTATGATGTCGGTAGATCTTTTCGATCCCCTCCCGCCGCCTCTTTGGGGGTATCCATGCATGACGTCATCAGTCCGCCCCCGAATTTCACACTCGCCATAGCGCCAGGTGTACCGTCTTCACGGCTGTCGGCGCTGCTTGCACTGCAGCGAGCGCAGGAGCCGGGCGTCGCGATGGCCGTGCGTGAAGTTTCGGATCAAGAGTTGATGACGGGCCTGCAGGAGGGCCGCTACGACGCGGGACTATCTCTTAGCGGTGCGGGGGATCACCTGACGAGTAGCCGGAGGCTATGGTGCGAAAGCATGGCCGTTGCGATACCACCGCGGTCCCGCTTAGTTAACCAGGCGAAGCTCACCATCTCAGATCTTCAGGATTATCCAATCTATCGCTGGCGGGTGGAGGCTTGCCCCTTGCTGGACGAGAGGTTGGCCTCCCTCATGCCAGTGGACCAAGAGAACATCCTGTCTGCAACTTCATTCGAGATGATGGCGCTGTGGGTCTCATCCGGCTACGGCATCGGCGTATGCGCGCAATCGCGCATCGAGCGTGCCCATCAATGGGGGATCGGCATGCGACCGCTCGCCGATGGCCCCTACAATATCGTGACGTACCTCCAACGGCCCCACGCGCAAGCCGATTCTGCTGCCAAGCGGTTCGAGCGTAGAGCGCTACAGATTGCTGGGGAAGGTGCAAGGTGATGGGCCTACGGCCGGAAGCGTCATCCCGGCCATAGGCTGACCCGTGGATTAGGTTCCCTCGATCACCACAGCGCTGTCCACTAGCCTACGAACGCTCTGCCGCACATCTTCCGGGACGGGCTGCGGGGCGACGGCCTTGGGCACATCCTCGTGATGCTGGTAGTCGCCCATGATGACCCGTACGATCGCCGGCACGTTGGTCGGCGTGACCGCATCGATGGCGGCGCGATCGCCCAGGTCAGGGTGCGGCTGGGTCAGCATGCGGTAAAGTCCCCAAGAATCCGCGTGCGGGCACTGGTTCATGAGCACCTGGGCCAGCCTGTGTTTGAGCGGCACCAGTTGCCAGTCCGGAACACGCTGTCCCCGATTGCCAAGGCTGATAGCCAGCAACTTTCCGGCTTTCAGTTCGCGGTTGATCTGGTCCTTGGACTTCCCGGCCAGCTTGCCGAACAACGGGACCGGCAGGCTGTTCGGCGACTCATAGATAGCCAGCATTTCCTCGCGCTCGCGCTGGATCGCGGACACTTCCGGCTCTGGGACATGCACCGGAGGCGGCGGCAGATGCGACAGTCTCCGGAACGTGATTCCGCCGCTGCTCGAAGTGACGACAATGGGCGTTGCGACAAGGGACTGCACGCCGGGCACAGGGGGCTCGGCCACGATGGGGGCCGCACCCACCGCCTCTTCCACTTCTGCCATCGCAGGCACCCCATCGATGCGGATGGTCAGGTGTGCGCTCGCAGCTTCTACCTCGCCCTGTTCGAGCAGGTCGAGGCGATCGGCCCAGTCCTGCATCATCCGGCGCCTCGGCTCCACGTATTTGGCGTGGTTGTAGGCCGAGCTGACCTTGTTGGGGTCGGAGTGCGATAGCTGTGCATCCACCCAAATTTTCGGATAGCCGATTTCGTTGAGCGCCGTCGAGATGGTGCCGCGGATGCCGTGCCCGGTCAGGCGCCCCTCGTAACCCATGAGCTGCAAGGCCTTGTTCAGCGTATTTTCGCTGATGCGCTTCTTGAGTTCGCTGGTATGAGCCAACAAGTACTTCTGCGCCGGCCGCATCGCGCTCAGAAGATAGCGCACGATCTCGATGGCCTGCAGAGAGAGGGGCACGATGTAGGGCGGCACGTCCTGCGGCCGCTTACCGGCCTTGCGCATTTCGTCCTGGAGCTGCTTGACGAATTGTGGCGGGATGATCCACAAGCCGCGGTCGAGGTCGAACTGCTCAGGCTCGGCCAGCCGCAATTCGCCCGTCCGCACCCCAGTTAACAACAGCAGCCGCACACCAAGCTGGGTCTGCCAGCCGCGGGGGGTGTAGAGCCGAAGCTTCTGAAGGAACTCGGGCATCTCGGGCAGGTGCAGATAGGGATTGTGGGTCACCGGGGGCTTGGGTTCGGCCACCACATCCAGGTCAGCAGCAGGGTTGACCTCCAAGCCCTCGGCAACGACCAAGGCATAGCGGAACATCTGGTTGAACCAGGTGCGAACCTTCTCGGCGGTGGTGAACGCTTTGCGCTTCTCGATCGCCGCCAGAACTCCCAGGAGCTGAGGGCGGCGAATGTCGTAGATCGACATCTTCCCTAAGGCGGGCAGCACGTCCTTGTTGAAGATGCGCAGAATCTGCGACAGGGTGCTCTGGCGGCCTTCCTTGAGTTCCTTGCGGCGATGCTCGACCCAGGCATCAAAAACGTTCCTAAAGGTGTATTCACCCGCCAATTTGGCCGCGTGCCGGCGCTGGTCACGCTCGATTTGCGGATCAACCCCCCTGGCAAGCAGGGCTTGGGCCTTATCCCGCTCGGCGCGGGCCTCGCGCAAGCTGAGGGCAGGATATCCGCCCAGGGACATACGTTTTTGCTTGCCCAGCCAGTAGTAGCGAAACATCCACGACTTACCGCCTGCAGCAGAGACCATCAGGCCCAGGCAGTCATTATCGGAGAGGGTGTAGCGTTTTCCGGTGGTTCTTGCCTGCCGGACGGTCAGATCAGAGAGTGCCATTTCGAGGCTCCTAAGTAATGACTTAGGCCCTATGCTCGTCATGGTTCCCGCTCAGCCCCAGCAACTATCCGGTAGCCGTCCCACCCGTATTCTTGTGCCTCAATTGGTCACTCAAAAACGGTAGCTGTGGGTGGATTTCCGTGGCGCTCGCTGGAATGGAAAAAGGGGCCGAAGCCCCTTTTTTCAATGACTTACAGACGTCAGTAGAAGTCTGTAGATCATAATTTGGAGCGGGAAACGAGGCTCGAACTCGCGACCTCAACCTTGGCAAGGTTGCGCTCTACCAACTGAGCTATTCCCGCAAGACAGGCGCGCATTATAGGCCTGCCGAAAAAGCTGTCAACACTTCGCGCCGAAGATTTTTGCGGCGCGCTCAGATCGCCTTGCGCGCACGCAGTTCGGGCCATGCCTTTCGCATGTAGTACACCATGGACCACACGGTCAGCACCGCCGCGATCCAGATCAGCTTGCCGCCGATGAACCCGACGTCGATCCCGAACAGCGGATCGAAGTACAGCAGCATCGGTATCGCGATCATCTGCGCTGTCGTCTTCACCTTGCCTATCATCGACACGGCGACGCTGCGCGCGGCCCCCACCTTGGCCATCCATTCGCGCAACGCGGAAATGGTGATTTCGCGACCAATGATGATGAGGGCGATGACGGTGCTGGTGCGGTCGAGCTCGACAAGCATGATCAAGGCCGCCGCCACCATCAGCTTGTCGGCCACCGGGTCGAGGAAGGCACCGAAGGCGGATGTCTGGTTCAGCGTGCGGGCGAGGTAGCCGTCGAGCCAGTCGGTGATGGCCGCGATGACGAACACCACGGTGGCGATCAGGTTCTTGTCCGGCATGACCAGCGTCTGGTCAGGCAGGAAGAAAACGCCGACGAACAGCGGAATGAGCAGGATGCGCGCCCAGGTCAGCGCGGTTGGCAGCGTAAACATGTGCCCTAGTTTAACTGCCGCTGTATCTGTTCGGCGAGCTTGCGGCTGATGCCTTCGACCCGGCACAGATCCTCGACCGTGGCATTGCGCACGCCAGCCAGCCCGCCGAAGGTCGTGAGCAGTCGCTTGCGGCGCGCCGGACCGATGCCCGGAATGTCTTCCAGCGTCGAAGTGAGGCGCTTCTTCGCGCGCTTGGCACGGTGCCCCGCGATGGCGAAGCGGTGCGCTTCGTCGCGGATCTCGGCGATCAGGTGCAGCGCCGGATGGTCGGGCCCGAGCACCAGACCGGCCGCAACACCGGGGCGTATCAGTTCTTCCGCCCCCATCTTGCGCTCTTCGCCCTTGGCCACGCCGACCAGCGGCAGGTCGAGTCCGAGTTCGGCCATCACCTCGACCGCGATACCGAGCTGGCCCTTGCCGCCGTCGATCAGCACCAGGTCGGGCCGCGCGCCCTCGCCGCTCGCCACCTTCTCGTAGCGCCGCGTCAGCACCTGGCGCATTGCCGCGTAGTCGTCACCCGGCGTGATGCCGTCGATGTTGTAGCGGCGGTACTCGCCGTTGCGCATCGCGCCATGGGCCCACACGACGCAGGAGGCGACCGTCGCCTCCCCCATCGTGTGACTGATGTCGAAACATTCGATGCGCTCGGGCGCGACGTCGAGCTGGAGCACATCGACCAGTGCCGCTACACGATGCGAGGCGCGCGCGCCGGCGTCGATCTTCGCGCGCAGCGCGATCTCGGCGTTCTTCAGTGCCATGTCGGCCCACGCGCGCTCGCGCTCGTTGCGCGCGAGCGCCAGCGTCGAGCCCGGCAGCGGTGCTTCGACCTCGTCTTCCGGCAGCACGTTGACGACGATGCGCTTGGGCGCATTACCGCTTGCGTAGTGCTGGCTCAGGAAGGCCACCAGCATGTCGGCGGCACTGCCCTGCCCGGCCGCCGGGAAGTGGGCGTGATCGCCGAGGTGGCGCCCGCCGCGCACCATCGCGTGATTGACGCAGGCGGCGCCGTCACGCTCGATGGCCACGACGATGTCGAGGTCCTCGTCGCGCGCGCTGTCGGCGAACTGCTTGTGCAGCACCTTGGACAGCGCCCGTATCTGGTCGCGTATCTGCGCCGCCTTCTCGAAGGCGAGCGCTTCGGCGGCAGCGTTCATCTGCGCCGACAGCTTGTCGATCACCTCGGAATGACGGCCGTTCAGGAAAAGCGCGGTCAGCCGCACGTCCTCGTCGTAGTCCTCCTTCGACACGAGGTCGACGCAGGGCGCAGAACAGCGGTGGATCTGGTGCAGCAGACAGGGCCGCGAGCGGTTGGCGAACACGCTGTTCTCGCAGGTGCGCAGCAGGAAGGCGCGCTGCACCAGCTGTATCGTGTCGCGCACCGCCCACACGTTCGGCAGCGGCCCGAAGTAGCGTGCGTCGCGCCCAACGGTGCCGCGGAAGAAGCCGATGCGCGGAAAGCGGTCGTTGCTGATCCGGATATAGGGATAGGACTTGTCGTCCCGGAACAGGATGTTGTACTTCGGCCGCAGGCTCTTGATCAGGTTGTTTTCGAGGATGAGCGCCTCGGCTTCCGACCTGACGACGGTGATGTCCACCCGCGCGACCTGCGCCACCATGATGCCGATGCGCGGACTCGACGGCGTGCGCTGGAAGTAGGACGACACGCGCCGGCGCAGGTTCTTCGCCTTGCCGACGTAGAGCACGTCCTCCTCGGCGCCTATCATGCGATAGACACCGGGGTCTTCCGGCACCGTCGGCAGCCAGGCCTTCGCGTCGAAACCCATGCCTCGGAGTGTCCTCTGTCAGGCGATCAGGCGCTGCACCGTGCCGAGGGCATCGCGGTAGCGCGCGTCCTGCGCCAGCACCGTGCGGTCGCCGTAGGGCTGGCGGGGCATCAGCGACTCGACACGCGCGCTGCGCACGCTGTCGAAAGCAGGCCGCCAGCCGTCGATCAGCTTCACCGTCTGGTCGCGCGCATTGCACACCAGCACCATATCGCAACCGGCATCCCACGCCGCTTCGGCGCGCGCCACCACGTCGCCGGCCACCGACGCCCCCTCCATCGACAGGTCGTCGCTGAACACGACGCCGTCGAAGGCGAGCTTGTCACGCAGGATGCCCTGCACCCATGCACGCGAAAAACCGGCCGGCATGCGGTCGACCGCCGGATAGATCACGTGCGCCGGCATCACGGCGTCGATCTGTTTGCCGAGGTCGATGTAGGGGCGGATGTCGTCGGCCCAGAGGGTGTCGAAATCACGCTCGTCGACCGGAATCGCGACGTGCGAATCCGCTTCGACGAAACCGTGGCCGGGGAAGTGCTTGCCGACCGACTTCATGCCCGCCGCACGCAGGCCTTCCGCCAGTGCGCCGGCCAGCGGTGCGACGATGGCCGGGTCGCGATGGAAGGCGCGATCACCGATCACGCCGCTGCGGCCGAAGTCGAGATCGAGCACCGGCGTGAAGGACAGGTCCACACCCAGCGCACGCAGTTCGGCCGCCAGCACATAGCCGGCGGCGCGCGCATCGGCCAGCGCGCGCTGCGCGTCGACCTCGTAGCGCTCGCCCAGCGTGCGCATCGACGGCAGATGGGTGAAACCATCGGTCTTGAAGCGCTGCACCCGCCCGCCCTCGTGATCGACCGCGATCAGCAGTGGCGGTCTGCGCACAGCGTGGATGGCTTCGGTCAGCGCTGCCAGCTGTTGCGCATCATGGAAGTTGCGGGCGAACAGGATGAGCCCGCCGACCGACGGGTGAGCCAGCAGTTCGCGGTCTTCGGCATCCAGTTCGAAACCGGCCACGTCGATCATGACCGGTCCGGGCGGGGTCGTTCTCATGCAATGTTCTCCGTGCGCTCGACCACCACGAAGGCGAGCGCGTGTTCGGTTTCGTCGGACAGCGAAAGATGGGCACGCAGGCCGCGCGCGTTCATCCACGCCGTCAGCGTGTCGTCGTAGGCGAAGGCCGGTTTGCCGAGATCGTCGTGCGTCACGGCGATCGAGCGCAGCAGCACCGGCGTCCGGATGCCGGTGCCCAGCGCCTTGCCCAGCGCCTCCTTGGCCGCGAAGCGCTTGGCCAGGAAGTGCGCCGGCTGCTTCGCCGATTCGTACTCGGACACTTCGGCGGCGGCCAGGATGCGCCGCGCGATGCCGTCACCGTCCTCCGCCAGCATGCGCTCGAAACGCGCGATGCTGCACAGATCGGTGCCGATGCCGAAGATCACGCAGCCCTCCCGGCCGCCTCGCGCATCAGTGCCTTCATTTCGCGCACGGCCTCGCGCAGGCCGACGAACACCGAGCGGCTGACGATGGCGTGGCCGATGTGCAGTTCGCGCACGCCCGGCAGTTCGGCCACCGGTTGCACGTTGGCGTAGTTCAGCGCATGACCGGCGTTGAAGCGCATGCCGAGGTCGCGGATCATCTTGCCGCCGGCACGCACCTTGTCCAGTTCGACCACCACGGCCTGCGATTCGCGGTCGCGGCCCAGACCGTGGAAAGCGTGCGCGTAGGGGCCGGTGTGTACTTCGCACACCTGGGCACCGATGCGGGCGGCCGCCTCGATCTGCGCCGGCTCGGCATCGATGAATACGCTGGTGACGATGCCGGCGTCGCGCAGGCGTCCGACCACGCCGGTCAGCCTCTCTTCCTGCGACACGATGTCCAGCCCGCCCTCGGTCGTCACCTCGTGCCGGCCTTCCGGCACCAGCATGGCCATTTCCGGCTTCAGTGCGCAGGCGATGCCCACCATTTCCTCGGTGGCCGCCATTTCGAGATTGAGTTTGATGTGCACCAGATCGCGCAGCCGACGCACGTCGTCATCCTGGATGTGGCGGCGGTCTTCGCGCAGATGCACGGTGATGCCGTCGGCACCGCCCAGATGGGCCTCGACCGCCGCCCACACCGGATCCGGTTCGTAGGTGCGGCGCGCCTGCCGTATCGTGGCCACGTGGTCGATATTGACGCCCAGTTCGATCATGTTCAGAGATCCTGTAGTTCGATGAAAACGCGCCGCGTGCGCAGCTCCTGTCCCTGCAGATAATGCGCGATCAGCACGCGCATCAATGTCTTCGCCAGCCGCGCGACCTGCGTGTCGGCGTAGTCGTCGGCGTGGATGGCCAGCGCCTGCGCGCCGCTCAGGCTGACGTCGTCCACGCCCCCCTCGCCTTCGAGCAGACCGAGTTCGGGCTTGTACATGTAGTGCGCCGCCGGATCGATCGCGTCGCCGTTGGCGTCGTGATCGAGCGTCAGCCCGTAGCCCAGTTCGCGCAGCAGCGCCTTTTCGAAACCGCGCAGCAGGGCTTCGTGGCGCACCGTTTCGGCCGGCGCCAGCGCGAGCTTCTGAACGGCTTCGGCATAGAGGTCGAACAGCGCCGGATGCGCGTCGTCGCGCGCCAGCAGGCGCTGCAGCAATTCGTTCAGATAGTAGCCCAGCAGCAGGCGCGGACCGGACAGCATGGGCCATGCACGCTGCCATTCGGCACGCGCCAGCGTGCGCAGTTCGCCGGCACCGAACCAGCCCAGATCCAGCGGCTGGAATTCGACCAGCACGCCACGCAGCTGCGAACGCGGCCGCTTGGCACCGCGCGCGACCAGACCAATGCGGCCAAAGTCGCGGCTGAACACGTCAACCACCAGGCTTGTTTCGCGATAGGGGTGGGACTGCAGCAGGAAGGCCGGCTGGCCGTCCACCCGCTGCTTGCCGGAGCTCACGGCACGGCCTTCCCGGCAGTGGGCCCGTCAGTGCAGATGGCGCGCATCGCCGACGAAGTCATGGCTCGAAGCCCAGGCTCTTCAGCGCACGCTCGTCGTCGGCCCAGCCGCTGCGGACCTTCACGTGCAGTTCGAGGAAAACCTTGGAACCGAACACCTTCTCCATGTCGCTGCGCGCGGCCGAGCCGACCGACTTCAGTACCTCGCCGCCCTGCCCGATCACGATGCCCTTGTGCGCCTCGCGACTGACGATGACACAGGCGGCGATGCGGCGCAGATTGCCTTCCGCCTCGAAGCGCTCGATCTCGACCGCCAGACCGTAAGGCAGTTCGTCACCCAGTTGCCGGAACAGTTTTTCGCGGATGTATTCGGCAGCGAGGAAGCGCTCGCTGCGGTCGGTGAAGTCGTCGGCGTCGAACATCGCCTGACCTTCCGGCAGCAGTTCGCCGGCCACCTTCAGCAATGCATCGAGCCCGTCGCCGCGCTGCGCGCTGACCGGCATGATGGCGTGGAAGTCGTGCAGCTTCGCGATGCGCTCGACGAAGGGCAGCAGCTTGGCGCGATCACCGGTCTTGTCCGTCTTGTTCAGCAGCAGCAGCACCGGACGGTCCTTGGGCAGCAGCGCGATCACTTCTTCGTCGGCCTCGGTCAGACGACCGGCCTCGATCACGAACAGGATCACGTCCACGTCGGCCAGCGCCTGCGTGACCGCGCGATTCATCACGCGGTTGAGCGCATTGCGGTGCTTGGTCTGGAAACCGGGCGTGTCCACGAACACGAACTGGTGCGCGTCACGCGTCAGCACACCGTGGATGCGGTGACGCGTGGTCTGCGCCTTGGCCGAGGTGATGCTCACCTTCTGGCCGATCAGCCGGTTCATCAGCGTGGACTTGCCGACGTTGGGCCGACCGACGATGGCGATGAAGCCGCAATGAGTGATGTCGGTCATGACTGCCCCTGAAGTTGTTCGAGTGCGCGCGTGGCGGCGGCCTGCTCAGCGTGACGGCGGCTGCGCCCTTCGCCTTCGGTGCGCAGACCGTAGGCTTCGACGATGCAGGCGGCGCAGAACACCGGTGCGTGCGCCGGGCCGGAGGTGGAGGCGATTTCGTAGCGCGGTGGCTTCTTCGCGCGTGCGTGCAGCCATTCCTGCAGCGCCGTCTTCGGGTCGCGGGCGTCGCGCTCGGGGTTCAGCGCATTCAGGCGGGCATCGAGCAGCCGCGCGACCACCTTGCGTGCCGCCTCGTAGCCACCTTCGAGAAAGACAGCGCCGATCAGCGCTTCGAGCGCATTGGCCAGCAGCGCCGGGCGGCTGCGACCACCGGTCTTCAGCTCACCCGCGCTGAGCCGCAGCGCGTCGCCGACAGCGATGGCGGCTGCGATTTCGGCGAGCGTGTCTTCCTTCACCAGCGATGCGCGCAGCCGCGACAGCAGACCTTCGGGCACATCCGGAAAGCGGCGGAACAGCAGATCGGTGGCGGCGCAGTCGAGCACCGCATCGCCCAGCAGTTCGAGCCGCTCGTTGTGAGTGGAGGAGAAGCTGCTGTGCGTCAGCGCCTGAGCGAGCAGTGCGCGCGATGCGAAAACGTGGCCGAGCGCCTGCTCGATCTGGGCATCCGGGTTCAACGCGTCAGTTCGACCCCGAGGCCGACCCTTCGAAGTCGAACAGCAGGCTCACTGGCCCGAACAGCGGCACCTTGCGCTGGTAGGCGAAGGAAATCTCGACGCCCTGAGTGTCCTTGACGATGTCGAGATCGGCCGGCGTGACACTGGACATTTCGTCCATGATCGCGCGCTTGGCGTAGGCATTGCGGTAGTCGGCGACGGTACCGCCCTTGACCTCGCCGCTCTTCACGATGGCTTTCACGTTCTTCAGGATGGTGTAGTACTCGATCACCGCCGGCACCGACTTCATGCCGAGAATGACGACGATGGCGATCAGACCCGCCACCAGAATGAATCCCACCATGCTCAGACCGGACTGCTTGCGCTGCATCGCTGTCTCCCTGTTGCCTGTTCTGATTGTCTGACGCTGCCGGATCAACGGAAGCTGCCGATGCGGCCGAAATCGATGCCCTTCGGCGGCACGATGGCATCCGCGTGGAACCAGACGAAGAAGGCCTTGCCGACAATGTTGGCGTCAGGCACGAAGCCCCACACGCGGCTGTCCGCACTCTGGTCGCGGTTGTCGCCCAGCACGAAATAGTGGCCGGCCGGCACCTCGCAGCGCACCCCTTCGTGATTGTAGACACAGTTCTCGCGCCCCGGAAAATCGAGCGCCATCGGTACGTCGGCGCGCGCGTCGCGGTCGTTCAGGATGGAATGTTCGACCTCGCCCAGCGTTTCCGAGTAACGGTTGGAATAGTAGGCACGTTCCTTGTGGAAGTAGTCCTCCTGCGCCTTCACCGGCACCTCGACGCCGTTGATGGTGAGCCGCTTGTTCTGGTAGGCGATCTTGTCGCCCGGCAGGCCGACCACGCGCTTGATGTAGTCGACCGACGGATCGGCCGGGTAGCGGAACACCATCACATCGCCGCGCTGCGGATCATTCATGTCGACGATCTTGGTGTTGAGCACCGGCAGCCGCACGCCGTAGGTGTACTTGTTCACCAGGATGAAGTCGCCCACCAGCAAAGTCGGAATCATCGAGCCTGACGGAATGCGGAAGGGCTCGACGACGAAGCTGCGCAGCGTGAATACGACGATGATGACGGGGAAGAAGCTGGCACCGTATTCGACCCACCACGGGTCAGGGGTGCCGGCCGGGCGCTGCTTGGCAAACACCGCCTTGTCCATCACCCACAGAATGCCCGTGAGCACACACAGCACAAAAAGAATCAGTGCGAAATTCAAGATGGAAATCCAGTCGTATTGTCGGGCGTCCGGGCGGACGCCTCGTTTGTCGTCCGAGCCTGTTGGTCCTTACTTGTCGTCAACGCGCAGCACGGCAAGGAAGGCTTCCTGCGGAATTTCTACATTGCCCACCTGCTTCATGCGCTTCTTGCCGGCCTTCTGCTTTTCCAGCAGCTTCTTCTTCCGCGTGATGTCGCCGCCGTAGCACTTGGCCAGCACGTTCTTGCGCAGCGCCTTGATCGTTTCGCGCGCGATGATGTGGGCGCCGATCGCCGCCTGCACCGGCACGTCGAACATCTGGCGCGGAATCAGTTCGCGCATCTTCGCCGCCACCTCGCGGCCGCGGAACTGCGCGTTGGCTCGGTGCACGATGACGGACAGCGCATCGACCTTCTCGCCGGCCACCATCAGATCGAGCTTCACCACGTCGGCGGCGCGGTACTCCTTGAATTCGTAATCGAGCGAGGCGTATCCGCGTGACACTGACTTCAGCTTGTCGAAAAAGTCGAACACCACTTCGGCCATCGGCAGGTCATAGGTCAGCTGCACCTGGCGACCGTGGTAGAGCATGTTCACCTGCTGACCGCGCTTCTGCTCGCACAGCGTGATCACCGCGCCCAGGTAATCCTGCGGCATGAAGATGACCGCCTTGATGATGGGCTCGCGGATTTCAGCAACCTTGGACGTTTCCGGCAGCTTGGACGGGTTTTCCACCATGACGACGCTGCCGTCGTTCATCAGCACCTCGTACACCACGGTTGGCGCCGTCGTGATGAGGTCCATGTCGAATTCGCGCTCGAGCCGCTCCTGCACGATTTCCATGTGCAGCATGCCGAGGAAGCCACAGCGGAAACCGAAGCCCAGCGCCTGCGACACTTCCGGCTCGTACTGCAGCGAGGCGTCGTTCAGCTTGAGCTTTTCCAGCGACTCGCGCAGCTGGTCGTACTCGCTGGCCTCGACCGGATACAGACCGGCGAACACCTGCGGCTTGATTTCCTTGAAGCCGGGCAGCGGCGCGTCGGCGCGGCGGTCGGCCAGGGTAATGGTGTCACCGACCTTGGCGGCCTGCAGTTCCTTGATGCCGGAAATGATGAAACCCACCTCGCCGGCCGACAGACTGGTCTTCTGCACCGATTTCGGCGTGAACACGCCGACCTGGTCGCACTGGTACTGGGCACCGGTCGACATCAGCAGCATCTTGTCCTTGGGCTTCAGCGCGCCATCGACCACACGCACCAGCATCACCACGCCGACGTAATTGTCGAACCAGGAATCGATGATGAGCGCCTTCAGCGGCGCGTCCGGGTCGCCCTTGGGCGCCGGAATGCGCGCGATCACCGCTTCGAGGATGTCGTCGATGCCCATGCCGGTCTTGGCCGAACACGGAATGGCGTCGGTCGCGTCGATGCCGATCACGTCCTCCACTTCCTGCTTCGCGTTGTCCGGATCGGCCTGCGGCAGGTCCATCTTGTTCAGCACCGGCACCACCTCGACGCCGAGGTCGAGCGCGGTGTAGCAGTTCGCCACCGTCTGCGCCTCGACACCCTGCGAGGCATCGACCACCAGCAGCGCGCCTTCGCAGGCGGACAGCGAGCGGCTCACCTCGTAGGAAAAGTCGACGTGCCCCGGAGTGTCGATCAGGTTCAGGTTATAGACCTGACCGTCCTTGGCCTTGTACGACAGCGCAGCGGTCTGCGCCTTGATGGTGATGCCGCGCTCGCGCTCCAGATCCATCGAGTCAAGCACCTGCGCCTCCATCTCACGGTCGGACAGGCCGCCGCAGCGCTGGATCAGCCGGTCCGCCAGCGTGGACTTGCCGTGATCGATGTGGGCGATGATGGAAAAATTTCGGATGTGCTGCATCAGTCGAATGGAATCGGGAACGGAATCAAAAAAGGGCGGCGGAAAACAAAAAAGGGCGCCGTGGCGGGCACCCCTGTGCGGTCAGCCGGACCGGGCCTGCAGTCAAGCGCGCGATTCTAGCAGATAGGCCCGTACAGCCCCCTCGTCCAGCCGGTGCCGGCACAGTTCGCGATCGCCCGCACAGAGCACCGGAATGTGCTCGCCATAGGCGTCCTCGAATTCCTCGTGCTCGTCGATATCGATTTCGCGCACGCTGATCCCCTGGCCGGCGATCAGCGGCTCAAGCGCCTCGATCAGCTCGTCACACAGGTGGCACCAGCGCCGCAGGTAGAGCGTCAGTTCGCGCTGAGCGCCGCTCACTTGCCGTCGCCCTGCCCGTTCGGCGCGCGCAGCGTCAGGAAGGTCTGGCTGTCACCGCGGCGTACAAGCACCGTCAGCCCGACCTTGGGTTCGATGCTGGAGAGGATCTTGTTGAACTGCTCCAGCGTGCCGACCGGTGTCTGCTTGCCGCGGGCGATCACCGCCAGGATGACGTCGCCGGCACGCAGGTCGGATCGCTGGTTGCCCGCGACTTCCTCCACCTTCAGCCCGCCCTCGACCTTCAGTTCGCGCTTCTGCTGCGGCGTCAGCTCGGACAGCACCAGACCCAGCCGGTTGGGTGCGGGTGCCGCCTCGGGCGCCGCGCCCCGGCGGGCCTTGCGCGGGTCGATGCGTTCGTCGCTCAGTTCGGCCACGGTGACGCGGATATCACGCGTCGCACCGTTGCGCCAGATCTGCGCGACCGACGCCGTGCCCGGCTTCGTTCCACCCACCAGCCGCGGCAGATCGCCCGACTTCTCGACCTGCTTGCCGTCGAAACGCAGGATCACGTCGCCCGGTTCGATGCCCGCCTTTTCCGCCGGGCCACGCGGCTCGACCGAACTGACCAGTGCACCTTCGGCGTTCGGCAGGCCAAAGGAGTCGGCCAGTTCCTTCGTCACTTCCTGGATGACCACGCCGATGCGCCCGCGCTGCACGCGGCCGGTGGCGCGCAGCTGCGACTGCACATCCATCGCGACGTCGATCGGAATGGCGAAGGACAGGCCCATGAAGCCGCCGTTGCGACTGTAGATCTGCGAGTTGATGCCCACCACCTCGCCGCGCAGGTTGAACAGCGGCCCACCCGAATTGCCGGGGTTGATGGCGACGTCGGTCTGGATGAAAGGAACGAAGTTCTCCTGCGGCAGCGAGCGGCCCTTGGCCGACACGATGCCGGCCGTGACCGAGCTCTCGAAACCGAAGGGCGAACCGATGGCAACGACCCACTCACCCACCTTGAGCTTGCTGGCGTCGCCGAAACGGACGACCGGCAGGCCGGAGGCGTCGATCTTGAGCACGGCGACGTCGGTGCGCTTGTCGGCACCGATCACGCGCGCCCTGAACTCGCGCTTGTCCGACAGGCGGACGGTGATCTCATCGGCTTCATCGACCACGTGCGCGTTGGTCATCAGATAGCCGTCGGCCGAGATGATGAAGCCGGAACCGAGCGAGCGCGCGTCCTGCGAGCCCGGTACGCCCGGCTGCTGCGGAATGAAGCGGCGGAAGAAATCGAACATCGGGTCGTCTTCGTCCAGACCCGGCGGAAGCTGCGGCATTGCACGCGTACTGACCTTCTGCGTCGTGCTGATATTGACCACCGCCCGTCCCTGCTGCTCGACCAGCTGAGAAAAATCCGGCAGTTCGCGTTGCGCGCTGGCCGGGGGAACGAGGGCAAACAGGCAACTCAGGCTGAACACCGCAGCCGCGAACAGGGATTTCATGATCTGGGCGAAAGGTCGCGACCGGAAAGGATGCGTACGGAAGGAATGAGCGTGCTGCGCGAGCGGCTGCCACGCAGCCAGCCCGCTGCCGCGATCAGACCGACCAGGGCTCCTGCGGCCACCGAAAGGTCCGAATCGCCAGCCAGCAGCATGGCCAGTGCAACGCCCACGAACAGCGCGAGCAGCGCAACGCCGTAGGTCAGCAGCGCGGCGATCAGCGGCGCCCGCTGCGACACGACGACATCGACGCGTTCGCCTGGCCGCACGGCGACGTCAAGGGGTATCACGTAGGTCGCCGCGGCCGATTCACAGGCCCGACCGCAGCCACCGCTTTCGGCACATCGACCACACCCGCTCTGCCGCTCGACATCGACCCAGGCGAAACCATCGGCGACGCGGCGGACCTGACCCGAACGGACGTTCATCAACGCTTCTGTCCCACCGCGTCCGCCATGCGCTGCAGACTGTGCGGCGGCACCTCGCCGAGCGCGGTGATGACGTAGCCCGCCAGCCGTCGCTTGTACACATTCACGGCGCCATGCTTCATCGGCCCGACGACGTTTCCGTCTTCCTTGCGGTAGGGCTCGATGAATACCGAGATTGCAGCGAGGCCGTCGGAGAACACCATGTGGACCATGTCGGGGCGGTCCGGGCCAAGCGACCGCTTCATGCCGGCGATCTGGCGGAAGCCCGGCACGTCGCCATTCATCGTCCAGCCGAGGTCGGCATTCTGGGCCTGGGTCGAATTCGCCGTGTGCACCTTCCAGCCGGACGACGAGGCAGCCAGTCTGGATTGCACGTCCTCACGCGTCAGCGCCGGGCCGAGCTGCAGTTGGGCGAAGGCGAACTGCTCTATCGGTTCGCTGCGCTCGTTCACCATGCGTGCCTTCAGCAACAGGCCGGTCTGCGCCTCGATCCAGAACATGTGACCGTAACGGTAACCGTCCTTCGGCTCGAGCAGCACGGACTGGGTATCGAAGCCTGCGACGCGGCCGGGCGGGCCTTTGCGAACCGTGTAGTAATCGCTGAGCGCACCGACCGACTCCGGCAACAGCGACGGGAAAGTCTTCCGCGCGCCACGCCGGTCCTCGATGATGATCTTTTCCTTCGGCAGGTAGCAACGCACCTCGTCATTGACGCGGATGACCTCGCGCGGGCTGCCGTCGAGCACTTCCAGCCGTTCGACCGAATTGCCCTCGGTGTCGACGTAATGTGCGACGCGCGAGGTTTCAACATTCGAACCGCTCTGATAGACGAAAGTGCCGATGTAGGAGGTGCGCTGCGAGGCGCTCACCGCTCGCCCGAGGAGGGACAGCGCTTCAGGCTGCCCCTGGGCCAGCGCGCCCTGCGCAAACAGCAAGGACGCAAACAGCCAGACTGCCCGCACGATCATCGACGGTCGTCGGTCTGCGGATCCGAAACGCCGCGCGCGTAGAGCGCGACGCCCTGCATGCTGCCGGTCGGCGAGTAACCCTGATGCGCGACCAGATAGGCGCGAAGGGGCGATTCGGTCTGTGCAAGCTGCACCGGCACGACCACCGGGGCAACCGCCAGTTGCGGCTGCACGTCGGGTGCAGACATGAAGTCGAGCCCCAGCCAGGACACCAGCGCGACGCCGGCAACGGCTGCCGCTGCGGGCATCCACAGCCGCTTGGCTTCGGGCTGGACGCGGAAGGCGACCGGCGCAAGCACCGTGGGCTCGTCGTCGAGCCTGCTCATGACCGACGCCGTGAAACGCGCGTCGAAACCATCGTCGCCGCGCAGCACATCACCGATCATCACCTGCAATGCAAACTCATCGCGCAGATCGCCGTCCGCGTGCAGGCGATCCAGCACCTGCTGCGACGTGCGCTCATCGAGCTCGTCGTCGATGAATGCGCTCAGATTCTCTTTCATGCCTGTTACCACCTCTTGTCGGGAGCCGTGTCGAGCAGCGGCCGTAGCTTCTCGGCGATCGCCTCCCGGGCACGGAAAATGCGCGAACGCACCGTCCCGATCGGACAATCCATCACTGTCGCGATCTCCTCGTAGGCCATGCCTTCGAGCTCACGCAGCATGATGGCTGTGCGCAGTTCTTCGGGCAGTGCTTCCATTGCGGAGGTCACCGTCTGTCCGATCTGCTTGGTCAGCAGCAGCCGCTCGGGGGTGTTGATGTCCCGGAGGTTGTCGCTGTCGTCAAAGTTTTCCGCCTCTTCGGAATCGAACTCCGTGCTGGTCGGGGCTCTGCGCCCCTGCGACACGAGGTAGTTCTTCGCCGTATTGACGCCTATCCTGTACAGCCACGTGTAAAACGCGCTCTCACCGCGGAACGAGGGCAGCGCACGGTAAGCCTTGATGAAGGCCTCCTGTGCCACGTCCTCTACTTCGGCCGGGTCGCGTATCAGGCGCGACAGCAGCCGTCCGAGCTTGCGCTGATACTTGCTGACCAACAGACCGAAGGCCTGCTTGTCGCCGCGCTGCGCACGCTCGACAAGCAGCTGGTCAACCTCTCGCTCGCTCATCTGGGCCGATGTTGTGCCACCCGGGTCTTTCACCGGCGCGGGTTTTGAACTGGCGCGCAGTATATCCGAGCGCGCAGGCCTGGGTACCACTTGAAGGGTGTGTAGTGTCGCGTCCATGCCAGCACAGACCGGGGGCTGACGACAAAGTTCATTGCCGTCGGCACGTCCGCAGCCGGTATCCTCTCGCTGCGCTGCGATATAGTGCAGCCCTCCCATTGAAGTGCTGATCGCCGTGCAGACATTCGACGTGCTGGTACTCGGAAGCGGCCTGGCTGGACAGGCGCTCGCTTTGCGACTGGCGGAAGCCGGTCGCCAGGTCGCCCTGGTCACCAAGCAGAAGCTGGAGGACTCCGCCTCCAGCTGGGCCCAGGGTGGCGTGGCTGCCGTGCTCGACAGCGAGGACTCGGTCGAGGCGCATCTGCGCGACACGCTGGTCGCCGGTGCCGGACTGTGCGACCCGGAAGCCAGCCGCTTCGTGGTCGAGAACGGCCGACGCGCGATCGAGTGGCTGATCGGCCGCGGCGTCCCCTTCACGCGCGACGACCAGACCTCGCTCGGTTACCACCTGACTCGCGAGGGCGGCCACAGCCACCGCCGCATCGTGCATGTGGCCGATGCGACCGGCTCGGCCATCCAGATGACGCTGACCGGTCAGGTCAAGGCGCACCCGAACATCCATATCTTCGAACGCCATCTGGCGGTCGATCTAATCGTCGGCTGGAAGATCGGTCGCCCCGAACTGGGCTGCGCCGGCGCCTACGTCCTCGACATCGAGAACGACCGCGTCGATACCTTTGCGGCGCCAGTGGTCGTGCTGGCAACCGGCGGTGCCGGCAAGGTCTATCTGTACACGACCAATCCGGATACTGCGACCGGCGACGGCATCGCGATGGCCTGGCGCGCCGGTTGCAGGGTGGGAAACATGGAATTCATCCAGTTTCACCCGACCTGCCTCTACCACCCGCACGCCAAGTCCTTCCTGATCACCGAGGCGATGCGCGGCGAAGGCGGCCTGCTGCGGCTGCCCGACGGCGAACGCTTCATGCCGGCGCACGACGAACGCGCCGAACTGGCGCCGCGCGACGTCGTGGCACGGGCGATCGACTACGAAATGAAGAAGCGCGGTCTCGACTGCGTCTATCTTGACGTGTCGCACAAGCCGGCCGACTTCCTGATCAGCCATTTCCCGAACATCCACGCACGCTGCCTCGAACTCGGCATAGACATCACGCGGCAGCCGATTCCGGTGGTGCCGGCGGCGCATTACACCTGCGGCGGCGTCAAGGTCGACCAGCGTGCGCATACCGATGTCGATGGCCTGTACGCGATCGGCGAGACCAGCTACACCGGCCTGCACGGCGCCAACCGGCTGGCGAGCAATTCGCTGCTGGAATGCCTCGTCTATGCGGAGTCTGCGGCACAGGACATCCTCGCCCGACCCGGCTCTTCCCTGCCCGACCTGCCGGCCTGGGACGAAAGCCGCGTGACCGACGCAGACGAAGAGGTGGTGATCGCGCACAACTGGGACGAGCTGCGCCGCTTCATGTGGGACTACGTCGGTATCGTTCGTACCAACAAGCGCCTTGAACGCGCACTGCACCGCATCCGCCTGCTGGAACGCGAGATCGACGAGTACTACGCGCACTTCCGCATCAGCAATGACCTGATCGAATTGCGCAATCTGGTCATGACCGCCCATCTCATCGTGCGCAGCGCGATGCAGCGGCACGAGAGTCGCGGCCTGCATTTCAGTCGTGACTACCCCGATACCAGCGACGCAGCCAGCCCGACCATCCTGCGTCCGCGTCGCTCGCGTCAGCCAGAAGAACTGCACGCAACCACAGTCTGAAGCGCCGGTAATCGTCGACGCTGTCGAACTGGTCCGCAAACAGCAGCAGGTGCTGTCGCCCGCCCTCGCCTTCCAACGTGACCGAAGTCCATGCACGCCCCATTCTCGCAGCGCAGGGGCGACCGCTCAGCGCCTCGCCGACGGACTGTACGCAAGTGAGGGATTCGCCATCCTCGCTCGCCAGCCCGCACAGGCGCCCCGCCCGCACGCGCGCCGCTGCGGTCAGCAGCAGCGAGGGTGCACAGAGCGCGATGGCGAGAGGACCCAGCAGTACCGATGCGACGACAGCGGCAAGCGAGGCGAAAAAAAGGGCCACGTCGCGAAGACGTGACCCTTTCAGATGCATCTGCCGGAAGCCCTGAAGCCGCTCGCGGTTCAAGGCCGGTCGCTCACATGCGACGGAAGACCAGCGTCGCGTTCGTACCGCCGAAACCGAAGGAATTCGACAGCGCGGAACGGATGTTGATCTCGCGCGGCACCAGCGGCACGTAATCGAGATCGCAGGCCGGATCCTGGTCGCGCAGATTGGCGGTCGGCGGCGCGATCTGCTTGTGGATCGCCATCACCGTCACCACCGCCTCGATACCCGCGGCCGCGCCCAGTGCGTGACCGGTCATGGACTTGGTCGAGCTGACGCACAGCGTTTTAGCGTGCTCACCAAAACAGCGCTTGATCGCCACCGTTTCGGCAATGTCGCCCAGCGGCGTGGATGTGCCGTGAGCGTTGATGTAGTCGACCTCGTCCAGCGCCACCCCACCGTTGCGCAGCGCATTCGCCATGCTGCGCGATGCACCTTCACCGTCCTCGCAGGGCGCAGTGATGTGATGCGCGTCGGCACTCATGCCGTAGCCAGCGAGTTCGCAGTAGATGCGGGCGCCGCGGGCCTTCGCGTGCTCGTACTCCTCGAGCACCAGCACGCCAGCACCTTCACCCAGTACGAAGCCGTCACGACCGCTGTCCCACGGACGGCTGGCGGTCTCCGGATCATCGTTACGGCCCGACAGCGCCTTGGCAGCCGCGAAGCCGGCCACGCCCAGCGGGCACATCGTCGATTCGGCACCACCGGCAATCATCACGTCGGCATCGCCATACTCGATCAGGCGCATCGCTTCGCCAATCGAATGGTTGGCCGTCGCGCAGGCACTGACGGTTGCAAAGTTCGGGCCCTTGAAACCGTAGTTGATCGCCACGATGCCGGAGATCATGTTGATGATCGAGCCCGGCACGAAGAACGGCGACACCTTGCGCACGCCGCCTGCCAGCATGGCGTTGTGGGTTTCCTCGATCATCGGCAGACCGCCGATGCCCGAGCCGACGCAGACGCCGATGCGCTCGGCGTTGGCCGGATTCGCTTCGAGTCCGGCATCGCGGATGGCATCCATCGAGGCAGCGATGCCGAAATGGATGAAGGTGTCGAAACGCCGTGCCTCTTTCGGAGACAGGTAGTTGGCGACGTCGAAATCGCGCACTTCGCCCGCGATCTGGACAGGCAATTCGGACGGATCGAAACGCGTGATGCGACGGATCCCCGACTTCGCCGCCAGGATGTTCTCCCAGGCTTGTCCGACCGTGTTCCCGACCGGGGAGATGATGCCCAGGCCGGTGACAACTATTCTTTTACGTGCCAAAACGTACTCCGCTCGATGAAACGATCAGGCCTTGCTGGCCAGATGACGGTTCACGTAATCGATGGCCTGTTGCACCGAGGTGATCTTCTCGGCTTCTTCGTCGGGGATTTCGCATTCGAACTCTTCTTCGAGCGCCATGACCAGTTCAACCGTGTCGAGCGAGTCAGCGCCCAGATCGTCGACGAAAGACGATTCGTTCTTGATCTCGGCTTCGTTGACGCCCAGTTGTTCGGCAACGATCTTCTTGACGCGTTGTTCGATGTTTTCCATTGCGGTACTCCTTCCCTGTGTATGCCCTGACTAGAGCGTGAGAGCGCGAAAAAAAAGTGGCGCGAGTGTAACAGAAAGCCTGGTCCACTTCGCCTTTGGAGGTGTATGGCGCTTGCGCGCCGCACACCGCCGAATATCAATGCATGAACATCCCGCCGTTCACATGCAAGGTACTGCCGGTCACGTAGGCAGCGAGCGGCGACGCGAGGAACACGACGGCAGCGGCCACTTCGTCAGCCGAGCCGAGGCGACCCAGCGGAATCTGGCCCAGCAACGCGTCACGGGCGGCGTCGCCCAGCGCCTCGGTCATGTCGGTGGCGATGAAGCCCGGCGCCACGCAATTCACGGTGATGTTGCGCGAACCCAGTTCGCGCGCCAGCGCCATGCTCATCCCGGCGACGCCGGCCTTGGCGGCGGCGTAGTTGGCCTGTCCGGGATTACCGGTTTCGCCGACCACCGACGTGATGTTGATGATGCGGCCGCTGCGCGCCTTCATCATGCCCTTCATCACGGCGCGCGACATCGTGAATACCGCCTTCAGGTTGGTGTCGATGACCGCCTGCCACTCGTCGTCCTTCATCCGCATTGCGAGGTTGTCGCGCGTGATGCCGGCGTTGTTCACCAGCACGGAAACGGTGCCGAAGTCCTTCTCAATCGCGCTGATCGTGGCGGGAATCGCCGCAGTATCGGTCACGTCGAGCACGATGCCCCGCCCCCGGACGCCAGCAGTCTCGAAGGACTGCTGTATGCCTGCAGCGCCGGCTTCACTGGTCGCGGTGCCGATCACCGTGGCTCCCGCCTGGCCGAGCGCCAGCGCAATCGCGCGGCCGATGCCCCGGCTGGCGCCGGTCACCAGCGCAATCTGTCCGTCGAGAACACCCATCAATTCACTCCGATCTGTTGAGCAAGCTGTTCCAGCGCAGCACCGTCGGACAGCGCCACACCATTCAGGTTGCGGTCGATGCGCTTGGTCAGGCCGGCCAGCACCTTACCCGGGCCGCACTCGGCGACCGTGACGACGCCCAGTTCGGCCATCCGCTGGATCACCTCGACCCAGCGCACCGGCGCCGCCGCCTGACGGACCAGGGCATCGCGGATCGCGTCCGGCTCTTCCGGCGAAGCGACATCGACGTTATTGACCAGCATGATCTGCGGCCGGCGGAATTCGACGTCGGGCAGCGCCTGGGCCAGCTTTTCGGCCGCCGGCTGCATCAGGCTGCAATGAAAGGGGGCACTGACCGGCAGCGCGACCGTGCGCTTGGCGCCGCGCTCCGACAGCAGCGCCATCGCGCGCTGGACGGCGGCGGCATGGCCGGCAATCACCGTCTGCTCAGGCGAGTTGAAATTCACCGCAGCGACCACTTCACCTTGTGCAGCGTCGTCGCAGCAGGCCTGCACTGCGGCAGCGTCCAGGCCCAGCACGGCGGCCATCGCGCCGGTACCGGCCGGCACGGCGTCCTGCATCGCCTGCGCGCGCAGACGAACCAGCGGCACGGCGTCCTTCAGTCTGAGCACGCCGGCAGCAACCAGCGCTGCGTACTCGCCGAGACTGTGTCCGGCGACGACATCAGGGGTGCGACCGGTACGCTTGACCCAGCTGCGGAACACGGCGACGCCGGCGGTCAGCATCAGCGGCTGCGTGTTGGTTGTCAGCGACAGGCGCTCGGCGGGACCGTCGGCCGCCATCGCCCACAGATCTTCACCGAGCGCGAGCGAAGCCTCGTCAAAAGCCGCGCGGATTTCGGCGTCGTCGCCATAGGCGGCCATCATGCCGACCGATTGCGAACCTTGGCCCGGGAAAACGAATGCGAATTTCTGCATGGAAGACATCTGAAAATCGGTGGATCAGAAGCGCAGCAACACGCCGCCCCAGGTGAAACCGCCGCCCACACCCTCGAGCATCACGTTCTGGCCACGCTTGATGCGGCCGTCACGGACAGCGATATCCAGCGCCAGCGGCACCGACGCAGCCGACGTATTGCCGTGCTCGGCCACCGTGGTAACGACCTTGTCCATCGACATGTCGAGTCGCTTGGCGGTCGACTGCAGGATGCGGATATTGGCCTGGTGAGGCACCAGCCAGTCGAGCGCAGTCATCGGCAGTTCGGCCGCCTGCATCAGTTCGACCGCGGTATCACCCAGCACGCGCACGGCGAACTTGAAAACCGCCTGCCCGTCCATCTGCAGCAAGGGCTTGCCGGCGACAGCGCCATTGCAGACCTGGCCCGGCACCGACAGGATGTCGTGATAGTGGCCATCGGCATGCAATGCCGACGACAGGATGCCCGGCTCGCTCGATGCTTCGAGCACCACCGCGCCCGCACCGTCACCGAACAGCACGCAGGTGCCACGATCGTTCCAGTCGAGGATGCGCGAGAACACCTCGGCACCGACGACCAGCGCACACTTGTGCGAACCCGAACGGATGAACTTCTCGGCGATGGTCAGCGCATAGACGAAACCCGAGCACACCGCCTGCACGTCGAACGCGGTCGCCGCGCGGTTACCCAGCTTGTGCTGCAGCAGGCAGGCGGTGCTCGGGAAAACCTGATCGGGCGTCGACGTGGCGACGATGATCAGATCGACCTCGCTCGCCTCGCGACCTGCCATTTCGAGCGCCCGACGGCTGGCATTCAGCGCGAGGTCGCTGGAATGCTCGTGCTCGGCGGCAAAGTGACGGAAGCGGATGCCGGTACGATCGGCGATCCACTCGTCCGACGTTTCGATGCCCCGTGCGACCAGATCATGGTTCGACACCGGCGCGCCGGGCAGATAGCCGCCCGTGCCGGTGATGCGGCAAAAACTCATGCAGCTACCTCGGTACGTGTCATGCATTCGGTAATGCGGGCGATCAGATCATTGCGCACTGCGTCTGCTGCGCGGGCGATGGCCTGCTCGAATCCGTAAGCATCGCTGGAGCCGTGGCTCTTCACGACGACACCGCGCAGGCCGAGCAGACTGGCGCCATTGTAACGACGATGATCGACACGGCGGCGGAAGGCGGCAATGACCGGCCGGGCAACCAGGTACATCAGCTTGCGCAGCGGTCCGCGGCTGAATTCCTCCCGCAGGAAGGTGCCTATCATCTGCGCCAGACCTTCCGACGTCTTCAGCGCGACATTGCCGACGAATCCATCGCAGACCACGACGTCGGTCGTGCCCTTGTAGATGTCGTTACCCTCGACATTGCCGTAGAAGTTGAGATCGCTGGCGCGCAGCAAATCGGCTGCACCCTTCACCGCTTCGTTACCCTTGATCGCTTCCTCGCCGATGTTGAGCAACCCTACGCTCGGGCGCTCGCGCGACTCGAGCGCCGACACCAGCATCGCGCCCATCAGGCCGAACTGGAACAGGTGCTCGGAGGTGCAATCGACATTGGCGCCGAGGTCCAGCACGTAAGTGTGGCCCTTTACGGTCGGCAGGATGGAGGCAATCGCTGGCCGGTCGATGCCGGGCAGCGTCTTCAGGACGAACTTGGAGATCGCCATCAGCGCGCCGGTGTTGCCGGCGGACACCGCGGCCTGCGCGCGACCTTCCTTCACCAGGTCGATCGCCACACGCATTGATGAATCCTTCTTGCCGCGCATGGCTTGCGCGGGCGGCTCGTCCATGCCCACCACTTCGGACGCATGGACGACAGAAATCCGCGGCTCGTCGCTCACACCGAGGCGCTTCAATTCAGCGTCGAGCACATCCTTGAGCCCGACGAGCAGCAGACTGCAGGCAGGATCCCTGCGCAGATAGGCAAGGGATGCCGGCAGGGTGACAGACGGACCATGATCCCCGCCCATGCAATCGATGGCCAGGGTATAGCTCATGCCGCGCATCCGATCAATTCAAAGTCGCCCGGGGAGGCCGCACAGGTGCGGCGTGCCGGAAAAAACGACAAAGCGATGATCACTCGCCCTTGGTCTTGAGCACCTTCTTGCCGCGGTAGAAACCGCTCGGCGAGATGTGATGACGCAGGTGGACTTCACCCGTGGTCGACTCGACGGCGGTGGCCGGCGCGGTCAGAAAATCATGCGCACGGTGCATGCCGCGCTTCGACGGCGACTTCTTGTTTTGCTGGACAGCCATGAACAACTCCCCCGGATAACCGGATAAAAAACCACACAACCGCGCCCGCCAGATCGGATGATCCAGCCAGCCTCATTCAATTCCGTTTCAGCTGCCCGAGCACCGCGAACGGTGACGGCTTAACCGAAGTCGTTTCCTGCTCGTTCACACCTGCTACCGCCGGCGCCTCGCACTGCTCGTGCAGCGGCACCGCGGGCAATGCAAGCAGCACTTCGTCCTCGACCAGTGCTGCCAGATCGAGCGGCCCGTCGAGTTCCAGCGCCTCGAAACTGTCGTCGTCGAGATCTTCGTCGCCCCATGCCTCGCCGGCAAATACCAGGCGGAAGCGGGACTCGCTATGCACATCGATCTGCACGTCGCCGAGACAGCGCTGGCATTGCACCACCACATCAGCCGCCACCGCGAGGGTCAGCCAGCAGGCGCCCTCGACATCCACGGAACCCGTGAGCGACCACTCGATTCCATCGGCACTGCGGCATTCCGCCGCCAGTCGCCCGAACGATGCCAACGCGACACGTCCGGTCAGACGCTGCTGCGCACGCGCCAGCTGCTGTGCGTCGAGCCGGACGCGTACCTCGTCGCCGCTCGATTCATTGCCGGCCGACACATTACCAGTCGACTTTCCGGCTCCGGCTGCTTCGGTCATGAACGTCTGCTTGCCCGATGATGCAATGGGCGGAGAAACAAACCCAAAATGATACTATCCCCTTGAAGCTGCTGTCAAAGCACGTTCAGACTTTCGGCCTGCGAAGACGCGGGCCGGCACTCCGTTTCCCTCGTCCGCACATGTCCCCAGATCTTCCTCCACTGGTCCTCGGCTCGTCCTCACGCTATCGCCAGGAGCTGCTGTCCCGGCTTCGCGTTCCCTTCACCACTGCGTCACCGGACATCGACGAGTCGATGCTCGGCGACGAAACGCCACGCGAACAGGCCATACGCCTCGCGCGCAGCAAGGCCGAAGCGATCGCGGCGCGCTTTCCCGGCGCCTGTGTCATCGGCTCCGATCAGGTGGCCTCCTGCGGCGGACGTCGCTACGGCAAGCCGGGCAGCCGCGACGCCGCCATCGCCCAGCTGGCGGAGTTGAGCGGCCAAACCGTCGTGTTCGACACTGCGCTGTGCGTGATCGATGGCCGCAACGGCACACGGCATGAAGCCCTTGTGCCGACCGAAGTCGTGTTCCGCCCGCTGTCTCGACCGGAAATCGAGCGCTATGTCGATCTCGACGACCCGCTGGACTGCGCTGGCGCCGCCAAATCCGAATCGCTGGGCATTGCTTTGCTGGAGCGGCTGAGCGGCGACGACCCGACAGCGCTGGTCGGCCTGCCGCTGATCCGTCTCAGCGCCTTGCTGCGTGACATCGGTTACCCGCTGCCATGAGCACGATGACCTCGTCGGGCACGCTCTACATGCTGCCCAGCCCGCTCGATGCAGGCGCCGCATGCGCGCTCGACACGCCGGCCGCGGTGCGCGACTGCGCACACCACCTCGACTACTTCCTGGTGGAGAGCGCCAAGTCGGCCCGCGCCACGCTGAAGCGTCTCGAGCACCCGACGCCGCTGCGCGAGCTCGAAATCGTCGAGTTGCCGCCGGAAAAGGACGGCCGTCTGCTGCGCGAGCTGCTGGCGCCCGTACTCGCCGGCCGCAGCGCCGGCGTGATTTCGGACGCAGGCTGCCCCGGCGTTGCCGACCCGGGTGGGCTGGCGGCACGTACCGCCCACACGATGGGCGTCCCGGTCATGCCGCTTGTCGGCCCATCCTCGATCCTGCTCGGACTGATGGCGTCCGGCCTGAACGGGCAATCATTCGCTTTTCACGGCTATCTGCCGGTCGAGGACGGCGCGCGGGCAAAGACACTGGCGGAGCTGGAGAAGCAGTCGGCGCGACTGAGACAGACCCAACTGTTCATCGAGACACCCTATCGCAACCTGAAAATGTTCGACGCCATTCGCTCGCATTGCCGCGGCAGCACCTTGCTGTGCGTGGCGGCAGCGCTGACGGCGCCCGATCAGTTCGTGCGGACGAAGCCGGTGTCGAAGTGGACGGTGGAGGAGATCGGACGCATCGACCGCCGCCCGACACTTTTCCTCCTGCTGGCCGATTGAGGCGTCGCCAAACGCCTCAGCGCATCCCTACGCGGTTCAGCACGCCGGTCACGCTCTCCCCCAGATCGGCGCCCAGTTGCTTGGCAAAACGCTCGGCGATGTTCTGACGCTGCGTGAAATCGACGATGTCGGCAGCCTTGACGACGTCGCGCGCAACGTACTCGACGCTGCCCAGGTCGTCGGCCAGACCCAGTTCGATACTGCGCGAGCCGCTCCACATCAGGCCGGAGAACATGTCCGGCGATTCCTTCAGCCGCTCGCCGCGGCCCTTGCGCACCACCTCGATGAACTGCTGGTGCACGTCACCGAGAAGCTGACGCGCATGGTCCTTGTGCCGTTCATCCTGTGGCGAAAACGGATCGAGAAAACCCTTGTTCTCGCCAGCCGTCAGCAGCCGGCGCTCGATCCCCACCTTGTCCATCAGCCCGGTGAAACCGAAGCCATCCATCAGCACGCCGATCGAACCCACGATGCTCGCCTTGTCCACGTAGATGCGGTCAGCAGCCACGGCGACGTAATAGCCGCCGGATGCACAGATGTCCTCGACCACGGCGTACAGCGGCGTGTCCGGATAAAGCGCACGCAGCCGGCCGATCTCGTCGTTGATGATGCCGCTCTGCACCGGACTGCCGCCCGGGCTGTTGATCTTCAGGATGACGCCCTGAGTGTTCTTGTCGTCGAAGGCCGACTGCAGCGAGGACACGATGCGCTCGGCGCTCGCTTCGCCGTTCGGCGCGATGACACCGCTGAGCTCGACCAGCGCCGTGTGCTTGCGGTGTTCGGCCTGACTGAACAGGGAACTCCAGTCGATCAGCGCAAAGGTGAGCACGCCAAGGTAGGCGAAGCCGATCATCCGGAAGAAGATGCTCCAGCGCCGACGACGGCGCTGTTCGGTGACCGATTCGAGCGCGAGACGCTCGATCAGCTTGCGCTCCCAGGTGGCGTCAGGTCGTTTATCTGAAGAATTGTCGGGTTCGGACATGATGTTTTGCTTACTCGCTGCGTGCTTCGGACAGCCACACCTGTCCATCGGATTCTTCGAGCTTCACCGGTTCCAGTCGTGCGCCGCGGCAGGGACCGCCGACACACAGCCCGGTGTCCGGTGCATAAAGGGCGCCGTGAGTGGAGCAGATCAAGTATAACTTTGAAGTATCGAAGAACTCGCCGTGATTCCAGTCGAGTTCTATCGGCACATGGCGACAGCTATTTATATAGCCGTGCACCCGCCCGTGGAAACGTACGGCGAAGGCCTGCCGCGACTTGTCGCCAGCGCCCGCGATCTCGAACCGCACCCCTGCTCCGCCTTCCTCCAGCGCGTCCGACGCGCAGACGCTCATGCGTGACATCGCAGCCATTCCGTCAGCTCGGCCACGCTGGCAGCGTGCGCACGCGGCGCCGCGTCGAGCAGTTCGTGCAGGGGATGCGCACCGTAACTCACGGCAACCGCCTCGCAACCGGCGTGACGCGCCATCAGCAGATCGTGCGTCGTATCGCCGATGACCAGTGTGCGCTCAGGCGCGTGCGACAGTTCGTCCATCAGTTCCAGCACCATGTCGGGCGCCGGTTTCGACACCGATTCGTCGGCACAGCGGGTGGACGCGAACATCGGCCCCAGGCCGGTGTGACCGAGCGCGCGATTCAGGCCGACGCGGCTCTTGCCGGTGGCCACCGCGAGCGTGTGACCACGCCCGCGCAACTCGTCGAGCAGTTCAGGCACGCCGTCGAACAGTGTCAATTCGTGGTCGCGCGCCAGGTAGTGATAGCGATAGCGGCCGGCCAGTTCCTGGTGGCGTGAAGCGGGCAGTGCGGGGACGGCACGCGCCAGCGCGTCGATCAGCCCGAGGCCGATCACCGAACGCGCGGTCGCGTCGTCCGGCGGCACAACGCCCAGGTCGTCACAGGCGTGCTGGATGGCATGGACGATGGCCGCCGCCGAATCGAGCAGCGTACCGTCCCAGTCGAAAACGATGAGGTCAAACTGTGCGGGCATGGTCTTGGTCAGTGTTGCGGGCTGCGCGATCGAAATCGCGCGGATGCTTTGCGTCGAGCCGGCGCACGAAGCCAGCCAGATCGTCGGGCAGCTGCGCCTCGATCTGCAGGCGTTCGCCGGTGAGGGGGTGGTTGAGAGCCAGACTGTGCGCGTGCAGGAACATGCGCGGCAGCCCCTCCTTGCGCAAAGCCTTGTTCAGCGGGAAATCACCGTACTTCTCGTCGCCGGCGATGGGAAAGCCACTGGACGCCAGGTGCACACGGATCTGGTGCGTGCGGCCGGTCTTGATGCGCACGCCGAGCAGGCTGTAGCCGGGCCAGCGTGCTTCCAGCTCGACGATGGAGTGGGCCGCCTTGCCGTCCGGATCGACCGATACGCGGCGCTCGCCGGATTCGGTCAGGTACTTGGTCAGCGCCAGCTTGATGTGCTGCAGCGGATTGAGCCAGCGGCCCTTCACCAGCGCAAAGTAGCGCTTGTCCATGCCGCCGTCGCGGAAGGCATCGTGCAGTGCGGTCAGCGCCGAGCGCTTCTTCGCCACCAGCAGGATGCCCGAGGTTTCACGGTCCAGCCGGTGCGCCAGCTCGAGCAGCTTCGCCTGCGGGCGCGCCCGGCGCAGGCTTTCGATGACGCCGAAACTGACGCCGGACCCCCCATGCACGGCAATACCGGCCGGCTTGTTGATAGCCAGGAAGGCGTCGTCCTCGTACAGGATGTCGAATTCCAGCGCCGGAATGGCGACCGGCGTACCCGGATCCGCCATGCGGACAGGCGGAATGCGCACCTCGTCGCGCTCGGCCAGACGGTAGGTCTGATCGACCCGCTTGCTGTTAACACGCACTTCGCCGGAGCGCAGGATGCGATAGACGTGACTCTTCGGCACACCCTTGCACACCCGCAACAGGAAGTTGTCGATGCGCTGCCCGGCCTCCTCCGCATCCACGACATGCCGCACAACTTTCGGAGCTTTACCCAACTCCTTCATTTCAAATATACTGCGTCGGGTTTTCGGTCTGATTTCGAAGCAGACGCAGTGTGGAGCACATCCAGCTCGAAGTGGCGGACGCCGGGTGACAGATTGACGGTGAAGTGCTTCCTCATGCAGTCCTTCTTGGCAGACGAAAACCGGATCACGGGTTAATCCCGCTCACCCAAAGTAGCGAGTGTACTGAGTAGCGCGAGTACCGTACAGGCAGAATCCCCCAGGCAGTCGCGAAAGCGCGGCTGCATTGAGAGTTGGCAGACCCCTCCACGTCCCCCAGTCCGTTCCCATCGAAAAAACCCGATTGCAGCCGACACGATAGACGTTATTTACTGACGAGCGGTTTGTCCTGCCCGTGTGCGGTGCGCGCGGGAGAAGTTGATGAAACGAATGCTCTTCAACGCGACGCAGGCCGAAGAGCTGCGCGTCGCGATTGTCGATGGCCAGAAGCTTGTTGACCTCGACATTGAGTCATCCAGCAAGGAACAGCGCAAAAGCAACATCTACAAGGCAGTCATTACCCGCATCGAGCCCAGCCTCGAAGCATGCTTTGTCGATTACGGCGCAGACCGCCACGGCTTCCTGCCGTTCAAGGAAGTTTCCAAATCCTATTTCAAGCCCGATCTCGAACCCGGCCGCGCCCGCATCCAGGACGCACTGTCGGTGGGTCAGGAACTGATCGTCCAGATCGACAAGGACGAACGCGGCAACAAGGGCGCCGCACTCACCACCTTCATTTCGCTGGCCGGCCGCTACTTGGTGCTGATGCCGAACAACCCGCGCGGCGGCGGTGTTTCGCGCCGCGTCGAAGGTGACGACCGCGCCGAACTGCGCGAAACCATGGATCAGCTCGAAGTGCCTGGCGGCATGAGCCTGATCGCTCGCACTGCCGGCATCGGTCGCAACGCCGAAGAACTGCAGTGGGACCTGAACTACCTGCTGCAACTGTGGACCGCCATCGAAGGCGCCGCCCAGTCGCAGTCCGGTGCCTTCCTGATCTACCAGGAAGGCAGTCTGGTGATCCGCGCGATCCGCGACTATTTCCAGCCTGACATCGGCGAAATCCTGATCGACACCGACGAGGTGTATGACCAGGCCTACACCTTCATGGAACACGTGATGCCCGGCAACGTGGCGCGCGTGAAGCGTTACCGCGACGACGTGCCGCTGTTCTCGCGCTTCCAGATCGAACACCAGATCGAATCGGCGTACTCGCGCCAGGTCAACCTGCCGTCCGGCGGCGCCATCGTGATCGACCACACCGAAGCACTGGTGGCGGTGGACGTGAACTCCGGCCGCTCGACCAAGGGCAGCGACATCGAGGAAACCGCGCTGCGCACCAACTGCGAAGCGGCCGACGAAATCGCCCGCCAGCTGCGTCTGCGCGACCTCGGCGGCCTGATCGTCATCGACTTCATCGACATGGAAAACCCGCGCGCCCAGCGCGAGGTCGAAACCCGCCTGCGCGATGCTTTGCATCACGACCGTGCGCGCGTGCAGATGGGCAAGATCAGCCGCTTTGGCCTGCTCGAACTGTCGCGCCAGCGTCTGCGCCCGGCGCTGGCCGAAACCAGCTACATCCCGTGCCCGCGCTGCAGCGGCACCGGCCACATCCGCTCGACCGAATCGGCTGCGCTGCACATCCTGCGCATCCTCGAAGAGGAAGCGATGAAGGAAAACACGGGTGCAGTGCACACCCAGGTGCCGGTCGACGTCGCCACCTTCCTGCTGAACGAGAAGCGCGCCGACATCAACGCGATCGAACTGCGGCACAAGGTCAACATCGTCCTGATTCCGAACAAGTATCTGGAAACGCCGGCGCACGAAATCACCCGTCTGCGCCACGACCAGCTGAACCTCGAAGGCGTGGCCCAGCCGTCCTACCAGATGGCCGTGAACCCGTCGGCCGAGAGCTATCAGCCGCCGTCCGCCATCCCGGCCGACGAGCGTCCGAAGCGCCAGGAAGCGGCGATCAAGCACATCACGCCGGACCAGCCTGCACCGGTGGTCGCCGAGGTCGCAACGCCCGCGCCGGTCGCTGCTGCGCCGGCGGCTGCACCCGCGGCGAAGGGCGGCTTCTTCGGCTGGATCGCCGGGCTGTTCGGCGGTGGCGCTGCCGCGCCTGCCCCGGCGCCCGCTCCGGCCCCGGAAGCGAAGCCCGCGCAAACGCGCGAGCGCGGTCCGCGTGGGGAGGGCGAACGCGGTCGCAACCGCAACCGTCGCGACAACCGCGAAGGACGTGAAGGCCGCGAAGGTCGTGAAGGTCGAGAACAACGCGAGCCGCGAGAGCCACGCGAAGCGCAGAGCAAGGGCGAAGGCCGCGACGGTCAGCGCAAGCAGCGCGAACCCCGTGAGCCGCGCGAGCCGCGTAACGAGCAGGAAGCTGCCGCGCCGCGCGAACCGCGTCCGCCGCGCGAGCCGCGCCCGCCGCGTGAGCCGCGCGAGCGTGCCGCCAATGACGCACGCGAACAGCAGCAGGCACAGACCGATCTGCCGCTGGCCGCTGCAACCGGCACTCAGCCCGAGAATGTCGCGCCGGCCGAGGGTGGCGAAGGCGCAGCACCGCGCAGCCGCCGCCGCCGTGGTGGCCGCCGCGAACGTGGCGAACGCCGTCCGGACGGCGTGGAAGGCGCAGTTGCCGATGTCGCCGCAGTCGAGGGCGATCTGACGGTGACCGACTCCGCCGCCAATGAGGTGCCGGCTGCCGCCGCCGAAGCCCAGGCCGCTTTGCCGCTGGATGTCCCCGCAGCGGCACCGATCCCCGCCGAGCAGGCCCCGTTGGCCGACGCCGCACCGGCGACCGAAGTCGCCGCTGTGGCCGAAGCGCCGGCAGAGCCTGTTGTGCCGGCACCGGTGGTGTCTGCACCGGCAGCCCCCGAGCCGGCTGTGATCGAACCCGTCGCAGTGGAAACACCGGTGACCGAGCCCGTTGCGGCTGAAGTGGCTGCACTGCCGGTCGTCGAAGTGGCTGCCGAACCGGTGGCCGCACCGGCACCCATCGTCGATCAACCGGCGCAGATCGCGGCCTCGTTGAACGATGCCGGCGAATCGACCCTGGTGCGCGCAATGGAAAGCTTCGGCTCGACGCCGCAGCCGCCCGCGCCCGCCCCCGTAGTCGCACCGGCGGCCGATCTGCAGAGCACGCTGGCCGACAGCGGCCTGGTCATGGTGGAAACCTCGGCCGAGCGCGCTGCCGGCATCGAACCCGTCATCGTCGAGCAGCCGCAACTGGGCCGTCGTCGTCGCCCGGCGCCGGTGATCGCCAACGAGCCGATGCAGCAGGTGGAAACGCGCAACGAATGAGGCGCTGACACCACCCAAAGGGCCCGGCATTGTCCGGGCCCTTTTTGCGTGGCGGTCAGTAAGCTCGCCCGGCACCGGGTGATTTTCCCGTGCCGGAGCCGCCCGTTTTCACCGACACTGCGCACGCTTTTTTCAATCACAACAAACGAGGAGAACACCCCATGCGTCTTTTTGCAGCCCTGCTCGCCATTGTCGCCAGCACCACCGTGTTCGCGCACGGCCCGTCGCGCCTGAAGGCCAACGAAACGATCACGCTGAAGGCCAGCCCGGACGCCGTGTGGGCCAAGGTGAAGGACTTCACGCAGCTGCAGTCCTGGCACCCGGCCGTCGAGAGCAGCACCGCCACTGCCGGCAGTGATGTCGGTTCGGTGCGCACGCTGAAGATCAAGGGCGGCGGCGAAGTGGTCGAGAAGCTGGAAGCGATTTCGGATGCCGACCGCAGCCTGACCTATACCGCCCAGGACGGCGGTGCGCTGCCGGTGAGCAAGTACAAGTCGACGATCAGCGTGAAGCCGGCCGACGGTGGCGGCTCGACGGTGGAGTGGAAAGGCGTGTTCTTCCGCGCCGACGCGAGCGAGCATCCCGCCGCCGGCAAGGACGACGAGGCGGCCACCGGCACCATCAAGGCGGTCTATACCGACGGCCTGAAGAACCTGAAGGCGCTGCTGGACAAGTAATCGTCGCGACTGCGAAAGCGGAACGGGCGGCCATGGCCGCCCGTTTTCATTTGAGCCGCTGCTGCAGTTCGCGGACCAAGCCGTCGGCCGCGTCCTCGATCAGATCGAGCACCCGCTCGAAGCCCGCCGGACCACCATAGTAGGGATCGGGTACCTCGTCCTCGTCGAAGCGCTCGGCGTGCTGCAGGAACAGCGCCAGCTTGTGACGCAGCGGCTCCGGGCAGTTGCGTTCGAGATTGCGCAGGTTGTCGCGGTCCATCGCGTAGATCAGGTCGAACTGCATGAAATCGGCCACATCGACACGACGCGCGCGGATGCCTCTCAGATCGACGCCGCGCGAAGCCGCCGCCGCGGCCGCACGCGGATCAGGCTTGCTGCCGACGTGGTGGGCGTGCGTACCGGCCGATGCGACCTCGACGCGTTCGTGCAGACCCGCGGCTTCGAGCCGCGCGCGCACCACGCCCTCGGCGGTCGGCGAACGACAGATGTTGCCCATGCAGCAGAACAGTATCTTCATGTCGGGATCCCGTGCGACACGCAGCGGCCGGCGCATCCAGCGCTCAAGCACAGCCACTTCCCGCAGCTATATCGAGGCGGACCGGGATGCCGCTCATCGCGTCTTCGTCGCCCCATGAACGGACGGGCAGCTCGGGCGGATCGAAGGCGGTATCCCCCTCCTCCACCACGCTGCCCGGCTTCAGGCCGGCGAAATCGAACAGCTTCTGATCGGCCAGGTGCGACGGCACGACGTTGCGCATCGCCGTGGCCATCGATTCGATGCGTCCCGGATACAGCCGCGCCCACTCCTGCAGCATGGCCTTCACCTGCTTGCGCTGCGCGTTCTCCTGCGAGCCGCACAGATTGCAGGGAATGATGGGGTAGTCCATCACGCGGGCGAAGCGCTCGATGTCGCGCTCGGTGCAGTAAGCCAACGGGCGGATCACGATGTGGCGGCCATCGTCGCTGACCAGCTTGGGCGGCATGGACTTGATCTTGCCGCCGAAGAACATGTTCAGGAACAGTGTTTCCAGCAGGTCGTCGCGGTGGTGGCCCAGCGCGATCTTGGTCGCGCCCAGTTCGGACGCCACACGGTAGATGATGCCGCGACGCAGGCGTGAACACAGTCCGCAGGTGGTCTTGCCCTCGGGAATCTTGTCCTTGACGATGGAGTAGGTGTCTTCGGTCTCGATGCGGTACTCGACGCCGATCGACTCGAAATAGGCCGGCAGGATGTGATCCGGAAAACCCGGCTGCTTCTGGTCGAGATTGAAGGCGATCAGCCGGAAGCGCACCGGTGCCCGCTCCTGCAGGCCACGCAGCAGTTCCAGCATCGTGTACGAATCCTTGCCGCCGGACATGCACACCATGATCACATCGCCGTCCTCGATCATCGAGTAATCGCCGATGGCCTGCCCCACGGCGCGTTCGAGGCGCTTGCGGAATTTCAGGAAGGTGTTGGACAGCGGCTCGGCAGCGGCCGGGACGGGAGCGAGGACCTGCGACATGGTGAGCGACGCAGCGGTGCTGCGCGACATATTCGGAAGAACGGATTATAGCCGGGCGATCAACGGGCCGACCGGCACCTTCCCTCGCCGCGCCAGAAGTCGGATCGTGACTGCCGCCAGATACGGATCGCATTCGTGATCGGGCTTTCGCGCATCGCGTGGTCCGCCCTGACGCCATCGGCAGTCACGACACGGGGTCCCGACGACGAGACGTGACGGCTTGCCCCTTCCGCCATCCGCCGCGTCCCGCCATCGGGATCGGTGTGCCGCGACGCTTTAGCGTCGTCGCAGCGCCGGCGCTGAGCCGGTGTGATGCGTGCGCGCCGCAGCCCACGCGGCGTGCATGATTCTCTCCAGCCGGACGGCATCGACCGCCAGTGCGCGGAACACGATGCCGGCGTCGTTCGGCAGCTGACTGGCACCGGCCAGCGTACCCTCGACCTCAGCAAGCGCCCGCAAGGTCTGCAGCAATTCGGCATCGGCTGATTCGCCCAGCAGCCACAGCGACCCGTGCATGCGCAGCCCGGCGTTTGCGCCGGCGTTGCCCGACAGCCAGTTTCCGCCGTCGATGCACATCCGTTCCCGTGCCAGCAGCTGTCCGTTCGCGTCGCGCACCGTCATCGCCGATTCGAGCCGGGCAAACGATCGCTGCCCACCAGTGGGGTCGTGTGGCAGAAAGCTGTCGGCAACCACGACCAGCGCGCCGTCCGCCAGTGTCACCTCGACATCGCTCACCATGTGGCTGCCCGGAAACAGGATGAGCGGCGCCGGCATGTACTCCAGCAATGCGCGCGGATGTGCGACGAGCCGCAGGCGCTGCACCGCCGATCCACCGTGCATCGCGTGCACGATGGTCGATGCCGGGGTGGCGACGTGGGCGCGCGCACCCTGCCCCACGTCGATCCGGCCGGCCAGCCGCTCGTGCTCGAACAATCCGCCCGACACCGACTGCAGATATACGACGCACAGATCGGGCGCCGAGCCATCGACGTGCAGCGCACGACCGACGTGCACCGGGTAGCCGACGAACTGGCGCCCCAGGTAGCTGCGGCCGGTCGCGTCGCGCGCGAAGGCGAGATCGACGCAGGGCCGAATCTCGACCGGCGGCACCTGTTCTGCAACCGAGCGCAGCGCATCGACAAGTGCCGGCTCAGCGATCAAACAGCACCTCCTGCGCGATGCGCTCGACCACCGCGTCGACACCGTCGCCGCGCGCGCAGTTGGTGAGCAGCGTCGCGCGGCCGGCGCGCACCTCTTCCGCTTCGGCCACCATGCGCGGCAGATTCACATTCACGTGTGGTGCGAGATCGACCTTGTTGATCACCAGCAGGTCGCACTGCAGTACGCCCAGGCCGCGTTTGCGCGGAATATCGTCGCCGCCAGCCACGTCGATCACGAACAGCCAGTAGTCGACCAGATCGAGCGAGAAGGAGGACGCCAAGTTGTCGCCGCCACTCTCGATCAGGATCAGTTCCAGGCCGGGGTAGGCGCGGTCCAGCTCGTCGGCGGCGGCGAGGTTGAGCGTGGGGTCTTCGCGGATTGCGGTGTGCGGGCAGGCGCCGGTTTCCACCGCCAGCACGCGCTCCGGCGCGATCAAGCCGCTGCGGCGCACGCGCTCGGCGTCCTCGGCGGTGACCAGATCGTTGGTGATGACCGCGATGTCGGTGCCGCGCGCGATGAAACGCGGAATGAGCTGTTCCAGCAGCGCGGTCTTGCCCGAACCGACCGGGCCGCCGATGCCGACGCGGGCGGCGCCGCGCGGTCGTGCGTGGGAATTCAGTTGTGCGGACATGGCATCACCTCAGCATGTAAAGACGGTTCAATGGCACGCGGTCGACCGGCGGGCAGCTGATGACGCGGCCATCCACGCTCACTTCGAAGGTCTGCGGATTGACCGTGATGTTCGGGCAGGCAGCGTTGCGCACCATGTCGGACTTCTGCAGCGTGCGCGTGCCCTTGCAGGGCAGCAGTGCCTTGCGGATGTCGAGCCGGCCATGCAGGTCGCTGTCGAGCGACGCGGCACACACGAAATTGGCCGACAGCCCCTGCGGTGCGCGACCGAAGGCGCCCCACTGCGGACGCATGATGAGCGGCTCGCAGGTCATCAGCGACGCGGCCGAGTCACCCATCGCGCCATAGGCAATGAAGCCGCCCTTGACCACGATTTCCGGCTTGATACCGAAGAAGGCGGGCCGCCACAGCACGATGTCGGCGAGCTTGCCCGGCTCCAGCGAACCGACGTGGTGATCGACGCCGAACGATCGCGCCGCGTTGATCGTGTACTTCGCGATGTAGCGCAGGATGCGTTCGTTGTCGGCGCTGCGCGTGGTTTCCTCCGGCAGGCGACCGAACTGGTCCTTCATCTTGCTGGCCAGCTGCCAGGTGCGGCAGATCACTTCGTTGATGCGCCCCATGCCCTGGCTGTCCGAGCCCAGCATCGAGATCGCGCCCATGTCGTGCAGCACGTCCTCGGCAGCGATGGTCTGCGCGCGGATGCGGCTTTCGGCGAAGGCCACGTCCTCGGGCACCGCCGGATTCAGGTGGTGGCACACCATGATCATGTCCAGGTGCTCGTCGAAGGTATTCACCGTGTAGGGGTTGGTCGGGTTGGTCGACGACGGCAGGCAGTGCTGCAACCCGGCCACGCAGATCACGTCCGGCGCATGGCCGCCGCCCGCACCTTCGGTGTGGTACATGTGAATGGTGCGGCCCCTCGTCGCCGCCAGCGTGTCCTCGAGGAAGCCGGATTCGTTCAGCGTGTCGGTGTGCAGCTGGACCTGGAAATCCATCTCGTCGGCCACCGACAGGCAGGTGTCTATCGTGGCCGGCGTGGCGCCCCAGTCCTCGTGGATCTTCAGGCCGATGCAGCCGGCCTTCATCTGTTCGACCAGCGATTCCGGGCGCGACGAATTGCCGCGGCCAAGGAAGCCGAAGTTCATCGGCCACTGTTCGGACGCCTGCAGCATGCGACCGACATTCCATGCGCCGCCGCAGTCGATGCCCACGGTGATCGGCCCGAGCGATCCGCCGAACATGGTCGTGATGCCGGAGGCCAGCGCGTGCTCCACCAGCTGCGCCGAATCGAAATGCACGTGCACGTCCAGCCCGCCGGCGGTGGCGATCAGCCCTTCGCCGTCGCGCACGGTGGTGGCGTTGCCGACCAGCAGCTGCGGATGCACGCCATCCATCACGTGCGGATTGCCGGCCTTGCCGATGGCGACGATGCGCCCGTCTTTGATGCCGATGTCGCCCTTGACGATGCCGGCAACCGCATCAATCACGACGACGTTGCTGATCAGCATGTCGAGCGCGCCCTGTTCGGACGTGAGGCCGCCCATCATGCCGAGCCCGTCGCGCAGCGTCTTGCCGCCACCATGCAGGCACTCGTCGCCGGGCGTCGAGAAGTCGTGCTCGATTTCCGCCAGCAGCGAGGTGTCGCCCAAGCGCACCATGTCGCCCTTGGTCGGACCGTACATCGCCGCGTAGTCGCGGCGGGTGAGCCATGTCATGTCGTGTTCTCCCTGTTGTCGATGACAGCGCTCAGGCGCCGCGGAATCCGGCCTGGCGTGCGCGCGCCAGCGCGTCCGGCAGGCCGGTGGCGTCGCCGGTCGGGCCCTCGGCCAGACGGTTAAGACCGAACACCTCGCCGCTGCCGCCGAAGGCGACCAGCGTCACTTCCTTGTCCTCACCGGGCTCGAAGCGCACCGCGGTGCCGGCAGCGATGTCGAGGTGCATGCCCCAGGCCTGGGCGCGGTCGAATTCGAGCGCGCGGTTCACCTCGAAGAAGTGGAAATGGCTGCCCACCTGTATCGGCCGGTCGCCGGTGTTCAGCGCGCGCAGCGTGGCGCGGCGGCGACCGGCGTTCAGTTCAATCTTCCCCTCGGCCGGGATGATTTCGCCCGGCGTGCGCAGCGGTGTGCCCGCTGTCTCGGTCTGTGCACCCGCGCCCGGACGTATCGGGTCATGCACGGTCACCAGCTTGGTGCCGTCGGGAAAGCTGGCTTCGACCTGGATCATCGGCATCAGCGCCGCGACGCCGGGCAGCACGTCGTCGCTGTTCAGAATTTGCGAGCCGAAGCCGATCAGTTCGGCCACCGTGCGGCCGTCGCGTGCCCCCTCGAGAATGTCGTCGACGATGATCGCGATCGCCTCTGGACAATTGAGCTTCAGGCCGCGCGCGCGGCGCCGGCGCGCCAGTTCGGCGGCGTTGAATATCGTCAGTCTTTCGAGTTCGGTCGGTGTCAGCAGCATGGGGTGCCTCCTCTCTTCTGCATGTCAGTCAGCACTCAGTTCGCGAACAGCCGGGCATTGCGCGGCTCGTGGCGCATGGCGGCGATGTCGAGCGCCGGTGCGCCGTTCCACAGTTCGTCGGTCGAGGGCGGCGTCGTGTCGATGACGCGCGCGATCAGCGGCCGCGTGCGCGCCAACAGGCGCTGACCTTCGGTGTGACCGATCAGACCCATGCGCAGCGCGGCACCCACCACCGTGGTGCACAGGCCGCTGGCCGCCATCGCGTCGCAGCCGGAGGCCGACAGTCCGTAGGCGCCCCAGACGAGGCCCTGCACCACCGGCAGATGCCCGGGCAGACCGGCGGCGCGCACCTGGTCGAGATAGACCTGGGCGATGCCGAGACCGAGATCGGCGTGCACGCGAAGCTGCGTGAAGCCGAGCCGACGGCTCGCGTCGCGCCAGCCGCGCACGAGGTTCATCGCCTCGCACAGGCGGTCCAGTTCGGTCGCCTCGGCCAGCGCGGCCGCGCCACGCTGCGACCAGGCGGTGCGCGCCGCCTGCATCAGCGGCCGGTCGAATCCAGCCCAGCGCTGTTCGATGTGGCTGCACAGCAGCTCGAACACCTGTTCGGCGCCGCCAACCTTGCCGTCGAGCTTCAGCGACTCCAGGCCCCACGAGAACGAGGTGGCACCGCTGGGAAAGAAGCTGTCGGCGAACTGCAGCATGCCGAGCATGCCGATCGCGTCGCCGCCGCCATCGTCGGGCGACGGAATGTGAAAAGGCGCGTGCGGTGCGTTCATGTCAGTGCGCATGGGGAACGGCGAGATAGCGTGTTCCGCCCTGCGCCGGCGCATCGAGCACGGTCGCGTCGCCGCGCGCCAGCAGATGCGTCATGCGCTTCAGATAGCCCTCGCGCGGGCCTTCGAGCGCGATCCACAGGCAGTCGGCTTCGAAGCGCACCTTCCAGTGCATATTGCCGGCGAAGTAGCCTATCTCCAGCGCGCCAGCGGCGTGCGCGGCGCGCAGCACCAGCCACTGCGGCTCGTCGAGCATCACCAGCACGGCGCGCCCCGGTTCGAGCAGCAGCACGGAGCCGTTCTCGAGCTGTGCGCCGCGGTCCAGCATCAGCGCCAGTTCGGTGCCGCGGTCGGTCACCAGGCGCTGACGGCGGCGGGCCAGGTCGTTGCGCGACAGGCGCACGCGCTCGACGCCGCCGTCGTGTTCGATGTGATGCAGCCGGTCGGCAATGTCCGGGTCGGACGCATTGCCGACGATGTCTGTCAGTCTGAGCATTGTTCGGTCTCTTCCTTGCGGTCGGGTCCGGGCTGTCCCGCAGATGTCGCGGGACAGCCACCAGCAGCGCAGCCGCCCGCGGGCGGCGTGCGGCTTACAGCGTCGGGTAGGGATTGGGTTCGATCAGCGGCGATTCGTAGATCAGCTTGACCTGACCGTCGGCGGTGAAGGAACCGATGCGCGCCTGTTTCCACAGGTGGTGGTTGGTCGCGTGGAACTTCACCTTGCCTTCCGGTCCTTCGAACTCGAGGTTGGCCGAGGCGGCGACCACCTTGTCGACGTCGAAGCTCTTGGCCTTCTCGACGGCCATCTTCCACAGGTAGACCGCGGTATAGGCGCTGGCCAGCGTGTCGCCGGTGACGCGCTTGTCGCCGTACTTGGCCTTGAAGGCGGCGACGAATTTCTTGTTGGCCGGGTTGTCCAGGCTCTGCAGATAACTCATGCAGGTGAGCACGTCCTGCACGTTCTCCTTGCCGATGCCCGACACTTCCTCTTCCGACACGGCCAGCGCCATCACCGTGGTCTTGTTGAAGTTCACGCCGGCCGCCTTGAGCTGCTTGTAGAAGGCGACGTTGGAGCCCCCGACCACGGTGCTCAGAATGATGTCGGGCTTGGTGGCCTTGATCTTGTTGATGGTCGAACCGAAGTTGGTGCTGCCCAGCGGCAGGTATTCCTCGCCCAGCACCTTGCCGCCGCCCTTGACTATGGTCGGGCGCGCGATCTTGTTGGTGACGCGCGGCCAGATGTAGTCGGAACCGATCAGATAGACCGTCTTGCCGCGATTGGCCAGCAGCCAGTTGCAGGCCTGTATGCACTGCTGGGTCGCTTCGTGTGCGGTGTAGAGGATGTTCGGCGACTGTTCCTGGCCTTCGTAGTAGGTCGGGTAGTACAGCAGGCCCTTCATCTGTTCGAACACCGGCAGCACCGCCTTGCGCGACGCCGAGGTATAGCAGCCGAACACCGCCGCGACCTTGTCGCGATCGAGCAGCTTGCGCGCCTTCTCGGCGAAGGTCGGCCAGTCGCTGGCGCCGTCCTCGACCACAGGTACGATCTTCTTGCCAAGCACGCCACCGGCGGCGTTGATCTCGTCGATGGCCAGCTTCTCGGCGTCGACCACCGACGCTTCGGCCAGCGCGATGGTGCCGGTCAGCGAGTGCAGGATGCCGACCTTGACCGTATCGTCGGCCATGGCGTTGCGCACCATCCACGGACCTGCGACGGATGCGAGCGCAAGGCCTTTGATGATGTCGCGCCTGATTTGATTCTTCATGATGGACCTCGATGGAAGTGATGAAAGAAAGTGGCTTGCGATCGCACCGTCGTCGTTGCCGGTGCGGACTTACGTGTCGAGAAGGCGAAAAAAAAAGGCCTGCCCGGATCCGGAGATCCAGGGCAGGCCCTTTTGCCTTGTTCCGCGCCGGCAATGCTGGCGGAGCGGAAAGTTGAATCGATGATAGGAAGGCTGCTGCGGTGCGTCAAGCATCGGCAACGGCTTTTTTCTCAAATTCTTTTCGATGGTCCGAGAGCGTGGATGCACGCGCTTTCAGATCATCAATACATCGGCATTCTCGTGCGCGCGCCGACGTTTCGCATCAGCGCGCGCCCTCCCCTGTCGGAGCGGCCTTGGCGGACCTTACGCTCCGATCGAGGCTGCAATCGCGAGCAAGCTCGCTCTCACAAGACTTCGACTCCAGCAACGCGTCACGCACCCCTGTGGGAGCGGCGCCTGCAATCTGCAGGCTTCGGTTCAGGCTACCGTCGGGGTCAAGACCCCTCCCACAGAACCCCGGCTCCAGCTCGGGTCACGGATCCGGTGCACGTCCCCTGTGGGAGCGGCCTTGGCCGCGACGCGGGGGCTGCGTGCCGCGGCCTTCGATGCGGGCTGCCGTCGCGGTCAGAAGACCGCTCCTACAAGATCGTGTCGTCTTCATCCGCAGTCGTCGATCTTCGGTACATGAACACACAACGGCCTGCGCCCGGTGCACTCGACGCACGCGCCGGATGCAGCCGGTAGCGGCCGGTCATGAAGTCGACCACGGTGCGCGCGGCGTTCACCGACAACGCCGGCTTCCACAGCCAGATGTCGCGCTCGGGATCGACGCCGCACAGGCCGAACAGCGCGTGTTCCGGGTCGTCGGCCATGCCTATGGACCACTCGTCCATGCGCGCGCCGAACTCCTTGATGTAGGTGAGGCACTCGAACTTGATCTGCTGCACGCTATAGCTCATCGCATCACCCCGGAACCGGAATCAGCCGTGCCGGCGACGACACCGCTGCGGTGCGGCTGCGCCACTGATCGAACAGCGCGGCCCCCTTCTGTTTCTCTTCGGCCGACATCTGGCCGATCATGCCTTCGAGCGCGTTGAGCGCGCTGCCCACGCCGTGCTGTGCAGCCAGCGACAGCCAGGCGAAGGCCTGCGCCCTGTCCTTGTCCACGCCCAGGCCGTTGGCGTACATGAAGCCCAGCCGCGCCTGCGAGGGAAAGTGCCCCTGCCCGGCCGCCTGCCGGTACCAGTGCGCCGCCTGCGCCTCGTCCTGCGCGGTGCCCTGCCCCTTGAAATAAAGCGTCGCCAGATTGCTCTGCGCCATCGCGTCCCCGGCCTCTGCTGCCGCGCGCAGCCAATGCAGCCCGCGTTCCGGATCGGCCGGCGTGCCGTTGCCCATCATCAGCATGGCGCCGACATTGGTCTGCGCCGGCACATGGCCGCCTTCCGCGGCACGCAGATACCAGCGAAAGGCCGTCGCCAGATCGGCCGGCACGCCTTCGCCATTCGCGTGCAGCGCGCCGACCCAGGCCTGCGCCTCGACACAGCCTTCATCCGCCAAGGTTTCGAACAGCTGCGCCGCGGTCGCCAGATCGCCGTCGTGGTAAGCGGCCACCGCATCGTCGAGCTGCAGCGTTGTTTCCATCAGTGCATGCATATGGATATCTCCCGGTGTGCGTGATCTGCCTTCAGCGCGCAGCGATGCACGCCATCACTTGTGTCTCGATCCATCGTCCGCCGGCATCAAGCCGGGTGGCGGGGTCGCAGCCGCGCCCGCCGATGCCGCCGCCTTCGATCGCCGACTGCGCCTCCGCGGCGGCGGCGAGACGGGCGTTCAGCAGCGTCTCCCATGAAAGCGTCGCGTCGTCGCCCCCGAAGATGGCGACGCGGCACAGCGTGCGGGTCAGCGATACCGGCTGCAGCACGACGGCACAGCAGCCTGGGGCGGATGACAGCAGCACCAGATTCGGAAACAGCAGCGCCGCCCGACCTTCGGCGTCGGCACGGCACAGCGCGACGTCGCCCGACACAAGCGTGGCGGAGGCCGCCAGCAGATGCTGGGCGACCAGCTTCCAGTTGGCGTCGCAGGCGATCCAGCGGCTGCGATGGCTGTCCGCCTGCACACCGGCCCACGCCGGTAGCGTCGACGTCAGCGCTCGGGCGGTCGGCCCGAACGACGACCCGTGCGGATCGAGGCTGACGAACAGCAACGGCCCCCAGCTCGCGGTGCGCACCGGCAGCAGACGCTCAGGCCGCAGGCCGAGATACTGGTACATCTCGGGCGTGCCCTCGCCCAGCTCGCCGGCGGCAATCGCCGGACGATCCAGGCTGTGACCGCAAGAGGTGAAGGAACACGGCGTCTTCGCGCCCTGCTGGCACTGCAGCGGCACCACGCGACAGCCACCGTGCTGCGCCTTGTTGAAGCGGCCGGCCAGGCCGCCGTCCGGCAGGCGCTGAACATGGATGGCATGGTCGCCGACGGTGAAGGGCAGCAGGTCGCCGGCGGCCGGCATATCGAGCGCGCTGCCCACGCATACCCACTCGCGCGTCCAGATCGCATCGTCCTCGGCGCGGGAAAAATCCAGCCCGCGGAAGGCGGCGACGTCGAATGCGCCGCTCCCCAATGGCCGGCGGTGCAGATGCACCGGATGTTCGGTCATGCATTCCATCTGACGAATCCTCGATGTGATGCCTTCTGCGCGGAGTTCGCCCGCAGTGCGGGCGAACCCTGCCCGTGCGTCAGATCAGCCCTTCGACGCCAGCGCCGGCGACTCGTAATCCGCGCGACCGCGGTGCTTGTACGCTTCCTTCGGCGCGGCCGGCAGCGGGCCGTCCAGCATGAAGCGGTCGAGCACGTTCTTGGTCAGACGCGAAATGTTGTTGTCGCAGTTGTTCCACGGCAGCGAACCGCAGTAGGCGATGGAGCTGAAGGCAAAGCAGCCCCCGCCATTGGGTGTTTCGTGGAAGGTGATGTCGGCGCGCACGCGCGGATGCACGGTGCCGTCAAGCCCCTGCTGGTTGAAGCCGAAATCCTCCATCACCAGCAGGTAGGCCTCGGTGTGACGGCCGGCCGACGTGGCGACGGTGAGGATGTGCGGCGGCGAACCCAGCATGGTGTCGACGATGTCCAGTTCCAGACCGGCCGCACCGCCGCCGACCAGACCGAAGTTGCCGAGGTTCTCCTCGTAGCTGATGCCGTCGAAGGCCCAGCTGACGCGCGGATCCAGACTTTCCGGCGTGCGCGAGAAGTAGGACGAGATGTCGAAGCCCTCGGACGACATGCCGGTGCCCGCCACCGAGTGCAGGTAGCGGCCGCGGTAACGCCACATGCCGCCCAGTTCGCCCGTTCCCTGGTGGTAGTACTCGCCCGGATCGGCGCGCCAGGTGCGGATGCCGGATTCGCAGCGGCGCATTTCGGTGACGATGCCGCGGCCCAGTCCGTCGTAGGCCGGATGGAAGGAATGCACCCAGTACCAGGCATCCGCGCCCATATACATCAGGCGGCCCCCGCGCTGCGTGTAGTTGTGCAGCGCGTCGAGCTGGGTGCCCGAATTGTGCTCGGGGTGCGAGCCGGTGATGATGACGTTGTAGTTCTCCAGCCGGGCCAGACCGTCGTAGGTCACGTCCTCGTCGGTGAACACGTCGTACTCGTAGCCCATCTGTTCCAGCCAGCAGATCAGGTGCAGATCGGCCGGGTACTGCCACGGCGCCTGCGCGAGGAAGTGGTCGTACTTGGGGCGGATGCTCAGGATGGGACGCAGTCGCGACGACAGGCAGATGCCGCTGCCGTCGGTGTGGGTGTCGTAGATCGAGCCGCCGTACTCGCGGTGTTCGGCGAGGAACATGTTCTGCTGCTGCATGATGGGCACGCGATAGACGAACAGTTCGGCGCCGCCCGCGTTGCACGCGACGTGCTCGTTCGCGTAGGCCATGTAGCTGATGGTGGGCACCATGACCGCGATCTTCGACTGTTCCTGGCCGATCTTCGGCACGATCCAGAACGGGACGTAGTCCTCGTCACCTTCCGGCGTGGTGAGCTTGGCGGCGTAGAAGCGGCTCTTGATGTCGGCCGGCACGGTCCATTCGAAGCTCACTTCCCAGCGCGCGTTGTCGAGGTCGTCGTCGTGGAAGTGGATGGCACCGTATTCCTTCGGCGCCACCTTCCAGTCGAAGGTCTGGCCGGCCCAGTTGTAGCCGGTCAGCGCGCGCGTCGGGCAGTTAACGAGCGTGGCGTCGAAGCGGTAGGGGCCGGCGTCCTTCGCGACCAGCGTGTCGATGCCGTCGGAAAAGTCCCAGGCGGCGACGATGGCTTCCGACAGCGCGCCGGTCGGGCCGGCGTTGCGGCGCTCGGTCAGGCCGGGCTGCGCGCCGCCCTTCATCATTTCGATCTCGAAGCGCGACAGCGCGCGGCTGCACAGGCGCGGGCTGTCTATCTTGCCGTTGTAGTGGCCGCCGACGATGACGCCCTGCGGCAGCGACGACAGGCCCAGCGGCCCCGGCTCGACATGGTCGACGTAACCGGCGATCACCAGCGGCAAGTCAGTGTGTTCGACCTTGCCCTTGAAGCTCGCCTTGACCGGCGGGATTTCGGGGTCCAGCGCATACACCACCTGAGGCTCGTGATACAGCACCACCTCGCCGGTCTTCGCGTCGAAACTGGCGGCTATGACGTGCCAGGCGTGGTCGCGCAGCGGCGCGCCGGTGCTGTAGGTCTCGCCATTGATACGCAGCTCGACACAGCCGTCGGTATTGATGAACAGGCCGTAACCCTTGCCGTCCGACCATTTCGTCACCAAGCCCTGGGCGCCGTGCTTCCAGTAGCGCTTGTCGGTCTTCGGCGTAGTCGGCCAGATCCAGCACTGCAGCGTGAAGCTGTCCGGCTTCAGCTGCGGCGCATCCGCCACGAAGCCGTACGAGCCGCCGTAGACGACCTGCTTGATACCGTCGTAGACGCCCTCGCAGTCCGCCTTCACCGCCTTCTCGATGAAGCCCGGACCACGCGGATTGGTGTCGCCGTTGATCATCTGCACGATGGACGCGCTGTACTTCTTCGGTCCGTCGCAATTGACGTAGAACTTGATCTTGTCGCCCGGATGGACACTGAACTTGTCGGCGTATCCGGTCAGTCGCATTGCACACATGGTCATTTCTCCAGGCCGAGCGCCGCCCTCCGGGGGCTCGGATGCTTTTGCAGTAGATGGGGTGAAGACGGGTGCGGCCGCAGCCGCGCGTCAGCGCTGGGCGGTGATCAGGTCACCGGCCAGTTGTCGTCGCGCCGCTTGTAGCCTTCGTGGTAGTGCTCCGGCATGCCGTCGGTCTCTTCCATCTCGTCGAGACGCATCAGGAAGATGGCGTGCTGGATGTCCTGCTCGCTGGTGTAGACGGTGTCGTCGACGAACACCGGCGGCACGCCGCGGATGCCGGACAGACGCCCGATGCGCCATTCCGCGTCGATCTTGGTGCAGATGACGATGAGCTTGCCTTTGGGCGACGCACCGCGCATGCGCAGCAGCACGCGCTTGAGCAAGGGGTCTTCGTGCACGCCGCCGCTGATGTGGGTGGTGTCACCGGGTGTCGCGCACTTGAGCACCGAGAAGCCGGCCACGCCGGCCATGGACTTCACGCACTCGAGGTGTTCCTGGATCAGCCGGTCGCGTTCCGGCGTGCCTTTCCTGGGGATCGGAATCACTGCACTCTCCTTCAAGGGTTGAACATCTGGAAGCTCCTGTCGCGACCGGCCGGCACTGGCCAATGCGAAAAATCGCGAAAAATCGCAAAAACTCGAAAGCGAAAAACCAAAACAAAAAGGCCTGCCGGATCCGGAGATCCGTGCAGGCCTTTTTGCCCGTCTTCGCGCCCGGCAGTGTTGGCGGGGCGAAGCGTTGAGTGAATCTTAGTGAGCCTCTTTCGCGCGGTCAAGCTCTGTTAGTATCGATCACGTTTTTTGTCACCCGGCCGCAAACCCGTGTCCACAAACGATCCCATCAAGGTCGGTGTTCTGTTCTCGCGCGAGGGCGTGACATCGCGCATCGAAAACACGATGCTCGCCGGAACGCTTTTCGCGATCCGCGAGATCAACGATGCCGGCGGCATCCACGGCCGGGAGCTGGTTCCGGTCTACTACGATCCGCAGTCGAATCCGCAGCAATTCCGCTCGCTCGCGACCCGTCTGGTGCAGGATGACAAGGTCAATGTCATCTTCGGCTGCTACATGTCGAGCACGCGCAAGGCGGTGCTGCCGGTGGTCGAAAGATGGAACCGCCTCCTGTTCTGCCCGACCATGTACGAGGGCTTCGAGTTCTCGAACAACATCATCTACACCGGCGGTGCGCCGAACCAGAACAGCGCTCTGCTTGCCGACTACATGTCGACCCGTTTCGGCGCGCGGGTGTACCTGATCGGCAGCGACTACATCTTTCCCTACGAGTCGAACCGCATCATGAGCGACTTCGTGCACCACCGTCAGGGTGGCGCCAAAGTGGGCGAGCGCTATGTGCATCTCGACGCGAAGGAAAGCGCCTTCACGCCGATCATGAAAGACATCAAGGCCAAGCAGCCGGACTTCATCTTCTCGACCATGGTCGGCAAGACCACCCGCATGCTCTACCAGGCCTACGCGGACGCCGGTTTCGATCCGAAGAAGATGCCGATCGCCAGCCTGTGCACCAGCGAGGAAGAAGTATCCGAAATGGGTATCCGGCTGGCCGAAGGTCACTACACGGCGGGCACCTATTTCCAGTCGATCGACACCCCGCGCAACCGCGACTGCGTGGCGCTGTTCCGCAAGCTGTTCGGCAACGAGGTGCAGCCCAACATGAGCTGGGAGTCGTCCTACTACCAGGTGCATGTGTTCGCCGACGCCTTCCGCGAAGCGGGCAGTGACGAACATGACATCCTGCTGCCGCACATCCTCGGGCGCGAGTTCGACGCGCCGCAGGGCCGCATCCGCATCCTGCCGCACAACCACCACGCCCGCCTCTACCCGCGCATCGGCCGGGTGAACAGCGAGGGGCAGTTCACGATACTGGCCGAGACACCGGGCGGCGTCGACGCCGACCCCTATCTGGTCAGCCATTCCTTCGACGACTGGAGCACGCGGCTGCGCGTCAATGCGAGCGAAGAGGAATCGAAGTGAGCAGTCCGCCGCGCACAGGCGTACGCAGCAAGCGGATCACGCCGGAATTCCTGACCCAGCTGCGCAATCTGCGCATCGTCGTACTGCATCCGCGCGACGCCGACGGCGAGGTGCTGATCCAGCAACTGAAACGCATAGGCTGCCAGGTGCAGACCTTCTGGCCGCCGGTGCAGGACATCCCGGACAACGTCGATGTCGTGTACTACGCGATCCAGTCCAACGAGATGCACGCGCCGCTGAACTTCAGCAACTTCGAACAACCGCCCGCGGTGATCGCCGTCGTCGGCTACGAGAACCCGACCATCTTCGAAGTGATGCTGCGCCTGGGTGCCACCGGCGTGCTCAGCGCCCCACTGCGCTCGACCGGCGTGCTCGCCTCACTGGTGCTCACCGTCGGCCTGACGCAGGAGATGCGCGGCTACAAGAAGAGGGTGCAGCGGCTGGAGCAGAAGCTGCTCAGCGTGAACCAGATCAACGACGCCAAGGCCATCCTGATGCGCACCCGCGGCGTCAGCGACGCCGAGGCCTACAAGATCATCCGCGAACAGGCGATGAGCAAGCGCGTGGCAACCGAGGAAATCGCGCGGGCGATCATTCATGCGGACGAGATACTGTCGGGGTAAGCTTTCTTCAGGGCAGTACTCGCAGCAACCCCGACATCTTGCCGTGCTCGTCGATGTTCTCGGACGCTGGTCAGGTGCCGCTGTCCGTCGTGCGGGTGGTCCGCTCACGTCGGGGAGAAGCCGCGTTTCGTGGCCAGGCCAACAGCCGCCCCGCCGGCCGCTATGCCGCCGGCACAAAAATTCACGTTCTCATTCAGCCGTTGCGGCGCCTCGGAAACACCGGCCAGACGGCCGCTGCGCGGGAAGCGCGTCGCCCTCCCCATTCGACGGGCGTGCATGGAACATCGTTTCGACATCGCCTCATGCCATCATGCTGACCGCTCAAGTTTCCGCAGCCCGGGTTGCAGACCCGCTGCTTCCGGCGGCCCGTCATGACATCCAGAATCCATTTGTTTCTCGCGCTTGCCCTGTTGCTCGGTTGCCGCTTCACGGTCGCGGCTGGGCCTTCCGTCACCCTGGAGGCGCCGTGGCGCCTCACCTTGGGCGAACCTGCCCAGCGCGTGGCAGCCATCAGCGCGGGCGGGCAGCCCGTCCAGCTCACGACGCCGGACCCGGCGGTATGCAGTGTGGACGAATCCGGATTGCTGCAGATCCACCGCGGCGGGCTGTGCCGCATCGACGCCACCCTGTCAGACAGGGAGGGTCAGGAGAGCGAATCGGTACGTCGCCATCTCCGCGTGATGCCGCGCGTGGACTTCGCCCTCTGCCAGTACGGTCTGCTATGCGGTGCCGGACTCGATTCAAGACGCCGGGCCTATGCACTAGACACGCGCAGTGACTTTGCCCTCCCATCCCGCCTCCGCACCGATGCGCGTCTGCTGCAGTTCTCGCGCGCGCAGAGTCACACGCTCGCGATTGACGATGAGGGCGGCATCCATGCCTGGGGAAACAATCAACGAGGGGCGCTCGGCGATGGCACGCTCACTAGCCGAGACGAGCCCGTCCGCGTTCAGCTTCCCGACGGCGACCGTGCGATCCGCGTGCTGGCGCGCGACCTGCCGCCAGGCTCGGGAGATGCCGAGTTCAGCATGGCGATCGGCGAGAGCGGACGGCTTTACGCATGGGGATTGAGCGACATAAACAGGGTCGGCGACAGCTGGCCCGTCTATGCCTCGCCGCAGCACTACACACTGCCGACGGATGCCCCGGTTGTGGACATCGACTCGAACGGACATCACGTCCTGCTTCTGGATGGCAATGGAACGGTGTTCCGCGTGAGTGCTTCCGCCCATCATGACCCCGCATATGCGCCTGTCCAGGTTCAGCTTCCGGGGGACGCCTCGATCGTGCAGGTAGCGGCCGGATATTGGTTCGACCTGGCACTGGCCGCCGACGGCCGCATCTTCCGGTGGCCGGCAGGCGCGCACGCCGAGGTGCTTCCCAAAGGACTGCCCGTCATCCTGCCGGCATCGATCGCCCGACCCATCGTAGAACTGGATGTCGGTCGGGAACGTGACGCCTGCCTCCTCGACGACGAGGCCTCGATGTACTGCTTCGAACAGTTCCTCGACACTCCGCTCGGCGAAGCGCGCGTACACCGTGGCGTCGTGTCGGTGGACATGGACGTGCCCGGATACCTGCTCACCCTGGCCGACGGCAGCCTGCGCGACTCGAGCCGCCAGCGGGCCCGTGTCGCCGCGTACAACGATCGCTTCGATGAACGCTACGAACTGGCGGGGGAAAGCGGCACCGCAGTCGGCTTCAACGCTGGCGCGACATCCGAGAACGGGGAAGACGTCCGCAACAATGCCCACCTGGGGCGCACGGTATGGTGGCGCTGGACCGCGCCGCGCAGCGGTATTGCGGAGTTCGACCTTGTGGGCAGCGGGTTCGATACGCTGCTGACGATATTCCGCGGCGAAGAACTCGGAACGCTTACGAGACTGGCTTCGAACAATGACGACGGCGACCTGCGCACAAGTCGGCTCACTTTCGAGGTCGAGGCGGGTACCGAGTACCAGATCAGCGTCGACGGGCACTCCCTTACCCCGACTTCGGTCTGGTGGCCCGATCCGGAGGGCAGCAGCGGAGACATCCGCTTGAACTGGCAGCTCGACCCCAGACAGCCGCAACGCCTTCTGACCGGCGCCACGGTGCCGATCGTGCTGCTCGACGCAGGTGCTGACGTGGTGCATGCGCTGCCGCTGCACTTGAGTTCTGGCCTTGCCCCGGAGGTCTATAGCGAAACACCCTCGATCTGCAGGTGGGCGGACGGTGAACTGAGCGCGTTGCGCCCCGGATACTGCCGGCTGACGGTGACGCAGGCGGGCAACCCGGACTTCGCGCCGTGGCGGACACGCCTGCTGCTGACAATCGGGCGTCCTTTCGCGGGCGGCTGGCTGGCGAGCTTCCGTGCCGTGCGCGATGGTCATCTGACGAGCTGGGGCTTTGGGGAGGGAGGCATTCTTGCAGACGACACCTTCGTGTCGCGGCTACGTGCGGCGCCCGCACGTGCCGTGGATACCCCGGTGGCCGGCGTCGCGGCAGGTCAGCTGCACATGCTAGTGCTGGACACGAGCGGACGGATACGTGCCTGGGGAAGCAATTTTTCGGGAGAGCTCGGTGCGCCCGGCATGGAACTGACCCAGGCATCGCCGGCGCTTCCCGGCGACGCCCGCATCCTCCAGATCACGGCTGGCTCGAACTTCAGCATGGCGCTTGCCGATGACCTGAACATATACGCTTGGGGTGACAACGTTTATGGTCAACTGGGGAGTCTCAGCGCACCGCCGCTTTCCCCTTGGTGGACCAGAGTCGACCTGCCTGCAGACGTGGCCCCGGTGGCGATATCCGCCGGCGGCAGCTATGCGCTTGCGCTGGATGCCGCCGGTCGTCTTTACGAATGGGGCAGTCTGAACCACGAGTGGCCCAATGCGGTGAAACCGCGCGCGCGCAAGGTGAACTTCCCGGCAGGAGTGAGGATCACCTCCATGTCGATCGGCAGCGACCATGCGCTGGCGCTGACCGACACGGGTGAGGTCTACGGCTGGGGAGCAAGCAGCTTCGGCGCGTTGGGAACGTCGTCGTGGGTCGTCGCTGCGGAGCCGCAACGACTTGCCCTGCCAGACGGCACTGCGGTGGTGGCCGTCAGCGCCCACAGCGGTTTCTCGGCGCTGCAGACTGCAGATGGTCGCCTGCTCGTGAGCGGCCCGGTCGGGTCGTCATCAATGACGATTGAGGAACTGCGGGCCACGCCGCCCGGATTCCGCGCGATCGCGCTGCCGGAAGGGCTGCGTGTCGTCGCGCTTCCAACCGGGGGCTATCAGCACCTTCTGGTCGAACTGTCGGACGGGCAACTGTATGGCTGGGGTGAGAACGAGGAAGGTCAGCTCGGTCTGGGCGACCGGGTATTGCGCCGCAGCCCTGCACGGATCCCCGATCCGCCGCCCAACGACCTGCGCCGTGATGCCGAGGCCGTTTCCGGCGTGACCGGACTTTCATCCGGCAGCACACGCGACGCGGCCCGCGAAGAGGGCGAGCCCGATCACGGCATGACCGAGACTAACGGAAGCATCTGGTGGCGCTACCATGCCACCGCATCAACGTCGATGCGCTTCATCGTTCAAGGCACCTCCGCCTCGCGCTCAATAGCGCTGTACTCGGAGCGCGACGGCGGAACACTGGTGCGCAGCGGACTGGCCAAGGCGACCGGCAGCGAACTGCGTCTGGTGGCCGACATCACGGACGGTTCAGACTATCTGATCGCGCTGTCCGGGCCCGATTCCGCAGCAGGAAACATAACGCTGTCCTGGCAACCCGACGAGGCGGATACCGGCAACGGTGATCCGGTCGCACCGGTCGTATTCGTTACACCACCGCGCCAACTCACGGTTCACGACAGCGCGCAACTGGAGGTGCTGACGGTGCCCGGCGCCTCGGTAGACATGGTCAGCCTCAGCCCGGAAACCTGTCGCGTCGACGGAACGACCGTGACCGCACTGCGCGTGGGCCTCTGCCGGATTCTGGCGGGGGTCGCAGATCAGCCCGCGACATCGAACATATTGCAAATGTCGGTCGTGGCGCCAGTCGCCCACGGTGACGCCCACAACCTTTTCCGGGCACCGTTGGGCCAGATCGAAGGATGGGGCGACAACCGCCTCGGACAGCTTGGCAACGGCACCTTTAGCAGTGCGAGTGCGCAGACCGGCGTCGCCCGCCTGCCAGCCGGGGTCGGCGCACGTGCGATCGCCGCCCGGGGTGCGCGTAGCGTTGCAGTGGGCAGTGACCGCCAGTTGTACATGTGGGGTCTTGAGTGGGCCCTGCGCTCGGGACCGGCGAGCGACGATGCGACGTCGTCGGGACTTGGAGGTTTGACCACCCGAGCAGTCGCGGCGGCCATATCCGCCCTGAAGCGCAGTGAACGCAGCTCCGAGCCTCCGTGGCGTTCGACGCCCACCGCCATGAACACGGACGGCATGCCGCCGCCCCTGGACGTCGCTCTAGGCGACGCGTTCGGACTGGTCCTGACCGATGACGCCAGCCTCTATGCCTGGGGTGACAACAACCGGGGACAGCTGGGCGACACGCCTGGCGGATCGTCGACCACGCCGGTCAAGGTAGTTCTCGACGGAGAGGTCATCGACTTCGCCGCCGGCGCGCAACACGCCGTAGCCGTGCTCGCCAGCGGCCAGATTGTCGCGTGGGGCGGCAACAGCCACAGCCAGGCAGGTGGTGCGGAGGCAGACGCGGTACGGCCAAGGAAGCTCGAACATCCCGACGGACTCGCGTTTCATCGGGTGGCCGCGGGCGACCAGCACAGCCTCGCGCTTGCCGAGGACGGCAGGATCGTGGGCTGGGGGAACAACCGTCACGGACAGCTGGGCGTCGCTGGTATTGACGTCTCCGACACGCCCGTCGACATACCGCTGTCGGCCACAGGCACGGTCACGGACATCGCCGCCTCTGCAGGCTATTCGATGGCGCTGGATTCGTCCGGATACATCTACGTATGGGGACGCATGACCGACCGCATCGGCAATCCGCTGCTGCCGATGACGTCCGCACCGCGCAGGCTGAGGCTGCCCGACGGCGTTACCGGGCTCGCGATTGCCGCCGGGGAACACCGGTTCAGCGTGCTCTGCGACGACGGCGTATTGCGTGTGTTCGGCGAAGACCAGGACATCGAGCTGACGCAGATGTCTGTCAGCGGCCAGGCTGTACCATCGTTTGAGGATGCTGGCGACTGAAATGCCGTTCGTTCCGCCAGCACAGGTGCGTCGACTGAAAGTCCGGGCGCCGGAGCCGAACAAAGAAAGGCCGCCCGAAGGCGGCCTTTGTCACTGCTGCGGAAAGACGATCAGAACAGTCCCGACACCTTCCCATGCTCGTCGATGTCGATCTTCTCCGACGCCGGCACCTTGGGCAGGCCCGGCATGGTCATCATGTCGCCGCAGATGGCGACCACGAAGCCGGCGCCGTTGGCCAAGCGCACTTCGCGCACGTTGAGCGTGTGGCCGCTCGGTGCGCCCTTGGCGTTCGGATCGGCGGAGAAGGACATCTGGGTCTTCGCCATGCAGACCGGGAAGCGGCCGTAGTCGGCGTTCCAGCTTTCGAGCTGCTTGCGGGCGGCATCGGAGAAGGTGACCACAGCGGCGCCGTAGATCTTGGTGGCGATGGTGGTGATCTTGTCCTGCAGCGTCGCGTTCTCGTCGTAGACGAAGCTGTGCTTGCCCGGTGCGTTGTCGCAGATGTCGGCAACCATGCGCGCCAGTTCTTCGGCGCCGGCGCCACCGCTCGCCCAGTGACGGGCGATCACGAACTTGCCGCCGAGCGCTTCGATACGGCTCTTCAGCAGCGCGATCTCGGCGTCGGTGTCGAAGGTGAAGTGGTTCACCGACACGACGCAGGGCAGGCCGTAGTGCTCGGTGATGTTCTTCAGGTGGCGCTCGATGTTGACGATGCCCTTTTCCAGCGCGGCGAGGTTTTCCTGGTTCAGGTCTTCCTTCTTCACGCCGCCGTGGAACTTCAGCGCGCGGATGGTGGCGACCAACACGACGGCCGACGGGTTCAGCCCGGCCATGCGGCACTTGATGTCGATGAACTTCTCGGCGCCGAGGTCGGCACCGAAGCCGGCTTCGGTCACGACATAGTCAGCCATCTTCAGGCCGGCCTTGGTCGCGGTGACCGAGTTGCAGCCGTGCGCGATGTTGGCGAAGGGGCCGCCGTGGATGATGGCCGGGTTGTTCTCCAGCGTCTGCACGATGTTCGGCTTGATCGCGTCCTTCAGCAGCGTGGCCATGGCGCCCTGCGCCTTCAGGTCGCTCGCGTACACCGGCTTCTTGTCGCCCAGCGTGTAGCCGATGATGATGCGGCCGAGACGTTCCTTCAGGTCCATCAGCGAATTGGCCAGGCACAGGATGGCCATGACTTCGGACGCGACCACGATGTCGTAGCCGTCCTCCCGCACGAAGCCGTTGGCGGTTCCGCCGAGACCGATGGTGATCTTGCGCAGTGCGCGGTCGTTCATGTCGACCACACGCTTCCACTGGATCAGGCGCGGGTCGATGCGCAGTTCGTTGCCGTGGTTGATGTGGTTGTCGATCAGCGCCGACAGCAGGTTGTGCGCGGCACCGATGGCGTGGAAGTCGCCGGTGAAGTGCAGGTTGATGTCTTCCATCGGCACGATCTGCGCGTAGCCGCCGCCGGCCGCACCGCCCTTGACGCCGAACACCGGGCCCAGCGAGGGCTCGCGCAGGCAGATCATGGTCTTCTTGCCGATGCGGTTCAGCGCGTCACCCAGACCGACGGTGGTCGTGGTCTTGCCTTCGCCTGCCGGCGTCGGGCTGATCGCGGTGACCAGGATGAGCTTGCCGTCCGGACGGTCCTTCAGGCTGTTCAGGTAGTCGAGCGACACCTTGGCCTTGTAGTGGCCGTAGGGCTCGATCGCGTCTTCCGGGATGCCCAGCTTGGACACCACCTGGCTGATGCGCTGCATTTTCGCCTGCTGGGCGATTTCGATATCGGATGCCATATTGGTTTTTTCCGTGTAGTCGTCAATCGGGGTGGAAAGCGGCGGGCCTCACTACCCGCCGTTACTGCATCTGCTTCATCTGCTTCTTATATTGATCACGCGGCCGGGCCCTCCCCGGCCGCGCTGCCGCACGCTCAGCGTGCCGCGGCGATCGTGTCTGCCTTGGCGATCAGCGCTTCGGCCATGCGGATGCTGGCGATGTCGATCAGGCGACCGTCGAGCGACACGGCACCGCGGCCTTCCTTCGCCGCCTGCGCCATCGCTTCGAGAATGCGGCGTGCCTTGGTCACTTCGGCTTCCGACGGCGTGTAGACCTTGTTCGCCAGTTCGATCTGCGACGGATGAATCGCCCACTTGCCTTCGTAGCCGAGCACGGCGGCGCGGTTCGCCGCGGAAATATAGCCGTCCGGGTCGTTGAAGTCACCAAACGGGCCGTCGATCGGACGCAGGCCATAGGCGCGGCAGGCGACCATCATGCGGGTCTGCGCGGCGTGCCACGGATCGGTCCAGAAGGACTGGCGGTTGCCCTGCTCGTCCTTGTCGGTCAGCACCACGCTGTCCTTGTTCACGCCACCGATCACGGTGGTGCGGGCGCGGGTCGAGGCGGCGTAGTCGGCGACGCCGAAGCTCATCGCTTCGAGGCGCTTCGACGACTGCGCGATCGCCTCGACGTTGGCCATGCCGAGCGCGGTCTCGATCAGCACTTCGAAGCCGATGCGCTTGGTGCGCTTCTTGGCCGCTTCGATCTGCGTGACCATCATGTCGACCGCGTACACGTCGGCGGCGGTGCCGGCCTTCGGGATCAGGATCATGTCCAGGCGCGGGCAGGCTTCGACGATGTCCACCACGTCGCGGTACATGTAGTGGGTGTCCAGACCATTGATGCGCACCATCATGGTCTTGTTGCCCCAGTCGACGTCGTTCAGGCCTTCGATGATGTTCTTGCGCGCCTGTTCCTTGTCGTCCGGCGCGACCGCGTCCTCGCAGTCGAGGAAGATGATGTCGGCGGCCGACTTGGCGGCCTTCTCGAACATGCCCGGGTTGGAACCCGGAACGGCCAGTTCGGAACGGTGCAGGCGGGGCGTCGCTTGTTCGATGATCGTGAAGCTCATGGATGTCTCCTCCGGTGGATGGTGCGAAGTCTGTTCAGAAGTCGGGGCGAACGATCAACCGGTGGCGCCGAAACCGGCGGACACGCAGTTGATCGACAGCAGCAGGGCCTTGCGGAATTCCTCTTTCCGCGCGGCGTCGTCGGTCATGCGGAAGGCGCGCAGCAGCGAAATCTGCTGGCGGCTCACCTGGTTGACCACCGGCAGCCGGTGGTCGAGTTTCTGGCGGTAGTCGGGGAAGCGCTCGGCCAGGCCACGGGTGCCCGACAGGCGCAGGATCTGCGTGCGCGTGATGTCGTACTCGCGGGCGATCATGCCGAACACCTCCTCGCGCACACCGGCGTCGGCCACCAGCTGGCTGTATTCGCGGGCGATGTCGAGATCGACCACGGCCAGCGTTTTTTCCACTTCATCGACGATGAGACGGAACAGCGGCGACTCGTTGAACATGCGCGCCAGCAGCGCCTCGCCGCTGGCACCGCGCACGCCGATGAAATTGGCGAGGCTGGAGCCGACGCCGTACCAGCCGGTGACGATGTGGCGGTTCTGCGACCAGGCGAACACCCACGGAATCGCGCGCAGCTCGGCCAGCGACTTGGCACCGAAACGGCGCGCCGGGCGCGAGCCGATGTTGAGCAGCGAAATCTCTTCCAGCGGGCTGGCTTCCTGGAAGTAACCGACCAGCGCCGGATTCGAAATCAGGTTCTGGTAGGCCGCGTGCGCCGCGCCCGACAGCGCTTCGAGCGCGTCGTCGAATTCGGGTACCGCGTGCGGACCGTCGGCGCGGCCGGACTTCAGCGCGTGGTCGAACACGCTGGCAGCCAGCAGTTCGAGGTTGAAGGCGGCCGTACCCTTGTTGGCGTACTTGCTCGAAATCACCTCGCCCTGCTCGGTCAGCCGGAACAGGCCCTGGATCGAACCGGCCGGCTGCGCGGCGATCGCGCGCCCGGCCGGCACGCCGCCGCGGCTGACCGAACCGCCGCGACCGTGGAAGAAGGCGATCTTGACGCCGGCTTCGCCGCCGACCGCGGTCAGCTTCTGCTGCGCCTTGAACAGTTCCCAGTTCGACGACAGGAAGCCGCCGTCCTTGTTCGAGTCGGAGTAGCCGATCATCACTTCCTGCACGCCGCCCAGCGCGCGCACCGAGCGCTTGATCAGCGGCATCGCCAGCAGCTCGCGCATGATGGCCGGCGCGCGGCGCAGGTCATCGATGGTTTCGAACAGCGGCATGATGGGCAGCGAACAGCGCTCGACTCCGGCCGGGTCGGCGTACAGGCCGGCTTCCTTCGCCAGCAGATAGACGCCGAGCACGTCCGACACATTGCGCGTCATGCTGAGGATGAAGCTGCCGAAAGCTTCGCGGCCGACACGCGGGCGCATCTCCGCGATCAGGCGGAACAGGCCCAGCGTTTCGGCGGCAACCGCCGGCAGGCCGCTGGTGTCGCGCACACCGGCGCGCGGCGCGGCCAGTTCGGCCAGCAGCCAGTCGCGCCATTCGGCGCTGTCCTGCGCCGGTGCCGGCACGTCCTCCGGTTCGCCGCGGCTGGCGCGCCACAGCACTTCCAGCGTCTGCGTGACGCGGGTCGAGTTCTCGCGCACGTCGAGACGCACCGTGCTGAAGCGGAACATTTCGATCTGGCGGCGCAGCGGCACCACTTCGGTGTCGGCGATGCGGCTGAGCTTCGCATCGCGCAGGCCAGCTTCGAGCGTGCGCAGGTCGGCGATCAGGCGGTCGGCCGATTCGTAGCCGCGACGACAGGCCGCGCCCTCTTCCGCCTGGGTGCAGGTAATGGTGTCGTCCAGCTTGCCCAGCACGCACACCAGGAACTGGCGGAACGGTTCGCCCGGATTGCGCGCGGCGATCGCGTTGCCCTCGCCGCTCTCTTCCAGCGCCAGCATCAGCGCGTCGCGGAAGTCACCGGACAGCGTGAGCGACGCTTCGGTTACCGACAGGCCACGCAGCAGTTCGAGCACCGACTGGCGGTGGCGGCGCAGGCTGGCCAGCCGGCATTCGACCAGCGCACCGCGCGTGATCGCATTGGTGACGAATGGATTGCCGTCCCGGTCGCCGCCTATCCAGGAACCGAATTCGAGGAAGCCCGGCAGATCCGCTTCGCCGAAGTGCTGCGCCATCGCCTCGTCGGCGCGCGCCAGCACGTCGGGGCCGACCTCGAACAGCGTTTCGTTGAAGAAGTGCAGGCCCCAGGCGATTTCCTGCGACACGTTCGGCTTTTCCAGCCGCAGTTCGCCGGTCAGCCACAGCAGTTCGATCTCGTTGCGCAGCGCGTCTTCGAGATCGTGGCGTTCGCGCGGCGTCCAGCGCGGCGATTCGAGCTCGATCAGCATGCGGTAGATGCGGCGATGCCGTTCGAGCACGGTCACGCGCTTGGCTTCGGTCGGGTGCGCGGTCAGCACCGGGCGCACCTTGAGGCCGGCGAAGGCCTCGCGCACGCGCTCCGGCGACAGGCCGGCCTTTTTCGCCGACGCCAGCACGCTGGCGAAGGTGCCGGGCAGGCTTTCGCGGCCCTGGTGGCGCTCGATCTCGCGCCGCTTGCGCATGGCGCCGTTCTGCTCGGCGATCGACAGCAGCTGGAACAGGATGCCCTGGGCCTGGATGGCACGGCCCAGCATCTGCGGGGAAAGACTGTTGCCCGACTCGCCGGCAAGCACCGGCAGCAGTTCGGGATGGTGGCGTTCGACCACTTCGCGCAGCAGCGAAAACAGCAGGTCGATCGCCTTTTCCGAGAAAGCCGCCCCGGAGGCGTCGGCAGACGCGGGAACGGAAATGGGATCACTCACCACGGTGGGAGTCTCGCAGGCTGGTGGCGGGCGTCCGCCCCACCGGGACGGACGGAAAGCAGGGCGCGCTCCGCGCGCCCCGTGCTGCTCTGCTCTTACAGCTTGGCCAGGACGGAAGCCACGGTGCTGCCCAGCTCGCCGGCGCTCGGCGCGACGGTCAGGCCGAAGGAACGCATGATTTCCGACTTCTCGGCAGCCGAGTCGCCGGCGGCCGAGATGATGGCGCCCGCGTGGCCCATCCGGCGGCCCTTCGGTGCGGTCAGGCCGGCGACGTAGCCGATCACCGGCTTCTTCATGTTTTCCTTCACCCAGGCGGACGCTTCGGCTTCCTGCGGGCCGCCGATCTCACCGATCATCACCACGGCGTGGGTGTCCGGGTCTTCCTGGAACTTCATCAGGTGGTCAAGGAAGGACGAGCCGTTGATCGGGTCGCCGCCGATGCCGACCGAGGTCGACACGCCGATGCCCAGCTGCTTCATCTGCGCCGCCGCTTCGTAGCCCAGCGTGCCCGAGCGGGACACGATGCCGATGTTGCCCTGCTTGTAGATGTGGCCCGGCATGATGCCCAGCATGGCCTTGCCCGGGCTGATGATGCCGGCGCAGTTCGGGCCGACCATCAGCGTGCGGCGCTCCTTCGGGTAGCGCATGAAGTAGCGCTTCACGCGCATCATGTCCTGCGCCGGGATGCCGTCGGTGATCGAGCACACCAGCTGGATGCCGGCGTCGGCCGCTTCCATGATGGCGTCGGCGCAGAAGGCCGGCGCGACGAAGGTGATCGATGCTTCGGCACCGGTCGCGGCGACCGCATCGGCAACCGTGTTGAACACCGGCTTGCCGAGGTGGGTGGAGCCGCCCTTGCCCGGGGTCACGCCGCCGACGACGTTGGTGCCGTACTCGATCATCTCCTTGGCGTGGAAGGTACCTTTGTCGCCGGTGAAGCCCTGGACGATGATCTTGGTCTTTTCGTTGATCAGAATGCTCATAACTAAATCCTCTTGTGCATCGGTTATTCGCCGCGCGCCGCCCGCCGGGCCGCCCCAAGGGCGAGCGCAGCCCCCTCGGGGGGCAGCGAACGGAGTGAGCGTGGGGGTCTCTTCACTCAGCTGGCGGCGTGGGCGCGGGCGGCATCGACCGCCTTCTGGGCCGCTTCGGTCAGCGAATCGGCGCTGATGATGGGCAGACCGCTCTCGCGGATGATGCGACGGCCCTCTTCCTCGTTCGTACCGGCCAGGCGGACGATCAGCGGCACCGTGATATCGATGTCGTTGCAGGCCTGCACCACGCCCTGAGCCACCCAGTCGCAGCGGTTGATACCGGCGAAGATGTTGACCAGGATGGCCTTCACGTTCTTGTCCGACAGCACCAGGCGGAAGGAATTGGCCACACGCTCGGGCGAGGCGCCACCGCCGACGTCGAGGAAGTTGGCCGGTGCGCCGCCGGCGTACTTGATGGTGTCCATCGTGGCCATGGCCAGACCGGCACCGTTGATGATGCAGCCGATGTCACCATCGAGGCCGACGTAGTTCAGGTTGTGCTCGGCGGCCTGCACTTCGCGCGGATCCTCCTGCGACGGATCGCGCATGTCGGCCACGGCACGCTGGCGGAACATCGCGTTGTCGTCGAAGGACATCTTGGCGTCCAGCGCCAGCACGCGGTCGTCCTTGGTGACGACCAGCGGGTTGATTTCGACCATGGTGGCGTCGAGATCGCGGAAGGCGCGGTAAGCACCCATGATCGCGGTCACTGCACGTGACACCTGCTTGATCGACAGGCCGAGACCGAAAGCGATCTGGCGGGCCTGGAAGGCCTGCAGGCCGACGGCCGGCTCGACCACGACCTGCATGATCTTTTCCGGAGCACTGTGTGCCAATTCTTCAATTTCCATCCCACCTTCGGCAGAGGCGATGACGCGAACGCGCTCGGCTTTGCGGTCCAGCACGATGCCCAGATACAGTTCGCGCTCGAACGGCTCGGCCACTTCCACGTAGACGCGCTGAACGGGCTTGCCCTCGGGGCCGGTCTGAATGGTCACCAGGCGCTTGCCCAGCAGTTCGCGGGCGGCGGCATCGACCTCATGGTAGGTCTTGCACAGCTTGATGCCGCCGGCCTTGCCGCGGGCTCCGGAGTGCACCTGGGCCTTCACCGCCCAGTGCCAGCCGCCCAGTTCGGTCGCCGTGTACACGGCCTGGTCGGGGCTGTAGGCCACGCTGCCGCGCGGCACCGGCACGCCGAAGCCCGCCAAAAGCTCTTTCGCTTGGTACTCGTGAATGTCCATGCTTCACCTTCTGTCGTGTGGAAGAGAGTGGTGGTTCATCGCTGAACCGCGAGGTGCCCGCACAGGGTCGAACACCGGATTCGTTGTAAAGAATTATGGATGAGGTCTTTTCAATTAAGCTTCACTTATACTTATCACGGCAATAAGAAAGTCCGATACGAGGCCCTTGATCCATCAGATATAGTCTGCTTGCCTTGTATTACTTCATAAGGCCTGCAGAGGACGCGGGCCGAAAGCTCACATCAGAAAGGTAATCCGAATGTTTGACCCGAAACAGACCATCGCCCATTCCGACCCCGAACTGTGGGCCGCCATGGAAGCGGAGTACGCCCGTCAGGAACACCACATCGAGCTGATCGCGTCGGAAAACTACGCCAGCCCGGCGGTCATGGAAGCCCAAGGCTCCGTACTGACGAACAAGTACGCCGAAGGTTATCCGGGCAAGCGTTACTACGGTGGCTGTGAGCATGTCGACGTCGCGGAACAGCTGGCGATCGATCGCCTGAAGGCACTGTTCGGCGCCGAATACGCCAACGTGCAGCCGCATTCGGGTTCGCAGGCCAACGCCGGTGTCTACATGGCGATGCTGCAGCCGGGCGACACCATCCTGGGCATGTCGCTGGCGCACGGCGGTCACCTGACCCACGGTTCGTCGGTGAACTTCTCCGGCAAGATCTACAAGGGCGTGGCCTACGGCCTGGATCCGGAAACCGAAGCAATCGACTACGCACAGGTCGAAGCGCTGGCCAAGGAACACAAGCCGAAGATGATCGTGGCCGGTGCGTCCGCCTACGCCCTGCACATCGATTTCAAGCGCTTCCGCGAGATCGCTGATTCGGTCGGCGCCTACCTGCTGGTCGATATGGCCCACTACTCCGGCCTGATTGCTGCCGGCCTGTACCCGAGCCCGATCGGCATCGCCGACTTCGTCACCTCGACCACGCACAAGACGCTGCGCGGCCCGCGCGGTGGCGTGATCATGGCCAAGGCCGAGTTCGAGAAGCCGCTGAACTCGATGATTTTCCCGGGTATCCAGGGCGGTCCGCTGATGCACGTCATCGCCGCCAAGGCCGTCGCCTTCAAAGAAGCCGCGACCCCGGAATTCAAGACTTACCAGCAACAGGTGCTGAAGAACGCCCAGGTGATGGCCGAAACGCTCGTCGAGCGTGGCGTGCGCATCGTTTCGGGCCGTACTCAGTCCCACCTGTTCCTCGTCGATCTGCGTGCCAAAAACATCACTGGCAAGGACGCAGAAGCAGCGCTGGGCCGTGCACACATCACGGTCAATAAGAACGCCATCCCGAACGACCCGCAAAAGCCGTTCGTGACCAGTGGCATTCGAATCGGCAGCCCTGCCATGACGACCCGCGGCTTTATGGAAGCCGAGGCGAAGCAAGTTGCAAACCTGATCGTGGACGTGCTGGACGCACCGAACGACGACGCCGTGATCGCACGCGTGGTCGCCGACGTCACCAAGCTGTGCGACGCGTTCCCGGTCTACGGCCGCAACAAATAAAACAAGCGGTCAGCCACCCCGACATCTTTCAAAGCAATTACAGGAGTTTCGCCATGTCTCGAATCGCCGGTCGTAACCATCTTTACGTGCCTGGTCCCACCAACACGCCGGAGCGCATCCTGCGCGCCATGGTCGTGCCGCAGGAAGACCACCGCTCGCCCAAGTTCCCGGAACTGGCGCTGTCGGTCCTGGCCGACCTGAAGAAGGTGTTCAAGACCACCGAAGGCACCATCTTCACCTTCCCGGCATCCGGTACCGGCATGTGGGAAGCCGCGCTGACCAACACGCTGTCGCCGGGCGACAAGGTGCTGTGCTCGCGCTTCGGCCAGTTCAGCCACCTGTGGGCCGACATGGCGCAGCGTCTGGGCTTCGAAGTCCAGGTGCTCGACGTCGAGTGGGGCACCGGCGTGCCCTATGACCAGTACGAAGAAATCCTGCGCGCCGACAAGGAACACAAGATCAAGGCCGTGCTGGCCTGCCAGAACGAGACCGCCACCGGCGTGTCGAGCGACATCGCCAAGGTTCGCAAGGCGATGAACAACGCCAACCACCCGGCGCTGCTGATGGTCGACACCGTGTCGTCGCTGGTGTCGATCGACTTCCGCATGGACGAGTGGGGCGTCGACTGCACGGTGTCCGGTTCGCAGAAGGGCTTCATGCTGCCGGCCGGCATGGGCATCCTGGGCATGAGCCCGAAGGCGCTGAAGGCGATGGACACCGCGACCTCGCGTCGCTGCTACTTCGACATCGGCGACATGATGCGCAACAACGCCACCGGCTACTTCCCCTACACGCCGTCGATCCCGATGCTGTACGGCATGCGTGAAGCGCTGAACACCATCTTCGAAGAAGGCCTGGAGAACATCTTCGCCCGCCACGAATACCTGGCCAACGGCGTCCGCGCCGCCGTCCAGGAAGGCTGGAAGCTGAACCTGTGCGCCAAGGCACCGGAGTGGTACTCGAACACCGTCAGCGCCATCCTGGTGCCGGAAGGTTTCGACGCCGCCAAGGTAATCAGCAACGCCTACAACAAGTACAACCTGTCGCTCGGCGCCGGCCTGTCGAAGGTTGCCGGCAAGGTGTTCCGCATCGGTCACCTCGGCGACCTGAACGCGCTGTCGCTGATGAGCGCGATCGCCGGTGCCGAAATGTCGATGCTGGACAACGGCATCAACGTCACCCCGGGTTCGGGCGTGGCGGCCGCCTCGACCTACTGGCGCACGAACGCTCCGCAGGCGAAGTAATATTGCGGCGGCCCGCTCCGGCGGGCCTGCGTGTCTGCTGCTCGGCCGGGTTCGCCCGGCCTTTTACATCCATAGAACAGAAGGAAGAGACATGTCGCACCACGTTGTGTTTCTCGACCGCTCCACGCTGAAGGCCAATGTCCGTCGTCCGTCCTTCGACCATACCTGGGCTGAGTACGACACCACCGCCCCGGACCAGATCGTCGAACGCCTGAAGGACGCCACCGTCGCCATCACCAACAAGGTGCCGCTGCGCGGCGACGTGCTGGCCCAGCTGCCGAACCTGAAGATGATCGGCGTGGCCGCCACCGGCTACGACGTGATCGACGTGCCGGCCTGCCGCGAACGCGGCATCGTCGTGTCCAACATCCGCAACTACGCGGTGCACACCGTTCCGGAACACGCGTTCGCGCTGATCCTGGCCCTGCGCCGCAGCATCATCGCCTACCGCCAGGACGTCGAGCGCGGCCGCTGGCAGGAGGTGGACCAGTTCTGCTTCTTCGACCACCCGATCTACGACCTCTTCGACAGCACCATCGGCATTTTCGGTGAAGGCGTGCTCGGTCAGGGCACGGCCAAGATCGCCCGCGGCTTCGGCATGAAGGTGCTGTTCGCCGACCATCCGGGCCCGAAGGCGCCGGGCGTGGAATTCACGCCGGTGGAAGAAGTGCTGGCCCAGTCCGACATCATCTCTCTGCACTGCCCGCTGACGCCGGAAAGCCGCAACATGTTCAGCATGGAGCAGTTCAAGAAGATGAAGCGCAGCGCCATCCTGATCAACACCGCCCGCGGCGGGCTGGTGCACGAGGAAGACCTCGTCACCGCGCTGAAGGAAGGCATCATCGGCGGCGCCGGTTTCGACGTGCTGACCAAGGAACCGCCGAAGGAAGGCAACCCGCTGCTCGACCTGCGTCTGCCCAACTTCATCCTGACCCCGCACGTGGCCTGGGCCTCGGACGGCGCGATGCAGTTCCTGGCCGACCAGCTGATCGACAACGTCGAAGCCTACGTCAAGGGCAGCCCGGTCAATACGGTGACCTGATCGCCGCGACACGCCTCAAGGTCCGTCGGCTGTGCGGCCGGCGGATTCCTCTCTTCCAGACATCCGAGACATCACAATGAAAAAGCTGCTTTACCAATTCGATACCGATGAACATCCGTCGGTGTTCGACAGCGTCGTGTGCCACGACGGTGGCGCGGACCACGTGATCGGCTACGGCGGCGTGCATCCGCACAACGTCGGCGCCATGGTCGACGGTGCGATCTTCACCCGCGCACCGAAGGACAAGAAGAACACCGCCATCTTCATCGGCGGCAGCAACATGGCCGAAGGCGAAACGCTGTTCAAGGCGGTCAAGAAGAAGTTCTTCTCGAACTTCCGCGTGTCGGTGATGCTCGACTCCAACGGCTCGAACACCACGGCAGCCGCCTGCGTCGCCTGGCTGGCGCACAGCGGTTCGCTGAAGGGCAAGAAGGCGGTCATCCTCGGCGGCACCGGCCCGGTCGGCACGCGCGCTGCCGTGATGCTGGCCAGCGAGGGCGCCACGGTGACGCTGGTGTCGCGCAAGATCGCCACCGCCGAAGAAGCCGCCAAGCAGCTCAAGGCCAACTTCAACCTCGACGTCGCGGTCGCCGAAGCGGCTGACAACGACGCGCGCGGCCGTGCCATCGAAGGCGCGAACGTGGTCATCGCCACCGGCGCCGGCGGCATCCAGCTGCTGGAAGAGCGTCACTGGAAGGACAACCCGACGCTTGAAATGATTGCCGACGCCAACGCGACGCCGCCGCTGGGCATCGAAGGCATCGACATGATGGACAAGGGCGTGGTCAAGCACGGCAAGATCGTGTTCGGCGCCATCGGCTTCGGCGCGCTGAAGATCGCGCTGCAGCGCGCCTGCGTCGGCAAGCTGTTCGAAAGCAACGACATTTCGCTCGACGCGTCGGAAATCTACGCGATGGCGAAAACCATGGTGGGCTGAGCCATGACGATGATCAAGGACAAGCCGGTCACCACCTTCCTCGACGAGCTCGCCTCCAGCGCGCCGACCCCGGGCGGCGGCAGTGCCGCCGCCATCATGGGCGGCATGGGCGCGGCGCTGGTCAGCATGGTGTGCAACCTGACCATCGGCAAGAAGGCTTATGTCGAAGTCGAAGGCGAAATGAAGGATCTGCTGGCCAAGGCGGAAGCCCTGCGCGCCCAGCTGACCGACTTCATCCGCGCCGACGTTGAAGCCTTCGACGGCCTGATGGCCGCCTACGGTCTGCCGAAGGACACCGACGAGCAGAAGGCCGCCCGTTCGGCCGCGATCCAGGACGGTCTGAAGAAGGCCACCGACGCGCCGCTGGCCTGCGCCCGCGCCTGCGCCGACGTGATCGCGCTGTCGCTGGTCGCCGCCGAGAAGGGCAACAAGAACGTCGTATCGGACGCCGGTGTGGCCGCTCTGGCCGCCGTCGCCGCGCTGCGTTCGGCCGCACTGAACGTCGACATCAACGTGCCCAGCATCAAGGACGCCGATTTCGCCGCTTCGCGCCGTGCCGAAACCGACGCCCTGCTGGCCAAGTGGGTGGCCGAGGCTGACCGTGTCGTCGAGGTTGTGAAGAGCAAGCTCTGACCCGCCTGCTCGGCATTTTCAGGGGCGCCTGCGGGCGCCCTTTTTTCGTTTACCGCAGGGCTGCGGGCTACTGCTGCGCCTGGATCTGCGCCTGCACCCGATTCAGCCATTCGCGCATCGTCGCCAGCAGTTCGCCCTGGCTGAACGAACAGCTTTCGCCGGAAAACAGCCGCGCCGATTCGAGCCGCATCAGCAGGCCGTCGAGTACCTCGCGCCATTTGGCCTGCAGCGTCGCATCGTCCACACCATGGCGACGCCAGGTGGCGATCAGCGCATCCATGTCGATGCGCCCTGCTTCGAAATCGGCCAGCGAGCGGGCCAGCGCTTCATTCATCGTCATCCTTTCCACTGTCAGCACAGGCGCCTCCACGCGCCGCCGCTTGCGCTGGTCCCGAGGCATGCGCGTACAATCGCGACCCTGGTTGCGTTGCACAATAACTCGCCCGACCGCAGGTCGTGTCAGCCGGGAGTCCGCATGAGTCTGTACGCCCTCGACGGCAAGACGCCCGTCGTCCATTCCAGCACCTGGATCGCGCCCAGCGCGAGCATCATCGGCGATGCCGAACTGAAGGCGGACACCAGCGTGTGGTTCGGTGCGGTCATCCGCGCCGATAACGACCACATCTCGATCGGCGAGCGCTCGAATGTACAGGATGGCGCGGTGCTGCACATCGACGACGGCGTGCCGCTGACCATAGGCACCGACGTGACCATCGGCCACCACGCGATGCTGCACGGCTGCACGGTCGGCGACGGCTCGCTGGTCGGCATCCACGCCGTCATCCTGAACCGCGTAGTGATCGGTCGCAACTGCCTGATCGGCGCCAATGCGCTGATTCCGGAGGGTCGCGTCATTCCCGACCGCTCCCTGGTGCTCGGCTCGCCCGGCCGCGTGGTGCGCCAGCTTACCGACGAAGAGGTCGAGGGGCTGATGCGCAGCGCCGCCGGCTATGTCGACAAGTCGCGCCTGTACCGAGACAGTCTGCAGGCCGTCCCCAGAGACTGACGTACCCTTCAGCACGGCGCGCGGGCGGTCGTTATCCCGGTGAACCACCGACATCGGGAGACTGCAATGACCCAGCGCACCCACTTCTTCTTCACCGGCGCCCACGTGCTGCCGGCCGTCATGCTGGCCGCCAGCGGCGAAACCACCGTGATGGCGGTGCTGACCTATCTTGCGCTGCTCGGCGTCGCACTGCTGTCGGCGATGGGCGAAGAGCACGCCCGCGTGCCGGTGCGCATCAAGGCCGACGAAGAGCGGGACATCCACCGTCGCCGCTGAAATCCCCGGCCGCTATACTCCCGTCGTCATGACGATTGCGGGAGCACAAATGAAATTCCCCCTCTGGCTGCTGCTTGCAGCCTGCGTGTCCGGCGCGAATGCGGCCGAACCGTCTGCCGCGCGGCGCGAAGGCATCGTGGTCGACCTGAACGCCGAAGCGTCCCGTCTCGCCCAGAACGACCTTGCACGCGCTCAGGCCTACATCGAACTGGGCGACGCCACGCCCGGACCGCTGGCGAAGAAGGTGAATGCGGCGATGCAGGCCGCCCTCGCCACGACCAAGCCCTACACCAGCGTGAAGGTACGCAGCGGCAACACCTCGACCTATCCGGTCTACAGCAAGAACGGCCGCACCATCGAAAGCTGGCGCATGCGCTCGGAACTGCTGCTGGAGTCGAAAGATCAGGCGGCGCTGTCCGAACTGCTGGGCAAGCTGCAGTCGCAGCTTGCGGTCGGCCAGCTGACGCTGGAGCCGAGCGAGGACACCGCGCGCGAAGCAGAGAACGCCGCCATCGGCGACGCCATCGCCGCCTTCAACGCACGCGCGAAGATCGTCGCCGCGTCGCTCGGCGGCAACTGGCGCATCCTGCACATGAACGTGAGCAACACCTCCGGCATGCCGCCGCCGCGACCGCTGATGCGCAGCAAGGTGGCGATGGCCGAGGCGGCAATGGCCGACATGCCGGTCGAGGCCGGTGAATCGCGCGTCAGCGTGAACATCAGCGGACAGATCGAGATTGACCGCAAGTAAGCAGGCGCTCACGCTCACCGCAGCGCTGCTGCTGGCGGGCTGCGGCACGCTGCCGGCGCCGCTGCCCGATGCGCCGCCCACGCCGCAACCGCCTGCCGTACAGACACCTGCGCCTGCGCCGACGGCGGCCCTGCAGCTGGCCGACGACACCCACGCGCAGGACGCGGTGATCTACGCGCTCGGGCTGATCGGCAACCAGTACCGCTTCGGCGGTCGCAACCCGGACAGCGGGCTGGACTGCAGTGGCATGGTGAGCTGGATATTCGAGCAGGTAGCCGGCATCCGCCTGCCGCACAACGCGGCGCAGATCGCCCGCCTGGCGCGCCCGGTCGATCGTGCGTCGCTGCAGCCGGGCGATCTGGTGTTCTTCAACACCAGCGGCAAGCCGCATTCACACATGGGCATCTACGCCGGCGAGGGGCGCTTCATCCACGCACCGAGCACGCGCGGAAAGTATGTGCGCACCGATGCGCTGGACAGCGGCTGGTTCGCCGCGCGCATCAGCGGGCTGCGCACGCTGCGTCGCGACGTCTGAACATCCGGAAAAACGACGAAATCCGCCTGACGGGGGTCAGGGCTTGCTGCGCGGCACCTGCACGAACACCTCGCCCGGCTTGACCAGGCCCAGTTCGATGCGTGCGCGCTCCTCGACCGCGTCAAAGCCGGTCTTGAGGTCTTTCACATCCGCCTCCAGCGCGACGTTGCGCGCTTCGAGCCGGGTGTTGAGCGCGCGCTGCGCTTCCAGCGCACGCTCGGCTTCCCATGCCTGCAGCCACCCGCCCTTGCCGAGCCAGAGCGGGTACTGCAGCGCGGCGATCAGCGCCACCAGCAACAAGGACGGCCAGTGGCGGACCATGATCGCCGACCTGCCCGCTTACTTGCGCAGGTTGTAGAACGCCGAAGCGCCCGGGTACCACGCGGTATCGCCGAGATCTTCTTCGATGCGCAGCAGCTGGTTGTACTTGGCGATGCGGTCCGAACGGCTCAGCGAACCGGTCTTGATCTGCATCGCGTTCAGGCCGACCGCGATGTCGGCGATGGTGCTGTCCTCGGTTTCGCCCGAGCGGTGCGAAATGACGGCGGTGTAGCTCGCGCGCTTGGCCATCTCGACGGCGGCGAAGGTTTCGGTCAGCGTGCCGATCTGGTTGATCTTGATCAGGATGGAGTTGGCGATGCCGCGGGCAATGCCTTCCTTCAGGATCTTGGTGTTGGTGACGAACAGGTCGTCGCCGACGATCTGCACGCGGCTGCCCAGACGTTCGGTCAGCAGCTTCCAGCCGTCCCAGTCGTTCTCCGCCATGCCGTCCTCGATGCTGACGATGGGGAACTTGTCGGCCAGCGTGGCGAGGTAATCGACCAGCTGGGCCGATTCCATCGTCAGGCCCGCGCCTTCGAGGTGGTACTTGCCGTCCTTGTAGAACTCGGAGGCGGCGCAGTCCAGCGCCAGCACCAGATCGCGGCCCGGCTCGTAGCCGGCGGCCGAGGCGGCGTCGAGAATCATGTTCAGTGCTTCTTCAGCGCTGCCGACGTTGGGTGCGAAACCGCCTTCATCACCGACCGTGGTCGGGTAGCCCTTCTTGTCGGTGAGCTTCTTCAGCGCGTGGAACACTTCGGCGCCCATGCGCAGCGCTTCGCGGAAGCTGGTCACGCCGACCGGCATGATCATGCATTCCTGGAAGTCCAGGCTGTTGTTGGCGTGCGCGCCGCCGTTGATCACGTTCATCATCGGCACCGGCATCGCCATGCCACCCGAGCCGCCGAAATAGCGGTACAGCGGCAGGCCAGCCTCTTCAGCGGCGGCCTTGGCCACCGCCATCGACACCGCCAGCGTGGCGTTCGCGCCGAGGCGCGACTTGTTCTCGGTGCCATCGAGCTCGATCAGCGTCTTGTCGATAAAGGCCTGCTCTTCGGCATCCAGACCGATGATGGCTTCCGAAATTTCGGTATTGACGTTCTCGACGGCGGCCAGAACGCCCTTGCCGAGGTAACGGTCCTTGTCACCGTCGCGCAGCTCGATGGCTTCGCGCGAACCGGTCGAGGCGCCGGACGGCACGGCGGCGCGGCCCATGATGCCCGACTCGAGCAGCACGTCCGCTTCAACAGTGGGATTGCCGCGCGAATCCAGTATCTCGCGCGCGACGACATCGACGATTGCACTCATGGTCGCTCCAGGTCCTCAGTAAATTTATTGAATTCGAATTTTGATCGTGTCCCGCGCCATCAGGCGAAGGCGGATTCGAGGAATCCGTGCCTCTTCGTGACGGCGTCGAGGTCGCGCAGCTGGGTCAGCAGCGCTTCCATCATCGGCAGCGGCCACGCATTGGGGCCGTCCGACATCGCCTTCTCGGGATTCGGGTGGCTTTCCATGAACAGGCCGGCGATGCCCACGGCCACCGCAGCACGCGCCAGCACCGGCACGAACTCGCGCTGTCCGCCCGAAGAACTGCCCTGCCCGCCCGGCAGTTGCACCGAGTGCGTCGCGTCGAACACGACCGGGCAGTCGGTGTTGCGCATGATGGCCAGCGACCGCATGTCGGACACGAGGTTGTTGTAGCCGAAGGAGGCACCGCGCTCGCACACCATGATGGTGTCCGCGCCGCCGTTCGCTTCCTTCGCCTTGTCGACCACGTTCTTCATGTCGCCCGGCGCCATGAACTGGCCCTTCTTGATGTTCACCGGCTTGCCGGTAGCGGCACAGGCGTGGATGAAGTCGGTCTGGCGGCACAGGAAGGCCGGCGTCTGCAGCACATCGACGTACTGCGCGACGATGGGCGCCTCTTCCGCGGTGTGCACGTCGGTCAGCACCGGCACGTTCAGCTCGCGCTTCACGTCGGCCAGGATTTCCAGGCCTTTCTCCATGCCGGGGCCGCGATAGCTCTTGCCCGAGCTGCGGTTGGCCTTGTCGAAGGACGACTTGTAGATGAAGGGAATGCCCAGTCGGGCGGTGATTTCCTTCAGCTTGCCTGCCGTGTCGAAGGCCATTTCGCGCGACTCGATCACGCACGGGCCGGCGATCAGGAAGAAGGGCTGGTCGAGGCCGACGTCGAATCCGCACAGTTTCATGGCGATCTCCTTAGCCTGTCACCTTGCGCACGGACCGCTTGACCGCGCCGCGCGCGTCCTGGCGGGCAATGGCCGCGCGGGCGAAGGCGGAAAACAGCGGATGGCCGGCGCGCGGCGTCGAGGTGAATTCGGGGTGGAACTGGCAGGCGACGAACCACGGGTGGTCCGGCAGTTCGATCATTTCGCACAGCGGGTCGGTCGCATCCTGCGAACGGCCGGACACGCGCAGACCCACCTTTTCGAGCTGGGCGAGGTACTGGTTATTCACCTCGTAGCGGTGACGATGACGCTCGACGATGGTCGCGGCGCCGTAGATGTCGCGCGCCAGGCTGCCTTCGGCGAGGTTGCAGTTCTGGCCGCCCAGGCGCATCGTGCCGCCGATGTCCGACGACTCGTCGCGGCGTTCGAGCTTGCCCTCGGCGCTCATCCACTCGGTGATCAGGCCGATCACCGGGTGCGGCGCGTTGCGTTCGAACTCGGTGCTGTGCGCACCAGTCAGGCCGGCCACATTGCGGGCGTACTCGACCACCGCCAGCTGCATGCCGAGGCAGATGCCCAGGTAGGGCACGCCGTTCTCGCGTGCGTAGCGGATGGCGGCGATCTTGCCCTCGACGCCGCGGCGACCGAAGCCGCCGGGCACCAGGATGGCGTCCATCGGGTCGAGCAGCGCACGGCCGCCATCGGTGGCGCGCTCGATCGCTTCCGAGTCGATGTAGTGGATGTTGATGCGCGAACGCGTATGGATGCCGGCGTGCACCAGCGCTTCCGACAGCGACTTGTAGGACTCGGTCAGGTCGACGTACTTGCCGACGAAGGCGATGTCCACGTCGCGCTCCGGATGCTCCAGCGCGTCGATCAGTCGCGTCCAGGCACTCAGATCAGCCGCGCGGGCCAGGATGTTCAGCTTGTGACAGACGATCTCGTCCAGCATCTGGTTGTGCAGCATGGCCGGGATCTTGTAGATGCTGTCCGCGTCGGTGACCGAAATGACCGCTTCCGGCAGCACATTGGTGAACAGCGCGATCTTGCGCCGCTCGTCGTCGGGCACCACGCGGTCGGAACGGCACAGCAGGATGTCCGGCTGGATGCCGATCTCGCGCAGTTCCTTGACCGAGTGCTGGGTCGGCTTGGTCTTCAGTTCGCCGGCGGTGGCGATGTAGGGCACCAGCGTCAGGTGCATGAAGCAGGTGTTGCCGCGGCCCTCTTCGATGCCCATCTGGCGGATCGCTTCGAGGAAGGGCAGCGACTCGATATCGCCCACCGTACCGCCGACCTCGACGATGGCCACGTCGGCGCCTTCGGCGCCACGCTTCACATAGGCCTTGATCTCGTCGGTGATGTGCGGGATCACCTGCACCGTCTTGCCCAGATACTCGCCACGGCGCTCCTTCTTGATCACCGACTCGTAGATCTGGCCGGTGGTGAAGTTGTTGCGCTTGCCCATCTTGGCGCTGGTGAAGCGCTCGTAGTGGCCGAGGTCGAGATCGGTTTCCGCCCCGTCTTCGGTGACGAAGACCTCACCGTGCTGAAACGGGCTCATCGTGCCCGGATCGACGTTGATGTAGGGGTCGAGCTTGAGGTGGGTGACACGGATGGAGCGCGATTCGAGAATCGCGCCCAGCGAGGCGGCTGCAATGCCCTTGCCGAGCGAGGACACCACGCCACCGGTGACGAATACGTACTTGGTCATGTATTGCGCTGCAGCGGGAAATGCGCAGTTTACCGGAAAAGCGGCGGCCCTTGAACACCGCGGCGCGCTGACCAGAGCAGTTGCCGGCGACACTGCGCCTTCATTTCTGCCCTTCCCGCTCCCCGTGCAACGCTCAGCGACGCATCAATCCGCTTCGTCTATCCAGGCCAGCTGGATGGCTTCCAGAATCTTTTCGCCGCAGCGGCTCTGTTCGTCGTCGAAACCGGGCAGCGCCATGACCCACTCCATCAGGTCGGTGAAGCGCACGTACTGCGGATCGACATCGGGTCGCGCCTCGGTCAGCGCAATCGCGATCTCGCGTGAATCGGTCCATTTCATCGCCGTTACCTCTTCCCTTCGCTGACCATGTTGATGGTGTATTTCGGAATCTCGACCACCAGCGGCGTGCCGGCCACCTCGGCCTGACAGGACAGGCGCGAGTTCGGCTCCAGGCCCCAGGCCTTGTCGAGCAGATCCTCCTCCAGTTCCTCGGCGGCTTCGAGGCTGCCGAAGCCCTCGCGCACGATGACGTGACAGGTGGTGCAGGCGCAGGACTTCTCGCAGGCGTGCTCGATCTCGACGCCGTTGGCGAGCAGTGCGTCGCAGATGGTGGTGCCGGGGGCGGCTTCGATCACTGCGCCTTCGGGGCACAGTTCGACATGGGGCAGTACGACGATCTGGGTCATGCGGGTCTCGGAATTCGGTTTCTTACAGTGATTCGACGCTGCGACCGGCCAGCGCGCGCTGGATGCTGCGGTTCATGCGGCGGGCGGCAAACTCGTCGGTGCTGCGGCCGAGCACGTCGATCGCCTTCTTGATGGCGGGGGTGTCTTCGCCAGCGGCAGCTTTGGCCAGGTCGACCAGCACCGCGTCGATCGCGGCGCGTTCCGCCGGGTCGAGCAGATCGCCGTCGGCGGCCAGCGCAGCGCGCGTCGCCTCGCCCAGGCGCTGCGCCTCGACCCGCTGTTCGGCCAGAGCGCGCGCACTCATGTCCTCCTGCGCGTGCTCGAAGCCCTCGCGCAGCATGCGCGTGACTTCGTCATCGCCCAGGCCATAGCTCGGCTTGACTTCGATGCGCGCCTCGATGCCGGTGCCCATCTCGCGCGCCGAAACGCTGAGCAATCCGTCGGCGTCGACCTGGAAACTGACGCGGATGCGCGCCGCACCCGCCACCATGGGCGGAATGCCACGCAGTTCAAAACGCGCCAGCGAACGGCAGTCGGACACGCGTTCTCGTTCGCCCTGTACGACGTGGATGGCCATCGCTGTCTGGCCGTCCTTGAAGGTGGTGAACTCCTGCGCGCGCGCGGTCGGAATCGTCGAGTTGCGCGGAATGATCTTCTCGACCAACCCGCCCATCGTCTCCAGCCCGAGCGACAGCGGAATCACGTCGAGCAGCAGCCAGTCCTCGTCGGCGCTGCGGTTGCCGGCGAGCACATTGGCCTGGATGGCAGCGCCGATGGCGACCACCTTGTCCGGGTCGAGGTTGGTCAGCGGCTCCTGGCCGAAGAACTCACCCACCGCGCGCTGCACGTGCGGCATGCGGGTGGCGCCGCCGACCATCACGACGCCCTTGACCTCTTCCGGCGACAGACCGGCGTCACGCAATGCCTTGCGGGTCGGCGCCAGCGTCTTCTCCACCAGTTTCTTCGTCATGTCGGCGAAGGCGTCACGCGTCAGCGTGACATCGATCTCCTCGCCACCGGACAGCTTGAGTCCGATATGCACGGCGTCCTGCGCGGAGAGCACTTCCTTGGCGCGACGCGCTTCCATGTATAGCGTGCGCATGTCCTCCAGCCCGGGCGGGCCGATGCGCGAAGCCTCGATCAGCCAGCAATAGACGCGATGGTCGAAATCGTCGCCGCCGAGCGCGGCATCACCGCTGGTCGCCAGCACTTCGAACACACCGCGCGACAGCTTGAGGATGGAAATGTCGAAGGTGCCACCGCCGAGGTCATAGACCGCGTAGATACCCTCCGAGGCATTGTCGAGACCGTAGGCGATGGCGGCCGCGGTCGGCTCGTTCAGCAGGCGCAGCACTTCCAGGCCGGCCACACGTGCGGCGTCCTTGGTGGCCTGCCGCTGCGCATCGTCGAAATAGGCAGGTACGGTGATGACGGCGCCGGTCAGCGGACCGCCCAGACTGGCTTCGGCGCGCTCGCGCAGCGTACGCAGGATGTCGGCCGACACCTCGACCGGGCTTTTCGCGCCCTGCGCGGTACGCAGGCGGACCATGCCCGGCGCGTCCTCGAACACATAGGGCATCGATTCGACGTGCGCCACGTCGGCCAGACCGCGTCCCATGAAGCGCTTGACGGAAGCGATGGTATTGCGCGGGTCCTGCGCCTGCGCCGCCTGCGCGGCGTGGCCGACGACGGTGCGACCGTCGGCGAAATAGCGCACGACCGATGGCAGCAGCGCGCGGCCCTTGTCGTCGTTCAGCACCACCGGCACGCTGTTGCGCACGGTGGCGACCAGTGAATTCGTGGTGCCCAGGTCTATGCCCACAGCCAGCCGGTGCTGGTGCGGCGCGGTGGATTCGCCGGGTTCGGCGATCTGCAGCAGGGCCATCAGTTTTCCAGTGTTTCGTGTGCCTCGGCGATGTCCTCGCCGAGCTTCGCGATGAACATCATGCGACGCACGGTGGCCGCGGCAGCCGCGTTGTCGTGCTCGACATCAAGCTGGCGGGCCAGCAACGCCTCCGCGTCGCGGCGCGCTTGCCGCAGATTGCGCGCCAGCGCGTCCAGCGCATCGACGTCGCGTGCGTCGCGCGCCTCGTCCAGCGCCTCGCGCCATTCCATCTGCTGCATCAGGAAGTCGGCCGGCATCGCGGTGTTGTTTTCCGCGCCGACGTCAATGCCTTCCAGTTCCAGCAGATAGCGCGCACGCGACAGCGGCGCGCGCAGCAGGCGGTAGCCTTCATTGATGCGTGTGGCCCACTGCATCGACAGCCGCCGTTCCTGCTCGGCGCGATGCGCGTGGCGGTCAGGGTGCGCCGCCGACTGCAGCTCGTGATAACGCGATTCGAGCGCGCGTTCGTCGATCTCGAAGCGGCGCGGCAGACCGAACAGCGCGAAGTGATCGCTGCTGAACAGGTCGGCTTCGGGCAGCAGGCCGGCGGACTCAGACATTGAAGCTTTCGCCGCAGCCGCACTCGTCCTTGACGTTGGGGTTGTTGAACTTGAACCCCTCGTTCAGGCCTTCGCGCACGAAGTCCAGTTCGGTCCCTTCGAGGTAGGGCAGGCTTTTCGGGTCGATCAGCACCTTGACGCCATGGCTCTCGAACACCAGATCGTCCGCCGCGAGATCGTCCGCGAATTCAAGCTTGTAAGCCATGCCGGAACACCCGCTGGTGCGCACGCCCAGGCGCAGGCCGACGCCGCGACCGCGCTTGGCGATGTAGTTGGCGACGTGTTTCGCCGCCTTTTCGCTCAGTGTGACACCCATGTCGTGCTCCTTCAGGCTGCGTCGGACTCCGGCGCCGCTGCGCCGTGCTTCTTGCGGTAATCCTCGACCGCCGCCTTGATCGCGTCTTCGGCGAGGATGGAGCAGTGGATCTTCACCGGCGGCAGTGCCAGCTCCTCGGCGATGGCGGTGTTCTTGATCTCCATTGCCTGATCGAGCGTCTTGCCCTTGACCCATTCGGTCACCAGCGAACTCGACGCGATGGCCGAGCCGCAGCCGTAGGTCTTGAACTTGGCGTCCTCGATGATGCCGTCCGCACCCACCTTGATCTGCAGCTTCATTACGTCGCCGCAGGCCGGCGCGCCGACCATGCCAGTACCGACGTCATCGTCCTCCTTGCCGAAGGAGCCGACGTTGCGGGGGTTTTCGTAGTGATCGAGCAGTTTGTCGCTGTAGGCCATGTCTTTCTCCTTGTCTTCCTGTCTTTCCCCGATGCGCCCGGTGGCACATCGTCAGTGGTCTGTGCTCAGTGATGAGCCCACTGCACGGTATTCAGATCCACACCTTCCTGCACCATTTCCCACAGCGGCGACAGTTCGCGCAGCTTGCCGATCTTGCGGTGGAGCAGATCGATGGTGAAGTCGACTTCCTCTTCGGTGGTGAAGCGGCCGATCGAGAAGCGGATCGAGCTGTGCGCCAGTTCGTCTTCGCGACCGAGGGCACGCAGCACGTAGGACGGCTCCAGGCTGGCCGAGGTACAGGCCGAACCGGAGGACACCGCCACTTCCTTGATCGCCATGATCAGCGACTCACCCTCGACGTAGGCAAAGCTGATGTTGAGGTTGTGCGGGACGCGCGCTTCCAGGTCGCCATTCACATAGGTCGCCTCGATGTCCTGCAGGCCCTTGAGCAGACGGTCGCGCAGCATGCGGACGCGCTCGTTCTCGGTGCCCATTTCCTCGCGCGCGATGCGGAAGGCTTCGCCCATGCCGACAATCTGGTGCGTCGCCAGCGTGCCCGAACGCAGGCCGCGCTCGTGACCACCGCCGTGCATCTGCGCTTCCAGACGGATGCGCGGCTTGCGGCGCACGTACAGCGCGCCAATGCCCTTCGGGCCGTAGGTCTTGTGTGCCGAGAAGCTCATCAGGTCGACCTTCAGCTTGTCGAGGTCGATCGCCACCTTGCCGGTCGCCTGCGCGGCGTCGACGTGGAAGATGATGCCCTTCTCGCGGCAGATCTCGCCGATCTCGGCGATCGGCTGGATGACGCCGATCTCGTTGTTCACGAACATGATGGACACCAGCACGGTGTCCGGGCGCAGGGCGGCGCGGAACACGTCCAGATCGACCAGGCCGTCGTCCTTCGGGTCGAGGTAGGTCGCCTCGAAGCCTTCGCGTTCCAGCTCGCGGAAGGTGTCGAGCACCGCCTTGTGTTCGGTGCGCATCGTGATGATGTGCTTGCCCTTGCCCGAGTAGAAATGCGCCGCGCCCTTGATGGCGAGGTTGTTCGATTCGGTCGCGCCCGAAGTCCAGACGATTTCCTTGGGGTCGGCATTGACCAGCTTGGCCACCTGTTCGCGCGCCTCCTCGACCGCGGCTTCCGCCTCCCAACCGTAGGCGTGGCTGCGCGAGGCCGGGTTGCCGAAGTGCTCGGTCAGCCAGGGAATCATCTTGGCCGCCACGCGCGGATCCACAGGCGTGGTCGCCGAGTAGTCGAGGTAGATCGGGAATTTCAGCATGTCATCGGCTCCATCAGGTCCTTGTTTACTTCATCACGCCGCAGCCATCGCCCGCAGACCACGGAGCTCGTCCGCGACCCGCACCAGCGCGCTGCAAAAATCATCCACGTCCTGCATCGTCGTCGCCGCACCGACGCTCACCCGCACCGCGCCGCGTGCCAGGTCCGCCTCGACGCCCATCGCTGTCAGCGTGCGCGACGGTTCGGGCGAGGCGCTGGAACAGGCCGCCCCGCTGGCCACCGCAAAACCGGCGCGGTCGAGCTTGCCGACCAGGGTTTCGCCATCGATGCCAGTCAGCGCGAAATAGCAGGTGTTGGGCAGGCGTTTCGCCTGCGCCCCGAACACGACGCCACCGAGCGCCGCCACGCAGCTTTCGATGCGCGCGCGTTGCGCCTGCATCGCCTCGCGCCGGGCGCCGAGTGCGGCAACCGCCTGCTCGCAGGCCACGCCGAAACCGACGATGGCCGCAATGTTCTCGGTACCCGAGCGCAGGCCGCGCTCGTGGCCACCTCCGGCAATCAGCGGTTCGATATCGACCCGCTTGTCCAGCACCAGCGCACCGGCACCCTGCGGGCCGCCGATCTTGTGCGCCGACAGCGTCATCGCCGCCACGCCGAGCGCACGGAAATCCAGTTCGATCTTGCCCAGCGCCTGCACCGCATCGCTATGCAGCCAGGCGCCACTGCGCTTGGCCGCGGCTGCGAAGGCAGGAATGTCCTGCAGCACGCCCGTTTCGTTGTTGGCCGCCATCACCGACACCAGCGCGGCGCGCGGATCGAGCGTATCGACCAGCACCCTGCCCTGCGTGTCGGCCGCGATGCCGGCCAGTTCCCAGCCGCCGCGCGCAAGCTGGCGCGCCGGTTCGCGCACGCACGGGTGCTCGATCGCCGACACCGCGATCACGCCCGGTTTCATGCGGGCCGCAGCGCCTTTGATGAACAGGTTGTTCGCTTCCGAACCACCGCTGGTGAACACCACCTCGGTCGGGTGCGCCTTCACGGCGGCCGCCACCTGCGCCCGTGCGTCGTCAATCGCGCGGCGGGCGGCGCGACCGTACTCGTGGCGGCTCGACGCATTGCCGAAACGCACGCCCAGCCAGGGCAGCATCGCCTCGCGCACCGCGTCGAGCAGCGGTGTGCTGGCGTTGTGGTCGAGGTAGACCGGCGCAAACATGATCAGGCCTGCACGCTCGCCGGCTCGGTCGAACAGGCACGCGGCGCGTGGTCGTGCAGCACCACCTTGTGACTGTTGCGCTCGCGCTGCTGCACCATCAGATCGTGCAGATTGATCGAGTCGAGGTAATCGAACATGTGACGACTGAGGTTAGACCACAGGTCGTGCGTCATGCAGCGGTGTTCGTCCAGACAGTTTTCCTTGCCACCGCACTGGGTCGCGTCGAGCGGCTCATCCACCGCGATGATGATCTGCGCCACCGAAATCGTGCGCGCGTCGCGCGCCAGACAGTAGCCGCCGCCCGGGCCACGTACGCTGGCCACCAGCTCCTGGCGGCGCAGCTTGCCGAACAGCTGTTCGAGGTAGGACAGGCTGATGCGCTGGCGTTCGGCCACGCCGGACAGCGTGACCGGACCGTTTTCCTGCCGCAGGGCGAGGTCGAGCATCGCAGTGACTGCGAAGCGTCCTTTGGTGGTCAGTCTCATCGCGTGGGCTCCTGAAATCAGCCGGGACATCGGCGAACCGGAGGAGGCCGGTTCAATTCCCGATCATTTCAGTCGACTTTATAATTCCCGACAAGTTCAGTCAACAATTCGTACGGATCTTGTCCAGATCGACGTGCGAGTGGTCGGCCATTTCTTCCTTCGCCTCGTCGTCGAGCTGTATGCCCGCGCGCTCGAGCTTCTGCAGCAGGCACTCGATGCGGCGGTCGCTTTCCAGCGCATGATCGACCAGTGCGGTGAGCGCCTTGGCCATCGGATCTTCCATGTCGCGGGTGACGCCATAGGCGGTGAAGCCGGCCTGTTCGGCTCGCCGCTTCTTCTCGTCCTCGACCCCGGGCGCGGTCGCCTCGATGATCCGCGCCGGGTTACCGACCGCGGTGGCCCCTGCCGGCACCGGTTTCACCACCACTGCGCAGGAACCGATCTTGGCGCCGTCACCGACCTCGAAACCACCCAGCACCTGGGCACCGGCACCGATGACGACTCCCCGGCCCAGCGTCGGATGGCGCTTCGCACCGCGGTACAGCGAAGTTCCGCCCAGCGTAACCCCTTGATAGATCGTGCATTCGTCACCCACCACGGCCGTCTCGCCGATCACCACTCCCATACCGTGATCGATGAACACGCGACGCCCCATGGTCGCTCCCGGGTGGATTTCGATGCCGGTCAGCACGCGGCCGATGTGCGACAGGAAGCGGCCGAGCCACAGAAAGCCGCGGCGCCAGCAGGCGTTGGCCATGCGATGGATGAACAGCGCGTGGATGCCCGGATAGCAGGTCAGCACTTCGAAGGCGGAGCGGGCGGCCGGGTCACGGTCGAGCACGCTGGCAACGTCTTCGCGCAGGCGTTGGAACATCGTCTTTCCTTGTGGGAAGCGCCGGCAGCGCTGCCGGACGGTTGAAACCCGAGAATTTTAGTCGGTTTTTGTGCACCTGCGAAGTTCGCTACCGCTCGGGCGCCCGAGGTTTCTTGCCGCCGATGGCCTTGAGCGCGCCCATCAGCAGATGCAGCTCCTCCGCCTCGACCTGAGCCCGGCCGAACAGACGACGCAGGCGCGGCAATGCGCGGCCCGGATTCACCCGGTCGAGGAAACCCGATTCGAGCATCAGCTGCTCGAACAGCGCATACAGGCTTTCCAGCCCCTCGTGCGGCGCAAGCGCCGGAGGCACTTCGGCCGGCAGCACGGCGCCACCGACCGCCATGCGCAGTTCGTGGCACATGATCTGGGCGGCGGCCGCGACATTCAGTGAACGGTAGGTTTCGCTGGTCGAAATGGTGACCGGCAGCGAACACATCGCCACCTCCTCGTTGGTGAGGCCCGAACTTTCGGTGCCGAACACCAGCGCCACCTCCGCATCACTGCCCGCCAGCAGCGTGGCCAGTTCGGTCGCGGCCGAGCGCACGTCGCGCACCGGCAGCGCCATTTCGCGCCGACGCGCGGTCAGCGCCGCCTGAGCAACGGTGCCGGCCAGCGCCGCCTCGATGCTGTCGACGACCACGGCGTTATCGAGCACGTCGGTTGCGCCCGAACTCATCGCCACCGCGTCCTCGTGCGGAAAGTGCTTCGGATTGACCAGATAGAGGCGCGACAGCCCCATCACCTTCATCGCCCGCGCACAGGCGCCGATATTGCCCGGATGGGTGGTGTGCGACATGACCACGCGCACGCGGTCGAGAGAAGCGAACGGGTTCAACCTGAAAACCTCAGTTGATTGACGACGTGGGCATGGTTGGCGGGGTGTGCGGCAACGCGCGAGGACACGGCGGGATGGCTCCCAGCAAGGACGCGCAACGCAGCCGGGCGCCCCGCCAGCCGTGTCCGCGACGTCGAAGCGGTCTCGGCCCATGTGCAAGGGGCAGGCAAATGATAAAAGGTACGGAGATGAAGGCCTCCGCCTCGCACGGATGCCAAGCGGTCAACTGAGGCTTTCAGGTTCATATTAGAATGCAGGGTTTTCCTGCCGAGATGCGGGCCACAAGGTCCGCGTACAGAGACATTCATGCATCCGACGCTCACCACCGCCGTCAAGGCCGCCCGCCGCGCGGGTCAGATCATCACCCGGGCCAGCCAGGATGTGGACCTGCTGAAGGTCAGCAGCAAACGCCAGAACGATTTCGTGACCGAGGTCGACCGTGCCGCTGAAGACGCCATCGTCGGCATCCTGCGCGAGGCCTATCCGGACCACGCCATTCTAGCCGAGGAGAGCGGCGAGTCCGGCCCCGAGTCGGAGTACCGCTGGATCATCGATCCGCTGGATGGCACCACCAACTTCATCCACGGCATGCCACAGTATGCGGTGTCGATCGCGCTCGAACACCGCGGCCAGATGCAGTCGGCGGTCGTGTTCGATCCGGTGCGCAATGAAATGTTCACCGCCAGCCGTGGCCGCGGCGCCTTCCTCAACGACCGCCGCATCCGCGTGTCGCGCCGCGCCAAGCTGGGCGAGGCCTTGCTGGGCACCGGCTTCCCCTATCGCGTGTGGGACCACGTCGATGCCTATCTGGGCATGTTCAAGTCGCTGATGGAAAAGACCTCCGGCCTGCGCCGCCCGGGTGCTGCAGCGCTCGATCTGGCCTACGTCGCCTGCGGTCGCTTCGACGGCTTCTTCGAGATCGGTCTGTCGCCGTGGGACATCGCCGGCGGCAGCCTGCTGGTCAGCGAAGCCGGCGGCCTGGTCGGCAATCTGCAGGGCGAGACCGGCTATATGGAAAGCGGCAATCTGGTCGCCGCCACGCCGCGCATCTACCCGGCCATCCTGCAGGCCATCGAACCGCACCTGACCGAAGCCCTGCGCGGCTGAAAGACGGCCGGCCCGGCGGGCCGGCCGGACAGGTCCGTCAGCAGCGGAAGCGGGACACGACGCTGTTGAGGTCGCCCGCCACGCGGGTCAGCTCTTCCGTCGCGGTGGCGGTGGCGTGCATGCCCTGGCTGGTCGCCTCGACCATCTGCGCCACCTGCTCGATCTGGCCGGCCAGACTGTTGCTGGCGATGCCCTGTTCGCGCGTCGAGTTGGCCACCTCGGCCACCAGTTCGCGGGCACGGGTCGCGCCCTCGGCGATCCGGCGCAGCATGTCGGCCGACTGTTCAGCCGAGTTCACGCTGTTACGCGCCCGCTCGGAAGCCGCATCCATCGCGCTGACCGCCGCTTCGCTTTCCCCACGGATCGCACTGACCGTCTGACCGATCTGCAGCGTCGCCTGCGTCGTGCGCTCGGCCAGCTTGCGCACTTCGTCGGCCACCACCGCGAAGCCCCTGCCCTGTTCGCCAGCACGCGCCGCCTCGATGGCGGCGTTCAGCGCCAGCAGATTGGTCTGCGCGGCAATGTCGTTGATCGCCGTCGCGATGCCGCCTACCTCGTTGGCGCGTGCGCTCAGCGACGCGATGCGCTCGCTCGCCTGCACCACTGCGTCGGCCAGCGAGCGCATTTCCTCGGCCGCTTCATGTACTTGCCGTTCGCCGGCCACCGCCATTTCCGACGACTCGACCGACTGCCTTTCGGTCTCGCCGGCATTTTCCGAGATGTGGGTGATGCTCACCGTCAGCTCTTCCATCGCGGCCGCCATGGTTTGCGTGGAGTCGGTCTGCTGCTGGGCCGATCCGGCCACCTGGCGTGAGGTGGCGCTGATGTCCGCGGTAGCGGCGCCGACCTTCTGCGCGCCGGCGCTGATCTCCGACACGGTCGTGCGCAGCCGCGAAATCAGCGTATCCAGTTCCGCCAGTACGCTGCCCGCCGGCGCGCTGCCAACCCCGGCCCGCAAATCGCCCTCGACCACCTTCTTCATCGCCTCGACGGCCACCGCCGGCTCGCCCCCGACCTGGCGCATGACCGAGCGACCGATCGCGATCACCAGTGTCAGCACCACGCCTGCCAGCAGGACAACGATGCCCAGATTGATCGCCAGATCCTTGCGGAAGGCGGCTTCCACGTCATCGACGTAAAGCCCGGTGCCGACCACCCACTGCCAGTCCGGCACCGGCGCCACGTAGGCGACCTTGCGCACGGCCTCGGTCTCGTTCGGACGCGGGAAGTGGTAATCGACGAAGCCGCCGCCGGCCTGGCCGGCCTTCACGATCTCGGCCACGAAAGGCTTGCCGAGCTTGTCCCGCTCGTCGATGAAGGGCTTACCCTCGCGCTGCGGCTGTGTCGGGTGCAGCACGTTCACGCCGTCCGTGCTGTAGATGTAGAAGTACTCGCGTTGCTGGAAGCGCACGTTGCGCAGCGCCTCGCGCGCCTGCGCCTGAGCCTGCTCGCGCGTCAGCTTGCCGTCCTTCGCCAGCTGCTCGTAATAGCCGATCTGTGTGCGCGTCGATTCGACCAGCGCGCGCAACAGTTGCATGCGCTGCTCGTGCGCCGCGCTGCGCATCTCGAAGGCGCCGATGACGCCGATCATGAGCATACCGGCCAGTGCGGCCACGCCCACCGCCAGCATCTTGCTTCGCAAAGTCCAGTTGGCGAACATGACGACTCCGTAAGTAATTGAAATCAGTCATCTATATCGGCGGGAAATATTCCCAACTTTAATACTGCGCCGCAACATTCCTATCGTCATCGCGCCGGATCGCAGTGAGCCGATACAATCGCCGGTCCGTTCCGCCTGCCACTCGGCACGCGGACCCCGCCCGCACCTTCGTTTCGCATGGACAACAAAGACCTTTCGGGCCACACGCCGATGATGCAGCAGTATCTCGGCTTCAAGAGGCAGCACCCCGATCTGCTGGTGTTCTACCGCATGGGGGATTTCTACGAACTGTTCTTCGAGGACGCGATCCGCGTCGCGCGGCTGCTCGACATCACGCAGACCCACCGCGGGCAGTCCGCCGGGCAACCGATTCCGATGGCCGGCGTACCCTTCCACGCCGTCGAGCAATACCTCGCGCGGCTGGTGAAGATGGGCGAATCCGTGGTGATCGTCGAGCAGATCGGCGATCCGGCCACGTCGAAGGGCCCGGTCGAGCGTGCCATTTCGCGCATCGTCACGCCGGGCACGCTGACCGACGCCAGCCTGCTCGACGAGCGCGCCGACTCGCTGCTGATGGCGCTGCACGTCGAGCGTGCGCGGGCCGGCGTCGCCTGGCTCAACCTCGCCAGCGGCGAGCTGAAGCTGACCGAAGTCGCTGCCAACGTGCTGCCGTCGCTGCTCGACCGCCTGCGCCCGGCCGAACTGCTGGTCGCCGATCTCGCCAGCGCACCCGAGGGCAGCTGGGCGGTCACGTCGCGCAGCGCCTGGCAGTTCGACGTGACGGAGGCAACCCGGCTGCTGTGCGAGCACTTCGGCAGCCGCGACCTCGCCGCCTTCGACGTTGCCGAGGTACCGATCGCGCTGGCCGCCTGTGGCGCGCTGTTCAGCTACGCGCAGGCGACGCAGCAGCGGGCGCTCGCCCACGTCACGACGCTCGCGGTCGAACACGATTCGAACTGGCTGCGCATGGACGCGGCCACCCGGCGCAATCTCGAGCTGACCGAAACCCTGCGTGGCGAGGCGTCACCGACGCTGCTGTCGCTGCTCGACACCTGCGCCACCTCGATGGGCTCGCGCTGGCTGCGCCGCGCGCTGCACCACCCGCTGCGCGAGCGCGCACGCGCCGACGCGCGACAGGAGGCCGTCGCCGCGCTGCGCGACACCGACCGCGCCGACCGGGTGCACGACGCGCTGCGCGGCATCGCCGACATCGAGCGCATCGCGGCGCGGGTCGCGCTGCGCACCGCACGGCCGCGCGACCTGTCCAGCCTACGCGACTCGCTGGCGAAGCTGCCGGCCATCGCCGAGGCAATCCCGCTCGATCGCGGTCTGCTCGACCAGGCGCGTGCCACACTGGCGCAGCCGCTGGCCGCCAGCGACCTGCTCGCCCGCGCCATCATGGACGAGCCGGCCGCACAGCTGCGCGACGGGCGCGTCATGCGCGCCGGTTTCGACGCCGAACTGGACGAACTGCGCGGCCTGCAGGACAACTGCGGCGAGTTCCTGCTGGCGCTAGAAGCGCGCGAGCGCAGCCGCACGGGCATCGCCAACCTCAAGGTCGAGTACAACCGCGTACATGGCTTCTACATCGAGGTCACGCACGCCAACGTCGAGCGCATCCCGGACGACTACCGCCGCCGGCAGACGCTGAAGAACGCCGAGCGCTACATCACGCCGGAACTGAAGGCCTTCGAGGACCGCGCACTGTCAGCCGCCGATCGCGCCACCTCGCGCGAGAAATTCCTGTACGAACAGCTGCTCGACGCGCTGGCGCCCGAATTGCCGCTGCTCGGCGACATCGCCCGTGCGCTAGCTGAACTGGATGGCCTGATCGCTTTCGCCCGCGCCGCCCAGCGCCACGACTACTGCCGGCCGCAGTTCGTAGACGAACCGGAAATCACGATAGAGCGCGGCCGTCACCCGGTGGTCGAACAGCAGGTCGAAAACTTCATCGCCAACGACACGGCGATGCATGACGCGCGTCGCATGCTGCTGATCACCGGCCCGAACATGGGCGGCAAGTCGACCTATATGCGGCAGGTGGCGCTGATCGCGCTGCTGGCGCACTGCGGCTGCCCGGTGCCGGCGCGCGCCGTGCGACTGGGCCCGCTCGACGCCATCCACACCCGCATCGGCGCCTCCGACGACCTCGCTTCGGGCCGCTCGACCTTCATGGTCGAAATGACCGAAGCGGCCGGCATCCTGCACGGCGCCACTGAACGCAGCCTGGTACTGATGGACGAGATCGGCCGCGGCACCTCGACCTTCGACGGCGTGGCGCTCGCCCAGTCGATCGCCCGCCATCTGCTGACGCGCAACCGCAGCTGGACCCTGTTCGCCACCCACTACTTCGAACTGACCCAGCTCGCGCAGACCCACGCGAGCTGCGCCAACATGCACCTGGATGCGGTCGAGCACGGAAGCCGCATCGTTTTCCTGCACGCGATCGAAGAAGGCCCGGCCTCGCAGTCCTACGGTATCGAGGTGGCCGCGCTGGCCGGCGTGCCCGGTACGGTGATCCGCGACGCCCGACGCGCGCTGCAGCAACTCGAAGCCAGCCGCATCAACGCCGGTCCGCAGGCCGATCTGTTCGCGCCCGCGCCACCACCACCGGAACCGCCGTCGCACGCGGCGGTCGATGCGCTCGCCACGCTCGACCCGGACAGCCTCAGCCCCCGCGAGGCACTGGACGCGCTGTACGCACTGAAAAAACTGCTCTGAGGACACCGCAATGGCTCACGCCGTGATCTGGATCTTCGTCGCACTGGTCGTCGGCATCTGGACGCTGATGGCCTGGACCGCCGACTCGGTACTGAACTGGCCCGGCTGGAGCGCCAACGCGCTGGCCGAATGGCCGCTGTGGCTGGACAGTCTGCGGCCGCCGGTCTGGTTGGCCCCGTGGCTGCCGCAGGAATGGCTGGACGACAGCCGCGCCTGGCTGCTTGACGCGGGCCCGGAAATCCAGGCCTGGCTGCAGCAGACGCCCGACCTGCGCGGCCTGCTCGGCTTCATCGTATGGACGGTGTGGCTGATCGGCGCCGGCATGATGCTGCTGATGGGCATCGCCGGCAGCGCACTGGTGAAGCTGTTCCAGCCGAAGAAGGTCGCTGACGCGCCGCCGCCTCGACACTGAGCCTCCGTCCGGGGAGCGGCTCCACCCGCGTGCCGCGCCCCGGACATCTGTCACGCCGGCATAAGCTTCCGGTTTGCCGCGCCCGGCAGCACCTTCAGCGCCGGCCCCTGCTGCAGCACGTAGCTGCGGCTCTTTACCGTGCTGACGTAGCGCCACTCGCAGCGGCAAGCATCCCGGGTCGTGGTGACGATCATGAAGCCGCGGCGCGCAGTGTCGGCGTACTGCAGCGGACCGATGATCTGCGTCAGCCCGGCGGCGACCGCCAGCGGGTTTTCGCTCGGGAAGTACTCCTCGAAACCGGGCGAGGTCACGCCGGGCGTCGCGAACTCGACGCCCACCGCGCGGCCGGCGTAGTCCGCCAGGTCACTCGCCCAGGCGTTATGCGTGTCGCCCGACAGCACGACCAGGTTCTTGTCCAGCGCACGCGCGGTGCCCAGCACCGTTTCGCGCGCGACCGCGTAGCCGTCCCAGGCATCGAGGTTGTACGGAATCGCAGGCTGCGCGAGCACCGCCTGCTCCTGCGGCGTCAGCGTGGCCGGTGCGGTCTGCGCCTTCACCACCAGTGCGCTGTAGGCTGAAAAACTGATCTGACCGAGCACCAGCGGTGCCGGAATGTTCATGCGGCCCATCAGTACCTGCTGGCCGAGCAGATCCCAGGTGGTGTCGGACTGCGCCAGTTGCAGGCCCAGCCAGTCATTCTGTTCGGCGCCCAGCAGCGTGCGGTTCGGGTCGGCCAGATCGGCGGCAAAGCGTGCGCCGTCAAAACCGGTGGCGCCGAAATAGTCAGCGTAGTCCATCTGCCGGTCGCGGCCGATGACGCGGGTGTCCAGCATGTGCAACGACAGCAGGTTGCCGAAGCGGAAGCTGCGGTAGATGCGCTCGGGCTGCGCCGGATCGGCGACGCGCGTCGGCATCCACTCGTGGTAGGCCTTGATCGCCGCCGCGCGCCGCTCCGCGAACACGCCTTCCAGTCCTTCGCTGTGGTTCTCGGCGCCGTCGCGCCACGTGTCGTTGGCAATCTCGTGGTCGTCCCACACCGCGATCACCGGCAGCGCGGCGTGCAGCGCCTGCAGATCGGGGTCGGTGCGGTACTGGGCGTGACGGATGCGGTAGTCGTCCAGCGTCAGTATCTCGCCGGCCGGCTCGGACACGCGACCCAGTGCGGCTGCATCGCCCGAGGCGTAGCCACCGCGCGGGTACTCGTAGATGTAGTCGCCCAGATGAACCGCCGCATGCAGGTCGTCCAGCTTGGCCGCCTCGGCATAGACGTGGAAATAGCCGGCCGGGTAGTTGGAACAGGAAAACACCGCCAGCTTGACCTGCTCGACCGCACCGGCCGGCAGCGTGCGCGTGCGGCCGACCGGTGACAGCTGGCCGTCGGCGCGGAAGCGGTAGTACAGGCGTGCAGCCGCCGGCAGGCCGAGCACGTCGGCCTTCACCGTGTAGTCGATGTCCTCGCCGGTCAGCACGCGGCCGCGCCGGATGATGCGGCTGAAGCGCGCGTCCAGCGCCACTTCCCACAGCACGGCAACGGTGCCCGGTCGGGTCGGCGACACGCGGGTCCAGATGATGACGCGGTCGGACAGCGGATCGCCGCTGGCCACGCCGTGCTGGAACAGGCTGTCGGTCGCCGCCAGCGCGGTGGCGGAGCGGACGACGGCGGAACCGGCCAGCGCACCGGCGCCGATGCCGCGCATGAAGTCGCGGCGGGAAAAGACATTGCGGGACATCGCGGAAGCTCCGGGCGGAAGAAGTTGCCGCGGAGTGTGGTGAGCGCCGGTGACAGGTCGATGACGGATTGTTGAACGCGTGATCAACGCGGCGACATGCGCCTGTCACATGCACTGCCTATCGTGCGTCGCAACAACCGCATTCCCGGAGTCGCCCGATGAAGAACACCCTGCTTGCCCTCGCGATCACCGCTGGCCTGTCGCTGCCCGCCCACGCCGTCACGATGGACAGCGCCACGCTGAACGGCAATCTGCTCGACACCAGCTTCAGCACGCCGTCGCTGATCGCGCTCGACGTATCGCTGCTGAACAACGCTGCACTGAGCTTCAGCTTCGTGCTCGATGCCGCCGACATCGCAGCCGGCAGCGCCGACTTCAACGCCATTCTGCGCGACGCCAGCGGCTTCGGCATCGGTTCGCTGAACGTGACGCTGAGTGGCGCACCCGTGTCATGGACCGCAGGTTCGGTGCGCGCGGCAACGGTGAATGGCGATCTGCTCGACGCCAATTTCTTCGCAGGCGCTACGGTGACGGAGTTCTACTTCGGCAACCCCTTCTACGAGGACGGCCTCGCCGACTGGCGCATCGCCTTCGCCGGCCTGAGTGCGGGCGACCGCTTCACGCTGGACATCACGACCACGCCGGCCGTACCGGAGCCGCGCGAGTGGATGATGATGCTGGGCGGTCTGGGCATGATCGTGCTGAGCGCGGCGCGCAAGCTGGGGCGCTGACGCCTCACCGCGGTCGACTGAGGCGTCTGCGTCCGATCACCGGCGGCATCGCGAGCAAGCTCGCTTGTATGTTCTGCCCTGGCAAGCGTAGGAATAGCTTG
>NZ_JADMJL010000017.1:81054-176169 GCF_018780585.1 Methyloversatilis discipulorum | reverse complement strand
AGGGCGACGACCAGCAGGACCCGGTGGTCGACACCGCCCGCGCCATCCTCGACGGTCACATCGTGCTGACGCGCGAACTGGCCGAACGCGGTCACTACCCGGCCATCGACATCGCCGCGTCGATCAGTCGCTGCATGGCGCTGGTGGTCGACAAGGCGCATCTCAATGCCGCACGCAGGGTGAAGGAAATGGCGTCGCGCCATGCCCAGGTGCGCGACCTGATCCCGCTCGGCGCCTATGTTGCCGGCGCCGATCCGCAGACCGATCACGCGGTGTCGCTGTATCCGGACATCGAGGCCTATCTGCGCCAGGGCGTGGCCGAAGCGGCGCCGATGGTGCAGTGCGTGGCGCGCATGCTGGAGCTGGCGGCATGACGACGAAGACATCCATTCGCACGCTGGCGAGACTGGTGGACGTGCGCGAGCGCGAGGTGGCCCGCCTGCAGGCCGACATGGCCGGCAAGCTGGCATTGCGCCAGCGCTATCTGGGCAATATCGAACGGCTGCAGTCGCTGTGCGACGGCGTGCCGCAGACCGGCTCGCTGCACCCGCTGCTGTCGATGAACAGTGCCGGCTACAAGCAGTCGGTGGCCGACATGGTGGTGGTGCACCGGCAGGAACTGGCCGCCCACGAGATCGAGATCGATCTGGCGCGGCGCGAACTGGCGCTTGTTTCGCGCCGCTGCGAAGTGCTCGACCAGGTGCTGCTGCGCCAGCGCAGCATGGCCGCGCACGGTGCGCGCGTCAGCGAACAGAAGCGGCAGGACGACATCGCCGTCCAGGTGTGGGGGCGTGCGCCGTGAGCGTCCGTTCCGCATCGATTTCAGTTTTTGTTCACGCCGGTCGCCTTGAACGGTGGACGCGTCCGCTAACCGTTCACAGGAGCCAGACATGAGCACTTTCGATCCCGTCACCACCGCCTCGCAGCTTGCGACCGCCTACATCAGCGCGTCGCAGACCCAGGTCGACACGCAGAGCAAGAAAGCGCAGGCCACGACGTCGGCGCTGACCAAGCTGCAAAGTGCGCTGCAGGCCTTCGACAGCGCCTTGTCGACGCTGTCGTCGAAGAAGGGCGTCACGCAGAACACCGCCACGCTGAGCGGCACCGGCGTCGGCACGGCGAGCGCTTCGCCCGGGGCGGTGGCGGGTGAGTATCCGCTGTTCGTCGAGCAGGTCGCCAGCGCCCACCAGGTGGTGTTCACCGATCTGCCGGCGGTGCCGGTGCCGATGAGCGGCATGCTCAGCATCAACCTCGCCGGCGGTGCAACCATCGGTGTCGATTTCTCCGGCGCCGACATGGACGCCGACGGCACGCTGTCGCAGACCGAGATGGCGCGCGCCATCAATCAGGCCAGCGGCAACCAGGGCAAGGTCACGGCGATGGTGATGACCGCCGGCGGCCAGACGCAGCTGGTGCTGTCGTCGACCGAAACAGGTGCCGACGGCCAGATCACGCTGGACACCAGCGGCCTGCCCGCTGGCGCGTTCAAGGATTCGCTCGACAATGGCAGCGAACTGACGGCGGCGCGCGATGCCGTCGTGTGGCTGGGTGCGCAGGGAAGCGGCGTGCGTCTGCAGCAGGCGTCGAACACCTTCACCGCCATCCAGGGTGTGACGATGAACTTCACCCGCGCGATGGCGGCGGGCGAGGCGCCGCTGACGCTGAAGGTGGCGGGCGACAGCGGTGGTACCGCGGCCAATGTGCAGAGCTTCATCGACGCCTTCAACAAGCTGAAGACCAGCCTGGACGAGCTGACCAGCACCGGCGATGCCGAAAGCGGCGTCGCGGCGGCGGCTTTTGCTTCCGACTCCGGCATACGGTCGCTGCGCAATCGGCTCGACAGCCTGGTCCGCCAGGAGGTCGGCGGCTTGCGCCTGATGGATTTCGGCGTCAGCGCCGACCGCAACGGCAGGCTGTCCCTTGACTCGACCAAGCTGGACAAAGCGATCGCCGCCAATCCGGATGCCATCGACAGTCTGTTCGGCAGTGCCAGCACCAGTTCCGGCAGCGGGCTGCTCGGTGGTTTCGCCAGCTATATGGACGTCTGGCTCGACTCCGCCGGCGGCCAGATCCAGCGCCGCAAGGACACCGTGCAGAGCCAGCAGAAGGCGCTCACCACGCGCCAGACCCGTATCGACCTGCAGTACGACAACGCTTACCAGCGTTATCTCGTGCAGTTCACGCAACTGCAGTCGCTGCAGTCGCAGATGGGGCAGACCACCAGCATGTTCGACGCGCTGTTCGCGAGCTCGTCGGCCAGCTGAGGACTGCCTGTCCGCCAACGAAACCGGAAACCCATGCCTTGAACTACGACGCCTACCAGAGCTACCACGCCGTCAATCTGAATGCGCAGACGGCGCGCGCGACCCCGGTGCAGCTCGTGCTGATCCTGATGGACGGCCTGCTCGAGGAGATCGCGCGCGCACGCGCCCACATCGAAGCCGGGCGCTACGAACAGAAGGCGCTCAGCCTCGACCGCTGCGTCGACATGCTGAACGGCCTGGCCAGTTCGCTCGATCCGGACAGCGGCGGCGACGTCGTGGCCAATCTGGACTGGCTGTACGACTACTGCGCGTGGCGCCTCAGCGAAGGCGGCATCAAGCTCGACACCGCACCGCTGGACGAGGTGAGCGGCTTGCTCGGCACCTTGCGCCGCGGTTGGGTCGGACTGGCGGACGGACATGACTGACCGCCATACCTTCGCCCGCATCGCCCGCCGGCTCGAAGTGGCCGCGCTGAGCGATGACTGGGCCACGCTGGCGGCCGCCGATCGTGAGCTGGCCGCCGTGCTGCAGGGCGTCGCCGACCGACGCGATCTGTCTCTGGCCGATCGCGATGCGCTGCTTGCGTTGCGCAAGGCACACGACGGCGCGCTTGCACGCTGCGTCGAAGCGGGCGAACGCCTCGGCGAACGGCTGTCCGAACTGGGCGCCGGGCGTGACGGCTGGATGGCCTACGCATACGACCTCGAACTTTCCGGTAGCCACTCATGACGCAAAACATCCTCACCCTGGGCAGTGCGGCGCCGGCAACGCTGCCGACGTCGGCACCGGCGCTGCCTGCACCGTCGGCCGGCCTTTTGCCGACGTCGGCCACGAGTGCACCGCAGGCCTTCGTGGATCTGTTCCGCGCGCTCGGTCTCGCGTCGCCGGACGTCGTCGTAGGCGAAGCATCGACGCAGCGGACCGACACCGATATGCCGGGTGTGGACCGTGCTGCCTTCGATGCCCGCCTGCCGTCGCAGTCATCGCTGCCGGCCGCGCTGCACGCGAGCAGTGGCATCGCCGAACACGACGTGGGGGCCGACGAAGTGCAGTCCGGCGAAGCCCCGGCACTGCCCGTCTCTGTACTGGCGGTGCCGCTTCCGTTGCCGTCGCAGCCGCTGCAGTCCGCCCCGGCTGCCGCAGCCGGCCGCGCGCTCGCACCGGTGGCCCCTGCCGGTGGCGCCGCAGCTGTGCTGCCGTCGCTGCCGACCGACGGACCGCGCGCTGACGTCGTCGAGACCGTACAGCCGGTGCCGCAGTCGGCACATGGTCTGCAAGCGGCGGTCATGCCATCGGCACCGGCGTCAGCCGAGACCGTACTGAAGCTCGTCCCGGCCTCGCCGCACAGCTGGCAGCAGCCGCTGACCGATGCATTGGGCGAACGCCTGCAACTGCAGACCGTGCAGCATGGCGAGCGGGCGGTGATCCGCCTCGACCCGCCGACGCTCGGCCGCATCGAAATCATCGTGCAGCAGGATGTGGGAGGTGCGCTGCAGGTGCATCTGAGCGCCAGCAACGGCGAGGTGCTGCGACAGCTCCACGCCATCGGCGACAGCCTGCGCGCCGATCTTGGCCAGCGCCATGCGCAGGGCGACGTAACCGTGGTCGTCGCCGAATCCGGTCGCGATGCCAACGGCCGCGACGCCGACGGCCGCTCACGCTCGGGACAACAACAGCAGGGCAGGGACGACGAGAACCCGGGTGAGGCACTGGCCGAGGCACAGGCCGGGGCCGGGATGTCGCGCTTCGCTCTGGCGACGGACGGGAGCTGAATCCGATGAAGAAGGCGATCATTTTCGCGGTGGTCGGCGTCGTGCTGGCGGCGGCTGGCGGCGGCGCGGTCTGGTGGTTCGGCATGAAGGACGCTGGCGGCGCCGACGCTCAGGCTGCGGTGCCGAAGGAGGCCGTGCCGCAGAAGTACGTGAGCCTCGACAAGGTGGTCGTCATGCTGCGACGCGCGCCGGAGGAGAACGTGACGCGCTACATGTCGATGGATCTGGTGTTCACCACCGCCATCGAGAAGGAGAAGGACACCAAGGAGCACCTGCCGCTGCTGCGCAGCATCGCGGTACGCGCGCTGGCGTCGATGACCGCGCAGCAGGTCAGCGCGATGACCATCGACGAGTTGGCGGCCGAGGTCAACCGAGCCTTCACGGAAGACTACGACAAGGCGCATCGCAGCAAGCCCTTCGTCGAGGCGATGGTCGGCAAGCTGATCGTTGAATGACATGGACATGCATTCGGACTACGCCGAGGTGAGCAGCGCGGCGGCGCGCACGCTGAACGCCGCCGAGGAGCAGCGCTGGCTGGTGGAGTACGCCCCGCTGGTCAAGCGCATCGTCCGCCAGCTGCTGTCCCAGGTCTCCGGAGCGATGGACCGTGAGGACATGGAGCAGATCGGCCTGCTCGGCCTGCTCGAATCGTTGCGCCGCTACGGCACACCCGATCCCGGTTTCGGTGGCTATGCGGCGCTGCGCGTGCGCGGCGCCATCCTCGACGAACTGCGACGGCAGGACTGGCGGCCGCGCACCGTACGCCAGGACAGTCATCGCACCCGTGACGCGGTGCGCGCGCTGACCCGTCAGCTTGGCCGCGAACCGACCGAAGCCGAGGCATGCGCTGCGCTCGGCATCGAGGCCGACGCCTTCCAGGCCCACCTGCTGGCCGAGAACGCCGAAACCATCGCCAGCTTCGACGAACTGGTTGGCGAAATGCACGAGATGGCGGCTGCAGGCCTGTCGCCGGAAGAACAGCTGATGACCCGGCGCAGTCTTGCGCAGGCCCTGACGCAGCTGGACGAGCGCGAACAGCGCGTGATCCAGCTCTATTACGAATTCGAACTCAGCTACCGCGAGATCGCGGCGGTGCTGGACCTGACCGAAGCGCGCATCTGCCAGATCAACAAGGGCGCGCTCAGGAAAATGAAGGCCTTCCTCGGCTGACCGCCGGGGCGAACGAAGAGGAAACGAATCATGCAGTCCATCGTAGGCGTCGCCATCATCCTGATCAGCGTGTTCGGCGGCTTCATGCTGCATGGCGGGAAGCTCGCAGTGATCTGGGAACCGATCGAACTGATCATCATCGTCGGCGCCGCGGCCGGCGCCATCGTGCTCGGCAACCCAGGACACGTGCTGAAGGAGATGTGGCTGCAGTTGCGCAAGGTGATGCTGCGGCGCAAGCAGGGCGAGGAGTTCCAGCGCCAGCTGCTGCTGCTGATGTACGAACTGCTGCAGACCGCGGCCGGCGGCCTGAAGGCGCTGGACGCCCACGTCGAGGCGCCGCAGGAGAGCGAAATGTTCCGCCGCTATCCGCTGATACTCGAAGAGCCGAAGCTGCTGCACTTCATCGTCGACAACTTCCGGCTGATGGCGATGGGCAAGATCAACGCGCACGAGCTCGAAGGCGTGCTCGAACAGGAAATCGAGGCCATCCACGAGGAAATGTCGCAGCCGGCGCGTTCGCTCGGCAAGATAGGCGAGGCGATGCCGGGCTTCGGCATCCTGGCCGCGGTGCTGGGCATCGTGATGACGATGAACGTCGTGGCCGACGGCGCAGGCACCGGCGAGATCGCGGTGCGCGTCGGCTCGGCCATGGTCGGCACCTTCATCGGCATCTTCTTCTGCTACGGCGTGCTCGATCCGATCAGCAACATGATGAAGCAGCTGGTGGGCGAGGAGCTTCAGGCCCTGGAGTCGGTGAAGGTGGTGCTGGTCACCCATGTGTCCGGCAAGCCACCGCTGCTGGCGATCGACGCCGGTCGTCGCCTGGTGCAGCTGAACATCAAGCCGAGCTTCGCCCGACTCGAAAGCTGGATCAACGCGATGCAGGGCGCCGGCGATCCGGATGCCACGCCGCGCCGCCGTGCCGGAGACAAACGTGTCGAAGCCTGACGCGCATGGCGCAACCGTCGTCAAGCGCGTGTCCGGAAAGGGACACGAGGAGTCGCACGGCGGTTCGTGGAAGGTGGCTTTCGCCGACTTCTGCCTGGCGTTGCTCTGCCTCTTTCTGGTGCTGTGGCTGCTCGCCTCGCGCGAACAGGAATCGCTGGAGCAGGTGCTGCGCGCGTCCGACAGCAGCCGCATCGACGAAGGCAGCGGCCTGATGGCGCAGTCGCTCGGCGGCCCGCGCGGCAGCCTGATCGAGCGCGAGCCGATGCCGCCGCGCGAAGGCATGTCAGCGCCCGGCGAAAGTGCCGCGCGTGGCGAGACCGCGCCGGCGGACGGCCCGCGCACGGCGCGCGTGCGTTACGAATCCGCCGCCGATATGCAGGCGCTCGCCCGCGTGATGAAGAAGATGAGCGCGGACGCCGGCCTCGAAGGCAATCTGCAGTCGGTGGTTACGCCTTATGGCCTGCGCGTGATGCTGCACGACACCGACCAGCAGGGCATGTTCGACCGCGGCAGCTCCTTCGCCACCGAGCGCTTCCGCAAGCTGCTGCGTTCGCTGGGGCCGCTGTTCGCGCAGATGGAGAACCAGATGCTCATCGTTGGTCACACCGATTCGGTGCAGTATGCGAATCGTGATCACGCGGCGTTCTCGAACTGGACGCTGTCGAGCAATCGCGCGCTGACCGCCCGCTCGCAGCTGCTGGCCGGCGGCATGCCGACCGGCAGCGTGCTGCAGGTGGTCGGCATGGCGGACCGGGCGCCGCTGAATACCGAAGATGCGACGGCCGGCGTGAACCGGCGCATCGAACTGTTGATACTGACCAGCAGGCAGGCTGAGCTGGTGGCGGCGATGTATGGTCTGCCGAACGAGCGGCTGCCTTTCGCCGAAGGCGCGCACGCAGCGATGCCGGACCGGGATGCGCTGGAGCAGCTGCGAACGCAGCTGGTGGCGCCGCCGGCCGGCACCGGCCGCTGAGTCGCGTGGACAGGTGAGCTTGCATGCGAACACGATCGAGAGGACATCAGATGAGAATCACAAGCAGTGGTGCAGCCGGCGTCAGCGCGCCGGGTGCGGTCAGCGGTAACGGCCCGGTGGAGGCGCCGCAGGCCGTCGCACCGGCTTCGCCTGCGAAGTTGCAGTCGTCGACGCTGCAGCCGGCGATGGAGGCGATGCGCGCACTGCCGGAGATCGATCAGGCGCGCGTCGATGCGCTGCGCGAGGCGCTGGCGCGCGGCGAGGTGCCCTTCGACGCCGACAAGCTGGCCGGTCTGATCGAACGTTTTCACGGCAGCAAGGGATGAAGCGCGGCGAGGCCATCGCCCGCCTGCTGCGCGACGTACTCAGCGACGTGGCGGATTACGGTGCGCTGCGCCTGATGCTCGACAGCCAGTTTCACGCGGCGCTTCGCCACGACGCGACGGCGTTGCGCGCGCTGGCGGCACGCATCACCGAGGCGGTGCAGGTGCTCGACGGGCGACGTCTGCTGCGCGCCCGCGTGGTGAGCAGCCTGTACGGCGTCAGCGGCCGCATGGACAGCGTGTTCGACGAATTGCCGGACGACAGCCGCGAACGCTGTCGGGCGATGTGGACCCGGCTGGAGGCGCTGGTCGCCGAATGCAAGCGGCTCAATGCACGCAACTGCCTGCTGATGACCGACCAGTACGAAATCATGCAGCGTGTGCTGCACGGCGAGGACCAGACCTATGCTCCGGCCTGAACCGGCGCGGGCGCTGATGCCCAATGTCGAACCGACCCGTCCGGCGGCAGCGACCGGTGCCGGCGGGCAGTTCGCTCCGCTGTTCGGTGAAGTGTCGGCCGAAGTCGGCCGCTTCATCCGGCAGGGATCGACTGCTGGCGCTGACCTCGTCGGCAGCACCGCAGCGCTCAGTCCGGAAGCGCAGCTGCTGCGCAACGCGACGCGCGGCGTTGACGGCGTCAATGCGTCGGGCGCCGACGAGTCCGGACGACGCGACTTCGTCGCCGGCATCCGTCCCTGGGCGAGCGAAGCGGCGCGCCAGCTGGGCGTGAGTACCGACGCCGTCATTGCACATGCGGCACTCGAATCCGGCTGGGGGCGCAGGCCGCTGCGCGCGGCCGACGGCAGCGACAGTCACAACCTGTTCGGCATCAAGGCCGGTGGCGCGTGGCGCGGCGCAACGGTGGAGGCGCGCACGACGGAATACCTGGATGGCGCTGCCGCGCAGGTCAGCGCCGCCTTCCGCAGCTATGTCGATGGCGCCTCGGCGTTCCGCGACTACGCGCGACTGCTGCTCGACAACCCGCGCTACGCCGGCGCCCTGAACGCTGGCGCGGACGTGCAGGCATTCGCTGCCGGGCTGGTGCAGGGCGGTTACGCGACCGACCCGGACTACGCCAGCAAGCTGGTGCGCGTGGCCGGGCAGATCCGCGCGCAGGGTTACTGAGCGGTGCGGCTGACCGGTTCGACCTCGCCGGCGCCGGTCACCCGCGCGCGCAGCACGGTCCCCGAGGACAGATTGCGCACGCGGACCAGATCGCCCATGCCACCTGAGTCGAGCGTCTCGCCGGATACCTGCACCTCGATGCCCTGGTTGCGCGCGACGATGTGCACCTCGTCGCCACGCTTCACCAGCACTGCGGTGGCCAGCAGACGCTTGCGCAGCAGGTCGCCGGCCTTCAGCGGGCGGCGTCCGGTCATGCCGATCACGTCGGCCGGATCGGCGAAGAAATCGGCGACTGCGGTTACGTCGCGGGCATCGACTTCGATGTCGGCGTCGCCGATCGGATGTCCGGCGGCAATGTCGGTGGCCGCGACCACGACGTCGGCGACGATGCGCGCGCGCGCCTGCATCTTGCGCGTCCATCCGCCGTCGTCGGCGCAGCGCACGGTGTAGCGCAGGTGAGACGGTGATTTCATCTCCTGCGCCTCGATCTCGATGCGTCCTGCGCAGGGCGGCAGAGGTTTGCTCGGCGGCTGCACGGTGAGCGTGATGCGCGGGTCGACCAGGCCCATGCGTTCGGCCTGCTGTTCAAGCTGCTGGCGGGCCGCAGCATCCACCTGGCGGACGATCTGTGCCGTCGTGTCCGCCTGCGCGGCGGCAGGCAGACAGAGCAGCACAGCGAGCAGGCCGGCGACGTTGTTCATGCTGAAGGAATGGCTCTTTCGGTGCATCGGAATCTCCTGAGGCCGGTGACGATAGCAGCAATGCGAACGTGAGAAATATCCGCATCGGCGGCCTCAAGTTCGCCGGCGGATTGTCGATGGTGTCCCTGAACTATACGCATACGCTTAATTCAGGCCGACAGAATGAACGCATGCTTTCGCATCGTCGCGAGCGCGTTCGGTCTGTCGCCCATCCAGACAGGAGCCGACATGGGTATCGATTTCGGGAAGGCGCTCGGTGTGCACGGCCAGGCGCTGCAACTGCGTGCCGAGCGCACGCGGGTGATCGCCGAAAACATCGCCAACCAGAACACGCCGGGCTATCAGGCGCGCGACGTCGACTTCGCGTCCAGCCTGCGGCAGGCGATGGCGGGTGAGGCTGGTGGCCTGTCGCTCGACAGCGAGGGCGGCGAAACGCTCTATCGCGTGCCGTATCACGCGGCGCAGGACGGCAACACGGTGGAGCTCGGCGTCGAGCAGGCCGCCTTCTCGCAGAACACCTCCGATTTCCAGATCAGCCTCACCTTCGCCAACATGAAACTCAAGGGGCTGGCGAAAGCCATCGCCGGACAATAGCCATGTCATTCCGCGACATCACCCAGATCGCCGGCTCGGCCATGGCCGCTCAGACCGTGCGGCTCAACACCATTTCCAGCAACCTCGCCAACGCGCATTCGGCGTCCGGATCGGAAGAGGCGGCCTACCGCGCGCGCAAGCCGGTGTTCGCCACGCTGCTGGGCGGCGAGGACATCGACGGTGCGCCGGCGGTGGCCGGCCGCGTGCAGGTGCTCGACGTGGTCGAGAGCACCGAGCCGCTGCATTCGGTGTACGAGCCGGACAACCCGCTGGCCGACGAGGACGGCATGGTTTTCTACACCAATGTGAATTCGGTGGCCGAGATGACCGACATGATGTCGGCGTCGCGCGCCTTTGAAACCAATGTGGAGGTGCTCGGTCGCGTCAAGTCGATGCAGCAGGCCCTTCTGAAACTTGGAGAAGGGTGAGGCATGCAGACCAGTCAGGTAGTAGGAGGCAGCCAGGGCAGCGCGTCCGACGCGGTGCAGGCGGCGAACGGCGAACAGGGCTCGCCGACCGAACTGTTCACCAGACTGCTGGTGGCGCAGATCCGCAACCAGAACCCGCTGGAGCCGACCGACCCGAGCGACTTCGTCAATCAGCTCACGCAGTTGAGCCAGGTCGAGTCGCTGCAGGCGCTGGCCCAGCAGACTGGCGCCAATGCGTCGGTGCTGTCCAGCCTGCAGGTGCTGGCGCTCGGCGCCCAGGTCGGTTCGGAAATCATGGTGAATACGGACACCGTCGAGGTCGGCAGCGAGCCGGTCAGCGGCGCGTTCACGCTGGCGTCGTCGAGCGCGCGCACGACACTCGTGCTGAGCGGCCCGGACGGCGTCGAGCGCCGCATCGAACTCGGCACCCGCGCGGCCGGCGAAGTGCCGTTCGAACTCGATCCCGCCGCGCTCGGCCTGCCGGCCGGCGCGCATACGCTGCGTGTCGAGACCGAAACCGGCGAGACGCCGGCCACCGAGATCGCCGGCCGGCTGCTCAGCGTGCGCATGGCCGGCAACGGCAATGTGGCGCTCAACGTCGCCGGCCTGGGCGAGGTGTCGCCGGCCTACATCACACGTTTCAACGGCCGTCCGGCCACGTCGGTCAACTGAGAGAGAGGATACGGTCCATGAGTTATGAAATCGCGCTGTCCGGCATCAATGCGATCAACACCCAGCTCGAAACCATCAGCAACAACATCGCCAACACCGGCACTTATGGCTTCAAGTCCAGCCGCGCCAACTTCGCGGCGATGTATGCCGGCACCCAGCCGACCGGCGTCGAGGTGGCTTCGCTGACGCAGAGCATAGACATCGGCGGCGGCGTGCTCACCACCGGTCGCGGACTCGATGCGGCGATCCAGGGCCGTGGCTTCTTCGTGACGCGCGATACCGCCGGCGCCTCGCTGTTCAGCCGCGTCGGCATTTTCTCGACCGACAAGGACGGCTATGTCGTCGACACCTTCGGCCGCCGGCTGCAGGGCTACGAAATGCAGTCCGGCAGCACCACGCTGGGCGCCATGGGCGACCTCAAGGTGCCTGCCGGCCAGGTGCCGGCCAAGCCGAGCGACACGCTGCAGTACGTCGGCAACATGTCGGCCGACTGGGCGGCACCGGCGGCCGCGCCTTTCGATCCGGCCAATCCGCTCACCTTCAACAGTTCGCAGGTCGCGGTCGTGTATGACTCGCTGGGCGGCAAGCACAGCGTCGGTCAGTACTTCGTCAAGACCGGCACCAACCAGATCACCGCCCACTACACCTTCGATGGTGCGGCACTGCCGACGACGACGGTGATGGACTTCAACACCAGCGGCGCGCTGGTCACGCCGGCCGCACCGGTCGCGCTGGCGCTCGGCACGCCGGCGGGGGCAGCTGCGCTGAGTGTGGACATCGACTACACCGGCACCACGCAGTTCGGCGGCGACGCCACCGTGCGGGTCAATGCCGCCAACGGCTACGCGTCCGGCACGATGATAGGCGTGCAGATCGCCGAAGACGGTTCGGTCATCGCGCAGTACAGCAACAACGTGAAGGAACCGGTCGGCCGCATCGCGCTGGCGGTGTTCCCTGACGAAGCTTCGCTGACCCCGGTCAGCGACACCAGCTGGACCAGTTCGTCGCTGTCCGGCGATCCGCTCTATTTCACGCCGGGCACCGGCATGGCCGGCTCGCTGACCGGCGGTGCGCTGGAGCAGTCGAACGTCGACATGACGTCGGAACTGGTGAGCCTGATGTCCGCGCAGCGCAACTACCAGGCCAACAGCAAGGTGATCTCGACGCAGACCGAAATGATGCAGTCGCTGATGCAGGCGCTGTAAATGAGAGACCCCCACGCTCACTTCGTTCGCTGCCGTCCGCAGGGGCTGCGCTCGTCCTTGGGGCGGCCCGGCGGACGGCGCGGTGCCATGTGTATGCGATTTGGATTGCGCGACGCGCAGTGGAGAGACTGAGATGGATGCGCTGATCTACACGGCGATGAGCGGCGCCGAACGGGCGATGCACGCGCAGCAGGTGCGTGCCAACAACCTCGCCAACGCCGATACGCCCGGCTTTCGTGCCGATCTCGAAATGTCGGTCAACGAGGCGGTGCAGGGCTACGGCTACGACGCACGCCACCTCGGCCGGCTGCGCGCGGACTCGGTGTCCAACCGTCAGGGCACGCTGAAGCAAACGGACCGCGAGCTCGACGTCGCCATTTCCGGTGACGGCTACCTCGCCGTGCAGTGGGGCGATGGCGAGGCCTATACCCGGGCCGGTGCGCTGACCGTCGATGCCGAAGGCACGCTGACGGTGAATGGCCGCGCGGTGATGGGCGAGGGCGGCCCCATCGTGCTGCCGCCGTATTCACAGCTGGCGATCGGCGAGGACGGCACGATTTCCATCCGTCCGCCCGGCCAGCCGCTGATGCAGCCACTGGAACGCCTGAAGCTGGTGCGCCCCGATCCGGCAACGGTGATCAAGAACGAGGCCGGCCTGCTGGTGAGCCGCGGTCAGGACGAGCTGCCGGCCGATCCGACGGTGCGTGTGCGCGCCGGTTTTCTCGAAGGCAGCAATGTGTCCGCCGTCGAGGAAATGGTGGCGACCATGACGCTGAACCGCGAATTCGAACTGCAGATGAAGCTGTACAAGGCCGCCGACTCGATGGCCGAAACGGGCAACCGCCTGATCCGCGAATGATGAACGGCAGCACTGCCGACACAGGAGAAACGACATGAATCCCGCAATGTGGATCAGCAAGACCGGCGTGCAGGCGCAGGACGCGAAACTGCAGGCCATCGCCAACAACCTGGCCAATGTGAACACGGTGGGCTTCAAGCGCGACCGCGTGCTGTTCGAGGATCTGTTCTATCAGATCGAACGCGAACCGGGCGCGCAGCGCGACGACAACACGGTGAGCCCGGGCGGCGTGCAGCTCGGTACCGGTACCCGCCTGGTCGCCACGCAGAAGGTGTTTACCACCGGCAATCTGCAGACCACCGGCCAGTCACTCGACGTCGCCATCTCCGGCATCGGCTTCCTGCAGGTGCAGCGCCCGAACGGCGACATCGCCTACACCCGCGCCGGCCAGCTGCAGAAGAACGCCGAAGGCCTGCTGGTGACCGCGCAGGGCCTGCCCATCATTCCGGAAATCAACATCCCGCAGAACGCCACGGCGATCACGATAGGCGAGAACGGCATGGTGTCGGTCACCGTGCCGGGTCAGGCCGCGCCGCAGGAAGTCGGCCAGCTCACGCTGGTGAGCTTCGTCAATCCGGCCGGCCTGCTGGCCATGGGCGACAACCTCTACCAGGAGACCGCGGCCAGCGGTGTGCCGACCGAAGGCAACCCGGGCGAGGAAGGCCTGGGCAAGCTCAAGCAGGGCGCGCTCGAAGGTTCGAACGTGCAGGTGGTCGAGGAAATGGTGGACATGATCGCCGCCCAGCGCACCTACGAAATGAATACCAAGGTGCTGTCGGCGGCCGACAACATGATGCAGTACCTCGCCCAGGCCGTGCGCTGATGCGTCACCCGGCCCGCGTCCTCGCGCTGCTCGTGCCCCTGTGCCTGACGGCCTGCGCGAGCCTGGAACACAAGGCGCCGCCGCTGGCCGAGGCCGACCGCCTGCCGCCGCCAGTGCAGCCGCCCGCGGCCGGCGCTGCGGGCGGCGTGTTCCAGCCCGCCTCGGCCTGGTCGCTCACCTCGGACAGCCGCGCCTTCCGCACCGGCGACGTGGTCACCGTGGTGCTGCAGGAAACGACACAGGCAAGCAAGGCGGCCGGTACCACCTTCGGCAAGGAAAGCGGTGTCGCGATGCAGCCGACGGTGATCGCCGGCAAGCGCTTCAAGACCGACGTCAGCGTCGACGCGCAGTCCGACTTCAAGGGCAACTCGACCAGTTCGCAGCAGAACCGGCTGCAGGGCTCGATCACCGTCATCGTGCACGAGGTGCTGCCCAACGGCCTGCTGCGCGTCAGTGGCGAGAAGACGCTGTACCTGAACCAGGGCGACGAGACCGTGCGCCTGCAGGGCTACGTGCGTGCGTCCGACATCAGTTCGGACAACACCGTGTCCTCGCAGCGCGTGGCCAATGCCCGCATTTCCTATTCCGGCGAAGGCGTGCTGGCGGACGCCAACAGCCCGGGCTGGCTGCTGCGCTTCTTCGTCGGCGCGCTGATGCCCTTCTGAGGATGAAACGATGATCTTCCGCCGGACGCTTGCCATCCTGTCCTGCCTCGTGGCCGGCGCTGCATTCGCTGCGCCGAAGGCCGCGACGAATGCCCGTGCTGCGGCAGTACCCGCTGCACCCGCAACCCAGCCGCTGCGCAATCTGGTCAGTGTCGAAGGCGTGCGCGAGAACCAGCTGATCGGCTTCGGCCTGGTCGTCGGCCTGCATGGCACCGGCGACAGCACGCAGGTCAAGTCGGCCGGGCAGTCGGTGTCCAACCTGCTCAAGCAGTTCGGCCTGAAGCTGCCGGAGGGTACGCAGAGCCGCAGCAAGAACGTGGCCACCGTCATGGTCAGCGCGGTGTTCCCGCCGGGCTACCGAAAGGGGCAGAGCATCGACGTCACGGTGTCCTCGCTCGGCGACTCGAAAAGCCTGCGCGGCGGCACGCTGCTGCTGACCCAGCTGCGCGCGGCCGACGGCGAGATCTATGCGCTGGCCCAGGGCAATCTGGTGGTCGGCGGCCTCAGCGCGAGCGGCCGCAGCGGCTCCAGCGTGACCGTCAACACGCCGACCTCCGGACGCATTCCGAATGGCGCGACAGTCGAGCGCGAAATCATGACCGATTTCGATGTGCGACCGACCGTGCTGCTGAGCCTGAAGAGGCCGCATTTCCAGACGGCGACCAATATCGTCGGTGCGATCAACGGCCGTTTCGGCGAGGTGGCGTCGACGCGCGATGCCACCGCGATCGAAGTCGTGGCGCCGGCTGACCCGACGCAGCGGGTGGCCTTCGTTGCCCAGCTCGAAGCGCTGCCCGTGGTGGTCGGCGAGACGACGCCGCGCGTCGTGTTCAATTCGCGCACCGGCACCGTCGTCATCGCCGAGGGGGTGACCGTGCGTCCGGCCGCGGTGTCGCACGGTTCGCTGAAGGTGATCATTTCCGAGAGCTCGAACGTGAGCCAGCCGGCACCGCTGAGCCGCGGCGAGACGGCGGTCACGCCGCGTTCCAAGGTCGAAGTGGAGCAGGGCGACGGGCGCATGTTCAACTGGCCGGCCGGTGCCAAGCTGCAGACCATCATCGACACCGTGAACAGCATCGGCGCGACGCCGGACGACATCATGGCCATCCTGCAGGCGCTGGACCAGGCTGGCGCGATCGATGGCGAACTGATCGTGATCTGAGCATGAACATCCACGACATCGCATCGTCCGCAGCGCCAGTCCAGACGGAGGCGCAGACCGTGCCGGTCGCACCGCAGGTCGATCCCGCCCTGCTGAAGAAGGCGACCGAAGCGGCCGTCAAGTTCGAGAGCTTCTTCATCAGCGAAACGTTGCGCCAGATGCGCCGCAGCACGCGCGAGATGGCGGGCGAGGACAGCATTTTCAAGGACCGCGTGAACGAGGACATGCTGGACCTCGCCGACGGTCTGGTTGCCGACGCGATGGCTTCGCAGCGCGCTTTCGGCATTGCCGACATGCTGCTGCGCCAGTTGCTGCCGCAGCCGGCGCCGGTTGCGTTTAATGCGCCGGCGCCCATGGTCGCCTCCAGTAAAGGGGAGCACGCGGAAAGCGCTCCCGGCCACGCAACGACCCGGAACAACCCATGAGCCTGATCAACAACGCATTGACCGGAACCCTGGCGGCGCAGGCCGCGCTCAGCGCCACCGGCCAGAACATCGCCAATGTGATGACGCCCGGCTACACCCGGCAGGCTGCGGTGCTGGCCTCGGTGCAGCCCATGCAGAGCGGCGCGCTGTCGGCCGGCAGCGGCGTGGCGGTGTCGTCGCTGCAGCGGTTCAGCGATGACTACAAGAACCTGCAGATGTGGCAGGCGGCGTCGGAGCTGTCGAACCGCTCGACCCGGCAACCCTATCTCGACCAGCTCGAACAGGTGATGGGGGACGACGCGTCCGGCATCAACAACGGTCTGGACGCCTTCTTCAGCGCGCTGAACGCGGCCAGCGTGGAGCCGAGCTCGGTGCCGCTGCGCGCGCAGGTGATCACCGCGGCGGACGCGCTGGCCCAGCGCTTCAACAACCTGACCACGGTGCTCGCCAACCAGCGCGCCTCGATCGCGCAGCAGCGCACGACGCTGGTGGCGCAGATCAATTCCAGCACCGCGTTGATTGCCGATCTGAACAAACGCATCTCGCTGGCCGAGGCGGCCGGCGTCAATGCTTCCGGCCTGATGGACGCGCGCGACCAGGCGATCGACGGGCTGGCCGGCATGGTGTCGATCCAGGTCGTGAATCATCCGGACGGCTCGCGCAATGTGTCGCTGAAGAGCGGGCAGCCGCTGGTGGTGGGCACCACGGCGTCGCGCCTCGAAGTGCAGGACACGCCGGCCGGCACTCAGGCGCTGACGCTGAAGTTCGCCAGCGAGGTGTTCGCCGTGCGCGACGAAGGTCTGGGCGGGCAGCTCGGCGGACTGGCCGATTTCGAGTACGGCACGCTGATTCCGCTGCGCCAGTCGATCGGCGACATCGCTTCCGAGATTTCTACGCTGATGAACGCCCAGCTCGGCGCCGGCTACACGCTGGGCGGTGCCGCGGGCGGCCCGCTGTTTGTCTATGACGCGTCGAGTTCGACCTCGATGCTGTCGGTCGCGCCCGGCGTGCTGCCGCAGGACCTGGGCTTCTCGTCCGACCCGACCAAGCCTGGCAACAGCGACAACCTGCTGGCGATGATCGCGTTGCGCAATCAGCCCATCACCGTGACCTCGCTCGGCACGGTACGGGTCGGCGACGCCAATACGCAGCTGATCGGCAAGCTGGGCATGGACAGCCAGCAGAACCAGGCTTCGCTGACGACGGCGACCACGGTGCGCAATCAGGCCGAGGAAAGCTGGAAATCCACCAGCGGCGTGAACAACGACGAAGAGGCAGTGAACCTGATCCAGTTCCAGCAGATGTATCAGGCCAACATGAAGGTGATCACCGTCGCCAACGAGCTGTTCGACAGCACGCTGGCGATGATGGGTTGAGGAGACGGACATGCGGGTCGCCAGCACACAGTTCCACGCCACCATGAACACCGCCCTGCAGAACGCGAACACGCGACTGGAGGGCATCCTGCAGCAGATGTCGAACGGCCTGCGCGTGCAGAAGCCGTCGGACGACCCGATCGCCAGCGTGCGCATCGCCCGGCTGACGCGCGAGGAGGCGGCGCTCGACCAGTATCTGGAGAACATCGGCGCGCTGCGCAGCCGGCTGGGGCAGAACGAGGAACTGCTGGACGGCATGAGCCGCGACGTCATGCAGGCACGCGATCTGATGGTGTGGGCGGCCGACGGTGCCAACACCACGCAGGACCTGCAGGCGATGAGCACCTCGCTGATCGCGCTGCGCGACAGCCTGATGTACTCGGCGAACAGCATCGACCAGGAGGGGCGCTACCTGTTCTCGGGTACGGCAACCGCCACCGCACCGATCGCCCTCAATGGCGCGGCGGCGGTCGGTACGCGTTACAGCTTCGCCGGCAACACCGATCCGCAGCGCGTGGTGGTCGGCAACGGCGTGACGCAGGACGCGAACGTGCATCTGCAGGAGATGGCCGATGTGCTGAACCGGCTCGATCTGGCGATCGACGCGTTGCAGACGCCGGGTGCGACGGCCAACGATCCGGCGGTGCGCACGGTGCTGGTTGCGACGCTGAACGGACTCGATACCGGGCTCGACGCGGTCAGCGCGAAGATCGCCCGCCTCGGCGGCGCGCAGACGACGCTGGAGACGCTGGAAACCAATCACGCCAACGTGAGCCTGTCGAACAAGCAGGCGATGATCACGCTCGGTCAGCTCGATTACGGCGACGCGGCGGTCAAGCTCAATGGCTACACCACCGCGGTGCAGGCGACGCAGAAGGCCTATGCCAAGGTCAGCGCGCTGTCGCTGTTCGACACGATCTGATCTTCCGTACGCACTGAATGCAGATCGGTCCTCATCTTTCTTCCGCCCGTCCGGTCGATGCGATCGGCCCGGGCAGGGCGCATGCCGCGGGCAACGCTGCGCCGCCGACGCGCGAGACGCCGCGGACGCGCAATGAAGAACGCGCGCCGGCCGGATCGGCCGGGCTGAAGACATGGAGTCCGCGCTTCAATGAGCAGGTCGGCAAGGCGCAGCTTGCGGCCGACTATCTCGATCGCGGCATCGGCCAGCTGAAGTCGGTACGCAGCCTGCTTGGTCAGCAGATCGGCGCAGGAGAAGGGGACGTCGTACTGCAGCGCCGGATCGGTCAGTTCGCGGCGCTGTGGCAGTCGCGTCCGGCGCAGACGGCCGGCAGCCTCGACCCGACGCTGACGTTCGACGCGGTCAATCCGCCGTTGCGTCAGTTCACCGTACGCGGACTGGACCTGGCTTCGCTGCGCGAGGGCGACAGCGAGAACCTGAGCTTTTCGGTGGCGGGAGCCGGCCGGCGCACACCGTCGGTCGCACTCGAAGCGGGTCTTCCGGACGTGGAGATCGTGCGCCGCATCGATCAGGCGCTGGCGTCGACCGGTGTGCGCGCGACTGCCGACGACCAGGGCAGGCTCGTCTTAAGCGTGGCCGAGCAGGCCTGGCCTGGCGTGCGCGACACGCTGATGTTGCGCGGCGGTGGCATCCGCTGGCCGACCGGCCAGTTCAGCCGGGTGCAGGCGGAAGCACTGCCCGACGGTATCGATCCCGTTCGCTGGTCGGTCGAGGACGCCGACGCCATGCGCGCGACGCTTGCCCAGGCAACTCGCGCACTGGACGCTTTCACGCTTGCCCGCCGGCGGGTCGATGAGGTGCTGCTCGACGCGGTGCACAGTACCGGTGCCGTCCTCCCGCAGAACGCCGCCGAACGCGCGGCGGGCTTTGCCGACGCCTTTGCCGCGCTGGGCGAATCGCGCAGCTATCGTGCCCTGAACGAGTTCTCCGGCGCCCTGGCGGGTATCCGGCGGGAGCGCGTGCAAGCCCTTCTTGCTGTCAGGTGAGAACACCTCCGGCATCGTAAGGCGAGGGAATATTTCCGGAATTGACGGGTGCGGAAACGATTGTCGACAAACTGTACTGGTGTAAATCGAGGCAATTTCATTACACTTTCCCGGTACGCGCTGTCTGACCAACGTTGTTCAGCCCATGCCAAACAATTCAAAACTCGCGACCCCGGAAAAACGCTCGCGGATACGTGGCCAGGAAGGCAAGGCTAGGTTTCGCGAACAACTCCTTGCCGAAGCCAAGGACATCTACAGCCGACAAGGCTACGAAGCCGTATCGGTACGCGCCGTCACCAAGGCGGTCGGCATTTCGCCGATGGCTTTCTATGGCTATTTCGTCAGCAAGCAGGATCTCGTCAAGCACATCTGGCTCGATTTCTTCTGCGAGCTGTTCGAGTGCCTGAAGCAGGCGAGCAACGTGAGCCAGTCGCCGGTCGAGCGGCTCAAAGCCCACGTGGATGTCTATCTGGACTACTGGGAAAGGCATCCCGAGCGCTATCGCATGGTGTATCTGTCGACCAGCGTGGACGACGAGCGAGAGCGCATTGTCTTCGACGAAGAGGATGTCGTCGCGCAGCAACTGCTCAGCCTGACCCGCGAGCGGGTGAGCGACTGTGCATGTGGCCGTCCGATCGCCGCAGAGCAGATTCACCTGCATAGCGACCTTGTTTTCCTGAAGGCGCTGGGTTACCTGCACGGCGTGCTCACGGTCGGGCGTTACCCCTTCGCGGACCTCAAGCGGATGCGTGGCTGCCTGATAGACGACATCGTCGATGGCGTGGTGCGCGCAACGGCGGCCTAGACGCCGCCGCGGCTGACTCACGCCGCACCTGCGGCGTCCGCGCCAGGCGCCCGGAGCGGGGCGCTCGTCTGACAGCGGGATGCCCGGACGACATGTTCCCGCGGCGCTGAACAGTGCGACCGGCCTGCCTTTGGGCCATCTTCGGCCGCCATCCTTCGCTGGCGCGCGGTGTCCGTCCTACACCCTGTCGGAGCACGGCTACATCCAGATGTCACGAACTTGCCAGACTGCAGGCAAGGGCATCGTCACGGTGCCGGCCAACCACAGGAGGTTCAAAGTGACTCTCAACAGATCCATGGTCGTACTTGCGCTCGCCGCATTTTCCACGTCGGTCTACGCCGAGCCGACATATCCGAACAAGCACCAGAAGGAAGTGATTCCGGAGGCGCAGCAGTCCGACAGCCAGAAGAAGTTCGAGCCCGAGCAGGACAAGGGCAGCCAGTCCTCCCAGTATCCCAGCAAGCACTCGAACGAGACGGTGCGCGACCGCGATACGAAGAAGAAGGCTTCCGAACGCGCCAGCGAGCGCGAACAGAACGCCTCCGGTCAGACCATCCCGGAACCGCGCAACTGACGTGACCGCGGCGCGACCGGCCGCTCGCCGGTGCGACGGTGAGCGGGCCGGTCGATCGCTATCCAGCGGGTATGCGGATTGCCACCTCGGGACCATGAGCCGCGCCGCCGCGTTCCAGCGCGTCACGGCGACGATCGATCCCGGAGGAGAGGCGCGATGGAACCGCTCGATCTGCTGCAGTGGCCAGCGATGGCGACGACCCTGATCGCGGCCTGGCTGGTCGCCTCCACGTCGGCACGCCGACGCAAGCAGGGCTTCTACTGGTTCAGTGCCAGCAACGCGCTGTGGGCGGCGTGGGGTCTGTATGCCGGTGCCTACGCACTGGTGCTGATGCAGTTGGGCCTGTTCGCACTGAACGTGCGCGGGACGGTGAAGGCGGCCCGCACCGCCAGCATGGACGCACCGGTTGACCGTCCCGACGGCTCGCCGGATGCGCCCCACTTATGAGGAGACAGGTTCGATGGCGTCATACAGGGTTGCACTGATCCCCGGCAGTCTGCGCAAGGACTCATTCAATCGCCGTCTGGCGCTTGCCATCGGCAAGCTGCTTCCAGACGGGTTCGACACCGTGATGGTGGACATCGGTACGCTGCCGCTCTATAGCGAGGACGACGACAACGCGCCGACGCCGGCGGTCAGCCGCTTCAAGGCGACGATCGCCGAGGCGCAGGGTGTGCTGTTCGTGACGCCGGAGTACAACCGCTCGATCCCGGGCGTGCTGAAGAACGCGATCGACCACGGCTCGCGACCCGCCGGAAAGAGCGTGTGGGCCGGCAAGCCGGCCGGCATCGCCGGCATTTCGCTGGGCTCGCTCGGCACGGCGCTGGCACAGCAGCACCTGCGCAACGTGCTGTCGCATCTGGACATGCCGGCGCTCAATGCGCCGGAGCTCTTCCTACGCTATCGCGACGACCTGTTCGACGCCGACGGCGCGCTGGCCCGGGGCGCAAGCCGTGACCTCGTCAGCACCTGGGTGCAGCGTTACGCCGCCTGGGTACGGCAGCACGCCGCCTGAGTCCGGATGTCACGCCGCATCGCGGCGCACGAACCGGATCTGCGCGCGGCAGCGCCGGCATCCGCCCGAAATCGATCCGCGCATCGTGGCCGTTGCGCTGCAATGTCGTGCACTGGAGCAGGAAGCCGAGCGACGTCGAGGCAAGCGCGAGCACCGTGTCGTCACCCGGGCAGCGATGATGCTGACGGATGTCTCCGCTGCCCTGGGGCACGAAGGCGAATGCGGGCCGCCGCCTGTCGTGCCGCGGTGAAAAATCTGCGACCGACATGTAATTCGTGCCGGCTGATCACCGCCCTTTCACGCAGTCCTTCTCTCCTCGCGCCCGCCTGCTGACGGGAACCGCGGTTGCTTCGTGCCGGCGGTCACCTCTTTCAGCGGAGCAGGTCATGAGCGTGAAGCAACATCAGCAGGCCACGTCGGGCCACGATGGCAGGCAGCAGGGCAGCCAGAAGGCGTCGCGGCAACACGGTGGTCAGTACGACGGGCAAAGATCCTCGCAACCGCACGGCGGCCCGCAGCAGGCCGAGGACCCGCCGTCGGTGCGTCCGCCCGCGCCCGGCTATTCCGCAGCGGACATCATCGCCGCGCACGACGCGTATCTCGATGGCGCGCCCCTCGCTCCGCGCGAGCTTGCGGGATGGCGCTGGGTCGAGGAGAACCATCGCTGCAATACCGCGCTGTGGCGCGAGGAGGACAAGGCGCGGCGTACCGACGTGCCGGACGCCGAAATCGTGCGTTGCAAGCGCAGCATCGACCGCTTCAACCAGCAACGGAATGACGCCGTCGAGGCGCTGGACGAATGCGTGCTCGGCGCGCTGGCCGGCACCGTCAAACCGCACCCGGACGCACAGCAATCGAGCGAGACGGTGGGCGCGATCATCGACCGCCTGTCCATCCTGTCGCTGAAGATCTTCCATATGGGCTTGCAGACGCGGCGCGCCGACGCCAGCACAGAGCACGTTGCGAGTTGTTGCGCCAAGCTCGACGTGCTGGTCCGGCAGCGGCGCGACCTGGCGGCCTGCCTCGACCGTCTGCTGGAGGGATTGGCCAGCGGACGCGTGATCTTCCGCACCTACCGTCAGTACAAGATGTACAACGACCCGGCGCTGAATCCGGAGTTGTACGGACGCAAGGACGCTCCGGTCGGCGCGTCGGCGCGTGACGAGGAGCGGACATCGGCGTCGATGCCGTCGTCCCGACCTGCAACCGTGGTGCCGCACGGGCTGTCACGATGACCGCGCTGCCCGGGCAGACGCACACGCGATTGCGTGTCGGCGTGCCGGATCCGGGCGAGCGCGAAGCGGCGGTCACGCCGGGCAAACCGAGGGCGGTGTTGCGCGTGTTCCACGTGTTGGGCGTCGTGGCTCGGCCTGCCGTGACGGCTCCTTACGGCGGTCACGGCCTCGTGCCAGCGGGCGCCTGCTATCGGGACGTGCCGATCACGCTGGACAGGCGCGGCATCGACGCACCACTCCTGCTGCGGGAGCAAAGCCGGTGAGTGCGGTGCTGCATCCCGCGGCGGACGACGGCCTGGACTTCGGGGCGGTGGAGCGCATCGCCGTGCTGCGCGCCAATGGCCTCGGCGATTTCATCTTCGCGCTGCCGGCGCTGCGCGCGCTGCGGCTGCGCTTTCCGGACGCGCAACTGGTGCTGCTCGGCAAGCCCTGGCACAAGCGCTTCCTGACCGGCCGCGGCCCAGTGGTCGACGACGTGGTGGCGCTGCCGCCGATCACCGGCGTCGGCGTGCCGCCCGAGCAGGGGGCGCGCGAGGACCCGCGTGCCATCGACGCCTGCATCGCCGGGCTGCGCGAGCGGCGTTTCGATCTCGCTTTCCAGATGCACGGCGGGGGCCGCTACTCGAACCCCTTCATCGGGCAGATCGGCGCGCGCCACAGCTTCGGCCTGAACACGCCGGACGCCGTCCGCCTGGACCGCTCCGTGCCTTACATGAGACTGCAGAACGAACGTCTGCGTCTGCTCGAGGTGGCAGCGCTCGCCGGCGCCCATACCTGGGAACTCGATCCGCGGCTGCCGGTGCTGGTGCGCGACGAGGTGGAACTGGAGTCGGTCCTCCGTCTGCCGGACGCTCCGTTGGCGGTGCTGAGTCCCGGCGCGACCGACCCGCGACGACGCTGGCCGCCGGCACGCTTTGCCCGCGTCGGTGACGCGCTGTCGGATGCCGGAGCGGTCGTGGTGGTGCAGGGTGACGCCTCCGAGCGGGCGCTCACCGCCGCCGTGACGGCGGCGATGACGCGACCGGCGATCGACGTCGGCGGCAGACTGTCGCTCGACGGGCTGGCCGCACTGCTGGGTCACGCCTGCATCGTGGTCGGCAATGACAGCGGTCCACTGCATCTTGCACAGGCGGTGGGCGCGGCGACGGTCGGCCTTTACTGGCTCGTCAATCTCGTCGTGTCCGGTCCGCCGACCGCGCAGCGGCGTCGTGTCGCGCTGTCCGCCACCACCGACTGCCCGGTTTGCGGCCGCGACAACGTCGCCGTGCGCTGCGAGCACGACCCCTGCTTCATCGATGACATCAGCGAGGACGAAGTGCTCACGCTGACGCTCGACCTGTGGACGCAGGAGCGCCGCGATCGAGCAGTACGCGAATCTGTCGCATGACCTCCGCCTGACCCTGATCGGTCGTCGTCCCGTCGTCCGGGGCCATCACGCAGCGATGGCGCATGCGGTCTTCCGGCGCCCAGCGTTCGAGCTCGGAGCAACGGAAGACGACGACCGACGGTGTGCGCAGCGCGGCCGCAAGGTGCGACACACCAGTGTCGTTGCACACCAGCAGACGCGCGCCGCCGATCAGTGCGGCCAGGGCGCCCGCGCTGATCGGTGACGCGGCGTCGATGGCCGGAGCGCGCATCGCCTGGCGCACGCGCGCCGTCAGCGCCCTTTCCTCGCCCGATCCGGTCAGCACGACCGTCCAGCCGGTCAGCGCGTGCACGGCGTCCGCCACTGCGGCGAAGTGTTCTGCCGGCCAGCGGCGCCGTGGGTCGCGTGCGCCGGGGTGGATGCACACGTAGGGGCGGCCGGCAAGCGCGAAAGCGATACCGCTGGTCGCCAGTTCGGACCGGTCCGCCGGCAGCAGCGGAAATTCCAGCCCGCGGTACGCCGACGGCGCGCCGAGGTGGTCCATCAATGCGAGCAGCCGCCCGACCTCGCTGCCGCGCGTCGGGTAGGGCAGACAGCTTCCGTTCTCGTCCGGCTGGCCGAAGCCCGCCTGGCGCGCAGCGCCGAACAGCGCCACGACGGGGTTGGAGAGCCCGCCGCTGCCGTGCATCTGGATGGCCAGATCGAAACCTCGCGTCTGCGCCTCCGCGACGAAGGCGGGGATCGCCGACAGATCGGGTGCCCGTTCAGGCAGACCGGGAAAGCCGGGGAAGGCCAGGAAGTCGTCGATGTAATGCGGAAACCGTGCGGCGAGTCCGGCGGCCCAGGGCAGGCCGACCAGTGTGATCGCTGCGTCGGGACAGCGCATGCGCAGCGCGCGCAGCGACGGAATGGCGCACAGCATGTCGCCGAGCTGAAGCGCCCGGAACACGACGATGTTGCGCGGACGGATGCGACTCAGAAGCGGTGCGTGCATGACGGTTCTCCGGTGACGGACCGCGATGCCTTGCAATTGGCGGACCGAGGGCGGACCAAGAGCGGACCGGGAACGCCGATTGCTGCGCTCGCTGCAGTCCCGCGTCCGTCGTGCCGCCGCCTCGAGTGGTTGCGACGGTCGCGGCTCCGCGGCTTCACGTGGCGGCAAGGGCGCCGCACTGGCGAAAGGACGGGCGATGACGGACAAACGAGAAGACACGATGCCGGCCGGCTGGTCGCAGCTGGCGGGATTTCCCGGGGGCGGCATCTTCGGTCGCGGCCGGCGCGGCCGCCTGGCGCCCGTGTCGGTGTCGCGGCCTGTCGGCGCGGCGCGTCCGCCCGACGGCGCGGTGGGCCGCACCGCCTTCGCGCGCGAGCTGCTCGCCGGCCTGCAACAGCCGCGCAAGACGACACCGTGCAAATATTTCTACGATGCATGTGGCGCCGCACTGTTCGAACAGATCTGCGCGCAGCCGGAGTATTACCTGACACGGGCCGAACTGTCGTTGCTCACCCGCCACGCGACGCGCCTGACCGAGTGCATCGGCGAAGACGCGGAACTGATCGAGTTCGGCGCCAGTTCCCCGGTCAAGGCGTCGGTGCTGCTGCACGTGATGCGTCATCCGGCCGCCTACGTGCCGGTCGACATTTCGGGCGGGGCGCTGCTCGAGACTGCGGGTGCTATTTCGATGGCTTTTCCCGGCCTCGACGTGCGCCCGCTGATGGCCGACTACACCGGCGACACCGCGCTGACGCACGCGCTCGACCCGGAGCGTCGGCGGGTCGGCTTCTTTCCGGGTTCGTCGCTGGGCAACTTCGAACCGGAGGAGGCGCTGGCCCTCCTGATCCGCCTGCGCAAGCTGCTGCAGGGCGGTGGCCTGCTGATCGGCGTGGATCTGGTCAAGGACCCGAGCCGGCTGCACGCGGCATACAACGACGCTGCCGGTGCGACGGCCGCCTTCAACCGCAACGTGCTCGTGCGCGCGAATCGCGAACTGGGTGCCGACTTCAGGCCGGAGCAGTTCGCCCACTACGCTTTCTATGACCCGGTCGCCCGGCGCGTCGAGATGCATCTCGTGAGCCTGTGCGATCAGGATGCCCATGTCGCCGGACGCCGGCTGCACTTCGACGAGGGTGAATCGATACGCACCGAGTATTCGCACAAGTACACGGTGCAGGCGTTCCGCGCGCTGGCCACCCGGGCCGGCTTCCGCCCGCGGCTCAGCGCCATCGACAGCGAGGGCCTGTTCAGCCTGCACTGGCTGGAGTCGCCCGCCTGAGCGGGCTGCGGCCCCCTTTCCCATCCGTCACCACAGGAGCTGCCATGTTGCCGACCACCGCCGAACGCGTTCCGATGAACACATCCGAAGCCGTGAACGAACTGATCCGCACGCGCACGCTGAGGAATCTCGACCGTGCCGCGCTCGGCGATCGCGGCACGATAGATCGCAGGCTGGCCGAATTGGACAGCGAGTGGGACATCGAACGCTGCCTCGAGGTGAACGCAGCGTCGGTGTCGATCGCTGGCTGCCTGCTCGGCTTGCTCGTGAACAGGCGCTTCTTTGCCGTGCCCGCGCTGGTCGGCGGCTTCCTGCTGCAGCACGCGCTGCAGGGCTGGTGCCCGCCGCTGCCGCTGATGCGCCGCCTCGGCGTGCGCACGCTGACCGAGATCGACGACGAGCGGCAGGCGCTGCGCGCACTGCGCGCCCGCAAGTCGGTCGACGGGCTCGGCCGTACCTTGCGCTGAGGGCGCCGCATGACGGAATCCGCAGGCAAGGCAGGCGGCAGCCTGTTCAGTGGTCACGACATCTACCTCTTTCGCGAAGGATCTCACGCGCGGCTGTACGAACGGCTGGGCTGTCAGCTTGATCCGCCGCCGCCCGGCGAGGGCGGCCGCAGCGACGCGCGCTTCGCCGTCTGGGCGCCGAACGCCCGGGCGGTCGAGGTGGTCGGCGATTTCAACGGCTGGTCGCATGGCCACCCGCTGCAGGCGCGGCTCGACGACTCCGGCATCTGGGAAGGCTGCGTGCCGGGCGTAAGCCGGGGCGACGCTTACAAGTACCGCATCCACCGCGCCGACGGTCATGTCATCGACAAGGCCGATCCGTTCGCCTTCTTCTGCGAACAGGCCCCCGCCACTGCGTCGCGCGCCTGGCGCTTCGAGTACGACTGGAAGGATGCCGCATGGATGGCGTCGCGCGCGGCGCGGCAGGCGGCCGACGCGCCGATCAGCATCTACGAGGTCCATCTCGGCTCGTGGCTGCGGCCGCACGAGGGCACGCTGCCGACCTACCGCGACATCGCGCAGCGGCTGGCCGACTACGCCTGCGACATGGGCTTTACCCACGTCGAACTGATGCCGGTCAGCGAGCATCCGTTCTACGGCTCCTGGGGCTATCAGTGCACCGGCTACTTCGCGCCAACCTCGCGCTACGGCACCCCCGAGGACTTCATGTTCCTGGTGGACACGCTGCACCAGGCCGGTCTCGCCGTCATCCTCGACTGGGTGCCGTCGCACTTCCCGGCGGACGCGCACGGTCTGGCGGTGTTCGACGGCACCCACCTGTACGAGCACGTCGACCCGCGCCAGGGCTTTCACCCCGAATGGCATTCCTGCATTTTCAATTACGGCCGCCACGAGGTGTGCGCCTTCCTGCTGTCGAGTGCGCTGTTCTGGATCGACCGCTACCACATCGACGCGCTGCGCGTCGACGCCGTCGCCTCCATGCTCTACCTCGACTACGCGCGCCGCGACGGCGAGTGGGTGCCCAACCGCTACGGCGGGCGCGAGAACCTGGCCGCGGTGGCCTTCCTGCGCAGTCTGAACCAGGCGGTCGCGCGCGATCACCCGGACGTGCTCACCATCGCCGAGGAATCGACCTCCTGGCCCATGGTGTCGCGCGCGGTGCACCTCGGCGGCCTGGGCTTCAGCCAGAAATGGAATATGGGCTGGATGAACGACACGCTGGCCTATCTGCGTCACGACCCGGTGCACCGTCGCTTCCATCACGGCGCCGTCACCTTCTCGATCTGGTACGCCTTCCAGGAGAACTTCCTGCTGCCGCTGTCGCACGACGAGGTGGTGCATGGCAAGGGCTCGCTGCTGTCGCGCATGCCGGGCGACGAGTGGCAGCGCTTCGCCGGCCTGCGCGGCCTGTTTGGCTACATGTGGGCGCACCCGGGCAAGAAGCTGCTGTTCATGGGCGGCGAGTTCGGCCAGTGGCGCGAGTGGGCGCACGAGGGCCAGCTCGATTGGCCTCTGCTGGACCACCCGCTGCACGCCGGTCTGCGCCGCTGGGTGGCCGATCTGAACCGCATCTACCGGAGCTGTCCCGCGCTGCACGAGCTGGACTTCGATGCCGCCGGCTTTCGCTGGGCGGTGGCCGACGACGCCGACAACAGCGTGCTCGCCTTCCTGCGTCTCGCACGCGACGGCCGCTGCCTGCTGGCCGTCTGCAACTTCACACCGGTGCCGCGCACGCACTACAGCGTCGGCGTCCCGCACGGTGGCAACTGGCGGGAACTGCTGAACAGTGACGCCGCACTGTACGGCGGCAGCGGCGCCGGCAATCTCGGCGGCACGCAGGCGGTTCCGGTGCCGATGCACGGGCAGCCGTGGTCGCTGAATCTGACGCTGCCGCCACTGGCGGTGCTGTGGCTGGTTCCGGAGGACGAACACCATGGATCATCTGCCTGATCTTCCGGCCGAGGGCCGCATCCGCGCCGTCGTGTCCGACCTGACGCCGGCGGTCGACGGGGGCCGCTTCGCCGTGAAGCGCAGCCTCGGTGAAACGCTCACGGTGGAGGCGAGCTGCTTCGCCGACGGCCATGACGCGGTGCTGGCGCTGCTGTGCTGGCGGCGCGACGACGAGAGCGCGACGACCTGGCATGCGGTACCGATGCAGCCGCTGGGCAACGACCGCTGGCGCGCGACGCTGCGTCCCGATCGCTGCGGGCGCTGGTGGTATTCGGTGTCGGCCTGGGTGGACCCCTTCCGTTCGTGGCGTTCGCAGATGGCGCGCCGTACCGACGACGCCGACATCCGCCTCGCCGCGCTCGAAGGCGCCTCGCTGGCCGAGGCGGCGGCCGTGCGTGCGGGCGACGCGCTGGCCGACCGCAACCAGCTGCTGCGCTGGGCGGAGCGACTGCGCAACGACGGGGCGCACGCCGACGCACCGGCGCTGAAGGCGCTCGCTCTCGACGACACGATGGCCGAGGTCGCCGGCCGCCATCCCGACCGTCGCTGGCCGGCCGTCCATGCGCCAATGCCGCTCGATGTCGACCGCGCACTGGCGCGCTTCGGTGCCTGGTACGAACTGTTCCCGCGCTCGCTGGGCGAGGGCGGCCGGCACGGCCGCTTCGACGACGTGATCGCGCGGCTGCCGGCGATTGCCGCGATGGGCTTCGACGTGCTCTACCTGCCGCCGGTGCATCCGATCGGTCGGGTGCGGCGCAAGGGGCGCAACGGCGTGGTTGTCGCCGGACGCGACGAGCCGGGCAGTCCGTGGGCGATCGGTGCAGCCGAAGGCGGCCACACCGCAGTGCATCCGCAGCTCGGCACGCTCGACGATTTCCGCCGTCTGGTCGGCGAAGCGGAGCGCCATGGCGTCGACATCGCGCTGGACATCGCGCTGCAGTGCGCGCCCGATCATCCGTGGGTGACCGACTGTCCGCAGTGGTTCCGTCGTCGCCCGGACGGCAGCGTCCAGTACGCCGAGAATCCGCCCAAGAAGTACCAGGACATCTATCCCTTCGATTTCGAGTGCGAGGACTGGCGCGGTCTGTGGCAGGCGCTGGCCGGCATCTTCCGGCACTGGATCGCGCAGGGCGTCAAGGTGTTCCGGGTGGACAACCCGCACACCAAGTCCTTTGCCTTCTGGGAGTGGCTGATCGGCACGCTGCGCCGCGAGCATCCGGACCTGGTGTTCCTGTCCGAGGCCTTCACGCGACCGCAGGTGATGCACCGCCTGGCGAAGCTCGGCTTCAACCAGTCCTACACCTATTTCACCTGGCGCAACACGCGTGCCGAGCTGACCGACTACCTCGAGGAACTGAGTGCAGGGCCGGGGCGCGATTACTTCCGGCCCAATCTGTGGCCGAACACGCCCGACATCCTGCCCGAGTACCTGCAGAGCGGCGGTCGCCCCGCCTTCGTCGCGCGGCTCGTGCTGGCGGCAACGCTGGGCACCAGCTACGGCATCTACGGGCCGGCCTTTGAGCGCATGGAGGCACGCCCGCGCGAGCCGGGCAGCGAGGAATATCTCGACTCCGAGAAGTACCAGTTGCGCGAGGGCGGGCACGCCGACGGCGACGGACTGGCGCCGCTGATCACCACCATCAACCGCATCCGTCGCGACAACCCGGCGCTGCAGTTCCCGGGCGGCCTGCGTTTCCTGCCGGTCGACAACGAACAGCTGATCGCCTATGCGAAGCACGATGCGGCCAGCGGCAACGCGGTCGTCGTCGTGGTCAATCTGGATCCGCATCACGTGCACACCGGCTGGCTCGAACTTGATCCGGCCGCGTACGGCGGTGGTGACGATGAGGGCAGCGTGCAGATGCACGACCTGCTGGGCGGCGAGCGCTATCAGTGGGCACCGGGACGCAACTTCGTGCGGCTCGATCCGCAGCGCCTGCCCGCGCACGTGTTCCAGGTGCGACGGCGCGTGCGCAGCGAGCGCGACTTCGACTACTACCTTTGACCGGAGGCGCCATGGACCGCATCGATACCGGGGCCGCCGGCCCGCTCCACCCGCAGCGGGCCGATGACCCACTGTGGTTCAAGGATGCGGTCATCTACGAACTGCACGTCAAGGCCTTCTTCGATTCCAACGACGACGGCGTCGGCGATTTCGCCGGCCTGACGCAGAAGCTCGACTACATCCGCGATCTCGGCGTGGACACGCTGTGGCTGCTGCCCTTCTACCCGTCGCCGCTGAAGGACGACGGCTACGACGTGGCCGACTACCACGGCGTGCTGCCGGCCTACGGCACGCGCGCCGACTTCCGCCACTTCGTGCGCGAGGCGCACCGCCGTGGCCTGCGCGTGATCACCGAACTGGTGATCAACCACACCTCGGACCAGCACCCCTGGTTCCAGGCAGCCCGCCGCGCACCCAAGGGGTCGTCCAAGCGCGACTACTACGTGTGGAGCGATGACCCGGAACGCTATGCCGGCACGCGCATCATCTTCACCGATACCGAAACGTCGAACTGGACCTGGGATCCGGTGGCCGGCGCCTACTACTGGCACCGCTTCTTCAGCCACCAGCCCGACCTCAGTTTCGAGAACCCGCGCGTGCTGCGCGCGGTGCTGCGCACGATGCGCTTCTGGCTGGACATCGGCGTCGACGGCTTCCGTCTCGACGCCGTACCCTACCTGCGCGAACGCGAAGGCACGAGCAACGAGAATCTGGCCGAAACGCACGCCACCATCCGCGAGATCCGTCGCGTCATCGACGAACACTATCGCGGACGCATCCTGCTGGCCGAAGCCAACCAGTGGCCGGAGGACGTGCGCGAATACTTCGGTGATGGCGACGAATGCCACATGGCCTATCACTTTCCGCTGATGCCGCGGCTGTTCATGGCGCTGGCGCAGGAGGACCGCTACCCGGTCACCGACATCATGCGGCAGACGCCGGACATTCCGGAGAACTGCCAGTGGGCCATCTTCCTCCGCAATCACGATGAACTGACGCTGGAAATGGTGACCGATCGCGAGCGCGACTACATGTGGCAGTTCTTCGCCAACGATCAGCGCATGCGGCTCAACGTCGGCATCCGCCGCCGTCTGGCGCCGCTGCTGGAGAACAGCCGCGACCGCATCGAACTGATGTCCTTCCTGCTGTTCACGCTGCCCGGCTCGCCCATCGTCTATTACGGCGACGAACTGGGTATGGGGGACAACGTCTATCTGGGCGACCGCAACGGTGTGCGCACGCCGATGCAATGGACGTCCGACCGCAACGCCGGCTTTTCGCGCGCCGATCCGCAGCAGCTTTACCTGCCGCCCGTCATGGACCCGGTCTACGGTTACCACGCGATCAATGTCGAGGCGCAGGCGCGCAACCCGCATTCGCTGCTCAACTTCACCCGCCGCCTGATCGCGATGCGGCGCAGCTTGCGCGCCTTCGGGCGCGGTTCGCTGGTCTTCCTCGAACCGGGCAACCGCAAGGTGCTGGCCTATCTGCGGGAGTATGTCGACGAGCAGGGCAACGAGCAGCGCGTGCTGTGCGTGGCCAATCTCGCACGCACGCCGCAGGCGGCCGAACTCGATCTGTCGCGGCACGAGGGCAGGGTGCCGATGGAAATCAGCGGACGCGCGGCCTTTCCGCCGGTCGGCCGTCTGCCCTATCTGCTCACCTTGCCCGGCCACGGCTTCTACGCCTTCGAACTGTCGGCGCAGGCGCCGCCGCCCGAGTGGCACGAGGACCGCATGCCGCAGCCCGATCTGCCCATCCTGGTGCTGACCCACGGCTGGGAAACGTTCGTCGGCGGCGACGGCGGCAGTCCGGTGCGCAGCGTCATCGCGCGGCGCAACCGCGAACGCCTGCTCGATGAAGCGATGCTGCCCTTCCTGCGCACGCGCCGCTGGTTCGCCGCAAAGTCCGCGACGCCGACACGGGTAAGTCTGGACGAAGTGCGCGAGTGGCGTGCCAACGGCGGCTCGTGGCTGCTGTCAGTGCTGCGCGTCGACTTCGCCGAGGGGCCATCCCAGTACTACTTCCTGCCGCTCGCGACGGCGTGGGAGGACGAGGCCGATTACCCCGCCGACCGCGTCGGCGGCGCGGCGCTGGCTCGCGTACGCGAGCAGGCGCGCATGGGTCTGCTTTACGACGCCTTCGCCGATGTGCTGTTCTGCCGTGCTTTCGCCGACGCGCTCGAACGCGCCGACACGTTGCCGCTGGCAGCCGGCAAGCTGGTTTTCCAGCGCGAGGCGGGCTGGTCCGAACTGCGGCCGGCGCCGGACGACGAGGTCCGGCCCGCCGCGGCCGACCAGACCAATACCGGCGTGTTCATGGGCCCGCGTCTTTACCTGAAGGCCTACCGGCAGCTGCAGGCCGGACTGAATCCGGAGATCGAGATCGGCCGCTTCCTTGCCGCACGCGGCTTTCCGGGTACCCCGCAGCTTGCCGGTGCGGTCGAGTACGAGGCCGCCGACGGCCGGCGCTGCGCGCTGGCCATCGCCCAGCAGCGCGTCGACAACCAGGGAACGGCGTGGGACTACGCGCTGGAACACTTCGCGCGCATGTTTTCCAGCGATGCCTGGCCGGGCAGCGTCGAACCGATGGACGAGTATCCGGGGCTGAACCGGATATTCATGGTGCAGATGAGCGCGCTCGGCCGGGCTGTGGCCGATCTGCACGCCACCCTTGCCGATGCCGGACGCGATCCCGCCTTCGCGCCGGTGCCGCTCGCCGCCGCCGAGGCGCAGGCGATGCGCGAGCGCGTGCTGCTCGAACTGGAGCGCAGCTTCGTTCAGCTGGAGGGCGCGCGCGACCGCCTCGATCGCCGGATCGCCGACGACACCGCCCTGCTGCTCGCCCGGCGCGAGGTGCTGCGGCAGCAACTGATGGCGCTGCCGCTCGACGCGAGCGCGATGCAGTGCATCCGCATCCATGGCGATCTGCATCTCGGTCAGGTCCTGCGTGCGCAGGAGGCCTTCATCATCGTCGACTTCGAGGGCGAGCCCGCGCGCCCGGTGGAGGCGCGCCGCAGCAAGCAGCCTGCGCTGCGTGACGTCGCCTGCATGATCCGCTCCATCGATTACGTGATCCGGACGGCCGCGCAGCGTGTGCTGCACACCCAACCTGAGCGCGCGGGCGAACTGGCGACGATGGCGCCTGCGGCCTGTGCCGACGCGGTCGCCGTCTTCCTGAATGGTTACTCGGGCGGAAGTTCTCTGCCCGCGGCGGCCGGCGATTTCCTCGAACTGTTCTCGCTCGAACGCCTGCTCTACGAACTGCGCTACGAACTGGACAACCGGCCTGACATGGTCGGCCTGCCGCTGGGCGCGCTGATCGAAGCGAGCGGCGCGGAAAAAACGTTTCCCGCGCTGTAATTCCTACCGGACGCGGCGCGTCGGCGCCGGACCCGCAGTCGGCTGCGGCGGGAACACCCCTTGCAGGCATCCGGACAGGCAGCGCTTCGCCGCTGCATTCCGACATGTGTTTCTTCGCAAGAAGTGGAGACCCCAGATGAATCTTCTCGACCACAAGGGCGTGCCGCTCGACAAGCAGGGACTGACCTGGAAGGAGATGGCGGGCCAGCCCATCAGCAAGCTCGACGACGAGGCATTCACGCGCGTCCGCATCATCCTGATGAACGGCATCGAACTGGATGCCCTTCGTCTGTCGCATATCGGGGCGCGGATGAATGCCGATCTGCGATTGCCGCTGGCGCGCGTCCGGCGCATCGAACAGCACCAGGCGACGGCGGTGAGCTGGCTGATCGGCGCCGATCACTCGCCGCTCGAAACCACCATCGCTTACGAGCAGGTGGCGATCGAAGTGACGGCTGCCGTGGCGCAGCAGGAACCCGATCCCTATCTGGCGCAGGTGTACCGCTTCGGCCTGCTGGAGGACTTCGATCACCTGTACCGCTATTCGGCGCTGCTGGACCGGATGGAGGGCAAGGACGCCAACAACATCCTGCAGGGCAATACCGACATCGTGCCAGGGCGTCCGACGGTGGACGAACACCGCGCACCGGAGGACGACCTGCGCCACCCCTATACCGCGAAGGCCGATCTGCTGTCGAAACTGCATGCGACGCTGATCACCGCGGCCGAGTACCAGACGCACGACTTCTACATGACGATAGGCCCGACCTTCGCCGACCCGGTGGCGCGTCAGCTCTACGCCGAGATCGCGTCGATCGAGGAACAGCACGTGACGCAGTACGGTTCGCTGCTGAATCCGCGGCAGAGCTTCCTCGAGCTGTGGCTGCTGCACGAGGCGGCCGAGGTCTATGGCTACTACAGCTGCGCGCAGTCGGAAAGCAATCCGCGCCTGCGCGCGCTGTGGGAAAGATTCTGCGATTACGAGCTGGGCCATCTCCACCACGTGTGCGAGCTGATGAAGCAGCACGAGCGGCGCGATCCGGCCGAGGTGCTGTCGCGCGAACTGCCCGCGCCCTTGCCCTTCCACAGTCAGCGCGAGTTCGTGCGCGAAGTGCTGGCGACCGAGGTGGACCTTCGCGCCAGCGGGCCGGATTTCGTGCCGGTCGAGCAGGAAAACCCGGCGTCCATCGCCTATCGCGAGCGCGTCAACGCCGACGGCTCGCCGTCGACCGAAGTGGCGGCCGCCTATCACTGGACTTCGGGCACCGAACTGAACCGTCCGCTCGCCCGCGCCGCGTGACAACCTGCCGACAGGAGTACGAAACATGGAGAACGTGACCCGCAGCGGTTTCAACCGTACCGGCGCGCAGACCTCGCTGCACACCGTGCAGAACATGCAGGCCTTCGCCGACGAACAGTCCCCTTCCGGACCTTCACACATCGATGGCGTACTTGAAGGGCGTTCGATTGCCTCCGTCCGCGCCGAATCCGTCCACGCCGCCGAGCGTATCGGCTCGGTGCCGATACCCACCACGCTGACCGGCGTGCTGGCGACCGGCCTGTCGAAGCTGACCGGCCATCGCCCCGAGGTGCTGGTCGACAAGCTGGGCGAGCGGCTGGCTTTCGAGCGCACCGGCGTGCGCCTCTACCAGGCCCTGATCGACAAGGCCGAGGCGGTGCAGGCAGACGTCGCGCTGCCTTTTACGATCGGCGAGCTGAAGCACATCCGCGACGAGGAACTGGAGCACATGCACATCGTTACCTCGGCGCTCGAAGGGCTGGGCGCCGATCCGACCGCCCAGACCCCGTGTGCCGACGTGGCCGGCGTCGCCAGCAGCGGCGCCATGCAGGTGCTCAGCGATCCGCGTACGACGATCGCCCAGTGCCTCGAAACCATCCTGTCGGTCGAGCTGACGGATGGCGCCGGCTGGGATCTGCTGATCCGCCTGTCCGGTTCGGCCGGCCAGGATGACCTGATCAAGCCCTTCAGCGAGGCGCTTGCCCGCGAGCAGGTACACGCGCAGCAGGTGAAGGGCTGGCTGGAACGCGCCGTCGTCGATGATCTGGACTGACGGCACCCGCGGCCCACAGGCTGCCTTTTCTCAGGAGGACGAACAGATGACCACATCGAGTACCCGTGCAACCGAAGCCACGCCGCGCGCGACCGACGAAGTGAAGGTGTACGCCGGCGACGCGGGCCATCCCATCGTGGACGACTACGGCGGCGACGCCGGCGAGGAACTGATGGGCAGCGAGTCGACACGGATGCAGCGCTGTCGCGAACAGCTTTCGCACATGAGCGAGCACTGCCGCGAGCGGGTGCAGGCGCGTCCGTTCACCGCGCTCGCGCTGGCGTCCTTCGTCAGCGCAGCGGTCGGTGTCTGCCTCGGCATGAAGATGCATCGCAGTTCGCGCTGGCACTGGCGCTGACACGCGGCGACCGGAATCGGACGAGGAGGAGAGACCCGTGATCAATGGCAACCACCTTGCAGGCGGCGTGCCCCCGCAGGAGCAGGACGTTCAGCCCGGTCAGGAATTGCCGATGCAGCCGCCGCCGCGCGACATGATGGAGGATTACCGCGGCGCGGCGAAGCTGCGCGACCGCGTGGCCCTGGTCACCGGCGGCGACAGCGGCATCGGTCGCGCGGTGTCGGTGGCGTTCGCGAAGGAGGGGGCGCACGTGGTGATCGCCTACCTGGACGAGCACGAGGATGCGCAGGCCACGCTGGCCGAGGTCGAAGAGCAGGGGGTGCGTGGACTTCTCCGCGCCGGCGACATCGGCGACGAGGGCTTCTGCCGCAAGCTGGTGGACGACACGATTGAGCATTTCGGCCGGCTCGACATCCTCGTGAACAACGCCGGCGAACAGCATCCCCAGCCGAGCCTGACCGACATCACGACGGATCAGCTCGAACGCACCTTCCGCACCAACATCTTCGGCATGTTCCACCTGACGCGTTTCGCGCTGCCTCATCTGAAGGAAGGCGCCTGCGTCATCAACACGACCTCGGTCACCGCCTACCGCGGCAGTGCGCACCTGATCGACTACGCCGCCTCCAAGGGCGCCATCGTGTCCTTCACCCGCTCGCTGTCGGCGGCGCTGGCCAAGCAGGGCATCCGGGTCAATGCCGTCGCGCCGGGTCCGATCTGGACGCCGCTGATCCCGGCGACCTTCGACAAGGACGAGGTCGCGTCCTTCGGGACCGACGAGCCGCTGGGCCGGCCCGGTCAGCCGGAGGAGGTGGCACCGAGCTACGTCTTCCTCGCCAGCGCCGACTCCAGCTACATGACCGGGCAGGTGCTGCATCCCAACGGTGGCGAAATCGTCAATGGCTGATCCAACCAGAGGGGAAATCCATGGAAACGAATGACGCGACGGCATCGAGCGCAGGCGCGCCGCTGGCGACCGAAATGCAACGCTGCATCGACACCTGCTACGAATGTGAGCGCATCTGCCTGCACATGGCGACCGGTCATTGCCTGTCGCTCGGCGGACGGCATGCCTTGCCCGAGCATGTGAGCACCATGCTCGTGTGCGCGCGCATGTGCGGGACCGCTGCCGAGGTGATGGCGATGAACTCGACCCTTCACCGCCAGGTGTGCGCCGTCTGCGCCGACCTGTGTGATGCCTGCATCACCCGTTGCCGCGACCTCGACGACATGGACGCCTGCATCGAGGTGTGCGAGCGCTGCAAGAGCGAGTGCGAGGCGATGGTCGATGCCTAGTCGGGCCCGCCTGGGCGCCGTGGTGGCGGCCCTTCGTCGTGCGCGGAACGTCGATTGCATGAATGGGCTGCCCCTGTCGGGGCATCCCATCCCAATCGCAAGGAGCGAGTCATGGAAACAAGAACCGTTGAATCGATTCAGTTCGGGGCCGAGGCGATGCCGCCGCACAGCGGCATACACTGGAGCGCAATCTTCGCGGGACTGGCGGTAGGGCTGTCCGCCCATCTGCTGATGATGCTGATCGGCATTGCCGCCGGTTTTGCCGTGTACGGCACCGGCGAACGCCCGGACGGCGGCAGTATCTCGATGGTCGCAGCAAGCTGGAACACCTTCAACATGCTGGTATCCGCCTTTGTCGGCGGCTATGTGGCGGCGCGCTGCTGTGCGCTCAAGCGTGGCTCGGACGGCTTGCTGCACGGCATCGTGTCCTGGGGGGCGACCATGCTGTTCTTCGCCATCCTGACCGGTTCGCTGACCGGCAACGCGGTCACCGGCGCTTTTGGCGTCGCCTCGGTTCGCTCCGCAGCGGTGGCCGAGGGGGCGGCCCCGTCGTCGATCGGCCAGCTCATCGACCGCGTCAATGCCGGCGACCGTGAAGGTGCGGTGGCGCTGATGCGCGATCGCTTCGGGCTCGCCGACGAACAGGCGCAACAGGCGGTGGACGAAGCGATGGCCATGCTCGGCCCGGACGGCACGCGCACCGCCGAGGGCCTGACCGACGCGGCGAAGGCCGCGTCCATCGTCAGCACCTGGCTCAGCGTGGCGATCCTCCTGTCCTTGCTGTCCGCCGCGGCCGGCGGCGCGCTGGGTGCGCGCAGCACGCGCAAGCGCTCCCTTCCGCGCGTGCAGACAATGCGGGCAACCGTGTACGGCGACGGGCAGCCGTCGCATATGCGGGGCTGAGCATGACGCAGTCCGGATCTCCGGGTGGTGGCCCCGCCGGCCACGGACCCACGCAGCCGCCCGAGGCGGGCGAGACGACGTCGATCGGCAGCGACCCGCCGGACGGTGGGGGCGATGCGCTGCCGGGCAGTGCGACGAGCGTGGGTCGCGACGCCGGCGGCGGCGGAGATCGCCCCGCACCGGCGTCGTCCGGTCTGCTCGATCTGACGGCGCTGGTCGGCGCGACCGTGCTCGGACCGGCGGACACGACGCTGGGCCACGTCGGTGGCGTGCTGGCCGACCCGCATTCCGGGCGGCTTGCCTATCTCGTGCTGACGCCGCTGCCCGGCCTGATCGACGGGCCGCGTGCCATTCCGTGGTCGGTGGTCGCCGCCCATCTGTCCGACGGGCCGCTGCATCTGCCGTACACAGCCGACACGCTCGGTATGGCGCCGGCGCTGGACAACGGGCGTGTCCCGGATGCCGACGGCGACTGGGTGCAGCAACTGCACGAGTTCTTCGGATGTCGCCCCTACTGGGTTGCCTGAACCTTGCAAGGGGGCCTGGCGGCGGCCCACGCCTCAGCGGCCGCCACGCCTCGACAGCAGCGTATAGAAGCTGTACTCGCGCACCCGGCCCTGTCCCCCTCCGCGTTCGTCGCCATCGTCGCCGCAGGGCGCGTGCAGTGCACCGCGGCGGTGGCCGGCGGCGGCCTGGCCGCTGCGCTGCTGGCGCAGCAGAACGCGCGCGGAATAGAGGTCGGCGGCGCGGGGCAGCATGAAGCTGCCGGCGGACAGCAGACGCGCCGGCGCGCCGACGTAGATGTCGCGGCGTGGCTGCGTGGCCGCGTACAGCAGCGCTTCGGCCACCACGTCCGGTGCGTACACCGGCCCGGGCAGTTGCGGCTCGACGTCCATGAAGTTCGCCGCGTGACGGGGCAGCGGCGTATCGACCGAGGCCGGCCTCACCAGGGTCAGTGAAACCGGCGCCCCCTCGGCTTCGAGTTCGGCGCGCAGCGAATCGGTGTAGCCCCGCACCGCGTGCTTCGACGCCGCATAGGCCGCCTGCAGCGGCAGGCCGGCGTCGCTCGCCTCGCTGCCGACATTGATCAGCGCACCGCCGCGGTCCTTCAGCGTCTCGAGCGCGACGACGCAGCCATGCACGACACCCCAGAAGTTGGTCTCGAACAGTCGGCGCATGTCGGCCAGCGGTACGTCGGCGTGCCCGCCGAATATCGCTACGCCGGCGTTGTTGATCCAGGTGTCGAAACCACCATGCGCATCGATCGCCGCGCGGGCGATCCGGCGCACTTCGTCCAGATGTCCGACGTCGGCGACGACCGGTGTCACCGCGTGGCCGACCTCGCGGAACTTGTTGGCAATCGCGTCGAGCGCGGCGCCATCGCGCGCAGCGATCACCACTCGGGCGCCGCGCTGCGCCGCCATCCGCGCGGTCGCCAGGCCGATACCGCTGGAGCCGCCGGTCACCACGATCACCTGTTCGGCGACCGGCTTCAGCACGAGGCGGTCAGTCATGTGGAGGCCGCCGCCGGCAGGTCGGCATGCAACGGCCGCAGGAAGAGCGGGCCGCGGGCGATGACGACGACACGCTCCGGTTCGGGCGTCGGCACCGGCTCGCGCACCGGACTGTTGCCGGGTGACGGATCGATCACCGGATTCGGGTCGGGAAGCGGCTGCGGCGGCTGCGGTGGTTGCCCGGGCGGGGGCTCTCCCGGCACGGGAGGCGCCGGGTCGGGCTGGTGTGCGTATCTGCGGATGCCGACGTCGTGGGGCACAGGCTTTCTCATCATCGTGTCCTCCGTGGAATGGACCGGCGTATGCGCAAGCGGCGTGCCCCGGCGGTGCCGGGCATCGTGCTTGCAGGCCGGAGGGCGTGCAGGCAAGGAACTGCGTCAACCCATTCACTGAAGGAGACAGGACATGCAAGTGCGTGAAGCGATGACAAGCGACGTGAAGCTGGTGGACTCGCACCAGAGCATCCAGGACGCGGCGCGAATGATGGCGGAGTGCAATGTCGGTTCGCTTCCGGTGGGCGACAACGGACGGCTGGTCGGCATGATCACCGATCGGGACATCGCAATCCGGGCGGTCGCCATCGGCAAGGCGGCAACGACCGAGGTCGGTCAGGTCATGAGCAAGGCGGTGAAGTACTGCTTCGACGACGAGGACGTGTCGCACGTCGCGCAGAACATGGGCGACATCCAGCTTCATCGGCTGGTGGTCCTGAATCGCGACAAGCGTCTGGTCGGCATCGTCGCGCTGGCCGACATCGCGAACTGCGAAGGCGCAGGCCCGGCCGGCGAAATGGTATGCGGCATCTCGTCGCCGCAACAGTCCGCCGGCCGCAGCGCGCCTGCCCATCACTGAGCCCGGGCGCCGGTAAGGCTTACACCGGCGCGCAAATTTTTCACCGCGGTTCCGCCCGGAGCGACGGCGTTCGCCCGGTCGCGGGCTGCACGGCAGGTATGCGGATTGCTCGGCGGAGGGCCCAGGCGCGAGCCGACAGCGGAACGGAGTGATCATGCTTTATTACGCAGCCATTTTCCTGGTGATCGCGATCGTCGCCGGCCTGTTCGGTTTCGGCGGCATCGCCTCAGGTGCGGCGGGTATCGCCCGTCTGCTGGTCTATATCTTCCTGATCCTCTTCGTCGTTTCGCTGGTGTTCGGCGTCCTGCAGTAGAGGAGATTACGAATGAAGGTCCATTCCATTCTTGTCGCGGTCCTTGCCGCACTGGCATTCGCCGGCTGCGGCGAGCGACCGGAAGCACCGCCGGCCGACAGCGCAACCGTGCTCGAACCTTCCCGGCCGGCCACCGCGGCGGCTGTGCCGGCACCTGCCGATGGCGTGCTGAAGACGCGCGTGGTCGAGGCGCTGCGCCAGGACAGCAGCCTGCACACCGATTCGATGATCGTCACCGTGCGTGAAGGTGAGGTGAAGCTGAACGGCGTCGTGCCGGCGGAGCAAATCACGCGCGCCGACAGCGTCGTGCGCAAGGTCGACGGCGTGCGCGTCGTGATCAACGCACTGCGGCCGACCGCCCCCTCTTCATGACCCTGCAGTTTTCCAACCTGAGGATTCTCACGATGAAGAAGAACGGACAAACCTTGCTGGCCGTCGCTGCACTGCTGGTCGCCCTGGGCGGCTGCTCGGCATCAGGAGGCGGAAAGTCGACCGGTGAGTACATCGACGACGCGACCATCAGCACGCGGGTGAAGGCACGACTGATCGAGGACGATCAGGTCAAGGCGCGCGAGGTGACGGTTGAGACCTATCGCGGCGTGGTCCAGCTGAGCGGCTTCGTGTCGTCCGAGGCGGAAGCGGCACGCGCGGTCGAGCGCGCCCGCAGCGTGCCCGGCGTGACCGGGGTGAAGAACGACATCCGCATCAAGCCTGCTCCCTGACCGGACGCCGGATCGCTGATCGGCCGGCAGCCTCGCTCGCCGGCCGACAAGGAGAGGGCGCGTGCTGCTGCTGAAGGCTGTCCATCTGGGCGCATTGATCTGCTGGACCGGTGTGCTGCTCTACCTGCCCGCGCTGCTGCACGCGCTGGCGGGGCGCGACGGTGTGCTGCTGCACCTGCGCTTCGCACGTCTGGTGTTCGTCGCCGGTGCGACGCCGGCTGCGCTGCTCGCCATCGTGAGCGGCACCGCGCTTTTCGTCGCCGACACGATCATCGCACCGTGGCTGGTGCTCAAGCTCTGCCTGGTGGCCGGCGTCGTGCTCTGTCACCTGGTGTCCGGCCTGATGATCCTGCGCGCCGAGCAGGTTGCGCCGCCTTCCGGGCGCCATGCCTCGGCCGTCGGCGTGCTGACCGTGCTGCTGGTCGGCGCCACCTTCTGGCTGGCGCTCGCCAAGCCCGTCTGAGATCAGGAGATGTCCGTTGTCGCTGCCGTCCTTTCAATGATCTTCGGCCGGCGCGATCCGGTGCGCGACGCCGACCGCGTGCTCGTACACCAGTCGCCCGCCGAGCCAGGCGGCGAGACCGGTTGCGGCCGCGCTGCCGAGCGACAGCGCCAGCGCCGTCTCGGGCTGTCGCGCATGTTCGCCGGCGAAGCGCAGAAGCCAGTTGCAGGTGGCGAGCGAAAGCAGCATGACGGCGGCCAGCGCGTGTGCCCAGGCGCTGATCTTCTCGCGGATGCGCCGCACCGCCAGCAGGTCGATCAGGCCGACCGCGCTGGCAAGCCAGCCGCCCCCGGCGCCGACACCGGCGAGCCAGATGCCGGCGCGCATCCAGAACGGGTCGCGGGTGTACAGCCACGCGAGGTCGGTGGCGACCAGCCCGAGCAGGGCGGCCACCGGAATGTGGATGAGCATCGGATGCAGCGGATGTTTGCCGAGGGCCGCAAGGCTGTGTATCGGCTCCGGCGATCCGGACGGCAGTCGGTCCGGTGTGCCGTCCGGCAGTGTCGCGTCCGGCGCGTGGTGACGGGTGTCTATGGGGGGAGCGGGCGGAAGCGGTGCGGTCATCCGGTCATCCTCGTGCTGGGGCGAAAATTGCTGTTGTGCGCAGGCCTGCTGCCCGCGGTTGCCGCGGCGGTCGAGGGACCGCTGTCGGTCCTCGACCCGGCGGGGCCGGCTGCGCGCGAAGCGGCCCTGTTGTGGTGGTGGATGCTGCTCGTCGCGGTGCCGGTGTGGGCGCTGGTGTGCGGGCTGTGGCTCTGCGCCAGCCGCCGTTCGCCGACCGCCGCACGCACGGGTCAGCAATCCTCGGGCCTGCGCTGGCTGCTGTTCGGTGGCGTGCTGCTGCCCGGCGCGAGCATCGCTGCGCTGCTTGCCTGGGGCATTCCCGCCGGGCAGCGCATGGCCTATGCCGACGCCAGCCCGCCGACGCTGACGATAGAGGTGACCGCGCGGCAGTGGCAGTGGGACGTGCATTACCCCGACAACGGCTTGCGCCTGATCGACACGCTCTATCTGCCGGCGGGCGAGGTGGTCGAGATCCGGATCGGCAGCGCCGACGTGATCCACTCGTTCTGGATTCCCCGCCTCGGCGGCAAGATGGACGCGGTACCCGGCCGTCTCCACCGGCTGCGCCTGCGTGCCGACACGCCGGGCGAGTACCACGGGCAGTGCGCCGAATACTGCGGCATCGACCACGCGTTCATGAGGTTGCGCGTACAGGTGCTGCCGCGGCAGGCCTTCGCCGCGTGGATGGAGGCGGCGCGATGAGCGGCGCGACACCGGCCGAAGGCCTGCACGCGGAACTCGACGCGGCGTGGGCGAACGGGCGCGGCTGGCGTGCACCGGTCACGGTCAGTCACGGCGCCCTCGGCCTGCGCTTCATGTACACCGGCATGGGCTTCTTCCTGTTCGGCGGCCTGCTGGCCATGCTGATGCGCGCCCAGCTGGCGCTGCCGGGCCGCGTATTCATGCCGCCCGACGTGTATGCCCAGGTGTTCACGCTGCACGGCAGCGTCATGATGTTCCTGTTCGCCACGCCGGTGATGGAGGGGCTGGCGGTCTATCTGCTGCCCAAGATGCTGGGCGCGCGCGACCTCGTGTTTCCGCGTCTGTCCGCGTTCGGCTACTGGTGTTACCTGTTCGGCGGCCTGATCCTGATCTCCAGCCTGTTCCTCGGCGTCGCGCCCGACGGGGGCTGGTTCATGTACCCGCCGCTGACCGGCGCGCAGTACAGCCCGGGCCCGAATACCGACATCTGGCTGATCGGCATCACCTTCGTCGAGATTTCGGCGGTGTCGGCCGGTGTCGAACTGGCGGTGTCCATCCTGTATGCGCGGGCGCCCGGCATGAGCCTCGACCGCATGCCGCTGTTCGCCTGGTACATCCTGGTCATGGCGTTGATGATCATTGCCGGCTTCCCGCCGCTCATCCTCGGCAGTGTGCTGCTGGAGCTGGAGCGGGCGGCCGGGCTGCCCTTCTTCGATCCGACGCGCGGCGGCGATCCGGTGCTGTGGCAGCACCTGTTCTGGCTGTTCGGCCATCCGGAGGTCTACATCATCTTCCTGCCGGCGGCCGGCATCGTATCGACGCTGGTGCCGGTTTTCGCGCGCCATCCGCCGGTCGGCTACCGCGCCGTCGTGGTCGCCGTCATCAGCACCGGCTTCATCAGCTTCGGACTGTGGGTGCACCACATGTTCGCAGTCGGCATGCCGCTGCTGTCGCAGGCCTTCTTCTCGGCGTCGAGCATGCTGGTGGCGATACCCACCGGCGTGCAGGTGTTCTCGTGGCTGGCCACACTGTGGCGCGGCCGACCGGTGGCCCACGTGCCGATGCTGTGGCTGGGCGGCTTCCTGTTCATCTTCGTCGCCGGTGGGCTGACCGGCGTCATGCTCGCACTGGTGCCCTTCGACCTGCAGGTGCACGACACCCAGTTCGTGGTCGCCCATCTGCACTACGTGCTGGTCGGCGGCATGCTGTTCCCGCTCATCGCCGGCCTCTATTACTGGCTGCCTCACTTCTCCGGGCGCATGCCTTCGCTTGCGCTTGGCCGCTGCGGCTTCTGGCTGGTGTTCATCGGCTTCAATCTCGGCTTTCTCGTGATGCACTGGACCGGCCTGCTGGGCATGCCGCGGCGCGTGCACACCTATGCGTCCGGCCTCGGGTGGGATCTGCCCAACCTGCTGTCTTCCATGGGGGCCTTCGTGATGGCGGCCGGCGTCGCCTGCGTGCTTGCCGACCTGCTGCTGCATGCCCGCTACGGCCCGCCTGCGCCGCCCGACCCGTGGGGCGCGGATACGCTCGAGTGGGCGATGCCGACGCCGCCGGCGGCATACAACTTCGTCAGCCTGCCGACGGTGAGCAGTCGTCATCCCTTGTGGGACCAGCCGGATCTGGCGAGTCGTCTTCTGCGCGGTGAGGGTCTGCTACCCGGCGCGCCCGGGGGGCGACGGGAGACGCTCGGGTGCGATCCGGTCAGCGGCGAGGCGCGCAGCGTCATCGTGCTGCCCGGCAATACCTGGTTGCCGTTCGCCGCCGCCGCGGTCATCGCCATCGTCTGCATCGCGCTGCTGATGAAGATCTACATTGCCGCGGCGATCGCCGCGGCCGCCGCGCTCTGCATACTGTTTCACTGGTCCTGGCAGAACGGCGTCCATCCGCTGCCTGGCGACGCCGCGCCGTCCGGTCTGCCGCTGCACGTGCTTGCCGCCGACGGGCCGGGGCTGCGCGGCATGGGGCTGACACTGGTCGCCGACGGTGCGCTCTACCTGTCGCTGCTGTTCGGCTGGTTCTACCTGTGGGTGGTGCCCCCGTCGGCGGTGGCGCTGCTGTGCAGGAACGGCGGCCTCTGGGCGAGCGGCTCGTCGGCGTCGCTGCTGCTGCTCGCGGCCGCAGTGTGCGCGACCGGCGCCGCGCTGGTGCTTCGCGGGTCGGCGTGCCGCCTGCGCCGGGGCGAAAGCCGGCATCTGTCTGCCGGGATGCTCGCGGCGACCGTGTTCTGCGTGGTGGCGGCAGTTGCGCTGGCAATCGCCTGGAGCGGGGCCGGACTGGTGCCCGCGGTCGATGCGCGCGATGCCGCGGCCGCGGTGGTGCTCGGCTGCAATCTGGTCCACCTGCTGCTGGCGGCCATCGTGCTCGCGCTGCAGGTCGCGCGGGTGCGCTGCGGACGGGTCGGCGCGCATGCGCCCTACGAACCGCGCGTAGCCGGACTGCTGTGCGGCTACAACGCGCTCGCGCTGTGGGCGGCCTGGGTTGCACTGGTGCCGTTTCCGCAGGCCTGGGGCGGTACGTGACGGCCGGCCGCTTGGTCTGTCATGTGGCACTGGGACCGCTGCTCTGGGGTGGCTGGTTCGTCGCGCTGTATGCGTTGCAGGGTCTCCTGTGCGCACGCCAGGTCGAGGAGGGCGGCGTGCGGCTGACCCTGATGGCGCTGAGCGCATGCGCGGTGCTGGCGTCGTCCGTGCTCGCCGGTCTGTGCCGGCGACGTGCGTGCGACGCGGCGCTCGTACCGGAACTGCGCTTCACCGCCGCGCTGGCCGGCGGCCTGCACGGTGTGTCGGCCGTCACCATGCTGGTGATCGCCGCACCGCTGTTCTGGGTGGCGCCGTGTACCTGATACGGGCGTTGCTCGTGGCCGCGTGGTCGCCAGCGGCACTGGCGCACGCCGAGGCCGCCCGCGGCGCGGCCGGCGGGGTGACCGAAGCCGTCGGCGCGCTGGTGCTGGCCGCGATCTGGATCGCCTATCTGGCGGGTGTCCGGCGCAGGCGTGCGTCGCGCCGCGCCGCCGTCTGTTTCCACGCAGGGCAGCTCACCGTTCTGCTCACGGCCTTCGGTCCGCTCGATGTGCTCGCCGCCGACAGCGCGGCGCTGCACATGACGCAGCACATGGGTTTCATGCTGGTGGCGGCGCCGCTGTGGGTGCTGGCCAATCCTCTTCCGCAGTTCCGCGCGCTGACGCGCGGCCACCCCACCGGCCTGTGGCGACGGCTTGCGCGCATCGGTCATGCCCCGGCGGCATGGGCGGTGCTGCACGGCGCCACCCTCTGGCTCTGGCACGCGCCCGGGCCTTACCGGCTGGCGCTGGCCGATCCGTGGTGGCATCTGTTCGAGCACGCGAGCTTCCTCGTCACTGCCGCCTTCTTCTGGGCGGCGACGCTGCATGCCTATCCGCCGGCGCGCGGCGCGGCGCTCGTCGCGGTGGCGGCGACCTTGATGCACACCGGCCTGCTGGGGGCGCTGCTCACGCTTGCGCCCTTCCCGCTGTATGGAAGGGGCAGTAACGAAGATCAGCAGCTTGCCGGCCTGCTGATGTGGGGGCCGGGTGGACTGTTCTATCTCGCGGCCGGCGCCTGGATCGCGCTGCGCTGGTTGGCGACGCGGCAGGTGCCGCTGCGCGGATGAATGACCGTCAAGGCGTCTGCGGTGCCTCGACGCCCTGCAGTTCGACGTCGACGCTGGCACGCGCTTCGACCGGCGCGGCGATGTCGATACGCGTGCCGTCCAGTCCGCGCAGGTCCAGTTGCCGGCGCACGGCTTCGGCGCGCTGCTGCGCCAGTGCGGCAACGCTGTCCTTCTGCGCCGGCTGCCCGGCGGCGAGTTGCGCGAACAGCGCGCGGTACCGGGCCGCCGCACCGTCGCCATTGTCTGCCTGCGCGGCGGCCGGCAGACGTGCGGCGTGCAGGCGGGCCACCGCTTCTTGCACCGCCGGGTCGCCGAAGTCGAGCAGTCCGCCGTCGTCCGGCACGCCGGCGAGTTGCGCCACTTCGCTGCGCAGCGTGGCTTCACGCAGCGCCTGTCCATCGGCGTTCGCGTCATAGGCCGGACGCAGGCGCACGCCGAGGCCGGGGCGCTGCGCCAGTGCGTCGGCCAGCCGGTAGAGCTTTTCCTTCTCGCCGGCGGCAAGACGGCTGCTGCCGGGGTCGAAGTCGATCGCGCCGGACAGTGCGTCCTCACTGCCGAGCAGTCGGCCGAGCAGGCGGAACGGCGCGCCGACGATGCGTTTGACCGTGTTGTCGATGACGTCCGCCACGACGCCGCGGTAAAGGATGCGCGCGTCGCCGACCCGGCCGCGCACCGGCACCTCGACCCGCGCCCGTCCGTCGCGGTCCTTCAGCAGCGCCAGGGCCAGTTCGAGGCCGCTGTCCGTGAGTCCGCCTGCGCGCACGCGGTCGCCCAGCGTCACGTTCTGCAGCGTCACGATGTTCAGACCGTCCAGTTCGCGATCGCGGATGCGGTAGCGAAGGTCGAGCCAGAGCTTGCCGGCGGCGATCTTGCGTCCGGCGAAAGTGGCGCTGTAGGGCGACAGCAGCGGCATGTCGATGTTGTCGAAGCGTACGTGCAGGTCGGTCATGTCGGGCAGCGCCGAAGGTCGTACGCGCCCCTGCGCGCGGGCCTCGCCGTGCGGCTGGATGCGGCCGTGCGCCTCGACCGTGGCCTCGCCGTCGGGCCGGTTGTCGACGCCCAGCAGGCGCGCGCTCACCTCGGTCACCCGGGCGGAGAAGGGCAGCACCAGGCTGTCGTCGGAAAAGTCGAGCGTGCCGCGAACGATGTCGAGGCGGTCGATGCGCATCGGCATCGGCGCCTTCGATGCGCTTGATCGCGCAGTCGGGGCGGGCGCGTGGGTGACGCGGATCTGGCTCAGATTGAGCTGGCGTGCTTCGTCGATGGCGATCCGTCCCTGCGCGTCTTCCAGTGTGAGACGGGCGAGGTGCAAGGCGCCGGGCTGCCTCTCCAGGCGGCCTTGAGTCCGCACGCTGGCCGCTTTCAGCAGCGTTTCGCCGCCGTCGGCATCCTTCAGGTGCAGACCGGCGAGTGCCGCCCGGCCGTCGACGCGCAGCGCCGGTCGGCCGCCGTGCCGCAGTCGCAGATCGGCGTCGAGTCGCCGTGCCGACACTTCGAGCGGAGACATGCCGCGCAGCAGCGGCGTCATGCGGTCCAGCGGCAGTGCGTCGATGCGCAGCCGCGCGTTGGCGCCGCTGCCGTCCTGCCGGGCATTGCCGACGACGCGCAGGCGGCCTTCGCCGGCACGCAGGTCGGCGCTGTAGGACAGCGGCGTGTCGGCGCCGCGCGCCAGGCCGCGTACCTTCGCCTGGCCCTTCAGCGTGATCAGCGTCGTCTTCCGTTGCGCTTCGGCCACCTGCAGCGTGAGCGCGTTCAGCGCCAGTTCGTCGACGCGGTAGTCCCAGCCGGTGCGGCCGCCCGTCGCGGGCGACCGGCGGCCGCTGGCGCCGTGAGGCGGCACCAGAGCAGGCCGTCCGCGGGCATCGAGCTCGACCTGCAGCAGCAGGCCGTCGATATCGACGTGGCGGGCGGACAGGCGGCGCGCCGCGCTGTCCAGGTGGGCGCCCTGCAGAGCCAGCGCCGACGCGCCGACGGGCGCTGCGTCGGCCGCCTGCAGGCGGGCGCCAGCGAGCACCGCATCGATCGCGCTGGCCGATATCGCGGCCGGCGACGTGGCGATGTTCAATTGCAGCTGGCCCGTCAGGTGATCGGCACCGATGCGCAGCGGCACCCTGAGGTCTTCGTAGCGCAGCGCCAGCTGTTCGGCTGACGTGTCCGCCAGTTCGATCCGCCACGATGGCTTGTCTGCCGACGCTGTGGCGGGGCCGGTCAGACCGCTCCAGTTGAGCCGTCCGGCGGCGTCGCGGAGGACGTTCAGCTGGCCCGACTGGAGGCGCACGCCGTCAAGGTGCAGGCGACGAGTGCCCGCAAGGCATCGCCCGCCGGCGATCGACAGGCGTTCGACGGCGAGCAGCGGCGCGCCGCCCTCGACCGGCGTCAGCTCGAAGGCGTGCGCCTCCACCTGCAGCGCTTCGAGCACCAGCGTCTGTCGCAGCGGGGCGCTGAAATCGATGCTGTAGTGGGCCCGCGCGTCGAGGCGACCCCCGCTGACGCGTGCCGCCGAAGCCGGCAACAGTCGTTGCCACCAGAAGCCGGCGTTTGCGTCGCTCAGCCGCATACGGCCCTGACTGGCCAGCGCCGCCGGCCCGAATTCGCCGTCGAGTTCGAGCAGGCCGTCGTCGGGCAGCGGCGCGTGCACACGGAAGCGCGCCGGTGCGGCGCCGACCGCGGTGGACAGGTCCGCCAGTTCGGCACGCGCGTCGCGCAGCACGAGCGCTTCGGTGAGCGGGCCGGCGCGCACGCTGAGCGAACGGAGCGTCAGCGTCGCGCGCGCGATGTCCAACGGCGGCAGACGCGGGGCCATGCCCGCCTTCCGCGACGTCGTCGCCGTGCTGCCCGGGTCGGCAGCCGGCGCGCGCTGGACGCGGATGTCGACGCCATCCAGCGTCAGTTGCGACACCTGCCAGCGACGCGCGAGCACGCTGTGCCAGGCGATGTCGGCGCGGAGCTGCCCGATGTCGGCCGCGACGCCGGCTGCCGCCGACGACAGGGCGACGTCGCGCGCTTCGAGCGTGAGCCGGAACGGGTGGATGAACAGCTGGCCGATGCGCAGCTCGATGCCCTGTCGTTGCAGCACGTCCGGCAGGCGGCGCTCGATCTGCGCCGGCAGCCACAGTGCGAGCAGCGCGGTGTAGAGGGCAAGCAGCGACCCCAGGGCCGCGACCAGCAGCACCGCGCGTCGGTAGCGGCGGCGGGCACGCGCTCCGCTCATCTGCGGGCTCCGGCGGCGGCGTCGCTGCCACGCACGATGACGAGCAGCGAGGCGGCCAGCGGCGTGGCGAACAGCACGCCGAGCGCGCCGAACAGCGCGCCGAACACGAGCTGCGCCGAGATGGTCGCCACCGGCGGCAGGTGCACGCTGCGGAAGTCGATCAGCGGCGACAGCAGGTAGTTCTCCGCCGCCTGCACCGCCACGTAGAGCAGCGCCACCGACAGCGCAGTCGACGGGCTGACCGCGAGCGCGACGATCAGCGCCGGGCAGGCCGCCAGAGCGGGGCCGATGTAGGGGACGAAGTCGAGTGCAAAGGCGATCAGACCGAGCGCCAGCGCCAGCGGCATGTCGAGCAGCCAGAGGCCGATGCTCACCGCCACGCCGACCAGCGACATTTTCAGGAAAGTGCCCAGCAGCCAGCTGCGCAGCGCATCGACCAGCAGGTCGATGCGCGCTGCGGCCTGACGGCGGCGCGCGGCCGGCAGCAGTTGCAGCAGGCCGCGGCGGTACACCTGCGGCGTGGCCGCGCCGTAGAGGCCCATGAACAGCACGACGAGGAAGCCGGCGACGATGCCTATCGTGTTCGAGAACAGTCCGCGCAGACCGGGCAGCCACAGTTCGCGATCGGGCACCAGCGTGCGCAGGTTCTTCTCGGACAGCAGTACGCGCGTCCAGTCATAGAGCTTGAAGCGGGCGCGCATCTGCTCCCACGCCTCCTGCAGCCGCGGCCCGAGCTGGTCGATCTGCGTTGCCGCTTCGGCGCCGAGCAGGGCGAAGCCGAGGCCGAGCAGCGTCAGCATGGACAGCAGCACCACGGTGAGCGCAACCGGGTAGGGCAGCCCGGTGTGCCGGCCGAGCAGCGCCGACAGGCCGTGCAGGAAGATGCCGAACAGCACGCCGGCGAAGATGAGCAGCAGCACATTCGCCAGGTTCTCGATCAGCAGCGCCGAGGCGAGCAGTGCGAGGCCCACCAGCACCGGTCGCGTCAGAAGCGGGGCCGGCGCGTGCCGCTCCGCGTGGTCCGCTGCGCGGGACGGTGTCTGGCGCCGCCCGGGCAGCCGCTTCGCCCTCATGCGTTCAGCCGCCGTGCGCGGTCGGTCGGGATGCGACGGTCGGTACCGACCTGCATGGCAGGCCGCAGCTCGCTGCAGACGCCGATCATCCGCAATGCATGAACCGACTGCGGAGCATGAGCCGGCGCCTCGCGCGAGCGCGCTTCGTCGACACCACCGCCGGGGTCGCTCGGCGATACGGCGTCGGCGCTGATGATGGCGCCCGCGGTGGCGCCCACTGCGCCTTCGCGCAGGCAGGGCATGTCGGGCGCAGCGGCTGCGTCGCTGGCGATGGCCGTCGGCGGCGGCGCCGACTGCGGCGCGTCGCCGAACGCCAGCGCAGCGCACAGAAGGAAGAGCGTGCAAGGAGCGGATCGCGTGGCAGGCATTGGACACTCCCGTCGAGTCAGGTGAACACGGGGCAGCAAGCGGTGTGCCCCCGGGTTGCCGCGTCAGTGCAGCTTGATCCGCGGTCGGGCGCGTCGGGTCAGGCACTCGCCGAGCGTGAGCGCCGCAGTGCGCAGCGGTCCGAGCAGAACGGCGAGGTGGCGGCGATGCAGCAGCCAGTAGCCGAAGCGGGCAGCGGCGCCGCCGAATATGGCGCTGCCGCCGCCGGCGTTCAGCGCGCCCACCGCGCGATCGCGTCCGAGCGTCACCAGATTGCCGCGTTCGCGGTAGTGAAAGGCGGGCAGCGACTCGCCGCGCAGCCGTCGCTGCAGCGATTCGGTGAGCAGCGCCGCCTGCTGGTGTGCCACCTGCGCCTTCGGCGGCATCGGCGGTGCGTCCGGGTCGGGGCGGCAGCTGGCGCAGTCGCCGAGCGCGAACACGTCGTCGTCGCGCAGGGTCTGCAGAGTCGGTCCGACTTTCAGCTGCCGCTGCGGCGTGAGGTCCAGTCCGTCGGTCTGCGCCAGCACTTCGGCGCCCTGCACGCCGGCGGCCCAGACCACCAGGTCGACGTCGATCCGTGAGCCGTCGCGCAGCAGCAGCGCGTCGCGGCGCACCTCGGCCACCTGCTGACCGAGGCGCAGCGTGACACCGCGTTGCTCCAGGTCCTGTTGCGCCCGCTCGGCCACCGCCTCCGGCAAGGTTGCGAGCAGGCGCGGACCCGCTTCGACCAGCGTCAGCTGCAGCGGCTGCGCGAGTTTCTGCAGGCGCAGACCGTAGGCGGCGATGTCCGGGGCCGCGGTGCACAGTTCGGCCGCCAGTTCGACGCCGGTGGCGCCGCCACCGACGATGGCGACCTGTACCGGCCGGCCGGTGCCGAGATCGGCGCGCGCGCACAGCGCCATCAGGCGACGGTGGAAATGTTCCGCGTCGTCCGGGGTATTCAGCGACAGCGCGTGGCGCCGCGCGCCGGGCGTGCCGAAGTCGTTGTCGGTGCCGCCCACGGCCAGCACCAGCGTGTCGTAGGCGACCGACCGGCGCGGCGCGATCTCCATGCCTTCGTCGTCGCACAGCGCGGCCAGCCAGATGCGGTGCGGGCCGCGCTCGACCGACTGCAGGCGTCCCTGGTGAAACCGGAAGCCGTGCAGCCGCGCCTGCTGCCGGTAGTCCAGTTCGTGCTGCTGGCGGTAGCGCGTACCGGCCGCGATCTCGTGCAGCAGCGGCTTCCAGAGATGAGTGGCCGCCGCGTCCACCAGCACGATTTCCGCTTCGCCGCGACGTCCTGCCGTGCGCCCGAGACGCGCCGCCAGTTCCAGCCCGCCGGCACCGCCGCCGACGATGAGGATGCGGTGGTGCTGCTGTGCCTGCCGACGCGAGGCCAGCAGGGAGGTCGGCGGAAGTGTTTCGTACGGCAGGCGGTTCATCCGCGATCCTTCGGCAGTGTCGGGGACGACCTTCCCAGCAACGGCGGTGCCCGCTGCGGCGCGCTGCCGCCACTGCCCGGCGTTGAAAAATGTGCAGGCCGCTTGCAAGAACCTCCGCCCGGTGCGCCGCGGCACACGCTTGCGGTGAAGGCATCGCGCTTGCTGTGACCCCCGCGGCCCCGACGGGTCACCCCTACAATTTTCACGAGGACGCGAACATGACCCCATTGAGACCGGAACAGGTGGCCGCTCTCGCAGAAATGCTCGACGCGGGCGAACGTGCGCTGAAGTCGGACGTCCATGCGCACGTCGCCAACCTGCGCGATACCCGTCCGCCCGGTCTCGAGGCCCCGGCGGGCGACGCGGCGGACGTGGCCGAGGCCGGGCAGCTGCGCGAGAACGACAGCGTGGCGGTGTTGCGCGACGTGCGCGCACTGCGCGACATCGAACTCGCGCGCGAGCGCATCGACGCCGGGCTGGCCGGCGTCTGCGTCGATTGCGAGCTGCCGATTCCGTTCGAGCGCCTGCGCCTGCAGCCGGGGGCGGTGCGCTGCGTCGAATGCCAGGAGGCGCTCGAACGGCGCAGCGCGCGCCAGCCCGACGGCTCGCCGACGCTGCAGGTCTGACGCGACGTTCCGGTGTCAGCGCTGGCGCGTCGCAATGGCGCGCGCCAGTTCGACCTTGGTCATCGTCGAGCGGCCGCGCACGCCCAGTTCGCGCGCGCGTTCATAGAGCTCCTGCCGGGTGTGTCCGTACAGGTCCACGCCGCCGAAGCTCTCGCCGCTGCCGTGGGCTGCGCGCGGGTCGGACGGGCCGGCGTGGTCCTTCGGTTCCCAGTGGTCGCCGACCTTCTCGAAGCGGTGCTTGAGCGAGGCAAAGGCGGTGCGGCGGGCGCGCTCGCCGGGGCCGTAGGTGCGTTCGGCGCTGGCCAGCGTGTGCGCCCAGGTGCGCTGCGCCTCGGGTGGCGAGCGGCGCAGCGTGGCCGGCAGTTCGGGTGTGTTTCTCTTGGGCATCGCAGTCTCCTTCTTGCGGGCGTGTGGCGGGACGGGTGGCGCGAGCGGCATCAGCCCTCGTGCACTACGCTGGCGGGCGGCGCGGTGGCGGCGACGATGGCTTTCACCGGCAGATGGTCGGACGCCACCCGCGCCAGTGGCGAGCGGTGCGTCGAGAAGGCCAGCAGCGTGTGGCGCGGCCGCACCCACACGCGGTCCAGCGCGAACACCGGCAGGCCGGACGGAAACGAGCGCTCGGCCGGCGAGTGGCCGAGCATGCCGTGCAGCCAGCGCAGCGGCCGGCCGAGCGGCAGCCACTCGTTGATGTCGCCGAGCACGATCACCTTGCGGTCGGCCGGCAGGTCGTGCAGCAGCTGCAGCATGCGCCGGACCTGGTAGCGACGTTCGGCCGGGCGCAGCCCGAGGTGGGTGACGATGACGCGCACGCATTCGTCCTCGACCGCGAGGTCGACGGCCAGCGCTCCGCGTGCCTCGCGCCGTCCGTAGCTGAGGTCGTAGCGCTGCACCGCCAGCACCGGCCGGCGCGTGAGCAGCGCGTTTCCGAAACTGCCTTCGTGGCGGATGATGGTGTGGCCGGCGTGCGCCGCCATGCCGGTCGCTTGCGCCAGATAGTCGAGCTGCATCGATTCGTGATGGCCGTCGGCGAGGTTGTCCACTTCCTGCAGGCCCACCGCGTCGCAACCCAGTTCGAGGATGACCTGGGCGACGCGCGCGGGGTCGGCGCGGCCGTCGCGGCCGACGCAACGGTGGATGTTGTAGGACGCGATGCGCAGGCAGTCCTGCCCGAGCGTGTTGTCCAGATTGCGCCAGTCGACGAGGCCCGGGGTGCGCGTCGCCATCAGCTCCTCTCCGCCGCCTGTCCGGCCCCGTCGCGGTGTTCCTTGACCAGCCAGCGGCGCACGAACAGCGACAGCAGCACGATGCCGACTGCGGCGGTCAGCAGCAGGCCATAGTCGAGGCGGCCCGGGTCGTCGAGCGCGGCTTCCAGCTGGTCGCCGAACACGGTGGTGGCCAGCGTTCCCGGCAACATGCCGAACAGCGTGCCGAGCAGGAAGGGCGCCAGCCGTATGCCGATGGCGGCCGCCACCACGCCTTCGATGGCGAACGGGGCGATCGGCACCAGCCGCAGCGCCGTGATGGCCAGCAGGCCGCGCCGGCGCAGCGTTTCGGCGATGCGTGGCAGGCGAGGGCCGGCAATGCGGTGCACCGTTGCCTCGGGCAGCAGCAGGCCGACCGCATAGGTCGCGAAGGCGGCGATCAGGATGCCGGACAGCGCGAACACGAAGCCCTTTTCCGGGCCGAAGGCGATCACCGCCGCCAGCGTGATCAGCGGTCGCGGAAACATCAGCAGACAGGCTGGCGTGTAGGCCAGCAGGATGAGCATGGGCGCCCAGCTGCTGTCGGCCATCGCGCGCGCCCAGCCGGTCACCCGTTCGGCATCGGCGACCTCGGTCAGCGGCGTGTAGCGCCACACCAGTGCCAGACCGAGCAACAGCAGCATGACGGCGCCAGGCAGCGCCACCCGCGCGATGGCGGCGCGCGACCAGCGACGCCGTCCGCTGGCGGGCGGCCGCGAAGGCGTGGCCTCGCCCTCATCGTCCGATGTGGCCGGCGTGCCCAGCTGCAGCTCGGGACTGAAGGCTTCTACCAGCCCGTCGAGCGTGATCGGCTGCTGCGGGTCGCCGACGCGAGCCAGTTCGATCACGGCCTCCGGCCAGTCGGGCTGGCGGTTCAGCGGCAGCAGCGTGCGCGTCCCACCCGACAGCGCCTCGATGGCCGGGCCGAGCGGGCCGTGCGTTTCGAACGCAGCGACGACCGCCGCGACCTCGACGTCGAGGTGTTCGGCCAGCAGGCGATGGCGTACGTCGCGGATGTAGGCCTGCACCCGCGCGTCGCCGCCCGCCTCGATCACCGCGTCGCATTCGCTGTCCATGCCCATCGAGCGGTTGCTCAGATTGGCCGAGCCGACGCGCAGCATGTCGTCGTCGACGATCATCAGCTTGGAATGCAGGTCTATGCATACCTTGTCGGCCAGCCCGTCGATGTGCGGATAGAGGATGCGGAAGCGGCCGTGCCGGTCGGCGGCGCTCAGGCGCTCGACCAGGCGCGTGCGCAGCACATGCATCGTGTGTTCCTCCAGCCAGCCGTGGCTGAACAGGCGGACCACCACGATCACTTCCGGCCCGTCCGGCTCGGCCAGCCGCGCCGCCAGCGCTTCGCCGACACTGCCTGCGGTGAAGTACTGGCTTTCGATGTAGATGCGTTCGCGCGCGCTGGCGATCATGTCGAGGAAGAGCTGCTCGACCTCGTTGACCGGCGGTGCGTCCGCCTGCGGCGGCAAGGTGCGCGCCAGCGCCACGTCGATGCCGGTCAATTCGGGCCGCACGCTGTCCGGCCACGGATCGCCGGCGTCCTTCGCTTCGGGGATGCGATGGCCGGTGGCGGCCAGCCAGCGCTCGCGGGCCACCTCGCCGATCGCGCGCGCGGCCTCGCCGTCGAACATCAGCATCAGGTCGTGAAAGGGCGGATAGGCCTTGTCGGCGCATTCGCGGCGGCTGTCGTCCGGACGGTGGGCGGGTGTGTCCCAGCGGCGGACGGTGAGATCGAAGCCGCCGACGAAGGCGAGCGTGTCGTCGATGACGACGATCTTCTGGTGGTGTGAGGCGCTGACCGGGTGCGTGTTGTCGTAGCAGAAGTGCACGCGCCGGTGCGGCTTCCAGCCGAGGCCGAGACGGGGCGGCAGTTCGCGGTCCGTGCCGAACACCATCGGATAGTCCCAGTCGAGGATGCGCACCATCAGACGATGCCGCCGCCGCGCCAGCCAGTTCAGGAACTCGCCCAGCCGCGCTGGCGGCGCGCCCGGTGCCGCGGGGTCGAAATGCAGCCGGGTGCGGCTGTCGAAGTCCCAAGCGAGGATGGTGATCGAACGCTGCGCCCGTTCGGCCGCCTGCATGAAGGTGCGGAAATAGGCTTCGCCGTCGATCAGCAGCGCCAGGCGGTCGGCGCGGCCACGCGCGAAACAGTTGCGACCGGGCACGCAGACGCTGTCATGGCCGGCCGGCGTCGGCGGGACCTTGTCCGGCGGCACGTCGTCGTGCGGGCGCGGCGGGGTGGTGAGGAAGGGGCGCTCGGCGTTCACGGCTGACGATGGAGTGGAGTCGCCCAGCCTCAGCAATCGACATGCCGGGGCGGCCTGAGGGGGCTGCGCCCCGGGAACGCCGATTGCACGCGCTGAACGTTCGCCTAACCTGTGCGGGGCTCCGCGATGAAGAAGAACCTGGAGATCGTGATCGTCACCGATACCTATCCGCCGGAGGTCAATGGCGTCGCGCTGTCGATCACCCGCGTCGTGCGGCATCTGCGCAGTGCACGCCACCGGGTTCGCCTGGTCCGCCCGCGGCAGCAGGACGAAGCCGCCAACGAGGGCGACCTGCTGGTGCGCGGCCTGCCGCTGCCGCGCTATCCCGGGCTGCGCTTCGGACTGCCGGCCTGGCGCCGGCTGTTGCGGGCGTGGCGGGAGGACAGGCCGGACGTCGTGCACATCGTGACCGAAGGGCCGCTCGGCTGGTCGGCCCTGCTGGCCGCCCGCCAGCTCGGCGTGCCGGTCACCAGCGATTACCGCACGCATTTCGACACCTACAGCAACCATTACGGCCTGGGCATGCTGTCGGCTCCGGTGCGGGCGGCGCTGCGCGCCTTCCACAATCGCACCGATCTGACCTTCGTGCCGACCGCCGCGCTTGAAATGCAGATGAAGCGGCAGGGCTACCGCCGCCTGGTCCGCGTGGGGCGGGGCGTCGATACCCGGCTGTTCAACCCGCAGATGCGCAGCCTGGAGCTGCGCACCGGCTGGGGGGCGAAGCCGCACGATCCGGTCTTTCTGTACGTCGGCCGGCTGGCCCCGGAAAAGAATCTCGAACTGGTGCGCGCCGCCTTCGACGCCATCCGTGCTGAGCAGCCGGACGCACGCCTCGTGTGGGTCGGCGACGGGCCGGCGCGGCGGCGCCTGGACGACGGTCGGCCCGGTGAAATTTTTACCGGTGTGCTGCACGGAAGTGAACTCGCGGCGCACTACGCGTCGGCCGACATCTTCCTATTCCCCAGCGTCAGCGAAACCTTCGGCAACGTGCTGCTGGAGGCGATGGCCAGCGGTCTGGCCATCGTCGCTTTCGATCTGGCCGCCGCGCGCGAGCACATGACGGACGGCGTGGACGCCTGTCTCCTCGTGCCCGCCTGCGAGGGCGACGAACTGCGCGCCGCCGCGGCCTTCATCCACGCCGCCCGCCGGCTGGCCCGGCAACCGGATCGCCGCCGTCATCTCGGCCGCGCTGCGCGCGAAACGGCGGAGGGCCTGACCTGGCCGGTGGTGCTCAACCGTTTCGAGGCGCACTTGCATGCCTGCGCCGCGCAACCGAAAGCCGCGCTCGGTGTCGCGGCCGCCCATTGAGCGGCCGCACCCGGTCGCGGCCTTCGATGCCAGCTGTGTGCAACGGCTCAACCGGCTGCTCGACCACCGACCCTGCCTGATCGCCGCGCGGGCGATCAGCCGGCTCGGCGATGGCGAGGCCTGGCTGCTGCTGATCGCACTGCTCGCAGTGATGCCGGGCGGCGCCGGAATGCGCTGCGCGCTGCACCTGCTTGCCGTCGGTGCGGCGGGTCTGCTGATCTACGGCCTGCTCAAGCGGCGCACGGCGCGTCGCCGGCCCTGCGTGTCGCTGCACGGTCTGCATCTGTGCATGCCGCCGCTCGACGAGTTCAGTTTCCCGTCCGGGCATACGCTGCACGCCACGTCATTCGCGCTGGTCGCGCTGCACCACCTGCCGGCGCTCGGGCTCGGGCTGCTCGCATTCGCTGTGCTGACAGCACTGGTGCGCGTCATGCTCGGGCTGCATTACCCGAGCGACGTCGTGGCGGGTGCGGTGATCGGCGCCGCAGTGGCTGTCGTGTCGCGGTGGCTGCTGCCCGGCTGATCAACGCCGTCGGGTTGCCGTCCTGCCTTCTGCTGTCCGCAGCGCGGGTGCCGAGCGCGGGCGCGCCGCCTGCAGCGGTCCGAGCAGCTGTTCGAGCGTGCGGGCGTAATCCTTCAGCGTCATCGCGAGCCGGCTGCGAATCAGCGTCTCGAGCAGACGCTGTGCCTGACCGAGCACGGCCGGATACTGCGCGTCTGCCGGATGCAGCGCGAGCTGTACCGGGTCGGCCGCCGGCAGCCGGCGCTGGCCCTGCCAGACCAGCGACGCAGTCCGGCGCAGTGCACTGCGCGTGCTGTAGGTGATCACCGGCATGCGGATGGCAAGGTCGGGCTGCAACAGGTGGAAGTGCGTCGCGGTGGTCGTATAGCGGAAAGGCGTCACGCGGAGCGCACGCCAGGCGCCGGGTCCGAGCAGCCAGGCCGGCGCGACGAATCCTTCCACCGGCCAGTTGCGCTGCTCGAACCACTGCCGGCCCGCCATCAGGCGGGCGTGCGCGGGCGCCGCGCTCAGCGTGGCGAACTCGCCTTCGTCGGCGGTGAGCACCCGCCGGCGCCACCAGTCCAGCGGATTGCGCGGCGGCGGACCTTCGTCGAGATGCACGTGGCCGTGCAGCACCAGTTCGTGCCCGCCCGCGCGGCAGGACTCGATGGCGTCGCGATAGGCAGGCGGCGTGTCGTCGCCCTGGCCGTGGTAGTCGGGCACCAGCAGCAGGCTCACGTGCAGCGGAGCGACCTCGGCGACGGCCTCGAGCAGTCGCTCGCATTGCGGCCAGGTCGACGGCGCGACGTCGTGGATGGAGACGCAAAGTACCGGCGGCGACAGGTCGGGCAGCATGATGGCTGATCGGCTAGGCATGGTGATCGGCTCCGCGGCAGGCGGTGTAGTAGGTGCGGCCGAGCGTAGGCAGCACGTAGCACCAGTCGTGGCGCTCGGCGCGCAGGCGCGCCGCCTTGCCCAGCGCCACGCGATCGCGCGCGAGCACCGCCCGCACGCCCTCGGCCATCGCTGCGGCGAAGCGCTCGGTTCCGCGCTGCGGACTGCCGGCATCGGTGCGTGCGCCCACCGCGTCGTCGACCAGTTCCGCCTGTCCGCCGGTGCCGGCGACCACCGCCGGCACGCCGCAGGCCATCGCCTCCAGCGTCGCCAGACCGAAGGTCTCCTGGTCGCCGGCGTGGACGAAAACGTCGCAGGCCGCAACCAGCGCGGCGAGCTTGCGCGGGTCCGACTGAAAGGGCAGCGCGCGCACCGCCCGATGGTGTGGCGGCATGCCGTCGCCGATCAGCAGCAGCACGTGACCGTCGCCGAGCAGATCGAGCATGCGGTAGAGCACCGGCAGGTTCTTTTCCGGACCGAAGCGGCCGAAATAGACGAGCAGGCGGTCATCCTCGGCCAGGCCCAGCGCACGGCGCAGGCCCTGGTGAGCGCGGCAGGGGTGGAAGGCGCGGCTGTCCACACCCAGCGGCTGGTGCTGCACATGCTGCACGCCCATGCCGCCGAGCCGCTCGGTCATGCAGCGGCTCGGTGCGAGCACCAGATCGAAGCGCGCGTACAGCCGGCGCACATAGGCTTCGGCAGCACGTTCGACCCCGGCGCCGGCCAGCCGCCCGAGCATGCGCGGCAGGTCGGAATGACAGAAGCCGATCACCGGTACCCCCAGCGCCTGCCCGGCGTCGACGGCCGCCCACGCGAAGTGGTAAGGGTCGGCGGCCTCGATCAGGTGCGGTCGCAACGCTTTCAGTGCACCGAAGGCGGCGCGCGTATTCAGCGGCACGCGGTAGCCGCGCGAGAACGGCAGCGGCAGGCTGGGCACCTCGATCAGCCCGTCCGCCTGCCGCGCCGCCGGCCCTTGCGCGTAGCGCGGCAGCACGAGCGTGTGGCGGAACTGCTGCTGCGTCCGCAGCCAGCGCCGCTTCTCGCCCAGATAGCGACGCACGCCGCCGCTGTGACTGGCGTACAGCATGGTGAGGTCACAGACGTGCAGCGGAGTCATTCCGGCGCACGCGCTGCTCACGTCTGGCCCGGCTGCACGTGCTCGATCGGCTCCCGCGGGTCGAAGTCCACCCACTCGCCGTCGGCCCAGCGGCCTTCGGTGCGGTGCACCTCGCGTGCGCCCCCTTCGTGCAGCAGCGCGATCGCTTCGTCCGCCGCGCCAGGCCGGTCCACATTGAGCGCAATCATCGGTCCGCCCTGCGGTTCGGCCGGATGTTCAACCGAGGCTTCTTCCGGGTCCGGCGCCTGCATGCCGCGCAGCGCGCCGACCAGTGCGCCGAGGTAGGCACCGACGCCGGCGCCTGCCAGCGCGCCGACCGGGCCGCCTACGCTGCCGATGGCAAAACCGGTGGCGCTGCCTGCCGCGACGCCGGCGCCGCCGCCGACCAGGGCGCCGACGGCGGCGGTGCGGCCGGCACCGGAAGCGCCCTCGTCGCTGACGGCGTCGCCGCCCAGCCAGTAGAGCCCGCGCTGACCGGGCGGGTTCAGGAAGTAGGTGGCGTAGTCGTCGGCGCCGAAGCCGCGCGCCGGCAGCGTATCGACGACGGCCTGCAGCTGTTCCACCGAGTTGAAGTGTGCAGCGATGATCTGTGTCATGGGTGTCTCTCCTGTGGCTGAGGTTGGACGGCGGCGCCGCTCAGGCGGCCCGCGGATGCTCGGCCGCGTGGGCGGCGCGCCGCAGTTCCACGCTCGGAATGCGCATCAGTGCGCGGTACTTGGTCACCGTACGCCGTGCAAGCTGCAGGCCCTGGCCGGACAGCAGATGGGCGAGGCGGGCGTCCGACAGCGGCGCGGCCGGGTCTTCGGCGGCGATCAGTTCCCTGATCAGCGCGCGGATGGCGGTCGGCGAATAGGCGCCGCCGTCGTCCGCCGACAGCTGGCGCGAGAAGAAATGCTTGAACTCGAACAGGCCCTGCGGCGTCGCCATGTACTTGCCATTGGTGACGCGGCAGACGGTGGACTCGTGCAGACCCAGTTCCACCGCGATGTCCTTCAGCGCCAGCGGCTTCATCGCCGCGTCGCCGTAGCTGAAGAACACCCGCTGATGCTCGACGATGGCCGAAGCGACCCGCTGTATCGTCGAGAAGCGCTGTTCGACGTTGCGCATCAGCCAGCGCGCTTCCTGCAGCAGGCGCGAGAACGAGCGCTCGCCCGGCTCGCGTCCGCCGGCCAGTTCGGCGTAGGCGCGGTTGATGCGCAGTCGCGGCTGTACCGCCGGGTTCAGCGTCGCCTGCCAGCGACCGCGACGGCAGGTGACGATGACGTCCGGCACGATGTAGCGGGTTTCGTCCGGACCGAAGCTGCGGCCGGGCCGCGGATCCAGCGTGCGGATGAGCATGCGGGCGCCGTGCAGCCGGCTTTCGTTCCAGTCCAGCTGCTGCTGGATGCGCGTGAATTCGCGCGCCGCCAGCAGATCGAAGTGGTCGCGCACGAGCAGCAGCGCGTCGGCGCGCCCCTGGGCTTCCTCGGATAGCGCGTTCAGTTGCAGCAGCAGGCATTCGCGCAGTGATCGTGCGCCGATGCCCACCGGTTCGAGCTGCTGCACCAGGCGCAGTGCGGCCAGCAGTTCCTGCGGCGCGACCTCGTGCTCGGGCGCGATCAGCGCCGCCAGTTCGTCCAGCGGCGTTTCGAGATACCCGGCATCGGTCAGCTCGTCGATGATCAGATCGGCGAGCGCGCGGTCGCGATCGCTCATCGACGACAGCTGCAGCTGCGCCCGCAGATGATCGCGCAGCCCGGTCGGCGCTTCCGCCCATTCCGTCCAGTCGGTTTCGTCGTCGTCGCGCGAACCGGCCGTGGTGCTGCCGTACGCGGCGTCGAACTGGACCGCCGGTTCCTCGGCGTCGTCGCGCCGGTCGGCGGCAGGCGCGTTGTCCGGCCCGTCGTCCGGCGTGGCGGAGGCGTTCGGTACGGCGCCGGTCACGGTCGGTGCTGCGGTGTCCTCTTCGAGAAAGGGGTTGCTGCCAAGAGCCTGTTCGACTTCCTGCGTGAATTCCAGCGATGACAGCTGCAGCAGGCGAAGCGCCTGCTGCAGCTGCGGCGTGATGGCGATGTGCTGCCGGAGTCTGAGTTCCATGCCGAGGCTCATTCGGTGTCCTTTCGGTTTCGGGTGTCGTTGTGCTCGGTGGCGGGCCGTTGGATCAGGACACCTACCTGCAAGAGATATGCCATCGACAGAATTACGGCTGCATGGGCGATCCGCGTCGGACGGCGTGGGCGAGGCCGGAAGTATTTACATCCGGACAGTAAGAATTGCGTGCGTTTTGCATGCCGGGCGAGGCCGATGTGGCGTCCCGACGCCTTCGCAGCGCACCCCGCGGGCGGCGGCCGCGATGCGCGCTTCCGCGCTGCAGAAAGGTCCGTACCACGGTGGCGATCGCTGTTCCGGCATCGGTTTGGGGGCCCCCGGGCAAGGCGGGCACGGAAACTGCAGATAGGGGGGCCGGCAGCCGTCACGCGCTACGCCGCCGCATCCATTCCCGTGGTCGGCCCGGGCCGCGCCGCCACCGTTCCGAAGGAGGTACCGATGAACACCCCTGCATCCACAACGAATGTCCGCACGACGACATTGATTGCCGCGATCGCACTCGCCGGCGTACTGACTGCGTGCGAACGCACGCCCGAGCCGCCGGCGTCGGCGCCGGCCGACACATCGCGCGCTGAGGGCAACGCTCCGCCGACCGGCCTCGGCCCGGGCAGCGACGCGTCGCCGCCGCCGTCGAGTGCGGCGCAGACCGCTGCGCCAAGTCCGGAGGACAACAGCTTCGTCACGGCGGCGGCGGCTGGCGGGCGTGCCGAGGCGGAAGCCGGACGGCTGATGGCGGGGCGGGCCGCCGATCCGCAGGTGCGCGCCTTCGCCGAGATGCTGGACAAGGAACACACGGCGGCCAATACCGAGCTCGAACGCATCGCCGGTGCCCATGGCATCCCGCTGCCGCAGGGCATGGCGCCGGCCTCGCGCGAGCACATCGAGGAACTGAAGACGCTGACCGGCGCCGAGGCCGACGCCGCCTTCCTGCGCCATTTCGGCACTGCCGCGCACGAGGACACGATCGCCCTGTTCGAACGCCAGGCGAAGTCGGGACAGGTTCCCGAACTGCGCAGCTTCGCCGCCGACACGGCGCCCAAGCTGCGCGAGCACCTGCGCCTGGCACGCCAGCTCGAAGAGCGGCTGGCGACCGATGGAGGTACCCGCTGAGTGGACGTCGCAAGCGACTTCCTGCTGGGTCACCCGTGGCTCGGCCTGCTTGTTCAGTGCGGGCTGGCGGTGCTGATCGGCCTCGCGCTGCATGCGGTGATCGACCGCATCGCGCGCCGGCTGGCCGCGCGCTATGACATCGCCGAACGCATTGTCGTGCGCACGCGCGGTCCGGCGCAACTGCTGCTGCCGCTGCTGTTCGTCCACCTGTCGCTGGCCGACGCGACCATTCCGGTCGGGCTGCTGACCGGCCTGCGTCATCTGCTGTCGATCGCCATCGTGCTGGTGGTCACCCTGTTCGCGGTGCGCTTCATCAGTGCGATTGCCGACGTGATTGAAAGCCGGCATCCGGTGACCGACGCCGACAATCTTCACGCACGCAGTGTGCAGACCCAGGTGCGGGTGCTCGCCCGCACGGCAATGTTCATCGTCGGCCTGCTCGGCGTCGGCTCGGTGCTGATGACCTTTCCGAACGTGCGGCAGATCGGCGCAAGCCTGCTGGCGTCGGCCGGTCTGGCCGGCATCATCGCCGGCCTGGCCGCCCGGCCGGTGCTCGGCAACCTGATTGCCGGGCTGCAGATCGCGCTCACCCAGCCCATCCGTGTCGATGACGTCGTGATCGTCGAGAACGAGTGGGGGCGCATCGAGGAAATCACCGCCACCTATGTCGTGGTGCGCATCTGGGACCAGCGGCGCCTGGTGGTGCCGCTCGAACATTTCATCCTGAACCCCTTCCAGAACTGGACGCGCACCACCTCCGATCTGCTCGGCGCGGTCTATCTGTGGGTCGATTACCGCGTACCGGTCGAACCGCTGCGCGAACGGCTGCGCGAGATCCTCGATGCCTCGACCGAATGGGATCGGCGGGTCTGCGCGCTGCAGGTGACGGACATGACCGATCGCGCGATGCAGCTGCGCTGCCTCATGAGCACGCAGAACGCCGGCGCAGCGTGGGATCTGCGCTGCAAGGTGCGCGAGCAGATGGTGGCCTATCTGCAGAAGGTGTCGCCCGAATGGCTGCCGCAGATCCGCACGCGCCTGCTCGACGGCGCGCGCAACGACGACGATGCGTCGGCCGGTCCGTCGCGGCCGCGCATGGACGCTTACTCGGAGGCACCGGCGCCATGAGGACCTTTCTGTGCGGCCGATGCAGCAGTCCGGTGTTCTTCGAGAACACCGCCTGCGTGCGCTGCGGCGTGATGCTGGGCTTCGTGCCCGGGGAGCTGGACATGGCCGCCTTCGAGGCGGGTGCCGACGGACGCTGGGTGCGCCAGGGCGGCGGGGCGGGGGAGGGCAGCCGCTGGAAGCCCTGCCGCAACTACAGTGAGCGCCAGCGCTGCAACTGGATGATTCCGGCCGACGAAGACGCCGATTTCTGCCTCAGCTGCCGGCACAGCGAAGCCACCGAGGCGACCGCCGACCCGGCCTGCGACGAACTGGTGCGTCGGCTGGAGGCGGCCAAGCGTCGGCTGTTCCACTCGCTGCTGCGTCTGGGGCTGCCGGTGCTCGATCAGCCGGGGCGGCGCGAGCCGCTGTTCCGCTTCCTGTCGCGCAAGCACATCGGCGGCGCGGTGACCACCGGCTATGCCGACGGCGTCATCACGGTGGACGTGATGGAAGCCAACGACGCCTGCCGTGAAGCGCGCCGGATCGGGCTGGGCGAGCCCTACCGCACGCTGCTCGGTCATTTCCGCCACGAGATCGGGCACTACTACTGGGACCGCATCCTGTCGGGCGGACCGCGCCTGAACGACTTCCGCGCGCTGTTCGGCGACGAGCGCCGTGACTATGCCGAGGCGCTGCGCGATCACTACGACGAAGGGCCGGCGCCGGACTGGAGCGAGCGCTACATCAGCGCCTACGCGTCGGTTCACCCTTGGGAGGACTGGGCCGAATCGTTCGCCCATTACCTGCACGTGTCGGACGCGCTCGACACCGCGGCGCACTGGGGTTTCTCGCTGCGACCGGGCGTGGTAACCGGCGGCGGCAGCGTGGAGGCGGCCGCGTGCAGCGACGAGCGGCCCTTCCGCGACGTGCTGGTCGAGCACTGGCTGCCGCTGTCGCAGTTCCTGAACAGCATGGGGCGCAGCCTCGGACACGGCGACGCCTACCCCTTCATCGCTGCGTCGCCGGTGCTCGACAAGCTGTGTTTCGTGCATGACTTCGTCTGCGCGGCGGTGCCGCAGCCGGACGCGGTGCGGAGGTGCGCATGAGCCGCGCCGACCTTGTCCGCTTTCCGCTGCTCGAGGCCGGGCAGCCCTATCCGCTGGGTGCGACGGTGACCGAAGAGGGCATCAACTTCGCCGTTTTCTCGGCGCACGCGACGCGCGTCGACCTGTGCATCTTCGATGAGGCGGGCCGCATCGAGGTGGCCCGGCGCGAACTGCCCGAGTTCACCGACGAGGTGTGGCACGGCTTCCTGCCCGGCGCGAAGGCGGGCCTCGTCTATGGCTACCGCGTCCATGGACCGTGGCAGCCCGAGGAAGGACACCGCTTCAATCCGCACAAGCTCCTGCTCGATCCGTATGCGCGCGAGTGGGTCGGCCAGCTGCGCTGGTCGCCGGTGCTGTTCGCCGGCGACGCGGCGCCGAGCGGCGCGCTGCTCGGCGTGGACAAGCGCGACAGCGCGTCCTACATGCCGAAGGCGCGCGTGGTGGCCGACCTGCCGCCGCTGTCGCAGCCGCGACCCGCCGTTCCGTGGGACCGCAGCGTCATCTACGAATGCCACGTGCGCGGCTTGACGCGCCAGCATCCGCAGGTGCCCGGCCGCCTGCGCGGCACCTTCGCCGGGCTGGCGCACGACGCGGTGATCGCGCATCTGGTGTCGCTCGGCGTGACGGCGGTCGAACTGCTGCCGGTGCATGCCTTCGTCGACGACGCGCAGCTGACCGACCGCGGCCTGCGCAACTACTGGGGCTACAACACGCTCGGCTTCTTCGCGCTGGAACAGCGCTACCTCGGTGCCGGCGGCATCGGCGAGTTCCGCGCGATGGCGGAGCGGCTGCACGAGGCGGGCATCGAACTGATTCTCGACGTCGTCTACAACCACACGGCCGAGGGCAACGAAATGGGCCCGACACTGAGTTTCAAGGGGCTGGACAACGCCTGCTGGTATCGCCTGAATCCGGAGAACCGGCGCCACTACATCAACGATACCGGTACCGGCAACACGCTCAATCTGAGCCATCCGCGCGTGCTGCAGATGGTGATGGACAGCCTGCGCTACTGGGTCGTGCAGATGGGCGTCGACGGCTTCCGCTTCGATCTGGCGACCATACTCGGGCGCGAGGCCAGCGGCTTCGACCAGGGCTGCGGCTTCTTCGACGCGATGGCGCAGGACCCGGTGCTGCAGCACATCAAGCTGATCGCGGAACCGTGGGACTGTGGTCCCGGCGGCTACCAGCCGGGCAACTTTCCGCCGCGCTGGGCGGAGTGGAACGACGCCTTCCGTGACACGGTTCGCTCGTTCTGGCGCGGCGACGAGATGCAGGCGGCCGCGCTCGCCACGCGGCTGACCGGCTCGGCCGATCGCTTCGACCAGCGCGGGCGGCGTCCGTGGGCCAGCGTCAACTTCGTCACCGCGCACGACGGCTTCACGCTTCACGACCTGGTGTCGTACAACCACAAGCGCAACGACGCCAACGGCGAGGACAACCGCGACGGCCACGATGACAACCGGTCGTGGAACTGCGGCGCCGAAGGACCGACCGACGACAGCCGCGTGCTGACGCTGCGCGAGCGGCAGAAGCGCAACATGCTGGCTACGCTGCTGCTGTCGCAGGGTACGCCGATGCTGCTTGCCGGCGACGAGTTCGGGCGCAGCCAGCAGGGCAACAACAACGCCTACTGTCAGGACAACGAACTGAGCTGGCTCAACTGGACCGGGCTGGACGATCCGGCGGGCGAGCAGCTCAGCGCCTTCGTGTGCCGCCTGCTGAAGCTGCGCGCCGCGCTGCCGGCGCTGCGCATGGCGCGCTTTGCCACCGGCGGCGATCCGGAGAGCACCTTCCGCGACGTCGTCTGGCTTCGCTCGGACGGTGAGGAAATGCAGGCCGGCGACTGGAACGACGCGCAGATGCGCTGCTTCGGCATGCGCGTCGACGGCCGTGCGCTGCGTCTGCACGAACCCGATCCGGCGACCGAAACGCTGATCGAGCTGGTGGTCAATGCCTCGCCCGAGGTCGTCGGCTGGACGCTGGACGACGGCGACAGCGAATACCCGTGGCGGCGCCTCATCGACACGTCGAGCGGATACGTCGCCGCGGTCGAGCGTAACAACGGTCGCGTGCCCATCGCCGGGCGCTCGCTGCAGCTGTTCGCCACCGGCCTGACCGCCGGCGGCGAGGAAATGCTCGCTGCGCTGCAACGCGCGCTCGACGGGGTCGATGCCTCGGAGGCGGTGTCATGAACGCCGTCATCCGCACCGCAACGCTGCAGAACCGCTACCTGCGCCGGCTGCGCAGGGGCGACGGCTTCGTCTACGTGACGACGGCCGGACGCCCCTATGTCGACCGCGAAGGTCTGGCGCGCATCGCCGCGCTGGCGATTCCGCCCGCCTATACCGACGTCTATGTCAGTCCGGACCCGGACGCGGAACTGCAGGCCTTCGGGCGCGACGCGCGCGGGCGGCTGCAGTACCGCTATCACCCCGACTTCGTCCATCGCAATGCGCTGCGCAAGTGGCGCCGCCTGTCGCGCTTCGCTGACGCCCTGCCGCAGATGCTGGCGACAGCCGGCGCCGACCTGCGGCGCAGCGGCCTGCCGCAGCGCAAGGTGCTGGCGCTGATGACGCGGCTGCTGCACTCGGTGTACTTCAGGGTCGGCGACGAGAGCTATACGCGGGCGCACCGCAGCTATGGCCTGACCACGCTGTGCAAGCGCCACGTCGCCATCGAGGGCACGCAGGCGGTGTTCCGCTACCGCGGCAAGCACGGTGTGCACCAGGAACAGGTGGTACGCGACCGCGGCGCCGTTGCGGTGCTCGGCCGCCTGCTCGAACTGCCGGGCAAGGCGCTGTTCCAGTACGAGGAAGGTGGCCTGCGCCGACCTGTGCGGGCGGCGGAACTGAACGCCTACATCCACGAAACGATAGGGCCCTTCTCCAGCAAGGACTTCCGCACCTGGGGCGGCACGCTCAAGGCCGCCGAGTTCCTGACGCGCCAGGGGCCGCTGGAGGACGCCCAGTCGGCACCGCGCGTGCTGCTGCGCTGCGTGCGCTCCGTCGCCGCCAGCCTGGGCAACACGGCGCCGGTCACCCGGGCGAGCTACATCTGCCCCGTCATCTTCGATCTTTATCTGTCCGGCATCGTGCTCGAGGACTACGCGTCCGACGAGCCCGAAGACGGGTTGTCGCGCAGCGAAGCAGCGCTGCGCCGGATGCTGGCCAGCACGCCGGCCCGCCGTGCGGTGCGTTCGTCGCCGCCCGGCGACCGGCGCGTGCAGTCCGGCGAGGCACGCCATCTGGCGCGTGTTCCGCCGAAAAGTGCGCAATCCGATCGCCCGGTCGCGGATGCGGACTCACGTGGAGGTGAATCATGATTTCCGGGAAATCCATTCTTGCATTCGTGATGGCGGGCGGCGAAGGCGGCCGTCTCCATCCATTGACCGCCGAGCGCTCCAAGCCCTCGGTCCCCTTCAACGGACGGCACCGCATCGTCGATTTCGTGCTGTCCAACCTGGTCAATTCGGGCATCAACTCGATCTATCTGCTGGTGCAGTACAAGTCGCAGTCGCTGATCGAGCACATCCGGCGAACGTGGGTCATGAGTCCGCTGTTCCCGAACCAGTTCATCACCGTCGTGCCACCGCAGATGCTGCACGGGCCGGAGTGGTTCCAGGGCACGGCCGATTCGGTCTACCAGAACCTGCACCTGCTCGATCGCGTGCGGCCCGATCTGGTGCTGGTGTTCGGGGCCGACCACATCTACCGGATGGACATCCGCCAGATGGCGCGCCATCACCTTGAAACCGGCGCCGATGCGACCGTCGCCGCCTTGCCGGTACCGGTCGAGAACTCGGCTTCCTTCGGCATCATCCGCACCGATTCCACTGGCCGCATCCGCGACTTCCAGGAAAAGCCGGCGACGGCCGAGTCGATGCCGGGGCGCAAGGGCTATGCCTTCGCGTCGATGGGCAACTACATCTTCAATACCGAGGCGCTGGTCGAGGCGCTGACGCGCGCCCATTCGAAGGGGGGTCACGACTTCGGCAAGAACCTGCTGCCGGCGATGGCGGAAACGCACCGGCTGATGGCCTACGACTTCTCGACCAATGTGGTGCCCGGACTGCGCGACTGCGAGGAGGTCGGCTACTGGCGCGACGTCGGCACCATCGACGCCTACTACGACGCGCACTTCGACACGCTGGGCGAGGACCCGCGCTTCTGCATGTTCAATTCGCGCTGGCCCATCTTCGCCGCGCCCGATCAGACGGAGGCGGCTCAGGTGCTCGACGGCCACTTGCGCACGGCGTCGATCGCCGCCGGTGTGCTGATCCGCCGTGCCGTCATCCAGCGCTCGATGCTGCGCCGGGACGTGGTGGTGGAGGAGGACGCCGAGGTGTCCGATTCCATCGTGATGGACCGCACCGTGATCGGACGCGGCGCGAAGATACGGCGCGCCATCATCGATCAGAACAACTTCGTGCCGCCCGGCATGCGCATCGGCTTCGACGAGGCGGAGGACCGCGCTCGCTTCCACGTCAGCGAACGCGGCATCGTCGTCGTCGGGAAAGGACAGCTGACGCCATGACGGAACTGCGCAGCGCCGGGCCCGGAGTCCGCAGCGTGGAAACGCTTTCGTTCGTCCACCACATGCCCTTCGGCCCGTGTCCGGCGAATGGCATCGACGACAGCCAGGGTTACCTGTTCAGGCTGTACGCGCCGGCGGCTGCCCAGGTCGAGGTGCTGCTCGCCACCGTGGACGGGCACCAGGACGCACATCCGTGCCGGCGTGCCGACGACGGCTGGTGGACGCGTGCCGTGCCGTACGCTCGTACCGGTGACCGCTACCGCTACCGGGTGGACGGCACCGAGGTGCCGGACCCGGCGTCGCGCGCCAATCCGGACGACGTCGGCGGACCCTGCCAACTGGTGGATCCGGCGCGCTTCGAATGGCAGGCGGCCGAAGCGCAGTGGCAGGGGCGGCCGTGGTGCGAAGCGGTGATCTACGAACTGCACGTCGGCACCTTTACGCCAGAGGGCAGTTACGCCGCCGCCGAGGCGCGGCTCGAAGAACTGGCGGCGCTCGGCATCACGGCCGTTGAACTGATGCCACTGGCCGAATTTCCGGGTGCGCGCGGCTGGGGCTACGACGGCGTGCTGCCGTTTGCGCCGGAGTCGTCCTACGGCACGCCGGACGCGCTGAAGCGCTTCGTGCAGAGCGCGCACCGGCTCGGGCTGATGGTGCTGCTCGATGTCGTCTACAACCACTTCGGGCCCGAGGGCAATTACCTGCATCTGTACGCGCCGTCCTTCTTCACCGCGCAGCACCAGACACCGTGGGGCGCCGCCATCGACTACGAAGGCGAAGCCCGGGTGCGCGAGTTCTTCATCCACAACGCGCTCTACTGGCTGGAGGAGTTCCGTTTCGACGGCCTGCGACTGGACGCGGTGCATGCCATCATCGACGGGTCGAGCACGCATTTCCTCGAAGAGCTGTCGCGACGGGTGCGCCGCGAACTTGCCGACCGGCGCATCCACCTGGTGCTCGAAAATCCGCTCAACGGCGCGCAGCGGCTTGCCGGAGACGCCGACCCGGGCCGCTACGAAGCGCAGTGGAACGACGATTTCCACCACGCCGCCCACGTCATCCTGACCGGCGAGACCGACGGCTACTACGGCGACTTCGCCAGCGCACCGGTGCACCACCTTGCGCGCTGCCTGCTGCAAGGCTTCGCCTACCAGGGCGAACATTCCGCTTTCCACGGCGGGCCGCGCGGCGAGCCGAGCTGCACGCTGCCGCCGACCGCCTTCGTCTGCTTCCTGCAGAACCACGACCAGATCGGCAACCGTGCGCTGGGCGAGCGGCTGGCAACCATGGTGCCGACGCACCGGCTGCGCGTACTGGTGGCGGTGCTGCTGCTGTCGCCGTCGCCGCCGCTCATCTTCATGGGCGAGGAGAGCGGCGCCACCAGCCCCTTCATGTACTTCTGCGACTTCGACGGCGAGCTCGCGCGCAAGGTCAGGGAAGGGCGGCGCCGCGAATTCGCCGCCTTCGCCTGGCCCGACGGGCCGCGTACCGTTCCCGATCCCTGCGATCCGGAAACCTTCTCCCTCAGCAGGCTGGACTGGCGCCAGCGGGAAGAGGCGGTCGGCCGGCAGTGGCTCGCCTTCTATCAGGCAATGCTGACGCTGCGCCGCGAACGGGTGGTGCCCTGCGTTCCGCTGCTGCAGACCGGACGCTGCAGCAGCATGCTGTTCGGCGACACCGCGTTCGAGATCCGCTGGTCGGGCGAAGGCGTTTCGCTCGTCATGCAGGCCAATCTGGGCGATGCGCCCGAGGCCGTGCCCGACGTGCCGGGGGCACAGCCCTTCGCCGCCGTCGGCGGCGGTGGTGACGGCGGTCCCGGGCTGCCGCCCTGGTCGATGCGGATGTTCGTGCTGCATAACGGGGCGGCGCAATGAGCGGAGCTTTCGCTGCGCTGTGCAGCCGGCTCGGCATTGCGCCGGATTTCGAAGACGCCTGGGGACGGCGCTTCGAGGTGCCGGAGGAGAGCCGCCTGGCGCTGGCGGCAGCACTCGGACATCCGCTGGCCGGCGGTGACCCCGACCGCGCTGCCGTCGCCGCCCTGGCGGCGCTGGACGATGCCGTTGCCGCCCGCGTGCTGCCGCCGGTCATCGTGCTGTCGCTGGGCGAAGGACCGCTCACGCTGACGCTGCAATCGGAAGAGGCGGTGCGCGCTGGCGTGCTGCATTGGCGGCTGGTGCTCGAACAGGGCGGCGAACGCCGCGGGCGCACCGCGCTCGGACGTACCGAGGACGGCCGCACCGCCACCGTGGCGCTGGACTCCTCGTTGCCCGCCGGCTGGCACCGGCTGTCCCTCTATCTGCCGGGCGCGACGCCGCGCCTGCTGGTCGAGAGCACGCTGGCGCTGTGTCCGGCCGCCTGCGTCCGTCTGCCGCGCGAAGGCGAGGGCGCGCGGCTGTGGGGGCCGGCGGTACAGGTGTATGCGCTGCGCTCGCCGCACAGCTGGGGCATGGGCGACTTCGGCGATCTGCGCCGGCTGATTGACCTGGCCGCCGACGCCGGCGCCCATTTCGTCGGCGTCAATCCGCTGCATGCGCTGTTCCCGCACGACCCCGAGCGGGCGAGCCCGTACAGCCCGTCGAACCGCGAATGGCTCAATGTGCTGTACATCGACATCGAGGCGACGCGCGACTTCGGCGAGTGCGGGGCGGCGCAGGCGCGCGTCGCCGATCCGGCGTTCGCGGCAAGGCTCGACGCCCTGCGCGCGACCGAGCTGATCGACTACCGCGGCGTGGCGGCGGCCAAGCTGGAGGTGCTCGAACTGCTGTATGCGCACTTCCGGCGCGAACATCTGGACCGCGGTACGCAGCGCGCAGGCCTGTTCCGCGACTTCCAGCGCGAGGGCGGGCGCAGCCTGCGCCTGCACGCGCTGTTCGACGCGCTGCAGGCGCACTTTCACGCGGTCGATTCCGCGGTCTGGGGGTGGACGCTGTGGCCCGAGCCCTACCGCGACGTCGATGGCGAGGCGGTGCGCGCCTTCATGCTCGAGAACGAGGAGCGCATCGAGTTCTTCGAGTACCTGCAGTGGCAGGCCGAAGCGCAACTCGCGACGGTGGCGCGCCGTGCGCGTGCGCGCGGCATGCGCATGGGGCTGTACCGCGACCTCGCGGTGGGCGTGAACGAAGGCGGTTCGGAAACGTGGATACGGCCGCATCTGCACGCGGCCGGCGCACACGCCGGTGCGCCGCCGGACGAACTGAACCCGGCCGGCCAGGACTGGGGCTTCCCGCCGCTCATTCCGCAGCGGCTGCAGGAAGATCCTTCGTCCTTCCGCGCCGTGCTGGCGGCCAATATGCGGCACGCCGGCGCACTGCGCATCGACCACGTGATGAGCCTGATGCGGCTGTTCTGGCTGCCATCCGGCGGCACGGCACGCATCGGCGCCTACGTCGCCTATCCGATGGACGATCTGTTCCGGCTGCTGTGCCTGGAAAGCGTGCGCAACGAATGCGTCGTCATCGGCGAGGATCTGGGCATCGTGCCGCCGCAGGTGCGGGCAGCGATGGAGCGTTACGGGCTGCTGTCCTACCGGCCGCTGTATTTCGAAAGCCGCGACGGCGTGTTCCGTCCGGCCCGCGGCTGGCCGGCCGACGCGCTGGCGGTGGTCGGCACGCACGACCTGCCGACGCTGAGCGGCTACTGGAGCGCGCTCGACCTGCAACAACGCGACGCGCTCGGCCTCTATTCGGACCCGGCGCTGCGCGAACGCCAGGCGACGCAGCGCGAAGCCGACCGCGGCGCGCTGCTCGACGTGCTCGAGGCGGAAGGCCTGCGCCTGCCGGACGACGCCGGGTCGGCCGCCCACTCGGCCGACCCGGCGCTGATGCTCGCCATCCACCGCTATCTCGCGCGCACGCCGGCGGCCATGGTCGCGGTGCAGCTGGAGGATGTGCTGGGACAGGCGGAATCGGTCAACCTGCCCGGCACCAGCGAGGATCGCTGGCCGAACTGGCGGCGCAAGCTGGGCTGCGATCTGGCCGACATCGGCGGCGATGCGCGCTGGTTCGCGCTGGCGGCGGTGATGAATGCCGAGCGTCCGGCGTCGGCGCTGCCGCTGTCCGGTGGCCCGCCCGACTTCCAGCCGCGCGAGGCCGACGTGCCGCGCGCGACCTACCGCCTGCAGTTCCACGGCGGCTTCGGCTTCGCGCAGGCGGAAGCGGCCTTGCCCTATCTCTCGGCCCTGGGCATCAGCCATATCTATGCCTCGCCCTTCCTGAAGGCACGGCCCGGCAGCAGTCACGGCTACGACATCGTCGACCACGGCGTCCTCAATCCTGAGATCGGCGACGAACAGGACTTCGACCGCTACTGCGCGCGGCTGGCCGAGTACGGCCTGGGCCAGCTGCTCGACGTCGTGCCCAATCACGTCGGCGTGCTCGGGGGCAGCAACGACTGGTGGCTGGATGTGCTGGAGAACGGCACCTCGTCGCCGCACGCCCACCACTTCGACATCGACTGGAATCCGCCCTTCCCGGAACTGCAGCGCAAGGTGCTGCTGCCGGTGCTCGGCGACCAGTACGGCCGGGTACTGGAGGCAGGCGAGTTGCAGCTCGCCTTCGACGAGACGAGCGGCGCCTTCTGCGTGCGTTACCACGAGCACGTCTTTCCGGTCGATCCGTCGGACTTCCCGGCCATCCTCGAAGCCGGCAGCGCCGACGCCGGCGAGGACTGCGGCGTCGAGCTGGAGACGCTGATCATCGCGCTGGCCCATCTCCCTGCCCGCGACGCCGAGGCCGGTCCGCTGCGCGACGAACGTCTGCGCAATGCGGCGCTGTTCAAGCGTCATCTGGCGGCGCTACACGCGCATCTGCCGGCGGTGCGCACGCGCGTCGCGGCCGGCCTCGCGGCGTTCAACGGCATCCCGGGCGAGCCGTCGAGCTACGATCGGCTGGACGCGTTGCTGTCGCGTCAGGCCTACCGTCTGGCGTCGTGGCGCGTTGCAGCCGACGACATCAATTACCGCCGTTTCTTCGACGTGAACGATCTGGCCGCGCTGCGCATGGAGGAGCCGGCCGTATTCGACGCGACCCACGCGCAGATACTCCGCTGGGTGGCGCAGGGCAGGGTGACCGGCATGCGCATCGATCACCCCGATGGGCTGTCGGATCCGGCCGCTTACTTCTGCCGTCTGCAGAAGCAGTACGCCGAGGCGCGACGCCGTGCCGACCCGACCGTCGTCGAGCCGACCCTCTATCTCGTGGTCGAGAAGATACTGGCCGAGTTCGAACCCCTGCCGGCCGACTGGCCGGTGCATGGCGCGACCGGCTACCGCTTTGCCAACCTGTGCCACAGCCTGATGGTCGATGCGGCGCAGGAGGCGCGTTTCACCCGGGTCTATCGCGCGTTCACCGGAGAGGCGAACGACTTCAGTGGCGTGCTGCGCGACGCGAAGCACCTCATCATGACCCATTCGCTGCCGGGCGAACTGGGCCGTCTTGCCGCGCAATTGCACGCGATCGCGCAGTGCGACCGGCGTACGCGCGACTTCACGCGCAGCCGCCTGCGCAGCGCGCTGGGCGAAATCATCGCCGCCTTTCCGGCCTATCGCAGCTATATCGGTCCGGCCGGTCATTCGCAGCACGATCGCCGTCTGGTCGAACGCGCCGTGGCCGAGGCGGCGGCGCTCGGACTGGCCGGCGACGCGAGCGTGCTGCGCTTCGTGCGCGACGTGCTGCTGGGTGCGCCGACCGAGCCCGACCCTGCGCTGCGCGCGCTCAAGCTCACCTTCGCCTGCCGCTTCCAGCAGTTCACCGCACCGGTGATGGCGAAGGCGATGGAGGACACCGCCTTCTATCGTTACAACCGGCTGGTTTCGCTGAACGACGTCGGCGGCGACCCGCGTACCTTCGGCATCGGCATCGACGACTTCCACGGTGCCAACGAGCGCATCGCGTGCACCCATCCGTTCGGCCTGCTCGCCTCGTCGACGCACGACAGCAAACGCTCGGAGGACGTGCGCGCGCGCATCGACGTGCTGTCCGAAATGCCCGGCCCGTGGCGGTTCGCGCTGCGCCGCTGGCGCGGCATCAACCAGCGGCGCAAAAGCCGTCTGGGCGACGGACTGGCGCCGTCGGCGGACGACGAGTACCTGCTCTACCAGACCCTGATCGGCGTGTGGCCGTTCGACGCGGCCGACGACGATGCGCCGCCGCTGCGCGAGCGCGTCGAGGCCTACATGATCAAGGCGGCGCGCGAAGCGAAGCGGCATACCAGCTGGATGAATCCGGACCCCGCGTACGAAGCCGCTCTGGCCGACTTCGTGCGCCGTCTGCTGGCGGGCGACGCGACGCGCAACGCCTTCCTCGCCGATTTCCTGCCGCTGCAGCGGACGGTAGCGCTGTTCGGCGGTTACAACAGCCTGTCACTGCTGCTTCTGAAGCTGACCGCGCCCGGCGTGCCCGACACCTACCAGGGCTGCGACACCTGGTGCTTCACGCTGGTCGATCCGGACAACCGGCGGCCGGTGGACTTCGCGCGCCGCAGCCGCATGCTGGCGGACCTGCAGGCGCGCTGGCCGGACGGCGCCGATGCCGAGGGCCTGCGCGAACTGGTGGCAACGATGGCTGACGGCCGGATCAAGCTCTATCTGCTGTGGCGCGCGCTGCAGATCCGTCGCCGCTTCGAGCGCACGCTGCGCGAAGGGCGCTACATGCCTCTGGAGGTCGAAGGTCCGGTGGCCCATCACGTGATCGCATACGCGCGTGTGCTCGGCCAGCGAGTGATCATCACCATCGCGTCGCGGCTGCTGTTCGGCCTCACCGGCGGCGACCCGCAGCGCGTCTGCGAACGCGAGCTGTGGGCGAACACCCGGGTGGTACTACCCGCCGGCAGTCCGCAGCGCTGGCAGGACGCCTTCGGCGGCACCGTCGTCGACACCGACGGCGGGGCGGGACGCCTCGACGTAGCCCCGCTGTTCGCCGCCTTGCCGCTTGCCTTGCTGGTACCGCAGGGTCTGGAAGAATGACCGGGGGAATGACCGCGGCGACGCCGCAGGCCGGCGACGCCTCATCGCGGCGGCAGTTGCGCCTCGACCGAGCGGGCGGCGCCGAGCAGCGGCAGCAGGCAGTCGGTCACCAGCCACAGCGGCAGCCCGGTCATCAGGCCACTGTGCCGCCCCTTGTCGCGGAAGGCTGCGAGAAAGCGCGCAGCGTGAGCCGGCAACAGCTGGGGGGCGATGCCGCCCGTCAGGAAGACGCCGCCGGCGGCCAGCACGGTCAGCGCATGATCGCCAGCGACGGCGCCGTAGCAGTCGACGAATACTTCGAGTGCCCGCATCGCCTGCGGATCGCCGGCCGCGGCGCGGCGCCACACCGCTTCGCCGTTGTCGTCCGCGCGCACGGCCGTGCCGCGCCGGTCGCACAGCCAGTCGTGGATATGGACCAGGCCGGGGCCGGACACGACGTGCTCGGCGATCACCCGCCCGGTCTTGCGGTGCAGGTAAGCCCACAGTTCGGCCTGTTGGTCGTTGGTCGGGGTGAAACCGACGTGACCGCCCTCGCCGGGGACGATCACGCAGCCCGCGCCGGCGGGCACCCGGATGGCAACCCCCAGTCCGGAGCCGGCACCGATCACCAGCTGCGGCGCGCCCGGCCTGACCGCGCCGGTCTGCAGCGACAGCAACCCTTCGCTGCCCAGTTCACCGATGCCGTGGGCGCTGGCTTCGAAGTCGTTGAGCAGGCGCACCGGCGCACCGCCGAGCACGATGCGCAGCGCCGCCTCGTCGATCGACCACTCGAGATTGGTCATGTCTACGCGCCCGTCGACCACCGGTCCGGCAACGCCGAAGCCGGCTGCTTCGAGCTCGACGGCGTGGCGCAGCGTCTGCGCGGTCGCCGCGAAGAAGTGATCGAGCATGGTCGGAAGGTCGGGCCACTCGGCGTTGGTGTAGCGCTGCGTGCGCACGAAGCTGAACCGCGCTCCGTCGACCCGCTCGACCAGTCCGATCAGGCTTTTGGTGGCGCCGATATCGCCGCACAGAATCATTGCAGTCTCCTTCTATCGATAGTCGGGGCGGCTGGCGCTGTGCCCGCATGCACCCGGAGGTCATTTTCATGAAAGCCGGAAAGCCGTTCCGCGTACTGTTCGCCACGCCGGAGTGCGCGCCGTGGGTCAAGGTGGGCGGGCTGGGCGAGATCAGCGCTGCACTGCCGCCCGCACTGCGGGCCCTCGGCCTGGATGTGCGCGTGCTGCTGCCGTGCTATCCGTCGGTCCGAGCCTGCGCGCGCGGCGCGCGCAGCGTCGCCACCGTCGACGCCGAGCTCGGCCTGCCGGCGGCGCGGCTGCTGCGGGCCACACTGCCGGGCGAGGTGCCGGCGCTGCTGCTCGATTGCCCCGCGCTCTACATGCGCGACGGCGGGCCGTACGTCGATGCCGACGGTGCGGACTATGCCGACAACGCACTGCGCTTCGGGCTGCTGTCGCGCGTCGCTGCGCGTCTGGCGTCGGCCGCCAGCCCGCTGCGCTGGCGTGCCGACGTGCTTCACTGCAACGACTGGCCGACCGGCCTGGCGCCGCTTTACCTGAGCGGCCTGCCGGAGCCGGCAGTCAGCGTGTTCTCCATCCACAACCTCGCGTTCCAGGGGCTGTTCCCGCTGTCCGAGGCTTCGTCGCTGGGCGTTCCGGCAGGCGCCTTGCACAGCGACGGCATCGAGTTCTGGGGACGGCTGTCCTTCATGAAGGCGGCCCTGCGTCACGCCGACCGCTTGTGTGCGGTCAGCCCGACCTACGCGCGCGAGATTCTCGACGCCGAGCAGGGCTGCGGACTGGACGGCGTGCTGCGCGAGCGGGCGGACGATCTGGTCGGCATCCTGAACGGCATCGACAGCGCGGTGTGGGACCCGGCCACCGATGCCCATCTGGCCCGGCGCTACGACGCGCGTGCGCTGGCCGGCAAGCGCGTCAACAAGCGGGCGCTGCAGGCGGAAATGGGGCTGCAGCAGAACGACGATGTGCTGCTGTGCGGCATGGTGACGCGGCTGACCGGGCAGAAGGGCGTCGACCTGGTGCTCGATGCGCTGCCCGCGCTGCTCGAACGACCGCTGCAGCTCGCCCTTCTGGGCACCGGCGAGGCGGCGCTCGAACGGGCCGTGGCGGACGCGGCCGCACGGGCACCGGGTCGCGTTGCGGCGTGCATCGGTTTCGACGAGGGACTGGCGCACCGCATCGAGGCGGGCGCCGATGTGTTCCTGATGCCGTCGCGCTTCGAACCCTGCGGTCTGAACCAGATGTACAGCCAGCGCTACGGCACGCCGCCCATCGTGCGGGCGACCGGCGGACTGCGCGACAGCGTCGCCGATTTCAGCGAGGCGGCGCTGCGCAGTGGCGAGGCGACCGGTTTCGTGTTCGACGAGGCGAGCGCCGACGCGCTCCTCGCGGCGGTGGACCGCGCGCTGGCAGTCTACGGCCGACCGACACAGTGGCGAGCGCTGTGCCGCAACGGCATGGCGCGCGCCTTCGGCTGGGATCGTCCGGCGCTGGCCTACCGGACCCTGTACGAATCGGTACGCGCGCGCCGCTGAACGCGCGGGCGCAGTCAGGCGGGGCGACACGGGGAGCATCGGGTCAGCGCACGACGTCGTCGAACACGCGCTGCCAGTCGGCCACGAAGCGTCCGATCGCGAACCGCTCGCGCGCGTCGTGCCGGGCGCAGGCGCCCATCGCGGCGGCTTCCGCCGGGTCGGCAAGCAGTCGCCGGGCAGCGTCCACCAAAGCTTGCGGATCGGTGGCGAGGCAGCCTGAACGACCGTTGCGGACGACCGTCACCAGTTCGGTGGTGGCCAGTCCGACCACCGGCAGCCCGATCATCATCGCTTCGATCGCCGACAAGCCGAGACTGGTCCAGCGCACCGGATGAAGGTAGAGACGGTAGCGGGCGAGAAAGTGCGGCAGTTCCGGGTTGGCTATCTCGCCCAGTCCGCCGCACTGTTCGGAGCCCATGCCCACCAGATCGATCTGCAGCGACGCGCGCATCTGCTGGAACACGTCCAGCCCGAGCCGGCGGCCGCGCCGTGCCAGGTTGTTCACGACGGCGATGCCGCGCGGCAGTTCGCCGGTGCAGCGCACCGCGTCCGGCACCATCACGCCATGCTCGATCACGCAGATCGGCGTGCGCCCGCTGTCCCACATCAGCGCGTTGAAGGCGGTTACATGGACCAGCAGCACGTGCGGATCGCTGACCGGGTGGCGCGTGTCGGTGGGATGCTGCTGCGGCGGATCGTGTTCGAGGTAGATGCGCGGCAGGCGCCGCTGCGCCTCGGTCAGGTAGCGGTGCTGGCCTTCGTTCCAGGCGGCTGCGTCCTGGAACAGGATGCAGTCGAACTGCGTCGTCGCCAGCGCGTCGACCGGCACTTCGACCACGTTGTCCGCCCACGGCAGTGCGCCGGCCCGGCCGCTGTAGCCGGGGCTGCGCTGCGCATCGACCGGCAGCAGGAACACGTGCGGCACCTGACTGAGGTAGTACATGTAGTTGCCGTGCACATGCCAGGTCAGTATGCGTAGCGGTCGCGCCATGTCAGTGTCCGTCCGCAGCAGGGGTGGGCGATGTGCGGGCGCTGTCCGCGCCCCGGTCGAGCAGTTCGCGTGCGGCGGCGGCGACGCGCGCCGGGTCGAGCAGACGCAGGCAGGCGTGATGGTGCTGTGGACAGACGCTGCGGTAGCACCAGCGGCACGGAACGTCCTCGTACAGGACGCGGTGCTCGACCTGCCACGGCGCGTGCTGCGGGTTGGTCAGCGCATACACGTCGACCACCGGCGTGCCGACCGCCGACGCGATGTGCACCGGTCCGGTGTTGTTGGCGATCAGCAGCGCGGCGCCGTCGATGACGGCAGCGAGTTCGCCGAGGTCGAGCACGCCGGCCAGCGTGGCGCTGCCGGTCGAGGTCTGCCGCCGCACGTCGCGTATCGTCTCGCTTTCATCCGTGGAGCCGGTGAACACGATCTGCAGGCCGTCCTCGTCGGCCGGCTCGCCGAGGTGTTCGAGCACGGCCGCGTAAAGCTCCGGCGGGTAGCGGCGCGACGGCGCGCTGGCGCCCGGATGCACGACGATGTAGGGCTGCGCGGGGTCGATGCCGGCGGAACGCAGCAGTGTGTCGGCGCGCGTGCGGTCGTCGTCGCGGATGTGGAAGGACAGGTGGGTGTCTTTGGTGCGCGCGCCGATCGCCTCGACCAGATCGAGCTGGCGCCGGACCTCGTGGCGCAGCACCTCGTGCGGCTCCGGGTCGATGATCCAGTCGCTCAGCAGGTGATACGGATTTTCGCGGCTGTAGGCGAGGCGCAGCGGAATGTGCGCGAGCCAGCAGAGCAGGGCGGCCGGCAGCGCGCTCTGGCTGTACACGGTGAAGATGACGGCCGCGTCGAAGCGTTCGTTCCGCAGCGTTTCCGCCAGCGCCTGCAGTTCGTCCGGCAGCAGCGTGCCGCCGGGCAGCCAGGGCGGGCGCGCCTGCAGTACCGCGTCAACCTCTTCCAGGTGCGGCTGCAGCGCCTTGCCGGCGGCGCCGGCGAGCAGCGTAAGGTGGCGCCCGGGCGTGGTCTGGCGCAGCGCGCGCAGGGCGGGGGTGGTCATCAGCACGTCGCCCATATTGTCCAGCCGCACCGCGAGCACGCGGCGCGCCGCCCGCCAGGCGTCGAGATCGCACCGCCCGCGCAGCGTCTCGCCGTGCGACAGCTGTCCGCCGACAGGCGGCGGGGCGGGGGTCAGGCGGTCCATGACTGCGCTCCCGCCGGCATCGGCGTGTCTGTCGCCCCGCGATCTTCGACCAGGATGTGGTCGGCGGCGTCGCGCAGCGTGTGCGCGATGTGATCGGGCCGGCGCAGCGGGCCGTCCACCCATTCGGTTTCCGAGCCGACGTCGAGCAGTATCGTGCGGCAGCCGGCACGTCGCCCCGCCTCGACGTCGTCGAGAATGTCGCCGATCATCCACGACGACGCGAGGTCGATGCCGTGCACCTGCGCGGCGCGCTGCAGCAGCCCGGGCAGCGGCTTGCGGCAGTCGCAGACGCGTGCGCCGTCACTGACCGACGGATGGTGCGGACAGTGATAGATGCCGTCGAGCACGACGCCGAAGGTCGCCAGCCGTTCGAGCAGCGCCGAGAACAGCGTCGCGATGGCCTGGTCGTCGAACAGGCCGAGCGCGATGCCGGGCTGGTTGGTCACCAGTATCAGGCGGTAGCCGGCGCGCTGCAGGCTGAACAGCGCCCCGCCGGCGTCTTCGCGTATGCGCAGGTGGGCGGGGTCGACGTTGTGCGGCACGTCCTCGACCAGTGTGCCGTCCTTGTCGATGAATATGGCGCGGCTCAGGGGACGGCCGGGGGTGGGGCGACTTACGGCCATGACGTCTCTCCCATCGGCAGCACCGATATTTCCGCGACCACGCTCTCGGGCGGCAGCGTCAGCACGTTCACGACGGCCGCGGCCACCGCTTCCGGCGCCTGCAGCACCTTGGGGTCGAGATCCGGAAAGCGTTCGAGCAGGAAGGGGGTACGCATGCCGCCGGCGATGACCGCGGTCACCTTGATGCCGAGCGGCCGCAGTTCGGCGTGCAGCGCGTGGGAGAAGCCGAGCAGCGCCCACTTGCTGGCGTGATAGGCCGAGGCATTGGGCCAGGCGCGCTTGGCCGCGGTGGAGGCGATATTGATGATGTGGCCGCCGCCGACCGCCTTCATGTGCGTCAGCGCCCGTTTGCAGAACAGGAAAGGGCCGCGCAGATTGGTCGACATCACGTGGTCCCACTGCGCGATCTCGAGCTCGGCCAGCGGTAGCGTGTAGTCGACGCCGGCGTTGTTGATCAGGATGTCGAGCGCACCGAAGCGCTCGCGTGCGTGTTCGAGGCAGCGCTCGACCTGGTCGGCGTCGCCGACGTCCACCGCACAGTGACTGCTTTCGAAGCCGCGCTCGTTCAGCTCACGGCTCGCCTGTTCGACCGCGTCGCTGCGCACGTCGATCAGCACGACGCGCGCGCCAGCCTGACAAAGCGCTTCGCTGAGCGCCCTGCCCAGGCCACGGGCAGCGCCGGTAACCACGGCGGTGCGGCCTTCGAGAGGTCGGGCTGGCCTCATGATCCGGCCCTTTCCCGGAAGGTGGGTGCGGTGCGCGTGCACAGCTCCTCGTAGATGCCGTCGAGCGAGGCGGCCACCCGCTTCCAGGTGAAAGCGCCGCGGACGCGACGCAGGCCGGCGGCGCCGAAGCTGCGCGCGCGCAGCGGGTCGTCGTGCAGCCATTTCAGGCGTTCGGCGAGCGCCGGTGGATCGTGCGGCGGCACCAGATAGCCGGTCTCACCATCGACCACCGTGTGGCGGATGCCGCCGACATCGGCGCCGATCACCGGACAGCCGCAGGCCATCGCTTCGAGCGGGGTGATGCCGAAGGGCTCGTACCAGGGGGTGGTGACGAACACGTCGGCGGCGCAGTAGTAATCGCTCAACGCCTCGCGCTCGCGGCGGCCGGTGAACAGCGTCCGGTCGGCCACGCCTTCCTCTTCGGCGATCGCGCGCAGACGCGCGATTTCCGGCGTGTAGCGGGGATCGGGATCGGCGTGTTCACCGCCGACGACGAGCAGCCGCGCGTCGATGCGGTGTTCCCGCTTCAGCACGCCGAGGGCGCGGATCACGTTGTCGATGCCCTTGCGCGGCACCAGCCGGCCGAGCTGAAGCACGACGAAGTCGTCGGCCGGCAGGCCGAGCCGTTCGCGCGCACGGCCGTCGCCCGGCCCCAGTTCGCGCGTATCGACCCCGCAGGGGACGATCGCGATGCGCTCGCCATCGGCGCCGTACAGACCGGTCAGGTCGGCAAAATCCTGCGGACACTCGGCGATGATGCAGTCGGCACGATCGACCAGCGCTTCCTCGATCGCGATCCGTTCGTCCGGAAATCCGTCGGCGCTGCCCTGATGCAGTCGGCGGACGCGACCCAGTGCATGGAACGTGACGACCAGCGGCACCTGCAGTCGATCGCGCAGGAAGAGGCCTACCTGCCCCGACATGAAGAAGTTCGCGTGCAGGATGTCGTAGCGCCACGACCGCTGTTCGCACCAGCGTGCGATCCACGACGCGAAGGCCGGCATGCAGGGAAGCAGTGCCTCCTTCGGCACCGGTTGCGGCGGACCGGCGTCGACCTGGATGACGCGCGTGCCGGGCGCCAGTACCGTCACCGCAGGGGTGGATGGGTCGTCGCGCCGCGTGAACACATCGACCCGGTGACCCAGTGCGGCCAGCTCGCGGGCGACGAAGGCGACATAGACGTTCTGTCCCCCGCTGTCGGCACCGCCCTGCGAGGCGAGTGGTGAAGCGTGTTCGCTGATCATTGCGATGTGCATGGAAGCTCCCGGCCGACAAATGCGATGCGGGTGTGGGGCAATCCATGTGCCCGTGCGAATCGACGTCGAGGCAGACCAGGCAGCGCGGCGCGGCCCGTTCGCTCATGTAAGTTGAGCCCGACAAGGGAAAGAATTACCCGCTGCCTCGGCACCGACGGACGCCGACGGCGGGCGGGGAAAACGCCCCAGCCCGCAGGTCGATGTCCCTCAACGCGTAACAGGATGATGAGCGGCGTATCGTCAGATCACGGGCGGTAACAATCCGTTGGAGTCGAGCGCCGAAGGGGCATGACGGGCAGTTGCGGCGTCGCGCCGACGCGCATCCGGACGTAGTTCATTAACCTTATTTAACAATTACCGGGGCATGTCGATTGGGCCGTGCAGCATGCTGAGAAGCCGCGTACGCTCCGGTGCTCCTCGCCGGACAGATGCCGATGCGAAGGTCGAGATCGGCGCCGCGGGCTCCCTTTTCACCCGTCCGCCGGAGGCCGCATGCCCCGAGTCCTGCTCGTAGATGACGATCCCGAGGCGATCGAATGGCTGTCGGAGCTGATCCGCAGCGAGGGTTACACCGTCGCTGCCGTCGATTCGCTCAAGGCAGCGCGCATACACCTCACCCGTTCGACCCCTGAGCTCATCCTGACCGATCTGATGCTGCCCGATGGTCAAGGCATCGAACTGCTCGCCGATTTCGGCTCCAGACCGGCGCCGGCCATCGTCGTCGTGACCGGTTACGCGAGCATAGAGAGCGCCATCGAGGCGATGCGCGCCGGTGCCACCGATTACCTCATCAAGCCGCTCGACCATCAGCGACTGCGCGGCATTCTGAGCCGGATGCCGAAGACCGAAGTGCTGCGCGAGGAGATCGGCGAGTTGCGCAGCGAATTGATACGCCTCGGACGCTTCGGTCACATGCTCGGAAATTCGCCGGCGATGCGCCGGATCTACAACCAGATCGACCGCGTCGCGCCAACATCGGCGACCGTGCTGCTGATCGGCGAAAGCGGTACCGGCAAGGAGGTCGTTGCGCAGACGCTGCACGATCTCAGCCGACGCAAGCGCCAGCCCTTCCTGCCACTCAACTGCGGCGCCGTATCGCCGCAACTGATCGAGAGCGAACTGTTCGGCCACGAGAAGGGCAGCTTCACCGGCGCTGACCGGCAGCACCGCGGCTTTTTCGAACGTGCGCACGGCGGTACGCTGTTCCTCGATGAAGTGACCGAAATGCGCCCCGACCTGCAGGTCAAGCTGCTGCGCGTGCTGGAGACAGGCACCTTCATGCGCGTCGGTACCAACGATCCCATCGTCACCGATATCCGGCTCATCGCCGCCACCAACCGGGTCCCCGAAGATGCGGTGGCGGAAGGGCGTCTGCGGGAGGATCTCTATCATCGCCTGAACGTGTTCCCCATCGTCCTCCCGCCGCTGCGCGAACGCGGCACCGACATCGAACTGCTCGCCCAGCACTTCCTGACGGAACTGAACGAGCGCGAGCACGAGAACAAGCGCTTTTCGCCGGAGGCGATCGCGTCGCTGTATGCCCACTCCTGGCCAGGCAATGTGCGCGAGCTGAAGAACTACGTCCATCGCGTGTTCATCCTGGCGGACGAGGTGATCGAACCCGATCTGGCGCCGGACAATTTCACCCGGGCATCGGCCGGACCGGTGCTCACCATACGCGTCGGCACGCCGCTGGAGGAGGTGAACCGGCGGGTGCTCGAAGCGACGCTTCAGGAATGCGGCAACGTGAAGCGCAAGGCGGCCGAGGTACTCGGCATCAGCCTGAAAACCCTCTACAACCGTCTGTCGCTCTACAACTCGGCACGCGTCGAAGAACTGGAAACCGAAGGCGATCTGGAGCACAGCGGGCAGGAGGAGTGAGGCGCTTTCCGGAGCTGCCCGTCCGCGAAGCCCGCACAGAGGCGCCGAACAGGAGTCATCCGATGAAACGAAACCGAGCGCGCGCAGGGCGCGGCAAGAAGACCGTGCATGGCAGCACCGACGTGGATCTGACCCGTCGCCGTCCGCACGAAGAAGGACTTTCTCTCCCCTACGAGCGGGACGAGTCGCCGGACGAGACGGCGGGCAGCGAGCCGCGCGCCATCATCGATCAGGCTGCGCGCGACGTCGCACGCGGGCTGGTCGACACCGACCGGCGCGGCACACCGTCCGACGTGCCCGGGCCACCGGTCGAGCCGGGGCAGGCCGACGTGACCGGCGATGGCGTCGATGTCGGACGCGTCTCGCGCACGCGCGGCCGCGGCCGGGAGGGGGGCTGACCGGGGCTCCGCCCGGGAACACGGTTTGCTGGACCGCCGTACCGCCGCATCTCGCAGTCCATTTTCCCGTCGCGGCGGACAACTGCTGGAGGACGTGAACGATGAGCAACGTTACGCATGAACCCCTGATGAGCGCGGCCGAGGCCGAATCCCGTCTGGATGCCCAGGTCAGCCGCCTGAAAGGCGCGCTGACGAGGGCGGCCGACAGCGGCCGCGAATTCGCGCATGACCTCGCCCGCGACGAAGGATGGGTCGGTGAGGGCGTGCGCTGTGCGCGCAAGCATCCGGTGGCGGCGGTTGCCATTGCCGCTGCGGTGGGACTGCTGCTCAGCCGTGTCCTGCGCTGATGGGGCCTGACGCGACGGGCCGGACCGGCGGGCACGCCGTCGAGGACCTCGGGCAACTGTGGCGGCGGACCTGTTCGCTGGCCGCTGACTTCGGCTTGCTGGTCGCGCTGGATCTCCGTCGCTCGGCGCGCCGGGCGGTCGAGGCGCTGTGCATCGCCGTCGTCGCCTCGGTGCTGTTCGCCGTCGCGTGGATCGCCGTGATGGCCGCGCTGATAGGGCTTTCGGCGGAGCCACGTGCCGCGTGGGCGCACGGCATGCTCGGCGCCGGCGCCATCAATCTTTCGCTCGCCGTCGCGATGGGGTTGTGGGTCCGCAGCAGGCTGCGCCGGCTGCCGCTCGCCACGTCGATCCGTCAGTTGCAGGGTATCAAGGAAGGGGGGGTGACCGCGGATGGCTGACCACGAAGCGCTCGAACTGGCGCGCGTCGCGGCGCGCGTCGACGCGCAGCGGCGGGCGCTGCGTCAGGCCGTCGACGAATGGGTGACCGCGCGCCGCGAGGCCGTCGTGTCGGTGCAGGGGCTGGCGGCAGTGGCCGCGTCCGCGTTTACGCTGGGCACCGTACTGCGGGGCCGGCGCCCACAGTCTCCCACCCCGGCCGGCCGCTTGTCGGCCTTGCTGGCAGTGGTGCTGGCGGCGGTGCGGATCCACCGCGGCTATCGCGACACCTTCCCGCGTCACGGGGCACCCTGGCGGAAGGGTCGTCAGCGCTCCACCGGGGCGCCCTCGGCCGGATGAACGGCCCGGCTGACGCGCAGGGGGCGACGATGGCGCAGGCCGAACCGACCGGGCGCGTATTCCCGGTCGCGGGTCGACGCATCGGTTCGATCGGCCGGCTGGGTGCGGTCAGCGATGCCAGCGCGCTGGTCGCGCTGATCGCCCTGATCGGTTTCGTCGGCTGGGCGCGCGATTTTCCGGCGCCTTCATCGCTGACGCTGTTCTTCCCCACCCTGATGCCGAGCAGTCTGTTCCTGCTCGGGCTGGTGGCGATTGCGCTGCGCGAGTTGCGCTTCGGTCACCGCGCTCGGATGCGGTACACGGTTACGCTGGCGTCGGCGGTGATCGCCTTCGTGTCGCTCACCCGGCTGGCGGTCGACCTCGACTTTCTCGATGCGCAGACCGAAAGCCTGCTGGTCGGGGCCTTGTTCTCGACGCAGTCATCGCCGGTCACCAGCCTCAGTTACGTGTTGATCGCTCTGTCGATGGGTCTGGCCGCATTCGGCCATCCGCTGGCGCAGCGGGTGTCGGGCTGGTGCGGTGCCGCGGTCGCCGGTATCACGCTGGTCAGCCTGTGTGTCATGACGGTGTCGCTGTTCGGCGAGAGCCGGCCGCTCGACCTGGACATAAAGTTCCCGGTGGCGCTGGCGCTGTTCGCGGCCAGTACAGGCCTGCTGTCGCTGCGCTCGGCGGACATTTTGGCGCAGCGAGACGGCGATGCGCCCGGCCTGTCGGTCGTCCGCAATCTGGCCCCGCTGGCCGTGGTGCTCCCGCTCGCGGCAGTCTGGCTGGAAGGTGCTGGCAGGGGGGCTGGACTGCTCCAGCGCTTCGAAGGCGTCGGCGTCGTGGTGGTGACCCTCGTCATCGCCAGCCTGACGCTCATCGTGTGGACCGGACGCAAGCTGGATGACATGCACGATTCGCGGTCGCGCGCGGAACATCGCGCCGACACGCAGCAGACCTGGTTCGAGATCACGCTCGCCCACCTGGGCGAGGCGGTGATCACCGTCGACGATCAGCGCCGCATCGGTCTGCTCAATCCGGCGGCGGCCGCGCTGCTGGGCGTCGACGCCGGCGACGTGGTGGGCAAACGCATGGAGGATCTCGTTCCGCTCGTCGAGGGGCGCACCGGCGTGCTGCTCGACTATCCATTGCAGCAGGCGTTCGAGGCGTGCGCGCCGGTCACGCTGGAGGGCGAGCCGGCCCTGCGCAACGCCGCCGGCCGCCTGCAGCCGATCGAGATCACCGCTACGCCGATACTGGACGCCGAACAGCGTCTGGTCGGCGGCGTGCTGGTGCTGCGCGACGTCAGCGCGCGGCGTGCGCGCGAGCAGGCCGAGCGCGAAGTCTTTGCCGCGCTCGACCGACGGGTGGCGGAGCGTACCCGCGCCCTCGACCGCACGACCTCGGTGTTGCGCGAGAGCACCGAACTGCTGCGCACGATTGCCGAAACCACGCCCGAGCAGATCATCGCGAAGAGCCGCGACGGCGCGATCATGATGATCAACCCCGCGGCACTGAAGCTGATGGGGCTCAGTCGTGCCCAGGTGATCGGCCGCCGGGAGGAAGACCTCTTTCCCGATTCGGCCGACATGCGTCGCATCGCGCAGCACGACCAGGAGGTGATGGAGACCGGGCGCCCGGTGGTGGTCGAGGAGCGACGCCACACCTCGGCCGGCGAACGCACCCTGCTGGTGACCAAGTCGCCGCTGCGCGACGCGAGGGGCGAAGTGGTCGGACTGGTCGGCGTGTCGAAGGACATCACCGAGCGCAAGCGGGCACACCAGGAACTCGAACAGCTGCTCGACGCCGAGCACCGCCTGCGGGGCGAGGCGGAGCGGGCGAGCCGGGCGAAGGACGAGTTTCTCGCCATCGTGTCGCACGAACTGCGCTCGCCGCTGAATGCGCTGAAGGGGTGGGCGCAGGTACTTGCCGGCGTATCGACCCCGGATCCTGCGCTGCTCAGCCGGGCCAGCGACGCCATCAAGCGCAATGTCGACCATCAGGTGCGGCTGATCGACGATCTGCTGAGCACATCGCGCATCATCAGCGGCAAGCTCGACCTCAATTGCGAGCGCATCAATCTGGTCGATGTTGCGGCCTCTACGCTGGAGACCTTTCGCGTGCAGGCGCACGAAAAGGGCGTCGGCCTGCGCTTCGAATCGGAGCACGCGGTGGTTCCGGTGCGTGCAGACTACGACCGGATGCAACAGGTGCTGAGCAACCTGCTTTCGAACGCGCTGAAGTTCACTCCGGAGGGCGGCTCGGTGCAGGTGTTGCTTGAGCTGACCCGTGACACCGTCGAAATGACGGTTTCGGACACCGGCATCGGCATCAAGGCGGATTTCCTGCCCCATGTTTTCGACCGCTTCAGTCAGGCGGATACCTCGATGACGCGCCGATACCACGGTATGGGTATCGGCCTGGCGCTGGTCCGCAATCTGGTAGAGCTGCAGGGCGGATCCGTGCGCGTGCGCAGCGATGGCGAAGGGCAGGGGGCGGCCTTCGTCGTTCAGTTGCGACGCTTGCAGGCGCACGAGCATCCGTGTCAGCCGCCGACGCTGCTGCCGCCGGGGCGACGGCTGGAGGGGGTCAAGGTGCTTCTGCTCGACGACGATGCCGACGCCTGCGACTTCATGCTGCTCATTCTGTCAAAAGCCGGCGCGCGCGCGCATGCCGTCGATTCTCCCGACGACCTGCTGGCCGCCTTCGACGATGACGCGGGCGCCACGGCGACGGTGCTGCTGCTCGACATCGCCATGCCGCGAGAGAGCGGGTTCGAGGTGCTGCGGCGCGTGCGGCAGCAGTGGCCCGCACGGCGGGTGCCGGCCATAGCCGTCAGCGCGCTGAGCTATCTGGACGACTCGCTGCTGAAGAATTCGGGTTTCGAAGCGCTGGTCAGCAAGCCCGTCGACGAGAGGGAATTGATCGATGCGATCGCCTCGGTGCTTGACGCGCAGGCGGCGGCAAAAGAACGGACCGGGACGCCCGGATGATGCGATCGGCCCCGACGCCGCTGCGCACTGGGGCAGATCGGCTCTGGGCGGCGTTGCGCGGCTGGATCGCCCACGACGCGCCGTCGATGTCCGCCTCGATCGCGTTCTTCGCCGCCTTCTCGCTGGCGCCCATCCTTGTCGTCGCAGTGTCGGTCGCCAGTTTCTTCTTCGGTGTTGAGGCGGTTCAGGGCCGCCTGTTCTCGAGCATCGAATCGGTGGTGGGTGCGGCCGGGGCCGAGGCGGTGCAGGCCATGCTGGCCAACGCCTGGCTGAGCGGCGACCAGGGGTGGAGCGGTGCCCTGTCGCTGCTGGCGGTCTTCGTCGGCGCGACGGCGACCTTCGCCGAGTTGAACAGCGCGTTGAATCGCATCTGGAACGTCGACCCGTCCCGACGGGTCGTGATCGGACTGCTGCGCGTCCGGCTTCTGTCGTTCGGCATCGTCATCGGCACCGGCTTCCTGATGGTGGTGCTGCTGATCGCCGACGCGCTGCTCACGCACGCGCAGGCCTGGCTGTTGGGTGGACGCAGTGCGCTGCCGCTGCTGCAGCAGGTGCAGCAGTGTGTGTCCTTCGTGTTCCTGTGCGTCGCCTTCAGCGTGTTGCTCAAGGTATTGCCGGACGTCTTCGTCGCGTGGCGCGAGGCGATCACGGGCGGCGTCGCCGCGGCCGTGCTGTTTGCCATCGGAAAGCATCTTTTCGCGCGCTACCTCGCCTACGCCGGCACCGCGAATGCCTTCGGTGCAGCCGGCTCGCTGGCGGTACTGATGATGTGGCTGTTCTTCTCCGCGGCGGTCTTCCTGTTCGGCGCCGAACTCGCGGCTGCGTCGAGGCGGCCGGCGGACAAACCGGGCTACATGCCGATGTAAATGTTGCCCGCCGCCGCCGCCGGCCTGCCTCGCGTGGGCAGGGCACGCGGTTTGCCACTCTGTCGGAAGACGGGAGAGGTTGGCAGGCGCTGCATCGTGCGGGGTCGTCCTCTCCCTCCCGGTCGTACCGACCGGAAAGACAGAGGAGATGAAGCCATGAGATCGCAGCATTCGCGGACCATTCCATTCGGACCCGAGGAGGACAGCACGCAGGACCGCTACCGCTCGCAGGGGGCGGAGCGCGGCATCACCGGTGCCGACTACCGGCGTTCGCGCGGTAACTGGGACGACGACGTCGAAGGCGGCCGCGGCACGGGGCAGGACACGCACCGCGGGTGGTCCGACCCCGGTCTGCCGCATGCGGACAGCTGGCGCCGTGGCCGGGAGGATTTCGAGCGCAGCGGCCCGGGCGGCAATCCGGACGAGCGCGGCGAAATGTTCGCCCGCGCCGGCAGCGGTGCCCGTCACGAAGGCGAAGCCGAGCACCCGATGCAGCAGCGCTATGCCGGCTACGGCGGCTACAACGGTCCGTCCGGGAACTTCCCCGGTCGCGACTCCGGGCGTGACGACTACGGCTACGGCTGGAACCGCGCGCACTCCGGCGAACGCTTCGAAAGCAGCAACGACGAGTCGGAGCGCTTCTACCCGCAGGGCGGCGGACGCCAGGGCGGCAGCCGCGAGCAGGGGCACGACGAAGGTCGCGCCTGGCCGTGGCGGGCGCCGTCCGACGAGACCGGACAAGGCCGTGCGAGCCACGGAGCACCGCACGCCGACATTCATCGCGAGCGCAAGGGCCCGAAGGGCTACGCGCGCTCCGACGAGCGCATCCGCGAGTTCATCTGCGAGCGCCTCGCGCAGCAGCACCGGCTCGACGTCAGCGATGTCAGCGTGTCGGTCAGCGACGGGTGCGTGACGCTCGAAGGCACGGTGCCGGACCGCGGCATGAAACACGCCATCGAGGACGCTGCCGATGGTTGCTGGGGCGTCAAGGATGTCGAGAACCGCATCCGCGTCGCCTCCCATCTGCGCGGCATCCAGGCGCTGGGCGGCGACGACGTCGGACGCACGATGAGCGAGTCGGCCAGCGAAGTGCTGTCAGGCGACGCCGCGGCCAGTACCCCCCGGAAAGCGAAGGGCTGAGTACGGCCGCGCTGTTCCATCTTGATCGATCAACCACAGACGGAGGTTACAACCATGCTTACATCCCAATCCCTTACCGAGTCGGGCGCCAAGATCGTCGGTACGCCGAGCGACATCCCCGACGGTCCCGGCCCTGAAGTCATGGCGTCGAGCACGCTCGAGGACGATGACGTCGTCAATCTTGCCGGCGAAGACCTCGGCAAGATCAAGGAGATCATGATCGACGTCCCGCGCGGCCGGGTGGCCTACGCGGTGCTGTCGTCCGGCGGCTTCCTCGGCATCGGCGATCGCCTGTTCGCCATCCCGTGGGGCGCGCTGAAGCTCGACGTCGAGCGCAAGTGCTTCATCCTCGACGTCGACGCGGAGCGCTTGAAGAACGCGCCGGGCTTCGACAAGGACCACTGGCCGTCGATGGCCGATCCGGTGTGGGCGAGCGAGGTGCATACCTACTATCGCCAGCGCAACTACTGGGATCCCCTTGACGAGTGAGCGGCCCCGGGCCGGTGCCGCCTTCGCGGTACCGGCCCGATCGGGCGCAGCCGTC
>NZ_JADMJL010000017.1:0-81044 GCF_018780585.1 Methyloversatilis discipulorum | reverse complement strand
CCCGACGCTGTTCGTGCTCCGCCTGCTCGGTGCGGCCGTATGGCGGCATCGACGGCGCACGCTGGGCGCATTCTTACTGGTACTGCTGGCCAAGGCGGCAGCCGTGCTGGTACCGCTGTCGCTGAAGGGCATCGTTGACCAGCTCAGCCAGGTCCCGGCACCCGCCGCGCTGTCGGTCGCGCTGGTGGTCGGCTACGCCATCCTGCGCTTTCTCGGTTCCTTCTTCAGCGAGCTGCGCGACGTGCTGTTCGCGCGTGTCACGCAGCTCACCGCATCAGGCTTCCTGCTGCGCGTGTTCGCGCACCTGCACCGTCTGGGCACCCGCTTCCACGCGCGCAGCCGTATGGGCGGGCTGGCGCGCGACGTCGAGCGCGGCTCGGCCGGCGTCGGCTTTCTGCTCGGTATCGGCCTGTTCACCATCGTGCCCACCCTGGTCGAGATCGTCGCCGTGATGGCGATCATGAGCGCCCACTACAGCCAGGTCTTCACCCTCATCATCCTGTCGACCTTCATCGCCTACGCGTCGTTCACCGTCGTGTTCACTGAACGGCGCGCCATCTTCCAGCGTGCCCTGAACGAACTCGATTCGAGCGCCAACGGCACGCTGGTCGACAGCCTCGTCAATCAGGAAACGGTCAAGCACTACGCCAACGAGGGCTTCGAGGTGCGTCGTTTCGGCGGCATCCTCGACCAGTGGGTCGAGGTCGGCGTGCAGAACCAGAAGGCGCTGTCGCTGCTGCACATCGGCCAGAGCGCGCTGATCGCGGTCGGTGTGGCGAGTGTCATGCTGATCGCGGCGCGCCATGTGTTCGCGGGAACGATGTCGGTCGGCGACCTCATCCTGGTGAACGCCTACATCATCCAGATCTGCCTGCCGCTCAACTCGCTCGGTTTCGTGTTCCGCCAGGCGCGCGACGCCGTGGTCAACGCCGAGCGCATGCTGCGACTGCTCGATCAGAAGCCGGAGATCGAGGATTCGCCGGTGGCACCCGACGTGACATTGAGCGGTGGCGCGGTGAAGTTCGAGCACGTGAGTTTCGGCTACGAAGCGAGCCGGCAGGTGCTGTGGGATGTGTCCTTCACGATACCGGCCGGCGGCACCGTCGCCGTCGTCGGCGGCAGCGGTTCCGGCAAGTCCACGCTGGCACGGCTGCTGTTCCGCTTCTACGACGTCGATGCCGGGCGCATCACCATCGACGACATCGACATCCGTGCGATGCCGCTGGCGTCGCTGCGGGCGGCGCTCGGCATCGTGCCGCAGGACACGCTGCTGTTCAACGACAGCATCGCCTACAACATCGGCTACGGTCGCCCGGGCGCCACCTTCGACGACATCGTGGAGGCGGCTCGCGCGGCACACGTGCACGACTTCATCGCCGGCCTGCCCGAGGGCTACGACACCCTGGTCGGCGAGCGCGGCGTCAAGCTGTCGGGCGGCGAGCGGCAGCGCATCGCGATCGCACGCGCAATGCTGAAGAATCCGCCCATCATGGTGTTCGACGAAGCGACCTCGGCACTCGACACCCGCGCCGAACGCTCGATCCAGGAAGAGCTGGACCGGCTGGCGCGTACGCGCACGACGCTCATCATCGCGCACCGGCTATCCACCGTCGTCGACGCCGACGAGATCCTGGTGCTCGAACATGGACGCATCGTCGAGCGCGGCACCCATGATCATCTGCTGTCGCTGCAGGGACTTTACGCACAGCTGTGGTCGCTGCAGCGGCAGCAGCAGCAGGTCGAGAGCACGGAGCGTGATCTTGCCCTGCAGTCGATCAATCTCACCGCGCTGCTGGCGGGCGTGGTGGACGGCCTGCGCGCGGAGATCGATGCCAGCCAGGCCGGTTTCTTCAGCACCATCACCGCGGACGCGCTGCGGGTTACCGGCAATCCCGGCCGGTTGCAGCAGGCGATGTGGTCGCTTGCCGCGCACGCGGTGGCGAGCAGCCCGCGCGGCGGCCGGATCGAGTGGCGCATCGAGCGGATCGGCGAGCGCGCACGCGTGAGCTTCATCCACGCAGGCCTGCCGCTTCCGAACACCGGCGCGCCTGCCGGCCTGCTCGATGCACATCGTCTGGCCGCCATTCTCGAACAGCATGGTGGCCGTTACGACACCGCGGACGCCGGCCCGGGGCTGATCGACGAGTACATCGAACTGCCGCTGCGCGGTGCGGCCGACGTTCCGCGCATCCTTGATGCGCCATCGGCGTCCAGGCTGCCGGCGCCTCTGCCGGCGATCAGCGGCGCGCGCGTACTGGTGATCGATGACAGCAGCGACGGCCGGCAGCAGATCGAATCGGCGCTGCGGGCGCAGGGCGTGCTGACGCTCGGGCATGCGTCGGGTGCGGCCGCGCTGGAGGAGCTGTCGCGGCTCCCGCGCGACCGCTGGCCCGATCTGCTGATCTGCGACATCGCGCTGGGCGAGGAGGACGGGCACGAGGTACTGAGGCAGCTGCGGCGCTTCGAGGCGGAACAGGGCTTCACGCTCGAACAGCGGCTGCCGGCGATCGCGCTCAGCGGCTACGACACCGCCGACTCCCGGATGCGCGCGCTGCTGGCCGGCTTCCAGATGCAGCTGAGGAAGCCCGCGTCGACCGAACAGCTGGTCGGCGCGGTGGCCAGCCTGCTTGCCTATACAGCGACCGCGTCCGACCGGGCCTGGCTCGGTGACCTTGCCGCACATGCCGAAGGCGCCGGCGGCACTTTCGTGAAAGGAGATATCGATGACGCATCCGCACGATGAAGCGGCCCGCGGTGGTGGCGTCTACGTGGGGCGCGCCGCGGCACGCGAGGCGGTGGCGCTGGTCGCACCGATGATGGAAGGTGCGCTCGGCCGGCAGGACGTCGTCGGCAGCGGATTTCTGTACGTGGTGGTCATGGACCCGGCGTGCGAAGCCGGCGCTGCGAGCTTCGAGGAGGCCGTGCTGTACGAGCAGGGCTTCGGCGACCGCACGCAGTGGGACGCCGATTACGCCGCCTTCGCGCGGGCGAAGGCAAGGTTGAGCTGGCTCACCGGACGGGACGGGCGGACGGTGCAGGCGCTGCTGCCGCACCTGCTGCGCGACGGCGACACGGCGCTCAGCGGTGGCGTCTGCCTGGACGGCATCGTGGTCGGCGTGAGCGGTGCCTTCCCCGAGTTCGACGAACTGTTCGCCGGCGCGGTGGCTCTTGCGCTGCGCGCACTGGCGCGCCAGGCGCGGCAGGCGGACAAAGCGACGACGCTGCGCGCGTCGGCCGAACGGACCCGCTGACATGGACGGTCTGGCCGATTTCGCCCTCGCGCAACTGGTCGACGGACTAGGGGACCCGCAGCAGGCGGTGCGCGCGCTGCTGCGCGTACTGGTCGCCCTGTGCTGCGGGGCATGTATAGGCTATCAGCGCGAGCAGGTCGGTAAGGCGGCCGGTCTGCGCACCCACATCATCGTCGCCGGTGGTGCGGCGGTGGCGGTGGCTGCGGCGTTCGAGTCCGGCATGGAGGATGACGCGCTTTCGCGCGTCATCCAGGGCCTGCTGACCGGCGTCGGCTTTCTGGGCGCCGGCGCCATCCTCAAGCTGCGCGAGGTTCCCGACGTGCGTGGTCTGACCACCGCGGCAGGCATCTGGATGACCTGCGCGATCGGTGTCGCGGCAGGGCTCGGGCGCTTCGCCATCGCCATTCTCGCGACGGCAGCGACCTGGTACGTGCTCAACAGTCTTCAAGCGTGGGAGCGCCGCAACGGGGACGAGGTGGCGGATAGGGCGCCTTGACGCCCGGTCGCTGGCCGGAGCCGGGAATGCTGCTTGCAGGATGCTGCAGGATGCTGCAGGTGCCGTCGGCTGGCGGCGCGGGGGGGGCGCACGCTTCTGCAGACACAGCGATGTGCCGGTGTCCGGACGGGACGGAGCGGGTTCATCTGCTGCGAGCCCCTCTCCTTTTCCACGACTGTGCTGACCGGGAGACGCCCTTGGGAGCGAAAACCATCATCGCCGGCGTATTGCTGGCGCTCGCGACCGTGCTGGTCGCGAAGGATGTGCGCGACCCCGTTGGAACCATTACCGATGCGCCCGCCGTCGCGCGACCCGGCAACGCCGGCTCCGACCAGGCGCTGTCGCGGATCGACCGCGGCTTCCTGATCGACGCCGCGCGCAGCAGCCAGGCCGAAATCGAGGCGGCCGAACTGGCGGAGCGTGTATCCAGCCACGCCGACGTGAAGCGCTTCGCCCGCCGCATGATCGAGGAACATGGCAAGGCGGCTGACGACCTGGCGGCACTGGCCAAGCTGAAGGGCGTCGACCTGCCGGACACGCCTTCGGTCGCGCAGCGCACGGAGCTGACGGCCCTCAAGGCGCTGAGCGGACACGTATTCGACAAGACCTATGCGTCACGCCTGGGCGTGCGCGCGCACGAGAAGACGCTGGCGACATTCCGCACGGCGGTCAATCGGGCGCGCGATCCCGACGTCAAGGAATTCGCCACGCGTCAGCTGCCGCTGCTGCAGCGCCATCTGGAGGAGGCGCAGGCGCTGCGGGCCGCGGTGGGCCGCGACCGCTGACCGCGCGATCGCGCTCAGCGACGGCAGCGCATGCGCTGCCGCCGTCCTTCGTTGCAGTGTTGGTCGAGCGTGCCCTCGCAGGCGCGCTCCAGTGCTTTACCCGGATCGCACAACGGATCCTGCGTACCGGATGGCATCCGTCCGCTGAGGTGACCTCCCCCTGTGCGATGGCCGCGGCCGGTGAGGTTCAGGCGGCCGCGGCCGATGTTTCCCAGACATACCGGCCGAGCCGGCCCAGTTCCGAGAAGTCGGCGTCGGTCAGGCGCAGGGCGGCAGCGGCGACGTTTTCCTCCAGGTGCTTCTGTCGTCCGGTGCCCGGTATCGGCAGCATGCAGGGACTGCTCTTCAGCACCCAGGCGAGCGCAACCTGGGCCGGCGTCGCGCCGAGTCGGCGTGCCAGTTCGTCGAGGAAGGCCCCCGGTGCCGCCAGTTCGCCGGCCGCGAGCGGGAACCACGGAATGAAGGCAATGCCCTGTGCGGCGCAGAAATCGACCACCTCCTCGTGTTGCCGCGACACCAGGTTGTAGAGGTTCTGTACGCTCACCACCTCGAAGTGCTGCCGGGCGGCGCCGATGTCCTCGACGCCGACTTCGCTCAGTCCGACATGGCGGATCAGCCCCTCCCGCTGCATCTGCGCGATCGCGTCGAACTGTTCGTCGCGCGGCACCTTCGGATCGATGCGGTGCAGCTGCCACAGGTCGATCCGGTCGACGCGCAGCCGCCGCAGACTCATCAGCACCGCGTGGCGCAGGTACTCCGGCCGTCCCAGCGGTGCCCACCTGTCGGGCCCGTGCCGCACCAGACCGCCCTTGGTCGCGACCAGCAGGCCGTCGTATGGATGCAGCGCTTCGCAGATCAGCGTTTCGCTGAACTCGGGACCGTAGCTGTCAGCGGTGTCGATGAAGTTCACGCCCAGCTCGGGCAGGCGGCGCAGTGTGCGCAACGCTTCCTCGCGGTCGCGCGGCGGACCCCATACGCCGTCGCCAACGATGCGCATTGCGCCGAAGCCGAGGCGGCGGACTTCGATGTCGCCAAGGGTGCAGCTGCCGGCCAGTGCGGCGTCGGGTGTTCTCATGGGCGGGCTCTCCGGGACGGTGACCGATGGCCGGCGATTCCGTGCCCTCGTCATTCGTCGACAGTGGCAAATCGTGTGCCCGTCGCCAGGCGGGGCCGCGCGCGGGCCAAGCGGTGAGACCGTCAGGGCAGCCGGCCGTGACGCGTGTAGCGCTTACCGTCCGGATGAAATTCCTGCACGCGAGGCGTGCTGCGCCCGCGTCGGCAAGCGGTGTTTCCAGGGCACAGCGCTTGCGTGGAAGGGACTGTTCCCGTTTGACGGGTACCGCACGATTTTTCCAACAGACCAGGAGGTAGACATGAACAGCAGAACGCTATTTGTTGCGCTCGCCATTGCGGCGGGAAGCCCGGTGGCCTTCGCCGCCGAAGTCCGCGGTGCACCGGTCGAGCAGCAGCCGGGCAGTTCCCGTTCGGGTGTGCAGTCCGATCAGGGCACGACCGGCAACGAAATCAACCGGCGTCCGACGCCGGTTTCGCCGGCTGCGCCCGGCGATCCCGCTTACCAGTCGCCCGATGACATGAATACGGGCAGCGGCGAGTGCGCGCCCGGCGATACGTCGCAGCGGTGCAGAGACGCCAGCGGACAGCAGGATGGTGGCGTGACCAACCGACCGCAGCCGGTGGCGCCGGCCGCGCCGGCCGATCCGCGGTACAAGAATGACAGTCGGCGCTGACGCCGCACGGTGCCGGGCGGGCGCCGCAATCGACACCCGCCCGGTCGGGGACGCATCACCCGCTTGATGCAGCTGCCGTTCGCGGCGCGGAAGGTTTCGCAGGCCGTGTGGGCTGCCGGAACACGCAAGCGCGGCCGTGATGACGAACGAGGGATCGATCACGCCGTAGTCGCAGGGACCGCGGGCAATCAAGAGAGACACGCTGGCGGCCTCGATTTCGACCACTGCGCCCACGAGTTCATGGGCAGCATGTCGCTCTGTTCCATCAACGGCGCGTCGTCGTATGGACGAAGCCGGCGCCGCAGATCGCGGTGCCCGTGACTCGGCTGCTCATGTCCGTCGGCGCCGTCAGCACCGGGTCGGCCATCGTTTCCTGGTGCACGTCGTGCCGCCCCTGTCGGGCCGGAGCTTGCGACTTCATCCTTTCGGTTCTCGGCTGGAGGTAGGGCGCGGTCCACGGATCGGCCGGGGCGGCGGCGACAGCAGCCAGGCGCCCACGGCGATGCCGACGCCGAAAGCCAGGTACACACCGGCCAGCGCGGGCCGCGAGAGCCGCTGCTCGAAGCCGGGTTGCAGCCGGTACGGCGTCAGCCTGTAATCGACGAAGCAGGCGAGCGCGCTGGTGGTCAAACCGCCTGCCATCGCAGCCCGCGCATCGGCCGCGCCGTCGGGGGGACGGACGGCGGCGTGGCCGGTGGCCCAGAACGTCGACGCCAGGTGATGGATCAGGTAGCCGGTGCCGGTGTAGCGCAGCGAGGGCGCGTTCCTGCGGAAGGCGCGGTCCTTCCACAGCCAGTGGCTGATCGCGTTGATGGCGGCGTAGGGGCTGCCGGTCTGTCGGCGGCTCGCTGCACACAGCAGCAAAGCCGACAGCACGCTGGAGAGCGCGCCGCCGATCAGACCTTCCAGTGCAACGCGTTGCATCTTCGTCATGGCGAATGTCCTGGCTGCGCCCGCGGGACCGGGCGTTCAAAAGGGCTTGGCCACCATCAGATAGGTGATGGCGATGAAGGCGAGCAGCGCGGGTACGCCGAGCGCCACCCAGCAGCGGAAGCACTTCCAGTACCCGGACGGCAACGCCATGGACGACGCGGTGGCGGCGAGGTCGCGCATCCGGATCTGCAGCCGGACCACCGGCAGCCAGCAGGCGATCGCCAGCGCATACAGCGCGATGGACCCGGCGAGCCAGCCGGTGTCGAGCGGAATGCCGGCGCGGCGCGCCAGCAGTAGGCCGGTGACCGGCTGCACGATGGCCGTGGTCGCAGTGAACACGAAATCGGCCACCACGACCAGCCGGCTGACGACAACGACCGGCGCCACGTCACGGTTCAGCGTCGTGAAGAACAGATAGAAGGCCGAGCCGACGCCGGTTCCGAACAGGAAGATGGCCGACAGCACATGCAGGAATTTCAGTGTGGAGTAGTCCATGACGCGGGCCGGCGCGGCGCTGGCGTGTCGATGAAAAGGAGCAGCAGCAGACTTGCGAGCAGCGGGACATTCTTCGACAGCGGACCGAAAGGGTGCAGCCAGAACTCCGGCAGCGCGACGGTGATGACTACGCTGTAGAAAACGATCAGCGCAATCTGCGTCGCCCAAAGCGAACGGCGCATCGCCAGCGGGAGCGCCAGCGTAAGCACGCCGAGTGCGAGGTCGGACGCCGCCGCGCCATACAGCAGCATGTACGCAAACAGTCCTTCTGCCCCGACGCGCGCGAGCAGCGCGAGACTGGCCGTGATCGGATACAGACCCAGCGATACGACGCCCGTCCATATCCAGAGTGCTGCAATCGACAGTCGCAACAGGAGCAGCAGCCAGTGGAGCAGCGCAAGCGTGCGATCGGCCGTTCGCTCGGCTGGTCTGACGAAGTGTTCGACAGGGCGGGGAGAGCGCCCGAGCAGCGCGATGAAGGGTGCCGGGTCGGCGGTGTTTCCGCGTTCGAGCATCGAAAGCGCATCGGCGCCGACCGGAAAGCCGGTCAAGCGTGCGCCCAGTGCGACGACTGGCCGCTCCAGCCACATCGGCAGGGCAGCCACCATGGCGGGGCGGCGAAAGCCCAGGTCGTGACGCAGTTGGGCAAGCAGCCCGGCGAAGGTGACTGCATGCGGCCCGACCAGGGCCACCCGCCGGCAACCGCCGGTGTCCGCTTCCGCGGCGAGCACCACCGCGTCGGCGACGTCGTCCAGATGGACGGGCTGGACCTGCTGGCGTCCGCCGCCCGGCAGCATGAGGAAAGGCAGCGCCGCCAGTCGACGGAACAACGCCGCGCTGTCGCCCGCCTGCCCGTAGACGAGCGATGGATAAAGGATGTGCGAGGCGACGGGCAGCGCGGCGAGATGCGCGTCGGCTGCGCGTTTGCTCAGATGGAAGGCGCTGACTGCCTGATCGTCCGCCCCCAGCGCTGAAAGCTGGACCACGCGTCGCACGCGTGCCCGTGCGCTGGCCTCGAACAGGGCCTTGGGCGCGCGTTCGTGCACGATGGAAAACGTCTGTCCGTCGCGCTCCTCGAAGAGGCCGGCGCAGTTGATCACGACGTCGATGCCGTCGAGATGCCGTTGCCACGCCTCGTGCGTCAGCGCCTCCTTCAGATCGAGCTGCACGAACTCGACACCCTCGGCGCCGGCGTGGCCGTCTTCACGTGTGGTGCAGCGGAGCCGGTGCCCGCGCGCGATCAGCCGCGCCATGACGGAGGCGCCGATGAACCCGCTGCTGCCGATCAGCAGGACGTTCACAGCGGCGGTTCCGTTTTGAGCGCCTCCTGCGGGCGGCGCTTCTGCACGCTGATGCTGCCGTCAGCCTCGAGGAAGGCGAAGCGCATCTCGTCCACGTCGCAGTCGGCCTCGCGCAGTGCCTGATGCATGTCATTGCGCGAAACGTGATGGCGTTCGAGCACCGAGTAGTAGATCTTGCCGTTGCGACCGATCAGGATCGCTTCGCCCATGAGAAGCGCTTCGACCCGCGTGCTGCGCGCGGACAGCGTCGCAACGACGAGGTTGAGCACACACAGCAGCGCACAGATCAGCAGCCCGCCGATCAGTGAATCGTCGCCGCCATTGAGCGCGTTGCTGGCGCCCTCGCTGAGCAGCATGACGACCAGCAGATCGAAGGGCGTGAACTGGCCGATCGTGTGCTTGCCCGACAGGCGGATCAGCGCGAGCAGGCCGATGTAGATCGCCACCGTGCGAAACACGAGTTCCCAGACATCGACGTCAAGGTCGAACATGTGCGCCCCTGGATCAGAGTTGTCCGGGGCTCCGTATCAAGCGGCGTGCCTAGCGGGCGGTGGGCGGCGGCGCAGCGGCGGGGGACCGTGAACCGGGCTCGGATGGCGCTCGTTCCAGGACGGCCGTCAGTCCGGGGCAGTAGAGGGTGGATGCCGTGCTGATCGGTGCCCGTTTCCGGCAGCGCAGGGAACAATCGACGACAGTTGCAGGCAAGCCTGCGTGGCAGGCATTCGCGCGGGTGGCTGACCGTGGTTGCCACAGTCGCGTGACGGGAAGGTGACCCGAGACAGGATTCGCGCTCACTCTGTACCGAACGATCGGTCTGGGTTATAACCCGAGTCATCAGGGACGCGTAATACGAGTCTGACAGATCGGTTCAGATCTTGCTTTTACGTGTTTCAGGCCTTTGCGCAGACTGCGCAGCCCGACCGCACCGCGAGGTGTTCTCGCATCTCACGGCAATCGGGACGACAAGCCGATTCATTCGATCCGGGCCATTTTCCGTGGTCTGGTACGAATGTCTGGACAAGGAGGAAACGATGATTCAAAGAGCTGACGTCCTCGCAGTCGCCTTCGACTCAGTCGCATCACGATCCGACGATCCGGCGGGCCCGCCCGCGCTCATGACGTCCTGTCCACGCAGGCACTGAGCCCTCATTCCCGCCACCAGGGCGGGCCGACCGCACGGCACATACGACCCCCGGCCTGAGTCGGGGATCGACTGCTGCCGTCGATGCCACGCGCAAACGGTTCCAATGATGAAGATGCCGATGGATAACGCCCGGATGGATCTGTGTCACGCGGAGTTGCTGCATGCTTTCCCGTGGCCGACGATCATGCTTGACCCGGAAGGATGTGTTGTGGCGCTGAGCCGCCCGCTTCCGGGTCTGGAAATCACCGTCATTTCGGGCGATCAGCACCTTCGCGACCTGCTCCCTGCGTACTGGGATGCGGTGTGCGAGGCCGGGCCCGGCCCTTGCGAACGCTTTCGTGACGTAGCCCGCGCGATCGACGGACGCTGGCTACACGAGCGTGTATGGATGAGCGCAGTGCGCGATGGAATGCTGCTGTTCATCGAGGATCGCAGCGAACAGATGACGACCTCGCAGGCGGAACTGCAACGTGACCGGCTGGCGTCACTGGGTTTCATGGTGGCGGGCGTGTGCCACGAGATTAGCAACCCGCTGACGGCCGTGCAGTCAATGATGCAGATGCTGCTGGCGCGCGCCGATGTGAGTGCCGAGGCGCTGCAGAAAGGGTTGCGGATCGTCTCGGACAATGTGCGCCGCGTGATGGACATCTCGCGGCGCATGGTCGATTTCTCGCGCGTGGGGGACGAGCCGCGGGTGCCGTTCGAGATCGATGCCTCCATCATCGAAGCCATCGTGCTGCTGCGCCAGGGACTGTGCAAGGAAACCGTGTCGGTGGAACACTTTCCGGAGCTTGGCGCGCTGGTGCTCGGCAACGCAGGTCAGTTGCAGGAAGTGATCTACAACATCCTGATCAATGCAGCCCATGCCGTCGGTGACGCGGGGCGGATTTTCGTCACCACCGCGATGACAGCAGACCGGCGCGTGCTGGTCCGCATTTCGGACACCGGTCCCGGAATCCCGGAAGAGGTGTTGCCGCGCATTTTCGAGCCCTTCTTCACAACGCGGTCCTCCGGACAGGGCACCGGTCTCGGACTGGCCATCGCCTACGAATTCGTGCGCGAGCACGGCGGCGAACTGCGCGCCTACAACAATCCCAATGGCGGTGCGACGTTCGAGATCGACCTGCCTGCTCATTCAGCGAGGACACAGCATGAGCGCCAAAGCGAACAAGCATGATCTGATGCGCCCGGAACGGATACTGGTCATCGAGGACGATCCCGGCATCGCTGTCTGCGTGGAAATGCTGCTCAGCAGCCGTGGCTACGCCTGCGCGGTGTTCAATGACGGCGCCTCCGGACTGGCCCATCTGGCGGCCGAACAGGTCGATCTGCTGATCACCGACCTGCGCCTGCCCGACACATCGGGACTCGATATCTTGGCCGCCAGCAAGGCTGAAAGACCGGACCTGCCGGTCATCCTGATGACCAGCTATTCGTCGCTGGAAAACGCGATCGACGCGCTGCGAAAGGGTGCGGTCGACTATCTGATCAAGCCTTTCGACAACGACGAATTCCTGTTCGCGGTCGAGCGTGTGCTCGCCGAACAGCGAACGCGCCGCGAAAACCGATCGCTCAGGCGCAGTCTGCGTCGTGCCTATGGCGAGCGCACCATCATCGGCGAAAGCGATGGCGTCAAGCGCATGCTGGCGATGATTTCCCGTGTTGCATCGACCGACACCAACGTGCTGATCCAGGGTGAGAGCGGCACCGGCAAGGAACTGGTCGCCCAGGCCATACACTTCGGTGGCGAGCGGGCGGAGCGGCCCTTCGTCGCGATCAACTGTGGCGCGATTCCGTCCGATCTGATCGAGTCTGAACTGTTTGGGCACGTGAAGGGGGCCTTCACCGGTGCGGTCAGCACGAGCGAGGGTCTGATACGCGAGGCGAGCGGCGGCACGCTGTTCCTGGACGAAATATCCGAACTGCCGTTGAACGTGCAGGTAAAGCTGCTGCGCGTCATACAGGAGCGCCAGGTCAGACCGGTCGGCGCCACGCAGACCTATCACACCGACACCCGCTTCGTCGCTGCGACCAACCGCGATCTGCGCGCGGAAACAGAGAGCAACACCTTCCGGGCCGACCTCTTTTACCGTCTGAACGTGATCACGATCCAGGTGCCGCCCTTGCGGGAGCGGGGCGAGGATATCGAGCTTCTTGCACGCCATTTCCTCGAGCGCCACTGCAAGCGGCTGGGCATGCGGATCCGCGGCATGTCCGACGAGTTCGTCGCCTTTCTTCGCGAGTACCCCTGGCCAGGCAACATCCGCGAACTGGAAAACGTGATGGAGCGGGCCATCATCATGGCCGAAGGCGACACCTTGTCACTGGACGAACAGTTCGACACGCTGCCACAGGCCACGCCGGCGCGGCCGAGCACGTCGTCCGGGGCGGATGAGGCGAGTGAGGCGCTGGGGCTCATGTCGATCGAGGATTACATCCGCCACAGCATTCTTCGTTACCAGGACAGCTACTGCGACCGCGATCTCGCCGCCTTGCTCGGCATCGGACGCAAGGCGCTGTGGATGCGCCGGCGCCGCTGGGGGCTGATGAAGGACAGGGGGCGCGCGGAAGACCTGCAACTTGACCCTCAGGTGTCGTGAGCGCAGGGCCGCATGTTTCGTTTTGAACCTCATCCGTGTTTCTCCTGGAAACACGCGATGCATTTCGACGTTCGAGAACGTGTCCTGAGGGCTGTCCGTACATGGTATGGATAGTGCATAGCACTGTACGGACAGGTTGAATGAGAGGTTGGCATGACCGGGGTAACGAGTCCGCTGCATACGCCTTTCAGTGTTCTCAGGCAGGCGTCGTTCTTTGCCGGGCTGAGTGATGCGCAGCTGCACGCCATCACGCTCATCTCTCGCCCCGAGGACTGGGCGCAGCACAGCCGGATCTACAACATTGGCGACCCGGTGAAGTCGCTCTACGTGCTGCTCGACGGAAAGGTCCGGTTCGCCATTGGCGTCGGTGGCCGGAACACCTCGGCGGGTGATGTGCTGGAGCGCGGACAGGTGTTCGGCTGGGCCGCTCTGGTACCGGAGGCGCAGGGGCGTATCGCGACCGCCTCCTGCGTGACCGACTGTCGCGTACTTGCGATAGACGGCGCGCGCCTTCTGATGCTGATGGATGCGGACCACACGATGGGCTACCGCATCATGAAACAACTCAATCTCCTGATCACGGGCACCTTCACTTCGTTCGCCGCGGGCTGAACGCCAAGCGGCGCAAGGCTCGCATCGGGAGAGCATCATGGTGTTGCTGATGCTGATCGCACTCGTGGTCGGCACTTTGATCGGCGCGGTGGGCGTGGGCGGCATCCTGCTCATTCCGGCGCTGAACCTGATCGGCGGCCTCAGCATCCAGTCGGCAATGGCCACCGCCCTGTTCACCTTCGTGTTCACCGGCATCGTCGGCACCATCGCTTTCATGCGCCATGGCAGCATCGATCTGCGCATCACGATGCCGGTATGCGCAGGCGCACTGATCAGCGGCTTTGCCGGTGCCTGGGTGAACGCGCTGCTCAATGCATCGCTGCTGATGATCCTGCTCGCTCTCGTAGTCTGTCTGGCCGGCATATACACGCTGGCCACACGCGGCCGGCCTCGGCGCCCGGTGCTGCATGAGCACCCCGGCCTGCAGCGCGCCATGCTCTTCGGTCTGGGGGGCGTGGCAGGTTTCGGCTCGGGGCTGACCGGTGTCGGCGGTCCGGCGCTGTCGGTACCGATGATGGTGCTCGCGGGCTTCGCACCCTTGACCACGATCGGAACCAGCCAGGTGATACAGATACTGGCCGGCGCGTCAGGCACGCTCGGCAATCTGCGCTTCGGTGTCATCGATTTCGGCCTCGCCGGCGCGCTGGTGCTGTTCGAACTGGCGGGTGTGATGATAGGCGCGCGTATCGTGCACGCCATCAATGCGCAGCGCCTGCGCTTCTGGGTCGGTGTCCTTTGTCTGGCGGTCGGTGGCGGGCTGCTGATCAAGGCTGTTGGCGGCTACTAGCACGTGCGGGCGAAGCGCCCGCATCGCATGCTCACCCAGTCATGGCAGACCTTGGTGGACACAATCCGGATCGGCTTCGAGCACGGGGCCGTGCTGCGCGCCCGGACGGAGTGACGGTGCGTTGCGGCACCTGCGTTTGGCGCATGTGCTGCCGGAAGGCGAATGATGACCGGTCGCAACGCGCGCTGTCTCGGCGCAGCGGGAATGCGGCGCCGAAACGGCTTCAATATGGGGAATGCGTGCAGGCGTTCGACAGCGCTCGATGAGAACCCGGAACCGGATGTGACCGTTGGCGGGCCGCAGCCCGCCAATTGCCTTCAGGAGATGGTCTGGTAGTACAGATTCTGCGGATGATTGGCCTGCGCGAAGAAATACCAGCGCTCGGCCAGCAGACCGATGTACTGGACCGCGAAGGCCAGCCACAGCAGCGGTGCCGACGCGGTCGCTGCACCTGCGCTGAGCAGCAGAACAGGCAGCACGAAGGCAAGCAGCAGGAAGGTCCACTTCACCGAGCGGAGGAACTGCAGCGTCTTGTGATGGAAGAACTCGCGGGTGTTGAAGGAGCCACCCATCAGACCTTGGGAACGTTGTGCAATGCGCGGATGGTGGATGCCGATCGCGGTCTGCAGTGACGAGCGCGGCCGCAGTCGAGCGTTGCGCAGCAGCGACGCGCTTCGCGTGGCCAGACCGGTCAGGGTCAGCGCGATGGCCAGCGACGTCATCACGAACATCAGTTCCGCCTCGCTGAGCGCCGCGTAGGCACTGGCCAGCGTCAGCCCTGAGGCGCAGCCCAGCACCATGTAGTTGATCACGGTGAGCGGGGTGGCCCACTCCTGCAGGAATTTCAGGCATGCGTAGATCATGCCGGTGCAGACGAAGAGCGCCAGCGCCAGCACCGCGCCGATCGCTCCCGTCGCAAGAGACAGGGGCCAACCCATGGCGTGGCCGAGCGCGTACAGCGCCGTGGTCGCCATGAAGGCCGGTAGTACGATGACTTCGCGCGAAAGCCATGAGGTGCGCCACATCGCCGCGCTGCGCCAGGCGCGTTCTGGCCGGCCAAGGTGGAAGAACGACGCGATCAGCCCGGCGCCCGACAACGCAAGACTGATCAGTGCGCCGACGACGTAGAAGTCGTGCCCCGGCGTCGGCGCGGACAGGTTCAGCGCATGCGCGAGCTCACACCCGAAAAGTGCGAGGAAGAGGCCCTGTGCGGCGCCGGTGAGCGTCGTGAGCAGAATGACGGAGAAGGCGGGATTCATCGTGTCGTCCTGTTGAGTGAGGGGAGCGGCTTACCAGCTTGCGGCGTCGTCCAGCGCCGGTGTGCTGGCGTCCGGCATCGGCTTCAGACCATCCACTTTCAGCGGGTTGTCGGTGCGTACGATCTGATCGGGCCGTATGGTCATTTCGGTCTTGCGGCGCGGCAGATAATGGTTAGACGGTTCGGTGCCCCATTCGGGCATCAGCTGGTAGCCGCCGCGCTCGCGTATCGCCTTCGACGCAGACGAATCGGGGTCGTGCACATCACCGAAGATGCGTGCACTGGTCGGGCAGGCCAGCACGCAGGCGGGTTTGCGGTCGCGTTCGGGCAGCGCTTCGTTGTAGATGCGGTCCACGCACAGCGTGCACTTGGTCATTTCCTTGCGCTCCGGATCGAGCTCGCGGACACCGTATGGACAGGCCCAGGAGCAGTACTTGCACCCGATGCACTTGTCGTAGTCGACGAGCACGATACCGTCCTCGGCACGCTTGTAGCTGGCGCCGGTGGGGCAGACCGGAACACAGGGCGGGTCCTCGCAGTGCAGGCACGACTTGGGGAAGTGCACCGTTTCGGTGTTCGGGTAACTGCCGACCTCGAAAGTCTGCACCCGGTTGAAGAAGGTGCCCGTCGGATCTTCATCGTAGGGATTGAGGTCGGCCAGCGAACCGGCCGTTCCCGACGTGTTCCACGACTTGCAGCTCGTCACGCAGGCCTGGCAGCCTACGCAGACGTTGAGGTCGATCACGAGTGCCAGCTGGGTCATTGCATGTCTCCTGCGCGCAGTCCGCGTTCGAGGGCGAGGGTAGGGGTCGGGGGGCTCATGAGCGCTTCTTCCAGTTGCCGACGAAGTAGGTGAGGACACCGGGGCGTGTCTTCGTGACCCCCGGCAGGGTCTTCATCGGTTCGAACTGCGGCCAGCTCTCCTTGGGCTCGTCGTCGCCGGCGCGATAGATGCGCACGCGCACGTCGTACCAGGCCGCCTGCCCGGTCACCGGGTCGGAATTCGACATCCGCCTCGAAGTGCCCTGCATGGGCAGCTCTTCCGATATCAGGTGGTTCAGCAGGAAGCCCTTGCGCGCCTCGTTGGCCATGGGCCCGAGATTCCACGCGTTGCTCGCCTTGCCGATCGCGTTCCATGTCCAGACGGTTCCGGCCTCGACCGCCTCGCTGTAGCGACACATGCAGCGCACCTTGCCCCACGGCGATTCCACCCACATCCAGTCACCGTCCCCGATGCCCGCAGCGCGCGCGGTGGCCGGATTCACGTGCAGATAGTTGTGCGCGTGGATCTGCCGCAGCCAGGCGTTCTGCGAATCCCACGAGTGGTACATCGCCATCGGCCGCTGCGTCACCGCGTTCAGCGGGTAACGCGTGGTGTCGGTGCTCTGCGACTCCAGCGGCGGGTAGTAGAAGGGCAGCGGGTCGAAGTACTTCTCAACGCGTTCGCGCAGTTCCGGCGGCGGACGGCGTCCGGGCCGCCGCCCCTGGGCGGCCAGCCGGAAGCGCTGCATCACGTCGGAGTACAGGTGGATCAGGATAGGATCCGCATCGCGCCGCATGCGTACCCGCTGCGCCCACTCCATATAGCCCTTGTTCCAGTTGCGCATGTACTGATAGGACGCGGGCAGCACGTAGTGGAAGACACAGTTGTTCTTCGCGTACATCTCCCACTGCTTCGGGTTCGGCTCTCCGCGGATGGCCTTCTGGCCGTCCACGCCGCGCCAGCCGGCGAGAAAACCGATGCCCGACCCTGGCTCTGTCTCGTAGTTCACGATGAAGTCCGGGTAGTCGCGGAACTTGCGCGAGCCATCCGGCCGCACGAAGGCCGGCAAGCCGAGCCGGCTGCCCAGTTCGATCAGTACTTCCTGGAAGGGCTTGCACTGGCCCTTGGGCTCGACCACCGGAATGCGCACCGAGTCGACCGGACCGTCGAACTCGGAGATCGGCCGGTCGAGTATCGACATCACGTCGTGGCGTTCCAGGTAGGTGGTGTCGGGCAGGATGAGGTCGGCGAATCCCGTCATTTCCGACTGAAAGGCGTCGCAGACGACGATGAATGGAATGCGGTACTCGCCGTCCTCCCCCTTGCTATTCAGCATCTGGCGCACTTCGCTGGTGTTCATGGTCGAGTTCCACGCCATGTTCGCCATGAAGATGAGCAGGGTGTCGATCGGGTAGGGATCGCCGCGCCACGCGTTGGTGATCACGTTGTGCATCAGCCCATGCGCCGACAGCGGGTATTCCCACGAGAAGCCCTTGTCGATGCGTACCGGTCGCCCCTCGTCGTCGACGCAGAGGTCAGCCGGGTCAGCCGGAAAGCCCAGCGGCATGCCGTCGAGCGGACTGTTGGGCTTGACTGCCTGCGGGCCGCGTGGCGGCTTGGCGATCGGCGGGATCGCGCGCGGGAAGGGCGCCTTGTGCCGGAAGCCGCCCGGGCGATCTATGGTGCCCAGCAGCGACATCAGGATGGCCAGCGCACGTATCGTGTGAAATCCGTTCGAGTGTGCGGCCAGCCCGCGCATCGCGTGGAAGGACACCGGGTTGCCGGTCACATGGTCGTGTTCGACGCCCCAGGAATCAGTCCATGAGATCGGCAGGTGGATCTTCTGGTCACGGGCCGTCACGCCCATTTCGTGCGCCAAGCGACGGATGGTGTCCGCCGGAACGCCGCAGATGCCTTCTGCCCATTCCGGCGTGTAGCTCTTGAGGCGGTCGAGCAGCAGCTGGAACGCCGGCTTCACCGGCGTGCCGTCGGGCAGCGCATAGCAGCCGCGCAGGCGCGGGTCGGCGCCGGGCGTGTGGGTCGGTACCAGCTTGTCGGTCAGGCGATCCCACCAGTACTTGTTGTGCGGGTAGTCCGGGTTGACCGGATCGCCCTGCGGGTCCATCGCGAACAGCCCGAAATCGTCGGCGTCAGGGTTCTGCATCACCAGCTGGCCGGCGTTGGTGTAGCGGGCCAGGAACTCCCGGTCGTACAGCCCCTTGGCGATGATCTCGTGACACAGCGCCAGCAGCAGGGCGCCGTCGGTGCCCGGCTTGATCGGCACCCACTCGTCGGCGATCGCCGAATAGCCGGTGCGTACCGGATTGATCGACACGAAGCGGCCGCCGTTGCGCTTGAATTTCGACAGCGCCACCTTCATCGGATTGGAGTGGTGGTCCTCCGCCGTGCCGATCATGATGAACAGCTTCGAGCGTTCGAGGTCGGGGCCTCCGAACTCCCAGAAGGAACCGCCTATCGTGTAGATCATGCCGGCTGCCATGTTGACCGAGCAGAAGCCGCCGTGCGCTGCGTAGTTCGGCGTGCCGAACTGCTTGGCGAACATGCCGGTGAGCGCCTGCATCTGGTCGCGGCCGGTAAACAGCGCGAACTTCTTCGGATCGGTTTCGCGCAGCTTCTTCAGGCGCTCGGCAAGCAGAACGAACACTTCTTCCCAGCTGATCTCGTCGAACTCGCCGGCACCACGCTCGGTGCCGGGTCTGCGGATCAGGGGCTGGGTCAATCGCGCCGGCGACTGCTGTTTCATGATGCCGGATGCGCCCTTGGCGCAGATGACGCCCTGGTTCAGCGGGTGATCCGGATTGCCATCGATGTAGCGGACCTCGCCATTGCGCAAATGAACGCGGATGCCGCATCGGCAGGCGCACATGTAGCAGGTGGTCTTCTTGACATCCAGTTCCTCCACCGGCTCGGCATGCGGGTTCGACAGACGGACTGTGCTCATCGATGACTCCATGGTGGTGATTGACGTTCTTGGCGCTTGGCGGCGGTCAGCGGGGGCTGCCATCGGGTAGCCGTTCCTTGCATTGCCTGAAGATGCGGCTCCGGCAGTTCGCGCAGACCTGCGGATCGAGGCGCGGATAGAGCGTGCCGATCACGTCGTCGCCGATCGCGAAGAGGTTCTCCGGTCCGATGTCCTCGAGCTGCCCGCCACGCTCCAGCGTGCTGCGTGCCTGGTCGTTCAGACGGTGGAAATAGAGCCCTCCACCGCGCGCGCGCCGTCGCCGCGCTTCGTCGGCAAGCAGGTCGGCTCCGGATGCGTCGATGAAGTTGATGCCGGGCGCCAGCACGAGCAGATGGCGCTGTTCCGGATGGACTTCTTCCAACTGATGGAGATGGCGCTTCACGTGATCGATGGCGCCGAAATACAGTTCGCCGTCGATGAACTCCATCTTCAGCTGCGGACAATCCGGCTCGTCGCGCTGTGGAACAAAGTGGTACTGGCCTTCGCCGGGTGCCGGCACGGCGGGGCGTATGCCGGGTCGAGCGGTGCGCTCCAGGTAAAGCACCAGAGAGAGAATGACGCCGGCGTAGATAGCGAACTCGAGCTGGAAAACGAGGGTGGAGGCAAGCGTCGCGAAAAGCACCGCGGACTCGCGGCGGCTGGTGCGCATGACTGCGCGGATGTGCTTCACGTCGATCAGTGCGTAGGCGACCATGAAAAGGATGGCGGCCATCGAAGCGATTGGCAGGTAGCGCGCCAGCGGCACGAAGAACAGCAGCGTCAGAACCAGGAAGCTGGCCGAGAACACCGATGACAGTGGTGTTACCGCACCCGCTTCGTAGTTGATGCCGCTGCGCGTGAACGATCCGCTCGATACGTACCCCGAGAAGAAGCTCCCTGCCAGATTGGCCAGACCTTGGCCGAAGAACTCCTGGTTGCCGTCGATGTGCTGGCCGGATTTCGCTCCGACGGCGCGCGCGATCGACAGCGCTTCAGTCAGGGACAGCAGGGTGACGGCGAGCGCGATTGCGCCCAGCTGGTGCAGCACCTCCATTGACAGCAGCGGTGCGGAGAGCGGCGGCAGACTGCGTGGAATTTCCGACACCGTCTCGATGCCCGCATCGTGACCGAGCATCGCTTTCACGCCGAGCGCGTAGAGGCTGCCGATCACCATCGCCACGATCATGTACGGCACGCGTGGCAGGTGACGTTTGGTGAGTATCCCGGCTGCGAGCGTCACGGCACCCACGCCCGCCACCTGCCAGTTGATGTCGCCGGCTGCTGCCGCAAAGCGGGACAGCGTGCCGAAGAACTCGCCGCCGGAACCGTAGTGCAGACCGAAGAAGTTCTTCAGCTGGCTGACGGCGATCAGCACGGCGGCGCCGGCGGTGAAGCCGATGACCACGCTGTGCGAGATGAAATTGACCAGCATGCCCATGCGCGCGAAGGCAAGCGCGAGCTGCAGCAGACCGACCATGAAGGTGAGCGTCAGGACGTAGGCGATGTAGGTCGCGCTGCCCGGCTCGGCCAGCGGGCTGATGGTCGAGAACACGACGATGGAGAGCGCCGCCGTCGGGCCGGATACCAGATGCCGCGACGACCCGAACAATGCTGCAAAGATGACCGGAATGATCGCGGCGTAAAGACCGTACTCCGGCGGCATTCCGGCAATGTGGGCGTAGGCCACCGCCTGGGGCAGCAGGATGATGGTGCCGCTCAGGCCTGCCATGGCGTCGCTGCGGAGCGACGCCCGGTTGACCATGGGCCACCAGCGTCGCATGGGCAGCAATGACAGGCCGGTGCTGTGTGCGCGGTTGGAGAGCGGATTCAAGCGTGGGGCTTCCGTGTTGAATGTACGCATCGACAGGTGTGTGAGGCTGCGGAGTGCGATGAACTGGGGGAGCGCATGACAGAGCCCCTACGCAAGTTCAATGCCACTGCACGTGCGCGTATGCAGCGCAAAGGCTTAACCAGCGAGACATCAAGGCTGTACGGACAGGATTGCTAAGCAGCTTTCCCGTCTGCGGAGGTGGCAGCGCGATGTGCTGCCGGGAGGTGATGAGGTGGCGATGTTTCCTCAGGAAACGCTGGGGTGTTTCACGAGGAAACCGCAGGCCCGGTCGCTGTCGAGGGGCATCGCGGTGAAGTCGTCGAGGCGGGAGGGCGCGGAGCACGCAGAAGGCTTGCGCAGCAAGGGTTCTGGCGCATCGACGAAGTCTGTCCTCAGCTGCGGGCACGCCTTCTGCTAAGTCGGGTTATCGGCGCATTACCGTCGATCCGAGCAGCTGTACGACATCACCTCGTTACGTACCGGAAAGGACCTCACATGTCTCGCAACGCAGTGGAGTGGAAGCAGACGCCGAGCTTCCCTGAATCTCACTATGTCGATACGCGCATCTATACCGAGGAGGACATCTTTCTCGACGAGCAGCGCAAGATCTTCAACAAGTGCTGGATCATTGCCTGCCACGAGTCGGAGATTCCGAACGCCTACGACTACCGCACGTTCAGCCATCCCGGCGGGCCGCCGCTCATCGTGATCCGCGGTGAGGACATGAAGGTGCGGACCTTTTACAACATCTGTCCGCATCGCGGCAATACGCTTCTTTACGAGCCGGTTGGAAATGCCAAGCGCATTACGTGCATCTTCCACGCGTGGTCGTTCAACGCGACAGGCGACTGCATCGACATTTCCCGCGGCAAGGAGGGCTATCAGGACCGCTTTGGCTGCAAGGATGCAGGGCTGCGCGAGGTGAAGACCGAACTGGGTTTCGGCGGCTTCGTGTGGGTGAACGTCGATGACGAGAGCTGCACCCTGAGGGAATACATCGGTGAGGCGATGGGCATGCTCGACGAGCATCTGGACCAGCCGCTCGAGGTGTTCCACTACCACAAGGCTGTCGTGAATACGAACTACAAGCTGTGGCACGACACGAACAGCGAGTTCTATCACGACTACATGCATTACTTCAATCGCATCACCGGCATGATCCAGCCTGGTTACTTCGACCGGAAGTACACCGGTTATCCGAACGGTCACGCATCGGTGGGTTCGATGGCGATCAAGTACGACGCCTACGAGGGCAGCAAGGCACGTGGTGTGGGCTGGCCTGGTCTGGCTCCGGGCGGCTGGGTGCTCATCGATATCTTCCCCGGCATGACCTACAACCTGCGCACCTCGGTGCTGCGCATGGACACGGCTATTCCGCTCGGTCCGAACAAGCTGCTGATCGAGTTCCGTGGGCTTGGACTCAAGAGCGATACGCCTGAACAACGCGCCGAGCGCATCCGTGACCACAACATGATCTGGGGGCCGTTCGGCCGCAACCTGCACGAGGACCTTCTTGGCGTCCACGGCCAGGGACTTGCGATGCGCGAGCGCACGGACAGTCGTTGGGTGATCCATGGGCGCGAGGAGAACATGACCATCCATGACGAAGGCGGGATGCGTCACTTCTATGCCGAATGGAGCCGCCGCATGGGCCGCAAGGCCTATGACCCGTACGGCGAGCAGGCCGTCGCGGTGAAGTGACTCCTGATCAACCGAACCGATACGAGAGGGCAAGCGTGGATACCAGAACCGCCATTACCGAACTCATCCACAGATCCGGTCTGATCATGGACGAGCGCGATTTCAAGGGCTATCTCGACCTGTGTGCGCCGGATTACCAGTACCGCATCACCGCATACAGCCCCGAGATCCGCAAGGACATGACGTGGCTGGAGCATGACAAGGCCGGAATGAAGTCGCTGTTCGAGAACCTGCATCGGCACAACAGCGACAAGTCGCCGATCAGTCGCCACATCAATGTCTGCCTGGTGGACATTGATGAGTCGGCGGAGGAGGCGAGCGTCACCAGCACGATCGAGGTGTTCCGCACCACGCTCGATGGTGGCGAGACCGAGCTGTTCGCGGTAGGCAAGCTGTACGACAAGGTGACGCTCGGCCATGACGGCCCGGCTTTGCGCAGTCGGAACGTGCGCCTCGATACGCGGCTGCTTGGCTACGGCTATCACATTCCGTTCTGACCTCGGCCGGGGACACGACATGAAAATCCAGGTCAACGCACGAAACCGCACGCATCTGTTCGAAGCTTCACCGGGCGAGAAGATCCTGCACGGCGGTCTGGCGCGGGGCATCGCACTTCCCTACGAATGTGCCAGTGGAACCTGTGGCACCTGCAAGGCGAAGCGGGTGTCCGGCGACATCGATGACGCCTGGCCTGATGCGCCCGGGCGCAAGAGCCTGAAGTCGGCCGACGAGTTCCTGATGTGTCAGTGCGTGGCCCGGACCGATGTCGTGGCCGAGGTGCCCGCCTTCGTACAGATGATGGACACCGGCTCCTGCGTGCCTTGCGCAGGCGCCGGGCGCATCGCCTCGACAGGGATGCTCACGCACGACGTGATGCTGATCGATGTCGAAACGGACGCACCGGTGGAGTTCGACGCCGGCCAGTTCGTGCTGCTCGGTGTCGACGAGGTCGAAGGCATGCGCGGCTGGTCGATGGTCAATTTCGATCGTCATGCGCGCACCTTGCGCTTCGTCGTCCGGCGCAAGCCGGACGGCGTGCTCTCGAACTGGCTGTTCGACGCCTCGTCGCGCGTCGGTACCCGTGTATCGCTGTTCGGCCCGCTGGGGCACGCAACCTTCTACCCCAGCCTTGGACGCGATTTGCTGTGCATCGCCGGCGGCAGCGGCATCGCCGGCGTCATGTCCATCCTTTCGCGCGCCGAGCAGGATGAGTACTTCAGTCGGCACGCGGGCGACGTGTTCTTCGGCGTTCGTACGTCTCGCGATGTGTACTTTCTCGACGAGTTCACGCGCCTGCGTCGCGTCTGTGGCGAGGGACTCGCCGTCACCGTCGCCTTGAGCGATGAGGACCCGCCGTCCTCGCTGGTGAACGATTACCCGCTGATCCGCTTCGATCGCGGCTTCGTTCACGAGGTGGCCAAGCGGCACATGGTGGGACGTCTGGGCAACGTCATTGCCTATCTTGCTGGGCCGCCACCGGCGGTCGATGCCTCGATCCGGATGCTGCTGCTGTCGCGCGTCACCGCAGACAACATCCGGTACGACAAATTCAGCTAGGACCGCCGGTATGCAAAAACAGCGAATCTGCAGTGCGTCGGACGTCCCGGACAACGGGATGAAGAGCTACGACATCGAGGGCATGAAGATCCTCGTGGTGAATGCCGGCGAGTGCTTCCACGCGTATCAGGGGCTGTGTCCACACCAGGACGTGTGCCTCGACGAAGGGTACTTCGACGGCCAGTTGCTCACCTGTCACCAGCATCTGTGGCAGTGGGACATCCGGACCGGCGAAGCCGTCGGCCTGGCGGAGGCGCCGCTCGAGAAGTACGAGGTGGAGGTCAGCGAGGGCGAGATCTTCGTACTGCAGTCGAGTGCGCTCAAGGCGGTGGACATGTTGAAGGACGTCTCCGCTGCGTCGCTCGAGCGGCTGGAGGGGTTGGCCCGACGGGAGCAGCTCTCCGCGGGCACGGTGATCTACGAGGTCGATGACCCGGCGGATGACCTCTACGTGCTCGAGTCGGGGCGCGTGGAATTCACGATAGGGCGCGACGACCGCACGCGGCTCGCGGGCTTCATGTTGCGCAAGGGCGAAGTGTTCGGCTGGGCGGCTCTGCTGGAGCAGCATCCCCGCCGCATTGCCCGCGCCGTCTGCCATGAGGACTCGGTGCTGTTGCGATTGAACGGCGAAGCGATGCTGGATGCGCTGGAAGCCGATCCGACCTCGGGGCTGATGGTGATGCGACGGCTGGCGACGCTGGTCGCGCGCCATACGACAGGACCTCAGAACAGTTAGTACCGGACCGGACAGACGGTCCCGAAGTGTCCGGAAGGAACGGAGGCGAGGGTATGCAGATGCAGTGATGTGGCAGTGCGGAGACTTCGATGTCCATACCAACAATCAGGAGGAGAGTTTGCCATGGGTAATCTCAGGAATCGGGTATGCAGGATGGTGTCGACGCTGCTCGCAGCGGCGGCGTGTGCGCTGACAGGTGGCGTCGCGCAGGCCGGCGACATCAACTTCGGCAAGGTGGGCGAACCGGTGAAGCTGGTGGTGGGCTACCAGCCCTACTACACGGAGTCGTGGTCGGGTGTCGTCATGCGCGGCAAGAAGTTCTACGAGAAGTACCTGCCCAAGGGCTCGAAGGTCGACTTCGCGGTGGGCCTCCAGGGTGCGGTCGTCGTCAATGCGATGCTCGCCGGCAAGCAGCACATCGGTTACGTCGGTGACATGCCGGGCATCGTATCGACGACCAAGCAGCAGGTCGCCGACATCCGCATCGTCGCGGCGCTCGGCCTGGGCAAGGACCAGTGCAACATCTTTCTCGCTCGCAAGGACGCGCCCAACTTCGCATCCTCCAAGGAAGCGCTGAAGTGGCTCAACGGAAAGAACGTGGCGGTACCCAAGGGCAGCTGCACGGACCGCTTCGCGCAGGAGACCTTCAAGAAGGAGAGCATCACTCCGGGCGCCTATCTGAATCAAAACATCGAAGTCATCACCAGCGGCTTCCGCGCCGGCAAGCTGGACGCTGCGGTGGTGTGGGAGCCGACGGCGTCCCGCCTGGTGCAGGAAGGTTTGGCGAAGCGCGTCGCGTCCGGAACGACAGTGGACGAAAGTGACGGTGGCTTTCTCACCATGCGCGAGGACCTCATCCGCACCCGTCCTGACGTGGTCAAAGCCTGGCTGAACGCGGAGCTCGATGCCCAGCTCTTCCTCGCTGACCCCGCCAACGCGCAGGAAATCGCCCGCATGGCGATGGAGCAGACCACCGGTTTTACCGAGCGTGCGCTCTGGTCATCGATGTTCCTGCGCTATCCGGACAGCGCCGGTGGTGTCGATCAGCGCCTGCTGCTTCCCTTCACGATCACGCCCGAGGTGCAGGCACTCATCACCGATGCCACCGCCTTCCTGTTCGCCATCAAGAGCATCAACGTCGACAAGCTTCGCCCGGAAGCCGTGATGCCCGAGTTCACCCAGGCCGTTCTGAAGGAGCGCGGACTGACCTCGCCGATCGGTGCGGTCAAGGCGCTGCCGGAATCGGCCTACAAGGGTAACTGAGCGCGTCCGCACGGGGCGGACGCGTCACACGTTGAATGCGAGGGAACATGGAACAAGTCGAACGCTTGCTGAAGCGGACCTTGCCCTTCCAGGTCGTGTCGCCGGAAACGCTGGACGGCATTGCCGAGATCTCGAGACATGAGGTCTTCAAGGCGGGTGAGGTCATCTACGGGGCTGGTCAGCCGGCCGAAGAGGTCTACGTACTGGTTTCGGGCCGGGTGGCGCACCGGATCGATCCGGACATCAAGGCGCGTGTGCATGAGAAGGAACTGCAGGTCGGCGATGTCTTCGGCTGGGCCGCGATACTCGAGGGCGAGAAGGTGCGGCTTGCCGACGTCGCCTGTATCGAGGCGGCCGAAGTCCTGAAGATCGACGGCGCGCGCCTGCTGGAACTTCTGCGCAAGGACGTCAATTTCGGTGAGGCGGCGCTGAAGAGCTTTTCCCAGCTCATCAGTCAGCAGTACTACCTCCCGCCGTCGGTGTCCGAGCGCGTGCCGACCACCCTGTCCAAGGTGGGGGACACGCGTACACCCGCCTCGAACGAGGCGGAGCCGCAGACGGCCTCGGCGTGGACACTGACCATGTACCGGGCTGGCGAGTGGCTCAGGAGCCCTGACCCCTACCTGATGATGGTGGGCTTCGCGCTGATGCTGGGCTTCTGGTACCTGACGGTGGAAGTGCTCAAGCTGCCGCGCTTCGAGGATCTGCCGGGCCTGACTACGGTGGTGAAGGAGTGGTTCGCCGAGGATCCGGTCTATGGCATGTCGATCTACACGGCTGAGTACTACCAGCACATCTGGGTGAGCATACGGCGCGTGGCCATCGCCTTCCTGCTGGCGACCGCGCTCGGGGTGCCGCTGGGGCTGTTCCTGGGATGGTCGCGCAGCTTCCGCGAATACGTGTTCCCGGTATTCGAACTGCTCCGTCCGATCCCGATCCTCGCATGGGTGCCGCTGGCCATCATCATGTTCTCCGGCAGCGAGACGCCCGTCATCTTCCTCACCTTCCTCGCCTCCTTCTTTGCGACCGCACTCAACACGATGCTCGGTGTGGAGTCGATCGACGAGTCCTACACGCGTGCCGCCTGCTGTCTCGGGGCGAATCGCTGGCAGGTATTCAAGGAAGTGATCGTGCCGGGCTCCATGCCCTACGTGTTTACCGGACTGCAGATATCGGTCGGTGTCGCGTGGTTCTCGCTGGTGGCTGGTGAGATGGTGTCCGGGCAGTACGGACTGGGCTACGTGATCAACACGTCCTACACGATGGTCAGATACCCCACCATCATCATCGGCATGGTGACTCTTGGCATCGTCGGCTACACGACGAGTGCGATGGTCCGGGTTGCCGGCAACTACATGATGCAGTGGCGTCTGCGTGAAATGGCTCTGGGAGGTCGGTGATGAGTGCTGTGCTTGAGAAGGTACGTACGCAGGGCAACGAGGCGCGCTACGGGGCGATCCGCATCGACGACGTGGTCAAGATCTACGACCCCGAGGGGGCCGCAGTCATGGCGGTCGATCACTGCACGCTGGACATCAAGGCGGGCGAGATCTGCATGATCGTCGGGCCGTCCGGCTGCGGGAAGACGTCGCTGCTGAACGCGATCGCCGGCTTCCACGACATCACCTCGGGCGCCATCTACATGGATGGAGAGATGCTCTGCGGTCCTGGCAAGCCGAAGGCAGACCCGGGTGCCGACCGCATCGTGGTGTTCCAGAACGGCGCGCTGTTCCCGTGGAAGACGAATCTCGAGAACGTTGCCTTCGGCCCGATGATGCAGGGCAAGCTGAGCAAGAAAGAGATCATCGAGAAGGCGCGCAGCATGATGGCCGATGCGGGCCTCAGCGGCACCGAGCACAACTATCCGGGTGAGGTGTCATCGGGCCTGAGGCGACGGGTCGAGATCGTGCGCGCACTGATGAACGACCCCAAGGTGCTGCTGTTCGACGAGCCCTACCGGGCGCTCGATTCGCTGACCCGGTCGGTGATGCACGAGTCGCTGCTCGACATCTATTACAAGAACAAGGTGACCATCTTCTTCATTACCCACGACCTGGAAGAGGCGATCTTCCTCGGCCACAAGCTGGTGATCATGACGACGCGGCCGTGTCGCCCGAAGAAGGTGCTCGAGGTCGACATACCGCATCCGCGGGACTACAGCGTGCTGACCAGCCCGCGTTTCCGCGAACTGCTCGAGGAAACCGCGTCGGTCGTGCATGAAGAGGCGCGCAAGTCCTTTGCTTCCGGCGAGAAGGAGGGCTGAGCAATGAACATGAAGAAGATACGGCGTTCGCTGTTCAGTCGCACGACGCTGCGCGCCATCGTGTCGATCACCGTTTTCCTGATTCTGTGGGAGGCGGGATCGCGGTCGAAGGAATGGGCGGGCTTCACGATGCCCTGGATCGGGCTGGTACCGCCGCCGACCAGCGTGCTGTCGGTGTGGTGGGACCTGCTGGGTGATACCGGCTACTGGCAGAGCTGGTACCTGAGCCTGATGCGCGTACTGAGCGGCTTCGTCGCGGCGATGGTGATCGGCATACCGCTTGGCCTGCTGATGGCGGTCAGTCGAACTTTCAATTCGATCACCTTCCCGTCGTTCGAAATCCTGCGGCCGATACCGCCGCTTGCCTGGGTGCCGGTCGCCATCATCTTCTGGCCGACCGAAGAGCTGTCGATTGCGTTCGTCACCTTCCTCGGCGCCTTCTTCACGGTGGTGATCAACGTGCTGGGCGGTGCGCGGTCGATCGACATGCGCTTCTACCAGTCTGCACAGGCGATGGGCTCGTCGCAGTGGGACATCTTCAGGCGCATCGTGCTGCCGGCGACCGTGCCGTCCATCGTGGTGGGTTCATCGGTGGGCATGGGCATCACCTGGAACGTGGTGGTGGCCGCCGAGATGATTTCCGGCGGCGGTGGCGGCGGGGGATCGGGCGGCGGTCTTGGGTTCTTCATCTGGAATTCCTATGTCGGCGGCTCCTATGAGCAGATCGTCATCGGAATGATCAGCATCGGCATCGCCGGCTATGCGTGCAGCGAGCTTCTGCGCGGCATCGGTGGCTTCTTCACACCCTGGCTCAGAACACGGTAAGGAGGCGAATCATGGCAAGTGCACAACACGGTGCGATGGCGCCGATCACCAGCAAGATCGCGATCAGTGCCGGGGAAATGATCGTCAGCAATGTCTGCAAGTCCTACGGCACGGGGCTGTTCGAGAAGAAGGTGGTGAAGGACTGTTCGTTCAACGTCGAGCGCGGCAAGCTCACCGTGATGATCGGTCCCTCCGGCTGCGGCAAGAGCACCCTGATCAAGTTGCTCGCGGGTTTCGAGAAGCCGACGACGGGCAACATCCTGCTGAATGGCAAGCCGGTCACCGGGCCGGGTCGGGATCGACTGGTGGTGTTTCAGGAGTCGGCGCTCTTTCCGTGGATGACGTCGTACGACAACATCATGTATGGACCGATTGCGCGAGGTGAGGACGACAAGAAGGCCCGCGATCTCGCCGAGTTCCTGCTCGACAAGGTGGGCCTGCGCGACTTCCGCAGCAAGTATCCGATGCAGCTGTCCGGTGGCATGCAGCGGCGGGCGGAACTCGCGCGCGCGATGATCAACAACCCTGAAGTGATGATCCTCGACGAGCCGTTCCGCGGACTGGACGCGATGTCGAAGGAACTGATGTGGGAGTACTACTCCGCGCTGTACGAGGAGTCCCGCCGCACGACCTTCTTCGTTACCACCGACATCGACGAGGCGCTGTTCCTGGCCGACCGCCTGATCATCATGAGCAACATCCCGACCCGGGTGAGAGCCACCATCGAGGTGGACATTCCGCGTCCACGCAAGCTGGCCGACTTCTTCCTCGGCGACCGCGCCAATGAAGTGAAGATGACCGCGCTGTCACTGCTGCACGAAGAGGCCATGAGGTCCTTCGCCGGCGGCAGCAAGGCGGCGGCCGACTTCGTCGAATCCTACGCAAGGAGATCACAGAGGGCGTGACGCATCGCGCCACACGGCGCGCGGCGGAACACCTTGACGTGCGTGCCTGACGGTACGCGCGCGGGGACCGCTCGCGCCAAGAAAACGCGGATTCGCCTCAAGGCATTTCCGCGCAACAGCCGGACGGGGCTCTGCCCCACTCTCAACGACTCAAGACAGGCGGACACCATGACCCAGACCGTGATCGACATGCGCAGCAGACCTTCCTACCTGCATGACTTCTATGGCGCAACGCCGGACACCCCCTCGTTCGAGGTGGTGAAGTGGCTGAATCGCCGGACCGGATCCCAGGACGAATTGCATTTCACCCGCTCGAAGAACGCCAGTTCCTTCGTCCAGGAGATCCGCGCAGCGGGGATAGCCCAAGCTGTCGTGGTTGGCCGTGACACACCGGGGATCAAGCATTCGAACGACGAGATCATGAAGATGGTGTCGGAGCACAAGGAGCTCGTGGGCATCGGCTCGGTCGATCCGCACGCCAGCGGCATCAAGGCGGCGACCGACGAAATCGAGCGCGCGGTCGGCAAGCTCGGCCTGAAGGGCATCAACATCGAACCCGGCTTCTGCAATCCGCAGGTGGCTGCCGACGATGCGCAGCTCTATCCGGTGTACGAGGCCTGCCAGGCGCTCGGCGTGCCGGTGACCATCATGTCGGGTCCGACCACGCCGCGCTTCGAACTGACCGATCCCGCGTCGATCGGCCGCGTGGCGAAGAATTTTCCTCAGCTCAAGATCGTCTGCTATCACGGCTTCTGGCCCTACGTGAACGAGATGGTGGGCATCGCCTTCCGCTGGGACAACGTGTTCGTCGTCGCCGACATGTACATCTTCCTGCCCGGTGGCTCGCTGTATGTCGAGGCGGCGAATGGCTTCATGCAGGACCAGTTGCTCTTTGGCAGTTCCTATCCTTTCCGTGCGATGGCGCAGTCCGTCGAAGACTACCGCGCGCTCGGCTTCAAGGAGTCAGTCATCGACAAGGTGATGGGTGGCAACGCGAAGCAGGTTCTCGGACTCTGATGCAATGGGCGGGGAGGCGGCGATGAAGTCATTAGGGCAGGCCATATCGATACGAAGAGCGGGAGATGAAGATCTCGACTGGCTGCTCGACATGTACACATCGCTCGACTTCTCGCCCGAGCCATCATTGCCGCTGACCGAGGCGCAGGTGCGGTTCAGAAAGATCATGCGGTATCCCGATTACCGCATCTTCGTCGCCGAATGCGACGGTGACCGGGTGGGGACTTTCGCCCTGATCATCGTCGATGGCCTGGCGCACGGAGGGCGTCCGCACGCGGTCGTCGAGGATGTAGTGGTCGCCCCCGGACATCGCCAGCGAGGTGTCGGCCAGGCGATGATGCGCTACGCGATGGATTGTTGTGCCGAAGCGGGGTGCTACAAGCTCGCGTTGTCCAGCCACACCAGGCGTGAAAAAGCGCACCGCTTCTATGAGCTCCTCGGATTTGAGCGCCATGGCTACAGCTTCATGGTCGAGTTCTGATGTGTCCGCACGAACGCGGATCGGGCTCCGGCTCGCGCTGCGCCACATTTTCCATCCTGTCACGCACGGGGCGGAGCATGGAGTGCCGGTGGCGGCGGGCGATCGATGGTGGCGAGCCCGCGGCAAGGTTGCAGGGCATCGGCGAGTGATGACGGCTTCAGCCGATCGCCAGCATGCGGAGCGCCATCTCATTGAAGCGCTCGGAAATCGTCTCTGCGCCGAGCGAGCCGTCCGGACGCATCCAGAGGTAGCTGTAGAAATACATGCCCAGTACGCCTTTCAGCACGACCGGGTCGTATGGCCTGAAGAGACCCTGTTCGGCGCCGGCGATGAAGGCGTCCTTCCAGACACGTTCGTAGCGCGTGTGCAGCGCCAGCACTTCCGCGCGGCGCGTATCTGTCAGCGACTGGACTTCCCGAAAGCACACCGTCAGCTCCGCCTGATGGGACGCGATCATCGAGATCAGGTGGTGACCCAGTATGCAGATGCGCCTTCTCGGGTCCGTTTCCTGTTCTGCGGTCACTGCAAGTTCGTTCAGATCGGTGATGTACTCGCGGGCAATGTCGTAGAGAAGGTCGTCCTTGCTGCGGATGTGGTGGTAGAGCGCCCCTCGGCCAAGCTGTACTGCGTTCTGCAGCTCGGTCATTCCCACCGCGTGATAGCCGCGCTCGGCAAAAAGGCGGGCGGCCGCCTTGACGATGCGTGCCCGCTGCGAACGGTCGTCCTTCGTGTCGACGCTCATGAGGTCGGCCCCGGAGGGGCCAGAGTCCAAAGATCTGCAGATCATAAATTACCCGCTGTGCCTTGCGTTCAAAGCATCGTGCCCAAAGCGATGCGTTGAGCGACATCCACGCGGTGGGGATGCCACGGAGCGAGTTTCGTCCGCCGCCCGCAGGAATTGATTGATCCAGCCAGTACGCCGACGTAGTATACCGACCGATCGGTACAGTCCGGTCATCGGAGATTCCCAACCACCTGGAGGTCATCGTGGATCAGAAGATTGACGGAGTACGTTTGGTCGCGGCCGCTCGAACCGAACTCGAAGCCCACAGTTCGATTACGCACAATCCGTCGCGACGCGCGCTGCTCGCGAAGACGGCCGCCGCCGCGGTGACCGGGCTGGCTGGTGTCGGTGTCGCGCGCGCGGAGCCGCTGTCGGTGCCGGAGTCGAACAAGACACTCGGACGCCCGCTGCCCCCTGAAGAGTACGGTGTGCCATCGAAGTACGAGTCGCACGTCAAACGACGGCGAACCGACGTGCTGGTGAACAAGCAGAACTATTCGGACTGGAGCTTCACGCCCCTGCATCAGCAACTGGGTACGGTCACTCCGAACGGGCTGATCTACGAAAGGCACCACAACGGGGTACCTGACATCAACCCCGATCAGCATCGTTTCGTCATTCACGGCATGGTCCGCCAGCCCTTGGTGTTCTCCATGTCCGACCTGATGAAGTATCCGTCGGTGTCGCGCTTCCACTTCATGGAGTGCTCGGGCAATGGCCTGACTGACTGGCTGAAGCCGGCTGCCCGCACCGTGCAGCAGACACACGGACTGCTGTCATGCGCGCAGTGGACCGGCATTCCGGTATCGACGTTGCTCGACGAGGCGGGCGTCTCCCCTTCGGCGACGTGGGCACTGGCCGAGGGCGGGGATGGCGCGGCGCATGCACGCAGTATTCCGATGAAGAAGCTGATGGAGGACGCGCTCATCGTCTATGCGGCAAACGGCGAAATGCTCAGACCGGAGAACGGTTACCCGCTCCGTCTGTTCATTCCGGGCTGGGAAGGCAACGTCAGCATCAAGTGGCTGCGCCGGCTCAAGCTGGGCGACCAGCCCTGGCACCTGCGCAGCGAGACCGCGCGCTACACAGACCCGATGCCCGACGGCAAGTGGCGTCAGTTCAGCTTCGAGATGGAGGCGAAGTCGGTGATCACCTCACCTTCGGGCAGCATGAAGATCCGCCCGGGGCCGATCGAAATCGTCGGCTTCGCATGGTCCGGCAAGGGGAGCATACGTGCGGTGGACGTCACGCTCGATGGCGGTCGTACGTGGCGCCAGGCGCAACTGGAAGGGCCGGTGATGGACAAGTGCCTGACGCGATTCCGGCTGCAGTGGAACTGGAACGGTGGTCCGACAACGATAGCGAGCCGCTGCGTCGACTCGACCGGCTATGTCCAGCCGACGGTCGAAGACATCCAAAAAGTACGCGCGATCACCGGCTTCGTGCAGCACCACAACGGGGTGTTCCCGTGGTCCATCAACGAAGCGGGGGAGGTGAAGAATGCGATCGCTTGAAACAGTCACGATGGCTCTGGCCACTGTCATGCTGCTGGCGGGCTGCGCGGGAAATACCGTGAGCTCGACGACGGCATCGCCTCATGCCCGCTCGATGGCGCTCGGCGCCCCCGTCGCAGAAGCGGATCTCGTCGCGTGGAATATCGATGTCCGCGGCCCGGACGGGCAGGGGCTGCCGCCGGGTTCCGGCAACGCGCGGACAGGCAAGGCGCTGTTCGACGCAAAGTGCGCGTCGTGCCATGGCGCCGCGGCGGCTGGTGGTCCGATGTTCGGAACCATGGTTGGCGGTATCGGCTCGTTCAAGACAGACAAACGTCTGCTCACGCCGGGCAGCATGTATCCGTATGCCCCGGCACTGTTCGATTACATCCGCCGCGCAATGCCGCTGACCGAGCCGCAGTCGCTCAGTAACGACGAGACCTACGCGGTGACGGCTTACCTGCTGCACCTCAACGGGTTGGTGGACCAGGACGTGGAAATGAACTCGACCAGCCTGGCGGCGATCCGGATGCCGAACCGGGACGGCTTCATCGTCGACGACCGGCCTGATACGAGCGCAGCCCGGTGCATGCAGGACTGCAAGCCGCTTCGCACGAGCGTTGCAGCACCTTGAGGAGGCGATGGCAGATACGTTCGCCATCTACACGGCAGACAGTGATCAGGACTGCACTCGCTGATACTGACTGATGGATTGCCGGGGTAGCGTCGGCGTGGCCGACCGCTCCGACGCCAGGAGGTGTGTCTATACCCGGCCGATCTCATCCGCCCCACGGGATCTGGTCGGCCGGGTGACGTTGGTCTCGTCCCGCAGTCCGACATCGCCCGGCGGGGCGCTACACAGGCATCCGCTTCGCCGCAGCAATCGGATTCCGCGCGTAAATGGAAAAGGCCCGCATCGCTGCGGGCCTTTTGTGTCTTGGCTCCCCGACCTGGGCTCGAACCAGGGACCTACGGATTAACAGTCCGGCGTCGGAATGCCTTGAAAGCCAAGCCTGATAAGGAATAGGCGTTTCCGCAGTCTAATATTCTCTGGCTTGGCGCCGCCCGGAAACCCGCTTCCAGCCTTGGTCCAGTGCGCTCTATTAGACGGCCGCCTTGACCTTGTTCGGCTGCACAACACCCCTCCAGCGCTGCTTCACGTAGCGCTCTGTCGTGGTCACCGAGTCGTGGCCGCACAGCACCTGGATGACCTCCAGCGGAACCCCGGACTGCCACATGTCCGTCGCGCCCTTTCCCTTCAGATCATAGAAGCCGAAGCTGGCCACTTTCGCGGCGGCCTGCCGGCGCTTCAGCATCGCGCACAGCCCGTCGTAGGTGTATGGCTTCCCGTCGCGGCGATGCAGCAGGGTCATCCCGCGCAGCTTGCCGGCGCCGGCCTTCAGGTTGATCAGGATCTCGTCGATCTCGGCCGTGACCTCGATGTCGACCATTGCCCCGGTCTTCGCCTGGTTGTTTCTGATGACGCGCACCTCCCGGCCATCCGGCAGGCGGCGCCGCACGATGTCCCGCTCGGTCCAGGTGATGATGTCCTCGGGTCGCTGCAGCGTGCGATAGACGAGGTGGGCCAGCGCCCAGACCATCAGCGGCGCGTTCTTCAGGGCCTTCGACATCTCCACGTCTTCAACGTAGCGCTCCCGCTTCTTCTCCGGGTTGCGGCGGACGCCGCGGCACGGGTTGGTCGTCACGCCGGCATGCCCCTTGCGGATCAGCCACGTGAACATCGACGACAGGCAGGCCTTCTCCCGGTTCGCCCGCACGCCTCGGCCGCCCTCGAGGTTCGTGTCCAGGAACTCGCCGACGTGACTGGGCGCGACGGCAGCCGGGTAGAGCGGGCCGAAGAAGATCTTCAGCACCTCCGCGTCGGTGGTGTAGTCATCCAGCGTTCGCTGGGCGAGGTCGACGACAGCGACGCGCTTCCGGCACCAGATCAGAAACTGGTCCAGCCAGTAGGCGACGGTCCCGAACCCTTCGTCCATCTGCTGCCGGATCCGGTTGGCGCGCTCCTTTGCCTGGCCTACATCCGTGCCAAGGTGCTCCCACCGGCCGGCCGGATGCGATTCCGTGGGCCGATGAAAGTAGTAGAACGCCCCGTGCTTGGCATACACCCGGTCCGGTAGGTCGAGCGGGTTGTGCTTGCGACGACGACCCATGTCAGGCGGCTCGCCTCCGGTTGATGAACTCGATCAATCCTGAGCGGTTCGGTGCCGCAGCTGGCGCTGTTGTGCCCTGCTGAGGCTCGCTATGCTTCCGCCCGGACAGTACCGCTTCTGCATGGCTGCGGACAACCAGCGCGCGGCCGTTGGGCTTCGTGGCCACGGTGAGGCCCAGTTCGCGCAGGAACCGCACCTGTGCCGCAGGCTGGACCAGCGGTTCGCAGATGCGCGCGATCTCGGTGTCAGACAGGAAAAGTCCGTCGTGCATCAGCTCTCCTTCGGCCCCGGCAGCAGATTCGCCGCCTCGGCATGTTCCAGCACGGTCTTCCCGCTGGGCAGCAGGATCTGCCCGAGGAAGGCTCCCTCGAACGACAGGATGCCGGTCTCGATCGCGGTGATCTGCCCCTTGATCCAGTCGCGCAGGATCGAATAGACGGCGGTGCTGGCGATCTCCTTCGCGCGCGCCTCGTGCTGCTGCTTCGATGCCTTGGTGCGCGGGCCGTACGGGTGTTCCTTCAGCCACGCGGCGGCGTAGCCATTCACAGATGCGCGCACGCTCACGGGCCGGCCGCGGTATTCGAACTGCACCAGCAGCTCGCCGGCTTCGAAGTCCAGCATCTGGCCGAACTTCGAGCAGCCGAAGCCGCGCAAGATCTTCTGCATGTCCTGCACCGCACGCTCGCCGCTGCTGGTGTTCTCGTAGGGTAGGGTCATAGCGTCGCTTCCTCCGTGCCGTCGCCTTCGTCGAAAATTAGCGCAGCCAGTTGCTCGATCGTGCTGATGTCTTGCAGCGGTCCGCCGTTGACGCTGGCGCGCATCGGTCGGGCGCCGAACTCGTCTTCCGACCACCAATCTTCAAGCCATGTAGGCGAGCAGCCGATCAGCCGCGCCGTGTGATTGGTCGCGATGATCATCACGTGCTGCACCGACAGCATCAGGCGCGATTCAGGATCGGCGCCGGTCAGTTCGGAGAACTCGTCCAGCGCTGCGTCGCAAGCCTTCATGCGCTCGTGCCAGTCGCGCAGGGTCTGCAGCTTCTCGTCGCGGGTCACGGCAGAAGCCCCGAGTCGCGCATTGCGTGCAGCATGGCGACGTGTTCAACCATGCGCTCGGCGTAGATCATCCAACGCTGTCGATACGTGCCGTCCTGGACGCACACCAGTTCATGCGGGCTTTCGGACAGGCGGAAACACATCTGCTCGGCCGCGAACTGGAACTGGGCGAGTTGCCATTCTTCGATTGCCATCACGCACCGCCTTTCGGAAAGGCGTCATGCGTCCGACCGTCGAGCAGGCGGCCGGCGGCCTTCTTGCCGATGCGGTGCATCCACAGATCACGAGCCTCAAGCGCGCGAAAGTTCTCCCACGCGTATGTGTTACCGCTTACGGGCACCAGGCGTGACGTTGCTGGCCAACGTTCTCCGGGCTTCACAGAGGCTGGCGGCGCTGCCGAGAACTCTCCCCACTGCTTGAACAGGAACGGCACGCCGGCTGCTGCGCATTGGTCGCGCAGGTCGCGAGCCCACTCCGGATGCATCGGCCGCGCGTGCGGGCCGCTCTCGCCGCCGACGATGACCCAGTCGATGTAACTAGCGGTATCGGCCTCGTCGTCATCAGCGTCATACAGGGCGGAGAAATGGTCCTCAGTTCCGCCGCCATGGCGGACAACGATGTCCGTCAGGTCGACCGGCCCCAGCATCGGCTCGATGGACACGAACCGCACCGCGGCCGGCACGTCCAGCAGCTTCGGGATGTCGCGGTCGGCCTCGGCCTGATTGCAGATCGTCGCGCCCAGCCAGACGTTCGCCGGCCAGCCGCCGTGGATGTTGCAAGGGTCCGGGCCGTGCTGGACCGGGCCGCCTAGCCAAGACACCGGAGCCATGCTCCGAACGTTGCCGATGCGCTTCGTCAGCAGCAACCAGTCGAGGTTTGGGCTCGCTTCAATGAGGCGGAACAGGTCTGCGCGCCACTGAGGGTCCACCTCGTTGTCGAACACGTCGGCGAGGCTGGCGCAGAACACGCGGCGGCGGGCCTCGTTCATGCTCCGGCTATTGCATCGCGGGCAGGCGTATCCGCTATCGGTCAGCCCCATGTTCGGGCCGACTTCCCTCCACTTTTCGCCATCGCTGCGGTGTCCGCAGTCCTCGCACTGGAAGAACGGCTTCGCATTCCACTTCCCCGGCTTCTTCCAGTTGTCGTCACCGGTGCGCTTCCGCGCCTGGCCGGCGCCCCACTGCACGACGTGCCGGCGCAGGTCGAAATCGCGCTCTGCGTAGCAGTGGTCGCAGGCCGGCGAAACCTTGGTGCAGCCGATCCACGGATTGAAGGTGACGTCGCACCACTCGATGTTCGAGCGCTCAGCCATTGCTCACCTCCGGCACATCGAAGAACCCCAGGCGCCCGTTCATCGGTATGAACTCCATCGGCTGCGGATCGCGTAGGACGAACCCGAACGGACCGACGAACCACGGCGAATCACTGTCCGCAACGCAGTCGGCGATCTCTACGCTGCCGACAATGCCGCCGCGCTTGATGGTGTTGGCGGTGATCCCGGCAAGTACGGCCTTCGGGCTCGCGCCGCTGCCCTGCGCGAAGTCCCACGCGGCACCCCACTCCGCCATCGTCATCCCCTTGCTGGCGTGGATGAGCACGCGGCCGCGGAACTTGGTCTGCCAGCTCCGGTTCTCGATGTCTTTCCCGCCGTGCAGGATCAGCCACGCCCACGGCTGGCGAATGGAAAGTGCGATCACGTCCGCACCTCCGACACCCACTCCGTCCCTTCCTTCTCCCTCGTTTTCCACCCGCATGCGATCGAGAAATTGCAGATCGCCTCACCGTTCGGTGCGTAGCGCGTCTCAGGGTCGCGGCCCAGTCGCCCGATGAAGTTGCATTGATTGAGGTCGTTGGCCATCAGGCAGCACCTCCCTGCGCTACGGTCAGAGCAGCCAACGCCGGCTGAACCCATATCGGCGCGCTGCTCAGGGTAAAGGTTTCGCCGGACCACGCCAGCAGCAGCGTGCGGCCCATCTCGCCGGCGATAGCCCGCGCGGCGTCCGGCGGCACTGCGTTGCCGATGCGCTCACGCCAGTCGCTGTCGCTGAGACCGTCCAGCTCGAGCACTTCCTCCGGATCCACCAGCGACTGCAACGCGGCCAGCTCAAGCGTGGTGAAGGGGCGGTGCCACGTGCCGTCCTCGGCACGCCGGCCAGCCGGCTGAAGTCGCGGATCGATGCCGGGTCGACGTCGATGCCGCCCAGGCAGCGAAAGCGGCCGACCATGTTGCCTACCCGGGCGCTCGCCGCGTTGAAGCCGCGTGCACCGCCGCCGAGACCGCAGAACAGGTGGAAGTGCCGGATATCGCGCACGTCGTCGGGCGCGGTGGTGATGGCGTCGCGCTTCATGCCTCACCTCCGCCGATGTCCTCAATCCGGACAACACGAATCCCCAGCCGATGCGCGACATGCACCTCGAGGTGTGCGCCCTTGCTGTTCTCCCAGCCGGGCAGCATTGCAATCGTGTCGCAGTCGCACAGGGCCTTGATGTCGGCGCGCAGGCACTCTTCCCACGATAGGTCGGTGTCGGCGTTGATCTCGGCCGGATTCACGGCCTCGATGCCTTGCGCACGCACCTTTTCCGCGGCGGCGTGAAAGGCCGGGAAGTTGTGATTGGGCAGCCCGGACATCGGTCCGCTGATGTAGATGCGCTTCATGCGGGCTGCCCTTCCTGCTGGTGCTGAATGCCCTGCGTGTATTCGTAGCGTTCCAGGCTGATGACGAATCGCAGCGCCATGGCAGCCGTCTGAATAGCCTCAGTTCGCACATCGTCATGGCTGGACTTGTGGGGCTCGTAGGTGGTCTGCAGAGTGGCTTTCGTCAGTTCGCCAAATTCCTCGCCGAGCACTGCCAACGCGTGCAGCGGATCGGTCGGCCAGGTTGGGAACTTGGTGACGGCGCGGCGGAGTTCGTCGAGGATCAGTGCGATCGGTCCATCGTTCCAGCACTCCGGATCCGCGCATCGCGGCCCGCCGTGGTTGCCGTCGCACTTCGCGGGCTTCGCCTCGCGGCGCAGGGTGGCGAACAAGTCTGGTCGTGCCGTTTCCAAATAGCGTTCGGCCTCCGCCCACGCCTGCCCGTCATCCCCAACCAGTACATCAAAAAGACGGGCCTGACACTTAGAGAGGCTGGCGTCGTCTGCCGAAGCGGGCGCAGGAGCGGCGGCGATCAGGGCACGGTAGCCGCAGTGAAACGCATCGATGTGGTCGTGCCCGGAAAGCAGTGCAGCCGTCTCAGCTTCGCGGAAGGCCCGCGCCAGCTCGTACGATCCGTTGACGGGCATCGGTTTCCACCACTCCGGCACCGCTCCGCGCTTAGCCTGCGCCGCCTCGACCATCCTCTCCAGCAGCGACTGGTGCGGCTCAACCGGCACGCCGAGGGCGTTCCGCATCACATCCAGATCCGAACGCGCGCTGCCCAGCATGTCGCGCAGAGCTTCTGACTCTTCATCGGCGTCCGACCTGGCAGAGAAATCCTCGGCCGGATCGAACCAGTCGTCCTTCACGATGTGGCCGATTGCGTAGACCTTCCCGTTATCAGCGCGCACACGAATCGTCCGGCCAGCCATGTCAGCCCAGTTGTCGACGCCAGCCACTTCCATGCAACGAAACATGAAATGGCCGGCGACGCTTTGCATGCTGTGGTGCGCGAAGCTCTTCGGAAGGTAGAGCGCGTAGCCGCCGAATCCTTGGCCCGATCCGCCGTAACTCAAGTGCAGCCAGCACTGGAGGAGTCCGCGGTCGCCCTTCTCCAGCGTCACGCTTTCGATGACTGCGTTCTTGATCTCCATCACGCAGCCTCCCGCATCTGACCCACGACACCGCCATCGATCCAGTGCGCCTGCATGCTGTCCGGCAGGCCACCGGGCAGCGCTTTGAGCGTCCCGAACACCAGCGCCGTGTCGATCTCGTCGGCCTCGGTCAGTGCGTCAAGCCACTCCAGCGCGTCGGCGCGGCCGGCCAGGTCCAGCACGTCGAATCGATCGAGCACCAGCAGGCGCAGCCCGGAGAGGTAGCTCACGGCCTCCGCGATCATCGCGTCGGCGCGCCACTTCTCGGACTCGCTGAGCAGCGCGTACGAACGCGGTCGGTTATCTGGACCGTGGTAGGCGGCGCAGACGGACATGTCGTCACCGATATAGACCTGCATCCACTGCGCACGCATCGACGTCGTGTCCAGTCGGTTGTTGATCGGTCCGAGCGCCTCGGCGAGCATGTCGCCCGGGATGCCGTCCGGCGACAGCGCGTCCGCGATCTCCAGCCAGGCGAGCACGTCGGCGTGGTGCCGGCCGGCGTCGGCGACGACCTTCTCCTGCCGCGCAGCCAGCTCGGTCAGCGCTTTGTACTTCTCGACATCGGCACGCCACGCATCGCGCGCCTCGATCTTCTGCTGCACGTCCTCGCGCAGCTCGTCGAAGTTCGGCGCATCGCCGGCGGCGGCGGCATCAAGGGCCTGCAGGGCGGCCTCTGCAGCTTCGGCTGCCGCCAGATCGCGCCGACCGTTGGCGACGGCGCTCTGCATCAGGTCGCGCGCCTTCTCGTACTCGGCGAGTTTCGCGGCGGCCTGAGCATCTTCGGCCGGAGCCGTTGCGCTCTGTGCTCGGTATTCGGCGACGTGCGCGCGAGCGCGGTTCAGCAACGCCTGGTCCCATTCGAGGATCTCGCCGGAGTCGCTCACCACGATGCCGGTGCTGGCCTCGGCGATGCCGAGAAACTCGACGGCGACCTCTGCGAGGCCGCGGAGCACGGCGTCCTCCAGCACGGCACGCACCTTCTTCACGCCGCCGGCTGCTGCCTTCGCGTCGGTGACCTTCGCCTGCCAGTCGGCCAGTTCGGCCTCGTCCTTGGCGAGCTTCGCGCGGATGCGCTCGATACGGCCGGCGCGCTCCTCCAGCTGCACGCGCTGCTGCTCCTGCTCCTCGCGTGCCTGGGCGGCGGACCGCGCAGCACCCAGCGCCTGCTGGGCCGTGGCCAGTGCGCCGTCGGCCTCCGCCAGCTTGGCGCGGGCGTTCTCCAGCAGCCCCGGCGCCTTCGCGGCACCCTCCGGCAGCGCAGCCGGGCGCCAGCCGGCCGCCTTGTCCTTGCCCCAGGTCTCGCCACCGGTGACGGTCTTCCACGCTGCCTTCGCATCGCGGGCGCGGTTCTGGGCTTCCTTGCAGGCGGCATCGAAGCCGGCGCGGAGCAGCGGCATCACCAGCGCGACGCGGGCGTCGTCGAAGCCCTTGTCGGCCAGGCGCTTCTTCACCGCATCGCCGGACGACGACAGACCCATCAGCCCGAACAGGAAGGCGCGGCGCTCGTCCGGCGACAGGCTGGCGAAGCGCTGGGCGTCCAGCAGGTAGGGCAGCGCGGACTCACTGCTCGCCACGCCCTTGCCACTGGGCAGCGCCACCGCGAACGCGCCGCCATCGGCCACAACTTCCACGAAGCCGGACTCGGCGCCCTCGGTGAGCAGCGACGCGTATTCCTTCTTCAGGCTGACGCGGACCGTTTCACCGGTGAGCGCGTGGCGGACGGCCTCCTGCAGGCTGGACTTGCCGGCGAAGTTGCGGCCGGCGAACAGTTGCACCGGGCGATCGAGCGCGATGTCGGCCGCGCGGATGCCCAGGTAGTTCTGTGCGGAGATTCGGGTGATTTTCATGTGATCAGCCCTCGTCGGCACTGGCGTTTCCCGAGCCTTCGCCGTCCTGCTCATGCCAGTCCTTCCAGCCCTTCACCCACTGAATGCACAGCGAGCCCGCCATTTGCGGGCAGTCGGATTCCGGCTTGCCGTCGGCAGCCGCCTCGTATCCGTCCTCATACGCTTGGTCGAGCTCTTCCTGCAGCGGCTGCTGCTCGATTGCGAGTGCCTCACCCTCGATGACATCGCCTGAAGCGTGGCCCTCCATGCCGCCGCCGTCGTTGTCGTCGTACTCGTGGCCGAGATCCATCGCGCGCTGGTCCGCCTCGCCCTTCACGTCGTCCATTCCACCGGTGACGGCCGCGGCGTCGGCGACCACCACCAGTACTGCCTTGCCGGCGCAGTCGTAGAGCTCATGGAGGTTGGGTGCGCTGAGGCCGAACTTCACAACGGCCTTTACGCCGTCCTTGATCGTCAGTTGTTCCAGATCGCCGGCCACGACGACACGGCCTTGAGCGGAGAGCAGATGCACGGCCATGCCTACGTTGTGCTCCACACGGGCGCGGAGGCGGTCGATGATGTCGTTCTGCTTCGCTTCGGCCAGCTTCGCCCAGGGCTTAGGAAGGAGCTTGATTTCGGTGACCAGGGCGGAGAGCAGATCCTTGCCGATGGTTTCGGTGGTCATTGCGCGGAAGTCGTGCGGTGCATTCATGGGTGAGTGCCTCTCAGGAATATGGTCAATCCAAGGCCCACGGCATCCGGCCATCAGCCGGGGTGCGCTGAACACCGTGGGGTTTCTTGGACGCTGCTGCGGTAATGGGAGCGGTGGCCACGGCGGACGGAGTGCCCGGCATTTCCTGTTGCGCGGCTCCCCGTGGCAGGTACTGCCCGCGCGTCATGCTTTCACCAGCGACTGAGTGCATCGCCTCGCTCCCTCTCGTGGGTTCGTTACTCGATGCTCATCTGGCGCTGGCCACGACCGCGCGGCGCGTTGGCGCGCTGCTGGTCGGCGGCTGCCTCTTCGGCGACGCGGCGTTCCATCTCGGCGGCTTCCTCGGGGGACGGCTGCCATTCCCCGGCCGGCTGTTCGACCGACATCGGCGGCACGCGGGAGGACTGCGACTGCTCCAACGCGCGGAGATCCTCATCCTGCTGGTCGAAGCCAGCATCGTCCTGTGCACCCTGCTCGGGCGGAGCGTCATCCTGATTGGCACCGTCGAACACCACCTGCTCCAGCGGCGCGGGCTCACGGATCGCCTGACCATCGACGGCCGATGCGAATGCCAGCGACTCGATGCTGATGGGCAGGTACTTGAACAGGCGGCGCAGGACGGTCTTCCGCCCCATCTCGACGTAGTTGTCCGCCCACGGCCCGGTGATGATCGGATTGCCGGCGGCGTCCTTCTTCGCGCGGTTCTTCTCGGCCGCCTTGTCGCGGATGTGGTTCACATCATCCACGCTCATGAACTCGAACGAGTAGCCACCGCCGGTGAGCTTGGCCACTGCGTAGAAGCCGATCACCGGGCCGCGGTCCTTCATGGCCGGACGGTGGACCAGTTCCTCGTTCAGGCCGTAGGCGAAGACGAACTCATCGTTCTGGCACACCTCGTGGGCGGCGATGCTGACGATCTGACCGCTGCGGCGGGCGAGGTCCAGCATGCCCTTGTAGCCGATGATCACCTGCACTTGGGTCTCGACCGTCACCCACTGGTTGCCCTGCTTCTCGCGCTTATCGAACGGCAGCAGGTAGGCGTGGCCGAGAGGCGTGTTCGGCTCCAGACCGAGCTGAGCGCAGGTCACGACCGAGCCAAGCAGCGACGACAGGCTGGCATTGGCCAGCTTCGGCGTGGTGCGCAGCGCGCCCAGTGCGAGCTTCAGCATGCGCTCGCTGTCGAAATGGCGCGGCAGCAGCGCTTCCAGCGTGCCGCGGTTCGCCTCGAAAAACTTCTTCACCGTGGCGGAGCCGGCCTGCTGCGCGGTCTGCTTCGCGGCTGCAGCCAGTTCCGGACCGGTCATCGCGGTTGCGACCGCTCGGAGTTGTTGGTTAGCGGTGGACATGTTCTCTCCTGTCATTTCACGAGGAAGGGGCGGTCGCCCTCGGTGGTCTTGGTGTGGGTCTCGATCAGCTGTCCGCACAGCTCGCCCACGTTCGCGATCTCGCACACCTCCTGGAAGGCAGCCTTCCAATCGGTCTTCGTGCCGTCCTTGTTGGTCTTCCAGGTGGCCAAGGGCTTTCCATCGGCGCCCAGCAGCACCGCGGCTGAACCCATGCGCGCCTTGATCTTGGTGGTGAGGATCTCGATGTCGCCGTCGATGATCTTGGCGTCACGCTTGAGCGCCTTCAGGGTCGCGCAGGCGCTGATCAGCTCGTCATCGGCCTTGATGGAGACGCCGCTGTCCTTCGGGTACAGCCACTTCACGTCCTCGGGCGTGACCGGATCGGGCGGCGTGCCGTCCTGAATGCGCTGCCAGAACTCGACCTCACGCGCACGGATCGCGGCGATGGTTTCGTCGTCGCGGTCGAGCCAGCGCACCATGGGGCTCTCGTCGAAGCCGGTGACGGCTGCCACAACGGCACGACGGCGGGGCTTCACCATCAGGCCGTGCATGACCTGGGCGGCGTAATAGATCGGCACTTCGTTGCTGTCGCGATCGCCCCAAGCGCCGGATGCGAAGTAGCTGGCCGTCTTCATCTCGGCGTTCGTTTCCTCGCCGTCGATCAGCAGCTCGGCGTCCAGCTCGCACGCGAGGAACGGAAGCTCGGCGTCCTGGTAGCGCTGGCCGGTGGCGAGCACTTCCACGTCGTGGCCACGGTCGCGCAGTTCGTCGACCAGCATCTCCAGCACGATGGGCTCCCAGCGGTGGCCGCGATCGAGAATCCGCTGCTTCGCCGGCGTGATGTCCTCGACATAGGCGCCGGTCTTCTTCTGGAAGAGCATGAACGGCGTGACCCACGGCGAGACGCCGAGGATGGCGGCGACGTCGCTACCACCCAAAAATTTCGTTCTATCAGCGGAGAAGTTCATGCTTTCCCTTCCTTGCGACGCTGCGCATCCCAGCGTCGGTGGCATTTCACGCACAGTCGGAGGTAGTCGGCGGGGTCGTGGTACTTACCGGAAACGTTCGCCCATTCGTAGCGAGTCTCGGAGTTCGTCGTGCCGCAGTGCTCGCAGTGCGACGGCCGACCACGTGCTGCATAAACGCGGCTGTGCGCTGGCTTGTACGTGACGTCCTCGCCCTTCCACGTCGAATTCTTCTCTCCGCGCTGATCGCGTTTCGACGCGACGCGCGCTGCGATACCGGCGCGCTTCATGAACAAGCAGACGCTTCGCTGCGACGTGCCGATTTCCTGGGCAATTTCCGCCTGCGTCATTCCTTTCTCATAAAGTGCGGAGACGCGTTCAGCAGTCATGGCTGGAACACGAGTGCTCCCGCCGATGAACTTCGAGCGGTCCGGGACCGCAATCCTTTCAGGCGCATTCATGCGCGGTACTCCTTCAGGTGGTTGAGGGCGCGCCGGCAGCGGCGCAGCTGGTGCTCGATTTCGCGGAGGGCCTCGGCCGTGGCGATCTGGTAGCCGGTCGCGCGCATCTGGGCGAAGCCGTCGGCGCCGACTGCCGCGATCTGCGAGGCGATGCTGTCGGCGGCCAGCACGCGCATGGCGGCATGCGCACGGCGCCAGCGCAGCCCGAGGATTCGAGCGCGCAGGGCGGTGGGGGAGGGGCGCTTATTCATCGTCCGGGCCTCCCATCTCGTCGATGCAGCGGCCGGCGATCTGCGCGACGGTCATTGCGATGACGCCGTAGATCAGCACGCCGAGCAGGATCAGCGGGGCGCTCATGCCGCACCTCGCATCGGGTCGCTGGCGCAGTCGGTAGCGCCGGCCGTGCGGTCGGTGTATTCGTAGGCGTCCAGCATGTCGCGGCTGACGATCCGTTGCGCCGCCCAGTAAAAACCCTCGCTTCCGCGCTGGTGGCACGATCCGAGCGGGATGAAATCCGTCGCATCCAGCGCGCCGAGATCAGAGAGCGACACGCAGACGCCAGCCGGCTCGCTTTCTTCGATCGCGTGCGGCAACAGCTCTTCTTGCGGGTAGAGACTGAGCACGCCGAGAATAGGCACTGCTGCGTTCCAGTAGGTCATCACACACCCCCTGCCAGAAGTGCCGCGATCACGAGTCCGCCGACGACCACGACGGCGATGTCGATTGCCAGCTCGCGGAGTTCGCTGCGGCTGGCGCGCCGGGTCAGCGGGTTCATGACGCCACCCCGTATTGCTGGAAGTCGTTCAGACGGGCGCGGGCCAGACGGTCATCGGTCGCGAATTCGTCGGCCAGGTCAGCCCCGCGCAGATCGATCTCGACGCGGGCGATCTGCTCGATGATGTGGGTGTCGCGAGCCGCACGAATCGCGGCAATCTGCTCGTCCCACGGCGAGCCAGATGCCAGCACACGCAGCACGTCGCGCGAGAACGCCTCAACGTCCGCACCGTGCCATTCCAGCGACTTGCCATCCGGCATGCCGCCCGTCTGTTCGATCGATTCCCGGACTCGGGCCTCGATCACCGCCTCTGCCTGTGCTCTGCTGTCCATGACCCCTCCATCGCGTGGTGCGCCAGTGGTGGCCGGTCGCCTACGGATGCCAGAAGAGGGCAGAGCCGGATCGGCTTAGGGCGCTGGCCCGCTCGGGGCTTTTGCTGGTGCTGCGCAGCGGGTGCTGCGATGGGTTGAACTATACGAAAGCGCATAGTTCATGTCAATGCGAAAGCGCATAGTTTTTCAGGCTCATCCTTTCGGATGACGACGAAGGTCGTACTCGGAGAGGGGATGGGCGTAAAAAAGCCCGCTCGGGGCGGGCTGTGTGGGGCCAGTGGGCGGGTTAGAACCAGCCGAATCCCTTGGCCATGAGGCCAGCGAGGCCGAGGGCGGCGGCGATGATCATGCCAAGCAGTATCCGGATATCGACCTTGATGCTGGAAACGTCCTCCCGGATGTGCTCGATGTGCGCTTCCAGCCGTGTGATGCGTGCTTCCATTCGATCAGACTCCTCGGGCAGCGCGCGGTCGTGGGTGACGGCCCGCCTTCTTTTCATCCTAGGCTCTTCGGCATCGGCTGTCATCTCGCCTTCCTCCATTCCCACGGCGGCACCGGCGCCGGCTCTGACCACAGGCCCCTGCCGGCGGCGCGGGCCTCATCCTGCAGCCGGAACAGGCTCCGATCGCTCGCGTACCGTTCGAACACCCAGGCCATGCCGGTGCGCACCTGGTGAGCGCTGGCATCCTGACCGCGACACGTCACCCGTGCAACGGTCCGGCCGTACCTGTCCGTCTTCTGCGGCCTGATCTCAGCACGCTCGCGGAAGCACAGATCAGACAGCGACCGCTTCGCCGCCGCACCGAACGGCTGCCGGCTCTCCGGCGCGTCGATCTCCGCCACGCGCACCCGCAGCTGCTCGCCGCCGTCTGGGCGCACCGTGAGCGTGTCGCCGTCGGAGATGGCGACGACGAGGGCGAAAATCACGGTGTTGATTCCGCGATTTCCTTGTCAAGAAGAATGCATTTGTATCCAGCCAAAGAAGAAATCAGTTTGCGAATATGCTCGCAAAGAACATACACGTTTTGGCCTTTTGTGAGTTTGGCTGCCCTGTTTTTCTCTGTGTCATCCAGCTGCGCAACAACAATTCTATAGGGGTCTTCGACTGATCCTATTCTTACAACGGCTTTGTTTGTAATGCTCATATCGATGGAGGCAACCGAGCCGTTGATTTTAACCAATGAATTCCCGTAGAGCATGTCTGCAGACACTTCATTTTCATCGTAAGCTGAGTGGAGGCTATTTACGGAAACCGAAGAAATTTTCCGCGTGGGTGCCTCGTCTAGATGAACAACCTCAGCGGAAGAGGGCCGCGACTCACTCTCCGTCTTCACACTACTACGCTCCTGTGATGGCATCTCCATGTGGCTTGTAGAGATGGATTGAGCATCTTGCTCTGTGTGAAAGTACCCGACTACAAATGGGAATAACAGAATCGTCGCAGTTGCCCAAAAAATGGCCTTTGCCCTGACTTTCGTTTTCGGAACAGGCGCTCCGCATAACGAGCACCGTTCAGCCTTTGTACTTACCTTCCCACCGCATTCGTTGCACTTGATGATCGACATCAGAGCTTGATCCCTTTCCAGACCCAGACCACGCGGCCGAGGATCTCCAACTTGTTGCGGTCCCCGTTCTCGACCACCATCGGCTCGTAGTGCGGATTGTCCGACTTGATGATGATTGCCTTGTCTGGCAGCCGGCGCTGCACGCGCTTCACGTAGAGCTCGTCGTCCAGCGCGATGACGAAGATCCCGTCTTCCCGAATTTCGCTGACCCCGCGATCCACCAGCATGGTGTCGCCGTCCTCCAAGGTCGGCTCCATGCTCCGTCCGAAGGCAGTGAGCACAGCCAGCCGCGAGGGATGGCTGATGCGCGGCAGTGAGTGCCGAACCCAGTCCATGCTGACTGTCAGGCCAGAGACGATCGCCTCATGCTCAGGCTGCGGGGCTCCCAGCCCCATAGAACCCCACGCATCAGTGACCGGGATGGACAGCGAGTCTCCCCTTGATGGGGTGGAAACCGGCGCGCCTTCGCCCCTTCTGGTTAGGTCGTCGTCAAACAGAGCGTCGACCGACACGCCATAGTAATCGGCGACTGGTTGCAGGCTTGACCGGCGCGGTTCTCTGGATGTGCCATCTAGGATTCGCGCAAGCGTAGGCTGGGTCGGGCTGGTGCCGTACCGCGCCTTCACCTTGCGCGCTAAGGAGTAGGGGTTGTCACCGCTGCGTTCCATCAGCGCCGCCAGGTTCTCGATCAGTTTCATTCCCCAAGTATTCGTGAATGCATAATACGATGGCGCATTGACAAAGCTATGCGTGATCGTATAGTTTTGGTTCATGGATACCCAACAGATCATCGCCGCCCTGCGGCAAGAGTTCGGCCTGAGCCAGACCGAGATCGCCAGCCGCGTGAAGGTGCCTCAGCCGCGCATATCCCGATGGGAGAACGGGGAAGTCCCGACCGCCGCGGATGACGCGCTTGCGCTTGCTCGGCTTCTCGATGACCTCCGCGGCACCGCCGCGAAGGACGCGTCCGGCGCCGACCAGGCGACCGCGTGATGAACGCCCTTTCAATTCGTCTGGTCGCCGACGCCTCTGCCGTGGAGCCGTTGATCGAAGAGCTATCTGGCCTTGCCGAAGAGCTTCCGGATCTGCGCGTCGAGTTCGGCAAGCTTTGCGTCGAGCGCGCCCAGATAGTCCAGATCGACGCTGACCTGGTGCCCACAGTTGCCGCACTGGAATATCGGCTCTTCCTGAAGCCGACGGACTTCCTGCTTGCTCTCGTGACCGCAGCCCGGGCACGGGATGTTCAAGGTGTCGCTCAGGTGATCGCTGCTCATGAGTCCTCCGTGTCGTGTGGAGTGGAAGGTGGCACTCCCATTCTATCGACATGCGAGGGCTCGCCCATTCGAGGTGCTCAGCCGTGCTGATGCCCAACGTTTCAGCCAAACCCACGTCGACCTCCTCCGGTCGTGGCCTTCAACCCCTGCCTGTTGAGGTTTGCCGCCGGTCGGCTGATTTCTGTGGAGCGGGCAGAGGTCTTTCTCTTCCCCGTCGTCGAAAAAATTTTCGGCAGCTTCCAACCTGTAACGCAACCTGTAATCCGGGCGCGTTGCATCAATTCCGCTGATGGTGGCAGCCATGCAACGTGAAATGCCGTTCCTCGACGCCTTGCCGAAATCCAGATGGGTGGCCGATTCCATCGTTACAGGTTGGCAGACCTACCGTGACGCGGTGGTCTGGTGCTGGCAGAACCGCCGGCGCAACAGCCGCGACGAGATCGGTGATCAGTCGATGTTCGCGCGGTCGTCCGGTGCGCACCGCCCGCACGTCAGCCGCATGCTGAACCCGGGCACGAAGGCGCCGATGGATCTGCCGCCGGACCTGGCCCCGAGCTTCGAAGCCTTCACGGGCTGGCGCGGCCTGACCCAGTACATGGCCAAGATCGGGCACACCACCGTGATGGAGCAGGTGATCGCGGAAAGGAATGCGGCATGAGCCAGTTCCTGCGTCGATACCTCCAGGCCTTCATGGACGCCGGCTCGATGGTAGGGCTCGTGATCGGTACCGTCGGCATCCCCGTCGCGGCTCTGGCGTTCGTGTGCTGGAGGGTGTTCGGGTGAGCCACGCCGACCATGATGTGATCTCCGCCGCGCGCGATGGCGAACTGATTGACGACATGTCGGCCTTCTTCGCGCCGACGTCGACCGACATGGTCGACGGGCTGGTGGCCAGCTACCGACAGGACCGCGCGCGGATCGAAGCTGCAGCCGCCTTCATCAACGGCCCGGAGTGCGCCGGAGTCCTGAGCTACTTCCTGGACGGCAATTCCGACCCGGACCGCGGCCGCACGTCGCTGTCCTCGGCTGCGAGCCAGCTGTTCCAGGAGGCCGGCGCCGTCGCGGCGCTCAATGCCGCCTACTGGTCGAAGGCGCTGAACCTGACCGACGTCTACGACGCCATGCCGCAGGCACGGCGGAACCAGTGGAACGAGCAGATCCGCTATCCGCAGGGCCGGAAGGCCGCGCGGCACAGCGGCGAGCCGGATCTTCCTCCCCTGCCGGATTTCGAGGAACAGACCGTCCGCGCAACGCTGCTGGACCTGCTGAACAGCCGCGCCAAGTTCCTGGCCGAGCGCGTCGACGGCATCTTCCGCGCGCTGTCCGGCGAGCACGTGACCAACTGCCCCGAGGGCTTCGGCCGCCGAATGATCATCGCGCGCCTCATCAACGGCTACGGCAGCACGGACCACGACCGCGTCGGATACATCAACGACCTGCGCAAGGTGATCGCGAAGTTCATGGGGCGCGACGAGCCGGGCTGGAATGCCACATCCGGCGTGGTCGATATTGCCCGCCGTCAGCACCGCGGCGAGTGGCTGACGCTGGACGGCGGCGCGCTGCGCCTGCGCGCCTACAAGTGCGGTACCGCGCACCTCGAAGTGCATCCAGACATGGCGTGGCGCCTGAACTGCGTGCTGGCGCACCTCTACCCGCTCGCGATTCCCGCCCAGTTCCGCCAGCGCCCGAAGAAGAAGTCGAAGGATTTCGTGATGATGGGCCGGCCGCTGCCGTTTGCCGTGATCGACGTGCTGGGCGACATGGTGCAGGCCGTGCGTCTGGAGAAATCGACGGACTACCGGCGCGAGTACAACCGCATCGATATCCCGCGGGCACTGGAGTTCAGGCATGGCGGCAAGGGTGAGTCAGCCGTGCATCAGGAGGCGGCCCAGGTGCTGGCCTATATCGGCGGCGTGAAGGTCTCGAACGACCGGGGCGGCGTCCGCTTCGATTTCGAATACGAACCCCGACCGGTGCTGAACGAGATCATCGCCACCGGCTGCCTGCCTGACCAGAAGGCGCACCAGTATTACCCGACTCCGGCCAGCGTCGCCGCGGCGGCGATCGAGGCCGCGCAGATCGGGCCGGACGATGTGTGCCTGGAGCCGAGCGCCGGCACCGGTGCGCTGGCCGACCTGATGCCGAAGGATCGGACGACGTGCATCGAGATCAGCCAGCTGCACTGCAAGGTGCTGGAGGCGAAGGGGTTCAAGACCATCTGCCGCGACTTCCTCGGCGTCAGCGCCGATGCCGGCGGATACGACCGCATCGTGATGAACCCGCCGTTCAGCGAAGGCCGGTGGCAGGCGCACCTTGAGCACGCTGCGGCCATGCTGGCGCAGGACGGTCGCCTCGTCGCCATCCTGCCGGCCAGCGCCAAGGCCAAGGACGTCCTGCCGGGCTGGGCCTGCGAATGGTCGCGCACCTACGACAACGAGTTCACCGGCACCAGCGTGTCGGTGGTGATCCTCACGGCGGTGCGCGCATGAACCTGACCTACCAGCTCAGCATGCACCTGGCCGCCCACATGCGACAGTGGCCGCAGTCCGACCGCGAGCAGGTCCGCCGCGAGATAGCGCGCCGGCTCAACAGCGGCGACGCCTGGCTCTGGCCTGAGCCGATGCAGATGGAGATGTTCGCGTGATCAAGTGGTCTGAATCCGTGATCGCCCGGGCCATCGCGCTGCAGACGCTGGCCCGGAAGTGCGTCGTGATGGTCGATAACTGCGGATGGACCGGTCACGAGTGTGACGTGCTGGCCGTCACGAAAGACCTGCGCATCATTGATGTCGAGGTGAAGATCAGCCGCGCCGATCTGAAGGCCGACGCCCGGAAAGATAAATGGTGGCAGCGCACCTTTCTCGGCTACGGAGAGCGTAAAGAGGTGTTCAACGATGCCGGCAGGTTGATCCGTGTCGAGCGGCCCAGTCTGTATGACGTCAAAGCGCTGCAGCACCCGCGCAAGGTCTGGAAGCACTACTACGCCATGCCGGCCGATATCTGGAAGCCAGAGCTACTGGACTGCCTGCCGAGCCCGGCGAGCGGCGTACTGCTGTTGCGCGCGATGAGGTCGCGCATCGACGTGGAGTGCATCCGCCGTGCAACTCCGGACAAGGATGCCTACAAGCTGACGCCTGAGCAGGTGATGGACATTGCGCGGCTGGCGAACCTTCGCATGTGGGAGGCCTATCACCGGCGCGACCAGTCGAAGCAGCGGGAGGTCGTGAATGCGTGACTACGCGAAGGTCTCCCCGAAGTTCTGGTGCGGCGCCACCGGAAAGGCGCTGCGCGCTCAGGGCCAGGAGGCGCTGGTCGTCGGCCTGTATCTGATGACCAGCCCGCACGCGAACATGCTCGGCCTTTACTACCTGCCGATCACCTTCATCGCGCATGAAACCGGACTGGGCATAGAAGGGGCTTCGAAGGGGCTTCGAAGGGCCATCGAAGCGGGGTTTTGCCTCTACGACGAGGCCTCCGAAGTGGTGTGGGTGATGGAGATGGCGAAGTACCAGATCGCCGAGTCCCTGAAGCCCAACGACCTGCGGGTAAAGGGTGTGCAGAACGACTACGCCGCACTGCCTTCAAACCCTTTCCTGTCGCCGTTCTTCGATAAATACGCGGACGCGTTTTGCATGTCGTCGCGCCGCGAATCAGCCGTTTCGAGACAAGCCCCTTCGAAGCCCCTTCGAAGCCAAGAACAAGAGCAGGAACAAGAGCAAGAACAGGAACCCCTCCCTTCGGTCGGGGGTGCAGGGGGTGGTCAACCGCCGCAGCCCGTGCCAGCCGATGCGTCGCCTTCGGCTCCGCCAGCCACCACAACCACGCCGCCATCGTCGCCGTCCGAAGGCCACGATCCTCGCCAGCCGGGCGAGCAGACAGCCGATGCTGCGCGCGGGTCACGGTTGCCGCGGGACTGGGTGTTGCCGAAGGCCTGGGGAGACTGGGCGCTGAGCGAGCGCCCGGACTGGTCGGCTGACGACGTGCGCCGTGCTGCCGATCGCTTCCGCGACCACTGGCTGGCGAAGGCCGGCCAGCAGGCGCGGAAGGTCGATTGGCTCGCCACGTGGCGGAACTGGGTGCGCGACGAGCCCGGACCCCGCCGGCCGCGCGCACCGCCTGTCGCTCCGCCTCGAGGCACGGAGAACCTCAGCCCGGCAGGGCAACAGACCGCCGCAGCAGTGCAGCGCTGGCTGGCGAATTCCAACCCGCAGGAGGTGGTGTCCGATGATCGAAACGGATAAGGCGCGGTTCGCGCAGGCGCTGATGGCGCTGGCCGAGTACTACGGAAAGCCGCTGTCGGACGGCGTTGTGGCGCTGTACTGGCAGGGGCTGCAGGAGCTCGATATCGCCGCGGTCGAGTCGGCGATCGGCCGGCACATGTGCAACCCCGACACCGGGCAGTTCATGCCCAAGGTGGCGGACCTGCGCCGCATGATCGGCGGCCGCACGACGGACGCCGCTGCTGTGGCCTGGTCGAAGGTCGATCGCGCCGTGCGCTGTGTCGGGCCGTACCGGTCCGTGGCGTTCGACGATCCGCTGATTCACGCCGTCGTGACCGACATGGGCGGCTGGGTGCTGCTGACCGGCAAGAGCGAGGACGAGTGGCCGTTCGTGGCCCGCGAGTTCGAGAACCGATACCGCGGGTACGCCATGCGCAGCGAACGGCCGGCCTATCCGCCGGTGCTGATCGGCATGCAGCAGGCCGACGCCGAAAGACGGGGCTTCAAGCCCGAAGCGCCGACGCTGATCGGCGATGCCGGCACCGCCCGCCTGGTTCTCGCCGGTGGCTCAGCAGCTGGCGTGCTGCGGATCACCCACGAGGCGAGCGCGGCATGAGGCGCGAGGCATCGATCCCGAAGATGTCCGCCGACGCCGGCGACAAGGAATGGGCGAAGCGCCTGCGCCGGATGTACCTCGCCGGCGAGCGGCTGAGGTCGGCGCAGATCGCCATGGCGTCGGCGGCATTGGACGAGGTGTGGAGCGGTGGCCGGTGTGCGCCGAGGATCAGCGAGGAAGCGTGACGGACTGCGATTGCTGCGCGAGGGCGGTGGCGAACAACGGGAGATCGGGATGGTATCGGGAGGGATGCAAGAGATGCAGGATCAGATGGATTTCGGAACAGCCGCGGCATGTGAGGGACGCGCTGGCGGCCACGATGTCACCGGACGAGCTGGAGAAGGTCAGGGCGGCGGTGGTCGAGTTGTGGCAGGCGAGGAAGAAGCCGTGATCAGCTTTACCGTGCCTGGCGCCCCGGTCGGAAAGGGCCGCCCGAAGGTGGCGAGTCGCGGTGGAAAGTTCGCGCAGCTCTACACGCCCGAGAAGACGGCGAACTACGAGGGCCTTGTGGCGCATTCCGGGCAGGTCGCAATGAACGGGCGCGATCTGATCGCCGGTGCAGTGAGCGTGAGGCTGGATATCCGATTGCCGGTCCCGGCCAGTTGGTCCAAGCGCAAGCAGAGCCAGGCTCTTGACGGACAGGTGCTGCCTACGAAAAAGCCGGACATCGACAACGTCGAGAAGGCGATCTTCGACGGCTTGAACGGCGTGGTCTGGAACGACGACGTGCAGGTCGTGGAGGTGACGAAGCGAAAGCGCTACGGCGCGGTGCCGGGCGTCCAGGTGGTCATTCGTGAAGTGACGGGGGGCGAGTAATGGTTGCAGTTGCAGCAGAGATCGAACCGCTGTTCTCCAGCACGCACGCCGCGCTCGTGTTCGCCTTCAACTTCAGCCATCAAGCGTACGACCGGCCGGTGATGAACCGCATGGCCGACGGCCCCAAGCGCAGCGGCAAGGGGCTGGTCGGACTGGATGGCGCCGGCCAGGCCGGGATGATCCGGGCGGAGGTGGCGACCCTGAAGCCCGAGGAGCAGCACCTCCTGATCACGAAGTTCTCGCCGCGCACAGAGCAATGCGAATGCCGCGCACCTTGCTGCGCTGGCCGCCGACCCGCGAACGAGTGGTTGGAATCCATCGAATGGCTGATCCAGTACGTGCTGCGCGCTGGTCTGACCGGACAGGTCAGCCACTACCAGATGCGCCGCATGCTCGTGATGAAGTCGTGTGGAGTGAAGACCACCCAGCTGGAGATAGCGGACCGCTGCGGCGTGAGCAGAGCTACGGTCGCCGAGTACATGGAGCGAATCGGGAAGCACTTCTCCGCTGCGATGAACCGCGCCGAGGCGGCGATCGACGCGAAGCTGAAAGCCAAGGGAATCGTCGAATCGTGAAGATGACGGCCGAAGAACGCCGCGCCCGCGAGCGCATCAAGAAGGAGGAGTGGCAGCAGGAGATCGCACGCCTCAACGCGCGGAAGCATCGGACAACTGAGCCTGATGCAAGAGACCGACGCAAGGCGGCGGAGCGCCGAGCCTTCGAACAAAAGCTGGCGGAGCGCCTGCATAGCCGGGAGTTCAAGTCGTGGTACGAGTCGACCACCGGGGAGCCAGTTGGCGTCTTCCTCGATGCTGCGGCGGAGATCGAGGCAAGGCGTCTCGACTGCACGTCAAGAATCGACTGGACGGAGTGGGTGCAGGATCGAATCCAGGGCATCACCGATCGGCACATCTGGACAAATCCCGAGACGAAGGCGTTCTGGGCAGAGCAGGTCGCAGCTGCACGGTCACCAAGGGAACGAAGGTTCCTGCTTCATCGGTTGGCCACGCCAACATGGGCGAATCGAGAGGCGATGCTCGCGATATATCGGCAGCGCGATCAACTTGTGGCCCAGACAGGCATTCCTCATGACGTCGACCACATCATTCCGCTGGTCAGCCGATATGTCTGCGGGCTGCACTGCGAATTCAACCTCAGAGCGATACCAGCGACAGAGAACAGAAGGAAGTCGAATCGCTTCACACCGGGTTGAAAAACGGAAAATGTAAGGTTATAGTGATTTCAGATAGGCACCAAAAGCCCGCCCGGAGAGATCCCGGCGGGCTTTTTGTCGTCTGTCGTTCGTGACATCTCCTCCTTGCTGTCCTTGTCCGGGGCCGGTTTCCGCCGGTTCCGGGGCCTTCTCTTGTCCGCGGAAGCGGACCATACGTCTCGCCGTGGAAACGGCCACCGCACCCCGCATGCGGTCACCAGGAAAGGTGCCGACATGGACCTCACCCCCCGACAGCAGCGCTTCGTCGATGAGTACCTGATCGACCTGAACGCCACCCAGGCAGCAACCCGCGCCGGATACAGCGCCAAGACGGCCGCGTCACAGGGCGAGCGACTGTTGAGGAATGTTGATGTGGCCGCCGCTATAGCCGCGGCCAAGAAGGCACGCGCCGAGCGCACGGAGGTCGATGCCGACTATGTGCTGAAGCGGATGATCGAGATCGACCAGATGGACGTTCTGGACATCATGGACGACGACATGGCGATCAGGCCGGTCAGCGAGTGGCCGAAGGTCTGGCGCCAGTACCTGAGCGGCTTCGACTTGGCCGAGATGTTCGAGGGCCGCGGCGAGCAGCGCGAGATGATCGGCATCCTGAAGAAGATCAAGTGGCCGGACAAGGTGAAGAACCTCGAGCTGCTGGGCCGGCACTTCGGCATGTTCAAGGACAAGGTGGAGCACACAGGCCCGAACGGCGGACCGGTGCAGGCCGTGACGATGACCCCTGAGCAGTTCCGCGAGATCGCGAAGGGGATGGCCGACGAGGTGTGACCATGCGCCAGTTCAGCGAGGACGAACGCTTCGCTGCGGCGCAGATGGCACGGGAGGACCTGTACTACTTCGCCCGCTGGATGTTCTTGCAGCGCAAGGGCTTCAAGTGGATGCGGGCGCCGCACCACAGGGTCATCTGCGCAGCGCTGGAGCGGGTGTTCAACGGAGAGAGCCGGCGGCTGATCATCAACATTCCGCCGCGGTACTCGAAGACAGAGCTGGTGATCAACTGGGTTGCCTGGTGCCTGGGAAAGGTGCCGGACAGCGAGTTCATCATGACCAGCTACTCCGGCGCGCTGGCGACGAACAACGCCTGGGTGGCGCGAGAGCTGATCCAGCACGAGGCGTACCAGCAGATCTTCCCGGGCACGCGGCTGCGAACCGACAGCAGCGCGAAGGGCGAGTGGCGCACCACGGCGAACGGCATCGTGTATGCCTCAGGGGCGGGCGGCACGATCACCGGCTACGGCGCCGGCAAGCACCGGCCCGGGTTCGGCGGCGCGATCATCATCGATGACCCGCACAAGCCGGACGAAGCCACCAGCGATGTGATGCGCCAGAACGTCATCGACTGGTTTCAGAACACGCTTGAGTCGCGGAAGAACGACCCGGCGAAAACACCGATCATCCTGATCATGCAGCGGGTCCATGAGAAGGACCTGGCCGGCTGGCTGATCGGTGGCGGAAACGGCGAGCAGTGGGAGCGCGTCACGCTGCCGGCGGAGTGCGACAGCGAGGACGACCCCCTGGGCCGCGAGATCGGCGCCGCACTCTGGCCGGAGAAGCACGACGAGCGCGCACTGGCGGTGCTCAGATCGGCGAGCAGCTACGTGTATGCCGCCCAGTACCAGCAGCGGCCGGCGCCTCTCGGTGGTGGCCTGCTGCGGGGCGAGTGGTTCCGCCGGTACCGGACGCTGCCGCGGATCATGTACCGGAAGATCTACGCCGACACGGCGCAGAAGACCAAGGAACACAACGACTACAGCGTGCTGGAGTGCTGGGGACGCGGCGAGGACGGCAACGCCTACCTCGTCGACCTCATCCGCGGGAAGTGGATGGCGCCGGAGCTCAAGCGTCGAACCGTCGATTTCTGGGAGAAGCACAACGCCTGGGACACGGTGCAGTACGGCGGCCTGCGCGCGCTGATGGTGGAAGACAAGGCGAGCGGCACGGGGCTGATTCAGGACCTGTCCATGACCAGCAGCATCCCGGTGCTGCCTATCGAGCGTCACACGGACAAGTTGACCCGGGTGATGGACGTGCAGGGCTACGTCGAGTCAGGGCGGGCCTACATCCCCGAGGAAGCGTCGTGGGTGTCAGAGTTCATCGCCGAGTGCGAGGCCTTCACGCCGAACGACACGCATGCGCACGACGACCAGATCGATCCGATGTGTGACGCACTGAAAGACATGGTGGCCGCGGGCAACATCCTCGAGGTGTTCGCACGGCTGGCGGAAGGATGAGACACATGAGCCGACAGAGCGCCCGCCGACAGAAGCTGCGAGCCGCGGCGCGCGATGCCGGCGTTGGCATCCGCACCGGAGACAGCTTCCAGAACTTCATGACCCGCACCGGCGTCGGCGCGGGCAGCGCGAACGATGGCGCGAAGTACGGATTCAACCCGGTCAGCCGCAACCGCGTGCAACTGGAGTTCGCGTACCGCTCAAGCTGGGTGGTCGGCCAGGTGGTGGACACCGTCGCCGAGGACATGACCCGCGAGGGTGTCGAGATCCAGTCCGACATGGAGCCGGACGAACTTCAGCGTCTCGAGAAGGAAGCCGGACGGCTGGGCGTGTGGCCGCAGCTGTGCGAGGTCGTGAAGTGGTCGCGCCTCTACGGCGGCGCCATCGGCGTGCTGATGATCGACGGCCAGGACCTGAAAACGCCGCTGCGCATGGCGTCGGTCGGCAAGGGCCAGTTCCGCGGCGTGATGCCGCTCGATCGCTGGATGGTCCAGCCCAGTCTTCAGGATCTGGTAACGGATTTTGGGCCGGGGCTTGGCAAGCCGCGGTTCTACGACGTGCTCCCCGATGCGTCCGGCCTCATGGGCATGCGCATCCACCACAGCCGTGTCGTGCGGCTGGATGGCATCGAGCTGCCGTACTGGCAACGCATCTCCGAGAACGGCTGGGGGCAGTCGGTGGTGGAACGCCTGTGGGACAGGCTGGTGCCGTTCGACAGCGCGACGGCCGGCGCTGCGCAACTGGTCTATAAGGCGCACCTGCGCACGATCAAGATCGAGGGCTTGCGCGAAATCATCGCGATGGGTGGCCCGGCCTTCAACGGCCTTGTGGCGAACATCGAAATGATCCGCCGCTACCAGTCGAACGAAGGCCTGACGCTGCTGGATGCCAAGGACGAGTTTCAGACCGAGAGCTACACCTTCACCGGTCTGGACAACGTGCTGCTCCAGTTCGGCCAGCAGATCAGCGGCGCGACGGGCATCCCGCTGGTGCGCCTCTTCGGTCAGTCGCCGGCCGGCCTGAACGCTACCGGCGAGTCGGACCTGCGCAACTACTACGACAACGTGCGCGCCCAGCAGGAAGCCCGGCTGCGCGCCGGCGTGGAGCGCATCTACGGCCTGCTGTACCGGTCCGTGTTCGGGAAGGAGCCGCCGGACGACTGGGACATCGAGTTCGCCGCGCTCTGGCAGATGACCGACGAGCAGAAGGCGACCGTGACGAATCAGCGCACCGCTGCGGTGGTGGCGGCGTACGACAGCCAGATCATCGACAAGCCGACGGCGCTGCGCGAGCTGCGCCAGATGGCGAGCACCACCGGCGCCTGGTCGAACATCACCGACGAGCTGATCAAGCAGGCCGAGGACGAGCCGCCGCCCCCGATGGAGGGTGACGTCCCGCCCGGCGCGCCCGGACAGGAAGGGAAGAACGATGCTGGCTCAGATGATCCCAGCGCCGCTGGTCCTGACGCTGGACAGGAAAAAGCGCGGGCAGCCGCAGAGGGCAACGCGGGCTGAAGAGCAGTACGGCCGCAGCCTGCGCATGCTGGCGCGGCAGGTCGGCGAGCTGATCAAGGCGTTCCCGGCCGGTGACCCGCAGGCGCTGCCTACCATCGAAGACATGCTGCGCCGCTACGCCGAGGCGCTGACGCCGTGGGCGCTGGGTGTGGCGCAGCGGATGCTGTCGGACGCGAACGCGCGTGACCTTGCGAACTGGCGCGTGCTCACCGCCGAGATGAAGACGGAGCTGCGCCGCGAGATCCTCGAAGCGCCGACCGGCGAGCGCATGAAGGAGCTGCTGGGACAGCAGGTGACGCTGATCAAGAGCCTGCCGCTGGACGCCGCGCAGCGCGTGCACGAACTGACCATCCGGGGGCTGGAAGACGGCACCCGGGCAAAAGAGATCGCCGCCGAGATCATGCGCAGCGGCGAGGTCGCAGAGAACAGGGCGATGTTGATCGCCCGGACCGAGGTGGCGCGCACGTCCAGCGTGCTGACCCAGTCCCGCGCAGAGCACGCGGGCTCCACCGGATACATCTGGCGCACCGCCCGCGATGGCGACGTGCGGCCGTCACACAAGGCCATGAACGGCCGGTTCGTCCGCTGGGGCGAGCCGCCGACTATCGACAACCTCCGGGGACACGCCGGCTGCCTGCCCAATTGCAGGTGCTACGCGGAGCCCGTCATTCCTGATTGAAGGGGATTCCCATGTTGATCTCCAACACCGGCCAGTCCCTGGTCGTGATGAATCTCAGAACCGGTGAGCAGGTGCAGTTGCCGCCAGGGCAGCGGACCCCCGTGCTGGATTCGAAGATCCCGTTCATCGATGACAGCTTTGTGCTGATCTCGATGTTCAATGCGGGCGTGCTGGTGGCCTACACCGATGCTGGCGCGGCATATCCGGGGTTCCCGACCACGGCGAACCCGGCCGACTCGAAGCGGATTCCGCCGGTGGATCCGGACTACGCCGCCGCGGTGGCGGGGGCGGCTGGGTATTCGACTATTGCGCTGTCATCGTCCGAATCTGATGCGGCGGCAAATCTTGCGCGCCTGCAGGCCGCCTATCTCGCGTCGGCGGGGCGACTGGTTATCGCGGGCGGCACGGTTTACATCAATGATCGTTTCCTCGTCGACGATGACGCGCATGTTGTCACTGCGCCGGGAACCACTATCAAGTCTGCCGCTGGCAGCAATACGCTGCTTATCGGAACGGCGCCGCTTGACGAGTCGTGGGCTACAGTTACCGTCACTTGGGCTGCTGGGCGCACCGCTTCTATTGCCTGGACCGGACACGGCCGTCAAGTTGGCGACGACGTGGTTCTTCAAGGCGGTACGCCTGCCGCGTCGTGGGACAACATCTTTACCGTAACGTCTGTCACTGACGCGAACAATATTGTTGTTGATCTGCCGTTCCTCCCTTCTGTAGGGCCGGGCGGCACCGTTACCGCAAAGCGCTGCATCCGCAACCCGTATGTCGATGTGTCTCTCGACTACAACTTTGCGAACAATCCGGGCGGGACCGACATGGACCGCATGGCGTCGATATTCGCTTTCGTCAGTCGGGGCGAGTTCCACATCAAGACGAAGGACGTCTACAAATACGGCTCTATGCTGGCTGGCGCAGCAGATTGCGATCTGTATGTTGAGTCGTTTGTCCCGGTCAATTCCGACACGGTTAAAGTGTATGGCCCGTCGCGCAACGTTCGCGTGCATGCCGTCGGCCAAGCAGCCGAAGACACTATCTCATCGCAGGGCTTGGAGCCTGCCGCGTTCATCGGGTATATGCCGTGTAAGGGCGTGATCAACGGCGTTGAGTTCATTGACTCATACTGCCGCGCAACGACGGCAGGAAGCGGCGCTGCGGTCATCTACTCCGACGACACGTACTCGCAACGAGGCATCAAAATCAGCGGCGGTGAGATATACGCCGGGGGGGCTATCCCGGCGGTGACGATCAAGAACGGATCGGGGTTTAGCCCGGCGTCTACGCTACTTGGTGACGTTGAGGTGTCTCCGGCTGTAATCGGAGCGCGTGGTGCCCCGGCTCTTGATGTGCAGACTCGCGCCGGCCGCGTGATTTTTGCGCCGTCCGTAATTGTTCCGCCTGATGCGGCTACGACTCGAATTGTGCGAGTCCCAAACGGTGGCGTTGTCGAAATGCTGCACCTCCGCGGAAAGCGGTTTGATATGGCTGGCTGGCCGAGCGCGACGGGTTACTTTGCAGAGATCGCTGGCGGCGGGATTGCGAGGGAATTGCTGATCGAGGATTGCGTGTTCCTCGGCGGTAGCGCGCTGCGGCTAATCCTTTCTGCTGCGTCTTCGTCGTGCAACACGATCACGCTGCGCAACTGTGTGGCGACTGGCGTAGATGGGCTGGTCCGCATTGATGCGACCCCCACCATAACCCCCAAGGTCATCATCGACGGAGGCGATTACAGCGGCGTCCCTCAAGGTGTCAATGCGCGCACAAGCATGACCGTTGTTATTTGCAATTCACCCAAGTTCGCGGATATGAACCTGGGCGTGCTGCGCGCGGAGCTTGCCGGAACGGTGGTCGAGTACATCAATGACGGATCACGAATCCTCACCGGGACAAGCGTGGATTTTGTCGCGCTGACTTCGGCTGTCATCAATTTCAAAGCGCCCAATCTCGGTGTTGATATCGGGGCGACAGGCGTGAATAAAGCGGCCGGTAATGCCTGTTTCAACACGGGCACGGGGCGCGGAACGATCCCGCAGAATCGTCCGGTTGTGTGTGATGGTACGAACTGGTTCAACGCGACGAACCTGAGCCACACGTTCTGATAACCCCACAGCCCGCCGCGCGCGGGCTTTTTCATTTCCGGAGCCCCCCCATGACCCGAACCGCTGACCGCCGCGCGGTGCAGGTGATCGACCGCGGGCGCTACTACACGACCAACCAGCTCGGCCAGAAGCGAAGCACGACGCCGGAGGGATTCCTCGTCTGCCACGACGTGCCGATCGCTCGCACCGGTGTGCAGCTGTACCTCGACGAAGAGCTGGTCGGCGAGGACGGGAAGCCGCTTGTGAAGGGCGGCCCGGACGGTCTGGTGCGCGTCGAGCGCGAGGCAGATCAGGTCTTCCGCGACGACACGCTGAAGTCGTTCGAAGGCAAGCCGGTCACCGTGAATCACCCGGAGAGCTTCGTGACGCCGGAGAACTGGCGAAACCTGACCATCGGGTTCGTGCAGAACGTGCGGCGAGGTGACGGCATCGAGGACGACCTGATGCTGGCGGATCTGGTGATCACCGACGCCGACGGCATCGAGTACGTGAATCGGGACCTGCCGGAAGTGAGCGCCGGCTACGAGGCCGAGTACGAACAGCTGGCACCCGGGCGCGGGCGTCAGCTCAACATCGTGGGCAACCACGTCGCGCTGGTGGAGCGAGGCCGCGCCGGCCCGCGCTGTTCAATTCAAGACGGAGTACCTGACATGACGACGAAGAAGAAGCGCAGTTTCTGGGACCGGCTGATGACCGCCGTGAAGGCGCAGGATGCCGAGGCGATCAAGGCCGAGATGGAAGACATGGACGACGAGGAAGACGAGGGCGAGGAAGGCAAGAAGAAGCCGACCGGCGACTCCGCTGTTCTGGCCTCGATCAACGCCCAGCTCAAGACCCTGACCGCCGATGTCGCCACGCTGAAGGCGCGCGCGCATGACGCCGATCCGGACGACGAGGACGACGAGGACGACGAGTCGAAGAAGAAGACCGACGACGAGGTTCTCGACCCGGAGCCGGCCGAGCACAACGGCGAAGCCAAGGGCAAGGTGCTGTCCGGCGACTCGCTGAAGGCCGTCGTCGCGCGCGCCGAGATTCTGGCGCCGGGCATCCAGATCCCGACCGGTGACAGCGCCGCGGCTCCGGTGGTGGACGCGCTGATGCGCAACGCCCTGACCACGGCAATGGCGAGCGAGAGCGGCAAGGCCTGCGTCGCGCCGTTCCTGGCCGGCCGCGAGGTCAAGGCGCTGACCGGTAACGCGCTGCCCGCGGTCTTCACCGGTGCCGCCGAGCTGGCGCGCGTGAAGAACAACGACGCGCAGCGCGGCAAGGGGAATCTCCCCACCCGAGACTTTGGCCGGGCGACCGACCCGAAGTCCATCAACGAGCGCAACCGCGAATTCTGGGCGAAGGCCCGCTAACCCGAGGAGCATCACCATGGCTGCATACCAGTACCGCATTCCTGCCGGCATCCCGGGCGACGTGACCCGCCAGTCCGCCGCCAAGATCGAGTCGCAGGTTCTCAACTCTTCCCTCCCGTTCGCCGGCTACGGCCTGTTCGGGAAGCTGGCCAGCAACAAGTTCGTGCCGGTCGGCAGCGGTGACGCCGCCAGCGCCGTGTATGGCCTGCTGGTCCGCCCGTACCCCATCACCGGTGCGAACGCCAGCGACCCGCTGGGCACCAGCGTGCCGCCCACCACCGGCCTGGCCGACGTGCTGCGCAGCGGCTACGCCAACGTGAAGATCAACGCCGGTACCCCGGCAGCGGGCGGCCAGGTCTATATCCGCGTGGCAGCCGCTGCGGCGGGTAAGCCCATCGGCGGCATCGAGGCGGCGGCCGACAGCACCAACACCATCGCGGTGGTCGGCTGCATCTTCATGTCGGCGGCGGACGCCTCCGGCAACGTCGAAATCGCCTTCAACATCTGAGCGGAGCCCACATCATGAGCAAAATCATCCTGGCCGCGTCCATGGGCGCGGCTCTCGCACCGATCCCGGCTCCGTCCGTGATCACCCGTCGTCGCGGTCGCGTGGAATTCCGCGACGGCCTGATGACCTTCGATGCGCAGACCATCGACTCGGCCGGCGTCTTCCTGGTCGGCGAGCTGGAGCGTCTGGACCCGCGCATCCACGAGCCGCTGGCGGCCGTCACCTGGTCGCGCGACATCGACCTGCGCAGCGATGTGAGCATCGCCGACGAGTTCTCCAGCTTCACGAACTCCAGCTTCGCCGCTGCCAACGGCGTGCCCGGTTCCGGCAAGGCGTGGGTCGGCAAGGACGCGAACGCCATCACCGGTATCAGCCTGGATCTGGGCAAGACCACCAGCCCGCTGCCCCTCTGGGCGATGCAGCTGGGCTGGACCATCCCGGAGCTGGAGAGCGCGCAGAAGCTGGGCCGCCCGATCGACCAGCAGAAGTTCAGCGCGATGCAGCTGAAGTACCAGATGGACATCGACGAGCAGGTCTATATCGGCGACACCGCGCTGAACCTGTTCGGCCTGGTGAATTCGCCGCTGGTGACCGCGACCAACGTCGTCAATGGCGCCAGCGCGTCGCCGCTGTGGTCCAGCAAGACGCCGCAGGAAATCCTGAACGACGTGAATACGCTGCTGAACAACGTCTGGACGGCGTCCGCCTGGGCGGTGTGCCCGTCGAAGCTGCTGGTCGATCCGGTGAACTACAGCCGCCTGGTCTCCACGCTGATCTCGTCGGCCGGCAACATCTCGGTGCTGGAGTTCCTGAAGGTGAACAGCCTCTGCAACAGCATCAACGGCCGTCCGCTGGACATCCAGCCGCTGAAGTGGCTGACCGGCCGCGGTGTCGGCGGCACGAACCGTATGGTGGCGTACTCGCAGGCGGAGGACCGCGTCCGCTTCCCGCTGGTTCCGCTCCAGCGCACGCCGCTCGAGTACCGCGACCTGCGCCAGCTCACGACCTACTTCGGCCGCCTGGGCGCCGTCGAGTTCGTGTATCCGGAAACCGTCGGCTATGCTGACGGCCTCTGAGGAGACGGCCATGCGGACCTTTCACACGAAGTGCGTCCTGACGCTGGACAACGGCGAGCGCCTGACTTTCGAGCCGGGCGCGGAGGTGCCGCCGGAGCACGCCCGCCACTGGTACGTGCAGCTGCACAGCCACGAGCCGGCGCCGGTCGTCGATCTGGAGGCCGAGCGTCTGGCAGCCGAGCAGGCCGCAGCCGCCGAAGCCGAGGCCCAGCGCATCGCCGCCGAACAGGCGGAAGCGCAGCGGATCGCGGACGAGGAAGCAGCGGCCGCAGCGGAAGCCGCTGCTGCTGCCAAGCCCGTCGCCACCTCCAAGAAGAAGGCAGCCGCCTGATGGACGTCGCAGGTTTCCGCAGCCGTTACCCGGAGTTCTCGGACTCCTCCGAGTACCCGGACGCAATGGTTCAGATGCACCTGACGGTTGCGGGAATGCTGCTGCTCGAAGAGGTGTGGGGCGAGCTCATGGACATGGGTCACGGCCTGTTCGTGGCCCACAACATGACCATCGGTCGCCGCAATCAACAGGCCACAGGTGTCGGCGGCACGCCGGGGGAGGTCACCGGTCCGAAGACCGCGAAGGCGGTGGACAAGGTCTCGGCGAGCTACGACACGTCGGCGGTGACGCTGGCAGACGGCGGTTTCTGGAATGCGACGTCCTACGGCGTGGAGCTGCTGTACTGGGCGCGCCTCATCGGCATGGGTGGTCGCCAGCTGTGAAAGCCGTCCTCGTCCGCAAGGCGGACAAGATGGGCGCGGTACTGAAGGCACTGGACAAGCTCACGCGGCGTGACGTGCTGGTCGGCGTGCCCGGCGACACCGCTGACCGCGATCAGGACGAGTACGGGCCGATGAACAACCCGACGCTCGCCTACATCCACGACAACGGCAGCCCGGCCCAGAACATCCCGGCGCGGCCGTTCATGGCGCCGGGTATCGAGGCCGCGCGCGAGCGCATTAGCACCGGTCTCGGAAAGGCGGCCAGCGCGGCGCTGGATGACCGCGACGACCTGGCCATGCGTCACCTTGAGCGCGTGGGGCTGGCCGCGCAGAGCAGCATCCGGCGGTACATCTCCACGGGCAACTTCGCACCACTTGCGGCCGCCACGCTGCGGGCACGCGCTGCACGCGGCAGGAAGGGCGCGCTGCTGGAACTGGCCAGCCGGGCCGCCGGCAATGCGCCGAACAACGAGAGCGCGCGGCCCCTGATCGACAGCGGGCAGCTGCGCAGGTCGATCAACTACGTGATCCGGGGGCGATGATGGCGCTGCTGGACGTTTCCGACATCCTCTGCGACCCGGACTTCATGGACACCGGACTGGTCTGCGAGCGCCTGACGCAGACCATCGGCGCGAACGGTCGCGCCACCAACGCGCCGGCGCAGACGTCCTTCGCGGGCGTCGTGACCAGCGACAAGGGCGACCTGCTGATGCGGATCGCCGAGGGCGAGCGCACGGTGGGCAGCATCATCATCCACACGCGCTTCGCGTTGCAGGACGGCCGACCCGGCCAGACTGCGGACGTGGTGATCTGGCAGGGTCGGCGCTTCACGGTGTCGGCGGTGCAGGACTGGTCGCACTTCGGCCGCGGCTTCGTGATGGCGAACTGCGACCTGCTACCGCTTCAGGGGTAACTCCATGGCGAACAGCTCGGCAACCGGCGGATATCTCCAGCCGGCGGGCACCCCTGCGCCCGCAGAAGACGATGCACTGGACGACATCATCCAGGCGGCCGTGGTCGGCATCACCGGCCTGTCGGGTGATTTGGTGCGGCCGCGGTTCCAGCCCGGCCACCCGCGCCACCCGGAGCACGGCACGAACTGGTGCGCGGTGGGTGTCGTGGAATCGACGCGAGATGCCGGCCCGGCGATCGAGCACCAGGCTGCCGGTGACGGATTCGACCGCTACACCCGGCATCAGGAGATCCGCGTGCTGGCCAGCTTCTACGGTCCGAATGCTCACCGCTTCGCGGGCCTGCTGGCCGACGGACTGGCAGTGCCGCAGAACCTCGAAACACTGGCCGCGCAGGGCGTGGCGTTCATCGACGCCGATGACGCGCGCCGCGTGCCGGAGCTGATCAATCAGCAGTGGGTGAATCGCTACGACGTGCCGGTCCGCCTGCGCCGCGCCATTCGCCGCAGCTACCCGATCCTGAACATTCTTTCCGCCGACCCGGCGTACTCCACCAACTGAGGACACACCAATGAGCACTCTCGGACTGCCTGTCAGCGACATCGTGAATGTCCAGGTGGTGCTGGCGCCGCTCGCCGCGCAGACGCGCGACTTCGGATCGCTGCTGATCCTGGGCGACAGCGACGTCATCGACACCACCGAACGCCTGCGGCTCTACACCACGCTGGATGCCGTGGCCGACGACTTCGGCACTCTGGCCCCGGAATACAAGGCCGCGGCCCTGTACTTCGGCCAGACCCCGCAGCCCTCCACCCTGTACCTGGGCAAGTGGGCGCGCACGGCGACCGCCGGCAAGCTGCGCGGCGGCGTGCTGTCGGCAGCCGAGCAGACCCTGACGAACTTCACCGCCGTGACCACCGGCGCGATGAAGATCAGCGTCGATGGTGTCGAGCAGTCGCTGACCGGCCTGAATTTCATCGCCGCGCTGAACCTACCCGGCGTGGCCGCCATTCTCGACACCGCGCTGACCGGCGCGACCGTTGAATGGGATGCGGTCAATCAGCGCTTCGTGATCACCAGCAGCACCACGGGTGCCTCCTCGACGATCAGCTTCGCGACCGCGCCGTCGTCCGGTACCGACGTGAGCCAGCTGTTCAAGCTGCGCAGCACTAACGGCGGCTATGTGGCGCCGGGTGTGATCGCGGAAACGCCGGTGGCGGCAGTGCAAGCGCTGGCGAACATGAGTTCGGCCTGGTATGGCCTGTACATCGCCGGCGGGGCTGCACCGACCGACGATCAGGCGGTGGCCGTCGCTGAGTTCATCGAAGGCAGCGGCCTGTCGCGCATCTACGGCATCACCACGCAGAACGCGGGCGTGCTCAACGCGGTGACCACGAACGACATCGCGTCGCGCCTGAAGGCGCTGGGCTACAAGCGCACCTTCGTGCAGTACAGCAGCAGCAACGAGCACGCCGCGGCGTCGATCTTCGGGCGCGCCTTCACGGTCGAGTTCCAGGGCAGCAACACCACGCTGACCATCAAGTTCAAGCAGGAGCCGGGGGTTACCGCCGAGACGCTGACCGCCAGCCAGGCCGTGGTTTTGCGGGGCAAGAACTGCAACGTGTTCGTCCGCTACAACAACGACACGGCCATCATCCAGGAAGGCGTGATGGCCAACGGCTACTTCTTCGACGAGGTGCATGGCACGGACTGGCTCCAGAACGACGTGCAGACGGCCATCTACAACCTGCTCTACACCTCCACCACCAAGATCCCGCAGACCGACGCCGGCATCAACACCATCCTCACCACGATCTGCCAGCGCCTGGAACAGGGCGTGGTGAACGGCCTCATCGCCCCCGGACAGTGGAACGCACCGGGCTTCGGCACGCTGCGTCAGGGCGACTTCCTGCCGACCGGCTACTACGTCTATGCACCGCCCGTGAGCGACCAGTCGCAGGCCGACCGGGAGGCGCGCCGCGCGCCGGTGATCCAGTGCGCGATCAAGCTCGCCGGCGCCGTGCATTTCGTCGACGCCATCATCAACGTGAACCGCTGAGGTCTGAACCATGAGCACCTATTCGTTTCAGGACGTCGCCGCCACCCTCGTCGGCCCGACTGGCATCGTCGATCTGGGCTACGGCGCGGCCGTGGCCGAGGAGGGCATCACGATCGAGCCGGCCGGCGACAAGAACACCATGCTGATCGGTGCCGACGGCGAGGGCATGCACAGCCTGCACGCCGACAAGAGCGGCACGATCACCGTGCGGCTGCTCAAGACCTCGCCGACGAACCTCAAGCTGCAGGCGATGTACAACGCCCAGACGCTGAACGGCGCACTGCACGGGCAGAACGTCATCACCGTGCGCCAGAAGACGGCCGGCGACCTCACCGTGGCGCGTTCGTGCGCCTTCAAGCGCAAGCCGAACCTCGCCTATGCGAAGGACGGCGACATCGTCGAGTGGGGCTTCGACTGCATCAAGATCGACACCCAGCTGGGCGAGTACTGAGGTAGCCGACATGCGAGAGCACACCATCGGCGCGAGCACCTACCGCCTGAACAAGCTGTCCGCGATGCAGGCGTTCCACGTGAACCGCCGCATCATGCCCATCATCCCGACGCTGATTCCGATCTTCGCGAAGCTGGCCAAGGAAGGCAGCTTCGGCGCCGACCTGCTGGGATTCGCCGAGGTGGCCGAGCCGTTCGCACGCGGCATCTCCGAGCTGCCGGACGACGTCTGCAACTACGTGTTCGCGGCGTGCCTGGGCGCTGTTCAGCGGCAGACCGTGCCGGGCACGTGGGCGCCGGTCTGGAACCAGTCGGCCGGCGTGATCATGTTCGACGACCTCGGCCTGGACGTGATCCTGGAGCTGGTGGTCGAAGTCATCAAGGACAACCTCGGGCCTTTTATAGCCGGTCTGCTTACCAGCCAGCAGAGCGGACCGAAGCTGGCGGCTGGCTGACCCTCCCGGGCGGAGAGGACTGGGTGCTGTCACCCGTGCTCGCCGGCCTCTGCAAGTACGAATCCCTGATCGACGGAACGATGAGCCTGGCCGACGTGGCCCTGCTCAACGACGCGCTGCTGGTGCGCACCGATAACCAAGACATCGCCCGTCGGCGCATGGAGAGAGCACATGGCTGAGAAAGACATCCTCCGCGAGTACCTGGTCAAGCTGGGCTTCCAGATGGATCAGGCCAGCGCGAAGAAATTCACCGACTTCATGGCCGGCGCCGACAAGGCGGTACTGAGGTTTATGAGCGGCGTTGCCGCCGCAGCGGTCGCGGTCACCGCTGGCGTGTCGAAGTTCGCCGCCCAGATGGAGCGCCTGTACTGGGCTGCCCGGCACGGCGGTTCCTCGGCATCCGGTTTCAAGGCTTTCGAACGCACAGCGGAGAACCTCGGGGCTTCCGTCGAGTCGGCGCGCGGCGCCGTGATCGGGCTGGCCTCCAGCATCCGGAACAACCCGGTGATGGAGGCGTTCTTCAAGCAGTTCGGCATCCAGACCCGCGACGCCAAGGGCAACATCCGCGACACCACGGATCTGCTGCGCGACATGTCCCGGGTGTTCCAGGACATGGACTATCTGGTCGCCAATGCCTACGCCAAGCAGCTGGGTATCACGGAAGACCTGCTGATCGCCATGCGAGACCCGGCCTTCTCCGAGATGTACGACCGCCAGAAGAAGATCGCCGAGGCCAGCGACACGGCCTCCGAGGCGGGGCAGCGCTTCATGGTCAAGCTGCGCGCGCTCGAGGATCGCATCACGGCAGTGGGTACCGTGATCGGCGAGAAGCTTATCGACGTGCTCGGACCACGCATGGACGCCGCCGCGCGATGGTTCGAACAGAACTCAGATTCGATCGTGAAAGTGGTCGATCTGATCATCACCGCGGTGGTGAACGCGGAGCGGATCATCATGCCCATCATCAACAAAATCATCGAAGGCTGGCGGCTGCTCATCAAGCTGGGGCAGGACGCCCTGGCCATGGTGCCGACTGACATCCTTGAGAAGGGATTTTCGAAGCTCGACAAGGGCTTCGAGTGGCTGGGGATCAAGGATGCCATTCATGACATGCTCGGGATGGGTGGCGGTGCGCCGGCTGGCAGCGGCATGGACCCCATGGCCTTCTTCCAGAGCATGGGGTGGTCGAAGGAGCAGGCGGCCGGCATCGTGGCCAACCTGCAAGCCGAGTCGGGCATGAACCCGCGCGCGGTCGGCGACAACGGCAAGGCGGTGGGCATCGCCCAGTGGCACCCGGATCGGCAGGCGAATTTCCGCCGGTGGGCTGGCAAGGATCTGAAGGACGCGACCGTCGAAGAGCAGATGCGCTTTGTCCATTACGAGCTGACGCAGGGCTCCGAACAGAAGGCCGGTGCGCTGCTGCGCGCCACCCAGAACGCGCGGCAGGCCGGCGAGGTGGTGAGCCGCTACTACGAGCGCCCGCTGGCCACCGATGCCGAGGCGTCGCGCCGCGGAACGGCTGCCGCCCAGATCGCCCAGACCACGACCATTCAGGTGATCGGCGCCGGTGATCCGGTGGCCACCGCCAACCGCGTGGCCGACGCACAGTCTCGCGTGAATCAGGACATGGTGCGCAACTTCACGCCGGTTCTGAACTGATGTCGCTGCTCGACTTCATCCAGCTCACGCCGCGATCGAGCATCGGTGGCATCGAGATTCAGGCCACGCTGGAAGAGATCCACAACTCGACCGTCCAGATCACCGAGCATCCGGTCGAGCTGGGCGCCGAGATCACGGACCACGCCTTCAAGAAGCCGGACGAAGTGGTCCTGCGCTGCGCGTGGTCGAACAGCTCGCCGCAGGCGCTGCTGGGCACCGTACAGCGGCTGTTCTCCGGTGAGCTGAGCGGCGCCGACTACGTGTCGGACGTCTATTCGCAGCTGCGCGAACTTCAAGAGGCGCGCACGCCTTTCGAGATCGTCACGACGACGCGCCGCTACCAGAACATGCTGATCACCGCGCTCCAGGTGACTCGCGACCAGAAGACTGGCAACGCCCTGGTCTGCACGGCGACGTGTCGCGAGGTGATCATCGTGCAGACCAAGGCGACGACGCTGCCGCCGCGGCAGGATCAGGCCAGCCCGGAGGAAACCGCCGAGGTGGAAGACCGCGGCACGGTGCAGGCTGTGCCGGCCACGCCTTCTCCGGGTGGCGCGGTGTCGCCGCTGGACATGGTGCGCCAGGCCACCGGAAACCCGCTCGCCACGAGCATCAATCCGGGCGACTTCTTCAGCGTGCCGGCGCTGCCGACGCCGCAGAGCTTCGGCATCTCGCTGGGAGGTCTGGACCTGAACATGAACCTCGCGTTCAAGGGCGCCGCCGGCTGGGTCATGGACGTGGCCAACAACGTGGGTGACACCCTGCTGTCTGGCGTGCCGCTGGTCACCGGAGGCAACCTGCTCGAGCAGTTCGAACACCTGGGCATCCCGGGCGGGCTGTGGGTCCAGACCAAGAACGCGCCGGACGCCGTGCCGACCTTCGACAATCTGGGCGTCGAGAGCTTCCTGTTCTATGTGGCGGGCCGCGCATGAGCGTCGCCCAGTACCTGCGCAAGTTCAGCCTGATCGTCGGGCCGGACAGCGGAGAGGCGCGTGACCTGTCGGACCTGCGCTGCTACTTCAGCGTGCGCCGCGGCGACAACGAGACGCCGAACACGGCCGACATCCGCGTCACGAACCCGGCGCCGGCGACGGTCCAGCAGGCGATGAGCAGCGAATTCACGCGTGTGGTCTTGCAAGCCGGATACGAGGGCAACTTCGGAGCGATCTTCGACGGCCAGATTAAGCAGACGCGGTACGGTCGAATCTCCAGCACCGAGACCTATCTGGACATCCACGCCGCCGACGGCGACCGGGCCTACAACTACTCGACCATGGCGCTGTCGCTGGCAGCCGGAGAGAACGGCCAGCGCCGGCAGCTCGATGCCGTGCTCGGCTCCATGGCCTCGTTCGCCGTGTTTCAAGGCTATGTACCACCGGACCTGCCGGACAACCCACTGCCGCGCGGCAAGGTGATGTTCGGCCAGTGCGCGGACGAACTCCGCATCATGGCGCGCAACTCGCTGACGAACTGGAGCATCCAGAACGGCAAGCTGCAGCTGGTGCCGGAGACGGCATACCTGCCGGGCGACGTGCCGGAGATCAACGCCTCCACCGGCATGATCGGCATTCCGGAGCAGACGCAGAACGGCATCAAGGTGCGCGCGCTGCTGAACCCCGCGCTGAAGATCGGCCAGGTGATCCGGCTGAACAACGCGAGCATCCAGCGCTACCGGCGGCCGATCAGCCTGGGCGCGACGGTCCAGAACGACACCTTCGACATCCGCAACCCGATCAACCCGGACGGCCTCTACTACGTGATGGTGGCGGACTACTACGGCGACAGTCGCGGCGACAGCTGGTACTCCGACCTGACCTGTCTGTCGGTCGACGCCACCATCGACCCCGAGTACCTGAAGACCCAGCCGGTCGGCGTTCCAGTCGTGTCGGCGATCAAGAGGCGAGGCTGATGGATCGCAGAGAGAGATTCAGCGACGAACAGGCCGCAATCCGCGCCGCGATGGCACGCCTGCAATCCCGCCTCTGGACGGCCATGCCCGGCATCGTCGATTCGTTCGACCCGGTGCGCATGGTCGCTAACGTGCAGCCGGCCATCACCGCTCAGCTGCGCACGCCGGAGGACATCGTGCAGGACGTGCAGATGCCGTTGCTGCTGGACTGCCCGGTGGTGTTCCCGGGCGGCGGCGGCGTGACGCTGACCTTCGCACTCGCGCCCGGCGACGAGGTGCTGGTGGTGTTCGGCAGCCGCTGCATCGACAGCTGGTGGCAGCAGGGCGGCGTGCAGGGCCAGGCCGAGCTGCGCATGCACAACCTGTCCGACGGCTTCGCCATCCCGGGCCCGCGCTCGCTGCCGCGCCGCTTCAACGTGAGCACTACGGCTGCGCAACTGCGCTCAGACGACGGCGAGACCTATGTCGAGCTCCAGCCCGGCGGCAAGGTACGCATCCAGGCGACCGACATCGAGATGCACGCGCGCGAGTCATGGTCGTGGGATGTGAATGGCTTCGGCGAGCGCTGGGAGCACACCGGCGGCGCGAACTACACGCGCACCCGCTGGCAGACCGGGGCGACCGTCACGAACGTTGATCTGCCCATCAACCCGCCCGAAGGCCCCTGACCATGCGCTATCGGAAACTGGATGCTGCCGGCGACTACGTCCTCGGCGGGCAGGCCGCCTTTCACACGAACACGCCCGAGGCCGTGGCCCAGGCCATTCGCACGCGGCTCGCGCTGTGGCGCGGCGAGTGGTTTCTCGACGCCAAGGAAGGCACGCCATGGAATCAGGAGGTGCTGGGCAAGCGCGTGCGCGGCCGCTCGCCAGACGCTGCTGTCCGGTCCCGCATTCTTGGAACGCCGGGCGTGATCGAGATCGCCAGCTACAGCAGCGAGTTCAACGGCGACACGCGCGCCCTCTCCATCACCGCGACGGTGCGCACGCAGTACGGCACCACGACCATCACGGAAACCCTCTGATATGGCCTCCCAGACTGCACCGACCATCGACGCGGCCGGCATCCGCGCGCCGCAGTTCGCCGACATCCTGACGTGGCTTCAAGACCAGTACCGCGCGATCTATGGCGCCGACGTGTATCTGGAAGCCGACTCGCAGGACGGCCAGTTCCTGGCGCTGGTGGCCGCCGCCATCAACGACAGCAACACGGCGTGCATCGAGGTCTACAACTCATTCAGCCCGGCCACCGCGCAGGGGCACGCCCTCAGTCTGAACGTGAAGCTGAACGGCATCCGCCGGCTGGTGCCGACCGCTTCCACGGTGGACCTGCTGCTCGGCGGCACCGTGGGCACGACGATCACCGGTGGCTTGGTGACTGACGCCGACGGCACCCAGTGGCGCCTGCCTGACACCGTCACCATCCCCGGTACCGGATCGATCACCGTGACGGCTACGTGCGTCAAGCTGGGTGCGATCGAGGCCGCCGCCGGCACGATCACCAAGATCGCCACGCCCACCTTCGGCTGGCAGACCGTCACCAACCCGTCGGCCGCTGTGCCCGGAAGCCCGGTCGAGACGGATGCTGCACTGCGCTTGCGCCAGTCGCGGAGCGTGGCGGTGCCGTCGCAATCGATCTTCGAAGGCATCGTTGGCAGCGTCGCGAACCTGGCCGGCGTGACACGCCTGCGCGGCTATGAGAACGACAGCGATACGCCGGACGCCAACGGCGTGCCGGGGCACCACATCGCCCTCATCGTCGAAGGTGGCGACGTGGCGGCGATCGCGAACACCATCGCGATCAAGAAGACGCCGGGAACCGGGACGGCCGGCGACATCGTGCAATCGGTCGCCGATGCGTTCGGCGGCAGCCACATCATCCGCTTCAGCCGGCCAACCGTCGCCGACATCAAGATCAACATGACGATCCAGGCGCTCACCGGCTACTCGTCGGCGATCCTTCCGCGCATCCGCCAGGCGATCGCCGACTACCTGAACGGCCTGTCGATCGGCGAATCGGTTCTCTACAGCAAGCTGTTCGTACCGGCGAACCTCGGGAACGACAGCGTGGGCATGACCTACGCCATCACGGCCATGACGGTCGCGCGCGATGCCGGTGCGTACGGCACGTCGAACGTCGTGCTGGCATTCGATGAGGCTGCGGCCTGTGACGTGGCCGACATCGCCATCACCGTGGTGACCTGATCGTGGCCCGCGACTACACCGCGCTGATCACCAGCGAGCACCGGACGGCGCCGCGCTTCGTTGCGACTGCCGGAGCCGTCACCGGTGCACTGGCCATGACGGCTGACGTCACGCGCTCGATTCCGGATGCGTTCGACGTCGAGACGGCGGTCGGAGCGCAGCTCGACATCATCGGCCTGTGGATCGGCCAGTCGCGGCTGATCCCGAACGTTCTGCTGCTCCAGTTCTTCGGCTTCTCGGGCAACCCAGCGGCGCTGCCATTCGGAGAAGAGGACAACCCGTCGGGCGGCGGCCGTTGGTACGAGGAGGGCGAGGACTATACGGCCACGACGGTGCTTGGCGACGCCGAGTACCGGACGCTGATCCTCGCGCGCATCGCTCGCGACATGTCCAAAGGCACGACGGCCGAGCTGCTGGGTTCGTTGTCCTTCATCTTCGGCGGGGCACTGGTCGCGCTGGACGACCCGGGCGACATGACCATCAGCGTTGCCATCGGCCGGTATCTGACGCTGGTGGAGCGGGCAATCATCGCCAACCTGGACATCCTGCCGCGGCCGGCCGGCGTTCGCATCAGCCGCCGCGTGATGTTCAACAGCGAGCGCTACTTCGGTTTTGAGGGACAGGCAAACGCTCTGTCATTCGGTGAGGAAGGGCTGCCGGAGGTCGGTGGCCTGTTCGCAGAGGAGTTCTAAATGGCAATCACGAAACCGGACGTCCTGCCGCCGTGGGCGGAGAGTGGCGACGCCGTCCAACCAACGAACGCAGAGATTCAGGTCGGATGGCCAGCGGGCGCCACGCCGCCGTCGCGGCAGCGCTTCAACTGGATCCTGAACTACTGCATGAACGGCGTCCGCTACCTCGTACGTCGCGGGCTGTCTGATTGGGACGCCGCGGAGACGTATGCCATCGGCGACCGCGTCATTGGCCCGACGGGTTCGACTTATCAGGCCCTGACCGCAAACACCAACAAGACGCCAGCCTCCAACCCGTCGGACTGGGCGTTGTGGGCGTTCGGACCCAGCGATGTTGCAACTGATTCGAGCGACAACTCGGGGAAGATTGCGACCACGTCGTGGATCCGGAGTGCGATGTCCAACATTGCTAGCGTTGCAGGGTTCGAGTCTCTGTTCGCGCCGGCTGGATATGTAGTTCTGCCGAGTTGGCTGGGCGGCTTGATCATTCAATGGGGAAACATCTCGGCGGTGGCGTCGGGCGCGAGTGCAACCATCACCTACCCGATCTCATTTCTTAATGCCCGGTACGCATTCTCAGCGATCGGGAACAGCCCGAGCCCTGGCGCCATAACTTTCGAGAACGTTACCCCACTAGTGTCAGAGCGCGTCTGGAATCAGTCCGGCGCATCCAGAAACGTATTCTGGTTCGCCGTTGGGCACTAAAGGAGGAGTGGTCTATGGGAATTTTATACTCTGCTGAAACCGGGGGCTTCTACCTGACGCGCGTTCATGGAGACAGCATTCCTCAAGATGCCGTAAATATCACTGCCGACGAGCACGTATCGCTATTGTCCGGGATGTCTTCCGGATTGCGAATTGTTCCCGGAGACGGCGGAGTTCCATTGCTGCAGTCTCCCGACGAGGCGTCGATAGACGAACTTCGTGGCCGCAAGATGCTCGAGATCGAGCAGGCTCGCGACGCGGCCATCGTCGGCGGATTTGACTTCAACGGCACCCGCTTCGACTCCGACGCCAAGAGCATTCAGCGGATCAATGGTGCCGTGACACTCTCTCTGCTGAACCCCGCCTTCGAAACCGACTGGATCACCTTCGACAACAGCCTCGTCACGCTCAACGCCACCCAGCTTGCCGGCCTCGGCGTTGCCGCGGGACTGCACGAAAAAGCGCAGATCTTCCGGGCGCGACAACTGAAGGATCAGGCGCTCGCCGCCACCACGCGCGAGCAGCTCGCCGCCATCACCTGGTAGCGGTCGTTCCACCCCAGCCCATCAGGCCGCCTTCGGGCGGCTTTTCCATTTCTGGAGACGCAATGACTGAACCCACCGCCACCGCGGCAGGGGCCGCTGCCGGCGCCCTCACGGTGCTGCCTGTCGCCATGCTGGGCGCCCAGACGGACGCGCTCGGGCTTGGCCTCTTCGGCGCGCTGCTGGTCTGCATGTGGCTGCGCTCCGTGCGCACCCGCTCGCGCGCATTCAGTGCGGTGCTGCTGTCCGGCCTGCTCGCGGGATACGGCTCTCCGATCGCCGCGTCCGTCGCCTCCGGCTACCTGAGCGGGATGAATGTGGACGCCTTGCGGCTACCCATGGCGCTGCTGATCGGCGTGCTGTCGCCGACCCTCGTCCCCATCCTGCTGCGCGTAGCGGCGGCGCGCGTCGATCAAGGCGGGGTGCTGTGATGGACGCGCTGCACGTCTGTGGCATTGCGGCTGCCGTGGTGGTGCTGGTGCGCGTGGTCTGCCTGGCCAGCCACCTGTCACCGGACGGCTGGAAGGGCATGCTGCCGCGCTTCTTCGCGTTCTCCGTGTCGCTGGCCGCCTTTGGCGCCTCGGCCTTCGCGGTAGCCGCGGACCTGCCGTTTTCTGGACAGGCGCTGCTGGTCAGCGTCGCGGGGCTGATCGTTTCGGACCGGAGGATGACCCGATGATCCTCTCTCCTATCCAGCTCATGCGCATCGTGCCGCGCTGCCCGGACGAAATCGCATGGACCGCCGGCCTGAACGAAGCGCTGCGCGAGTTCGGCATCGAATCGAAGCTGCAGGTCGCACACCTGCTTGCCCAGCTCGCTCACGAGAGCACCGAATTCACGCGGCTTGTTGAGTCGCTGACTTACACCAGCGCGGGGCGCATCTTGGCAGTCTGGCCGTCCCGCTTCTGGCTGCCCAGCCCGCAGCAGCCGACGTGTCCGGCCGGCAAACGTGACGCCCGCGGTTTCGTGCGGGCGCCGGTGCTGCTGGCGAGCTACGTCTATGCCGGTCGCAATGGCAATGGCGCAGAGAGCACGTCGGACGGCTTCCGCTTCCGTGGCCGCGGCCCGATCCAGATCACCGGCCGCAGCAACTACGCGCGCTGCGGCCAGGCGCTCGGCCTGCCGCTGATCGAGCAGCCGGATCTGCTGACCGATCCCGACGTCGGCGCGCGCGCTGCCGCCTGGTACTGGACTGACCGGAAGATCGGACCGCTCGCGGACGCGAACGACATTGAGGCCGTCACCCGCAAGATCAACGGCGGCACACACGGCATCGAGGACCGGCGCCGGTATTTCCAGACCGCGATGCGGGTGCTGTCGTGATCGCCGGCACCTTCGTGCGCGCGCTGCCCTCGTGGGTGCTCTGGCTGGCGCTGGCCGCGCTGGTCGCGGCGTCGGCTGGCTGGGGATACACGCGCGGTCTGTCGGCCGAGCGCGAGGCTCGCGACGACCTGGTCGCCGCATTCGCACAGTTCCGCGCCGAGGTGGCCGCCCAGGGCCGGCAGGCACAGGCCAGAACCGAGGCCGAGATCACACGACAGGAGACCATCAATGCCCAGACTCATACCGCCTACGGTGTCGTTGTCGATCGCTTGCGCGCTCTGCACGCTGCTGACCGCCTGCGCCTCACCGCCGGTTCAGCACGTGCCGGTGGCAGTGCAGTGCCCGCCGATGCCCCGACCGCCAGCCGAGCTGATGCAGCCGCTGCCGACGCTGGACCTGATCCCGGTGGAGATGCAGCCACCGAAGCTCCGGGCTCGCTGACAGAGCGTTGTCAGGCGGCGACACTGCAATGCGTCTGGCTCCAGCACTGGATCGATGAGCAGGCCGCAGCCGTGCCCTGAGTGCGCGCGGCTGCGCGACAAGATCGCCGCGCTGAGGGAAGATCGCAGCGCGTGGCGTGCGATCGCCGTCATGCTCATGGGGCTGTGCCGCACGCTGCGGGACATCGCGATCCGGCGGTGAGGGCGGGGCGGGGGAACCGGAAAATATTAGACAACCGTCTAATATTCGCCCCACCAGCGGCATAAATGAAAACGGCCCGCATCGCTGCGGGCCTTTTGTGTCTTGGCTCCCCGACCTGGGCTCGAACCAGGGACCTACGGATTAACAGTCCGGCG
>NZ_JADMJL010000060.1 GCF_018780585.1 Methyloversatilis discipulorum | reverse complement strand
CTATGTCCCGAAACAGCACGAAAACGCTTGCGCCGGAACATAGAATCTCCCACAGGGACCCGGCCGCCGGTCAGGCGCAACCCTGTGGGGGGCAGCTTATGCCGCGACGCGGCCGCTGCTGTACGCGGCTTCGATACCGGCCGCTGTCGGGGTCAGAAGACCCCTCCCACAAGACCTTGGCGCAGGCTCAGATCACAGGTTTGACGTATTTCCCCGGTGGGCGGCGCCTCAACCGCGTCCCAGCCACTGCTTCAGCAGTTCCTTCGCCGCCGCACTGGCGCGTACCGCGGGGCCGATCTTCGCCTGATCGGCCGGCGGCGCGTCGAGTCGCACGCGGAACTTCATCAGTTCGTCGCGCCGGAAGGCGTGGATCTTCACCTCGTCGCCCGCGTTGCGCCGCTTGAGCAGGGTGTCGAGTGAACCGGCGGTGATGCGCAGATTGTCCAGCGCGACCAGCACGTCGCCGGCCGAAAGACCTGCGCGCTGGGCGGCACCGTGGTCCAGCACCTGGGTGAGCTTCACGTTGTCGCCGTCGTTGGCGGTCTTCACGCCGAGCACCGGCGTGCTGCCGGCGGCTTCGAACGCGAGGTCGAGACCCACCGCGTGCAGCAGCCTGTCCAGCGGCAGATCATCCGTGCCCTCGGTCGCCTCGTCGAAGAAGCGCTTGAGCTTGAGGCCGCTGACCGCTTCGGCGGCGCGGCGTATGCCGTCTTCCGGTACGCCCTGCCCGTTCTGTCCGTGGTCGGCCCAGAGCTTGCGCATCACGTCGTCCAGCGACACCGCGCCGCGGCTCTTGCTGCGCAGCGTGAGGTCGAGCGCCAGCGCCACCAGCGCGCCCTTGGCGTAGTAACTGACGATGGCGTTCGGCGCGTTCTCGTCCTGGCGGTAGTACTTGATCCAGGCATCGAAGGACGAGTCGGCCACGCTCTGCTTGAGCCGGCCGCTGCCGCGCATCACCTGGGTCACGGTCTTGCCGAGCAGCTTCAGGTAGTCGTCCTGCGTGATGACGCCAGAGCGCACCAGCGCCAGATCGTCGTAGTAGGAAGTGAAACCTTCGAAAGCCCACAGCAGCCGCGTGTAGTTCTCGACCCTGAGGTCGTAGGGCACGAAGGCGGCTGGCTTGATGCGTTTCACGTTCCACGAATGGAAGTACTCGTGGCTGCACAGACCGAGGAAGCCGCGGTAGGCATCGCTCATCGCGGCGGCGCCGGGCGCCGGCAGGTCGTTGCGCGAACACAGCAGCGCGGTGCTGGAGCGGTGCTCGAGTCCGCCGTAGCCGTCGCCGACCGCGATCACGAGGAAGACATAGCGCTCGAAGGGCGCCGGTTCGCCGAACAGCCGGATCTGCCACTCGCAGACACGCTTCAGGTCGGCGCACAGCCGTGCGGCGTCGATGTCGTGCCGGCCGGTCACCACCACCTCGTGCGGCACGCCGCAGGCCTTGAATTCGTACAGCGCGAAGCTGCCCATCTCGACCGGGTGGTCGATCAATTCGTCGTAGTTCGCCGCCCGGTACACGCCGAATCCGTGACGCTTGGCGCCGCTGCGGCCGCCGGCCTCGGGCAGCGTCGTCGCGACGCGCCATTCCTTGTAGGCGCGACCGGCCGGCGGACGGATGTCGATCTCGCAGGGCTGCTGTTCGCAGCCATGCACCATCAGGAACACGCTGCTGCCGTTGAAGAAACCGTGCGTCGTGTCGAGGTGAGCGGCGCGCACCGACAGGTCCCACGCATACACCTCGTAGCGCACGCGCAGCGCGCCGTCGCACGGTGCGGCACGCCAGGTGTGCTTGTCCAGCTTGGTCAGCGGCACCGCGCGCACGCCGTCGCGCGCGTCGATGCGCACGATGTGGCGGGCGAACTCGCGGATCATGTAGCTGCCGGGTATCCAGGCCGGCAATGACAGCAGCTGGCCGTCGGCCGCCGGCTTGTCGATGTCGAGTTCGACCTCGAACAGATGGGCTTCGGGATGGATGGGCGTGATGCGGTAGCGGACGGCGCTCATGTCGGCGTTCTGGCGTTTGGACAGCCGCGATTTGACCACAGCGCCGGCTGCCTGGGTCAGCGGGCGCAGTCCGCATCGTCCTACAGCACCCGACCACGTCACCGACAGGCCGGCGCGTCACGAGCAACTAGAGTTTCGTCATGGCTGAACGCCATCCTCTTCATCGCAACAGGAGAACTGCCATGCAGATTACCGCCACCCGATCCACGCTGCTGAAGCCTGCCGTCCGCCTGGCCACCGCCACTGCACTGGCGCTGACGCTGGCCGCCTGCGGCGAATCCACCGACAACGCGACCGTCGGCCAGAAGCTCGATTCCGCCATCTCGCAGACCGAGAAGAAGGCTGACGAAATGGGCGCCAAGGCCGAAGGCTCGCTCGACAACGCGCAGGCCCGGGCCGAAGCCGCGGCGGCCGACGCCAAAACCTCCGTCGAGGCAGCCGCCGAGCGCATGGGGGAAAAGATTGACGACGCGACGATCACGGCCAACGTCGCCGCGCGCCTCGCCGGCGACCCCGATCTGAGCGCTCTTAAGATCGACGTCGATACCACCGACGGTAAGGTGACGCTGAGCGGCCCGGCGCCGACCGAAGCGGCGCGCGCCCGTGCCGCCGAACTGGCGGCCTCGGTCAAGGGCGTGACCGGCATCGACAACCGGCTCGTTGTCACCGCCGGCTGATCCCGCCGCGCAGCACAGTGATCCGCCGTGATCCGTCGCGGCGGCTGATGGCGCCTCGCGAGGGCGGGAAAGATATAATCCCGCCTGATGCGAGGACACCATGACACTGAAGAAAACTGATCAACTATTCGAAGCAAACCGCCGCTGGGCCGAACGCATGCGTGCCGACGACCCGCAGTTCTTCGAGCGGCTGGCCACGCTGCAGGCGCCTGAATATCTGTGGATAGGCTGTTCCGACAGCCGGGTGCCGGCCAACCAGATCGTCGGTCTGATTCCGGGTGAAGTGTTCGTACACCGCAATGTCGCCAACGTGGTGGTGCAGACCGACCTGAACTGTCTGTCGGTCATGCAGTACGCCGTCGATGTGCTCAAGGTGAAGCACATCCTGGTGGTCGGTCACTACGGCTGCGGCGGCGTGCGCGCCGCACTGCACGACATGCGTTTCGGTCTGATCGACAACTGGCTGCGCAACGTGCAGGACGTGCGCAACAAGCACCGCGGTCTGCTCGAAGCGGTCGGCGCCGGCGAACTGCAGGAAGACCGGCTGTGCGAGCTGAACGTGATCGAGCAGGCGATGAACGTCTGCGAAACGACGGTCGTCCGCGAAGCCTGGGCGCGCGGCCAGGACGTGCGTGTGCACGGCTGGATCTACGGCCTGAAGGACGGCCTGGTGCGCAACCTGCGCATGGAAGCCGGCAGCGAAGCCGAACTGGCGGGCGCCTACGACCTCGCGCTGAGCTCCCTCACCTGATCTGCCCACGCCCGGCGGCCGCCGGGCGCCCCGGCTGGCGATAGTCCGAACGGACTATCGCCAGACCGCTGTCATTCTTTTCCCTGTCAAACACGCATCCCAGACTTCGCGCGTCCGACCGGCGCGTGCTGCGCCGTCGTGGACTTCCCCCACGAACACGTCAGCGAGGAGTCTTCATGTCTTCCCAGTTCCACCCCGACAACACCGAGTCGATCAACCCGTCGTCGAATGAAACCATTCGCGACGTGATCGCCGAATTCAACGGCCGCCGCAACTTCATGAAGGGCTCGATCGGCACCGCCGTGCTGGCCTCGATGGGCGGCTTCAGCCTCGAAGCGCTGGCTGCCGGCTATGTGCCGAGCCCGTCCCCGACCAATGGTGGCATCGGTTTCACCGGCGTGCCGGCCAACGTGGCACCGATGACCGACGGCATCACCGTGCCGGCCGGATACACCGCCAAGGTATTCATCGCCTGGGGCGACGCGATCGGCAAGACCGGCCCGCACGCCAACACGCACTGGGATCCCGCCACCGCGATGACCGCCGAGCGCCAGCTGACGACCTGGGGCGCGCACAACGACGGCATGCACTTCTTCCCCTTCCCGGCGGCCGGTGCCGGCGGCATCGCCAACGACCGCGGTCTGCTGGTGTCGAACCACGAATACGTCGATCCGGGCCTGGTCTGCAACACGCTGACCTACGCCACCGACGTAATCACCAAGCCGATGGTCGATGCGCAGCTCGCCGCTCACGGCGTCAGCGTGATCGAAGCACGCAAGATCGGCGGTGAGTTCAAGGTGCAACGTCCGAGCGCCTTCGCCCGCCGCGTTACCGGTGCCACGCCCTGTAAGCTCAGCGGCCCGGCCGCCGGTCACGCCATGGTCAAGACCGCCGCCGACCCGACGGGCACCACCGTGCTCGGCACGCTGAACAACTGCGCACACGGCTACACGCCCTGGGGCACCTACCTCACCTGCGAAGAGAACTTCAACGGCTATTTCGGCACCACGGCCGCCAAGCTGGCCGCACAGCCGCGCACCGCGCACGAAACCCGCTACGGCATGAGCCAGGCCGGCTTCGGCTACCGCTGGCACGAAGCCGACGCGCGCTTCGACTTCCGCGACAACCCGAACGAACCGAACCGTCACGGCTGGATCGTCGAGATCGACCCGTGGAACCCGAACTCGGTGCCGGTCAAGCGCACCGCGCTGGGCCGCTTCAAGCACGAGTCGGCCATCGCCGCGGTCGGCAGCGACAACAGCGTCGCCTTCTACATGGGCGACGACGAAGCGAACGACTACGTCTACAAGTTCGTCTGCGCCAACAAGCTGAACACGAAGAACCGTGCCGCCAACCGCGACATGCTGGACCACGGCACGCTGTACGTGGCGAAGTTCAACGCCGACGGTACGGGTCAGTGGCTGCCGCTGGTGTTCGGCCAGAACGGCCTGACGCCGGCCAACGGCTTCAACAACCAGGGCGACGTGGTCATCATGTGCCGTCAGGCCGGCGACGTCGTCGGTGCGACCAAGATGGACCGTCCGGAATGGGTCGCCGTGCATCCGACCACGCGCGAGGTCTATTTCACGCTGACCAACAACAGCGGCCGCAGCACGACCGACGCCGCGAACCCGCGTCCGCAGAACGTGTACGGCCACATCATCCGCTTCAACGAGAACGGCGGCGACGTGCGCGCCACCGGCTTCCAGTGGGAAATCTTCGTCGAGTGCGGCGACAAGCTGAGCGCCAATCCGCAGCGTCAGGGCAACATCATCGGTGACGACCTGGGCTCGCCGGACGGCCTGTGGTTCGATTCCGACGGTCGCCTGTGGATCCAGACCGACCAGGCCGGCGACGCCACCGGCAACTACGCCAACATCGGCGGCAACGCGATGTTCTGCGCCGACCCGGCCACCCGCCAGATCACCCGCTTCCTGACCAGCCCGATCCGCTGCGAAGTGACCGGTGTGGTCACCACGCCGGACAACAAGACGATGTTCGTCAACATCCAGCACCCGGGCGAAGGCTGGAGCGGCAGCTTCACCTCGCGCAGCACCTGGCCGGACAGCGGCTTCAACGGCCCGACCACGCAGAGCGCCAACGGCGTCGCCAAGCCGCGCTCGGCCACGGTCGTCATCACCAAGGACGACGGCGGCGTGATCGGTACCTGACCGTCTTCACATCGGCGTCATGGAGGCGGCGTAGCGTCGCCTCCATCAACGAAACCTCCGCAAAGGATTCATCATGAAACTGAAACTCGCCGCTCTGGCGCTGGCCTTCGCCGCCGCACTGCCGGCCCACGCCGCGCTGACCAATGACGCTGCCGACATCAGCAACGCCATCGTTGTCGACTTCAACGACTACGACGGCTTCCTGACCACCGGTCCCGAAACGGTCGCCCCCGGCGTCATCTTCACCGGCGACGAAGGATCGGAACTGGGTGCCTTCATCCGTGACCTCGGCAGCAATGGCATCTGGGGCGCCGACACGCCCTTCGTTGCAGGCGGTGCCATCGGCGAACTGCGCTTCACCTTTGCCGAACTGACGTCGGGTGCCGGCGCGCTGCTGAATCATTTTGCAGCCGACTTCTTCCCGTTCTCGGTCGTGGTGTCCGCCTACGGCGACAATAACCAGATCATCGAAACTTACACGCTGGCGATCGATACCGACGAGCTCGGCTACAACGAAGGTCAGTTCGTCGGCATCACGCGCGACGTGGCCGACATCCGCTCGATCTCGTTCAAGGGCAATGGCGTGGTGCTCGACAATCTGGCGGTCGCCGCCCCGGTGCCGGAACCCGAAACCTACGCGATGCTGCTGGCCGGCCTCGGCCTGATCGGCATGGCTGCACGCCGTCGCGCCTGATTACTGCACGACCCTGTCACACGCATGTCCTTGATGCCCGACCGCTGGTCGGGCATTTTTTTCGTCCGGCGGATGCCCGCGGTCATGCCACCGCACGCGCGTGCAGAAGCCCACGTGCGGCGAGCAGCGGCAGCAGCGTTGCCAGTCCGAGCGCGCAGGCGCTCAGCCACGCTGCGGGCGCGACCACGGCAAAGGAGAACTGTGCCGCCAGCCAGGGCACCGTGGTGACCAGCAGCAGCGCGAGCAGCGTGCCGCCGATCACCCAGCGCGCGACCGCGGTGCCGTGCCCGAGCCCACTCGGGTCGGCGGCCGACGCGCGGGCGGTGAAGATGAGCGCGATGCCGCTCGCCACCAGCGCGACGAACACCAGCGTGCGGACCTCGTCGGCCGCGAAGCCGGCATCGAGTGCCCAGACATCGAATGCCACCAGCGCGGCCGACACGATGGCGCCGTAGAGCAGGCTGGTCGCAATGCGCGAGGGTGGCAGCAACACGGCGCCGCGCGGTCGCGGCGGCTCGCGCATCAGTGCGTCGCCGGCCTCGTCCGCCTCGAACACGATGGAACAGGTCGGGTCGATCACCAGCTCGAGGAAGGCGATGTGCACCGGCGCCAGCAGTACCGGCCAGCCGAAGAGCACCGGCGCGGCCACCAGCGCGATGATGGGCACGTGCACCGCGAGCGTGTAGGTCATCGCGTGGCGCAGGTTGCGGAAGATGCGCCGGCCCAGCCGTATCGCGTCGACAATGGCGGCAAAGTCATCCTCCACCAGTACCAGCGCGGCCGCCTCGCGCGCGACGTCGGTGCCGCGCTTGCCCATGGCGATGCCGATATGCGCGGATTTCAGCGCCGGTGCGTCATTCACGCCGTCGCCGGTCATGGCGACGATGTCGCCGCGCGCCTTCAATGCCTCGACGATGGCCAGCTTCTGCTGCGGGCTGACGCGCGCGAACACGCAGCAGCCGGCGACCGCCTCGGCGAATGTCCCCTCGTCCATCGCCGCCAGATCCGGGCCGGTCAGCACACGCCCGCCGTCGATGCCGGCCTGTGCCGCGATCGCGCCGGCGGTGCGCGGATGATCGCCGGTAATCATGACCACACGCACACCGGCCGCGCGGCACTCGGCGACCGCCGCCGGCACCTCCGGGCGCAGCGGATCGGCCAGCCCGATCAGGCCGATGAAGCGGAATTCGAAATCGTGCTGGATGTCCGGCACGCCGGCGCCTTGCGGGTGCGCCGCATGAGCCACCGCCAGCACGCGCAGGCCACGGTCGGCCAGATCGCCGGCGCGCGCCATCACCAGCGCGGCGGCATCCGCCGACAGATGGCAAAGGTCGATGATGGCCTCGGGCGCACCCTTGGCGGCCACCTCGCCATCGCGCCGATCCGGCGCCTGCCACAGGTGGGTCATCGCCAGCAGGTCGGGCGACAGTTCGTATTCGCGGGCCAGCGCCCAGTCAGGATGCAGGTGTTCGGTGTTCGCCAGATAGTCGCCGGCCAGCCGCAGGAAGGCCTGCTCCATCGGATCGTGCGGATCGGCCTCGCTCGCCAGCACCGCGTATTCAAGCAGGCGGTGATAGGTTTCAGGCAGTTCCTCCAGGCGTGCGCCGCCATCCAGCGCCAGCACCTCACCATCGACAGCAAGCGCGGCGACTTCCATCCGGTTGCGGGTGAGCGTGCCCGTCTTGTCGGTACACAGCACGGTGGTCTGGCCCAGCGTTTCGATCGCCGACAGCCGGCGCGTCAGCACGCGTCGGGCGGCGATGCGGCGTGCGCCGAAGGCGAGGAACACGATCAGGATGACCGGAAATTCCTGCGGCAGGATGCTCATCGCCAGCGTGATGCCATACAGCACGCCGTCGAGCCAGCCGCCGCGCAGCGTCGCGTAGGACACGGCGAGCAGCGCGCACAGCACGATGCCGATCACCGCCAGCCGGCGCGCCAGCAGCCCGAGTTCGCGCTGCAGTGGCGAGACACCGCTGACGGTGTCCGCCAGCGACTTGCCGATGCGCCCCAGCTCGGTGGCCTCGCCGATTGCCGTCACCTCGACCGTGCCGCGACCGCGCACGACCAGCGTGCCGGAGAACACGCGCAGCGGTTCGCCACCGTCGACCGGCAGTTTGCCGACCGGCACCGATTCTCCGGTCAGCATGGATTCATCGACCGCCAGATCGTTGGCGCTCAGCAGCACGCCATCGGCCGGCACGCGGTCGCCCTCGGTCAGCAGCAGCAGATCGCCGCGCACCACCTCGCGCCCGGCGATGCGCTTTACTGCGCCGTCGCGCATCACCAGCGCGCGCGGACTCGACAGGTCGCGCAGCGCAGCCAGCGCGTGCTCGGTGCGCCGTTCCTGAAAGACCGTGACGCCGATGATGAGCACGACGAAGCCGAGCAGCACCAGCGCTTCGTGCGCGTCGCCCATCAGCAGATAGATGGCGCCGGCGCCCAGCAGCAGCAGGAACATCGGCTCCCGCACCACCTCCAAGACCGTGGCGATCAGCGTGTGCGGCTTCTCGGCGGCGATCTCGTTCCAGCCGTCCTGCGTGCGGCGCGCAGCCACCTCCGCTTCGTTCAGCCCGGCCTGCTCCTTCGACCCGTTCATCCGCGGCATCCGTTGTTCAGTTCTCGCCGAAGTCTGGCACGAAAGCTGCCATGAACCTCGCGCGATCGCCGCAAGGCGGTTCAAACGGCAATAACGGGATGTTCAAGGCAGAAGTTGCCGGCAGCGCGCGGCAAACATTAACCGACCACACGAGAGGAAGAACCATGTCACGGATGGAAACCGCAGCCCACCTCGGTAGCCCGGCCGCGCCCGGCGCCAGCCTGCCGATGAGCGACGCCGACGACGAGCCCAGCCATCTTGGACAGTTCATTCCCCTGCACTACCACCACAACATGCTGCTCGACACCAACCGCATGAGCAATTTCAAGGCGGCCATCGATGCAGTCGTGTTCAAGGGCGCCCGCGTGCTCGAACTGGGCGGCGGCACCGGCGTGCTGTCCTGCTTCGCCGCAGCGCACGCGAGCAAGGTGTACTGCGTCGAATTCAACCCGGACATGGTGGCCGAATCGCGCCGGCTGCTGGCGATGAACGCGCATGGTCACAAGGTCGAGGTGGTGCACGCCGACGCTTTCGAATACCTGCCGCCGGAACCGGTGGACGTGGTCATCTGCGAAATGATCCACGTCGGCATGCTGCGCGAGAAACAGGTCGACGTGATCGAAGCCTTCAAGGCGCGCTACCGCGCCCGCTTCGGCGACCGCCTTCCGATCTTCCTGCCGACTGCCGCGCTGATGGCGGTGCAGCCGCTGCACCAGGTGTTCGATTTCTACGGCTTCAACGCCCCCATCATCCAGTTCCAGCGCGTCGGCGCCGAACACCCGGGCGCAACCGAGCTGGCCGCACCGGTGGTCTACGGCGTGATGGACTTCGACCAGACCTGCAGCCGCGACATCGCCTGGAAGGGCGACATCGCCATCACTGCCGACGGTACGGTCAATGCGCTGCGCTTCATCACCAAGAACATCCTGGCGCTGCTCGGTACGCAGGGGCGGACGCAGGACTGGCTGAACGACTACCTGGTGCTGCCGCTGACGACGCCGGTCGAGGCGCGAGCCGGCGACACGCTGCACGTGAGCTTCAACTATCGCGCCGGCGGATCGCTGCAGTCGCTGGCGCGCACGATGCGCGCGACGGTACGGGAGAGGGTCTGCGCGACGGGCGCCTGATCAGCCGCCGAGCATCCACTTGATCACGCCTTTGGCAACGAAACCCATCATGCCGAGGCCGAGGCCGATCAGGATGACGAAGGTGCCGAAGCGACCGGCCTTCGACTCGCGCGCGAGCTGCAGCAGGATGAACAGCATGTAGAGCATGAAGGCGGCGACGCCGAAGGTGAGCCCGAACTCGGCAAATTGCTCTTCAGTGATGCCGCCCATGTGTGAAACCTGCTCCCGCAATATTCAATGAGTAGATCGGTGCGCGCTCAGGCGGCGCGCACCAGATCGCGATAGGCGTGCCAGCTGGCGTGACCCAGCAGCGGCACCACCACCAGCATGCCGACCAGCCCGGTCGCCATGCCGAACAGCGTGAATCCGGCGATCGCCACGCCCCACAGCGCCAGCGGCGCTGGGTTCTCCATCACCACGCGCCAGCTGGTGAGCACCGCGCCAAGTACCCCGATGTCGCGATCGAGCAGCAGCGGAATCGCCACCACGCTGGACGCGAACACCGGCGCGGCGAGCAGGCCGCCCAGCGCCAGCCAGGCCTCGAACAGCCAGCCCTGTTCCGCCAGCACGACCAGGCGCAGGAAATCCTCGGGCGTGGCCACCGGCGCCGGCGCACAGGCCCATATCAGGGCAGCCGAGGTCATCACCCAGCCGGTACCGGCCAGCGCCAGCAGCAGTCCGAACACCACCATGCGGCTGTCGCGCGGCTTCCACGCATGCACGGCCGTCATCAGCCCCGCCGGTTGACCGCGCTCCAGCGCGCGACTGATCGCGTACAGACCGGTCGCCACCACCGGCGCGACCAGCATGAAACCGGTGAAGGCGCCATTGAGCAGCCAGAACTTGTCGGGAATCTGCCAGCACAGCAGCGCACCGAACACCGCGACGGCCGCGCCATGCAGCAGACCGGGCCCCGGACAGCGCAGGAAGTCGCGACAGCCGGCGACCAGCCAGTCCAGCGGTCGGCTCAGCGGTACGGCACGGGTGGTGTAGCGGCGGGATTCGATGATGGCGTGGCTGTCGTTCATGTCGGTCGGTCTGTCCGGATCGATCACCGACGCGCGCGGCAAGGCCACTGCAGCCCTGCCCGATGCGTCACGGAGTATGCCGGCCGCCGCACTCCTGCAACTTGACGCAGCTCATGCGCACCCGGCCGACGCATAAGTATCGGGCAAAGCGTGTCGCAACGGCAGCAAAGCGTCGCATCCGCACCGCCGCGGGGCGTATTTCGCCCTCGGTTTGTGCGGCGCAAAAAGGCTCTCGTCCCGGAAGCAGGCGCAGACAGGGCGACAGACGGTGACTCACCCACGGCTGCGTCGCGAGCAAGCTCGCTCCCACAAGAGAGCGTCCTGTGCGCGCCCGCGCAAGGCTTCAGTGGGAGATTCTATGTTCCGGCGCAAGCGTTTTCGTGCTGTCTCGGGACATAGTC
>NZ_JADMJL010000069.1 GCF_018780585.1 Methyloversatilis discipulorum | reverse complement strand
CCAAAGGCCAGTTCCTTGCCAACATGAGCCACGAGATCCGCACGCCCATGAACGCCATCCTGGGCATGCTCAAGCTGCTGCAAAACACCGACCTCAATGCGCGCCAGCTCGACTACACCAGCAAGACCGAAGGTGCGGCCAAATCCCTGCTGGGCCTGCTCAACGACATCCTGGACTTCTCCAAGATCGACGCCGGCAAGATGGAACTCGACCCCCAGCCCTTTCGCGTGGACCGCCTGCTGCGCGACCTCTCCGTCATCCTGTCGGCCAACGTCGGGCAAAAGCCGGTGGAAATCCTGTTTGACATCGACCCGGCCATCCCCCCCACCCTGGTGGGCGACGCCCTGCGCCTGCAGCAAGTCCTCATCAACCTCAGCGGCAACGCCATCAAATTCACCGAAAAGGGCGAAGTCGTCCTCCAGCTCAAGGTCCTGGCGCAAAACGAGAGCCACACCACCCTGCAGTTCAGCGTGCGCGACAGCGGCATCGGCATCGCCCCCGAGAACCAGCAGCACATCTTTGACGGCTTCTCCCAGGCCGAAGCCTCCACCACGCGCCGCTTTGGCGGCACCGGGCTGGGCCTGTCCATCTCCAAACGCCTGGTCGCCCTCATGGGCGGCGAGCTGGCCCTGCACAGCGTGCTGGGCCAGGGCAGCAACTTCTACTTCAGCATCCGCCTGCAAGTCGCCCCGGCCCAGGCCCTGCAGCCCGAACCCGTCACCGAACGCCTGCCCGGCCCCTTGCGCGTGCTGGTGGTGGACGACAACCCCATCGCCCGCGAGCTGCTGGTGGCGATGGCCCGCTCCTGGGGCTGGCAGGTCGACGCCGCCGCCAGCGGCGAGCAGGCCCTGGCCCTGGTGCGGGCCCGCCTGGACAGCGCCCAGCCCGCCTACCAGGCCATCTTCATGGACTGGCAGATGCCCGGCCTGGACGGCTGGCAAACCATAGAAGGCCTGCGCCAGCTGGCACCCCCGACCCAGACCCCGGCCCCCATCACCGTCATGGTCACCGCCCATGGCCGGGAAATGCTCTCTGAGCGCAGCGCCCAGGAGCAGGCCCGCCTGAACGCCTTCCTGGTCAAGCCCATCACCGCCAGCATGCTGTTTGACGCCGTCGCCGATGCCCAGGCCGGCCACAGCAACCTGCGCACCCGAGAGCGCACCCGCACCGAGCAGGGCGCACGCCTGGACGGGCTGCGCCTGCTGGTGGTCGAGGACAACCTGATCAACCAGCAAGTCGCCCAGGAACTGCTCGGCAACGAGGGCGCCATCGTCGAGCTGGCCGACAACGGGCAACTGGGCGTACAGGCCATCGCCCGGGCCCAGCCCCCGTTTGATGCCGTGCTGATGGACCTGCAGATGCCGGTGATGGACGGCTACGCCGCCACCCAGGCGATTCGCCACGGCCTGGGCCTGACCCAGCTGCCCGTGATCGCCATGACCGCCAACGCCATGGCCTCGGACCGGGAAGAATGTCTGGCCGCCGGCATGAACGACCACGTGGGCAAGCCCTTTGACCTGCCGCACCTGATTGAGGTGCTGCTGCACTACACCGGGCGCGCCCGGGCGCCCACCCCGCCCTCGGCTGGGCCGGCGGCCCCGGCTGAACGGCTCCAGAGCGATCACGCCCGCGATGTGGACGCCGCCCTGGCCCGCCTGGGCCACAACCGCGCCTTGTACCTGCGCATCCTGCAGTCCTACCTGGGCGAGATCGCCACCATGGCCGAGCAGCTCGATACGCTGCTGCACGCCGGTGACCTCGGCGGGGCGGGCCGCTTGCTGCACACCCTCAAAGGCCTGTCGGCCACGGTTGGGGCAAGCCAGATGGCCGAACTGGCCAAAGCGGCGGAGAGCCAGGTGAAGCTGGCCGATGCGGGCTTTGCGCATGACGCGCTCAGAGCGGATTTGCGCCAGGCGCTGGCCCGCACCACGCAACTGATGGGGCAGGTCGCCCAGAGTCTGGCACCCGACGTGCTGGCGAGGCCGAGACCGGCGGACGCTGTCGGCGCCAACAGCCGCGCCACGACGCAGCCGCCTAACCAGGCGGCGCTGCTGGCGGACCTGCAGGAGCTGCATGATTTGCTCAGGAACTCCGACATGCAGGCGCTGGATGTGCATGCGCGGCTGCAGGCGGTGCATGGCGGGGGTGCCGCTGGCGAGCTTGAGGCGCTGGATGCGGCACTGGCGGCTTTTGATTTCGTGCAGGGTG
>NZ_JADMJL010000007.1 GCF_018780585.1 Methyloversatilis discipulorum | reverse complement strand
CCTTTCGACCCAACCGCTCACGGTGCTTGACTCGGATAACAGTATCTACAGGGATGGCGCCCGATCCACGGCTGGAGCCGGAGTTCTGTGGGAGGGGTCTTCTGACCCCGACTGCGGCGGTTGAGCATCAGACGGCGCGGGATCAACAGCCCTGTCGCGGTCAGAGGACCGCTCCTACGAAGGGCGCGGCCGGACCGACATGCGCCTGCGGCACACGGTATGCTCCGGGCGCCTCCTTCCCGACCGCCCCGCCATGAACAAGCATCGCCTCTACCAGTACTTCTTCCGCGGCCTGATCACCTTCCTGCCGCTGGCGCTGACCGTCTATGTGCTGGTGCTGTTCGTCACCTGGACCGAAAGTCTGGCGATGATGATGGTGCGGCCAATCACCGGCGACTTCTATCTGCCCGGCCTGGGGATCGCGCTGAGCGCCGTGCTCATCGTGGGCCTGGGCATGCTGGTGTCGCGACCGGAGACCGGGCGCCTGCTGTCGCTGGTCGAACTGCCTTTCACCAATCTGCCGGTGGTCAAGAGCATCTATTCGTCGCTGAAGAACTTCGCCGACTACTTCGCGCCGCACACCGGTGAATCCGCCCAGCAGGTGGTGCTGCTGCGCATGCCGGGCAACGAGATGGGCATCGTCGGCCTGGTGACGCGACAGTCGATGGACGGACTGCCGGCCGGATTGTCGGAACTGGAGGACCAGGTCGCGGTGTACCTGCCCATGGGCTACATGATCGGCGGCTACACCGTGTTCGTGCCGCGCGCCTGGGTGACCAAGGTCGACATGTCGGTCGAAGAGGCGATGCGCATGGCGCTGATTGCCTACATGACGTCGAACCGGAGCGAACCGGACGCACGCTGAACGCCCAGCCAGCTCACCGCCACCTCCGGCGCGCACTACGCGCATATGCGTATTGCGTTGAGGCGAGCCAGCCGAACAGAATGAGCGCCGCACTCAGGAAGCCGCGTCCGCGTGATCGCGGGCGCCGCCTCCGGCCAGACTGCGCTGCGCCCGTGGGCAACAGCCGGTCGCGGACCGTTCTGACCGGGAGATCACCACATGAAGAGAATCGTTCTGATCGCGTCATTGCTGCTCGGTGTCGCGGGCGGCACGCCGGCGCTGGCTGCGCCCATCGTCGTGAGCACGCTGTCGTCGTGGGACGGCAGCAGCAGCATCGGCGACTTCGGTTCGTCCGGCTTCTCCGGCTGGGGGCAGTTCCTGGTGGCGCCGACCGGCAGCAACCGCCTGCTCGACTTCACCTTCCTGCTCAGTGACGCGCTGAAGGGCAGCAACACCAATGCCGTCCCGGTGGAATTCACCGCACATCTGGTGCAGTACAACCCGTTCACGCGCTTCATCGTCGGCCCGCTGCTCTATTCGAGCGCGCCGGTGACGGTGCCACTGACGGCAGGCCTGGACTTCCACACCTATACCTTCGACATCGACGCCGAGGTGACGGCGGGCAGCACCTACATGATGTTCCTGTTCGCCACCAACTTCGAACTGCGCATCCCGGACGATTCGCGCCTGCGCCTCGCTACCGCGAATACGGATCTGGGCGGCGGCGCTTACAACATTCCTTGGGATGCCGAAAGCGATCTCGACGAGCTGCTCTCCGGTCAGTGGCGATTCACGGCCGGGCAGGACCTCGCCTTTGCCGCGACTTTCGACTTCCGGCCCACCAACGAGGTGCCGGAACCGTCGACCGCCGCGTTGCTGGCAAGCGCCGGCGTGGCCGGCCTGTGGGCGACCCGGCGGCGAAGCACGGCCGACCGGCAGCGCTGAAAGCAGCGCACCGGAAGACCGGGCCGGCTCAGCCGAAGGCCGGCACCGGCGCGAAGCGCCCCTTGAGCACCGTGTCGGCGGCGCCCAGCTTCAACCAGCCGTCGATAGCGCTGGCGTAGACCGAGCGGAAGTCGGTCGTGTGGACGAGGTTGTCACCGGCGTCCAGCGCGCCGAGGTCGGACGGCGTGCCGTAGTGGCCGCCCTTCACCTGTTTGCCGGCGAAGAACATCACGTTGGCGGTGCCGTGATCAGTGCCCAGGCTGGTGTTCTCCGGCACCCGGCGGCCGAACTCGGAAAAGACGAGCAGGCTCACGCGGTCGGCCTGCCCCAGGCGTTCCATGTCGCGCAGGAAGCCGCTGATCGCGTCCGAGGTGTAGGTGAGCAGGCGCTGGTGCATGTCAGCCTGCTGCACGTGGGTGTCGAAGGCGTTGTTGCGGTAGCCAACGTAATACAGGCGCGTCGGCAGACCGGCGGCGATGCAGGCCGCCACCTTGGGCAGACCCAGCGGAGCGATGCCGTAATCCTGGTTGGTCTTGTAGTTCGACCACGCCTCGCGCACCGCCAGCGACGATTCGCGCGCGCTCACCGCCACCTGTTCGAGAAAACGGCGTGACGGGTTGTCCGTGCTCGCCACACTCACGTCGTCGAGCAGTGCGCGCGTCGGGTGCAGCGCGCTGCGCATGAAACGCTCCGGCTCGTCGAACACCACCGGCGTGTGGATGCGGCTGCGCACCGCGAGCGACTGCGTGGCGTCGATGTTGAGCAGGTAGTTCGGCACCGGCGCGGGCGACATGGTGTCGGCCAGCCGGCCGACCCAGCCGTAGTCGTCGCCGCTGTTCGGTGCGGCGGTGTGCAGGTAGGCCATCGACGTGAAGTGAGAGAACGACGGGTTGTCGTAGCCACAGCCATGCACGATGGCCAGCTGGCCGTCCTTCCACAGCCGCTCGAAGCCGGCCATGCCCGGGTTCAGGCCGAAGCGTTCGTCGAGCTTGCGCAGCTTGTCCGGGCGGATGCCGATGTTGGGCCGCAGCCGGTAGTAGCGGTCATCGGCGTAGGGCACCACGGTGTTCAGGCCGTCGTTGCCGCCGGACATTTCGAAGACGACGAGGATGCGGTCCTCCGCTTCGGCGGCGGCAGCCGCGCGCGCGATGGTGCCGAACACGCCAGGGACCATGAGCCCGGCGGAGGCCTTCAGGATGCGGCGGCGTTTCTGATCGATGTTCATGTGCTTTCTCCAGCGTAGCGGCAAGGTGACGCCGGGAAGTCCCTGCGCCCGCCCTGCCCTCGCCTCAACCCAGTTGATATTCCGGACGGCTCAGCAGTACGTGCAGCAGCAGGCGCAGCGGATCTTCGGCGTAACTGGCTGCGGCCGGCAGGTCGCGCGTACCCAGTTCCTTTTCGAGGAAGGCCGCAAGCTTGTTGCGCGTGGCGCCGTCCAGCGGCACCGACAGGAAGCGACCTTCCATGTAGGTGACGACCTCTTCCGGCGTGCGACAGCCGGCCTTCAGCACCATGCCGGCGAGATCCAGCCGGGCCACCGTGCGCGGAATCGGTTTCACGCGCTCGACCGCCATCTGCCAGCCGCGGTAGCTGCCGTAACGCGTGTTGAAGTCCTCGTCACGGTCGCCGTTCATGCTCGACGTCGCCATCATGTCGACGCCGCCATCCGCGCCGCCGGGCTTGGTGGCGGTGCTCAGGTCGAGGCCGCTGCGGACGCGCTCGTGGATGTTGCGGATTTCGTAGCCGGCCTGTGCGCCGGGGTAGCGATCGCCCGGGATGTAGTTGATGTCGGGCAGCGCGACGTCGAGCGCGAAATTGCCGCGCTCGAGCAGCAGCCCCGGCGTGATCCAGCTGCGACCCTGGGCCCAGCCGGCCACGGTCGGCGGATGCATCAGGCGCTGGCCCAGTGCGGCGGTGGTTTCGTTGAAGTCGGGCACGCCGGGCACTTCGGTCAGACCCAGCTTGCGGTAGGTGGACACCACCAGTTCGACCGGCCCCTTGATGCGCGTCGCCACCGATTCGGGCGCATGGAAATCGCGCGACATGAACAGCATTTCGAGAAAGGCAGCGATGTCGTAATCGACCGCCTTCAGCCGCCGGCCCAGTTCCTCGGCCAGCGCCGGGTCGATGTCCTCGCGCACGAAGTGGCGGTACAGCTTGCTGGCGAGGTAGCGCGGCGTGACCGGCTGGTCGAGGATGATGTCGATCACCTGCACGCCGTCGTAATTGCCGCGACGGCCCAGCACGTCCTTCGGCCCGCCGTCATGCTTTGCGGCGTCGATGTGGAAGGCGACGCCCTGGTAGTTCCAGCCGGTGAAGGCGCGCGCCGCCTCGCGGATGTCGTGTTCGCTGTAGTGACCGACGCCCATCGTGAATAGCTCCATGATCTCCCGCGCGAAGTTCTCGTTCGGCGCGCCCTTCACGTTCACGGCGGCGTCGAGGAAGGAGAGCATGGCCGGGTCCTGCGCGACGCCGATCATCAGCGTGCGGAAACTGCCCAGGCCCTGGTTCTGGAACAGTTCCAGCTGGTTCAGCATCTTGCGGTAGTCGCGCACCTTGTCTTCGTTGGTGGCGAAGTGACCGTGCCAGAACAGCGCCATCCTCTCCTGCAGCGGGCGCGGCGACGTGAGCATGCGGTTCGCCCACCAGTAGGCGACGCGGTCGGTTTCGAGCTTGCTCGCGCGCAGCCAGTAGAAGAACTTGTTCACCACCGGCTGCATGCGCCGGTTGCCGCCCGCCTTGACCGTTACGCCAAGCGCCTCGCCGCTGTCGCGCGCGAGGTCGGTGGTGGCCGGACGGCTGGCGGGAAACGGGTCCAGCCCCGCCTCGAACACCCCCGAATGCTCGAACGGCGGCAGTGCCACGGCCGGCGCGCCCTCGAAATACACGAGGCGACGCACCGCCTGGGCCGGGGTCAGGCGGGCGAAGGCGTCGATGTCTTCCGGCGTTCCGCCGAAGCCGGCCCGTTCGAGCAGGTGCGCGGCGCGGGCGCGGTTCCAGTCGGCGGCGGCAATCGGGGCCAGGTCGCCAGCCCAGGGCGATGCGGCGATCGAGACCGCACTGAACAACGCGCCGGCGAATGCCAGCGCAACAGGGGCGATACGGAACATGAGGGCACATCCGGGAAGATCAGGCCTGCAGCGTAGAGCGGCGCGGCACCGGCCAGCCAGTGCAATTCGCCCCCCGCCGGCTCAGGATTTTCTGGAGTCGCGGACGGCGGCGGGCGGTCGTCCGCCGCCTCCGGTCGTGTCATGCTGTCCGTCCCGAGCACTGCGATATTGCCGACATGCCTTCCGCCCCGACCGATCCGCTCGACCGTTTCGTCCAGGCCCAGGCACGCGACTACGCGCAGGCGCTGCAGGAACTGCGTGACGGCCGCAAACGCACGCACTGGATCTGGTACGTGCTGCCGCAGCTGCGCGATCTCGGCCGCAGCGCGATGGCACGCGAATACGGCATCGCCGACCGCAGCGAAGCGGTCGCCTACATCGCGCATCCACTGCTGGGGGCACGACTGGTCGAGTGTGTCGACGCCCTCCTCGCCCACGCCGGGCGGCGCCCGGAAGACATCCTGGGCGAAGTCGATGCGCTGAAGTTCCGCTCCTGCCTGACCCTGTTCGCCGAGGTGGCGCCGGACCAGCCCTGCTTCCGCGCTGCGCTGGCGGCTTTCTACGATGGGCGGCCGGACGGCCAGACGCTGGGGCTGCTTGGTCAGCGCGGCGGCTGAGCACACCCGGCGATGCGATTCCACCGCTTCGTTCTGCTGACACTGACCGTCGCACTGCACGGTTGCGTCGCACTGACCCGCGGTATCGTGCCGGTCGACGGTGCCGAACTGGCGGACACCGGCGCAGTGCGCCTGGACATCGATACCGACCACCCCGTGCTGCTGCGCGCGGTCGACGAGAAGCTGCTGCCGGGCGTGCAGGTGTCCAGCCGCGCCCGCGCCTTCAGCTATGTGCTGCATCCCGGCGAGCGCGTGCTGTGGCTCAGTGACGTGCCCTATGGTTTCCCCTTCCTTCCGCAGCACCTGAAGTGCTACCTGATGCACGCCGACCTGGCCGCCAGCGGCCGCTACCTGCTACGGATGGACGGTGCGCCGCGACGTCCGGTGCTGATCGACGCAATGCAGCACGACACGGTCGCCGAAGGGGTGCTGGTGGACGAGCCGCTGATCTACGAGCGCGGCTGCCGCTGGCAGTGAGATCATGCGGCCGTCTTGTCGACCCGATATCGCTCAAGCGGGCAGGACGCCACTTCCCGGCGCTGTGGGCCACGCTCATAATGATGCGTTCATCTGCAATCGCCCCTCCCGAGAGCCGCCATGAATCGCATCGAAGGCAAACTGACGAAGTGGCAGGACGACCGGGGCTTCGGCTTCATCGAACCGCGTTCCGGCGGCGACCCGGTCTTCGTGCATGTTTCCGCTTTTCCGCGCGATGGACGACGACCGGCTGTCGGTGAAACCTTGCTGTTCGACATCACGACCGACGAACGCGGACGCAAGCGGGCAACGGCGGTCGAGCGCCCGGTTCGTGTGGCGGCGACACGCCGCGACAGCGCCCGACAGTCCACACGAAGCGGATCGGGGCTGCTCGGCACGCTCATTTCGATCGCATTGATCGCCGGTTTCGGCTGGGTGATCTACCACGAGTACGCGCAGCGATTTCCTTCGCGTAATGCGAAGGTGGTCGACGCAACTCCCGTTCGTCTCTCGAGCGAGAGCTTTCGCTGTGACGGCCGTCAGCACTGCAGCCAGATGACGTCCTGCGCGGAGGCGCGATACTTCTTGCAGAACTGTCCTGATCCCAAGATGGACGGCGACGGCGACGGCATTCCCTGCGAAGAACAGTTTTGCGGCTTCTGACTACCGCCGCCATGTCACTTCACACCGCCGAAATCCTCTGGTCCCGCGACGACCAGCCCTTCATCGACAAGCGTTACAGCCGCCGCCACCTGATCCGCTTCGACGGCGGCATCGAGGTGGCCGGTTCGTCGTCGCCGCATGTGGTGCCGCTGCCTTATTCCGCGGCGGACGCGGTCGATCCGGAAGAGGCTTTCGTCGCCGCGCTGGCGGCCTGCCACATGCTCACCTTCCTGCAACTGGCGGCGCTCAAACGGCTGGTCGTGGATCGTTACGAGGATGCGGCCGAGGGCGAACTTGCGCGCAACGCCGACGGCAGGATGTATATCGCGCGGGTGACGCTGCGGCCGTCGGTGCACTTCGGCGGAGAGGGCGCACCGACGGCTGTCGAGCTGACGGCGCTGCACCACGCGGCGCACGAACAGTGCTTCATCGCCAACTCGGTGCTGACCGAGGTGCGCTGCGAACCTCGCCTGTCGACTGAATGAACGTACGGCAGCTGCCGTTTCAGCGCCCGCCGAGACGCTTGCCGAAGGAGATGGCGTAGGCCGGCGAGCGCATTTTCAGGATCGGATCATCGCCGGGACGAATGCCTTCGCTCAGCACGTTCGGGTCGAAGTTGAGACCGGTGCATGCGTCGCCCCCGACAGCCGTAACCGACAGCGTGCCCGCAACCAGCTCGGTGCGTCCCTCCGGCCAGGCAAGTGAGGGGTCGGACTCGCTGTCGCCCGGTTGACCGAGCGTGACGATCCAGTCGAACAGGACCGGACCGCGAGCCACCCGCTCGCCCAGCCGGGCGGCGAGGAAGTCGCGCGGGGCGCCGCCGCGCTCGTCATCGGTGAGGCCGCGCACGCCGTCGCGCGGCTGAAGGCGCCAGCGCACCGCGCGCTCGCCCTCTGCCGTCGCGAAATGAAAGGTATGCAGTCCGAAGTACTGCGCGCTGGCGTAGCTCCACGGAGGCGGGTTCTGCTGCAGCCAGCGGAACTGCGGCAGCGTGTCCGGATGCGCCGCACGGTAGGCAGCCACTCTGTCGGGATCGGGCCGGCCGTCCGGGCCGGGCAGCGAGGCGCGCAGCAGGCCGAGGAAGCTCTCCGGCGTGGCCGCGCCGAACACCGGTGTGCTCAGCGTGGCGATGTTGTGCACGCGGCCGTCGCCGAGCTCGAACTGCGCGGCCAGCCCGCGTGGCGAACGTGCGTTGTCGGCGACCGCCGGGTCGCCGCCGGCCATCGAGAAGCGGATCTGCGCGGGCCAGCGCGTACCCGAGAACAGCGGCGCACTGAACATCCGGGCGGCTTCGGCGCTGCCGGTGAAGCTGCCGACCGCACAGACACCCTTGGCGTGGCCCTTGCGCTCGCCCCTGTGCTCGCCGAACAGGCCCTGAAACACCTCGATGAAATCTCCGGCCTGCGCCGGCCTGTCCTCGGCCCTCAAGGGCGTGGCTGTGGCGGCGGCCAGCATGAGCAAGATGCGCCAATACATGAATGACTCCCCAGACTGCGGCGACTGGAACGCGCCGCGACGCGGGACAGACCGCATGTACAGCCGCCGGTTCGCCCGGACGGCCGGCGCCGGCACGGCACGCCGGACTGATTTAGGTCAAATGTCCGCAGAAACGCCGTCCGATCGACACAAGTTTGCGCAAAACAGGTCGTTAAACCGGGGGTTGATCCGCACACCAATTTTCCGCCGGGAACGCTCATGGACTTCATCTCTCGCAGCATCCGCAACAAGCTTCTGGTCATTTGCGGCGGCGGCACCGCGGCGCTGCTGGTCGCCGCAGTGGTCGGCCTCGGCGTCGAGTGGTCGGCCATCGACACGCTGACCGGCGACATCACGCGCGCCGAGGCGCTGGCGATCCGCGCCGCCACACTGAACAAGCTCATGCTGACCGGCGCCGCCTTCGCGGTCGTCGTCGTCGTCGCCTTCGGCCTCTTCCTGTGGGCACTGCAGCGCACCATCATCGGCCCGGCGAAGACGCTGTCGTCCGATCTCGAACGGCTGGCCAGCGGCGACTTCCATCAGCCGGTCGCCTGCACGACACGCGACGAACTGGGCGCGATCGCGCAGAGCGCCGAGCGCATCCGCAGGGATCTGGGCGCGCTGGTGCTGCAGCTCAAGCAGTCGGCACAGTCGCTGGTCGAGGCGTCAGGTGTGGTCGGCAGCGAATCGCAGCGGGTTGCCGCCGCGTCGAGCGCGCAGAACCAGGCGGCCAGTTCGACCGCGTCGTCGATCGAGGACGTGACCGCCGCCATCCGAATGGTGGCGGACAACGCCGGCAATGCGGCACGGCAGGCCGACGAGTCGCTCGATCAGTCGACCCGGGCGCAGACCCATCTGACCGAACTGCGCGGCTCGATCGGCCGCACCGCAAGCGTGATGAACGAGGTGTCGGGCGCTGCCGACGCCTTTGTCGAGAACGCCCGCCAGATCACCGAAATGACGCGCGAAGTGCGCGAGATCGCCGACCAGACCAATCTGCTCGCGCTGAACGCAGCGATCGAGGCGGCACGCGCTGGCGAACAGGGTCGTGGCTTCGCCGTGGTGGCCGACGAGGTGCGCAAGCTGGCCGAGAAATCAGGAACCTCGGCCGCCGCGATCGACACCATCACCCGCTCGCTGTCGGAGCGTGCCGCCGGCCTGTCGGATGCGCTGACGCAGGGGCGCAACGCCGTCGGTGTCGCCGAGTCGTCGAGCGATTCGGCCGCCGGCGTCATCACCGTCGCGCACCGCGCCGTAACGGTTGCCGCCGACGAGGTGCGCGCCATCAACCAGGCGCTGGAACAGCAGAGCCGCGCCGCCAGCGATATCGCTGGCAACGTCGAGCACATTGCCAGCATGTCCGGACAGAACCAGTCGGCCGTGAATACGCTCGCCAGTTCGGTCACCCACCTGCAGTCGCTGGCCGGCAGTCTGAATGAGCTGACCGGGCGTTTCCGCCTGTAGTCCATCACAGGCACGGCACCAGCCGTGCGGGTGCGGTCGTGCGCGGCCACTGCGCCGCGTGCCGGGAGCGTTCCCGCCCAGGCACTCCGCTACCGGTGCCGACCGATTTACCCTTTCGGTCTTCTCCGCATTCAGAAGGACCGTCCATGCCATCAACGGGCGCCTGGGACCGGCTCAAGGCGACATTCGCCAACGAATTTCGTCAGCTGACCACGCTGCATGCCAGCGACCGCGCATGGCCGATGCCGTTCGCTGCCGCGCTGGCCTCCGGCCTGCCGCTGCTGGCCGGCGCCCACTACGGGCGCATGGCCGACGGGCTGGTCGCGTCACTGGGCGGTCTGGTCTTCCTCTATCTGCCTGCGACGCCGCTGTCACACCGCATGGTGTCCTTGATGGCGAGCGCCTTCGGTATGGTCGCCTGTTACGCGCTGGGCGCGCTGAGCCATCTGTTGCCGCCCTCGCTGGCGCCGCTGCTGATTCCGGTACTGACCTTCGTCGCCATCGTCGTCACCATGGTGTGTCGCGTCTATGGCGTGGGGCCACCAGGCAGCCTGTTCTTCGTCATGGCGGCCGCGATCGGTGTCTATACGCCGGTCGAACCGGCAACGCTGCCAGCGCGGGTCGGTCTGATCGCGCTGGGTTGCCTGCTCGCCTGCCTGATTGGCTTCGCCTACAGCCTGCACGCGCTGCGCCGTCGTGCGCCGGAACCGGTGGTCCCACCGCCGGCGCCGACCTTCGACTTCGTCGTGTTCGATTCGGTGGTAATCGGCGCGTTCGTCGGCATTTCGCTGGCGCTGGCCCAGGCGCTGCAGCTGGAAAAGCCGTACTGGGTTCCGGTGAGCTGCCTCGCCGTGATCCAGGGTGCCTCGCTGCGCGCGGTGTGGAACAAGCAGCTGCAGCGGGTGCTCGGCACCGGTGTCGGCATGGTGCTGTCCTGGGGCATGCTGATGCTGCCGCTCGGCCCGTGGAGCGTGGGCCTGGGCGTCATGGCGCTGAGCTTCGTGATCGAGGCGATGGTGGTGCGTCACTACGGCATCGCGGTGGTGTTCATCACGCCGCTCACCATCCTGCTCGCCGAAGCCACCACACTGGGCCACACCGTGCCTGGCCCGCTGGTTCTGGCGCGCTTCTTCGACACCGTCCTCGGCTGCGTCGTCGGGCTGGTCGGCGGCATCTGCCTGCACAGTCCGCGCTTCCGCGAAATCGCCGGCCGGCCGCTGCGCCGCCTCGTCCCGTCGCGCCTGCTGCGCTGAGCCGGCGCGAACGGGAACGGGCTCAGGCCTCCGGGTGGCCTGACTTCACCTTGTCCATCCACTCCTCGATGCCCACGGTGCCAGCCGCCTGAGCACGCGCCGCGTCAGCCGGCGGGAGCACGTCCTGCACGAGGTCGATGCGCTTCCATTCGGCAAGCGGCGTTTCGCAGTCGGCACGCGGCACGTAACGCGAACGGTCGACGCGCTGATAGCGGTGGATGTAGCGCGGACAGTTCTGCCAGAGCTCGGACAGCTCGACGCGGACGATGAAATCGGCTTCGTTGTAGAAGGCCATCATCGGATCGTCGCGCGACACGGTCGCCCTGCCCTGCACGCGGATGCGGTGCGGCTTCTCGAAGGAGATGAAGAGCAGGCCGACTTCGGCGTTCTGCGCGATGTTGCCGACCGAATAGAACATGCCGTTGCCGTCGTAGCTGGGGAACACCAGCGTCTTCTCGTCGACGACGCGCACGAAGCCGGGGTCGCCACCCTTGTATGACACGGTCGGTCGGCCACGCGCATCGACGGTGGACAGGAAGAACATGTCCATCGCCTCGATGAAGCCCCGGCTGTCGTCGTCGAATTCGGTGCGGCAGGCCAGCTCCTCGATGCGGTCGGCCATCGCGCGGGTACCGAACTCGTCCTGGAAGCTGCGGTGCTGCGGGTCGTACAGTCTGCTCACGGATGCGTCTCCTCCGGCTGTTCTTGTGGAAGGCGCAGCATGCCACGAAGCGTGTGCACCGTCGGCACAGGACTACAACGCACACCATCCGGTCACATCCGGCCTACCATCGTCTACAGCACCCGATTCCCGCCCACAACAGACTGGAGGATCGTCATGAAAACCACGCATCTCGCCGTCGCAAGTCTTGCCCTGCTGCTCGCCGCTTGCGACAAGCCGCAGGACCCGCCGAAACCCGTCACCGCCCCGTCGACCGATGCCGCCGCACCCGCGGCTGATACCGCCGCCCCGGCACTGCCCTCGCCACCTGCCGCGTCACCGCTGCCCGATGCGCCCGGCCCGGGCGCCACGCCGCCCTCCCCGGCCGATACGATGCAGAACGCACCGACCACGCCGAACGGCAAGACCCCGCCCGACACCACGGAGAACGCACGTCCCATTCCGTCCGGTCAGCCCGCCCCTGCGCCGGCATCGAGCGCTGCGCCGGCGGACGGCACGGCGGTCGCCGGTGGCGATATCGTGAAGGGCTGGAAGACCTGGCGCTCGGCGGCCTGTGAGCGCTGCCACGGTCCGGCGCAGGAGGGCATGGTCGGCCCGTCGCTGATCGAGTCGCTGAAGAAGCTGTCGAAGGACGAAGTACGGCACGCGGTCACCGATGGCCGGCTGGAGCGCGGCATGCCGGGCCACCCCTACCTGGCCGACAAGTTCGACGACCTGTACGCCTACCTGAAGGGACGATCCGACGGCAGCGTTCCGAAGGTGCGGCCGGACGGCGCCTGATTCTGCGTGCAGCCGGCGGGCGCAGGTCGAAGGAATTGACAGCGCCCGCCCGGCAGCGAAATCCGGCACGGAATTTTCAGTTGAATCAGCGCCCTGCGTCGCGCTGCACCGCCGCCGACGCGCAGCGCCGATCAATCGCGGAACGAGCGCCAGCCGCTGATCATCGTAGAAATGATGCTCTGCCGGCTCATGATGTCCTCGCGCAGCGCGGCATACACATGGACGAGGATGAAGCTGAGCAGCAGCCACAGGCCGAGCCGGTGCAGGCTGTGCACCGTCTGGCTGTCGCCGATCAGCCACAGCACCCAGCCGAACACGACGCCGCTCCAGTGACCGTGGCCGGCACCTTCGCTGTACAGCGCGAAGCCGGTGAAGATCATGAACAGCGTGCCGAGCACGAACAGGAAGAACATCATCACGGCGGCCAGCGGGTTGTGGCCGACGTACTTCTTCGGTCTGTCCTCGAGAAAGAAATACCAGCGCAGTTCGAACATGACTTCGCTCCACCACGCCAGCTTGAACAGCGGCGGCATGAAGATCTGCCGCGCGTGCTCGTTGCCGACCAGCGCCCAGTAGATGCGTCCAGCGAAGCCGACGGCGAGGATGTAGCCGGCGGCGAAGTGGGCGAAGCGCACATAGCCCATCAGATACATGCCGGCATCGTCGCCCGGCAGCATCAGGAAAGGCGTGCCGATGAAATAGCCGGTCGCCATCAGCACCGTCATCGCCAGCACGGTGATCCAGTGCCACAGGCGCACCGGCGCTTCATAGACGTAGACCGCGTGCTGCGTGCGGCCGCCCTGGGCGGCCTGCTGCATCTGTTCGTGCGAAAGCATGCTGTTCTCCCGAGCTCGGTTGTCGCGGCGGCGGCTCAGGCCGCCAGCATCAGTTCGGCCGGCACGCCGGCGCGCAGCGTGCCCCAGTTGCGCTCGCCGCGACGGATCGGCAGGGCGATGTCGAAATACAGCGTGCCGTCGTCGGCCGCGAAGGGCTGCATCAGCAGCGCGCGCTCGCTCTTCGCAGCGCGCTGGGCGATGTCGGCCGGCGCCGGACAGTTGCCGGTACTGCCCAGCACGTGCCCCGCCGGATTGGTCACCAGCGCGTAACGCAGGGCGCTCACCTCGCCGCGCAATGCGCTGAGCGCACGCGTGAGTTCGGGCAGCGTGGCGACGCGACCGGCGCGCGGCGCGACCTCCTCGCCGTCGTCGTCGACCAGCACGGTGGCCGCACCGGCCACCGCGGCACTGCACTCGTCGCGACAGCGCCCGAGCACGCCGACGATGGATTCGAGTTGGTCGGAGCCGACACGGAACGAGGCCGCCAGATCCTGGATGCGTTCGGTCGAGCGGCTCACCTTGGTCAGGTTCTGTTCGCCGTCCAGCATCAGGCTGGCCACCTGGTCGCAGCCGGTATGGATGTCGCTGACCAGCGTATGGATGCGGTCGTTGGTGTCGCTCAGGCTGCGGATGGCGTCACCGGTACGCGCGATCCGCTCACCCATCACCTCGTACTCGCCCACCATGCTGCCGAAGCGGCCGGAGGCGCGGCGCACCGCCTCGCCGGTCGCCAGGATGTGGTCGCGGATGTCGTCGGTTTCGCTGCGCGTGCCGGCGACCAGCCGGTTCATCCGGTCGATGTTCTGGCTTACGCCTTCGGTCGCCGCCTTGACCTGCTCGGCGAGCGAACGCACTTCGTCAGCCACGACGGCGAAGCTACGACCGTTCTCGCCAGCGCGCGACGCCTCGATCGATGCGTTCAGCGCCAGCAGATTGGTCTGGTCGGAAATGCTGCTGATGATCTGCACCACCTGGCTGATTTCCGTCGACTGGTTCTGCAGCTGCTGCACCGTGCGGTTGAAGGCCTGCACGCGCGCCTCGAATTCGTCGACGCGGGCGGCCGCCGACTGCAGTTCCTCCAGCGACACACGCGCCGCCTGCAGGTGGCGCGTGGTCGCCTCGTCCAGATCATTGGCGTGCTGACGTGCGCTCTCGACCGCACTGCGCGAGGTTTCGCTGGCGGCGAACACCTGCTCGGCCAGCGCCCGCTGCGATTGCGCGAGACCCGCCGTATCGCGCAGCGAGCGGGTCAGGTGGGCTGTGTGGCAGGCCGCGCCCAGCGTGCCGCGGCGCACGCGGAACACCATGTCGCGCACGCGCCCGTCGCGCTCGGCGATGAGCTTGCTGATCGCCTTGACCGGCGAACTTTCCGGCAGCACGAACTCGCTCGACAGATCGTTCACGTCGCGCCCGCTGTCGGCCAGCGCATCCGCCATCAGCGCGATCGTGTGGTCCATCTGGCGGATGTACAGCGCGTCGGCGAAGGCGATCATCGCGCCGGCGACGCAGGCCAGCAGCGCAGCGGCGCGCGGATTCACCAGGTCGAAGGCGGCGGCCAGCCCGAACAGGACGAAGAACAGCGCACAGAAGGCGAAGCTGCCCATGCGCATGGGGTTCGACCGCCGCAGGTCGACGCGCTGCGCAGGGGGCGCCGCCTGCTCGGTCAGGCTGTCGGGCAAGGTCGTGGAGCGCTTGGTCATGGATGTCTCTCCAGCGGTGATGGACGGAAGTCGCTGCCCGCCGGTTCTCCTCCAGTGCAGGCAACGACCGACTTTACGGCGTCCTCCGCACTGCCTTGAGCACCCGGAACTGTCACCGAATTCGTGACAGATGGCGTCTGCACGCCGTTTCAAAATGGATCGCCCAGCCGGAGAAGTCGATTCCATGGACATGCTGAACAGCGGCTGCTGCGCCTCCACACGGACGATCAAGCCACGCTGCCGGCGGACCGCACGCACGCGCACGGCATTTCCGCATCGCACCATCGGCGACGTGTCAAACTGCCCGCGGCATTCATTTAATTTTTTGATGGAGGCATTGATGCAGCAGATACTTGTCTATGCCGATTCGCTGTCCTGGGGCATCGTGCCGACCACGCGCCAGCGTCTGGACTTCGACCGGCGCTGGCCGGGCGTGATGGAGAACGCGCTGAACGGCGGCCGGCGCCGCGTGCGCGTGATCGAGGACTGTCTGAACGGGCGCCGCACCGTGTGGGAGGATCCGTTCAAGCCGGGCCGCAACGGCCTGACGGGGCTGGCCCAGCGCATCGAGATCCACTCACCGCTGTCGCTGGTGGTGCTGATGCTGGGCACCAACGACTTCCAGTCCATGCACCCGCACACCGCCTGGCACTCGGCCCAGGGCACGGCAACACTGGTGCGCGCGATCCGCGAAGCGCCGATCGAACCCGGCATGCCGGTGCCTCCGATTCTGGTCGTCGCGCCGCCGCCGATCAGTTCGCCCAAAGGGCCGATCGCGGAGAAGTTCGTCGGCGGGGACACGAAATGCGTCGGTCTGGCCGACGCGCTGCAGACGGTATGCGCAGACCTGGGCTGCGCCTTCTTCGACGCCGGTCGCGTGATCAGCGCCAGCCCGCACGACGGCGTGCACCTCGACGCCGACCAGCACGCGCTGCTCGGTGCCGCATTGGCCGGACAGGTCGAACAGCTGGGCGTGCTGACTGCGTACTGAAACGTCAGGCTCAGCGCTGCCTGTCGTGCTCCGCGTAGACATAGACGCCGACCGTAAGTCGCCGACCTGCATCGTCGGCTGACCGGGCGCCCGCGCCTGCATCGCGCTCCAGCGATTGCAGGGCCTTTGCACCCAGTTCCGAAGCCCGTGCATGCAGCGCCGACGCCGCCGCCGCCGACAGCCCGCGATAATGCGCGCCGCGCTCGAACCACGAATCGCCCTGACCAAGCAGATTGTCCACGGCCGCCATCGCGTGGTCACCGACGTGCAGCGCGAAACGCGCGAGCTGTTCGTCGGCGCCGTCCTGAGGCGCGAAAGCACCGGTGTTCAGCACGACCTCGTCGCGCGTATTCAGGTGGGCAATCCCCAGTCGCAGCCATTCGTCCAGCACGGGTCGCGCACGAATGTCCTTGCTCACCGACGCAACCAGCGCCTCGAAAGATACACCGCCGCCGGCACTCGCCAACCGCGGCAAGGGTCGTGCCCCGCCGGTCGCATCACGCCAGGGCGCTTGCCCCAGCCAGCGGCTGATCAGTTGCGCGCCAAGCGACACATTGCGCGGCAGATCTGCGTGCGCGCTGGGCAGACTGCGCAGCCGCTTGACGTCCTTGCGATGCACGCCGGTCTGCAGGCTCACCCGGCTGTCAGTGACCGGTCCGTCGCGTCCCGCATCCTCGATTGCGACCTGCACGTAGACGCGCTTCAGCAATTCGACCGCCAGCGGCAAGGTGACGCCGCGCGCCAGCATCAGGCGCACCATCGGGCGCAGCACGGCACGCAGCGTCGACGTCAGGACGGCAGAGCTGGAAGGGTCTGTCATTGGAGCGGCCGGATTCGGATGCGCGAAAGTATCCCACAGTCCGATCAAACAGGAGTGCGAATCATTCCTATCATCTTTTGATCGATGGCCGGGGCAGCGAGGCTGCGCTACCGCGCGCGCAGGACCTCGACACCGCGCAGCGAACAGATGACCGACTCGATCCGCACCTCCTGCACAGCGTCTTCCTTTTCGCCCAAGGCGCAGACCGACAGCACGTGCTCGCGGGCTGAGCGGCAGTGCAGACTGTGCGCGGCGACCCGCTCGCCGAGCAGATGAAGCGGCCCGGCACCTGCACCCAGCGTGAGCGTGTCGAAACCGCGCGCCAGACCTTCGCCGGTGGCCTTCACGTAGGCCTCCTTCGCCGTCCAGTGGATCAGGAAGGAGCGCTCGGGGTCGCTCTCCGCCATCACGCGCGAGCGTTCGCTCGCCGTCAGAGCGGCCTGCATGACCTGCGGCATCGACACCCGCATGGGCACCGACTCGACGTCGACGCCCACCGGTGCGCTGCCGCACAGCGCCAGCGCGACATGGCTGTCGCAGTGGCTGATGTTGAAGTGCAGCGTATTGCCCGCAAGCACCGGCTTGCCGCCCGCCTCACAGGCAAAGTTCGGGGCGTGGCCGAGCAGCGCGCGCATCACGAGACGCTTCAGCGCGTGCGCTGCGATGAAGGCGTCGCGACTGGGCGCGCGCAGGATGGCGCGCGAACGGCGCTGTTCCTCGGGCACCAGCACCGCGCGTTCGAGCTGGCGCAGGCTGACGGCATCGTAGGCCGCCATCGGCGATACGAACACCCGCAGGGTGCCCGAGGGGAGCCTGTGCACCGTCAGGCTGCCTTGGCGCGCGGACCGCGCGCGGCCAGCTCGCACAACAGGGTGGCCATCGCGGCGCGCTCGGTTTCGACGAAGAAGTGACCGCCCGGATGCATGTGCAGCGCAAAGCGCCCGGTGCATTCCTCGTGCCAGCCGAGCAGGCCGGACAGCGGCACACGCCCGTCGTCGAAACCGCCGGCAACGGTCAGGTCGATATCCAGCGGCGCCGCCCGCGCGTAGTCATAGCCGGCAATCAGTTCGAGATCCTGCTGCAGCACCGGCAGCATCATGTCGATCACCGCGTCGTTGTTCAGCACGCTGTCCGGCGTGCCACCGAGGTCGCGCAGATACTCGACCAGATCCTCACGCCCGAAGCGCGGCAACCCGAAGGTGCGCGGATGCGAAGGCGCGATGCGGCCCGACATCAGCGCCGCAGCCGGCAGCGACCGGCCGCGACGGCGCAGCGCGCGCAGCAGTTCGAAAGCGATCAGCGCCCCGAGGCTGTGACCGAACAGCAGGTCCGGCTGCACGCCTTCGGTGGCCAGCGTCTGCGCCAGCCCATCGGCCAGCGCGAGCAGCGACGACGGCATCGGCTGGCCGTAGCAGCGACCGCGCCCGGGCAGTTCGAGTGCCAGCAGCGTGAGCTGTCCGTCGAGCAGCGGCTTCCAGGCGAAGAAGGACTGCGCACTGCCACCGGCGTAGGGCACGGCCAGCACCACCGGTGCGCCGGCACCGGCGTCGCAGATGCGCACCAGCCGTCCGGCTGCGGTCTCAGGCGGCATCGAGCGCCACCGCCACGTCGATCACGTCGAGCGCAGACTGCTGATGCAGTTGCTTCATCAGACTGCGCTGCACCTTGCCGCTGGTGGTCTTGCGCAAGGTCGCCGGCGCGATGAACACGATGTCGGCGATGGCCACGCCGTGCTCTTCCGACACCGCGCGCCGCACCTGCATGCGCAGCGCCCTCGCGATCTCCGGCAGTGCCCGCTTCAGTTCGCGGTCGGCTTCGATCACCGCCACCAGCCGGCGCTGCTCGCCGCGGTCGTCCTCGAACACCGCGCAGCTCTGCGGCTTGATCAGCGGATGCGACTCGACGATGGTGTATTCAACGTCCTCCGGATGCAGGTTGCGGCCATCGACGATGAGCAGGTCCTTCATCCGCCCGCACAGATAGATCTGGCCGTCGTCGGCACCGATGAAGCCGATGTCGCCGGTGCGCATGTAGCGACGACCCGGCTCGCCGGCAATCTCGGCGCCGAAGGTGGCCGCACTCTGCTCCGGCAGCTGCCAGTAGCCCAGCGCATTGGTGTCGCCCGACACCCACACCTCACCCAGGCGATCGCAGCCGAGCCGCTCGCCGTTCGCCGGATCGACGATGGCGACCTCGATCTCGTCCGACGGCAGGCCGCAGCCGACCACGGTACGTCCGCTGGCCCCCAGATCGTCGCGCACGCGGCCTTCGGTCTCGGCGGCGTGTGCATCGATGCTGCGCACGCGCGGCATTTCGTAGACCGGGCCGCCGGACACGAACAGTGTCGCCTCGGCCAGGCCATAGCACGGCAGCATGGTGGTGGGCCGGTAGCCGAGCGCGCCGAAGGTGGCGGCGAAGCGCTCCAGCGTCGCCGCGCGCACGACGTCGGCGCCATTCAGCGCGATGCGCCAGCTGGACAGGTCGCAGCCGTCGAGCCGGCCGGGCTGCCAGCGCTGCGCTGCGAGCTCGTAGGCGAAGTTCGGCCCACCGGCCAGCACCGCGCGATAGCGCGAGATCGCATCGAGCCAGATCAGCGGCTGGCGGACGAAGGTGTTTGGGCCCATCAGCACCGTTTCGTTGCCCAGCATGACCGGCAGCAGCTGGCCGAGAATGAGGCCCATGTCGTGATGGTGCGGCTGCCAGAACACCGTGTTCGACGTGTGGTCCAGTTCCCAGGCGGTGCGCATCATGCGCAGGTTGGTGGTGATGTTGAGCTGGCTCACCATGACGCCCTTCGGATGCGAAGTCGAGCCGGAGGTGTACTGCAGGAAGGCGATGCGCTCGTCGGCCGGCGGCGGCACGATGCCGGCCGCTTCGGCTTCTTCGCGCAGCGCGTCCGTGGCGAGCCAGGCCAGCGGCAGATCGGCGTCGACCGACAGGATGTCGCGCAGCCCGGCCTCCAGCGACGACACGGTCAGCGCACGCCGGCAGCCGCAGTCGCGCAGGATGCGCAGGCAACGGTCGACGCGGCGCCGGCTCGGCAGATTGAGCGGCACCGCGACGCGCCCGGCCAGCAGGCAGCCGAAGAAGGCGACGATGAAATCCAGACCGGCCGGATAGAACAGCGCAACGCGGTCGCCCGGCCCGCCGTGCGCCGCCAGCACGGCCGCGATCGCCGTGCTGCGCCGCCAGGCGTCGCCGTAGGTGAGCACGTCCTCCTCGCGGCCGTGCTCGTCGAGGAAGCGGAACAGCACCCGCTGCGGGTGTCGCTCCGCACGCCGCTGCAGGATGTCGGTGACCGACAGCGCGGACACCTCGTCGTAAAGGCCGGCAGCGAGATCGTCGGTTTCGATGCGCGCATCCATGTTCAGGCTCCCGTCGTCGCGGCGGCGCGCTGTGCAACGGCAAGCGACAACTCGCGCACGGTCGGGTACTGGAACACCAGCGCCGGCGGCAAGGACACGCCGTAGCGGTCTTCCAGCGAGCCGACGAGATCGACCGCCTGCATCGAACCCAGTCCGTAGCTGCCGAGGTTTTCCTCCGGCTCGATGTCGTGCGCGGGTACGCCGGTACGGTCGGCGATGAAGGTGGTGATGAAGTCCGCGATGTCGTGTTCGGTGCTCATGGGTGTCGTCCGTGCAAGGGTGAAGACGGGTCGGCGTGCTGCGCGGACGCGGCCGCCGGAATCAGGGTTGCCAGTGCGCGGCGGACCTGCCGGCGCACGGCGCGCGGCGTGGCCGCCAGTTCGAGCGGCGGCCAGCCTGCGACATCGAGTCCGCACGGCCACAGCGCGGCCCAGTCGGCGGCACTGGCAGCCGGCTCGACGTACAGCCGGTGCAGCGCGGCGGCCAGTGCGGCGTGAGCACCTGCAACCGGGGGCGGTGCGAACTCGGGCCAGTGCACCTCCGCCACCGCTGCGCGTCGCTGCGGTCGCCAGCCGGCTCGGATCTCGTCGATCATCGGTCCGAGCACCGGCGCCGGGCCGATCTCGACGAACTCGGTCACGCCGGCGTCGAGCATGGCGTGCACCGACTGCATCCAGCGCACCGGGCTGTAGAGATGAGCGGCCATCACGTCGGCGATCCGCGCGTCATGCGGCCGTGCGGTCACATTGGCGATGACCGGAATGCGCGGGGCCTGGAACGGCGTTTCGCGCAGCGTCTGCGCGAACTCGGCAGCCGCTGGCCGCATGTGGCGCGAATGGAAGGCACCGCTGACGCGCAGGCGCACCGCCCGCGTGCCGGCTTCGCGGCAGCGCTCGACGAAGGCATCGATCTCGCCCGACAGCCCGGCGACGATGGTCTGCGTGGGACTGTTCTCGTTCGCGATCTCCAGTCCATCGACGCCCAGGCGCGCGATCAACGCGTCCACCTCGTCGCGCCCGGGGCCGATGACCGCCGCCATCGCGCCGTCGCGGATGGCGGCCATGATGCGGGCACGCCGGTCGACCAGACGCAGTGCGTCGATGAAGTCGAGCGCGCCGGCCGCCGCCAGCGCAACGAACTCGCCGATGCTGTGGCCGGCCAGCATGGCCGGCGCGCCATGCCGGTGCGCGTGATCCAGGTAGCCGAGATAGCCGGTGACGAACAGCGCCGGCTGTGTGTAGCGGGTGTCGATCAGACGGTCGGCACCTTCTGTGCACAGATCGTGCAGGCTGTAGCCGAGCACCGCATCGGCCTGCTCGACCAGCCGCGGATAGCGCTCGAGCAGTTCGACGCCCATGCCCTTGCGCTGTGCGCCCTGACCGGGGAAGACGACCGCCTTCATGACAGCATCTCCGCGCCGGTCGTCGATGGCTGCGCCAGCCAGCGTGCCTCGCGCAGTTCCAGACCATCGATCTGCAGCACCGCGCGTCCGTCGATTTCGCCGCGCACGCCGACGCGTCCGCTGTCGGCGTCAACGGCCAGCAGCAGGCGCTGCGGACCGCTCTTCGGCACTTCGGCCCAGCTCACCCGCGCCGCGCGGTAGGGCAGCAGCGGCACCGCAGTGACGTCGCGGAACATGGCCTGCAACGCACGCGTGACGGCAACCGTCCAGTGCATCCACAGCGCGCGCGCGTCGTGCGACGGCGACACGTCGATGTCCATCGTGAAGGCATGCGGACTACCGGTCACCGCCTCTGCTCCGCCACCGGTGACGACGCGCTCGACGCGCAGCAGGGTCTGCGCGCCATCATCCGTCTGTGCGCGATAGCGCAAACCGCCGTCCGCGCGGGTCGGCGTCACTCGCAGGTGACGCGGCGATGCAGCGGCCCAGGCGACACCGATGAAACTGACGGCGCCACTCGTGCCGGCATGGCTCGGCCAAGGCAGCAGCGAAGGCAGGCAGGCAGGCCTGCGGCCGAGGAAGGTGGTCCAGGGGCCGAGCAATGCGTCGATGTCGTGCGACTCCTCGGCGGCGGGCGGCGGGGCAACCGGCGCCGCCGCCTTGAACCACACACGATCGCGACGGAACGGCAGTGTGGGCAGTGGCACGCGCGCCAGACAACCCGCGACGTAGCGCGCGGACAGCTGTTCGCTCAACGCGGGAAAGGCAAGTTCAACACGCAGCCAGTCGGCCAGCCCGCTTGCGCTCTGCCAGTCAGGCAACGGCCTTTCGCCACCGCCGTCCTTCGCGCTCTGTGCGGCAACGGCCAAGGGGGCGGGCGCACTGCAAAGCCACGCCGCCAACTGCAGCGCCAGTTCGCCGAAATCCTCGGCCGCAATGGCAAGCCGATGCGATTGCAAATCGCGGCCGAGGAACAGCGAGCCGGCAAGCGCATGCAGCGTCGGCGCCAGCACCTGCCGCGGCAGGCTGGCGTCGGCGGACAGCCGCGCCGGCGCATCCGTTGCGGGCAAGGCTTCGCTCAGCGCGGCCGCGACCTCACCCCAGTTCAGGCAGTCGCGCAGATCGAGCCGCGCGGCATCGATGCCCAGCGCCTGCGCGGCCGCATCGGCAGCGCGCACCATCGAGTCCGCATCGACACCGAGCGCCTGCCACTGCGCATCAAAGTCGCGCACACCGGCGGCCCGGTGCAGCGCAAGCAGCGCGTGTGGCTGCACCTGCGGGTACAGGTAGTCGAACAGCTGCACCGCGCGGGCGCGCAGCGTGTCGGCGTCACGCGCCGACAGCAGCACGACCTCGGCCTCGCCAGCACCGGCCGGCCACACCGGCACAGGCTGCGCCTGCAGCACGACGTGCGCGTTGACGCCGCCGAAACCGAATGAACTGACCCCCGCCACAAGCGGCCCTTCGCCCCAGGGCTGCGGACGGTCGACGATGCGCAGCGGCGAGCCGCTCAGTTCGAGCTGCGGATTGGCGCGGACGAACGCTGGATGGCCCGGAATCAGCCCGTGCCGCAGCGCGAGCACGGTCTTGATCAGACCGGCGATGCCGGCCGCCGCTTCGAGGTGGCCGATGCGCGCCTTCAGCGCGCCGAGCCGGATGTCGCCGGCCGGCGTGCATTCGGGATCGACGCCGCGGCACTGACGCAGCGCCTCGTTCAGCCCGGCGATCTCGATCGGATCGCCCAGCGGCGTACCGGTGCCATGCGTCTCGATGTGCGACAGATGACGCACGGCCGGACCGGCCGCCTGCCAGGCCGCAGCGACGACTTCGGCCTGCCCCTTGAAGCTGGGCGCGGTCAGGCTGTGTGCGCGGCCGCCGTGGTTCTCGGCCGAGGCGAGAATGCAGGCGTGGATGAAATCGCCGTCGCGCATCGCGTCGTCCAGCCGCTTCAGCACCACCACGCCGGCGCCCTCGCCGCGCACATAGCCGTCGGCTTCGGCGTCGAAGGGCCGGCAGCGCCCGGCGCTGCTCAGCATGCCGGCCTGGCTGAAGGCGACATGCAGTTCCGGGCTCAGCATCAGGCTGATGCCACCGGCCAGCGCCAGTTCGCACTGGCCGAGACGCAGCTGCTCGATGGCGCGATGGACCGCAACCAGCGAACCGGAGCAGGCGGTATCGACCACCTGGCTCGGGCCGCGCAGGTTCAGCACATAGGACAGCCGGTTGGCGACCAGCGTCAGCGCCATGCCGGTCGCACGGTAGGCGTCGTTGTCGCAGTGCGCGGCACGCATCAGCGACGTGTACTCGGCATTGCCGACGCCAGCGAACACGCCGACACGCCGGCCGGACAGGCTGCGCGGCGCGATGCCGGCGTCCTCCAGCGCGGTCCATGCGGACTGCAGGAACAGCCGCTGCATCGGGTCCATCGCCTCGGCTTCGCGCGGCGCGATGCCGAAATGGCGCAGATCGAAGGCATCCACGTCGTCGATGAACCCGCCCACCGTCGAGTAGGCGGTATTCGCCGCGCCGCCCGGCGGCGCGTAATGCGCGCGCCAGTCCCAGCGTGACGGCGGCACCTCGGCGATGGCCGCTGCGTCGCCGAGCAGCGTCTGCCAGAAGCTGGCGACATCCGGCGCACCGGGCAGACGCGCCGCAAGGCCGACGATGGCGATGGCCGCGGACGGCTGCATCACACCGTTGCTCCGGCCAGCGCCGGCACGTCCTGCGACGTGCTCTCGTCGGTCACCGGCACGCCGCTGGCCGGGCAAGGCATCGGCAGACCGGCCTTGCGGGCGCGCGCACGGCCGCGGCCATGTTCCTTCGCCAGCTCGTGCATATAGGTCGGGCCGTGCATTTCGTAGTTGTTGCGCAGCGTCGCCAGATACTCGCGGCGGATGATTTTCTGCTCGCGCTCGATGTCGCGCTTCTGCGCCGCGACATCGGGCTGACGATAGAAGCCGGCAAAGTGCTCGGCCACCAGCTTCGACTGCGCCTCCATCATGTCGAGGAAGCCCCAGGTCACCGCCTGGAACAGGCCGATGAAGGCGAGGTTGTCCACGCCCGGCACGAAGATGCGCTTGAACATCGGCACCTTGTTGTCGTCGGCGTTCAGGAACTGCTTGTCGAGGAAGGGGAAGGTGGTCTTGAATCCGGTCGAATAGACGATGGCGTCGAACTCGCACACGCTGCCGTCGGCGAAGAACACCTTGCGGCCCTTGATGTGCTTCACCTCGGGCACGATCTTCAGCTTGCCGTCGCCGATGCGGTTGGCGAAGTTCTCCGACAGCGTCGGCAGGCTGGACATCATCAGGTGATCGGGCTTGGGCATGCCCATGCTGCTGTGGCGCTGGATCAGCGCCTTGTACAGACCGGTGTGCACCAGGTTGAACAGCGGATAGGGCAGGATCTTCTTGAACCACCAGTCGTTCAGGAAGGCCATCGCGCGGTCCATACGCAGCCCCAGCAGGTAGTGCGGCAGCACGTACACACCTCGGCGCAGCGAAATGCAGGTCGACTTCGCCGCGTGGCTGATGTCGACCGCCACCTGCGAACCGCTGTTGCCGACCCCGACGACCAGCACGTCCTTGTCGCGGTAGTCCTCGCGGTAGCGGTAGTGCTGCGAGTGGATGGATTCGCCGTCGAAGACGTCGCGATAGTAGTAGTCCGGAAAGTTCGGTTCGTTGTGGTGACCGTTGGCCACCACCAGCGCGTCGTAGTGGCGCACCTCGCCGCTGTCCAGCGTGACCCGCCAGCCCTTGTCACCGATGCGCTCGGCGCGCGTGACCTGGGTGTTCAGCTGAATGCACTCGCGGAAGCCGAAGTGCTCGACATAGCGCTCCAGATAGGCATGCACCTGCTGGTGCGACGGGAAATCCGGGTAGTCGTCCGGCATCGGGAAGTCGGTGTACTGGTACAGGCCACGCGGCGTGTTCTGGTTCATCGCATGCCACACCGAGGTGAACTTGCGATCCGGATCGAAGGCCCAGATGCCGCCGATGCGGTCGCGTCCATCGAAGCAGTCGAAGGGGATGCCGTATTCGGTCAGCGCCTTGCCGATGGAAATGCCGCCGACGCCGGCGCCGACCACGCACACGCGTGGCAGCTGGCGCGGCGAGCGGCCCTTGCCGCGCAGGCGTTCGAGCATGCGTGCGCCGCCCGGAATGCGTTCGACGAAGGCGCGGGTGAATTCGCGTGCGACCGGCGGCGCGGACAGTGAACGGGGAGCACTCATGCGACGGACCTCCTTGTTTTCGGTGGGGACGAGGGACTTCAGGAATGCGGCGGTGCGCGCTTCGCCGATGCGCGCCGAATGCGCCGCGCAGTCGAGCACCACCGGCGCGATGCCGCCGGACAGATGGCGGCGCAGGCTGTCGACGATGAGGTCGATCTCGGCGTCGGCGATGTCCAGCGGCGGCAGGAAACGCAGGCTGTTGTTGTGGATGGGGCAGACCGCGACCGCCACGCCCTGCACCGGGTCGCGCAGCATGGCGCCCCACAGCAGGTAGCCGAAGCTGCGCTGCAGAAAGGGATCGGCGCCCGCGAGGTCGAGATCGATGGTGAGCAGCAGGCCTTCGCCGCGCACGGCGGTGATCATCGGCAGTTCGCGCTGCAGCGCCGTCAGCTTGGAGCGGAAGGATGCGCCGGTGATGCGCGCACGTTCATCGAGTTCCTGCTCGAACACCTTGCGCAGCGCGTGCAGCGAAATGTGTGCCGACAGCGGGCAGCGCTGGCGGCCAGCCAGTTCCTGCACGCGGGCCGGCGAACGTTGCTGCGCGCGCTGCCGTAGCGCGTCGCTGCACAGCACGACACCGGCCGGCACCAGCGAATCGCACAGCGCGGTGCCCAGCGCGACCAGGTCGGGCGACGGCACCTGCGGCGCGCTATGCAGCAGGCGGCCGGTCATCAGATTGGTCTGGGTTTCATCCACCCCGACCAGATAGCCGCCGGCTTCGCGGTGACGGACGATGAGTTCGACCAGATGCGGCGGCAGCGGGCGGGTGGCGTTGGCGTCCACCTGTATGGTTTCGAACCACACCAAGCCGATGTCGCCGGACAGCAGTTCGGCTTCGAGCTTCTGCGCCGCGTCCGGCGCGTGCGCGTCGATGAATACGCTGTGCCGGTACAGAGGCTCGAAGGGCTTGCGGAAGATGTCGAACACCGCGTCGTGCGAAGCGACCGCGCTCAGCATCGAGAAGCCGAGACCTCCGGAAAAGAACAGCATGCGGCGCTTCTGCGGGCGGGCGAGCGCGCCCAGCGTCAGCGCCACCTCGACCGCGGTCACGTTGCTGGAGGCCGGGAAGGCATGCGGAAGACCGGTGCGCGCACTGAGCAGCGCAGCCAGTTCGCCCCAGTAGTCGGTGTTCGCGTCGTGCGCGCGCACCACGCCGTCGATCACGTCCAGCGGATTGAGGCCGCGCGGACTGGTGCCCACGTTCACGAAGCAGTCGAGTACCGTGCGCGCGGTGCCGTCGCGGTCGCGCAGCAGCGACTTCATGCCGCGTGCCGCCTCGAAGCGCGCGTCGAAGCCGTGCAGTCGCGCCACCCGCGCATACCCCGAATTGCCCCAGCGCAGGTGCGCGTCGTAGCAGGCGTCGACGTCGGCGTCGATGCGCCGCATCAGCCGGTGCGTAGCGGCGTCGATGCGATCGCCGAAGGCCCGGAGCAGTGCCTCGCGCGCCACCGCCAGCGGGAAGCCGAAGCTGGTCATCACGTTGCGCACATAGCTTTCGCTGGGCGTCATGCTCCAGGTCTGGTGTACCGGCGCGCGCACCATGCAGGCGGCCACCGGCACCCGGCTCGCGGCCATCGATTCGCCGAGCACGATCATGTCGGCGCGCTCGCGGCAGGACGGCGCGATCCACTCCGCAGCCGCAGTGTCCGGATCGTTGTTGTCGACCAGCACGCTGAGCACCTCGCACGCGGCGCAGGCGGCGATCAGGCGGTCGGCGTCCTCGGCCGGCGTGAAGGCATCGCACACCAGCACGGCCGCCACCGGCGAGGCGCCGCCTTCCAGCCGCTCGATCGCTTCGAGCACGGTGGACACGAACACCACACCCGGGACCAGTGCGTCGTCCGGACCCGCGTCCAGCGGATCGAAGTAGCGACGCCAGCCTTCTCCTGCGTCGATCAGCAGCAGTTCGCCGCTGCTGTCGGCGTCGCGGTTGCGCGCGCGGTGCCGGGCCAGGCGCAGCGCGGCGTCGAGCGCCTCGTGCTGCGAGGTCAGGAACAGGCAGCGGTAGTCCTCGTCGCCGCTCTTGTTCTGTGCCTGGATGCGGTTGAGCAGCAGCGCGACCTGGGCCGACTGCGGCGACAGGATGGCGCAGTGCCCCTGATCGCCGCGGCGCACATAGTCCTCCAGCACCTGCAGCGCGTCGGCGTCGGCCGGTGCGAAAACGCTGGCCGGCACCAGTGCGGGCACACCCGCCACCTCGCCGCGCGCCGGCGCCACTTCGTCGAGGAAACGCAGCAGCAGACGGTTGTAGGCCTCGAAATGGGTAAAGCCCAGCAGATGGCCGGCGCCCGGGAAGCAGACGTAGCGCGCACCGGGCAGCGCGTCGGCCAGCGCGCGGCCATAGGCCGGCTGCATGTAGCGGTCATCGCGCCCGCTGATCACCAGCGCCGGGCAACGCAGCGCGGACAGCGCCTCGCGGTGGTCGAAGGCACCAACGACGGCCTGGTAGGCCGGCAGCGACGGAATGTTCCAGCCGCGGTTCAGTTCCATGAAGCGCTCGCTCATCTGCAGCTCGCGCATCAGCGTGGCGAAATCGTTGGCGCCCTGCGCGAACGGCGAGGTGACCGTCGCCACCAGCGCGGACACGCGCTGCGGATGGTCGACGCAGAAGCGCTGCGCCAGCACGCCGCCGAAGGAATAGCCGATCACCGGCAGCGGTTCGCTGATGCCCAGGCCATCCAGCAGTTCGGCCACGTCGTCCGCCATCGACGACAACGTCAGCGGGCTGTAGAAGTCGGTACGGCCGCAGCCCGGCATGTGATAGGCGATCAGCCGGTAATGCTCGCCCAGTTCGCGCAGCTGCAGCCGCCACATGACCGAGGTGTGCATGACCAGGCCGCCGAGCAGCAGCACAGGCCGGCCCCGTCCGTAGACCGCCGCCTCGATGGTGCGGCCGGAACGACCCTGCACGCTGACCGAACGCGCCTGATCGACGACGGCCTGCTGTGCATCCAGATGTTCGCGCGAGGGCTGGCGCACGCCGCCTTCCGGGGCGGTGGTGTCCTGCTGCCGGGCGACGGGTACGCGTAAGGGTGCGGGAACGGGTGCAGGCGGAACGACGGACACCGGCGCAGCGGCCCCGCCCTGCTCCGCCCACAGCGCCTCGATCGACAGCGGCGCGTCGGCCGCCGCGGTCACCGCCCGCAGTGCCGGCGACGGCGCCGCGGCAACGGGCGCCGGGCGGGGAGCCGGGACCGGGACCGGGGCGGGAGCTGTCCGGACAGGTTCGGGGGCACGGGCCGCGGCGGCGGCTGGCGCGACGGCGACCGAACCTTCGAGGTCACCCAGCACGCGCTTCACGTCGGCGTCGTGATTCTTCAGCAGATAGCGGGTGAGACCGCGCAGATCCTGGAATTCGAAGAACACGGTGGGCGGAATGACGATGCCGAAGCGCGCCGTGAAGCGGTTGCCGATCTCGGTGGACGAGATCGAATCCATGCCGTAGTCCATCAGCGAGCGCGTCGGTGAGAAGTCGGTGGCTTCGAGCTTCAGCACGTCCATGACCAGCGCGCCCAGATCGTGCTCCAGCGCGACCTCCAGTGCCGGCCGCGCAGCCGGCACCACGCGCGTTGCAGGAACGGTCGATGGAGCCGGAGCGATGGCCGGCGCGACCATGGGTGTCTCCTCCATCTCCAGTCCTTCGATCAGCGCCAGCGCCTCTTCCGGCGACAGCTCGTCGGCGATGCTCATGTCCATGCGGAACCCCCGGTATGCGTGGTGAAGTCGGTGCTCATGCGGTCAGCGCCTCGGCCGGCGCGGTCTGTGCGGCGCCGTCGAGCAGCTTTCCGGTGACGAAATTGACCGCGCGGATGTACTTCCACAGGTCGACCTCGTAGCGATGGCGATCGGTATCCATGAAGCGGCCCTGACCGAGGTCGAGCCGCTCCGGCTGCTGCTTCATCTGCTGCAGCCGGCGGAAGTTGTCGCTGCCGGCGATGCGCGCGCGCAGGCAGGCGGCAACGAAGCGCGCGGTGATGTTGAGTACGTTGCCGAGGCCGGACGGCGTATTGAGGTAGCCGACGAAGAGCAGGTTGTCGTGGCGCTGCGGCACCATGCGCAGGAACAGGCGATCCAGATCGACGCGCGGATCGAAATCCGCCGCATCGAAGAAGGACAGATCGGTGCGGAAGCCGGTCGCCCACAGGATGAGGTCGATCTGCTCGCGGCTGCCGTCGGTGAACTCGACGGTGCGGCCGTCGATGCGGCGGATGTCCGGCTTGGGCGCAAGGTCGCCGTGACCGATGTGGTACAGCACCTGCGAATTCATGATCGGATGTGCCGCATCGATGCGGTGGTCGGGTGCCGGCAGGCCGAAGTCGGTGCCATCGAATCCGGCCAGCTTGAACACTGCACCGACGTGGTCCCAGTAGGCTTGGGCATCGGTGAACTTCGGTGCGATGTCCATCAGCCATTCCTGCGTCGGCTTGCCATCGACGAACTTCGGCATGTAGTGATAGCCGCGCCGGGTCGAATGGAAAGCCGCATCGGCATTGAGCGCCGCATCGACCGCAATGTCGCAGCCGGAATTGCCGCCACCGACCACCAGCACGCGCTTGCCGCGGAACTGGTCCGCCGAGCGATAGTCGCCGGAGTGCACGCTTTCGCCGTCAAAATGGCCTTCGAACTTCGGAACGAGCGGAATGCGCAGCAGGCCGTTGGCGACCACCAGATGGGCGTAGCGGCGCACGCCGCCGTCAGCCAGTTCGCAGCGCCAGCCGCCGCCCTCCGGCCGCGCACGGACGACCCGGGTGTGGAAGCGCGTGTGCGCCTCGACCCGGAAGCGCTCGGCGACTGACATCAGGTAGGCGTACATCTGGCTGTGCCGCGGATAGTGCGGGTAGCTATCCGGCATCGGCAGATCGGAGAACTGCGTGTTGCGACGCGAACTGATGAGGTGCACCGACGCGTACATCTTCGACGCCGGCCCTTCCGGCTGCCAGTTGCCGCCGAGGCCGCCACTGGCTTCCAGCACTTCGTAGTCGAGGCCGGCCTCGGTCAGCGCCTTGGCAACACCGATGCCCGAGGCGCCGCCGCCGATGATGCCCACCGTACGATCAAAATCCGTCATGTCTGTCCCTGTTGGTCTGCGGGTGGTGGTCTGTGCTTACTGGTCTGCGGTGGCCCGCATGCCGGCGAGCAGACGCTTCGCTTCGTCGGGCCTCATGCGGCCGGTCTTGACTCGTTCGAGGATGTCGCGCGGCGACAGCGGCGCAGCGATGTCGGGCGCGGGCGGTGCTGCCGCTGTGGCGACATAGGTCACCGCCGGCTCGGCGATCTGCGGGGCCGGGGCGACCGGCTGCGCCCAGAAGCGCCGGCGCTGGAAGGCGGTGCCGGGCAGCGGCACGCGCCGGCGCAGCGGCGGCACCGGCTGTGCGCTCCAGTCATCGAAGGCGCCACTGACCCAGGCACGCGCCAGCGCCGCGGGCTCGCTGCCCGCCTCGGCGGCCGCGCCCTCGGCGTCGGCCACGCCCTTGAACACGCCGGCCGGCAGTGTGGAGGCGTCGAGCTGCCAGAACTCGCCTTCCAGACTGGCGCGCAGCTGCGCCCCCAGCGTCCTCAGGTCATCGGCGATCACGGCGAGCCGGTTGGGCTGGGCGACGCGCGCCATACGCAGCGTCGCCGCGAGATCGGCCAGCGACTGCGCCTCGCCGAGTTCCAGCGCACGTTCGACATGGCGTGCCAGCGACTGCGCCATCGTGCGCAGCGTGTCCGGCGTGCGCGCCGACAGCACGACGATGTGCGGACCGGGCAAGTCGGTGGCCGGCGTGCCCGGCCATTCCTCGACCACCAGGTGCGCGTTGGAACCGCCAGCACCGAAGGAACTGATGGCCGCCAGCCGCGGCAGCGTGTGGCCTGTCGCATCGCGCGGTGCCGGCCAGTCGGCCGCTTCGGCCTGCACGCGGAAGGGCAGCTTCGAAAAGTCGATATTGGGGTTCGCCGGCTCGCTGTGTATCGACGGCGCCAGCCGGCCATGCCGCATCTGCAGCAGTACCTTGCTCAGCGCGGCCACGCCGGCTGCGGATTCGAGATGGCCGATCTGCGACTTCACCGAACCGATCGGCACGACCGCATCATCCAGCACGCCTTCGAGCGCCATCGCCAGGCCGCGCAGCTCGATCGGATCGCCCAGACCGGTGCCGGTACCGTGTGCCTCGATATAGCCCAGACGCGACGCCGGCACGCCGGCCGCGGCGAAGGCATCCGCAATCACCTCGCTCTGCCCGACCGGTGTCGGCACGGTGAAACCGGACGTGCGCCCGCCATGGCCGATGGCCGAACCGCGGATGACGCCGTGGATGTGGTCGCCGTCGCGCAGCGCGTCGTCCAGCCGCTTGAGCACCACCACACCGACGCCCTCGCCCGGCACATAGCCGTCACCGCCGGCGCCGAAGCTGCGGCAGCGGCCGTCGCTGGCGGCGAACTGCAGTTCGCTCAACATGCGGTAGCGGTACGGATGGCTGGACAGATTGACGCCACCGGCCAGCACCGCGTCGCATTCGCCGGCGCGCAGCAGCAGGCAGGCAGTGTGCAGCGCGGTCAGCGAGGAAGAGCACATGCTGTCCAGCGCGAATGAGGCACCGTTGAAACCCAGCGTGTAGGACACGCGGTTGGCGATCGAGGCATAGGACGAATTGGTCAGCGTGGCCGAGCCGCCGGCGCCGTAGTACTGGTACTCGCCGTACATGACGCCGGCCAGCACGCCGACGCGCGCCCGCGCGCCGTCGCGCGACGGCGGCGACTGCAGGGTCTGCGGCGTGTAGCCGGCGTCCTCGATGGCCAGCCAGGACGCTTCGAGGAACAGCCGCTCCTGCGGGTCCATGCGTTCGGCGTCGCGCGGCGCGATGCCGAAGAACAGCGGATCGAAACAGTCGTGGTGGTCGATCAGCGCGGCCCAGCGTGCATAGGCGCCGCTCTTCCCCGCCTCACCTTCGCGCCGGGTGAAGGCGGGATCGTCCGGCCAGCGCTGCGACAGCTCGCCGACGCAGTCCATGCCCTGCAGCAGGTTGTCCCAGAAGGTGTCGAGGTCGGCGGCGCGCGGATAGCGGCCGGCGATGCCGACGATGGCGATGGCCAGGCCGTGTCCTGCCTCCGACCCCCGGCCCCCGGTTTCCGACTGCATGCAGGGCGCCGGCACCGCAGGCACCGCCGCGACAGCCGGCTGCGCAGCCTCCTCCGGCGGCGCAGTGGCGACGCCGACGAAGCGTGCCGCCGCCTCCGGCTCGGCCGACGCGATGTGCGCGGCGAGCGCCTGCACGGTGTCGGCTTCGTACAGCAGCGTCTTCGGCAGCGACGCGAAGTGCTTGTCCAGTTCGCCATTCAGATCCATCACCATGATGGAATCCAGGCCCAGCGACTGCAGCGGCGTGGTCGGCGTGACACGGGCGCGGGCGATGCCGCAGGCTCGGGCCAGCATGTCGCCCAGCCGGTTGCACAGTGCCCCTGCCGTGTCGACAGCCGTCGCGACGGCGCGCACGGGCGCTGCTGCCCGCGACTGCCGCTCGACCGCGGCCGGCCCGACTTCCAGCAGTCGGGCCACGCCTTCGCGCCGGCCGCTGCAGACGACGACACCCGCCGCCCCGCTCGCCATCGCGCTGCGCAACGCCTGTACGCCCTGCTCCGCGTCGAGCAGTTCAAGGCCGCGCTCGGCCATCCACTGCATGACCGGCGGTGGCGCCTGCATGCCGCTTTCGCTGCGCCACAGCGGCCAGGCCAGCGCCAGCGTGCGACCACGCCGTCGCCCCTCGGCCACCGCCTGCGCGCGCAGTTCGGCGTAGTCGTCCAGCCAGGCGTTGGCATAGGCATAGACGCTCTGGCCGACATTGCCATGCGCGCCGGCCAGCGACGAGAACAGCACGAAGGCTTCGAGCGGATCGTCGCGCGTCGCCTCGTCGAGCAGACGTGCGGCGGCGATCTTGGGTGCGAGCACCGCCTGCCAGTCATCGTCGCCGTGCTTGACGAAGAAGGCGTCGCGCAGCACACCGGCCGCATGGATGACGCCGCGTACCGGGCCCAGCGTTGCACGTATCTGCTGCAGCGCGCCGTTGAGCGAAGCGGCGTCGGTCACGTCGCCCTGCACGTACACCACCGAAGCGCCGTCACCACCGAGAGCGGCGACCGCGCGCGCACCCTCGTCATCCAGCGGACTGCGGCCCACCAGCGCAACATGCACGCCGCAGCGGGCCAGCCAGCGCGCGAAGATGCGTCCGAGCGCACCCATGCCACCGGTGATCAGATAGGTCGCACCGCGCGTCGGCAACCAGTCGGCCGTCGGCGCGTCCAGCCAGGCAAAGCGTTCCTCCTCGATGCGCCCGTCGCGTACGCGCAGACGCGGCACCTGACCGGGCGACAGCGGGCGTGCCAGCGCGGCGGCAATCGCATCGGCGCGACGGACCGGGTCGTCGCGCGTCGCTGCATCCAGCTCCAGCACGGCGGCCAACACGCGGGGCGCTTCGAGGTGCAGGCTCTTCAGCAGTCCGCCCATGGCGCCGTGGAAGCAGCGCCCGTCGTCGGCGGACGGCGTGCCGACATAGACCAGGCGCAGCGCACGTGCGCCCAGCGCGCCCACCAGCAGTTGCGCCAGCGTGACGAATCGCCGCACGTCGGCCTCGACCGCGTCATGCGAATTCCCGGCCACCCACACGACGGTCGCCGGGAAGGCGTCGCCGTGCTGCAGCAGTTCGAGCAAGGTGCGCCGGTGCGCGAGTTCGGCCGCATCCATGTCGATGCAATGGCCTTCATGGAAGCGGAAGCGCTGCGAAGTCTCGATGCGCCACAGCGGCTGCGCCGGATGCAGGCGGCGCAGCCTGGCGGCAAGCCCGTCGAGACTGACGCCCGCCGCCCCCGCAAGCAGCATCGGCGACACCGGCGCGGCCGCATGCGGGCGGCTGTCGGCAACGGACCAGCGGCGCTGCAGCAGATGCAGCGGTGCGCTGCGGGCACCCTCCCAGGCGCGGAAGCAGAAGCCCTCGATATCCGCGAGCGGCGCGCCGTCGTCAGCGCATACGCGGAAATCAAAGGCGTGCAGTCCGGGTGCCGGGCTGCCCCGATACTCGATACGCACGCGCGCGCGTCCCTGCAGCGGCGCATGCAGTGCGAAGCGGCGCATCGAGAACGGCACGAAGGCGCGCCCGGCCGCCAGCACGGCGTCCGGCGCCAGCGCCACGGCGCACTGGAATACGCCGTCGAGCAGGGCCGGATCGATGCGGCCGACGTCGTCGCGCGGAGTGACCAACAGTTCGGCGACGGCGTGTGACGCCTCGCGCATCAGCGCCCGTACCGGCTGGAAGTCCGGCCCGTAGCGCAGCCCCATCCGTTCGAAGCGCGCGTAGAAGGCGTCGCGGTCGAACGGTCCGGGCGGGCGGCCGATGATGACCGGTGACGCCTCGGTCATAGCCGAACGCAGCGATCCGCGCAGGTGAGCCGCGCCGCTGTCCCTGCCGCCGCTGCGCACGGCGCAGCGCCCATCGGCTTCCAGCTCCACCGTCACGTCAGCCGGCGCATCGAGCACCAGCGGGCGTCCCCACATCAGGTCGCGGAACTCGATCGCGTCGCTGCCGGGCAGGCGCGCCGCCAGCAACTGCAGGAAGCCGGCCGCAGGAAAGACAGCGTGTCCATCGACCACGTGATTGCGCGCGCGCCAGTCGTCCGGCGCAATGTGCAGCGCACCCGCGGGCGCTGCGCTGGCCGGCGCGGCGTCGAAACGCACTGCGGACGGTGTCTGCGCGCCACCGATCCAGTGGCGGGTGCGGCGGAACGGATAGCCGGGCAGATCCAGCGGCTGCGGCATGACCCGGCCCGCCGTCAGCCACAGCGCCGACCACTGCACCGGCGCACCGGACAGCCAGCGCGCGGCCAGCGCGAGCGGGTCGCCGGTGCCTGCATCCGCTGTCACGGGAGCGTCCCCGACACCGCCGCGCTGCAGGTCACCGGTCGACAGCGACTGCAACAGTTCGGCCAGCGAGGCGGCGACGGCCAGTGCCCGGGCGCGCAGCGGCGTGCGTCCGAGCTGCAGCGTCACCGCGACGCGGGCGCGTCCGGTCGGGGTATCGAGTTCTGCCAGACGCGGCGCCAGCCAGTCACGGAAACGCGCCAGCACCACATCGAGCTGCTCGTCGTCGCTGGCCGAGAACGGAAACACCGTGGCCATCGCGCCGGCAGCGATGTCCGACGGCGCATCGACCCACTCCTCGACGATCACGTGCGCGTTGGCGCCGCCGGCACCGAAGGAGCTGAGTGCGGCACAGCGCGGCTGCGTCTCGTCGGGCCAGGGCTCCGTGCGCTGCGGAATGCGGAACGGCGTGCGTGCCAGATCGATGGCCGGATTGATCCGCATCGAATGCAGCGACGCGAACAGCGTGCGCGCGCGGAACTGCAGCAGCAGCTTGGTCAGTCCGGCAACGCCTGCGGCCGATTCGAGATGGCCGATGTTCGCCTTGACCGAACCGAGCGCGCAGCGCTGCGGCCGCTCGCCCGCCCAACCGGCAAGCAGGCCCTCGACCTCGACCGGATCACCCAGCCCGGTGCCGGTGCCGTGCGCCTCGACATAGCCGATGCGCGACGCGCTCATGCCGGCGCGCACCAGCGTGTCACGGATCAGCACGCCCTGGCTGCGCGAACTGGGCACCGTGTAGCCGGTCGTGCGGCCGCCGTGCGCGATGCCGGTGGCGCGGATCACGCCCAGGATGCGATCACCGGCCGCGCGTGCATCGGCCAGCCTTCGCAGCACGACGACACCCACGCCCTCACCCGGCACGAAGCCGTCCGCGGCATCACCAAAGGCATGGCAGCGACCGGTCGGCGACAGCATGCGCTGCTGGCTCAGCTGCACATACTTGGACGGATGCAGGTAAAGATTGACGCCGCCGGCCAGCGCCACCGCACACTCGTCGCGGCGCAGGCTTTCGCAGGCGAGGTGGAGCGCGGTCAGCGACGACGAGCAGGCGGTATCGAGCGCAATGCTCGGGCCGTCGAAATCGAGCAGCCAGGACAGGCGGTTGGCGACCGACCACGGCATCGCCGTCGGCACCTGACCGCCGCCGCTGCGCCAGTGCGCCTCGCCGAGCAAGGGATAGGACAGTGTGGTGATACCGGCGAACACGCCGACGCGTGCGGCCGCGCCGGGCTGCGAACGCGGCAGGCGCTCCGGCCCGAGGCCGGCGTGTTCCAGCGCGTGCCACGCGCACTCGATGAACAGACGCTCCTGTGGGTCCATCACATCGGCATCGACCGCCGACACCCCGAAGAAGGCCGAATCAAAGGCATCGACGTCGCGCAGGAAGCCGCCCCATTTCGACATGCTGGCCCACTGCGTGCGGGCCACCGGATCGCGGCTGAACAGACCGTCGGCCGACCAGCGTTCGGACGGCACCTCGCCCACTGCGTCGGTACCGGCCGCCAGTGCGGCGGCGAACGACTCCAGGTCGGCGGCCCCGGGGTAGCGCCCGGCCACGCCAACGATCGCGATCGCCTGATCCATCGCCGCGACGCCGGCATCGGCCGGTACTTCGTCCAGCGTTTCCCACTGGTCGCTGAAGCGCGGCGCCGGGGCGACGTGTGTGGCAACCGGCGTCAGCGACGCCGACAGCCGCGCGGCCTCGCCGGGAAAGTGCGTGCGCAGATAGTCATGGACATCGGCCACCGTCCTGCAGTCGTACAGGAAGGTCCTCGGCAGCATCGGAAAGTGCGCTTCGAGCACGCGCCCCATGGCCACGACGGACATCGATTCGAGTCCGAGTTCCTCCAGCGTGCCGTGCGGATGAATGCGCGATGCGTCATGCCCCAGTACATCGGCAAGTCGATCGATGAGCCACGCCAGCAAGTTGTCGTTCTGCAGTTCCACGCCGATCACCGCCCCGGTTCATGACATCCATCCGTGCAGAACGCACGGCGCCGGAGCGCTCAATAGCCATTACCGTGCCAGGGGCATTTCTGCTTCACTGCAACATGTGAAATGACGCACGAAAGTGCCGCGTGGGCAGCGCCCCCAGCCTCCCTGTGCACCGGCATCAAACGTCGATGCAGCAACGATAAGACCCTGGGCATGACCGGACCGACGCGACCCTCCATGCCATTGGGTTCGATCGGGATGCGGTCAAGAATGACCTCCGCATCAAAGTTTGCAGTTGGACACAATCTGTCCAGCATTGCGACACCTGTACTACTTCTAGCCTATGACCATCGTTTCTTAGATGTCGAATTAATATCGTATTGACATTCGACCACCAATGATTCACGCGAGCGCGGTCACGAATCATCGGGCATGAAGACACCCGTTCGATCCCCACGGACAGCCCCATCCAGCTCCGATCTGCCATGACGAGGCGCTGAACGACGCGGTCCGGACCCGGCAGGCATGGGTACCCGCGCCCTGGCCGGAGCCGATCCCCCGCACCGCATCCAATGTCCCTGGCATGTCTATTGCTGACGCTGCAGCCGCGACCGGACAGACATCTTTTTTGTGCGGCGCACACAGAAATTCAGCCGTGCGCGCTGTCGGCGGACGATCGATCCCTGGCTCTGGAAGGAAACACTGATGAGAAGGTTCATGTGCAGACTGGCCGCGGTCGCGGCCATCGCTGGCGGCGCGGCATCCGCCTGGGCGGCCCCCTATTCGACGATGTACTCGTTCGGCGACAGCTTCTCTGACACCGGCAACCTGGTCGGCGCGCTGGCCACACGGCCGATCGAGGACGTGCTCGCCTGGTGGCCGCCGTTCGCGATCCACGGCTACGCGGATGGCTTCTTCCAGGGACGCCCCACCAACGGACCGTCGGCTGTGGAACACCTCGCCGGCACGCTCGGCATCGGTCTGACCAACTACGCCTGGACAGGCGCACTGAGCGGCCATGGCAACGTGCTCCCCTTCGTGAACACCGCCTTCGGCGCGACCGGTCTGCGCGATCAGGTCGACGCCCATCTGTCGGCCACCGGCAGCGCCGATCCGGACGCGCTGTACTTCGTATGGGGCGGCCACAACGACTTCTGGGGCCTGGGTCAGGCGCTGCCCGCCTCGCTCGGTGACGACGCCCGTCGCGCGGCGCTGCAGCAGGCAGGCACGCTGGCCGCCCAGGACATCGCCGGCAACGTGGACGCGCTGATCGATGCAGGCGCCCGCAACATCCTGGTGCTCAATAGCATCGCGCTCGAGTACGAGCCGTTCTGGGCAGCGACCTTCGCCGGCGATCCGCAGTTGCGCGCGCTGCTGCACGAAGGCGTCGACACGATGAACACCCGGCTCGACGCACTGCTCGACACGCTGGAGGGCACGCAGCCGGCCGTAAACCTGATGCGCTTCGACGCGCAGGACTGGTACGAGGACACGATCGCCGCCGTGCTTGCCGGCAATGCACCGGGCGGGCTGACCAACGCCGCGTCCGCCTGTTTCGACTTCAACGGCAGCGCCTTCGCCGCCTGCGGTGCGCCGGACGAGTACTTCTTCTGGGACTCGATCCACCTCACCACCGCCGCCTACTCGATGCTCGCGGGCGAACTCGCCGGCGTCGCTGCCGCGCCGGTGCCGGAGCCCTCGGCCGCCGCAATGATGGCCGCGGGCGGCCTGCTGCTCCTGCTTCGCCGCCGACGCGTCGCGACAGCAAAGGCGGCCTGACGCCGCAGTACCGCGCAATCACCCGCATCCCGGCCTCGCTGCCGGCGATGCGCCCCCTCACTTTGCCGCCCTCTCACATCCGATACGGCTCCGCATCCGCGGAACGCGATCGTCCAGCCGGAGACGCCGACCATGTTCGACCAGAACTTCATCGAGAACCCTTACCCGACCTACCGTGCGTTGCGCGAAGCCGGCTCCGCGCACTGGAATGGCGACTTCCTCGGCGGTGCGTGGCTGCTGCCGCGGCACGCCGACATCGCGCCCGCACTGCGCGACAGCCGCCTGAGCGCGCAGCGCAGCCATTGCTACAGTCTGCTGCTGCCGGAGCCGGTCCGGCCGGCCTTCGCCGAATTCAATCGCGTCTTCGGCATGTGGCTGCTGTTCCAGGACGCACCGGAACACACGCTGCTGCGCAAGCTGATGAACAAGGGCTTCGCACCGCAGGTGATGGACCTGTGGCGCGATGCGATCACCCGCACTGCCCACGCACTGATAGACCGCCTGCCCACTGGCGGCACCGTCGACTACATGGGCAGCTTCGCCCACCCCTTCCCGGCGCTGGTCATCTGCGAACTGATGGGCGTCGATGCGCGCGATCAGGCGGAGTTCATCGAGTGGTCGGACGACATCGCCCGCTTCTTCGGCAACCCCGCCAGTTCGCTGGAGGTGGCTTACCGCGGGCGTGACAGCCTCCTGGCGATGACGCGCTATTTCGAGGCGGTGGTCGAGCAGCGGCGGCACGCGCCGGGCGAGGACCTGATCAGCCTGCTCATCCGCATCGAGGAGGACGAGGAGGCGCTGAACGGCGAACAGGTGGCTTCGCAGTGCTCGATGCTCATGTTCGGCGGCCACGAAACTACGCGCAACCTGCTCGGCAACGGCATGCTCGCGCTGCTGCGCCACCCCGACCAGATGCAGGCGCTGCGCGAGGACCGCTCGCGCATTCCGAACGCGGTGCGCGAAATGCTGCGCTACGACAGCCCGGTGCAGTACCTCACCCGGATTGCCGCCGAGGATTTCGAGTACGCCGGTGCGCAGATCCGGCGCGGGCAGATGGTGGTGCCGCTGATCGCGTCGGGCAACCGCGACGACACACGCCACGCCGACGCCGACCGCTTCGACATCGGCCGCGCCGACACCGCGCACTTCGCTTTCGGCCACGGCCCGCACGTGTGCATCGGCACGCGCCTCGCGCTGCTGGAAGCGGAGATCGCCTTCGACGCGCTGCTGGCGCGCTGTCCGCACATCGCCGCCGTCGACGCGCAGCCCGAGTGGCTGGCGAACTTCGGCTTCCGCGGCCTGAGCACACTGCGCCTCGACATGCAGACCCAACCGGCCGACGCCCGCGCGGTCGCCGTCTGATGCCTTCCACTCATTGCAGGAGCACTCCCGTGACCGAACGTTATCCGACCCCGCTCGATGTCCGTTCCACGCTGCCCGACATCGCCTACGCCTACAGCCTGCCGCTCGGCAGCCTGCTCTTCCTGACAGTGGCGAGCCTGTTCGCCGGTCTGTGGACGCTGTCGCTGTCGATGGACAACCTGCTGCTCAAGGCGCTGTTCGGCGTCATGAGCGGCCAGGCCATCGGCATCATGTTCGTGATCGGCCACGACGCCGCGCACGGCTCGCTGACCAACCGCCCCTTCTTCGACCGTCTGTTCGCCACGCTGGCTTTCATGCCTTCTCTGCATCCGGTGTGCACCTGGAAGATCGAGCACAACAAGATGCACCACGGCTGGACCAATCTGAAGGGCATGGATCCGGTGTATCCGCCGATGTCGCCGGACGAGTTCGCCGCGCTGTCGCCGTGGCAGAAGCGCGTGCATCGCTTCTACCGCAGCATCTGGGGCTTCGGCTGCTACTACCTGTTCGACATCTGGTGGAAGGTGCTCATCCTGCGCCGCTCGGAGAACGGCAAGGAGATTCCGCCGGCCGTCGCGCTGGCCGACTTCGTCGCGGTGTTCGGATTCCTCGCCTTCGAGGTGTTCATGGCCTACCTCTTCGCCGCCGATGCGGCCGGGTTCGCGTGGAACCTCGTGCTGTGCGTCGGGCTGCCCTTCCTGGTGTGGAACTACGTGATGACCTTCGTGACCATCCAGAACCACACCTACCCGACCATCCGCTGGTACGACAACCGCGACGAGTGGAACTACTTCCGCGCCCAGGTCGAAGGCTCCATCCACACCGAAGTGCCAGCCTGGCTGGATTTCTCCTTCGCCCGCGTGTTCCAGCACACCGCCCACCACGTCGACAAGAAAATTCCGCTCTACCGGCTGGTCAAGACCCAGGCTTCACTGGAACAGACCTTCAGCGGCAATGTGAAGAAGGTGAAGCTGACGCTGAAGGAATTCCTGACCGTGCTGAATGACTGCCAGATGTACGACTACCGCCGCCACGTCTGGATGTCCTTCCCGCGCGGCTGATCACCCGGGCGGCGCGGCATTGCGGGCAATCATGTGCCGCGCCACCGTGTGATAGAGCGGCTGGCTGAAGAAGCGCGACACACCGGCGGACAGCAGCGACACCGCCATCAGGCCGATGATGACCGAATAGCCGTCGACCATTTCCATCACGATGATGAAGGAGGTGATCGGCGCCTGCGTCACCGCGGCGAGAAAGCCGGCCATGCACAGCACCAGCAGCAGGCCCTGCGCGTCCTGCTGGCCGAGCAGCGGTGCCAGGTCGTGGCCGATGCCGGCGCCTATGGCCAGACTGGGCGCGAAGATGCCGCCCGGCAGGCCGCTCAGATAGGCGATCAGCGTGGCGATGAACTTGACCGGCCCGTAGTACCAGGCAAGCTCGGTATTGCCTTCGAGCAGTGCGCGCGTTTCGGCGTAGCCACTGCCGAAGCTGAGGCCGCCACTGACGAAACCGAGTGCCGCCACCAGCAGGCCGCACCCCGCTGCGAACAGCACCGGGCGGCGGGCGCGCAGGTCGGCCAGCGGCCCGCACCACGAGGTCGAACCGATGATGAGCATGCGCGAGAACAGTCCGCCAGCCACGCCACACACCAGCGCGGTCACCGCAACGGCCAGCGCCATGTCGCGGTCACTGCCGGCGATGACGATCTGCCCGAAATAGCTGGACTTGCCGAGGAAGGTCTGCGACACGATACCGGCGAGCACGATGGCGGTGATGATGAGACCGCTCATGCGTGCTTCGACGCTGCGCGTCAGTTCCTCGATGGCGAAAGCGATGCCGGCCAGCGGCGTGTTGAAGGCGGCGGCAATGCCGGCCGCGCCGCCGGCCACCAGCATGTGGGTGCGCGGAATATGCAGCGCGCCGGGCAGCCAGCGATGCAGCACATTCATCAGCGAGGCACCGACCTGCACCGTCGGGCCTTCGCGGCCGAGCGAGAAGCCGCTGCCGACGGCGGCAACGCCGATAAACACCTTGCCGACGATGATGCGCAGTGTCAGCAGCGGGCGCCAGCCAGCCGTTTCGGGTCGCGACATTTCCGCGATGGTCTGCGGAATGCCGCTGCCTTCTGCACCGGCGAACCAGCGGCGCGTGATCCATACGCACAGCGCGCCGCCCAGCGGCGTCAGCAGAAAGGGCCACCACGGGTGGCTCGCCGCGGTGTCACGGAAAAGATGCACCGCGTGGTCCGAAAGCTGCGCAAAGCCGACCGCCAGCAGTCCGACGCCAACCGCGCCGCCCCACAGCACGAGACGCCCGAGCCAAACCTTCAGATAGGCGTAATGACGCCGGCGCAGGATGGGATTCTTCAGGCGCAGCCAAGCGGCGATGAGCCGGGCGCGCAAGGATTTCTGGTCGGCCATGTCGGACGTCGTTGTCGGAGGTGGGCAGCAAGTTTGGCCAATCGTTGCAAGATGCGTGCCGCGACATTTTGCGCTCGGTTCCGGGTGTTATGCCCTTTTGCCGCGCGGCAGATGCACGGCGGACGCGACTGATGCACCATAGCGGCGCACGGCGTTAACCGGCGCCCACCCGAATCAGGAGCCACACATGACTTCAAGCACGGGCGGCATCGCCGTCGCCCCCCACCACCTCGCCGCAGAATCTGCGCGCGACATCATGCGCGAAGGTGGCAACGCGATCGAGGCAATGATCGCCGCTGCTGCCACCATCGCCGTCGTCTACCCGCATATGAACGCGCTCGGCGGCGACGGCTTCTGGCTGATCGCCGAACCGGGCGAGGCACCGCGCGCGATCGACGCCTGCGGCGCCTCTGCCGCACTGGCGAGCCGTGCGTGGTACGCCGACCAGGACGTGCGCGATCGCATCCCGAACCGCGGTCCGCTGGCCGCGCTGACCGTGGCCGGCACCGTGTCCGGCTGGCAGCTTGCGCTGCAGGCAGCGGCCGAAGCCGGTGGTCGACTGCCGCTGTCGCGCCTGTTGCGCGACGCCGAACATCACGCGCGCAACGGCGTCACGGTGACCGAGAACCTGGCACGCAGTCTGCGCGTGAAAGAACCCGAGGTCGGCCAGCAGCCCGGTTTCGCGCTGAACTTCATGCCGGACGGCGAGTTGCCTGCGGCCGGCAGCACGCTCTACCAGCTGCGGCTGGCCGACACGCTGTCGCAGCTCGCGCGCGAAGGTCTGTCCGATTTCTATACCGGCGAACTGGCCCGGCGCATGGCGTCGGCGCTGGAGCGTGCCGGCAGCCCGCTGCGCCTGTCCGACTTCGCCGCCCACCGCGCGCAATGGCGCACACCGCTGGAGCTCGAGCACAGCCTGGGCCGCATCTACAACATGCCGCCGCCGACCCAGGGCCTGCTGTCGCTGCTGATACTGGGGCAACTCGACCGACTCGGCCTGAAGGGGCTGCACGGGCAGTCGGTGGACTACATCCACCGCGTGGTCGAAGCGACCCGGCAGGCCTTCCGCATCCGCGACCGCTATCTGACCGATCCGGCGCGCATGCGCGTCGACGCGCAATCGCTGCTGTCGCCGGAATGCCTCGACACCCTGGCCGACGGCATCGACCCCGAACGCGCCGGCGGCCGCGTCAACACGGCGCCCGGCGACACCGTCTGGCTCGGCGTGGTCGATGGCGAAGGCCGCGCGGTGAGCTTCATCCAGAGCATCTATCACGAGTTCGGCAGCGGCCTGGTGGCCGGTGACACCGGCGTGTTGTGGCAGAACCGCGGCGTCAGCTTTTCGCTGCAGGCGGGCGCGCTGAATGCGCTCGACCCCTGCCGCAAGCCCTTCCACACGCTGAACCCACCGATGGCGCAACTGAAGGACGGACGCACCGTGGTGTACGGCAGCATGGGTGGCGACGGTCAGCCGCAGTTCCAGGCCACCGTGTTCACCCGCCATCTCGTGTTCGGCGACAGCGTGCAGGACGCTGTGTCGGCTCCGCGCTGGCTGCTCGGCCGCACCTGGGGTTCGGCCAGCGAAACGCTGAAGCTCGAGTCGCGCTTCGCCCCCGAGGTGTTCGAGCAGTTGGCCGCGCGCGGCCACGCGATCGAATCGCTCAGCGATTTCGACGACAGCGCCGGACACGCCGGGCTGATCGTGCGACACCCGGATGGTCGCGTGGAAGGCGCATCCGACCCGCGATCGGATGGTTCAGTCGAGTACGCCTGAGCGTCCGGGCGCACGGCGCCGGCTGCCGACCCGAAGGCCTGACGATCCGGCGAGCCCCGGCCTCGGCCGGCCGAATGGGGTCCGGCCGAGCGTTAACCCCTACTTAATGCATGGTTATTGTCCGTGCAGGACGATGGCGGCAGATCGTGGTCGCGTCACGGGACGACGACACGCATTGTTCGGTCGGACAGTGCGCGTCGCTCGTTGCTGACTCGTTCCGCGGCAGGCGCAGCGTATTCCCGGGAGAGGAGCCATCCGCGGAAAGCGCTGCCCCCACACTTCGGCACGAGGAGAGCGCCATGCACAGAAAATCATCGAACACCGCGCGCTGGATCGTCGCCGCGCTGCTGGCCGGAGGCACCAGCGCCACACTGGCCAGCCCGACCTTGTATGGCAGCCTGAGCAATTTCGACGTCTATAACGACACCGGTTCTGAAACGCACGGCTTCGAGATCGAGTTGCATGGCGTGTCGGCGGCAGACGTCAGCTACACCTTCGGCGGCGATTACAACCGCTACGGTAGTCCGCGCATCGACAGCTTCGCCGATGGCATCTTCGTTCGCTACCTCAGCGCCTATGACAGTGCCCGCGGCGTGTTCCTGGCCGCAACGCCGGTGCCGGGCAGTTTCTCGCCGACCGACGGTCACAGTTGCTGGTCCGGTGGCGGTGCCGGCTATGCGGGGAGCGGCTGCGAACACTTCGGTCTCGGTCTGAACAAGAATGCGACCAGTACCCAGTACCGCTGGCTCAAGGGCGACGCGGCCACCGGTCAGATCAGCGCGGTCGGCAGCAACGTCCTGATCGCCGCGCCGGCGTGGCAGGTCGTCGATCCCGCACCCGCCGACCCCGGCCTGCCGCCAGCTCCGCCGATCGTCCAGGCGGTGATTGCCCCGGAACCTGCGGAAGACCGCGAGCAATACGGGGTGGCGCAGTGGGTCAAGGTCTACACGACCGAGATCGAGCGCGAGGTCGAACTTGAAGAACTGCTGAGCGAGAACGCGGTCGTGCCGCGCGAACAGTCGGAAACCGAAATCGAGTGGGTGCTGTTCCAGGCCAAGCCGGCAGACAAGGACAACGGCGAGGGTGACGAACTGCTGCTCGAAAAACCCCTGGCCGCCGATGTCGACAACCGGAAGTCGGTCATCCGGCGCTACGAGTTCTACGAGTATCTGGGTGCCTACAATCCGGAGGACCATGAGGCTCAGCCCTTCGACGAAGAGGACCCGGTAGGTGCCGGCGAAGTCGGCCGCTACATCGGCGCGCAGATGGCCGCCGCCAACCTGATGGCGGCACCTGTGCCCGAACCGTCGACCTGGCTGTCGATGATGGCCGGCCTTGCGGTGGTCGGGCGGATGTGTCGCCGCCGGATCCGCTGACGGGCCAACGCCGGACGGGATCGGTCGCCGCAGGCGTTGTAGCGCTTCCGTCGGCAGGGGGTGGGCCTCACGCACTCGGGCGTTCTGCGCGCGCCGTCTTCCAGCGCGCCACGCCGAGCAGTTCGTGCAGCAGCGCCTCGACCGAGGCCGTACTCATCGCGTACGGGTCGAATTCGGGGCGCGGGCAGTACTTCAGGAACAGCGCGCGGTTATCGGCCGTGTAGCCGACATATCCCATGGCCCAGTCGGCGAAGTCGCGCGCCGTGACCTCGGTGAAGCCGAGAATGGCCGGATCGCGATGACGCGGGTCGCCGACGATGCGGTGGTAGACCTCGTTCACCTCCCGCCGCCCGCCTTCCAGACACTGCAGGAACACGCCGCCGGTGTAGCACAGCGCCCCGGTGACGCCGACGCGCGCGTTGTTCGCCTGCGAGCGGGCGAGGATGTGGTCGATGTCGCCAGGTGCGAGGCCGTCGCGGACCTTGCTGGCGTAGATGAGGCGGACGAGCATGGCGGTCTCCTGTGAAGTGTCCGCTTCGACCACATCAGGCGTTCCGGTGTTTCAGGGCGAGGCAACGCGTCGACCGGTAGAATGGCGACCTTTCCCGCCGCCCCGCCCGCCTCACATGTCCATCCAGTGGTTCCCCGGTCACATGACCGCCGCGCGCAAGCACGCGACCGACGCGATGAAATCGATCGACGTCGTGGTCGAGGTGCTCGACGCGCGCCTGCCGGAGGCGAGCAGCAATCCGCTGATCCACGCCATCCGCACGCACCGGAACCGACCCTGCCTGAAGCTGCTGAACAAGGCGGATCTGGCCGATCCCGACGTGACCGCGGCCTGGCTCAAGTTCTTCAACAGCCAGCCGAACACCAAGGCGGTCGCCATGTCGGCGCGCAAGCCGGGCGACGCCGGACGCATCCAGTCGCTGGCGCAATCGCTCGCGCCACACCGCGACGACAATCTGAAGCCGCTGCGCGTCATCATCATGGGCATACCGAACGTCGGCAAATCGACGCTGATGAATGCGCTGGTGAAGAAGAAGGTGGCCGCTACCGGTGACGAGCCGGCGATCACCAAGAGCATCCAGCGCATCCATCTGAACCCGCGGCTCACGCTGTACGACACGCCGGGCCTGATGTGGCCGAAGATCGAGCACGAGAGCGATGGTCTGATGCTGGCCGCCAGCCATGCCATCGGCCGCAACGCCATCATCGACGAAGAGGTCGCCACCTTTCTCGGCAATCTGCTGCAGGCGCGTTACCCGCAGATGCTCACCGCCCGTTACGGCTGCACGCCGGATATGGACGGCGTTGCGGTGATCGAACACATCGCCGCGCGACGCGGCTACCGTATCAAGGGCGGCGCACCCGATCTGGAAAAAGCCGCGTTCACGCTGCTGCAGGATTACCGCGACGGTCTGATCGGCCGTGTCAGCCTTGAAACGCCGGAAACCCGCGCGCAGATGCTGGCCGAGGAGAAAGCGGCGAGGGCGGCTGCGGCGGCTGAGGACAGCGGCGCATCCTGACACTCGGAGGTGCGTGCGACGGCGGACGAGCGGACTTTTGTGGGAGAGGTCTTCCGACCCCGACAGCAGCCTGGATCGAAGCCTGCGGAATGCCGCAGCCCTGTCGCGGCCAAGGCCGCTCCCACAGGGGTTGCGCCCGACCCGCGATCCGAGCCTGGGCCAGGTTTCTGTGGGGGACCTTCTGACCCCGACAGCAGCCTTGATCGAAGCCTGAGGATTTCAGAGGCCGACTCGCTCACAGCCAAGGCAGCTCCCGCAGGAAAGGCGCTTCCGCCTCAAAGCCCCTCGAACACTTCGCACTCACCCAGCGGCTTGCCCGCCAGATCCTTGGCCGACAGCAGCGGCTCGCCGTCCAGCGGCCACTGGACACCCACCGTCGGGTCGTTCCAGGCGAGGCTGCGCTCGTGCTCCGGCGCGTAGTAGTCGGTCGTCTTGTACAGGAAGTCCGCTGACTCGCTCAGCACGTAGAAGCCGTGCGCGAAGCCGGCCGGCACCCAGAACTGGCGGTGGTTCTCGCCGCTCAGTTCAACGCCGTGCCAGCGGCCGAAGGTGGGCGACGACCGGCGCAGGTCGACCGCGACGTCGAACACCCGCCCCTGCGACACGCGCACCAGCTTGCCCTGCGGCCGCTGCACCTGGTAGTGCAGTCCGCGCAGCACGCCGCGTCCGCTGCGCGAGTGGTTGTCCTGCACGAAGTCCAGCTTCAGCCCGGTCACCTCGGCAAAGGTGCGCGCGTTGAAGCTTTCCATGAAGAAGCCACGGGCGTCACCGAACACCTTCGGTTCAAGCACGAGCAGCCCGGGGATACCTGTTTCGATCACCTTCATCAGAACACCTGTTCGTCGATGATGCGCAGCAGATACTGGCCGTAACCGCTCTTGGCCAGCGGGGAGGCGATCTTCTTCAGTTGGTCGGAATCGATCCAGCCCTGCCGCCAGGCGATTTCTTCCGGGCAGGAAATCTTCAGACCCTGGCGCTTCTCCAGTGTCTGGATGAACTGCGCCGCCTCGATCAGCGAGTCGTGCGTGCCGGTGTCCAGCCAGGCGTGACCGCGGCCCATCACCTGCACTTCCAGCGCGCCGCGTTCCAGATACACGCGGTTCAGGTCGGTGATCTCGAGTTCACCGCGCGGAGACGGCTTCAGTGCCTTGGCGATCGTGCTCGCCTGCCCGTCGTAGAAATAAAGCCCGGTCACCGCGTAGCGGCTGCGCGGCTTGGCCGGCTTCTCTTCCAGACTGATCGCGCGTCCGTTGGCGTCGAACTCGACCACGCCATAGCGCTCCGGGTCGGTCACGCCGTAGGCGAACACCGTAGCCCCTGCCTCGCGTGCGCTGGCCGACTTCAGGTCATGCGCGAATTCGTGGCCGTAGAAAAGGTTGTCGCCGAGCACCAGCGCCGAGGGACCGCCGCCGATGAAGTCCTCGCCGATGATGAAGGCCTGCGCCAGGCCGTCCGGGCTGGGCTGCACCGCGTACTCGATCCGCATGCCCCAGGCCGAACCGTCGCCGAGCAAGGACTGGAAGCGCGGCGTGTCCTGCGGCGTCGAAATCACCAGTACGTCGCGTATGCCCGCCAGCATCAGCGTCGACAGCGGGTAGTAGATCATCGGCTTGTCGTAGACCGGCATCAGCTGCTTCGATACCGCGATCGTCACCGGGTGCAGGCGCGTGCCGGATCCACCGGCCAGTACGATGCCTTTGCGTGTCATGAGGGTGCTCCTGATTCTGTTCAGAGGATTTCGGCCAGCATGCGGTCCACGCCCTGCTGCCAGGGCGGCAGCACGAGGTCGAAGGTGTCACGCAGCCGGCGGGTATCGAGCCGCGAATTGAGCGGACGCGTGGCCGGTGTGGGGTAATCGGTGGTCGGGATGGGCAGGATGGCGTCCGGTGCAACCTTGATCGCGTGACCGGCCGCGCGCGCGCGTTCGATCACATGGGTGGCGTAACCATGCCAGGACGTTTCGCCAGCGGCCACGCAGTTGTAGAGCCCGCTCAGTTCGGGCCGGGCGCGCAGCATGCGCGCAGCGTGTGCGCTGACGTCGGCCAGCAGTTCGGCGCCGGTCGGCGCGCCGATCTGGTCGGCGATGACGGTGAGCCGTTCGCGCTCCTTCGCCAGTTTCAGCATGGTCTTCGCGAAGTTGCCGCCGCGTGCAGCATAGACCCAGCTGGTGCGGAGGATGAGGTGAGTGGCGCCGGACGCGGCGATCAGCTGCTCGCCCTCCAGCTTGGTGCGGCCGTAGACGCTGAGCGGCCCGGTCGCCGCCGTCTCGTCGCGCAGGGCGTCACCGCTGCCGTCGAACACGTAATCCGTCGAATAGTGAACAAGGTGGGCGCCGAGTGCCTTCGCTTCCTGTGCGATACGCCCGGGCGTGGTCGCGTTGATCAGGCGCGCCAGATCGGCCTCGCTCTCGGCCTTGTCGACCGCCGTGTGCGCTGCGGCATTGACGATCAAGTCCGGCGCCACAACGCGGACGGTCGCGGCCACGGCCTCGGGCTGACTGAAGTCGCCGGACAGTTGTCCGGTGCTGTCGAAGTCCAGCGCAATCAGCTCACCCAGTGGAGCAAGCGCGCGCTGCAGTTCCCAGCCAACCTGTCCACCCTTGCCGAACAGCAGGACTTTCATGCCGACGCTCCGCCGTATTGCTTGCTCACCCAGTCGCGATAACCGCCGCTGAGCACGTCCTGCACCCAGGTCTGGTTGTCCAGATACCAGCGCACCGTCTTGCGGATGCCGGTGTCGAAGGTTTCCGCCGGCCGCCACCCCAGTTCACGCTCGATCTTGCGGGCGTCGATCGCGTAGCGCCGGTCGTGGCCGGGGCGGTCCTTCACATAGGTGATCAGCCGTTCGTAGGGGCCGGAAGCGTCCGGCCTCATTTCGTCGAGCAGCGCGCACACCGTGCGCACGATGTCGATGTTCGGCTTCTCGTTCCAGCCACCGATGTTGTAGGTCTCGCCCAGACGGCCGCGCGCCAGCACTTCGCGGATGGCCGCGCAGTGGTCCTTTACGTACAGCCAGTCGCGCACCTGCTGCCCGTCGCCATAAACAGGCAGCGGCTTGCCGGCCAGCGCATTGACGATGATGAGCGGGATCAGCTTCTCGGGAAAATGATAGGGGCCGTAATTGTTCGAGCAGTTGGTGGTCACCACCGGCAAGCCATAGGTGTGGTGCCAGGCGCGCACCAGATGGTCGCTCGCCGCCTTGCTCGCCGAATACGGGCTGTTCGGTTCGTAGGCATTGGTTTCGGCGAAAGGCGGGTCGGTGGGCTTGAGCGAACCATAGACCTCGTCGGTGCTCACGTGGTGGAAGCGGAAGGCGGCCTTGTCGTCGCCTTCGAGTGCACCCCAGTAGCCACGGGCGGCTTCCAGCAGCGTGAAGGTGCCGGTGACGTTGGTGCGCATGAATTCGCCCGGGCCGTGGATCGAGCGATCGACATGCGATTCGGCGGCGAAATGCACGATGGCGCGCGGATGATGCTGCGCGAGCAGCCGGTCGATCAGTTCGCGGTCGCAGATGTCGCCGTGCACGAAGACGTGACGTGCATCGCCATCGAGCGACGTCAGATTGGCGCGGTTGCCCGCGTAGGTCAGCGCATCGAGATTGACGACCGGCTCATCGCTGCCGGCCAGCCAGTCGAGAACGAAGTTGCTGCCGATGAAGCCGGCACCGCCGGTTACCAGGATGGTCATGATGCAAACGCCTGTGCGATTGTTAGAGCCATCACTTTACCGCCTGGCATGACAGCACGCGGTGAAAGCTGCGCGATGCCTCGACCTGCTCAGCGCAGCAGCTTCACCACCGGATCCGCGTACGGCCCCTCGATGCTCACCGGCGCGCGCACCGTCGTTGCCGAGCCCTGCAGCGTCACGTCGAGACGCCCGCGCAAGGTGTCGTCAGCCAGACGCAGCGTGCCGTTGGCGCCGACCAGGCCCGATTCCATCACCACCTGGCTCAGGCTCACGCCGCTGGCGTCGACCACCGCATTGGCCTCCAGCCGATCGAAGCGCGTGCTGCCGCCGCGCACACCACCCGGTCGGGGAATGCGCACCGCCTGCACAAGATCGACGCGCTCGATCTGCCCGCGCTGCACGCCCATCGTGCCGGTGCCCCGGAGGTTCTTCTGCAGTTCCTCGTAGTTCCTGCCCTCGCCGGTCAGCGACAGGGACAAGGACAGATCGCCGGTCAGCAACAGCGTCGGTGCAAACACCTTCAGCAGGCCGCCAAGGCTGAGACGGGAGGTCTGCAACTGCCCTTCGAACCTTGCGACATCCGCAAAGTCCAGCGCGACGCTGCCGGTCGCATAACCGTCGTAGAGTTTCACATCCAGCTTGTCGAACTGCAGACGACGACTGTTCAGCGTGCCCTGCGCCTCCAGCACGTCGAACAGCAGCGAAGGCTTGCCCGGGGTCTGCCACCCCAGCGCCGTCATCGACACGCTCCAGACGCCGCCGGCGTTGTTGCCCTGAAGCTTGAGCCCGCCGTCGGCAGAGGCGAGCGACAGGCGCGTCAGCACGCCGTTCTCGTCCAGCGCCAGATCGCCGCCGAGGGCGCCGATCGAACCGTCGAGCAGCACGATGCTGGCGTCGACCATGCTGACGTGCTCGACCGTGACCCAGCGCGAAGCCCAGTTGATGTCCTGGCGGCGCGACAGCGCGGGCAGGAAAGACAGATTCAGTGCCGCACGCTCAATGCGCACGTCGCGCAGAACCGTGCGTTCCGACAGCAGCGTGGACACCCGCGGCAGCAACTTCACCGCGCCGATTTCGAGTTGCCCCGGCCCACCCACCGTCACCCCTTCAAGCGCGATGGACGGCTCGGGGAACAGACTGGGCGCAACCGAAGCGATGCGCACCGGCTGCCCCAGCAATTCGGTCGCCAGAGACTCGAAGTGCGGCAGATGGCGCTGATAGGGATAAAGGAAGAAAAGACCGACCAGCAGCACCAGCAGCACCGACGCGGAAAGGACGATTTTCTTGCCAAGCGAACCCGGGGGGCCCTTGCGGTCCCCGACGCGTCCGGCGAACAGGTCGAACACTCGTTGCAGGCCAGCGCCGCTCCGCTCCGCGGCAGCGGCATCCGGCGAGGCGGACATCATCGCGCGACGAATGGCACCCCGTACATCGTCGGCCGCAGACAACGCTGCAGCCGGGGCCGGGGCATTCGCCGGGGCCGGCGCCGCCAGTTCGGGCAAGGCCATCGCGAACTCGTCGAGCACCGGTGATTCCTTCGCGGACGCCTTTTCATGCGCCCGCCGGATGTCGTCCGACACCGGCGTGATCGGCTGGCTGACCAGATCCTCGATATCAACCAGCATGGACGACAGCTCTGCGCGGTCCGCGTCCTCGCCCTGCGCGGGCGCGTCGATCCGGCGCACCAGTCCGCGGTGCTCCAGTTCGCCGACCAGGCCCTCGACGATGAGCGGATCGCCAAACTGCTGCGCCAGATTGCCGACAGGCGTGCGCCCATCGATCATGATCAGGATGGAGCGCAGGTTGCGCTGGACGATGGTGCGCTTGCTCACCGCCTCTTCGCCGGCCTCGGTCTTTACGTAAACAGCATTTTCGTTCATGGATGCGCGCTGGCCGCCTTGCCGCGCCGGCTCGATCACCGGCGCTGAAGAGATGAAGTCATGCGGTTGTGGCTGCCAGACAGTCTTGCAGGCAGCGGTGACGCGATCATAAATCGACTCGGGTGCCGAGTGACCGCACATTCAGCCCGAAGAAAATATCCCATCAATCGCTTGACGATTATCGGAAGGCTGTCTATAGTTGCGGCCTCTTTCTTCCCCGATAGCTCAGTCGGTAGAGCGCCGGACTGTTAATCCGTAGGTCCCTGGTTCGA
>NZ_JADMJL010000071.1 GCF_018780585.1 Methyloversatilis discipulorum | reverse complement strand
AGCTATTCCTACGCTTGCCAGGGCAGAACATACAAGCGAGCTTGCTCGCGATTACAGCCTGAATCGAAGACGGCGGTCCGCGATCGCCGCATCGCGACCAGAGGTCGCTCCCACAAACTCAGTCGATCAAGCCGAGTTGCCGCGCCGCGTGCATCAGTTCGATGTCGGTCGACACGCCGAGCTTGGACTTGATCTGGTAGTGGATGTTGAACACCGTCTTCACGCTGATGTGCAGCGTGTCGGCAATGTCCTCACGCGACTTCGCGGCGACCAGCATGCGCAGGATTTCGAATTCGCGGGCGCTCAGCGCGGCCAGCGGGTTCTTCGCGGCGCTGCCGGCGCGGCGCAGTGCGGCCAGTTCGGTCTGCACGTCCGGGCTCAGCGTCTGCCGCCGGTGATACACCGCGCAGATGGCCTCGACCAGCAGGTCCGGCGACGAACTCTTTGTGACATAGCCGAGCGCGCCCGATTCCAGCGCCTTCTCGACGAAGGTGGCGTCACGGTGCATGGTGAAGATGAGCACGCGGGCGTCGCGGTCGCGCTGCAGGATGTGCTGCAGCGTCTGGATGCCGCTCGCACCCGGCAGCGTGATGTCCATCACCACCACGTCCGGCGCCAGTTCGACGTAGCGCCGGTAGGCCTCTTCGCCGGAGCCGGCTTCGGCTGCGATGGTCAGCGGCGGATGCCGCTCGATCAGGCGCCGGTAGCCCTCGCGCACCACCGCGTGGTCGTCGACCAGCAGCACGCTGATCGGTGTATCGGTCATGCCGGTGTTCCTCCGTCCGTCAGTTGCCAGGGCACGACGATATCGACCGCCAGTCCCTGCGGTTCACGCGCCGACAGCTGCACGCGGCCGCCGAGCGCGATCACCCTTTCCTTTACGCCGATCAGGCCGAAGCCGCCGGACTTGCCACGTGGCGTCGGCAGGTCAGGCCCGCGCACGACGCCGTCGTCGCTGACGCGCAGCCGGATGTCGTCACTCGCGGTGCGCCGCTCCAGTTGCACGTCGACCGTCGTCGCGCCCGAGTGTTTGGCCGCATTGGTCAGACACTCCTGCACGATGCGGTAGAGATTGATCGCGATGTCGTCCGGCACGTCGGCGAAGTCGCCGCTGACCTCCAGGCGGTAGCTGCAGCGGCCGCGTGCCTGGGCGTCCCACATGCGCACCAGCTTGTCGAGGCCGGCGATCAGCCCGTACTCGTCCAGCCCGACCGGCCGCAGCTGGCGGAGGATGCCGTGCAGCGATTCCATCATGCCGCTGACCGTGCGCAGCACCGTCTGGCCGCTCGCGCGCAGCGCGTCCGGCTGCGGTGGCGACCGCCCCGCCTCGTTCACGACGCAAGCCGCCTCGGCGCTGATCGACGCCAGGCTCTGCCCGAACTCGTCGTGCAGTTCGCGCGCCAGCCGCCGGCGCTCGCCTTCCTGCACGGTGAGCAGCATCTGCGCCAGGCGCTGCTGCTCCCGCGTCTTCTGTTTCAGATTACCGGCCATCGCGTTGAACACCGAGCCGATGCGGTCGAATTCGATTAGTTCGAAGGCCGGCAGACGCGCATCCAGATCGCCGCGTTCGAGCTTGCCGAGGCCGTCCAGCACCGCCGCCGCCGGACGCAGCGCGCGGCTGATGCTGAAGTAGATCAGCACGTTGAACGCCAGCAGCGCCAGCACCGCCCACATCAGCAGGCGCGTGATCTCGTTCCACACGGCGGCGCTTTCGCGGTCGGCATCGACGCGTATCAGCACCTCGCCCATCTTCAGGCCCGGTGCGCGCCCGACGTCGAGGCCGACGCCGTAGGGCTGATACCAGAGCACGCGCCGCCCCACCTTCACGCCCGGCGATTCGCCGCTGTCGGTGGCCGACTCGGCGCCCCGATCGATGCGCCGGTTCAGCGTGTAGCGGATCAGTTCGCGGAACCACGCCGGCGCCTCGGCTTCCGCCTGTGGCGGCGGCGCCTGCTGGCAGCTGTTGGCCGACAGCGTGCCTTCGAGGTCGAAGTACTGCACGCACAGCCGGGTCACTTCGGAAAATTCGGCGAAGCGCGCGAGGTCGGGCTTGCCGATATTCAGTTCGAGCCCGCTCAGCTGGCGCGACATCTGGTCGGTGATCAGCCGCGACACCAGGTCGGCGTTGCGCACCGCCTCGGCCTGCAGCCGTGTCGTCGTGCGCCAGATCAGGCCGGCCGACGCGAGCACGCCGATGGCCACGGCGAGCAGCGTGATGCGCAGCATCAGCGTCAGTTTCAGGTTGGTGCCGCGCTTCATCGCACCGATTCTAGCCGGCTGGCGCGCGGGCATCTTGCCCGCGGCACCGGTCGCCGCCCGCTGTGCCGGTCCTGTTTCGGCGTGACTGGATCTGTTCCGTGCGCGCGACGGTCTCTAGTGTGACGACACGGTGCGCCCGCGCGCGCACGCCTTCATCGCTGCTGGAGATCCGTCATGTCCTCATCTCACGCCCCGTCCGTGCTGCGCATCGCCACCACCGTGTTCTGGAGCTTCTTCGGCGTGCGCAAGCGCAGCCGGCACGACGTCGACACGGTGACGCTGAAGCCGCTGCATCTGATCGCCGGTGCCGTGCTCGGCGCCGCGCTGTTCGTCGGCACGCTGCTGACGGCGGTGCATTTCATCACCCGCTGAGCGGCGACCTGTCGATCAGCCCTCGCCCTCGGGCAGCGCGAACAGGCGCTGCGCGATGCGCGCCGCCGCCGCTTCCAGCCGCGCGCGGCAGGCGGCGCGACCGGCCTCGTCCAGCCAGGCGCTGATGAAAGTGGTGCCGATGCCCGCCACCGGGTAGCCGCCGGCATCGCAGATCGGCACACCCATGCCGCTGGTGCTGCGGTCCAGCACCATGCCGTCGAAACAGCAGTAGCCGTTGGCCAGCGCGAATTCGATGGCCGCGCGATGGCGGATTTCGTCGTAGCGCTCCACGCGGTGGAAGCGCGACAGATTGATGCGCATCACCTCCCACACCTCGTCCGCCGGCAGCCGCGACATCATCGCGATGCAGCTCTGCGTGATGCCGAAGGCGGTACGCAGGCCGACGTCGCCGCGCCCGACCTGTATCTGCGAGCGCGTGTCATAGCGGCCGATGCACACGCTGTCGAGACCGCTGCGGATGTTCAGGAACACCACCTGGTCCAGTTCCTCGGCCAGCGCGCTCAGTTCGGTCGCCGCCGCGCGTTCGACAGGCTGGCGGCTGATCGCCGAATAGCCGAGCGCAGCCAGATCACGGCCGAGGTTGAAGCGCAGCGTCAGCGGGTCGCGCTCGACCCAGCCCATGTCGATCAGCATGTCGAGCACGCGGTGTATGGTCGGCCGCGGCAGGCCGGTACGCGCGACCAGTTCGGTCAGCAGGCTGCCGCGGCGGGAGCCGCGCGCGATCGTCGTCACCAGCAGCCGCGCGCGGTGCAGGCTGCCTGCCGGCGCCTCGTCCGCCTCGCCGCGCTGCGCTGAAGCCCGTCCGTTCATCCGGCCGTCCGCCCCCTGTCTGTTCATCCGCAAAAACAGTGTCCGATATGCGGACACCTATGTAGGCCCGGCTTATTGCCGCCTGCAGATGCGAACACTAGCATCGGCCTCACACAACATAACCTCGAACAACCGGTTTGTCCGTTCATCGGACAGCTTTCTTGATTCAGGAGGAGACATGGCCACGCTCTACGGCGCGCAGCACCGCGCGCTGCAGGAAGAGTTCGACATGCGGCCGCTGGCCGACCGCGTGCAGCAGTTCATCGTGCATCCGGACATCCAGCCCGAACACCAGGGCTTCATCGAGTCGCGCGACTTCTTCTTTCTCACCACGGTCGACCACCGCGGCTACCCGACGGTGTCGCACAAGGGCGGCAGTCCTGGCTTCGTCAGGGTGGTCGATAGCACGACGCTGGCGTTCCCGAGCTTCGACGGCAACGGCATGTTCCTGTCGATGGGCAATATCGGCGCCAACCCGAAGGTGGGGATGCTGTTCATCGACTTCGAAACACCGCACCGCGTGCGCGTGCACGGCGACGCCACGGTGAGCCGCGACGATCCGCTGCTGCATGAAGGCCTGCCCGCCTTCCACGGCGCGGAATTCGTCGTGCGCGTGAAGCTGGCGGAAATCTTCATCAACTGCCCGCGTTACATCCACCGCTACCAGCGCGTTGCCGGTGCGCCGCACGTGCCGCAGCCGGGCTGCGAAACGCCGCCGGCCACATGGAAACGCATCGACGGCCTGCAGGACGTGCTGCCCGCGCACGACAGCCAGCTCGCGACTGCGCAGGGCCTGATCACGCCGGACGAGTACGCCGAACTGGTGCAGCAGGGCCGCACCTGACGCCGCGGCTGCGGCCGCTCCCCTCCTCGCCGCCCGCACGTATGCAGCCCCACCGGGGCCGCAGGGGCGGCTGCACGCCCATGCCTCGAAAGGACACCGCCATGCACGCACTGAAGCCCTTCTCCGCCCTGGTCTGCGCCAACGTCATCCTGGCGGTGACGATGACCTTCACGATGCAGACCTTCCCGCTGCCGATGTGGCCGATGGTGATCGCCTGGGCCTGCTTCTTCCATCTCGGCGGCGGCGACCGGCCGCCGGCCGCACTGGCGGCGGTGCTGGCGCACGCGGTGTTCGGCGTGTTCGCCGGCTGGCTGGCGGCGCTGGCCATCCTGTTCAACCCGACCGCGCTGCCCGGCACCGTATGGGTACCGCTGGTGGTCGGCGCCGCGGTCGGTGTCATGAGCCTGGCCTCCGGCTGGCCGCGGCTGGCCGTGCTGCCGGTGTGCGTCTACGGCTTCGCCGCAAACTGGGCCTATCTCGACGTGCCCGGTCGCTTCGACGCTACGGTGCTCACGACACTGCGTGCCGACAACGTCATCGTCGCGCTGCCGCTGGCGCTGCTGATCGGCTGCCTGTTCGGCTGGGCCAACGCCCGGCTGATCGCGCAGCTGAGCGCACCCGACACGCAGACCCGCAGCGCCGGCTGAGCCCTCGTCCACGCACACAGGGCAACTTGCCCGTCGCCTCCTGCCTAGACTGCGCCGCAGTCGGTGCACGATCAGCGCCCCCGCCTCCACTATCGATTCCGCATCCGGGAGACAGCATGAACAGGGAAGAACATCTGCAGGACTGGCGCGACGCCGCGCTGCGCGTCGAAACCGAAGTACGCAAGGCCGTGATCGGCCAGGACAGCGTGGTGCGACTGATCAATGTGGCGCTGTTCGCGCGTGGCCACGTGCTGCTCGAAGGTGACGTCGGCGTCGGCAAGACCACGGTGCTGCGTGCCTTCGCCCGCGCCATCGGCGGCGACTTCGAGCGCGTCGAAGGCACCGTCGACCTGATGCCCAACGACCTCGTCTATCACACCTATGTCGATGCCGACGGCAAGCCGCGCATCGAACCCGGTCCGCTGCTGCGTCACGGCGAACGCCTCACCACCTTCTTCTTCAACGAGATCAACCGCGCCCGCCCGCAGGTGCAGTCGCTGCTGCTGCGCGCAATGGCCGAGCGCACGGTGTCGGCCTTCAACCGCGAGTACAGCTTCCCGCACATGACGGTGTTCGCCGACCGCAACAAGGTCGAGAAGGAGGAAACCTTCGAGCTGGCTTCGGCCGCGCGCGACCGCTTCATGTTCGAACTGCGCATGGAAACACCGCGCGATCCGGCAGTGCGCCGCGCGCTGGTGTTCGACACCGCCTTCCACGACGTCGACGCGCTGATCGACCAGGTCGCGCCGGGCATTCTCGACTGGCAGTCGCTGAACAGCATGGCCGCCGCGATCCAGCGCAGCGTGGTGGCGAGTGAAGCGCTCGAACGCTATGTGATGGACCTGTGGGACGCCAGCCAGAACCCGGCCGCCTTCGACGTGCGCATCGACGGCGTCGACATGAAGAAACTCATCCTCGCCGGCGCCAGCCCGCGCGGCATGAGCGCCATGCTGCGCGCCGCGCGCGTGGTCGCCTGGATGGACGGCCGCACCCACCTGGTACCGGACGACGTGCAGGCCATCCTGCCGTCGACGCTGGGCCACCGCGTGTTCTTCACCCCGGTCTACGAAATGCGCCGCGCGCAGATCGCCGACGCGCTGGTCGCGCAGATCATCGAGAAGGTCGCCACGCCGCGATGAGTGCCGCCGACGAGCTGCACGAATTCCACTACCGCTTGCCACAGCGCGCCGCCGGTCAGCGCCCCGGTTCGCACCCGGGCAGCAGCCTGGGCGCCGGTCAGGAATTCGTGTCGCACATGAGTCTGTACGACCGGCCCGACCCGCGCCGGCTGGATCTGCGCGCCAGCGTGCGCAGCACCACCGGCGACTGGCTGGTGCGCGTCAATCGCCAGCGCGTCGGCGTCACCGTGCAACTGCTGGTGGATGTGTCCGCCTCGATGGGCTTCGGCGCCCGCCGGCGCAAGATCGACGTCGCCGCCGACTTCGTCGAATCGCTGGCGCGCAGCGCCTTCCGCGTCGGCGATGCGCTGGGCATGCTGGCCTTCGACCAGCGCGAACGCGCCGACCTGTGCGTACCGGCCACGCTGAGCCGCGGCCTGGGCAGCGTGATGGCCGACAGTCTGCGCCAGTGCACACCGGCGCCCGGTGGCATCGAGGGGCTGGAAGACGCACTGCAACAGCTGATCGGCCGTGAGGCGCTGGTCTTCCTGGTCAGCGACTTCCACTGGCCGCTCGACCGGCTTGGCGCCGCGCTCGATCTGCTGTCGCATGCCTTCGTCGTGCCGGTGGTCGTGTGGGACCCGGCCGAAACCGAGCCACCGCCCTACGACGCCATTGCACCGCTGCGCGACGCCGAGAGCAGTGTCCGCCGCACACTCTTCATGCGCCCCAAGCTGCGCACACAGTGGCGCGACGCAGTGGCGGCACGGCGCGCCGAGCTGGATGCCTTCTTCTCCGCGCGCGACCTGCGCCCCTTCTTCATCCACGGCGCCTTCGACGCCGAGGCGATGTCCGACTACTTCTTCGAGGCCACCTCATGACGCCCTTGATCCGAGCGTCCCTGATCGCCAGTCTGCTGCTCGTACAGGGCGCCTTCGCACAGACCCCCGCCGCCGCCGCGCCGGAGGCGCCGGCTGCAAGCACCGAGGGCAACGCTGCCCCGCAGGAAACGGCCGCCACCGAAACACCCGGGAACGGCGCCGACGCCATCGCCACGCCGGCGCCGGAGGCAACCGCCCCGGCACCCGCACCGGCACCGCAGCCGCAGGGCGCGCCCGCCCGCGTCGAACAGCCGCGCGCCTTCGGTCATACCCTGGGCGATGTGCTGACGCAGCGCGTGCTGCTCGCCATTGACGGCAAGCCGGTCGAGCTCACCAAGCCGCCAGCACCCGGTCGCGTCGGCGTCTGGCTGGAACGCCGGCCGACCCGCGTCGAACGCGACGCCGACGGACGGCACTGGCTGGTGATCGAGCACCAGCTGATCAACGCACCGCAGGCACTTACCGCGCTGACGCTGCCGGCGCTCGACCTGCAGACCTCCGGCGGTCTGCTCGGTGTGGCCGCCTGGCCCTTCAGCGCGGCGCCGCTGACACCGCGCAACGCCTTCGGCGAAGGCGCACTGGACGCGCTGCAGCCGGACCGCGCCGCACCGGCTGTCGACACCACGGCCATCCGCCAGCAGATCGCGCTGTGGGGCGGCCTGTGCGTCGCCACGCTGCTGGCCTGGGGCGGATGGCTGGCCTGGCGCAGCTGGCGTGCCGGTCGCAGCCAGCCCTTCGCCCGCGCACTGCGCGATCTGAAGGGCCTGCGCGGCCGCGGCGACGACGCACCGGAAGCCTGGCAGGCACTGCACCGGGCCTTCGACCGCACCGCCGGCCGCAGCCTGCAGCCGGCCTCGCTGCCGCGCCTGTTCGAGCGCGCACCGCAGTACGCACCGCTGCGCGCCGACATCGAACGCTTCTACGCGCAGTCGGCCGCACTGTTCTTCGGCGAAGGCCGCCCGGCCGATGCGCTGCCGCTGCGCAGCTTCGCCCGTCGCCTGCGCGACATCGAAAGGCGGCACGAAGCATGACCTTCGGCGCCATCGACTTCGCCCAGCCCTGGGCGCTGCTGCTGTTGCCGCTGGCCGCGTTGCCGCTGCTGCGCCGGCGCCGCGACACGCTGCTGTTCCCGACGCTGGACTGGCTGCCGCGCGACCGCGCCGGCCGCATCGCCGGTTTCGCCTGGCGGGCACTGGCGGTGCTCGCGCTGGCCGGCATCGTCATCGCACTGGCCGGCCCCGGCTCGCCCGAAACCACGGTGACGCGCACCGGCCGCGGCGCCGAAATCATGATTCTGATGGACCGCAGCCGCAGCATGGACGCCAAGATGAAGCCCAGCGACTGGCGCACCATCGATCCGCATTCGCTGCTCTACCAGGTGGACTCACGCGGCGAGCCGAAGTCGGCGGTGGCGCGCGACCTGCTGTCGAAATTCGTCGAGCAGCGGCCGGACGACCGCTTCGCGCTGATGTTCTTCAGCGCCGGCCCGATGAACGTCGTGCCCTTCACCCAGCACGACGCCGTCGTGCAGGCCGGCATCACGGCGGGTGGGCTGGGCCGCGGTCTGTCCGACACCAACGTCGGCCGCGCACTGACCGCCGCCATCGACACCTTCACCGAGCGCGCCTACACCGGCAGCCGCATCATCCTGCTGGTGACCGACGGCGGTGCCCACCTCGACGAACCGACGCGCAAGCGCATCCGCGAGGGCCTGCAGGCCAACCGCATCGCGCTGCACTGGCTCTATCTGCGCACGCTGAACGCGCCAGAACTCGACGCCGAAGCGAGCGCGCCGCCGCCGGCCGCTGAGGGCGACGGCATGGACGCCATCGAGGCGCGCAACGCCTACTACGCGCAGGAGTCGATCGCCGAAGTGTCGCTGCACCGCTTCTTCCAGTCGCTGCCGGTGACCTACCGCCTGTACCAGGCGGACAGCCCCGAAGACCTCGCGAAGGCGGTGGCCGAAGTAGGCCGCCAGCAGAACTTCCCGCTCGACTTCGAAGAACGCGTGCCGCGGCAGGACCACAGCCGCCTCTTCTTCTCGCTGGCGGCGCTGTGCTGCGCGCTGCTGCTGGTCTATCGATCCCTTCTTCTGCGGAGCTGGCTGTGAAACGACGCACCGTCCATCTGATCTTCGGCGCCACCGCGCTGTTCACCGGGCTCGCCGCCGGCTGGCAGACATCGCAGCTGTGGCAGGCCGAACGCGTGAATGCGGCCATCGCCGCCGCCGGCAGCGTCGACGCCGACCTGCCGGAAGCGCAGTTCGCGCAGGCGCTGGCGCTGAGCCGCGGCACCGACAGCGAAGCCGCCACCCGTGCCTGGAAGGCGCTGATCGCCGGCGAACGCGCGGACCTGCGCGAGGGCGCGCGCTACAACCTCGGCAACCTGCATCTGCGCGAGGTGCTGGCGCACGGCGAAGCCGACATCGCCAACGCGCTGCCGCTGGTCGAGCTGGCCAAGCAACGCTACCGCGACGCGCTGCGCGAGCGGCCGGACGACTGGGAGGCGCGCTACAACCTCGAACGCGCGCTGTGGCTCGCGCCCGAGATCGAGCAGGCCGTGGCCGCCGAGGACGAAGGCCCGGAGCCACCGAGAGAGCGCGTGGTGACGACGCTGCAGGGCGTGCGCCTGGACCTGCCGTGAGGACATGCGCATGAGAACACGCGTCTTCCTGCGCAACCTGCTCGCCAGCCTGCGCGAGCGCGACGCCCGCTCGCTGCTCGCCGCGTTCGCGCTGCTGGTGATCGCCGCCGTGCTGCCGCCGGTGAACCTGCCGCGCGACAGCTGGGACACCATCGTCGTGTTCGATCTGACGCAGAGCATGAACGTCGAGGACTACGAGCTGGACGGCGTGCCGGTCAGCCGCCTGACCTACGCCCGCGAATCGGCCAAGCGCGCGCTGCGCGAACTGCCCTGCGGCTCGCGCGTCGGCTGGGCCGGTTTCGCCGAGTACCGCACGCTGCTGCTGCTGGCGCCGATCGAGGTGTGCGCGCACTACAGCGACCTGATCGCTTCACTCGACCAGATCGACGGCCGCATGCGCTGGGGCAACTCGAGCGAGGTCGCGAAGGGCGTGTTCTGGTCGGTGCGCACCGCCAAGACGCTGGACGAGTCGCCCGCCGTCGTCTTCGTCAGCGACGGCCAGGAAGCGCCGCCGCTGCGCGACGGCGACAAGCCGGGCTTCGACGACATCAAGCCGGGCGAGGTCCGCGGCTGGATCGTCGGCGCCGGCGGCGAGGCGGCGCGGCCGATACCGAAGAGCGACGACGACGGCCGCCCGGTCGGCTACTGGCAGGCCGGCGAGGTGATACAGCGCGAGCTGCGGACCGCCGACGGCCGCAAGGTACCCGGCACCGAACACCTGTCGGCGCTGCGCGAAACCCATCTGCGCGAGATCGCGCAGCAGGTCGGATTCGACTACGCGACGCTGTCCGACACCGGCACTTTGGTCCGCGCCATGAAGCACGACGGCGCCGCAGTGTCGCGTCCGGTACCGACCGCACTGAACTGGCTGCCGGCGCTTCTTGCGCTGGTCGTGCTCGCGCTGCGCTTCCGCCCGGAGTCGCGCCGCTGAGAACCCGGCAGGCCGCCTGGCCTGCCGCGCAGCCTGTCAGCATCCGCTGACAGACGCCTACCTGTACGCCCATCTGGTCTACCCTTGCGCGGCGCTAGCATTCGCGGGCGCATCAAGGACACTTCATGGGCCACGTCGCCGTGGCCACATGCCTCCCTACAGCATCGGGTAACGGACATCGGCCGACGGCACGCAGCGTCCGCGACCCGCCCGCATGGAGCCGATGACGATGACTTACGCACCTCCCCCCGCGGCGCGCGACCTGCGCGTCGACCTCTTCCGCGGCGTCGCACTGATCTGCATGTTCTGGGACCACCTGCCCGGCAATCCGCTCGGCTACGCCACGCTGCGCAACTTCGGTCTCAGCGATGCCGCCGAGCTGTTCGTGTTCCTCGCCGGCTATGGCGCCATGCTCGCCTACGGCCGCCGCTACGAACGCGAGGGATTCTTCCCGGCGGCGGTGCACGTGCTGCGCCGCGCCTGGATCCTCTACGTCGCCCACGTGTTTCTGCTGGCACAGCTGATGGTGGTCGTGTTCGTCGCCAACGACAATGTCGAGACACGCGACTTCATCGCCGAGATGGGGCTGCGCTACTTCCTCGACCAGCCGCAGGAGGCGCTGCTGGCCGGCATCCTGATGCAGTTCAAGCCGGTGCTGATGGACCCGCTGCCGCTCTATGTCGTGCTGATGACCCTGATGGCCGGCCTGCTGCCGCTGCTGGTGCGGCGGCCGCTGTGGGTGCTGCTGCCCTCCGGCCTGCTGTGGCTGCTGGAGAAGCAGACGGGGCTGAATCTGCCCGCCGCGCCGGAAGGCGTGTGGTTCTTCAATCCGCTGGCCTGGCAGTTCCTGTTCTTCATCGGCGCCTGCTGCGCACGACCGCGATCCCTGCTCCGCATGCGTCCGCTGGAGCGGCGCATCGGCCGCAACATCATGATGCCGGCGGCGCTGGCCTTCCTCGCGGCCTCGCTGCTGCTCAGCCTGTCGTGGCGCTGGCCGGAGATTCACGACGCGCTGATGCCGCAGTCCATCGCCACGCTGATCTATCCGATCAGCAAGACCGACCTCGACCTGCTGCGCGTCGCCCACTTCCTGGTGCTGGCCTGGGTGGCCACCACACTGCTGCGTCCGGGGGCATGGCTGCACACCGCGCCTGCATCGGCGCTGCGCTGCATGGGTCGTCATTCACTTGAAGTGTTCTGCGTCAGCGTGCTGCTGGCACCGCTCGCCGACGCGGTCGGTGCGCAAGCCGGGGATCATCCGGCGATACAGATCGCCGCCGGGCTGCTCGGGGTGCTGCTGATGTGGGCGCTGGCGGCGTGGCTCGACGTCGTGCGCAGACCGCAGCGTTCGCCCGCCCCGCACCATCGTGCGGATGGCGAATACGTCGGCGCCGTGGCAGCCCCGATCCGCAAGGGCGGCTGAAGCGATCCGCCTGGTCGCGGCCAGGGCCTGGGCAGAGGTTCTGCGGGAGGAGGCTTCTGACGCCGACTGGAGCTTGGATCGAAGCCGGCGGACGGCAGAGGCTGTGTCGCGGTCAGAGGACCGCTCCTTGTATTGTCTTTGTCTCCCGAGGGGCACCTCGGGACGAGCAGGTGGATGCCGCGTCGCTCCTTGGGCTT
>NZ_JADMJL010000081.1 GCF_018780585.1 Methyloversatilis discipulorum | reverse complement strand
CGCGGCGTCAGCCTCAATCGGGCCTTGTGGATGCTGGCCGAGGAAATGCGCAAGCTGAAGGCTTGATGCGGTGGCGGCGCGCTGGATTCAGCCTTGAATCCAACGCGCTTGGGGCCTGCTTGCAGGGTGCCGACTTGCTCAGCGCAGCCAGAGCCAGGCCGCCATCGCCCAGCTGAGCGCCGAGGTCAGCACAGCCGTCGCCACATGGGTGAGCCAGCGATCCCAGGGCCGCATGCTGTCCTGGGCAAGCGCCGCCAGTTGCTGCAAGGGGAGCGCGGTTCGCTGCAGGGCCGGGCCGACTTCCGCTCTGAAGATCGTCCGCGCTGCGTCCTCCATCGCCTGTGTCTGTGCGTCCAGGGACCGGCGCGCCAGCTCGTCGATGCGCCTTGCAATGTGCTTGACGACCTGTGCCTGCGCGTTTTCTGTGAGGGCGGCCATGCGACTCTCGAAGACGCCGACCTGGTGGGTTAGTCCCTTGCCAGCGCTGATCAGCGCCAGTCGGCTGGCGTCCATCGCTGGGGCAACGGTTTCTACGCGCTCCAGCAAGATCGCGACCTCGCCGAGTGCCTCGACGAGGAGGGCTTCGCGGGCACTGTTCGGGCCGCTCATGCCGGCACCGGCACAAGCTCGAGCGCGGCGAAGCAGGCATCCAGTTCGGGAACGACGCCAAAGGCCAGCCGCCGGTTGGCCAGAGCCTGGGCTAGCGCCAGCTTCTCTTCGAGCTTGGCTGACTTGAGGATCAGCGACTTGAAGTCCGTGGTGTCCTTGGACAGCTGTATCAGATCCGGCGCCACCTCCATGCTTTTGACGCGACCGTAGATCTCATTGGCGCTCAAGCGAGCGCGGATGCTGGCGGTCGCCACGGGGCAGGCCAGGAGAAATTCCAGCAGGGGCTCAAAGGTCTGCGTGATGTCGCTGTCTTCCTCGACCATATTGAAGACGATCTTCAGGCGGGAGGCTGGCACACCCAGCCGTGACATTTCGAGCAAGGTGGCCGTCGTGTCTCTTTGTTGCTTCAAAGCCGGCACCGTCGGGATGACGAAGGCATCGAAGTCCTCCTGGCTGCCGCGATAGCGGTGCATGAGGCCCAGCAGTTCCTCGACGTTGCTCGCGCCGATGTCGACAACGGCGCTGTCGACGGTTTGCAGATACTCCTGGAGCTCGGCGAACTGCCGACCCCGCAGAGACTGGCCTTGGTGATCGTCGTCGGCATTGATGCTCTCGACGGCGATGAGCGCAGCGCCGGGAATGCGAGGCAGCAGAAGGTGCCGCGCGATCGTGGTCTTGCCAACATTGCCGGAGAAATTGAGAACGGCGATTTTCATATCAGCTCCTTTTGCGCAAGAGTGGGTTGGTGATGCGGCCTTCGAAGAAGGCCTTGACGACGTCCTTGCTGGACCGTGTCTCGTCGGCCGCGCCTTGCACGCTGAGTGCCGGTGCGGTGACAAGCGGCAAGACCGAGGTTTTCTGTTGATGAAAGCCGGGTGCTGCGACGCCCGGGCTTGCGCCCCTCGCTCCGCGTGAAAGCCGGGCGAGCTCGCGTTGCACGGTGCTCTTGCTGAGCGCCAGGCCTGCATCGAGCAGTGCCTGGTGAATGGCCTTGCAGCCATAGCCTTGCTGGCGCAACTGCGCGATCTCGGCCGAAAACGCGCGAGCTTTTCGGTTCGAGCGGCCTGGTGGGATGCTGGGATTCAGTTTCACTTCAGATTGACCCGGTTTGATCCATTCTTGAGCCATTTGCGCCGGCTTGAGATGCTGAAATTGAACTCAAATCCATCGCCGGGGTTGCGTGGATTTGAGCCAATACTTGGGTCATGGGTGAGTGCAGAGATAGGCGGCCTGCCGCCGATTTCACAAACGCTTCGCTGGCCTTCTTCGATCGGCTCATGGACTCTTCAACACACGACTTCGTCACTGTCGATATGCGCGGCTTGAAGGCTTCGCTGGTGGCGCACGCGAAGGCGAATCGGGCGACTGTGTCCGTTGTGGTCCGAGACGCCGTCGCGGCTGTGCTGGGGCGCCCCGACCCTGAAGGCGTTCCGCCACAGATGAGGCCAGACGCTCCGGGCGATCGTGCAGCATGGGTCAAGCTCTCTGTGAGGGTCAGGTGTGACGAGGCGCGGCGCATCGACGCCGGTGCTAGGACCGCCGGCTTGTCGCGCGGCGCGTATCTGGTGGGCTTGGCCGACGGCGTGCCCGTACTCAAGGAGGGCGGGGTGCGCCGTGAGCTCATCGCAGCGCTGGTGTCGTCCTGCGCGGAGCTTTCAACCTTGAATCGGAACGTTCACCGGCTTGTGGCGCTATTGCGCGTCGG
>NZ_JADMJL010000052.1 GCF_018780585.1 Methyloversatilis discipulorum | reverse complement strand
CCGCCACCCAGGCTGTTCCACCAAACCCGAAGGTAAACACCCGACCGCTCGGGCGCACGGCCCACGCCGTGCTGCCGCTCGACGGCGATGTGCGGATCTGCTGCTGGTACTCCACGCTCCAGCCCACACCCAGCGGCATCACGCCCGTGCTCGAACCCGTCACCAGCTCCGAATACCCCGCCTGAATGCTCAGGCTGTTGTAGCTCCGGACGAATCCCAAAGAACCGGACGATACGTCCGACTCCGATAAATACTTGTTCCCTGAACCCAAACCTATCGGATGGGACGTCGAGGGACACATACCGCCAGAAGCTTTGGATTGATACGCAGAGGCGTGAATTTGAAATGGATACCCCGCGCCATAAAACCTTTGTACAAACTTGGGGTAATAATACGCACCCCAAATCAGTTTTGGCGTGTAATTAACACAGTAATTTGTGATATCAAACCCAGCCGAATCCTCATCAAACTCCATCACTCTATATAGGTACCCATAAGACCCATAGTCAGAGTAAACAGCACCTCCTCGCGGAACGTCCTCACACCCGAGAACTCTGCCCGGAAAAATCACAGCCGGTTGAGAAGTAGCACCAAAAACCGCACAGCAAGGAACAAGAAAAGAAATAGACAAAAGACAAGAGAGCAACAACCGGAAATCAAATAGACTAAGAGCCATAGTTCAAATGAGAACCTTAAGTAACCGCCGATCAAAGCCACCATTCCGGGATTTTCTGCTCGTGACAGTTGGCTCCGAAATTCAGCCATTAACCAACAATAGAACAACAACAGGGGGGCCCGCCACCGCTCTGCCCATAGGTTTCAAAGTCGCGACCTGCCCCCTATTTTTTTATTTTTTCTACCAAACGAAAAACGGTGATCGCCAAACAGGATTTTGGAGCAAAGAAAGCGTCATACAACAAGCACGGGGAGCATCAAACCTGTGCCCCCTATTTCCATCCCGTTGTATTACTGCGACGCGGCCGCAGTTGGCCCCTTATGAATCTGCGGAACGAAATCCAACTCCAACGACTCACTCATTTCGGTCAACTGGCTTATTAGCTTGGGGGGAAATTGAGAAGCCGTGTGGATGCTCCGGGCCCATCAATTCACAAACAATCATCAACACCACCTCATCCAAAGAGGCAGAATGCGCTTTTAATCCTTGCATCAACGCTGGGTTTTTCTCAAAGAATTCAGCAAATTCATCTTCCGGGTAAGCCGTACTGCATTCTCGATACGGCGAGCACCACATCTTCTTGTCCTGCAACTTCTCGTCCGAGAGCGAGCCTTTCAGGTCTCGAACTTCAGAGCCGGAATATTGAGGCTACTATGTAGCGAGCTAACTGCGAGGGCGTTGCCTGCAGCAAACAAGTAGTACCCAACCAGCATAGGTGACGAGAGGCTTTGATTAAATTACTTCTTTTCTTGGTTTATTGAAAGCCCAACAACAATAACGATTACGGTCAACGCGGCGATCAAAAAATCCAGCCAAAATGGAGAAAAAGACAAAAAAAACCTATACACAACAACCAATACAATCAGTGCAACAAAGAAAATCTTTAATGCGCGCGAACCGGTCATCATTTGGCCTTCCGAAATTATTTCTTGCATTCACATTTTTCGAATACCCAATCGACTGCGAGGCCTAAGCTAACTGCAGTTGCCGGAGCGCTGCTCGTCACAGCTACAACGCGCCCAACAGCTAAGCCAGCCGTCTCTCCCGCGACCGAGGCAGCAACGGTAGGCGCGTATTTCTGGGCGACGCTGCCTGCAGCAAACACCCCCCCCTTGAAACCTATTCCAAAAGTTAGCAAACACTTAACGGAATACACTTTATCGTCGCCAAAATAGGGCTCTGAGATTCCTGCGGCTCGCATCTGCACAGCACATGCAACTCCTTGTCCATCACAGATGCCACTCGTGGAAATCGTTATTGTTGGCCCGTCGCAAGGGTTTTCGGGGCAATGAGCGCCTTGATCGGTTTTTCGCTTTCCCCAAGATAAAGCGGGGCCGGGCGCGAGTCCACTTACATCGATGATCGCGATTGGATTCCCTTTGGCATAAGCAAAGATGTTATCCCCGCCCTCAATCCCAATCGGATCACTGGACAGGTACCTCCCCAACCTCGGCACGTAGTACCGATGCCAGTTGTAGTGCAGCCCTGATTCCTCATCGAAGTACTGGCCCGGAAAGCGCAGATACACGTAGGTCTTCTGCCCGTTGCCGTCCGGGTCCTCATTGGGCAGCGTGTTGCCGTAGCCATCCGACTCCCAGCGCCAGACGGCCGAGCCGCCGGTGAGCCGCGCCTGGCGCGGCGTGCCCAGGTGATCGAGCT
>NZ_JADMJL010000027.1 GCF_018780585.1 Methyloversatilis discipulorum | reverse complement strand
AAGCTATTCCTACGCTTGCCAGGGCAGAACATACAAGCGAGCTTGCTCGCGATTGAGGCCTGTAACGAAGCTTGCGACTTGCCAACGCCGCATCGCGACCAAAGGTCGCTCCCACAAGAGGGCGCGCGATGAAATCCGCGCCAGTCGAGCGCGTTACCGCCGCTTCGACGGCGGCGGCCTGAACTGGCGGGTGTCGTCGAAGTAGGCAGGATCGGTATTCGCTGAGGTCATGCCGGGCAGACCGAGCACCGGCAAAGGCCTCAGGTCGCGCGGCGACGTCGGCCAGCAGCCCTCCGTGATGCGGGCCGCGAGCGAGCTATCTAGCGCCTCATGGCCCGACGGCACTTCATCGGCATGCATGTAGAGTGCTTTCGCACACAGGCCGAAGTGCGGTGCCAGCGCCTTTTCCATCAGGGCGTGGCCGATCACGTGCAGCGCCGCCCGTTCGACCGACCCGCGCCGCTCGAACAGCGCCTCGCGCCAGCGGTGCGAACGCAGTGCATCGATCAGCGCCGCATCGTCCGTCACCAGCACCAGCCCGTCTTCGTCGAACTGGGTCAGCGCGTCGCGCACCGGGCCGCGATCGCCGCCGGGACGGTTCTCGATCTCGATGCAGTGGCGCGCGTTCATCGCCGCCTTGATACGCGGGTAGCGCAGCCAGACCAGCGCGTTGAACAGGTCATGCCAGTTTGCATCGCGTGTAGCGACACGACCGGTGACAGCGATGCGGGCTTCGTAGCCGCCTTCCGCAGCCGCGTCCGCAACGAAGGAGATCGGCAGGTCGCGGGCGGTCACAGGACGTCCCACCTTGCCGGCGAGCCCATCCAGTTCTGCAGCCGGTGGAGGCTTGGCGCCGGGCAGTCGCGCCAGCAGGGGACGAATGCTCGCGTGCAGCGGCCCGTCGCCGACGCGGTCGGCCAGCGTCGCGCTCAGGAGGCGCCTGCCGCTCCGGCCTTGACCGGCACGAAGGTGAACTGCTCGTCCTTCTTGCGGAAGGTGCCGATGGCCGGCGGTTCGGTCGCCGGCTTGTCGATCACCGAGAACACGCAGTCGGTGGTGTTCACCGCATACCAGCGGCTGGAACCCTGACGAAGGATGTAGCGGTTGGGCTCGCCGCCGTCGAACACGGTGACGACGGCGGTATTGAGCCGCGCCGGCTTCATGTCGAAGCGGCGCTGGCAGGTGGGCATGCGTGACACGATCACCGCCAGTTCGTACTGGTCGCTCCAGAAGTACGGCTTCTCGCGGTTTATGATCAGGGCGTGTTCCTTGCCCTCGATCATGAAGGCCGCGTTGTCGATCTCGCAGCCGGCCAGCAGGCTCGCAAGCGGCAGCAGCAGAAGGCGCAGGTGTCGTGTCATGGATGGGTTCACTCGATTCGCCAGGCCACGCGCTCACCCGCGCGCAGCGGCACCAGTACATCACCATCGGCAAATTCCTGGCTGGCCTTGACCTCCCAAGACTCACGGACCAGCGTGATCTGCGACGTATTGCGCGGCAGGCCGTACCAGTCCGGACCGTTGAAGCTGGCGAAGGCTTCCAGCCGGTCGAGCGCGCCGACGGCGTCGAAGGCTTCGGCGTACAGCTCGATGCCGGCGTGCGAGGTGTAGCAGCCGGCACAGCCGCAGGCCGCCTCCTTGGCGCCCTTGGCGTGCGGCGCCGAATCGGTGCCGAGGAAGAAGCGACGGTTGCCGGAGGTGACCGCGGCCACCAGCGCCTCGCGATGGACCTCGCGCTTCAGCACCGGCAGGCAGTAATGATGCGGTCGCACGCCACCGGCGAAGATGGCGTTGCGGTTCATCAGCAGGTGATGCGCAGTGACGGTGGCTGCGATGTTGTCGCCAGCCGCGGCGACGAATTCCGCCGCGTCCTTCGTCGTGATGTGCTCGAACACCACGCGCAGCGCCGGATGCCTCGCCAGCAGCGGGCGCAGCACACGCTCGATGAACACCGCCTCGCGGTCGAACACATCGACGTCGCCGTCGGTCACTTCGCCGTGGATCAGCAAGGGCAGGCCGCGCTCGGCCATGCGCGCCAGCGCGGCGTCGCAGCGCGCCACGTCGGTCACGCCGGAATCGGAATTGGTGGTGGCGCCCGCCGGGTAGAGCTTCACCGCCTTGACAAAACCGCTGTCGCAGGCGCGGTCGATCTCGTTGGGCGATGTATTGTCGGTCAGGTAGAGCGTCATCAGCGGCTCGAACGGCGGCAGGCCCGGCGTGGCTGCGTGCGCGGCCAGGACGCGCTCGCGGTAGGCGCCGGCCAGCGCTACGGTGGTCACCGGGGGGCGCAGGTTTGGCATCACGATGGCGCGCGCAAAGCGGCGCGCCGTGTCCGGCAGCACCGCCGTCAGAGCTGCGCCGTCGCGCAGATGCAGGTGCCAGTCGTCGGGTCGGGTAAGGGTCAGTCGGTTCAAGAGCGTTCCAATCCAGTCAACGAGAGCCGCCGGCGCAACGCCGACGAGGTGTAGCGCACGATTATCCCGCATAGTCGCCCACCGGCCCAACCGCGACCTGTGGGCGGCACGGATCGGTCACGCCCGCCGGTGGATCAGTCGGCTTCGTCGTCCTGCGGCGCATCGACGCCGTGTGCCATCGCGTAGTCATACAGCAGCTTGCGCGGCGCCTCGGTGATGGCCTGCGCCACCTTCACGGCGCGGCTGGGCGGCAGTTCTTCGAGCAGGATGTCCAGCGTGCGCTGCGCGGCGGCATCCAGCCCCTCTTCCGGCTGTGCGCCGGACAGCAGCAGCACGAATTCACCGCGCTGGTGGTTGGCGTCGGCCGCCAGCCAGGCCGGCGCTTCGGACACCGGCAGGCGCACGATCTGTTCGAACAGCTTGGTCAGCTCGCGCGCGATCACCAGTTCGCGCTCCGGCTGCATCACCGCCGCGATGTCGGCCACGCATTCGACGATGCGATGCGGCGCCTCGTAGAACACCAGCGCGCAGTCCTGGTCACGCAGCGATTCCAGCATCCTGCGGCGCGCCGCCGACTTGACCGGCAGGAAGCCGACGAAGCGGAACTGCGCATCGAGCAGTCCGCTGGCCGAGAGCGCCACCACGGCCGCACTCGGCCCGCTGATCGGCACCACGCGGAAACCGGCCTCCTGCACCGCGCGGACGACACGCGCGCCCGGATCGGACACCGCCGGCGTGCCGGCGTCCGACACCAGGGCCACGCGCTTGCCGTCGCCGAGCGCCGCGATCAGTCGCTCGGCGCCGCTGCGTTCGTTGTGCTCATGCACCGCAATCAACTGCGCGCGCAGGCCGAGGTGACGCGCCAGACGCGCCGTCTCGCGCGTGTCCTCGCAGGCGATCAGGTCGGCCGCACGCAAGGCGCCGATGGCGCGCGCCGACAGTTCGCCCAGATGACCGATGGGTGTGCCGACGACATACAATGCCGATGTCCTGAATTCGGATGGGGTGTCGTCGTGGGTGGAAACAGGAAGATCGGGCGTGTCCATCGGGCGGCGGAGTGCAGGCGGCCCGCCATTCTGAGCGTCGCTGCCGGTCGCCACAAGCATCCATGAGCATACGGGCGCAGCACGGCGCCGCCGCGGAACAACTCGCGGCCCGCTTTCTCGAATCGAGAGGCCTGCGCGTGCTTGGCCGCAATCTGCGCTGGCGCGATGGCGAGCTCGACCTGGTGTGCGAGCACGGCGACACGCTGGTGTTCGTCGAAGTGCGCATGCGGCGCGACGGCCGCTTCGGCGGCGCCGCTGCCAGCGTCGGCCCGGTCAAGCAGGCGCGGCTGATCCGCGCCGCACAGCACTGGCTCGCCGAACAGGGGCGCCGCGCACAGGCCCGCCCTGCCCGCTTCGACGTGATCGCGCTGTCAGCGCTCGACGCCGCCAGCATCGACTGGATACGTGATGCGTTCGGTCTGTAGCGCCCTGCTTGCACTCGTCTGCGTCGGCGCACAGGCCGACGGCCTGCGCCTGCTGGCACAGCGCTCGCCGCTGGCCGGCGCGCAGTACCACCGGCTCGCCGAGGTATGGCCGCAGCTCACGGTGGGCGACGCGCTGACGCTGGAGCGGGAGCCGGGCAACCGGCACGACGCCCGCGCCGTGCGCGTGCTGTGGCGCGGCATCATGATCGGCTACCTGCCGCGCGCCGCCAATTTCGAGGCGGCCGACGAAATGGACGCCGGCGCCCGGCTCAGCGCGCGCATCGGCGCGCTTGTGCCCGACCCCGATCCGTGGAAGCGGCTGCGCGTCGACGTCTGGGTCGAACTGGGTCGATGAAGGCCTTCGCGCCCAGACTGAATTGCAAGCGCAGGTATCGGACTGCAAGAAGGCTTCACAAAGACGGCCTGCCGGGCCGATCTTGGTACACTCTGGCCACATCCAACGCTGCGAGCTCTCATGAATCTGGTTTCACGCATTTCCGAGCACTTCATCGACAGCGCGCAAACCAAGCTCTCGTCCACCGAAGTTCTCGCCGCGCCGATTGCCGACGCGGTCGAACTGATGGTGGAAAGCCTGATGGCCACCGGCAAGATACTCGCCTGCGGCAACGGCGGATCGGCGGCCGACGCCCAGCACTTCGCCGCCGAACTGGTCGGCCGCTACGAACGCGAGCGCCCCGAACTGGCCGCCATCGCGCTGACCGTCGATAGCTCCATCCTGACCGCCATCGCCAACGACTACAGCTTCGACCAGGTGTTTGCCAAGCAGGTGCGTGCCCTCGGGCAGCCGAACGACGTGCTGCTGGCGATTTCGACCTCGGGAAATTCGGCCAACGTGATCGAGGCAATACATGCGGCCCATGAGCGCGAAATGCGCGTGGTCGCACTGACCGGCCGCGGCGGGGGCCGCATCGCGGAACTGCTGACCGACCGCGACATCCACATCTGTGTACCGGCCGAACGCACGGCACGCATACAGGAAGTTCACCTGCTGACGCTGCACTGCCTGTGCGACGGCATCGACTGCATGCTTCTAGGAACCGAATGATGACAACAACCCGCAAGACCGTTTCCTTCACCCGCCCGCTGCTGCTGGCCGCCCTGATCGGCGTTTCGGTGCCTGTATTGCAGGGCTGCTTCCCGGTGGTCGCCGCCGGTGCCGGCACGGCCGTCATGTCGGCGCTCGACCGCCGCACCAGCGGTACCCAGGTCGAGGACGAAGGCATCGAACTGCGCGCCAGCAATCGCCTGCGCGAAAAGCTCGGCAGCCGCGCCAACGTGAGCGTCACCAGCTACAACCGCAACGTGCTGCTGACCGGCCAGGTCGCGGACGAAGCGACCCGCGCCGAAGCGGCCGCCATCGTCGGCGAGGTGCCGAACGTGCGCGGTGTCAGCAACGAAACCGAGATCGCCGGCGTGTCCTCGCTGACCCAGCGCTCGAACGACGCGCTGATCACCTCCAAGGTGAAGGCGCGCATCCTCGATTCGCAACGGGTCAAGGCCAACCACGTGAAGGTGGTGACCGAAATGAGCAAGGTCTATCTGATGGGCCTGCTGACCGAGACCGAAGCCAAGGCCGCGAAGGAAGTCGCCGCCTCGACCTCGGGCGTGCGCAAGGTGGTGGCGATCTTCGAAATCGTCAGCCCGGAAGAGGCGCGACGCCTCGACGCGGCGGGCGGCAACAACAGCCCGAAGCAGTAAGGTCGCGCTGCCCTATCCGGCGGCGAGACGTCGCCGGATCGCGCGCAGCACGCTGCCGATCAGCGGCAGCTTCTCGTACAGTTCCTGCGCCGCGTCCCAGTAGTCGCGGTGCTCGACAATCAGGCCCTGCGCGTCGAAGCGCAGCCGGGTCGCGCCGACGATGGTCTGAGCGCGGCCGCGCATGACGAAATGCATGGTCCATTCCAGCCACGCCGCGTCGCCGTCGCTCATCGCCGAATGAACTTCGAAGCGCGGCGCCTCGACCTGTTCGAACATGTGACCGAAGATGCGCGCCACCGCGGCGCGACCACGCACGTCGTTGAACGGATCGCGGAAGTGCGCGTCATCGGCGTAGAGCGCGGCGAGCGTGTCGACGGTAGCGGGTGTCAGCCTCTCGAAAGCCGATATCAAGGTGCGCAGGCGGTCATCGGCGGGCATTCGGTCATCTCCAGTTATCTAGGTCGGCGGATGAGGGTCCGCCGCGTCGCGGCCAAGGCCGCTCCCACAAAAGACCGAACCCGCCGCCGGAACTGGGGTTCCGTGGGAGCGAGCTTGCTCGCGATAACAGCCTGCATCGAAGCCGCCCACATACGGAAGCGTCGCCGCCTCACCCGTGCGAGCGCGACTCCCATATCTTCTGCAGCCGCTTCACCGAGACCGGCACCGGGGTGCGCAGTTCCTGCGCGAACAGGTTCACCCGCAGCTCTTCGAGCAGCCAGCGGAATTCATCGAGGAAGGGGTCACTCACGCCTGCCCGCGCGCGGGCGATGCGCTCCCGCTCCCACAAGGTCGCCAGTGACTGCCAGTCGGCCATGGCGCGCGCGTCGCGCGCGGGGTCGCTGCGCAGCTTGTCGATGCGCAGCACGATCGCCTTCAGGTAGCGCGGATAGTGGGTCAGCCGCTCGAAAGGCGTGCGCTCGATGAAGTGCTTGCCGACCAGCGCGTCGAGCTGGGCGCGCATGTCAGCGCCAGCGTCGGGGTGCGCCTTCAGCGCGATCAGCTTCTTGTTCAGCGCCGCGTATTCGGTGAGCACACTGCCTGCCAGCCGGCCTATTTCCTGCGCCACCAGAGATATGCGCGGCCGCGCCTCGTCGCGCCGGGTGGCGAAGGTGGCGGCATCCTGCGGCCACGGTTCCATCATGCAGCAGCGTTCCAGCGTGGCAGCGACCAGTTGCGCGCGCAGTTCGGTCTCGCTGCCGAGATTCATGAACTGCATCGCCATGTCGCGCAGGCCGGGCAGGCTTTTCTCGATGAACTTGACCTGGTCGCGCAGCTCCAGCGCGAACAGCCGGCGCAGGCCGCGGCGGTGCACCTCGTGCGCCGCCTCCGGCGTGTCGAACACACGCACGCTGACCGCGTCGCCATCGTCCTGCAGCGCCGGAAAGCCGATCACCATGCGGCCGGCGACCTCGACCTCCATCAGTTCAGGCAGTTCGCCGAAGGCCCAGCTGGTGTAGCGGCCCTCGCCCGCCGACTGTGCAGGAACGGCCGCCGGGGGCGCGGGCTCGGCGCGACCCTTCTTCGCGGCCGGCGGCGGCACCGGCGCTTTCGCGACAGCGTCGCGCGCGCCGAGCGCGGCCAGTGCGTCGGCCATGCTGCCGCGCGCGCTGGCGGACCGGGACTCGACAGCTGGCGCGGCGGATACCGCATCGACCGTCTTCGATGGCGAGGCGGCGACCGGCGCCGGGGATGACGACGCCGTCGGCAACGCAATGCGCGCCTGTTCGAAGCGGCGCGCCACCTCGTCCTTCAGCCGCGTGCGCAGTTCAGCCAGATTGCGCGACTGGCCGAGCACGCGACCGTGCTCGTCGATCACGCGGATGTTCATGATCAGGTGCGCCGGCAGGTTCTCGGCCCGGATCGCGTCCGGCGGCAGCTTGAGGCTCACATAGACCTCGATCGCGCGCGCCAGCACCTTCACCAGCGGCTCCGACTGGTCGTGCTGCTGGGCGAGGAAGTCGGCCACGAAGCCGCTGATCGGCTGGATGCGGTGGCGCAGCTTGGGCGGAATCGTCTTCGCCAGCTGCACCACCTTTTCCTCGATCAGCCCGGGCACCAGCCAGTCCAGCCGCGCCGCCGGAATCTGGTTCAGCAGCGTCAGCGGCACGGTCAGCGTCACGCCATCGTCGGCCGCATTCGGCTCGTGCCGGTACTCGAGCTTCAGGCGCTGGCCGAGCAGATCCATCTTCGCCGGGAAACGTTCGCTGCTGACGCCGGCCGCCTCGTGCCGCATCAGCTGTTCGCGTGTCAGGTGCAGCAGCTTCGGGTTGTCGCGCTCGGCGTCGCGGCGCCAGCGCTCGAAGCCGCGCAGGTCGATCACGTCGGCCGGCACGATGGAATCGTAGAAGGCCTCGATCAGCGATTCGTCGACCAGCAGGTCCTGTCGCCGCTGCTTCTCCTCCAGCCGCTCGATCTGCGCGATCAGGTCGAGGTTGTGCTGCAGGAATTTCATCTGCTTCAGCGCGACGTCGCTGACGTCGCCATTCACCAGCGCCTCACGGATCAGCAGTTCGCGCGCGAGCTTCGGGTCGGTCTTGCCGTACTGCACGGGGCGCTTGGCGTACAGCGTGATGCCGTGGATGACGCCGCGCTCCCAGGCCACCGTTTCGCCGCGGCTTTTCGACCAGTGCGGCTCGTAGGTCGAGCGGCGGATCAGATGGGCGCCCACCTCCTCCACCCACTCCGGCTCGATGCGCGCGATGCAGCGCGCGAACAGCCGCGTCGTTTCGACCAGTTCGGCGCACATGATCCACTTGCCGCCCTTCTTCGCCAGCGCCGAACCGGGGTGCGGCCAGAACTTGATGCCGCGCGCCCCCAGATACGGAGGCTCGCCGGCACGCGCGTCCTCGATGCGCAGGCCGAGGTTGCCGAGCAGGCCGGTCAGCAGCGCGCGGTGCAGCGCGTCGAACGCCGCCGGCTGTTCGTTCTCGGGCCACTCGTGCTCGGCACACAGCGTGTGCAGCTGGGTATGCACGTCGCGCCATTCGCGCATGCGCAGCCAGTTCAGGAAGTTCGCCCTGCACCACTCGCGCTGCTTGGCCTGCGACTGGTGATGCCACACCTCGTCGAAAGCCGCCCAGGCCTTCAGGTACCACAGGAATTCGCTGCGCTCGTCGGCGAACTTCGCGTGCGCCTGGTCGGCCGTGCCGGCACGCTCCTCCGGGCGGTCGCGCGGGTCCTGCACCGACAGGCCGGCGGTGATGATGAGCACTTCCTTCAGCGCGCCGTGGTTGCGCGCCGCCAGGATCATGCGTGCGACGCGCGGGTCCAGCGGCAGCCTGGCCAGTTCGCGCCCCAGCGTGGTCAGCGTGCGTTCCTCGTCCACCGCGCCCAGTTCCTGCAGCAGCTGGTAGCCGTCGGCGATCGCGCGCGGCGCCGGGCGGTCGATGAAGGGGAACTCCTCGACGTCGGTCAGGCCGAGCGACTTCATGCGCAGGATGACGCCGGCCAGCGACGAACGCAGGATTTCCGGGTCGGTGTGCGCGGTGCGCTGCTTGAAGTCGTCCTCGTCGTAGAGGCGGAAGCAGACGCCGCTGGACACCCGGCCGCAGCGGCCGGCGCGCTGCTTCGCAGCCGACTGCGCGATTGGCTCGACCTGCAACTGCTCGACCTTGTTGCGGTAGCTGTAGCGCTTGACGCGCGCCAGACCGGTATCGACCACGTAGCGGATGCCGGGCACCGTCAGCGACGTTTCGGCGACGTTGGTCGAGAGGATGACGCGCCGGCCGTTCGAGCCCTGGAACACGCGCGACTGTTCCTGCGCCGACTGGCGCGCGAACAGCGTCAGGATGTCCGGCTTCACGCCGGGCAGACGCGTATGGTGCTTGCGCAGCGTTTCCGCGCACTCGCGGATTTCCCGCTCGCCCGGCATGAATACCAGCACGTCGCCCGGTCCGCACGAGAAGGCCTCGTCGACCGCGTCGGCTACCGCTTCGTAGAGGTCGCGCTCCTTGTTGGCGTCGAACGGCCGCCAGCGCATCTCGATCGGGTAGAGCCGGCCGCTGACCTCGATCACTGGCGCCGGCTTGCCGTTCTGCGCAAAGTGGTTGGCGAAGCGCTCGGCGTCCAGCGTGGCCGAGGTGACGATCACCTTCAAGTCCGGACGGCGCGGCAGCAGCTGGCGCAGGTAGCCGAGCAGGAAGTCGATGTTCAGGCTGCGCTCGTGCGCCTCGTCGATGATGAGCGTGTCGTAGGCGGCCAGCCAGCGGTCACGCTGCGTTTCGGCGAGCAGGATGCCGTCGGTCATCAGCTTGATGCGGCTGTCTTCCGACGTGCGGTCGGTGAAGCGGATGGCGAAGCCGACCTCGCGGCCGAGCGGCACGTTCAGTTCCTTCGCCACGCGGTCGGCGGTGGCGCGCGCGGCGATGCGGCGCGGCTGCGTGTGGCCGATCAGCCCGCGTGCGCCACGGCCCAGTTCCAGACACAGCTTGGGCAGCTGCGTCGTCTTGCCGGAGCCGGTCTCGCCGCACACAATGACCACCTGATGCGCCGCCAGCGCCGCCGCGATCTCGTCGCGCCGCGCCGACACCGGCAGCTCTTCCGGATAGTCGACCTTGGGCGCCGATGCGCGCCGCGCGGCTACGCGCGCCTGCGATGCCGCCACGCGTTCAGCGATCTTCGCCGGCCATTTGTCCGGCGCGCGCATCGCCGGCGGCAGTTCGCGCAGCGCGCGCGAAATCGCCGCCGCGTCGCGGCTCATGCACTGTTCGAGCAGGGAATTCAGATCGGGGTGCTGCACTTTCATCGGATCGGGCTGCGGTCTGCGTCGCGCAGAAAGGGCGCCATTGTCCGCGAAAGACGGCGCCTGCGCGAACCGCTCAGCCGCGCAGCAGCTGCCAGCCCCACCAGCCCAGCGCGGTCATCGCCAGCGAACCGAGCACATGAGCCGCCACCGCAACCAGCGCCCAGCCGGTGTGGCCGCGTTCGAACAGCGCGAACACCTCGCCGGAAAAGCTGGAGAAGGTGGTCAGGCCACCGAGGAATCCGGTGGTCACGAGCAGGCGCAGATGGGCCGGCAACTCGGGCATGGCCTGCAGCACCGCCAGCGCCACCCCCATCAACAGGCCGCCAATCAGGTTGGCCACCAGCGTACCGAGCGGGAAGCCTGCGAACAGCGGGTTCAGCGCCAGCGAAAGACCCCAGCGCATCCATGCACCCAGCGCGGCGCCACCACCGACGGCAATGAAGTTCTGCATGTCGCACTACCGGACGTGTTCGAGGCGTGAATTGTAGGGGCAGACCGGGCATCGGCTCGCCTCCTGTGGGAGCGGCCTCTGCTGTCCGCAGGCTCCGATGCAGACCGTGTCGGGGTCAGAAGACCCCTCCCACAAAAGCCTGGCGCCGGCCAAGGATCGGGCGCACTTCCTGTGGGAGCGGCCTTGGCCGCGATGCGGCCTCTGCTGTCCGCAGGCTTCGATGCAGACCGTGTCGGGGTCGGAAGACCCCTCCCACAAAAGCCCGGCGCCGGCCGCGGGTCGGGTGCATTCCCTGTGGGAGCGGCCTTGGCCGCGATGCGGCTGTTGCCGGCCGCCGGCTTCGATCGATGCCGCATCGCGAGCAAGCTCGCTCCCACAACACCGCGGACCGGACTCAGCCGGGCGTCAGCCCCGCTTCGGCCAGTTCTGCCGCTCGCAGCACGGCGCGTGCCTTGTTCAGCGTTTCCTGCCATTCGCCTTCGGGCGTCGAATCCATCACCACGCCACCACCGGCCTGGGCGTGCAGCACGCCGTCCTTGATCACTGCGGTGCGCAGCGCGATCGCGACGTCCATGCCGCCGTTGAAGCCGAGGTAGCCGACGGCGCCGGAATAGAGGCCGCGCTTGACCGGCTCCAGCTCGTCGATGATTTCCATCGCCCGCACCTTGGGCGCGCCGCTGACGGTGCCGGCCGGGAAGGTCGCGCGCAGCACGTCCATCGCGGTCAGGCCCGGCTTCAGCACGCCTTCGACATTGCTGACGATGTGCATCACGTGCGAGTACTTCTCGACCACCATGCGGTCGGTCACCTCCACCGTGCCGGTGGCGGCGACGCGGCCCAGATCGTTGCGTCCGAGGTCGACCAACATGATGTGTTCGGCACGTTCCTTCTCGTCCGACAGCAGGTCTTCGGCCAGCGCGCGGTCCTCCTCGGCGTTGGCGCCGCGCTTGCGGGTGCCGGCGATCGGCCGCACGGTCACCTTGTCGCCTTCGAGGCGGGCGAGGATTTCCGGGCTGGCGCCGACGATGTGCGTGTCGCCGAGGTTGAAGAAGTACATGTAGGGCGACGGATTCAGCGCACGCAGCGCGCGGTACACCGCCATCGGCGTGGTCGCCAGCGGCTTGCTCATGCGCTGCGACGGCACCACCTGCATGATGTCGCCGTCGAAGATGTAGCGCTTCGCCTTCTCGACTGCCGCGCAGTAGGCGTCGTGGCCGAAGCCGGATTCGGCGGCCACCGATTCGCCACGCGGTGTGTCGGGCTCGCGCAGCGGCGAACGCAGGCGCGCCGTCAGCGCATCGAGGCGCAGATGCGCATTGACCAGCGCGTCCGGCTTCGCCGGGTCAGCATAGACGATGAAGGTGAGCCGGCCGGACAGGTTGTCGAACACCGCCAGCTCGTCCGACAGCAGCAGATGGATGTCCGGCACGCCCAGCGGGTCGGCCTTGTCCCAGCCGGCGGCGAGCCGGTGCTCGACGTAGCGCACCACGTCGTAGCCGAAATAGCCGACCAGGCCGCCGGAAAAACGCGGCAGGCCCGGCAGGTCGGGCACGCGGTAGCGACCGAGGAAAGCCTGGACGAAGGCCAGCGGGTCGCTGCTTTCCGTCCGCTCGATCACCGCGTCGTCGCGCAGCACCTCGATCCGGTCGCGGCGCACGACGATGCGCGTCTGCGCCGGCAGGCCGAGTATCGAGTAACGGCCCCAGCGCTCGCCGCCCTGCACCGATTCCAGCAGATAGGAATACGGCGCGTCGGCCAGCTTGAGGTAGGCGGACAGCGGGGTGTCGAGATCGGCCAGTGCCTGGCGCGAAACGGGGATGCGGTTGTAGCCGGCGCGGGCGAGCGCCTCGAATTGATCTTGATTCATGGACAGACCGGAGAGCGGGGTTTTGAACGACGCCGCGGTGTCACCGCGCGCGCCTGACCAGGAGCGGACTCAGGCGGCTCGCCACAGGTACCCGTGCAGGGGCGCGGGCGCGCAGCTGCGGGCGGGTGTCTCCTTGGAAGTCAGGCTGTCCATTCAGTGTTCGGTCGGAAGTGCGACCCGCGAGAGCAGATCGGGGAGCGAAGATAGTAGCCCATCGCAATCTTTTGCGTCCAGCACGCGCCCTTCGCTGTAGCCCCAGGGCACGCCCAGCACCGGAATGCCGGCATTGCGCGCGCAGTCGATGTCGTTGTACGAGTCGCCGACGTGCAGCGCGGCCGACGGTGCCACGCCCAGTTCGCGCACGGCGTGCAGCAGCGGCGCCGCGTCCGGCTTCTTCTGCGGCAGGGTGTCGCCACCGACCACGCTGCCGAAGTACTGGCGCATGTCCATCTGTTCGAGCAGCGGCAGCGTGAAATCGACCGCCTTGTTGGTGACGCAGGCCAGCCTGAAGCCAGCCTTCTGCAGCGCCGCCAGCGTGTCGTGTGCGCCGTCGTAGGGCACGGCGCGCTCGCCGTTGCGCACCCGGTAGCAGCGCTTGAAAACCTCGATCGCCCGCGCGAGAAGAGCCGCGTCCTGCGCCCGCTCGCCGAGGCAGCGTTCGACCAGATTCGGAATGCCGCGACCGACGAACACCCTTACCTCGTCCTCGCGGCGCGGCGGGATGCCCAGTTCGGCCGCCATGTCCTGTGCCGCGGCGGCGAGATCGGGCACGGTGTCGAGCAGCGTGCCGTCGAGGTCGAAGGTGATGGCGGCGACCGAGAAGCGCTGCGTCATGCTCAGACGGCGTCCAGCTGCTTGCGCAGCGCGGCGATCACACTGTCGTAGCGGTGCGGGTCGCTGTCCTTGCCGGCACCGAACACGGCCGAGCCGGCGACGAAGGTGTCGGCCCCGGCGCGGGCAATCTCGGCGATGTTGTCGATCTTGACGCCGCCGTCGATCTCCAGCCGGATGTGGCGGCCGGTGCGCGACACGTACTCGTCGAGGCGGGCGCGCACCGCGCGCAGCTTGTCGAGCGAGGACGGAATGAAGCTCTGGCCGCCGAAGCCCGGGTTCACCGACATCAGCAGCACGACGTCGAGGCGGTCCATCACGTGGTCGAGGTAGTGCAGCGGCGTGGCCGGGTTGAACACCAGGCCCGCCTGGCAGCCGTGCTCGCGGATCAGCGACAGCGTGCGGTCGATGTGCTCGGACGCTTCCGGGTGGAAGGTGATCACGTTGGCACCGGCCTTGGCGAAATCGGGAATGATGCGGTCCACCGGCTTCACCATCAGGTGCACGTCGATCACCGCTTCGGTGTGCGGGCGCAGCGCCTGGCACACCAGAGGGCCGATGGTCAGGTTGGGCACGTAATGGTTGTCCATCACGTCGAAATGGATCCAGTCGGCGCCCGAGGCGATGACGTTGCGCACTTCCTGGCCGAGTGCGGCGAAGTCGGCGGACAGAATGCTGGGGGCGATCAGGTAATCCAGATTGGTGGTGCTCACGGTACGGCTCCGAAGGTCGAAGCCGCGATTGTATCGGGTCGGACACGCGCCTTCCTGCCGCAGCGCTTGCCGCGTCATCAGACTTCGGTTAAATAAGGGCCATGGCCGAAGCGAAAAAATACGAAGTGACGGTAAGCGTGCAGGCACGCTATGTCGAAGAGCAGTCCGACCCCGAGGATAGCCGCTTCGTGTTCGCCTACACGGTCAGCATCACCAACACCGGCACCGTGCCGGCGCAGCTGATCAGCCGGCACTGGATCATCCGCGACGCCCACAACGCCGAACAGCAGGTGCGCGGGCTTGGCGTGATCGGCCAGCAGCCGCTGCTGAAGGCCGGTGAGAAGTTCGAATACACCAGCGGCTGCGCGCTGAACACGCCGGTTGGCACGATGCGCGGCAGCTACCAGATGGTGGCCGAAGACGGCACGCAGTTCGAAGCCGACATTCCCGAATTCACGCTGGCCATGCCGCGCGTGCTGCACTGAGCGACGGGGCGATGTCGCTCGCCTCGTCCTACACCCGCCTCGCTCCCCTCTACGACACGGTGGTCGCCGCCGCGTCGCGCGGCGCGCGCCGCGCCAGCCTGGCCCACCTGCCACGCACAGCGTCCGACGTGCTGCTGGTCGGCGTCGGCACCGGGCTGGACCTGCCCCATCTGCCCGCTGATCACCGCTACACCGCGATCGACTTCAACGCCGCCATGCTGGCGCGCAGCCTGCCGCGCGCCTCGGGCCTGAACTACGCGCCCGTGCGCGGCGACGCGATGCGCCTGCCCTTCGCCGACGCGCAGTTCGACTGCGTGGTGCTGCATCTGATCGTCGCCGTGGTGCCGGACGGCGCCGCCTGCCTGCGTGAAGCGGCGCGCGTATTGCGCCCCGGCGGCGCGGCGCTGGTGCTGGACAAGTTCCTGCGCCGCGGCCGCCCGGCCCCGCTGCGTCGCCTGCTGTCGCCGCTGGCGGGCCGCATCGCCACCCGGCTCGACGTCGTGCTCGAAGACGCGCTCGACGGCCTGCCCTTCGGCATCGTCAGCGACGAACCGGCGGCCTTCGGCGGCTGGTTCAGACAGGTGAGACTGCTGCGTACCTGAGCCGGCTCACGCAGCGGCGCGGCCGAGACGCCGCATGCGTTCGTGCCAGCGCGCCCGCCCGGCGTCGTTCATCGCGTCTACGCTGCCGATCAGCGTGCTGCGCACCGGCTCGATGCCGACGAAATGCAGGATGTTGCGCTTGAAGCTCATGACGCCGTGCGCCAGATAGAAGGTGCGGAACAGCCAGGCCGGCATGCCCATAGCTACCACCAGCCGCGCCGAACGTCCGGTGAGCAGCCGCGTGAACGGATTGCGCCCGCGCCCTTCGCCGATCGCGAAACCCGGGCGAAACACCTGTGCGAAGAAGGCCTTCAGCACCGCCGGCAACGTGCCCAGCCAGATCGGAAAGAACACCACCAGATGTTCGGCGTCGGCGATCAGCGCCTGGGCCTGCGCGATGTCGCCCTCGGCCGGCGCCGACCACTCGGCTTTCGAGCGCAGCAGCGGAAAGGCGAGCTGGCTGACGTCGATCACGCTGACCGCGTGCCCCGCTTCACGCGCCGCGGCGACATAGCTGTCGGCCAGCGCGCGCAACAGCCCGGGGCGGGATTCCGGGTGACCCTGGATGACGACGATACGGCTCATGGCCGGGCTCCTGCAGTGCACAGGCCTTCATCATGACCAGCCGAAAGCGTTCGGCCCTTGAGCGGGATCAGGGTCGCGTTTCGAACGGCAGGAGTGCGCTGCGGGCGTGGAACACAGCCAGCGGCACACCGCGGCCGCGTCGCGGCCAAGGCCACTCCCACAGAGGACGCGCCCAGACCCTCGGCCGGTGCCCGGGCTGGGTTTCTGTGGGAGGGGTCTTCTGACCCCGACAACGGCGGCGGGCTGGGTGCGGCGCCGGGTCGAGGGCCTGTCGGCAGCAATCGCCACCTCCCAACTGGTCGCTCGCTCGGCCCCGGAACAAAGACTGTGGGAGCGAGCTTGCTCGCGATTGGGGGTCTTGATCTCAAAGCCGGCGGCCCGCAACAGCCGCGTCGCGGCCAAGGCCGCTCCCACAGGGGCCGCTCCCACAGGGAATGCGCCCAATCTGTGGCTGGCGCCGGGGTTCTGTGGGAGGGGTCTTCCGACCCCGACAGCGGCGGCGGACCGGGCGCGGCACCGGGTCGGGCTCTGTTGGATGCAGGTCAGCCCTTCAACCGAGCACCCGTGCCACCAGCGGACGCCCGAACGGGCTGGTCAGCAGCAGGAAGAGCGCAACATTCCCAACCACGGTGATCCAGAAGCCGCGCCGGAACGAGGCCTTCACGGTCTTGTGACGCAGGAACTGCTGCGCCAGCAGCGCGCCCGGCCAGCCGCCGACCAGGGCCAGCAGGTGCAGGCGCGGTTCGGGCACGCGCATCGCACCGATTGCCGCCTGCTGCTTGTCGATCGCGTACAGCGCGAAGGTCACCAGGCTGACCGTCAGGTAGAGCAGGAACCAGCCGTGCGGCGCCCGCCACAGCACGCTGACCAGCACCATCAGCAGCAGGAAGGCCGGGATCAGGAACAGCGTCGCGCCACCCCACTGCGCCGGCGACGCCTCGTCGCGCACCTCGACCCGCCGTGTCTTCAGCGGCACACCGGCCAGCGTCACGCGTTGCGCACAGCGCCGGCCCTTGCGGTCGCGGCCAAGATCGAACTCCACGCGTTCGCCCTCGCTCGGCCGATGTCCTTCGGCGTCGAACGCACTGATGTGCACGAACACGTCCTCGCCGCCACCGTCCGGCGTGATGAACCCGAAACCCTTGTCGTCCTTCCACGACCGGATGCGACCTTCGCTGCGCATGCTGCTTACCCCGGAAAAGAGGTTGCGGACGATATCACCGCTGGTCGCGCCCTGCCTGTTCGACGATGTGGTCCGGCCACTCGAAGGCGTCGCAGCGCGGGCAATCGAGCAGCGCGCCGAGGTGGGCCGCGCGCCCCTCTTCGCTCACCACCCAGGGGCGGTTGATGAAGGGCGGATGGTGGCGCACGTGCTGGCGGTGCCCGCAGGCCAGCCGGGCAACCCAGTCGCCCTCCTCGTCGATCAGATAGCCGGTGATCGGCTGCTTCATCCTGAAAACCTCAGTTGATCGGCGTTGTGGGCATGGTTGGCGGGGTGTACGGCAAGGCGCGAGGACGCGGCAGGATGGCTCCCTGCAAGGACGAGCAACGCGGCCGGGCGCCCCGCCGGCCGTGCACACGACGTCGAAGCGGTCTCACCCGGGGCGAACGATGCAAACCGACCAATGTCCTTGATGGGCAGGGCTTTCAACTTCATGGCGAGCGGTCAACTGAGGTTTTCAGGATTATTCGGCCGGCGCCGTGCGCTGCGGCCGCACCGCAGTCACCCACGGTTCAAAGCGGCGGCCCCACGCGACGTCCATTTCGAAGGCGGCGCGCCCGCTGTCGAGCGCGCTGCGGTCGATGCCGTCCATCGCGCCGCGCAACGCGTGCGGCACGCTGATGCGGGCGACCGCCAGTTCGCCGATGTGGCCGCTGACAGTGGTTTTCTTGTCGATCACCATCACCGACGGCGTCACCGTCGCCACGACGATGAGGTGGCGACGCGTATCCGGATAGCGTTGACGCAGTGCGGCGGCGTCCAGCCCGGCGTCGACGGCGAACAGCCGCGACGCCTTGTGCTGTTCGTACTTCAGCGCCTCCTGTGCCGACTTCTGCGCATCGATATCCTGCTTTTCGGCGTCGCCGCGGGCCAGCGCACGGTCCAGCCGGCGCTGCGCCTGGGCAAGCGCAGCCTGCCAGTCAGCACCCGCCAGTTCGAGCACGACATACACCTCGCGCTTCTGGCGATAGGCGTCGCGCTCGTCCTTCAGGTCGAAGCCCAGTTCGCGCAGCTTGTCTGCACCCAGCCAGTCGGGGCCGCGGCCGTAGTGCATGTCGTAGGCAGCCTCCGCGCTGTCGTCGATCATCGGCGAGCGCCAGAGCAGCACCACCTCGACGCCGCCGCGCTCGCCGTCCAGCCCGAAAGCATAGGGCAGGCTCAGTTCGCGTTGCGAGAGCGTGAGCGCACTGGCGGGGGCGCCCGAGCGGTTCCACGCGACACCCGCCAGCACGAAGGCATTCACCGCGACGATGAGGGCCACACCGCCCACCAGCAGGATTTTCTGTGCGCGCTTCATCGCCCGCACTCCGTCTGCGTCACCGCGCGCAGCCGCTTCAGCACCAGGATGACCAGCAGCGCCACCAGCCCGAGCACGAGGAAGAACAGGAACTTCGGCATCACCGCCCACCACCAGTCGAACAGCTTCGTGTACAGAAAGATGATGAAGAACACGACCGCGGTATTCATCACTTCCGGCCAGCCGCGGCGCGCACCGAGCCAGGTCAGCAGGCCGCCGGCAACGAAGCCGCCCAGCTGGTAGACGCCTTCGACCACATCGGCATCGAAGGGCAGATAACTCGCGCGGCCCCAGTTCGACAGCACCAGCATGGGCAGGAACAGCGCGAGCAGTGCGACCAGCCGCCAGGTCGCGTCGAAGCCGGGATGCCGCCGGTGATCGACGAGGAACGGAACGCAGAACATGAGCAGCGCCGCCGGGAAGAAATGTTCCGGCCGCTCACCGACGCTGAGCCAGTACATGCCCGACCAGCTGCCAACGCGGGCGGCGATGAAGCCGGTGATGCAGACCAGCCCGGCAACCAGCAGCAGGCGCAGTTCGCAGGTATAGGCGAGCAGCAGCGCGAAAGCCGCCCACGGCAGCAGGGCCTTGTCCGACGGGGTGATGTTGAAGCTGGAACCGAGCAGGCTCAGGTTCAGCACGAAGCAGGCGAAGGCCACCAGCGCGGCCAGCTTGGTGAAGTAGCCCGAGGCGTCGCGCCGGTGCAGCCAGGCGGTCAGCGCCAGCGTGCCGAGCGAGGCACCGGCCAGCACGATCACCTGCACCGTTTCGGGAAACAGCGGCCAGTACTGGCGGAACAGGAAGAACACGCTGGCCGCCAGCGCCAGCGCGCCGAGGAAGGACGCGATGCGCAGGCCCAGCGTCAGCTGGCGCGCGCGCTGCGTGGTGTCGACATCGGGCCGTGCGGCAAAGCGCGCGAGCAGTGCGTCGTGATGGGCGCGGATCGCCGCCGCATCGGCCGCCGCCAGCCCGTCCGCTGCCAGCCGCGCCTGTTCGCGACGGAAGGCGTGGATGTCATCGGCGCGCTGCTGGGCCTCGGTACGGGACAGGCTGTCGTCCATCGGATCGCTTCCGGATGTCATCGCCGCATGATGCCACGAGCGCAGCAGACTGCCGATCGGGCACAATCCGGCGATGGATCACGCCCCCGTACCGTTGCTGCGCGGCAGTCTGCGCGCACTGAAAATCATCCTGCTCACCTTCACCGGCATCGGCCGCGCGCGGATGATCAACCGCACCACCGAAGGGCTGGGCCCGCAGCACTTCCTGCTCGGCGGGCTGTTCGCTGCCATCGCGGTCAATGTCGTGCTGATCGGCCTCGTGTTGTGGGCCACCGGCTGAGGCGCCGGGCGTACACGGCTCCGGCCGGCTATTCGCCCTCGTAACCGACCAGCACCACGTCGGCCCCGGCCTCGCGCAGCGGCACCAGCGCCTGATAGGCCGGCGAGTCATGCCAGGCGCGCGCGCGGGTCGCATCGGCGAAGCGCAGCACCACGGTATCGGTGCCCGGCCAGTCGCCGGCCAGCACCACGTCCACCCCACCCCGCATCACCACTTCGCCGCCAAAGGGCAGCAGCGTGGCGCCGACGCGCGCGCGGTAATCCGTCCAGCGTGAGGCATCCAGTACGCGGATGTGGCCGATCACGTAGTAGCTCATGCGTCGGCCGCCACCAGCCGCCACAGCGTCGTCACCTCCTTCGCGCGTGCTGCGTGCAGCGGGTCGGTGGCGTCGGAAGCCTTGGGATGACGCGGCCGAGCATCGAGCCGGCCGACCACTTTCAGACCAGCCGCGGCGATCAGGCCCGCCAGTTCGTCCGGCGCGCGCAGACCGAGGTGTTCGGCGAAGTCCGACAGGATGAGCCAGCCCTCTCCGCCCGGCGCCAGATGCGCCGCCAGCCCGGCGAGGAAACCGCGCAGCATGCGGCTGTCCGGGTCATAGACGGCATACTCCAGCGGCGAACTGGGCCGCGCCGGCAGCCAGGGCGGATTGCACACGACCAGCGGTGCGCGGCCGGCCGGGAACAGATCGGCTTCGACCACCTCGACCTGCGCACCGATGCCCAGCCGCGCGACGTTGTCGCGCGCACAGGCCAGCGCGCGTGCGTCCTGATCGGTCGCCACCACGCGCTCAACGCCGCGCTTCGCCAGCACCGCGGACAGCACACCGGTACCGGTGCCGATGTCGAAAGCGGTCGAATCGCTCTTCAGCGCCGCCGGCAGCGGCGCCTTCGCGACCAGATCGACATACTCGCCGCGCACCGGCGAGAACACGCCGTAATGCGGGTGGATGTGCGCGCCCAGCGCCGGAATGTCGACGCCATTGCGCCGCCACTCGTAGGCGCTGATCATGCCCAGCAGCTCGCGCAGCGAACAGACATAGGGCTCTGTCGCCGCGCCGTGGGCCTGCGTGCAGGCCTCGACCACGTCCGGCGCGCGGCGCAGCGGAATGACGTGACCCACCTCGAACGGAATCAGCAGCATGCCCAGCGTGCGCGCGCGCTGCGACTGCGCCAGCCGGTGCTGGTTGAACGCATCGCGCAGCGTGGCCGCCGGCTTGCGCGGCTTGCGATCCACCCGCCGCGCCATCGCCTGCAGCAACTGCCGCGCGTTCTGGAAGTCGCCGCGCCACAGCAACGCCGTGCCCTCGCTCGCCAGCCGGAAGGCCATGTCGGCAGTCAGCGTATCGTCGGCGACAACCACCTTCTTCGGCGGGGCTACGCCCGCTTCGGATTGCCAGCGGACGCTGTGTGCAGCGTCGCCATCGGGCAACGCAAGTCGTGTATCGGTCAAAGTTCGGTCACCGGATGAATCTACATTGCATATATATATGCGAAAGCGCCAGGCGGCCGCCGGCGCTCACGCGGGCGCAGCAGGGTCGCGCGTCCAGTTCTCTACCACCAGCCCGGGGTAATCGGCGAAGTCCGCTTCATTGTTCGTGACCAGGACAGCATCGACGCTCACCGCATGGGCGGCAATCATCCGGTCAAGCGCGTCGCGGCGGCGGTCGCGCACGGCGGCTGCCAGGGCGCCGTAACGCTCTGCGGCTGCCTCGTCGAAAGCAAGCACCGGCACGCGCTGCGTGAAGCGTCGCAAACCCGCGGCGGCCTGCTCGCGATCAGCGCCCTGACAGCGCTCGACGCCGTGGCACAACTCCGCGTAGGTGACCACCGAAATCGCAATGTCGCCCGCCCTCGCCTGCTGGAATCGGGCCACCACCTGCGGCGGTTGCCGCCCCATCAGGTAGATGCAGATATTCGTATCGAGCATCCAGACCAAAGCTCAGTCCTTTGCAGAAAGCTCGGCAAGGTCCCATTCGCGCTCGCGCTGCTCATGGAACTCGCGGCCGCCAGCCATGAAGCTCTTCGGAAAGGACGCGAATATCTCCGGCAGATCGGCCAGCGACGGTCTTTGTGCAGGTCGCAGCACCAGGGTATTGCCCACCCGCTCGATCTCGACCTCTTCCGACACCCCGGCGATGGCCAGTTCCTTCGGAATGCGCACGGCGAGTGAGTTGCCACTTTTGAAGATACGGGTTCGCATGATGAGCAAGAGACTGGAACGATGTACATACAGGATATACATCGACAATCGGCCGTGCAACGCGGGGGTGACGGGGCCAAGCGGTGCGACAGCGACGAACCCGCATTCGTCCAGCCAGCACAACGACGAGAGCGCCCGACCCGGCTGCGGCAGGGATGCCGCAAAGCGAAATTGCTCAGCGCTCCTCCCGCGACTGCCGCAGCAGCACCTCCGACGGCGTCTGTGGCCGCCCCTCGCTCAGCTTGCGCAGCTTGTCGCTCAACAAGCGAAACGCTTCATTGCGTCGCTGCACGGGAGCCGCAACGACTCCATCATTCTTGCGCTGTTCTTTCATGATCACGTCCCCCTGCGCCCTTCGCGCGCTCGATACCATCATCCATAAGGCCTAAAACAAGCGGCCATGACAAGGCGCTACCATTCCGACCCATTCGGCAAGTGCCACGAGGACAGATCCGGATGTCAAGAACGGACAGAGCAGCCCGCATCCGCCAGTGCCTGAGCACACGTACGGCGATCTCGTTTGACCGGCTGCAGGCCGAGCTTGAAGTATCGCGCGCGACCCTCACCCGCGACATTGCCTATCTGCGCAACGTGATGGGCGCACCGGTCGAGTTCGACCGCGACCGAGGTGGCTACATCCTGAGTCCGGAACAACACAGCGGCGCCCAGCTGGAACTGTCCATCTGGTTTTCCAGCGCCGAAATCCACGCCTTGCTGACCATGCAGCACTTGCTGGCCAATCTCGACGAAGGCGGCATCCTCACGCGCCAGGTACAGCCGCTGATGGAAAAGCTCAACGCGCTTCTGGGCGCCGCCAAGGACGACGCAGAAGCGGTGCGCCGCCGTGTACTCATCGTCGGGTTGGGGAAAAGACCCGTCACGCTCACTCACTTCGAACGCATCGGTTCGGCGCTGCTGCGCCGCAAGCGACTGACGATCCGCTACGCCGCGCGCAGCAGCGACACCGTTACCGAGCGCGAGATATCGCCGCAACGGCTGGTGCACTACCGCGAGAACTGGTACCTCGAAGCCTGGTGTCATCTGCGCAAAGACCTGCGCAGCTTCGCGCTGGATGCCATACGCGAAGCGCACCTGCTCGCTACCCCGGCACGCGAAGTCAGTCTGCGCACGCTGCAGACGGTGTTCGGGCCTGGCTACGGCATCTTCTCGGGCCAGCGCATCCAGTGGGCAAGACTGCGCTTCTCGCCCGAGCGCGCCCGCTGGGTGGCCCACGAGGCCTGGCACCCGAAACAGAAGGGGCGCTTCGACGCCGACGGTCACTATCTGCTCGACATCCCCTACGCGGACCATCGCGAACTGATGATGGACATCCTCAAGCACGGAAGACACTGCGAGGTGCTGTGGCCGGAGACGCTGCGCGAGATCGTTGAGTCCGAGATCGAAACGCTGCGAGCACTTTACGCAGAGCGCCTTTGATGCAGGCTCAGGAATTGAGCTCGGCATGCACAACAATGCGCTCCATTCGTCCATCCGATAGCCCGACATGAACCGGCAGCCGACTCATCTCGAATACTGGGGCAAAGCGAAGCCCGACAACGACGGCCCTGCTTTCCACCGGCTGGCATATCACTCTCTCGATGTCGCAGCGGTCGGCGTTGCATTTCTCGACCGTTCGCCCGCGATCTGTGCGTTCTTCATGAGTGCATTGCAGATCGAGTCGAAATCCGCGCTCCAATCATGGTTTGGCTTCTTTCTCGCGTTACATGACCTCGGCAAGTTCTCCGAGGCATTCCAGAGCCAGCGCTCCGAAATTTTCGCGGAGCTGAGACAGCGACAGCCCGATCCCGGAAAGCCTTATGGCCTGCGCCACGACACCCTCGGCTGGATGATATGGGAGCAGTACCTTGCAGATATTGCCATTGAGAACCAGTGGTTCGGCGAAGACGGTGAATCGCTCCTGGACGGAGTGGCCTGGTGGGTGCGGGCATGTACCGGTCATCATGGCCAGCCACCGATAAGCACCAGCGCCGGACATTGGCGACAGCACTTCAGTACGCCTCATGACGCCCAGGCCATCAAGACCTTCATCGACGAGCTGTTCGACCTGTTCCCTCCCGCGGTGTTGCGCACGGTGCCAGCAGGCATGGGCGCAGAACGCCTCGAAACAGTCAGCCGTCAGATCTCGTGGTGGATCGCTGGCCTTGCCGTCATGTGCGACTGGATCGGCTCGAACACCGATTTCTTTCCGTACTGCAGCGAGCGCACCGAACTCGGGAAGTACTGGATCGATGCGCAAGCACTGGCTGACAGCGCACTGACCGCGGCGGGCGTCCTGCCCACCCCTCACACCGAGCAGTCGTTTCACGAGCTGTTCCCCGACATCCCTTCGCCCTCACCGCTGCAGGCGTGGGCAATCGAAGCGAAGATTTCACCCACCCCGCAGATTCATCTGCTCGAAGACGTGACGGGCGCTGGCAAGACCGAGGCGGCCATCACGCTGACCCAGCGCATGATTGCCAGTGGCTGTGCGGACGGCTTCTTCGTCGCCCTGCCGACGATGGCGACCGCGAACGCAATGTACGAACGCATCGCCGAGGTGAATCCAAGACTGTTCAAGGGCGACCCGAGCCTCGTACTGGCGCATGGGCAGCGCAACCTGGTCGAAGCTTTCGCGGAGTCGGTACTGCCCGCCACCCGTGACGAAGGCGACCGCGCACAACTCGACGAGACCGCCAGCGCCCGCTGCAGCGCCTGGCTGGCCGATCACAACAAGCGCGCGCTGCTGGCACCGGCTGGCGTCGGCACGATAGACCAGATCCTGTTGAGCGTGCTCTACAGCAAGCATCAGTCGCTGCGCCTGCTGGGCATGCTGCGCAAGGTGTTGATCATCGACGAGGTGCATGCTTGCGACGACTACATGCAGCGGGTACTGGAAACAGTGCTCGAGTTTCATGCCCGCGCTGGCGGCAGCGTCGTGCTGTTGTCGGCCACGCTGCCGCAACATACGAAAGATGCGCTGTTCGACGCCTTTGCTCGCGGGCGCGGCGCTCCTCCGCCCATAGCGAGGCCTTCGCACGATTTCCCGCTTGTCACGTCCTGGCACGATGGCCTGGCCGAGCCGTCCATGCAGGCCATCGAGGCGCGTGAAGCCGTCTGCCGGAGCGTGGATGTGCAGTACGTATCAGACGAAGGCACTGTCGTTGCGTCGATCCGTGCCGCGCTTGCTGCCGGTCAGTGCGTGTGCTGGATGCGCAATACGGTCGCCGACGCACTGGTGGCCTGCGCGCAGTTCGAACACGAACTCGACGACGAACACCTCATCCTGTTCCACGCGCGTTTTGCGCTGCGCGACCGGCTCGATACCGAACAGCGCATCCTCAAGCATTTTGGCAAATCCAGCACGCCGGAAGAACGCGCAGGGCGTCTCGTCATCGCTACCCAGGTCGCGGAACAGAGCTTGGACGCGGACTGGGACTTCGTCGTCACCGACCTCGCACCGATCGACCGGCTGATACAGCGCGCCGGACGTTTGCAGCGGCACCCTCGTGACACATCCGGCCGACGCCATGCTGACCCCACCGCACCGGACGAGCGCGGACGCCCATGCCTTTGGGTCTTCGGTCCCGAGTGGGCCGAAACACCGGCCCCGAACTGGTTCAAGACCTTCCTGCCGAAGGCGGCTGGCGTGTACCCGAATCACGCTCAGCTATGGCTTACCGCCAAGGCTTTGCAGTCCGGCAGTTTCACGATGCCGGGTGACGCTCGCTCACTCATCGAAGGCGTATTCAGTGAATACGTCGACCTGCCTGAAGGCCTGCAGGCGAATGCAGGAAAAGCCGAGGGCGATACCTACGCCAGCATCAGCATCGCCATGCAGAACACGCTGAAGCCGGCAGCAGGCTATGTACGCGACGCCATCGACTGGTGGAGCGAAGCCAGCACGCCCTCCCGCCTCGGGGAGGCGACGATGACTGTCGTGCTTGCCCGCTGGGAGGGCAATCGGCTGCGGCCGTGGGTCGATCACGAAACCCTTCGCCACGCATGGGCCTACAGCACGGTGAAGGTTGCCGAACGCCTGATCGCCGAGCGCATACCCGAGTCCGACCCCGTTCGCGAACAGGCAGTGCTGGATGCAATGGAGAGCCTACCAGGGAGCGGAAAGTGGTCGGCACTTCTCGCTCTTAACGAGACAAATGGCAGGTGGACAGCCACTGCTTATGCGAAAACTGATCGGGGAAATAGCCGGAAACGCACTGCATGGGCTTACTGCCCGAAGCGCGGTTTGCAGAACCTGGAGGTGCCGGATGCGTAACCGCATCCGGCGTTTGCCCCGCGGAAGCGAGGAACATTACACACGCCTTAGCACTGTTCGAGCCGACGCATGGTTCATCTCCACCTAGGTGAAGAACGCAAAAAGTGTCTCACGCCTTAGACGGAAAACACAGAGTTAGACAATTTCTGTTAGAACCTACGCACTTAGAAAAAGTTGACGTTGCCTGAACGTGCCACTAGGATTAGCTCACGTGATGCATCTCGGCCTTTTTGTTGTGAGTCGCCCCTCCAAGCGGCGGCTCTGGAAAGTACTGAGAAAGGGAGGCCTCCAAACCCTCCCCATCACACCCAACGGAGGTATTTCATGCTTCTAGATGATCGCTGGATACCCGTCCGGCGGCGCGCCGGTCAGCGCGACTGGATCTCACCACCACAGCTTTCCGACCCGGACATCGTCGCTTTTGCCGCCGACCGCCCGGACTTCAATGGCGCACTCGCTCAGTTCGCGATCGGGCTGCTGCAGAGCACCACTCCAGCCGACAGCCCTGCCGAGTGGCGACGGCTGCTGACGACGCCCCCTACCGAGCAGGAACTTTCCGCATGGTTCGCACCGGTTGCCGAGGCCTTCCTGCTGGAAGGCGATGGCCCGCGCTTCATGCAGGACCTGACGCTGAGAGCCGACGAAGCAACGCTCAACCCTGTTGCCGCGCTGTTCATCGACTCGCCCGGCGAAAACGCGCTGCGCAACAACAGCGACCACTTCGTCAAGCGGGGCCGGATCGAAAGCTTGTGTCCGGCGTGCGCGGCCACGGCATTGTTCACGCTGCAGACGAATGCACCGTCAGGCGGCGTGGGCTACCGGACCGGACTGCGCGGCGGCGGCCCGCTGACCACGCTGCTGCTCAGACAGAAGCCGCAAAGCCTGTGGCAAGACCTCTGGCTCAACGTACTCGAAGGCCCTTTGCATTGCGCTCACAGCGGTGACGCGGAGAAAACCGCGCTGCATTTCAGGTTCCCCTGGCTCAGGTCCATTGATCAATTGCAGACCGGTGAGGCCATCAGCCCCGCCCAGGTTCATCCCGACCACGTGTTCTGGGCCATGCCCCGGCGCATCCGTCTGGATGTCGATGACGTGCATGCGGGCGAATGCGACGTGTGCGGGCGGTATTCCGACACGTTGATCAGGCAGTTCATCGCGAAGAACTACGGCCTGAACTACAAGGGTGCATGGGATCACCCCTTGTCCCCGTACTACGAAGCGAAGGGCGACTGGCTGCCACTGCATCCGCAGCCGGGCGGCCTCGGCTACCGGCACTGGCTGGCCTGGTTGCTGGGCGCGGATGACATAAAGAGCAAACAGCGCCCCTCGCGCGTGGTGACCCATGCACTGAATGAGCGGAAGCGTCAGATGGGCGGCGCGCTGCGCCTGTGGGCGTTCGGCTACGACATGGACAACATGAAGGCCCGCTGCTGGTACGACGCCAGTCTGCCGCTCTATGGCCTCGACGAATGCGAATCGGATGCCCTGCGCACCGTGTCGTCCTGCGTATCAAGCTGGCTCTCCGGTGCACAGAGCGCAGCGACCAGTCTTCGCGGCGCGGTGAAGGATGCCTGGTTCGGCGGCGATGCACGGGGCGATTTCAGTTCGGTCGATGCCGAGTTCTGGGGGCACACCGAGGCACCGTTCTATCAGTTGCTCAGGCAAAGCCTCGAAGCGCTGCGCGCCGATCCGCTGGCCGACGTCGATGAGCTTGAGGTTCGCCAGACCTGGCACGCCGCGCTCGTCCGCACTGCGCTCGACCTGTTCGATCAGGCGTTTGTGGGCACCGGGCCAATCGAACGGCAAAGGCCTCATCGCATCGCGGAAGCGCGGCGGAAGCTGCTCAACAACCTGTACGGCAACAAGATGCGCGAGGCGCTGCGGCTGCCCTCGCCCGAGAAACCAGCAACCCGGCGAACGCGTGCTGGGTCCGCTCAAGCTTGAGGAGCTGCGCATGTCAGATCGATTTTCGCGTGACAACGCTATCGGAAAGGTTCTGCTGAACTGGTGGCAGGGGCTGGCTGACGACCGCGCGAGCCGCGCCGTCCTGCGCCGTGCCGGCAATACGACGGCGGTCGTGCTCAGCGCCCCCTATCAGCACCTGTTCCGCCGTCTGTCCGAAGCCGGATGGAAGGAGGACAGCGCCTCCCCAGCGAACGACCGCCTCGCAGCAGCCATTGGCCTGCTGGTACATGTCGAACAGGACGGCCCTCTCTCCCCGGCCAAGTCCATGAGCCACAAGGCGGCCGGCGAAGAGCGGCCGGCAGTGAGCGAACTTCGCTTCATGCGTCTGCTTGAAAGCGACAGCCCCGACAGCTTGCTCACCGGCTTGCGCCGAGTACTGCCGCTGATGGAACAGCGCGTCGACGTGATCGAACTCGTCAATGACGTTCTGTTCTGGGGCGACAAAGTGAAGAAGAAATGGGCCTACGACTACGAATGGCCCGCTCGTACCTGAACTCTCAGACCACGCACACCCCTTGCCGCACCGATTCGACCAGGAGAACACCATGTCCCGTTTCGCCCAGTTGCACATCCTGACCAGCTATCCGCCCTCCAATCTGAACCGCGACGACACCGGCCGACCGAAAACGGCGCTGATGGGTGACGCCTTGCGCCTGCGCATCTCCTCGCAGAGCCAGAAGCGTGCATGGCGAACCTCCGATATTTTCGAATCCGCACTGGCGGGGCATATCGGAACGCGCACCAAGGACATTGGCAAGCAAATACACGCCGATCTCATCGCAGCCGGTGTCGCCGACAAAACCGCCCGGGAGTGGGCGCGCCAGATCGCAGGACAGTTCGGAAAGCTCAAGTCGGACAAGAAATCCGACAAGGACGAAGACCTCCAGATCGAACAGCTTGCCCACTTCGGCCCGGAAGAGATCGAGTCGATCAACGAACTCGCAAGCGCATGCTCCGCCCGCAATGCAGGGCCCACGGATGAAGAGCTCAAACTGCTACGCCTGCCGCGCAAGGCTGCAGACATCGCGATGTTCGGCCGCATGCTGGCAGACAGTCCGGCCTACAACGTCGAAGCCGCCGTGCAGGTTGCTCACGCCATCACCGTGCACAAGAGCGCTGTCGAGGACGACTACTTCAGTGCAGTGGATGACCTCAACGATGGTCAGAGCGACCGTGGGGCGGCACACATTGGAGAGCGCAGCTTCGGTGCCGGCCTCTTCTACATCTATGTGTGCATCGATCGGGAGTTGCTTAAGGAGAACCTCGGCGGCGACGAGGCACTGACCGGCAAGGCAATCGAGGCACTGGTCCATGCCATCACCAAGGTATCGCCCACTGGCATGCAGAACAGTCACGCTTCACGCGCCTATGCCAGTTACGTTCTCGTCGAGAAGGGCGACCAGCAGCCGCGCTCGCTGGCGCAATCATTCCTGAAGCCGGTGCAGCCGCGCAACGATGGCGACATGCTGACGCTCGCAGTCAAGGCGCTCGAACAGCGGCGGGAGAATTTCGACAAGGTGTACGGTGCTTGCTCGGACGCGCACTACGCGATAAACGTGGAAACCGGCGAGGGCACTCTGGACGCCCTGGTTCAGTTCGTCCGGACCTGACGCCATGCGTTTCCTAATCTTTCAGCTGCAGGCTCCGCTCGCGTCTTGGGGCGATACGGCAGTCGGTGAGTATCGACCGAGCCGGGACTACCCGGGGTTGTCGGCGCTGGTCGGGTTGCTCGGGGCGGCCCTCGGCATTCGAAGAGATGACGAGGCTGCCCACGCGGCGCTGCGCGACCACTACGCCTACACCGTCGGCATCCAGTCAGCCGGCGATCTGCTGCGCGACTTTCACACCGCGCAAGTACCCAGTCAGGCAACGCTGAAGAAGCGCGCACATGCATCGCGTCGCGACGAGCTCGCCATACCCGGCCACGATCTGAATACCATCCTTTCGACGCGCGACTACCGTCAGGGTGCTGCATGTGTGGTCGCCGTCGAGGCCGGCGAAACGGCTGGCTACTCGCTCGAGCAGCTGGCTCACGCGCTGCGCCGGCCGCGTTTCACGCTGTATCTCGGCCGCAAAAGTTGTCCGCCTGGCGCCCCGCTGTTCCCGCAGGTGATCGAAGCGGCTAATGCCGAAAGCGCTTTCGAGACGTATCTCGACCGGGTCCGCGCTGAACTCGCGCACCAAAGTCCGGCACCGGATCGCCCGCTGTTTGAGCCGCCCCCGCCCCTCACCCGCCTTGCCTGGGGCGTCAATGCGACCGTCGGCCGGGCGCCGGACCTCACCACGACGCGCAAGGACCACCCGCTCAGACGCAAGGGCTGGATGTTCGGTGATCGCACTGAATATGTCGCACTGATTTCGCAGGAGGGCTGACCGTGTACTTCAGTCTCGTTACGCCCGAACCGGGCCTTGAGCGCGACGCCGCTCACGAATGGCTTCAGGGCGCATACAGCGAACATCAACTGCTGTGGCGGTTCTTTCCGTCACCACACGGTACCAGGCGCGATTTCCTGTTCCGGCGCAGGGATGTAGATGGCGTGCCCCGCTTTTATGTAGTGTCTCAACGCAGCCCCCAAGCGCCGCACCCCGCCTGGCATGTTCAGACACGCGGCTACACGCCAGATCTTGCAGAAGGCACGCGTCTGAACTTCGAATTGCGCGCCAACCCTGTCATTGCGCGCGGATCCGAGGGCCGCGGCAAACGGCACGATGTCGTGATGGACGAGAAAAAGCGTCTGCTTGCCGCCAGAGGTCTCACAGACTGGGCAGCCTGGACGCCCGGTCGCAAGACAGCAAACGGCGAGGACGACTCCCGCCCGGAACTGGCGGAACTGGTTGCACACACCTGCACGGCCTGGCTGCAAGCCAGAGCCGAAAGACATGGTTTCTCGCTCGACTGCTCATCGTTACGCGTCGAAGGCTACACACAACATGGCGGCAAGAAGGCTCAACTGCGCTTCAGCACGGTCGACTTCAACGGGGCGCTGATCGTCACCCATCGTGAACGCTTCGCCCAAACACTGCGGGAGGGTATCGGTCGGGCCAAGGCATTCGGCTGCGGACTGCTGTTGGTCTGTCGGGACGATTAATTTGTTCTATCATTTGATGGCACAAATTTAATCCGGAACTGATCATGGAAACCTTCACTGTCCGCGACTTGCGGGAACGCACCGGCGAACTGATTCGCGGCGCGGAAGAAGGCAGGCTGTCCGTGGTGACCAAACATGGAACGCCTGTCTTTATTGCCGTGCCCTTCGACGAGACGCTGCTGCGCGAAGGTGTCGCGACCGCGCTGGCAGTGCGTTTGTTCGATGAGGAACACGTGTCCCTGGGCAAAGCAGCAAAGATGGCGGGGCTTTCGGTCGGACAGATGACGGACCTGCTGGCCAGCTACGGCATCCCGGTCATCCGGACGACACGCGAGGAACTGGAGCAGTCGCTTGCCGATTTCGGATGAACTGCGTCAAATCGTTGTTGCCGATGCCGGCCCGCTGATCGCGCTCGGCCGCATCAACGCCCTTGATCTGCTGCCGCGCCTGTTCTTGCGCGTCGACGTGACCGAAAGCGTGATCGCCGAATGCCTCGCAAGACCTGACCTGCCTGATGCCGCGCGCATCGCACATGCGCTGGAACAAGGATGGCTTCGGCGCTGCCCGGACCTCGCCGGTACGACGTCTGCTGCGCTCGATGCAGGTGAATCGAGTGCGATTGCGTACGCGCTTGCGGCGGGTATCGGCATCCTGATGGATGACCGGGTCGCCGTCCTGCATGCCCGAGCCATCGGCCTGAAAGTGATCGGCACACTTGGCGTTCTGCTCATGGCGAAGAAGCACGGTCACCTTGCAGCGATTGCACCGGTCATCGATCTTCTTGCCGCAGGCGGCCACCACCTGAGCGGATCTGCGATCACCGCGGCACTCGCCTTGGCAGGCGAAATCGCAGACGATCAGCCATAACGATGCTGCCGCCGCTCAAACCCATTCCGATAAAGGAGAGGCTTTCCATCGTTTTCGTCGAGAAGGGCGAAATCGACGTGGTGGACGGCGCCTTCGTCGTGGTTGATCAGCAAGGCTTTCGCGTGCGCGCCGTGCTCACGCACATCCCGGTCGGCGGTGTCGCCTGCATCATGCTGGAGCCGGGTACCCGCGTTTCGCACCGCGCCGCCGCCCTGGCTGCGCGCGTCGGTACGCTGCTGGTCTGGGTCGGCGAAGCAGGGGTTCGCCTCTACTCGTCAGGTCAGCCCGGAGGTGCACGCGCCGACCGCCTGCTATATCAGGCGAAGCTTGCGCTGGATGAGAACCTGCGCCTGAAAGTAGTACGGAAGATGTATGCCCTTCGTTTCGGCGAGGAGCCACCCGCTCGTCGCAGCGTCGAACAGTTGCGCGGCATCGAGGGCGCGCGAGTGCGACGGACCTATCAGTTGCTGGCGCAGAAATTCGGCGTGCAGTGGAAGGGCCGCGACTATAACCCGGAGGATTGGGACGTATCCGACCTGCCCAATCGCTGTCTGTCATCCGCCACCGCGGCACTTTATGGTGTTACCGAAGCCGCCGTGCTGGCGGCGGGCTACGCACCCGCGGTGGGCTTCATCCATACCGGAAAGCCACTGTCATTCGTCTACGACGTAGCCGACATCTACAAATTCGACACCGTCGTGCCGGTCGCATTCAAGATCGCGGCGAGCAACCCGCCCAATCCGGAACGCGCAGTGAGGCTCGCCTGTCGGGACATCTTCCGACAGAGCCGCCTGCTCGAACGCATCATCCCGGACATCGAAGACATGCTGGCGGCGGCCGATCTTCCGCGTCCACCTGAGCCCGAAGGACTGGTGGGCCCCGCCATCCCCAACCCGGACAGCCTCGGCGATGCTGGTCATCGTAGTTGAGAACGCGCCGCCGAGATTGCGCGGAAGACTTGCAATCTGGCTACTCGAAGTGCGTGCGGGCGTCTACGTGGGCAACTACTCGCGCAAACTTCGGGAACACATCTGGGAGCAAGTCGAAGCGGGCATCGAGGATGGCAATGCGGTACTCGCCTGGACGAGCAACAACGAAGCCGGTTTCGATTTTCAGACGCTCGGCACAAATCGTCGCGAGCCCGTGGAATGGGATGGTGTGAAGCTCGTGAGCTTCTTTCCGGCTCAAGACGACTCCGGTCTTTAACAACCGAAACACATTCCCCTGGCATGAGCTTTTGCCGGTAGATTTTTTGCAGTCGAAATTTCCATGGTTTTTCATGGAGATGGAGATAGTCCGTTCCCCGCATGCGCGGGGATGAACCGAGTCAAAAACGTAGAGCTTTGGTTTCTGCCGTCCGTTCCCCGCATGCGCGGGGATGAACCGGTTAGGAAGAGCCGCCACCAGAGCGGGCTTCACCGTTCCCCGCATGCGCGGGGATGAACCGGTATAGGCGCCCGCCGAGGGGAACGTGAAGGTCCGTTCCCCGCATGCGCGGGGATGAACCGTTCGGCACCCGGGTGCAGAGCACCTTCACGGGCCCGTTCCCCGCATGCGCGGGGATGAACCGACATCGCCAACCCGCTGCGGGACAACCTCGCCCCGTTCCCCGCATGCGCGGGGATGAACCGACATCGAACCCCTGCGCGCACGCATCGCGGAGCCGTTCCCCGCATGCGCGGGGATGAACCGCGTGTGACGTCGGTAATGGGCATTGCTCTTGCCCGTTCCCCGCATGCGCGGGGATGAACCGAGTTTCCGTTCGGCGTCGCCACGCCCGCCCAGCCGTTCCCCGCATGCGCGGGGATGAACCGGCAGGTAACTGACATGTTTTTCCGAAACCTGCCCGTTCCCCGCATGCGCGGGGATGAACCGTTGTACGGCTGCTATCGCAATGTGCGCATACGCCCGTTCCCCGCATGCGCGGGGATGAACCGCTGATGAGCTCGCCGCCGACGTAGCACAGCGTCCGTTCCCCGCATGCGCGGGGATGAAGCGGCTGTATTCATTGGCGCAGATCCACTTCATCCCCGTTCCCCGCATGCGCGGGGATGAACCGGCCACGACACTCGCCTACGAGATGCCGCGCAACCGTTCCCCGCATGCGCGGGGATGAACCGAACGGGGTCGGATTCGCTCCGGCTACCGCGCTGCCGTTCCCCGCATGCGCGGGGATGAACCGGTGACCAGCTGGTCGACCGGCGATTCGATGCGCCGTTCCCCGCATGCGCGGGGATGAACCGGGCTCGTTGATCAGCGCATGCATCGTTGCCCACCGTTCCCCGCATGCGCGGGGATGAACCGACGACCGGCGCGCAGACCATTGCAGACGTCAACCGTTCCCCGCATGCGCGGGGATGAACCGCTGTCGTTGCGGGTGGCGCGGCATGGACAGGGCCGTTCCCCGCATGCGCGGGGATGAACCGGGTCATCCCGTCACCGATCCTGACGAAATCATCCGTTCCCCGCATGCGCGGGGATGAACCGCGTTCTACTTCGGACGCGTGGTCGGCAAACCGCCGTTCCCCGCATGCGCGGGGATGAACCGGTGGCCTCGGTGAAGCCCGACCAGCCGGTGACCCGTTCCCCGCATGCGCGGGGATGAACCGTACTGCGCGCCAGTCTCGGACCGGAACAGGCGTCCGTTCCCCGCATGCGCGGGGATGAACCGCCCAGGTGCAGGCCGGCTCACCTACGCCGGCACCGTTCCCCGCATGCGCGGGGATGAACCGGCCCTCGCCAATCAAGCCGAGTTCGAATCGCGCCGTTCCCCGCATGCGCGGGGATGAACCGTACTCGGACGCAATGGACTTGATCAGGCTCACCCGTTCCCCGCATGCGCGGGGATGAACCGCCATCCCTGCGGCTTGTTCAGCTGGGATTCGACCGTTCCCCGCATGCGCGGGGATGAACCGGCCGCCGCGTCGGTCGTCTGCTCGAAGCACCACCGTTCCCCGCATGCGCGGGGATGAACCGCCGTCTTGAACTGGCCTTCGGTGACGGCGGCACCGTTCCCCGCATGCGCGGGGATGAACCGTGATATGCGCGGTAGTTGCGCGTGACGACGGTCCGTTCCCCGCATGCGCGGGGATGAACCGTCTGAACACCGCGCTGGTTACTGCGGATAGCGCCGTTCCCCGCATGCGCGGGGATGAACCGCTGCCGGTGTGGAACGGCAGCACCTGGAGCGCCCGTTCCCCGCATGCGCGGGGATGAACCATGTCCCCTTTCTCTGTGCGCTCCTCCTCCTCGCCGTTCCCCGCATGCGCGGGGATGAACCGGGGACGACGTGCCGTGCGTTAAATGCGGCGGCCCGTTCCCCGCATGCGCGGGGATGAACCGTAGGCGATGGCGATCATCGCGACCAGCTGCAGCCGTTCCCCGCATGCGCGGGGATGAACCGGTCGTGCAGCGCCCGCAAATCACGCGAGTGTGCCGTTCCCCGCATGCGCGGGGATGAACCGCATCGAAGCGCAGGGTGCCAGCGCAGCCTCGCCCGTTCCCCGCATGCGCGGGGATGAACCGCGCGCCTGCACGTTGGCGTGGCGCGCCGGATGCCGTTCCCCGCATGCGCGGGGATGAACCGGTCGCCTGACTGCGCCAGCCAGTAGTTCATGTCCGTTCCCCGCATGCGCGGGGATGAACCGCCTGCGTATTGAGCGAGCACCTTAAGCGCCGCCCGTTCCCCGCATGCGCGGGGATGAACCGCGCCTCGGGCCGCAACGAGTTCAAACGATGGACCGTTCCCCGCATGCGCGGGGATGAACCGCCACCGGCGAGATAACCGTTTGCGGCAGCAATCCCGTTCCCCGCATGCGCGGGGATGAACCGCTGGTGTCGTCGACGGAGAGCAAGGCAGCCGTCCGTTCCCCGCATGCGCGGGGATGAACCGCCAAGATCGAGCGCCGGCAGATTCTGCCTACGCCGTTCCCCGCATGCGCGGGGATGAACCGCGCGCGCTCTCGATACTGCATGTCGATACCCTCCGTTCCCCGCATGCGCGGGGATGAACCGACCCATACGCGGCGCATCTGCCTGTATGAGCGCCGTTCCCCGCATGCGCGGGGATGAACCGATGCACCGCATCCCGCAATCCGCGCGAATACCCCGTTCCCCGCATGCGCGGGGATGAACCGTGTTCCTCGAAGGTATCGCGGAGATCGCCTCCCCGTTCCCCGCATGCGCGGGGATGAACCGGCAGCATCGTTGCTGCTGGCTGACGACGGCATCCGTTCCCCGCATGCGCGGGGATGAACCGTACCAGCGAATCGCAAACGCCCGAGCAAACGGCCGTTCCCCGCATGCGCGGGGATGAACCGTGCACGCCAACTCTCGGACTGTCTGGACACTACCGTTCCCCGCATGCGCGGGGATGAACCGCCTTGCAGGCGCTCGCACTCGCGCGGCGTGAGCCGTTCCCCGCATGCGCGGGGATGAACCGTCCGGGACGATGATGCCGGCCGTCGTGCCGAACCGTTCCCCGCATGCGCGGGGATGAACCGGTTCGCACGTTCTCATTTAAGGGGCTGACGCACCGTTCCCCGCATGCGCGGGGATGAACCGCCGGGGCTGTATGTCAATCTCAGCATGGTCGACCGTTCCCCGCATGCGCGGGGATGAACCGCTGACGTTGCAAAACAGCACCCCCGCTTTGTGCCGTTCCCCGCATGCGCGGGGATGAACCGCTGTACGACTGGGCGCGTGCCGACGGGTTCGCCCGTTCCCCGCATGCGCGGGGATGAACCGAATACCTACGGCATGAACATCGGCACGATGATCCGTTCCCCGCATGCGCGGGGATGAACCGTTACTTTGCCGAGCACGCGAGCGCTTCCGACACCGTTCCCCGCATGCGCGGGGATGAACCGTATTTGGCATATTCGGGGAAATCTTCGGTCAGCCGTTCCCCGCATGCGCGGGGATGAACCGGTCTTGCTGCCGCTGGTCAGCGTAACGCGACCCCGTTCCCCGCATGCGCGGGGATGAACCGGTCGCATCGGCCTCCCACAGGTCGATCTCGTGCCCGTTCCCCGCATGCGCGGGGATGAACCGTAGGTCGGCATGGTGAGCCGACACGTCATCGCCCGTTCCCCGCATGCGCGGGGATGAACCGTGTTCTATCCCGTCCAGCGAAAGATTCGAACGCCGTTCCCCGCATGCGCGGGGATGAACCTCCGATCCACGAACTGCGGGAAAGCGTCAGCTACCCGTTCCCCGCATGCGCGGGGATGAACCGTGTCTGCACGCGCACTGCGCGGACCGCACGACCCGTTCCCCGCATGCGCGGGGATGAACCGCACACCACCCCCAAAGACATCGACCGTTGGCAGCCGTTCCCCGCATGCGCGGGGATGAACCGTCCAGCGCGCACGACCTCGGCATCTTCCCGGCCCCGTTCCCCGCATGCGCGGGGATGAACCGCATGAGCAGCTTTTCCTCCTGGCGCAGCGCGACCGTTCCCCGCATGCGCGGGGATGAACCGGCCGCGACAAGGGCAGCGACGGCGGCTTCCGGCCGTTCCCCGCATGCGCGGGGATGAACCGTCGGATTGCTCGGGGGTGAGTTCGGGGGCGGGCCGTTCCCCGCATGCGCGGGGATGAACCGGCCGTAGAGGTGGGCGAGCGCGCTGCCGCCGTCCGTTCCCCGCATGCGCGGGGATGAACCGTTTCACCGCGATTTCCGACGGCGTTTCCGCAACCGTTCCCCGCATGCGCGGGGATGAACCGCATGCTTTACTCGACATGCAAACCATGTTTGTCCGTTCCCCGCATGCGCGGGGATGAACCGAACGGCATTTCAGTCTGCATTCCGACGCCTTCCCGTTCCCCGCATGCGCGGGGATGAACCGTTGCAGGCCTTGCACACCATCGAGTGCAGGCCCCGTTCCCCGCATGCGCGGGGATGAACCCAGATCAAATCACTCATCAACGACGCCGAAGCGCCGTTCCCCGCATGCGCGGGGATGAACCGACTGCCGTGTTGCTGTCGATGATCATGAGCGTCCGTTCCCCGCATGCGCGGGGATGAACCGACCGTCTGCCGCAGGTGGTCTGCCGGCTCGCGCCGTTCCCCGCATGCGCGGGGATGAACCGAAGTTGGCCAGGTCGCACTTCAGGTAATGGGCCCGTTCCCCGCATGCGCGGGGATGAACCGCATCTGCGTCGTGGTCTGACCGGAGATGCCGCCCGTTCCCCGCATGCGCGGGGATGAACCGCGGACGGCCGATCCTGTCTTCGTGCGCTGCATCCGTTCCCCGCATGCGCGGGGATGAACCGCAGCTGCTGCACGCCGACAGCGCGCGGCACGACCGTTCCCCGCATGCGCGGGGATGAACCGTTCTGCGCCGCGCGCAAGGAAACGCCGGTCGACCGTTCCCCGCATGCGCGGGGATGAACCGCATGTCCAGCGGCGTCATGACCCGCGACCTCGCCGTTCCCCGCATGCGCGGGGATGAACCGTGTTCATGTGGCATCGCCTTTCTGCCGCTCAACCGTTCCCCGCATGCGCGGGGATGAACCGTACCACGTCGCCCCGATCTGCCGCGACTTCAGCCGTTCCCCGCATGCGCGGGGATGAACCGGCAACGCCTATCGGCGTGACCCTGAACGTGGTCCGTTCCCCGCATGCGCGGGGATGAACCGTTCCGCGCCCTGCGCCGGTCCGACGACGGCGGGCCGTTCCCCGCATGCGCGGGGATGAACCGTGCTCCGGCGCCTCGTCGGCGGCCAGCCATGACCGTTCCCCGCATGCGCGGGGATGAACCGCCGGCGAAGAAGCGCTCATGACACACGAGATCCCGTTCCCCGCATGCGCGGGGATGAACCGGCGGCGCCCTTGCGGACATCCTCGACCCCCGACCGTTCCCCGCATGCGCGGGGATGAACCGGTGTGGACACCGCCGCCGCTGACCGAGTACTGCCGTTCCCCGCATGCGCGGGGATGAACCGTCGTTGTAGTCCTTGTCCAGCGCGTCGCTGTCCCGTTCCCCGCATGCGCGGGGATGAACCGGGCTTGCGCTCCTGGTAGATGAGCGGCTTGAGCCGTTCCCCCGCAGGCGCGTGGATTGAAACGTCTTGAACGGGAAGGTCCTAAAGGTCCTGCCCGGCCGTCATGGCATCGCCGCGACCAAGATCAGCGCAGAAGAACTGCTGCTCTCACTGCTCGAATTCAGCGACCCCAAGTCCGCCTGAGCGTCACGGGAACCGACGCACATGGTGCGCACCGCAGCGGATACACCGCCCCGCCCCTCAGCGACGTCGACGCGCCGCCGCGCTGAGCAGCCCCAGGCCGGCCAGCATCATGGCCCAGCTTTCAGGCTCGGGCACCGCGGCGGTCAGTGTCAGGGTGACCGGGCCGGTGGCGTTGGCGATGTCGAGCACGAAGTCGGTCTGGCTGCCGTCGAGGAACCAGTCGCCGAGCGCGGCTTCGACGTATTCCGGGCCGCTGAAGGTGATGCGTGCGCTGTCGTGGCTGCCGGTGACGGTGGCGACCGAGCCGAAGGTGCCGCCGGCGCTGCCCAGTGTGTTGAACAGGCCACCGGATATCGTCAGCGTCAGGCTTTCGAAGCCCAGACCGATGTAATTGCGGACGATGGCGTTGAACGGCAGCAGCGGCAGGTCGCTGTCGTCGCGCGTCAGCGTGAGCGTAACCGGCAGCGTGTTGATCAGGCCGAAGTCGATGGACAGCATGTCGGGCGTGCTGAAGCTGGTGTCCACGGTATTACCGTTGGCGGCGACGACGTCGAGCGTGTAGGCGTGGGCGACCGGGGCGAGTGCGAAGGCGCAAAGTACGGCGGCGAAGGTGTGGCGAATGTTCATGTGATGGCTCCCGGATCGGTGCTTAGAGATTGCCCCTGGCCCACGGGCCGGTGATGGCCACGGTGATGCCCGGCGTCTGCATGTTCACGAACAGCACGCGGCCGGTCGGGTCGAAGCAGGCGCCGCAGAATTCGTAGTTGCGATAGTCGGCCGCGGCCACGGTCTTGCCGGCGGCGGCGATCTGGTCGGCGGCAAGGTTCACGTTGTTCTTGCAGAAGATGTAGGCCTCGCCGGCCGGGTTCAGGCCGAGCAGGCGGTTGCCGGTGCCGTAGGCGTCGGTGGTGCCGCCGCCGTCTTCGCACAGCAGCACGCCGCCGCGCGGGCTGACGGTGACGTTGTCCGGGTTGTTGCCGGCGGTCTGGTTGCCGCTGACGAAGATGGCGCGCAGGCGCATGGTGGCCAGCGTCAGTTCCCACACCGCACCTTCGCCCTGGCCGACGCGCGAGCGGCTGTCGGTGCCGGCGGCGGTATCGACGATGAACATCTTGCCGGCCGAATACCAGATGCCTTCGCCGCGGCTCATGCGCGCGCCGCCCTGGCTGATGGCCTGGTGAGTGGGGCCGGACATGAAGGCGAGGCTGACGCCGCCGGGCTGGCCGGCGACAACCACCGGGTCGGCGTCCGGGTTGGCGATGTCGACCCACTCCAGTTCGTACTCGTCACCGATGTCCGGGTTCAGCAGGCCCTGGTCGTTGGCCTGGGCCAGCGTGGCCGGCGCGGCCTTGCGCACGATGGTCTTGATGCGCGCCGCCTGCAGCTTGCCGCCGTTATGCAGGCTGCCCATTTCGCCCGAGGTGTCGGCCGGCACGTAGCGGAAGAAGGCCGACACGTTGCGGTTGTCTTCAGTTTCGTAGACGTAGCCGGTGGTCGGGTCGACCGCCACCGCTTCGTGCACGAAACGGCCCATGCCGATGATGGGGTCGGCGATCGAGTCGCCGGCGTCGGCGTCGACTTCGAACACATAGCCGTGCTTCTTGCCGCCGATGCCGGAGAAGTCGTAGATGGTTTCTTCGCAGGTGAGCCAGGTACCCCAGGGCGTCGGACCGCCGGCGCAGTTGCCCAGCGTGCCGCCGATCGAGCCGGTGGCACCGGCCCAGCCCGCGTCGCGGAACAGCAGATTGGTGGTGCCGCCGGCCGGGTAGCCGACGAAGGGCGCCGGTGCCGCCGCCGACGGGTCGGTCACGATTCCGCCGGCGCCGATGCGGATGGGCAGGCTGCCGTAGAAGACGGTGATGATGCCGTTCACCGGCTGGGTGGCGTAGCTGCGCGGCGCCTGGATGGCTTCCGCCGGCGTGGCGACCAGGCCGCGCTCATGGTTGCGCACCAGCACGAGTTCGGTGCTGCGGCCGGCGCGGCGCGACGTGACCACGGCCATGCCGTCGTGATTGCCGGGCGTCGGATTGCCGTCGCTCATGCTGTCGCCGGTCCAGCCGAAGCTGCGGTAGCTGAAGCCCGGCGGCAGTTGCAGCAGCGGCAGGCCGGTGGTCGCGTCCTTGACCGGCGCCAGCGCGCCGTAGGGCGACAGGGCCGACACCGTCTGCTTGCCGGTGGCGGCCAGCGCGTTCTGCGCATACAACGCGCCCATCAGGCCGGTGAAGCGGGTGGCGGCCAGCGCGCCGGAGCCCTGGAGCAGGCGGCGACGGCTGGGAGACATACAGGACGAGGACATTCGGGACTCCGGGCGCGGTGACGAGATTCTCATCATCGGCGCGGCGGGTGTCGACTGCGTGACGGCATCGGCGCCGCAACGTGGTCCGAACGGGCCATCGGTCGCGGCGGGCGGTGGACGGTCAGGCCATCGACGATGCACTGCGCCGCGACGGCGCCAGAATGCGCACCGGATACCCCACGAAGACGTCATTCATGAGCGCGAACCTCACCCCCGGACCGTTCGGCAAGTCCTTCACCGACCTGCTCGCCAGCCCCGCCCTCACCGTGCTGCGCATAGCGGCCCTGGCTGCGAGCCAGGACGACGGGCTCGACGAAGACACGCTGGACCTGATGTACGAACAGGTGGCCGCCGGCGTGCTGGTCGATCTCGCGCCCGAGCTCGCCTGGCGCGAACTGGCGCGCGGCCTGTCGGCGCGGGCGCCGTCGCGCATGCTGCGCGCGCTGCGCGAGTGCGATGCACTGGCCGTGCTGCTGCCCGAGGTCGACGCGCTGTTCGGCGTGCCGCAGATAGCGGACGACCCGGATCAGGTCGATATCGGCGAACACCTGCTGCGCACCGTCGATGAAGTGGCGCGCCGCGACGCGCCTTTCGCGGTGCGTTACGCGGCGCTGGTGTTCAACGTCGGCAAGTCGGATTCGCCGCGCGAGCACCTGCCGGTGCACTACCGGCACATCGAGCGCGGGGTGCCGCGCATCGAAGCGATCAGCGCGCGTTTTGGCGTGCCAGACGACTGCCTTGATCTGGCCTTGCTGGCCAACGCCGAATGCGAGCGCGTGCATCGCGCGGCGGAAATGCGCGCCGGTTCGATCACGGCGATGCTGGAACGGGTGGACGCCTTCGGGCATCCCGAGCGCTTCGACCAGCTGATGACCCTGTGCACCTGCGACTTCCGCGCCTACCCGGGACGCGCCTCGCGCCCCTACCCCAAGGCAGCGATGCTGCGCACCGCGCTGTCCGCCTGCCGCAACGTCGATGAAGCGGCGATTACCGCGGCCCACGGTGATCAGCGAAGCAGGGCAGCCGATGCCCTGCTCGAGGCACTTGCTCAGGCGGTGGCTGCGGCGCTGCGGTCAAGGCGCAGGGAGGATGCGGACTGACTGGCGCGTGTTCCGCGCAAGCGGCCGATTTCCGGGCTGCGTCGGCCGCCTGATCGCGAGCAGGCTCGCGCCCACGAGGTGCGGGCGCCGGCGGTGAATCGGCCGGGCTGCGCTCCGGGATCGACTTCGACCCTCACCTCCGGCCCCTCTCCCGCGGATGCGGGAGAGGATGGCGCGCAGCGCCGGGTGGGGGCTCAGCGCGTCGATGCGCTCAGCTGCGGTAGTCCGCGTTGATCTTCACGTAGTCGTAACTGAAGTCGCAGGTCCAGCAGGTGGCGCGGGCGTCGCCGCGGCCGAGCGCGACGCGGATCGTGATCTCGGCCGGCGCCATCGCGGCCGCGCCCTGCTCTTCCTTGTAGTCCGGGTTGCGGCCGCCGTCCTTCGACACGAGGAAGTCACCGATCCACAGGCTCACTTTCGACGTGTCGAGATCAGCCAGCGACGGGTGCGTCTGCGCGGCGTTGCCGACCGCGGCCAGGATGCGGCCGAGGTTGGGGTCGGACGCGAAGAAGGCGGTCTTGACCAGCGGCGAGTGGGCGATCGCGTAGCCGACCGCCTTGCACTCGGGCACGTCAGTGCCGCCTTCGATCTCGATGGTGATGAACTTGGTCGCGCCCTCGCCGTCGCGCACGATGGCCTGTGCCAGTTCGGCTGCCAGCGAGGTAACGGCGTCGGCCAGCGCGCGGCCGTCGGCGCTGTCGAGCGAGGTGATTTCGGCGTTGCCGGCCGTGCCGGAGGCGATGAGCATGAAGGAATCGTTGGTCGAGGTGTCGCCATCGACGGTGACGCAGTTGAACGAGCGGTCGGCGGCGTGCTTCACCATGTCTTCCAGCGCGGCCTGCGACACCGCCGCGTCGGTGGCGATGAAGCCGAGCATGGTGGCCATGTTCGGCTTGATCATGCCGGCGCCCTTGCTGATGCCGGTGACGGTGATCTTGCGGCCGTCGAGGGTGAGCGTGCGCGATCCGGCCTTGGCGATGGTGTCGGTGGTCATGATGGCGTGCGCCGCCTCGTACCAGTTGGCCTCGTCGAGATCGTCCATGCAGGCCGGGATGCCACGCTCGATGCGGTCCACCGGCAGCGGCTCCATGATGACGCCGGTCGAGAAGGGCAGCACCTGTTCCGGCGCCAGTTCGAGCGCGCGGGCGACCGCCACGCAGGTGGCGTGGGCGGCGACCAGACCCGGTTCGCCGGTGCCGGCATTGGCGATGCCGGTGTTGATGACCAGCGCGCGGATGTCGCTGCGCGACAGGTGGTCGCGGCACACCTGCACCGGCGCCGCACAGAAGCGGTTCACCGTGAACACGCCAGCCACGCGCGCGCCCGGCAGCAGCGAAATCAGGCACAGGTCGCGCCGGTTGGCCTTGCGGATGCCGGCCTGGGCGATGCCCAGACGGACGCCGGCAACCGGCAGGATGGATTCGGCGGGGGGCGTCTGGTAGTTCACGGGCATGGCAGGCTCGGTTCGCGGGAGGTAAAGCGCGGAGTTTACATGCAGGCCGCAGCCGTTGCCGGGCCGTGCACGGGGTCCGCGGCGTAACAGGAAGAAACGCATTCCGTCACACGGTCGTCATCTGCCGCGTGCGCGGGCGGCCGCGGCAAGGCCGCGCAGGCACCCCCACGTCGACACGCACGCCCCGGCCGGGCGCGGATTTGCAGGCGGCATGGGCCGAACGGCTCACCTGCCCTTCATGGCATTGAAAAGACCTCTCCCTATGGTCGGCGCGTTCCCGGCACTCCGCCGGCATGAAACCTGTGGGAGACACGACATGAACGCACGCACGCAACTCACCCTGGTGCTGGCCGTGGCGGCCGCCTTTGCCGCCACCTCGGCCAACGCCGCGCAGAACACGCTGTCCGGCTGGGCCGTGATGCCGGCCAACACCTTCGCCGACGGCCCGACCTCGGGTCAGTTTGCCGGCGCAGGTGCCGGCGGCAATCCGCTGCCGCTGGTCGACATGCAGCCGGTGCAGGGCTTCTCGGGCGTGCTGGCCGGCGCCAACGGCAGCTTCCGCGTCATCACCGACAACGGCTTCGGCGCGCAGGGCAATTCGGCCGACACGCTGCTGCGCAGCTACGCGGTGAATGTCGATTTCCGCACCGCGCTGGGCGGCAGCGGCACCGTGTCCGCCGCCAACTGGAATACCGGCGCCTCGCTGCCCGCCTTCAACGCCGCGAGCCGGATCACGCTGAGCGACCCGAAGAACCTGCTGAGCATCAAGGTCCAGGCCGACTACACGCACTACTACAACAACGCCGCCAACCCGCTGGTCGATCCGTCGATCAAGGCCGGCCGCCTGCTCACCGGCGCCGACCTCGACGTCGAATCGGTGCGCCAGGACAAGAACGGCAATCTGTGGTTCGGCGATGAATTCGGTCCCTACCTGGTGAAAACCGACGCTACCGGCGTGGTCCAGCGCCGCGAAATCGCGCTGCCCGGCGTGTTCGCGCCGCAGCACGAGGCGGTGCTGAACGGTTCGGTCACGAGCAACCTCGGCGGCTCGGGCGGCTTCGAGGGCATGGCCATCAACGCCAGCGGCGACAAGCTCTACACGCTGCTCGAAAAGACCGTGGCCGGCGATCCGGCGAAGAGCCTGCGCATCAACGAATTCAGCATCGACAGCGAAAGCTATACCGGCCTTGACTACCTGTACCAGCTCGAAGCCGAAGGCACCGCGATCGGCGACATGACGGCCATCGACGACCACCGCTTCCTAGTGATCGAGCGCAACGGCGGCACCGCCACCAGCGGCACGCCGTTCAAGAAGATCTTCATCGCCGACACCACCGGTGTCGCCGACGGCGGCTTCGTCACCAAGACCGAACTGGTCGACCTGATGAACATCGCCGACCCGGACGATCTGAACGGCGACGGCCTCACCACCTTCACCTTCCCCTACGTGACCATCGAGGACGTGCTCATCCTCGACGCCAACACGCTGCTGGTGATCAACGACAACAACTACCCGGGCACCGGCGGCCGCGACTTCGGTTCCGACCACACCGAGTTCCTGAAGATCAGCCTGGCCAACCCGGTGCCGGAGCCGGAAACCTACGCGCTGATGCTGGCCGGCCTGGGCCTGATCGGCCTGGCCGCAAAGCGCCGCCGCTGATCCTTCGCACCGGCCCCGCCGCGTCGGGGCCGGTTTGTCACGCCTGCAGGAATCCATCATGAAGAAACTGCTTCTGGCCACCGCCGTGGCCCTCTCGTTCGGCGCCGCACAGGCGGCCGACTTCTCGCTGCGCGTGATCGGCGCGACCTCGCTGCCGACTGGCACGCTGTTCCAGGGCGTCGAATTCGGCGGCATCTCCGGCCTCGACCGCGCCGCCGACGGCACCTACTGGGCGATCGCCGATGACCGCGGCGGCGAGCGCGGCACGCCGCGCTTCTACAACCTGTCGCTGGACTACGACGCCGCCGGCTTCAACGGCGTCACCATCAACAGCCAGACCTACATGCAACGGCCGGACGGCACGACCTTCCCGTCGAACGCCCGCACGGTGGACCCGGAAGGCATCCGCGTCGCGCCGAACGGCAATCTGTACTGGTCGTCGGAAGGCAACTGGAACGCGAACGCCGCCAGCCGCTACCAGCCCTTCGTCCGTGAAATGACGACGTCAGGCGTGTTCGTGCGCGAATTCGCCACGCCGGCCATGTACAACTACGTCGACAACGCCACCACGGGCGGGCGCAACAACAAGCTGTTCGAAGCGCTCACGGTGACGCCGGACGGCACGATCTACACCGCCAACGAAGACGCGCTGGTGCAGGACGGCCCGATCACGTCCATCAGCAACGGCAGCGTGGTGCGCCTGACCGCGCTCGACCCGGTGAGCGGCGCGGCCGGTGCGCAATATGCCTACGAACTGCCGCCGATTCCGGTCGACGCAGTGCCGGGCGCGCCCTTCGGCCCGGACAACGGCCTGCCCGAACTGCTGGCGATTTCCGACACGCAGTTCATCGCGATCGAGCGCGCCTTCGCCTTTGGCGTCGGCAACACCATCCAGCTGACGCTGGCGGAAATCACCGCCGAAACCACCGACGTGAGTAACTTCGCCAGCCTGGCCGGCGCCGACTACACGCCGATGCGCCGCACGCTGCTGCTGGAAATGCCGATCACCTACGAAGGCATCACGCTGGACAACATCGAAGGCGTGAGCTGGGGCAAGACGCTGGCCAACGGCAACCGCACGCTGGTGCTGGTCGCCGACAACAACTTCAGCGCCACGCAGAGCACGCAGTTCATCGCCATCGAAGTGAGCGCCGTCCCCGAACCCGAACAGTACGCGCAACTGCTGGCCGGCCTCGGCCTGCTGGCCTTCGCGCGTCGTGCCGCCCGTCGCTGAACCGACCAGGAGAGTCCGATGAAAGCCACGCTGAAACCGATCGTCGCCGCATTGCTGCTAGCCACCGCCGCCGGCGCCGCGCAAGCCGACACCGTCCGCTTCGCCACCTTCAATGCGTCGCTGAACCGCGACGCATCGGGCCAGCTGCTGTCCGACCTCGCCAACCCGCTGGCCAGCGGCGTCGGCACCACGGTCGCCAACCGCATCCAGCAGGCGCACAACGTGGCGGAAATCATCCAGCGCGTGAATGCCGACGTGCTGCTGGTGAATGAATTCGACTTCGACCTGAACGGCACGCCGACCGCCAGCAGCACGGCGATGGGTCTGGGCTATTCGAGCAACGCGTCAAAGCTGTTCCAGGACAACTTCCTGTCGGCTGCGCACGGCAATGCAGTGCGTGGCATGACCTCGGGCGTCGACTACGCCTATCGCTACACGCCGAACACCAACACCGGTCTGGCGTCGGGCTTCGACCTGAACAACAACGGCGTGGTGGCCGGCGGCGACGACGCCTACGGCTTCGGAAACTTCGGCGGGCAGTACGGCTTCACCATCTATTCGAAGTACGAAATCGTCAGCGTGCGCAGCTTCCAGACCTTTCTGTGGAAGGACATGCCGGGCAATCTGCTGACCAACGACCCGACCGCCAACAAGCTCGGCAATTTCTACTCGCAGGCCGAAATCGACGCGCTGCGCCTGTCGTCGAAGAACCACGTCGATGTGACGGTGCGCATCAACGGTCAGGACGTGCATTTCCTGACCGCCCACCCGACGCCGCCCACCTTCGACGGCGCGGAAGACCGCAACGGCAAGCGCAATCACGATGAGATCCGCTTCTGGGCCGACTACGTCGCCGGCGCCGATTACATCTACGACGACCAGGGCAATACCGGCGGTCTCGAAGCCGGCGCGAAATTCGTCATCGCCGGCGACTACAACGCCGACCCCTTCGACGGCGACAGCTTCAAGGGCACGGTCAATGGCGAGCAGTACAACGCCATCGGTCAGCTGCTGGACAACCCGCTGATCAACACCTCGGTCACCCCGTCATCCGACGGCGGCACCGCGGCGGCCGGCTACCCCAGCAACAACGGCAGCGCCAATCAGAGCCACGTCGGCGATCCGTCGCAGGACACGGCGGACTTCAGCGATGCCGCACCCGGCAATCTGCGTGTCGATTACGTGCTGCCGTCGGCGAATCTGGACGTCAAAGGCAGCGGCATCTACTGGCCGGTCGATCCGGACACTTCGGCGGCGAACAACACCGGCGACGCGTTCGATCTGGTCGGCACCTTCGGCAATCCGGGCCTGTATGGCGGCCTGCCCAGTTCGGACCACAAGGCGGTCTGGGTCGACGTGCAGGTGGTGCCCGAACCCGAACAGTACGCGCTGCTGCTGGCCGGTCTCGGCCTGATCGGCGCCGCCGCACGCCGTCGTCGCTGAAGCACCGCGGTCTCGCGAATCACCACTCCACCCCACAGAGGTCAGACCATGAACATGCAGAAACTGCTTGCCGCCACCGTGCTGTGCTTCACCGGCCTGTCGGCCCACGCGGCCAGCGTCGAGGCCATCCAGAACGCCACCGTCCAGCCGGGCGGCGTGCGCACCGGTGGCAGCGGCATCAACTTCTTCAACGTCGAAGGCGCCGACTACGGCAGCTTCGCGTCGTACGGCGTGGCGCGCTTCGACATCGCGTCGCTGAAGGCGCAGTTCGACGCGCAATACGGCATCAATGGCTGGGTGATCGACAGCATCAGCCTGTCGCTGACCCAGTCGAACGCCGCCTTCACTGCCGATGGCTCGGTCGATGTCTACTTCACCGGCAACGACACCGTCAGCATCGTGTCACCGAGCCCGCTGCAGTACCCGTTCGCCGGCGACTTCGCCGATGCGCAGCAGGTGATGAGCTATGAATTCGTTCAGGTGTCCAGCGGCACGGTCGACACCTACACGCTGTTCGATCGCGCTGCCGGCAACAACGCCGGCGCGCAGGCGCTGGCCGCCGACATCCTGGCCGATTCGCGCGTGACGCTGGCGCTGGTCGATGGCGACGGCGGTGTGGCCGCGACCTATGCCGGCTACAACAACAACACCTATGCCGGCCCCACGCTGAACATCGAAGTGAGCGCCGTTCCCGAAGCCGACAGCTGGGCCATGTTGATCGCCGGCCTCGGCCTGCTGTCGTTCGCCGTGCGCCGCAAGGCTGCCTGAGCCCGCCCCCCTTCCGGAGAAACACCATGCGTCTCAAACTTCTCGCGCTGGCCGTGGCCGGCATTGTCAGCCAGTCCGCCCTCGCCTGCACGCCCGGCACCCACAGCGCGAACGTACTGTTCGGCAGCACCGATGCCGGCGTGCCCAACCGCGTACTGGACGCCAGCTGCGCCACCGTCGACAGCCAGATCCGCGACGAGGACCCGTGGGGCAATCAGGCCGCCTTCATCGCCCACGTATCGTCGGTGACGCTGGCGCAGCAGAAGGCCGGCAAGATCAGTGCGGTCGAACGCGCCCGCCTGCTGATCGCCGCACGCAATTCGCAGATCGGCAGCACGCTGAAGGTGAAGCTGATCGCCTTCAACGACTTCCACGGCTACATCAAGCCGTTCGAAGGTTCGAGCAGCAACCCGGGTGTCACCCGCTTCTCGACCCGCATCAAGGAACTGAAGGCGCAGAACCCGCTGCACGCCGTGGTGTCGGCCGGCGACATGATCGGTGCGAGCCCGCTGACCTCGGCGCTGTTCAAGGACGAGCCGACGATCGAGGCGATGAACCGCATCGGCATCGACTTCAATGCCGTCGGCAACCACGAGTTCGACGAAGGCAAGGACGAACTGCTGCGCATGCAGCACGGCGGCAACCACCCGACTGACGCCTACTCCGGTCTGGGCATGAACGAGGATCTGAAGGGCGGCGAATTCGCTGGCGCGAAGTTCCGCTTCCTCGCCGCCAACGTACATGACACCGCCACCGGCAGCACCGTGTTCCCCGGCTACGGCGTCAAGGACTTCCTCGGCAACAAGGTGGCCTTCATCGGCATGACGCTGGAAGGCACGCCGAGCATCGTGTCGCCGTCCGGCGTGGCCGGCCTGCAGTTCAACGACGAGGCCGACACCGTCAATGCGCTGATCCCGAAACTGAAGGCGCAGGGCATCGAGTCCATCGTCGTGCTGATCCACGAAGGCGGCTTTGCGTCCGGCGGCATCAATGGCTGCACCGGTGCGTCCGGCCCCATCGTCGGCATCGTCAACCGGCTCGACCCCGAGGTCGACCTGGTGGTGTCCGGCCACACCCACGCCGCATACAACTGCCTGATCAACAACGCTGCCGGCCAGCCGGTGCGCGTGACGTCGGCCGGGCAGTACGCGCGCAACCTGAGCGACATCGATCTCACCATCGATACCCGCACGCGTGACGTGATCGCGGTGGCCGCCAACAACCTGGTCACCGGCACCACGACCGAAGAAGATGCGGCGCTGACCGATCTGGTAGCGCACTACGACGCGCTGTCCGCCGTGCCCAAGGCACGCGTCATCGGCACGATCACGGCGGCGATCAGCCGCTCGCAGAACGCGGCCGGCGAATCGGCACTGGGCGACGTGATCGCTGACGCCCAGCTCGACGCGACGGACGATGCGGGCACCGGCGAAGCCGTGGTGACCTTCATGAATCCCGGCGGCATCCGTGCCGACCTGCCGTTCAATACGCCGGATGGCAAGGTGACCTACGGCGACGCCTTCACCGTGCAGCCCTTCGGCAATTCGCTGGTCACCATGACGCTGACCGGCGCCCAGATCCGCACGCTGCTGGAAACGCAGTTCAACGGCTGCAACGGCCAGACCGCGACCCGCATCCTGCAGGTGTCGCGCGGCTTCCACTACGCCTACACCGCCGGCAACGCCTGCAACGCGCGCGTCACGTCGATGACCCTGGATGGCGTGGCGATCGATCCGTCGGCCAGTTACCGGGTGACGGTGAACAGCTTCCTCGCCGACGGCGGCGACGGCTTCGCCGTGCTGAAGGACGGCGCGCAGCGCCTCGGCGGTGCGGTCGATACCGACGCCTTCGAAGCCTATCTGCAGGCAAACCCGACCGGCGTCGCGCCGGGCCCGCAGAACCGCATCACCAAGAATGACTGACGCCCGCCCCTGATTCCGGAGAACAGAAATGAACCTGATCAAGACCTCGCTGGCGCTCGCGCTGGCCGCCACCGGCCTGTCCGCACAGGCTGCACACTTCCAGATCGTCGGCCCCAGCCTCGTCGGTGGCTATACCTATGCCGAAGCCACCACCAGCATGTTCGGCACGGTGTCGGCCGACGCCCTGGTCGATGACCTGTCCTCAGATCAAGCGCTGCTCGGCTTCGGCATGTACAGCGACTCGGCGACCGACGGCAGCTCGACCATCCGCTACGACTGGGTACGCGAAGTCACGCTGGACGCGCAGACCGACGCCTCAGCCGTCGGCTTTACGCTCGGCGGCACCTCGGTGCTCGGATTCGACGGCGTACAGGGCCTGCAGGGACTGGTTGAATCGTCGCGCGTGACGCTGGATACGACGCTGAAGATCGCGTCGGACGGCGAAGCTGCCGGCAGCGCCATCCGCATGCTGATCAGCGGCACCGCCGAGTCGCTGTTCTCGGCCAGCCTGTCCGTGATCCAGCCCGACACGTCCTTCAGCCTGATCGCGTCCTGGGGCGGTCAGTCGGTGAGCTACACCGGCAATGGCTCGATGGAAGCGTTCGATCTGAGCCTCGACACCGTGGTCGGCGCCGAGGTCACGCTGTCGCTGAGCTACATCACCCGCCCGGGCTGGGTGGGCGCGGCCATCGACATCCCCGCCGGCACCGTCCAGGGCTTCGAAGAAAGCGGCTTGATGGCCGGCACGCTGATGCTGGCGCCGGTGCCCGAGCCGGAAACGTACGCGCTGCTGCTGGCCGGTCTGGGCCTGATCGGCGCAGCCGCCCGCCGCCGTCGCGGCTGAGCCGCGCGCGCCGCGTACGCGCTTCAGCCGCGACGCGGTGCGGCCGCGGCGTCGAGCGCCAGGCCGGCCAGCTGCGCCAGATGCAGCAGCGCGTCCTGGGTGCCGGCCGGAAACGGCGGCCGTGACGGTGCGCGATCGATGTAGAGCACGCCGACCACCTGATTCTGCGCGTGCAGCGGCACCAGTATCTGGTGCCGCTCGCCCAGCGCAGCACGCAGGCGGGCCACCGAGGGCAGCCCGGGTGCGGGCACGTGGTCGGCATCGATATCGATGACGCGGCCGTGATCGACCAGTTCGGTCAGCGCGTCGCGCGGCGCACCGGCGAGCAGGAAAGTGAAATGGCGCATCAGCTGCTGCGCGCCGTGACCTTCGGTCGCGCGCGCAGCCAGTTGTGCGCGGTTGGGCGCGACCAGCGCGAGCACTGCGCGATCGGCACCCAGCGCGCGCCCTGCGCCTTCGAGCGCCAGATCGAGCACCGCGGTGCTGGCCGAACGGGCCGCCATCAGTGAGGTCATGCGGCGCGCAACATCCAGTTGCAGCAGCGGATCCGCCTCGGCGCCGTCGCCACCCTCCGCCGGCGCAGCATCGGATGCCGGTGTCGGCTGCGGAATGCGCGCTGCCGCGTCCTCGCAACCGTAGAAGCCGGCGATGCGGGCCGCCTCGCGAGCGTGCGCGGCGACCACCGGTGCGACGGTGGTGATGTCCTGCCGCAACACCCTGGCGTAATCGCGCATCGCGCCGCGTGCGCGTTCGCTGTCCCAGCCACCCTCGGCTGCCACGGCAAGCCGGTAGCCGGCGACCACCAGCGCCTCGCGGCTGTCCAGCCGCACGCCGTCGGCGCAGGCGTTCACGACCAGACCGGGCAGCGCCCATTCGCGCGCCAGCTGCTGTGTCAGCGTGCGCAGGCGAAAGCCCAGCACCTCCATCTCGACCTGTTCGGGCTGCGCCTTGCTCTGGCGCAGTGCCTTGTCCAGTTTCTGCCCGACCTCGCCGGAAAAGCACCAGAACGCCATCTCGCCGATGTGCGACAGCAGCGTCGCGATGAACACTTCTTCGGGCGACGCGTCGCCGCGCGCCGACGCGGCGTGCCGCGCATGTACCGCGGCGTGGAAACAGCGCGCCATCTCCGCCGCCACGCGCTCGCGCACGCCGCCGGCGAGAAAGGCGTCGATCAGCGCGACCGACACTGCGATATTGCGCACCGTGTCGAAGCCGAGCACGACGATGGCGCGCGAAATCGTGCTGACGCGCTGGCTTTCGCCACGGAAGAAAACGGAATTGGCCATCCTCAGCACGCGTGCGGTCATGCCGGCGTCGCGCAGGATGATGGTACCGAGCGCGGAAGTCGGACTCGCCTCGTCGCCCGCGACCTCGCCGATGGCGGCGAGCGTGGCGCTGAAGATGGGCATGTCCTGGCTGCGCAGGCGGTCCACCCAGGCTTCGAGCGGGTCGGATGCGGTGGCGGTGGGTGCGCTCATGGATGGGTGCGGGACACAAAAATTGACATCATGTCCCGCTAACGGCGCGCCACCGCGAATTCTTGAGGCAGCGTGCGAGCGGCCGGCGCACCTGAGCGGGCGCCACCGGCCGTACCGGGCTTACTTGACCAGCAGCACCGGGCGGTTGGAGTGGTGCAGCACGCCGCTGGCCACCGAGCCGAGGGCAAAGCTGGCGAGCGCGCCGTGACCACGACGGCCCATCACGATCATTTCGCAGTCGTGCTGTTCGGCGTAGCGGGCGATGGTTTCGGCCGGCGGGCCGACGTGCAGGTGCAGCACCGGCTCGATCTTCGCGTTGCGCAGGGTTTCCAGCGCCGAGCGCACGGCGTCCTGCCCTTCTTCGCGGTAGTAGTCGTTCAGCGCTTCACGGCTGACGTGGTGCTGCAGCAGGCCCCCCGGTACCGGGGCGTGCACGAACAGCAGGTGGATTTCGGGCTGATTGGTCAGCATGGCGGCAAGACGCAGCACTTCGGCCGTGGCGCGCACGCCATGATCGGAACCGTCTACGGCAAGGAGGATACGCATGGTGTTCTCGACACTTGTTATAGGAAGGTGTCTAAGTATGGCAGATGAGGCCGTTCCACAGCCCGTCGCCGAGCGTGGATGCCCGCGCCAGACCGACGATGCCGAAGCCGAGCACCAGCAGCCCGGCCACTCGCCGCAGCGCCGGATGGCGGGTCGCCGCACGCAGTCGGGTCAGCAGCATGCCGGCCAGCAGCAGGTTGGGCAGCGTGCCCAGACCGAAGGCCAGCATGATCAGTGCCCCGCTGCCGGGTGAACCCGACAGCAGCGCCAGTCCGAGCATGCTGTAGACGAGACCGCAGGGCAGGAAACCCCAGAGCAGACCGACGCCGAGCGCCTGCGCCGGCGTGCGCGCCGGCAGGAAACGCCGGGCCAGCGGCTGGATGCGCGCCCACAGCGGACGCCCCAGAGCCTCGACCGGCGCCAGCAGGCGCGTGTAACCGGCCAGATAGAAACCGAGCGCGATCATCATCAGGTTGGCGAGCACGTAAAGCGTCATCTGCACCGGCGCGGCGTCGCCGGCCAGCAGGCTGACGCCGCCGACACCGCCAGCCACCGCACCGGCCAGCGAATAGCTGGCGATGCGCCCGCCGCTGTAGGCCGCGTGCATCGCCAGCGCGGGCAGCTGGGCTCGCCAGCCGCGACGCACCGGCTGCGGCACGCCGGCCGAGATCGCCGACACGATGCCGCCGCACATGCCGGCGCAGTGCACACCGCCGAGCAGGCCGACGACGAAAACAGCTGCCAATCCGAGGTTCATTGAAGGTCCGGTGGAAAACGGGCGCCGGTCGGTCGGACCGCCGGCTCACACCACCTTAGAGTAGCGCACCGTTTCGCTGTCGAGACGCAGATAGCGGTCGAACACCATGCAGACCGCGCGCACCAGCAGGCGCCCACGCGGCGTGATGGCGATCCAGTCCGGCTCGATGGTCAGCAGACCGGCCGCTTCGAGCTCCGCCAGCTCGTCCAGCTCCGCCGAAAAGTACTTCTTGAAATCGATCGCGTACGCGCTTTCTATCGCTTCGATCGACAGCTCGAAGTGGCACATCAGCGCACCGATCACGGCGCTGCGCACGCTGTCGTCGGCGGTCATGTTCAGACCGCGCATGACCGGCAGTTCGCCGTCGTCGATGGCCTGGGTCCAGCTCTCTATCGTCCGGTGGTTCTGCGCGAAGCTCGCACCGACGCGGGAGATGGCGGACACGCCCAGACCAAGCAGGTCGCAGCCGGCGTGCGTCGAATAGCCCTGGAAGTTGCGCTGCAGGCGGCCGTGCCGCTGCGCCTGCGCCAGTTCGTCGTCCGGGCGGGCGAAATGGTCCATGCCCACATGCACATAGCCCGCCTCGTGCAGCCGGTCGATCGCCAGGCGCAGCAATTGCGGCCGCACTTCCGGGCCGGGCAGCATGGCTTCGTCGATCCGCCGCTGCGGCATGAACTGCTTGGGCAGGTGGGCGTAGTGGTAGATCGCCACGCGGTCCGGCGCCAGCCGGATCAGCGTCGCCAGCGTCGCGTCGAAGCTGTCCAAGGTCTGGCCCGGCAGGCCGTAGATCAGGTCCACGCCGGTTGATACGAAGCCGTTCTCGCGCGCCGCCTTCAGCACTATTTCGGTTTCTTCGACGCTCTGGATGCGGTTGACCGCGCGCTGCACGACCGGATCGAAATCCTGCACGCCGACGCTGATGCGGTTGAAACCGAGCGAACCCAGGTGTGCAATGCGGGCCGCAGTGACGCCGCGCGGATCGAGCTCGATCGAGCACTGGGCGCTGTCGGACACGCGGAAGTGCGTGCGCAGGCCCTCGATCAGTCGCGTCATCTGCGCGTCGTTCAGGAAGGTGGGCGTACCGCCGCCGAGATGCAACTGGGCGATCTCGCGGCTACCCTTGACCAGCGACGCCTTCATCGCCATTTCGCGCAGCAGCGTGTCGAGATAGGCATCGGCACGCGCGTGATCCTTGGTGATGATCTTGTTGCAGGCGCAGTAGTAGCAAATCGTGTCGCAGAACGGGATATGGACGTAGATCGACAGCGGACCGGCGCTCGCCGTGCGCGCCGCGAGGCGTGCGGCATGCGCCCGCGCGTCGTGCGAGAAATTGAAGCGATCGGCGGTGGGGTATGAGGTGTAGCGCGGCCCCGGTACGTCGAAACGACGCATCAGCTGCGGGTCGAACACCAGTTCCTTTGCGACATTCATGATTTATTGGCACACTTTGAGGTATGTTCATCATGCAAGCGCGGCCATCACCGCGCATTGATCGCAATCAATGAACAGCGTATCGATACCGATCACCACGCAGGGACTTCAGGTCGCCTGCTCTGCCTGCAACCTCCGCGAACTGTGCATGCCGGTCGGCCTGTCCGACGACGAGCTGGAACGCGTCGACACGCTGATCGGTGCCCGCCGCAAGATTCCGCGCGGCATGCCGCTCTACCTGTCAGGTGAATCCTTCCAGTCGCTGTACGCCATCCGCACCGGTTTCTTCAAGACCGAAGTGATCTCGGAAGATGGCCGCGAACAGGTGACCGGCTTCCAGATGGCCGGCGAACTGATGGGGCTGGACGGCATCGGTACCGGCCAGCACAACTGCGACGCGCGCGCGCTGGAGGACAGCGAGGTGTGCGTCATCCCGTTCAACCGCCTGTCGGAGCTGTCGCGCGAGATCGACACGCTGCAGCATCACTTCCACAAGGTGATGAGCCGCGAAATCGTGCGTGATCAGGCGGTGATGATGCTGCTCGGCACCATGCGTGCCGAAGAGCGCCTGGCTGCCTTCCTGGTGAACCTGTCGCAGCGCTTCGCGTCGCGTGGTTATTCGGCGACCGAGTTCAACCTGCGCATGACGCGCGAGGAGATCGGCTCCTACCTGGGCCTCAAGCTCGAAACCGTCAGCCGCGGCCTGTCCCGGCTGCAGGATGAAGGTCTGCTGTCGGTCAGCAACAAGAACATCCGCATCCACAAGCTGGACGACCTGAAGCGGGCGATGAGTCCGCGCTGCTGAGCTTCAGGATGCAAGATGAAAGTCAGGGGCGCCGCAAGGCGCCCTTTTCGTTTCGGACGGTTGCAGGTGCGAGGTCCGGACTGCGACGTTCGTCCGGGCTTCCCTGCATCGTGCATGTTGCCTCTCGGTGCTTGAAACCTTCACCTACATGATTGGGTGAAGGCTTCAAGCACCGCATCCGCCGCATCGTCGCGCAGGCAGTCGATGCGCTGGTCGATCTGCATCGAGCGCAGCCAGGTGATCTGCCGCTTCGCCAGCTGGCGCGTCGCGTAGATGCCGGTGTCGCGCATGGTCGATGCATCGACTTCGCCTTCCAGGTAGTTCCACACCTGCCGGTAGCCGACGCAGCGCATCGACGGCATGCCGGCCTCCAGCCGGTACTTCGTGCGCAGGCTGCGCAGTTCGTCGACCAGGCCCTTTTCCAGCATCTGGTCGAAGCGCTGTTCGATGCGCCGGTGCAGCCAGGCGCGATCCGATGGTTCGAGCGACAGCACGGTCATCGGCGGCAGCGGCGCGTCGTCCTCACGCTTCGCATAGCTCTCGGCCAGCGGCCGGCCGGTCAGCATGACGATTTCGAGTGCGCGCTGGATGCGCTGCGCGTCGGTCGGCTTGAGACGAGCGGCGGCATCGGGATCGAGCCGGGCAAGTTCGGCGTGCAGTGCCGGCCAGCCCTGCTCCGCCGCGCGCGCATCGATGTTGGCGCGCAGTGATGCGTCGGCTTCCGGCAGATCGGACAGTCCCTCGCGCAAGGCCTTGATGTAGAGCATGGTGCCGCCGGCCAGCAGCGGGATGCGGCCGCGCGCGCGAATGTCGGCGATCAGGCGGCGGGCGTCAGCGGCGAAGCGCGCCGCCGAGTAGGCCTCTTCCGGCGACACGATGTCGATCAGATGGTGTGGGCACAGCGCCTGTTCCTCGGCGGAGGGCTTGGCGGTGCCGATATCCATGTCGCGGAACACCAGCGCCGAATCGACGCTGATCAGTTCGATCGGCAGCACGCGCGCGATGCGGGCGACTGCCGCCGTCTTGCCGCTGGCGGTCGGGCCGAGCAGCACCAGTACCGGCGCACTCATCGGCCGCGCATGAACAGGCGGTCCAGTTCCGCCATGCTGAGCTGGACCCAGGTCGGCCGCCCGTGGTTGCACTGGTCGGCGCGTTCGCAGGCTTCCATGTCGCGCAGCAGCGCGTTCATTTCCGGCAGCGAAAGCAGCCGGTTGGCACGTACCGCGCCGTGGCAGGCCATGGTGGCCAGCAGTTCGTTGCGCCGGCGCTCCACCACCTGGCTGGCCGGCGCCTCGCGCAGTTCCTCCAGCAGCGCACGCAGCAGCGCACCGGTGTCGGCACGCGCCAGCAGCGCCGGCACCGCGCGCACCATCAGTTCGTTCGGGCCGGCCTGACCGATGTCGAAACCCAGCCGCTCCAGCACGTCGGCGTACTCGAAGGCGGTCGCCACCTCGCGCGTACTCATCGACAGCACGGCCGGAATCAGCAGCCGCTGCACCGCCGGCGCGCCTTCGAGCACCTTCTTCAGCTGTTCGTACAGGATGCGCTCGTGCGCGGCATGCATGTCCACCAGCACCAGGCCGGCGCTGTTCTGCGCCAGCACGTATACGCCCTGCAACTGGGCGAGCGCAAAGCCGAGCGGCGGCGCGTCGTTCTGCTGCGCCGGCAGGTCGGGGCGCAGCACCGGCGCAGCCGACGCGGCGACCGGCGCGTCCTGGCGGACGAAGTCGAAGTAGCGCGCCAGCGGCTGTTCGACATTCATGCCCTGCTGCAGGGAGGGCCATTGCGGGCGCTCCGGCAACGGCTCGAACGGCGACGACGGCGCGACGGCTGCGGCCACCTGTGTCGACGGCGCCAGCGCGCGTTCGACCGCGTGGAAGACGAACTGATGAACGCCACGCGAATCGCGGAAGCGCACTTCGGTCTTCGCCGGATGCACGTTCACGTCGACTGCGCGCGGATCGAGTTCGATGAACACCACGTAGGCCGGGTGCCGCGCGCCGTGCAGCACGTCGGCATAGGCCTCGCGCAACGCGTGCGCGAGCAGGCGGTCGCGCACGAAGCGGCCATTGACGAAGCAATACTGTGCGTCGCGCCCGGAGCGCGAGAAAGCCGGCTGGGCCGCGTAGCCGCTGACGCGGATCTGGCCGGCGTCGGCCTCGACCGGGCGCGCGTGCTGCATGAATTCATCGCCGAGCAGCGCACGTACGCGGGTCGCCATGTCGCCCGCCGGCAGGCGCTGCATCAGTCGGCCGTTGTGCATCAGCTGGAAGGCGACCTGCGGCACAGACAGCGCGATGCGGCCGAACACGTCGTCGCAATGGCCGTACTCGGTCTGTTCGGTGCGCAGGAATTTCCGCCGCGCCGGCGTGTTGTAGTAGAGGTCGGCAACATCGACCACGGTGCCGGCGTCGAGCGCGGCCGGCTCCGGCGAACCGCCGTTGTCGATACGCCAGGCGTGCGCGCTGCCCGCTTCGCGGCTGGTGATGGTCACGCGCGCAACGCTGGCGATCGACGCCAGCGCTTCGCCGCGAAAGCCCATCGTGGCCACCGCTTCCAGATCGTCGAGCGAGGCGATCTTCGACGTCGCGTGGCGGGCGAGCGCAAGGGGCAGGTCTTCCGGCGGCATGCCGCAGCCGTCGTCAGCGACCCGCAGCCGCTTGACGCCACCGGCTTCGAGCTGCACGCGTATATCGCGACTGCCGGCGTCCAGGCTGTTTTCCAGCAGTTCCTTCAGCACCGACGCCGGTCGTTCGACCACCTCGCCGGCGGCAATCTGGCTGATCAGCAGGTCGGGCAACAGGTGAATCGAGGGCATGGCAGCGCGCAAAAGGTATTCGGTGCGCGATTTTACGGGCCGCAACATGCATCCGCTATCATCGCCGCTCGATTTCAGCCGGCCTTGCCATGGAACTGCTCACCACCTTCGTCGACCTGATGCTGCATCTGGACACCCACCTCGCGGCATTGGTGGCGCAGTACGGCGCCTGGGTCTACGCCATCCTGTTCGCCATCGTGTTCTGCGAAACCGGTCTGGTGGTGACGCCCTTCCTGCCCGGCGACTCGCTGCTGTTCGTCGCCGGCGCACTCGCCGCGGCAGGCGGCATGCACATCGGACTGCTCATCGTGCTGCTGGTGATTGCCGCGGTGCTGGGCGACGCGGTGAACTACGGGGTCGGCGCGTGGTTCGGCCCCAAGGTGTTCCGCTGGGAAAGTTCGCGCTTCTTCAACCGCTCGGCCTTCGACCGCACGCACGCCTTCTACGAGACGCACGGCGGCAAGACGGTGATCATCGCGCGCTTCATGCCACTGATCCGCACCTTCGCGCCCTTCGTGGCCGGCGTGGCGCGGATGCGCTACGCCCGCTTCGCGATGTTCAACGTGACCGGTGCATTGCTGTGGGTGGTGTCGCTGACGCTGGCCGGTTACTGGTTCGGCAACCTGCCCTGGGTGAAGCAGAACCTGACGCTGGTCATCCTGGCCATCATCGCGATATCACTTGCGCCAGTGGCAGTGGCCTGGGTGAAGTCGAAAGTGTCCGGCGCGTCGAATCCGGCAGCCTGATCCGCGGCCAGCAGGCCTCGAGCGCGATGCAGTAGCGCTCAGCGCCGGCCACGATGACGACGACGCCGGCACGCTGCACGTCGGCCAGCAGATGTTCGGCGCGTACGCTGGCCATGCGCTGGTCGGTACGGCCGAAAACCGTGTCGGCGCCTTGGCCGAGGTGCAGATAGAGCAGCGCCGAATGTTCGCGCGCCTGCTGCAGCGACGGGCGCCACTGTTCCGAGGTGATCGGCTCGTCGTTGGCCGCTTCCAGTTCGACCCGCATCAGAGGCTGGTCGCGCAGCCGCGCCAGCGCCATCGCCAGCGCATCGCATTGCACGTCCTGACCGCCGCAGATCAGAACACCGCCGTGACCGGCGCGCGCCAGCGTGCGCAGCAGCCGGCCGAAACGGCGGCTGCCTGCCTTCACACCGGGTGCGCGCACCCTTTCCAGCGGTTCCATCTTCATGGCGGTTTCGGCTCTTTCGGGGCCCTGCGCGGGCGGCTTTCCGCAACTGCGGCGATCCGCCACGAATGGCCCGGGTTGTCGTACGCTGTCGGTCATGAACGCTATGACAGCCTGCAAGCCGATTGTGCGCGCCCTGTGTTGCGCCGCGATAGCCAACTTGGTCACGGGCTGTTCGGGCGCGGGTCAGAAACCCGCGCCAGTGGCCGATTCCATGCATCCTAAACAGATTGTTAAAAGTGACATCGACCGGGTGCTGGAAGCGCATCACAGGGAAATATTCGCCAGCCTGGAGCGTCTGGCCGACAAGTTGTACAAGCGCAATCCGCGCGAGTGGCGACGCGCCGGACTGGACAGCCGCGAAGCGGCGATGGCCCGGCTGTTCGCCGCGCAGCACGACTGGCGACTGCCGGAGTTCGACAACCGTCGCGGCATCGACGTGATGCGACTGGCCTTCGCGCCGGATTTCGCCGGCGACCGGGTCGCCGCGCTCATCATCGGCATGGGTGGCATGATCCAGACCGCCTGGGCCGACCGCAGCGAACTGTTCATCATGGACGAGCTCGATCCGCAGGCGCTGTCGAACTGCGCGCGCAATATCGAAATCACCGCCTGGAAGCTGGCGCAGTCGCGCGACGAACTTGGCGCCCCACTCCTCCTGTCGAACGAGATCGGCGTCGACGGCATGCGCAATCTCAGTTTCGAGCGGGAGATGGGCAAGATGATCGGCTGGCTGGACATGAGCGCGCAGATCGTCGCCGACAAGAATCGCCGCGTCGTCACCCGCATCCTGCAGTCGCTGGCGACCGCCGTCTTCCTGCCGGTCAGGTAGTGCAGACAGCGGCTGGGCGATAATCCGGCCTTCACACCCCGACCTTCGCCTTCGTCACCGAAACCGAATGAAATCCGTCGTCATCCTGATCTCCGGGCGCGGCAGCAATATGCGCTCCATCGTCGAAGCGGGCCTGGCCGCCAACGTGCGTGCGGTCATCAGCAATCGCCCGGACGCTGGTGGCCTTGCCTACGCACGTGAGCACGGCATCGCCACCGCGGTGGTCGACCATACGCAACACCCGGATCGCACCGCCTTCGACCGCGCACTGGCGCAGGAAATCGACCGCCACGCGCCCGACCTCGTGGTGCTGGCCGGCTTCATGCGCATCCTGACGCCCGGCTTCGTCGAGCACTACGCCGGCCGCATGATCAATATCCACCCCTCGCTGCTGCCGGCCTTCACCGGCCTGCATACGCACCGCCGCGCGATCGAAGCGGGTTGCCGCATCGCCGGCGTGACCGTGCATTTCGTGACCGGCGAACTGGACGGTGGCCCGATCATCGCCCAGACCGCCGTGCCGGTGCTCGCGGGCGACGACGAGGCGACGCTGGCCGCACGCGTGCTGGCGCAGGAACATCTGCTCTATCCACGGGTGGTGCGCTGGTTCCTCGAGGACAGGCTGACACTGCAGCACGGTCGCGCCGTGCTGCGCGACGAAGCGACGCCGGCCGCCGGCGCGCTGACTGCTCCGGGTGCGGATGACTGAGCCGCTGACCCGCTCGCGCCTGGCCCTCGCGCTGCTCGTTTCGCTGCTGCTGCACCTGTTGCTGGCAAGCGGGCTGAGCAGCTTCGATCACCGCGCCGGACCGGACGAATCGCTGCTGATCCGCGCCGCCCTGGTGCCGGCACCGCTGCCGCCGCCACCGCCGGTGCCGGCGCCCTCACCCGAGCCCGCGCCGCCGCCTCCGCCGAAGCCCGCGCCCAAGCCGCCCCGAGAGCCACGCGCGCCGGTGCCGGCGCCGCCCGAGACGCCGTCCGTCGGGCAGGCCGACGTCCCACCGCAGGTCGGCAACACCGAAGACGCGGAGTCCGACGGACCGCGAACGCCGGATGAACCCGAGCGCGATGAGAACGACGAGCCCGGGCGCGATACGGCCGTGGACGACACGCAGGAGGTGTCACCGCAACAGGCTCTGGTCGGCGAAGCCAGGCTGGAATTCGAGGTCTATCGCGGCGACAGCCTGCGCATCGGCGAAACCCGCTATCACTGGGTACATGACGGCACGCGCTACCGGATGGACACAGTGACCGAAACCACCGGACTGGCCGGCCTGCTCAAACCGCTGCGCATCGAACAGTACAGCGAGGGCGACGTCGGCAGCGACGGTCTGCAGCCGCGGCGCTTCGTACAGGATTCGGAACAGGCCAAACCGCCGGACGAACAGGTCGATTTCGACTGGACGGCCAGTCAGGTTATGCTGCGCAGCGGTTCGAAGACGACGACGCACGCGCTGACGCCGGGTTCGCAGGATATGGCGAGCCTGTGGCTGGAAATCATCTGGCGCGCGCAGCGGGGCGGCGAGTTCGACTTCAACGTCGCGACCGGCCGCCGCTATACGCCGCGCTGGTTCGTGCCGGACGACGCGCCGACCGGACTCGATACCGCGCTGGGGCGCCTGCTGGTCAAGCGCCTGCAGGTCAGGGCCCAGCCCGGCGACAACCAGATCGAGGTGTGGCTGGCGCCCGACCTGCGCTGGCTGCCGGTGCGCATCCGTTTCACCGACCGCAAGGGCGACGTGTACGACCAGCGCGTGCGCCGCATCGAGTACGAAAACCGCAGCATCGTCGCCGCGCCGGCCACCGCCGCACCGGGCACGACGCCACCGGCGTCCGACCAACGCCAGACCGATTCAGACATTCCCATATTCCTGCGATGAAACCGAACGAGAAACTGATAGACGCCACCGCCGACGTACTGACCCGGCTGCTGCGCTTCGAACACCCGGCCGACGGCGTGCTGTCCGCCTACTTCCGCGAGCAGCGCGCACTGCAGTCGCGCGATCGCGCCTTCATCGCCGAACACGCCTATCTGGTGCTGCGCCGGCTGCGCTGGCTTCGTGCGATCGCGGGCGAGCACGCCGGCGCGCGCAAGCTGCTGATCGCCGCGATGGCGCGCATCGAAGGTCTCGGCCTGAAGCAGCTCGCGCCGCTGGTGTCGCGCAACGAGGCGCAATGGCTGGAAACGCTGGCGCCGAGCAAGGCCGAGGAGCTGTCGCTGGGCGAGCGCACCGACCTGCCGGACTGGGTGATCGAGCGGCTGTCGGCGCAGATGGACGAAGCGGCGCTACTGTCGCTGGCGCGCGCGCTGAACCAGCAGGCACCGCTGGATCTGCGCATCAACCTGATGAAATCCGACCGCGAGGCGGTCATGGCGACGCTGGCCAACAACGGCATCGTCGCCGAGCCCGGCCGCTGGTCGCCGTGGGCGCTGCGCCTGAACGAGCGCCCGTCGCTGTCGAAGAACCCGCTGTACGAGAAGGGCATCATCGAGGTGCAGGACGAGGGCAGCCAGCTGCTGGCCCTGCTGCTGGCACCCAAGCGCGGCGAGATGGTGGTCGATTTCTGCGCCGGCGCCGGCGGCAAGACGCTGGCCATCGGCGCCATGATGCGGTCGACCGGCCGCCTGTACGCCTTCGACGTGTCGGAGAAACGGCTGCTCAAGATGCGTCCGCGCGTGGCGCGCTCCGGGCTGTCCAACGTACACCCGGTACTCATAGACAGCGAATCCGACATCAAGGTGAAGCGGCTGGCCGGCAAGATCGATCGCGTGCTGGTCGACGCCCCCTGTTCCGGCCTCGGCACGCTGCGCCGCAACCCGGATCTGAAGTGGCGCCAGACGCCGCAGGCGGTCACCGAACTGATCGCCAAGCAGCGCGCCATCCTTGCCGGTGCGTCGCGCCTGGTGAAGCCGGGTGGCCGACTGGTCTACGCGACCTGCAGCCTGCTCGACGAGGAGAACCGCGGCGTGGTCGATGACTTCCTGTCGTCCCACCCCGATTTCGTCCGCGTGCCGGTGAACGAGCTGCTCGCCGCCGCCCGCATCGAACTCGACACCGGAATCGATCTCGAACTGCGGCCCGACGCGCACGGCACCGATGGCTTCTACGCGGCGGTGCTGGAGCGCCGCGGCGCCGAAGACAAGAAGGAGGACAAGAGTGAGGAGTGATCTGCGCGGCGCGCTGTTCGCCGCAACGATGCTGGCGGCGATGCCGCTCAGCGCCGGTCGCACGCTGCCGGCCGAAGGCAAGGTCGAGGTTGCGTTCGCCCCTTGGGACGACGTCGAACGGCTGGTGATGGACCAGATAGACGGCGCCCGCCAGGCGGTCTATGTGCAGGCCTACACGCTGACCAGCCGCAACATCGTCAAGACCCTGATCGCCGCCGCCGAGCGCGGGGTCAAGGTCGAGGTGGTGGCCGACCGCGACAAGGTACTGAAGGACGAGCGCAGCGCGCTGCCACGTGCCGCCGGCAACGGCGTGAAGGTATGGCTGGACGGCGACCACGCGGCCGCCCACAGCAAGGTGATGATCATCGACCCGGACGGCAAGGAACCGGTGGTGGTCACCGGCTCGTACAACTTCAGCTACTCGGCGAAGAGCGAGAACGCCGAGAACGTGATGGTGCTGAGCGGCCATCGCGCGCTGGCACAGACCTATCTGGAGAACTGGAAACGCCACCGCGCGAAATCGATGAGCTTCGCCGACGCGGTGGTGCAGACCCAGGCGAAGGACGCGGCAGCTCAATGACGGAAATTTCGTTCGACGCGCTGATGCACATGCTGTCGCTGAACAGCACGCGCATCGAGCTTGCCGTGGTGGCGGTCTGTCTGGCGCTGGCCGGCCTGATCACTCGCCTGCTCATCCGGCGCCAGCGCCGGCAGGCGGGTGTTGAGACGCTCGGCGCCACCGCCCGCCTCGGGCTTGAAGGTCTGCAGCGCCTGCTGTTCCCGCTCGTGGGCATCGCCCTGCTGTCGATTGCCCGCCTCGTGATCGAACTGCTGCAGCAACCGCCGGTGCTGATGCACCTGGTCATCGCCTTGCTGGTGGCCATGGGCGTCATCCGCCTGATCGTCTATGCACTGCGTCAGGTGTTCTCTCCGGCCGGCTGGCTCAGCACCTTCGAATTGCTGATCAGCCTCACGATCTGGTCGGCCTGGGTGCTGCACGCGCTCGACATCCTGCCCGAGGTGATCGAATGGCTGGACGGTCAGCAAGTCGCGCTTGGCACGCAGAAGCTGTCGCTGTGGGCGCTGCTGCAGGGCGGCGCCTGGGTGCTGGTGACACTGATTGCCGCCGTCTGGCTGTCCGGTTCGGTCGAACGCAAGCTGATGCGCGCTCCGTTGGACAGCAATCTGCGCATCGTGCTGGCGCGGCTGTCGAAGGTTGCGCTGATGTTCCTGGCGCTGATGATCACGCTGCCGCTGGTCGGCATCGACCTGACCGCGCTGTCGGTGTTCGGTGGTGCGCTCGGCGTCGGTCTCGGTTTCGGCCTGCAGAAGATCATGGCCAATTACGTGTCGGGCTTCATCATCCTGCTCGACCGCTCGATCCGCATCGGCGATCTCATTTCGGTCGGCAGCGACCGAGGACAGGTGCAGCAGATCACCACCCGCTACACGGTACTGCGCAGCCCGTCGGGCGTTCAGTCCATCGTGCCGAACGAAACACTGGTCAGTTCGGTCGTACAGAATGAAGGCTTGTCGGATCGCGAGGTACGCGTGGCGATATCGGTCCAGGTCAGTTACGCCGACGACGTCGAGCGGGCAATGGTCATCCTGGAAGAATGCGCCCGCGCGCACGAGCGCGTGCTGTCCGAACCGGTGCCACGTGCCTTCCTGCATTCCTTCGGCGATTCCGGCATCAATCTGGAACTGGGCGTATGGATCACCGACCCCGAGAACGGTACGCTGGGCATCCGCTCGGCCGTACAGCTCGAAATCCTGCGCCGTTTCCGTGCCGAAGGGATTGAAATACCCTTCCCCCAGCGCGAAATAAGAATACTGGGGGACACCGGCAATGTTGCATTGTGTGACGCCAAGGCTTGACGCTGCGCAAATTGACCGCTAGCCACTCTCGCGTAGAATCCGCATCTTCAAATCGTGTATCAAGGGAAATCCTTAATGTTGAATGGTCTTATCGACCTGCCCTGGTGGGGCTATATCGTCGTTGCGCTGGTGTTCACCCACATCACCATCGCGTCGGTGACGATTTTTCTGCACCGCCACCAGGCACACCGTGCGCTTGAGCTGCATGCCATTCCGAGCCACTTCTTCCGCTTCTGGCTGTGGCTGACGACCGGCATGGTCACCAAGGAATGGGCAGCCATCCACCGCAAGCACCACGCCAAGTGCGAAACGCCGGAGGATCCACACAGCCCGCAGGTTCTCGGCATCAAGAAGGTGCTGTTCGAAGGCGCCGAGCTGTACCGCGCCGAAGCGAAGAACAAGGAAACCATGAGCCGCTATGGCCATGGCACGCCGGATGACTGGCTTGAGCGCAATCTGTACACCGGTCGCTCGGCGCTGGGCATCAAGCTGATGCTCGTCATCAACGTGCTGCTGTTCGGCCCGCTCGGTCTGACGATCTGGGCCGTGCAGATGGCATGGATTCCGATCTGGGCGGCCGGCGTCGTCAATGGTCTGGGCCACTACATCGGCTACCGCAACTACGACTGCAACGACGCGGCGACCAATCTGGTGCCCTGGGGCATCATCATCGGCGGCGAGGAACTGCACAACAACCACCACTCGTTCGCGACCTCGGCCAAGCTGTCGTCGAAGTGGTACGAGTTCGACATCGGCTGGATGTACATCCGCATCCTCGAGATCCTCGGTCTGGCCAAGGCTAAGAAGACCATTCCGCAGCCGCGTTTCGAAGCACGCAACGTGGTCGATACGCAGACGCTGGAAGCAGTCATCACTCACCGCTACGACGTGATGACGCGCTACATGAAGTCGCTGCGCTCGATCTACGCCGAGGAAGTCGAGAAGCTGCGCGCGTCGAACGCCGCGCTGGCGGACAGCGAGCGCTATCAACGATTCAAGCGCTGGCTGAACCGCAGCGAGAACGCGCAGCCGACCAGTGACGACGCCGAAATGGCTTCGATGCTGTCGCACAGCAGCCGTCTGGAAACGGTGCACACGATGCGTCAGGAGCTGACCGCGCTGTGGGCCCGCTCCACTGCGTCGAGCGAACAGCTGCTGAAGCAGTTGCAGGACTGGTGCGCGCGTGCCGAAGCCAGCGGCATCAAGCAACTGCAGGACTTCTCGATGCGTCTCAAGTCTTACGCGATCTGATACGCATTCGCTGCACCCTGGAAGCCGGAAGTGCGTCGCACTTCCGGCTTTTTACTTGGATCAAACCAAATCGCCGGCATACCCTCAAAATAATGTGCGGTTAGCCGATAGAATTTGCAGGAGCCATGCAGTGGAGCACGGCCGGACACCGTGGCGGTGCCGGCCAATAACAACGAGAAGGAGTCAAGGATGTTTCGCCACGTACTCGTACCGATCGATGGTTCGGATCTTTCCAAGGCCGCAGTCAAGCATGCCGTCTGCTTCGCCAAGGACGTGAAGGGTCGCGTCACTTTCCTGTACGTGATGAAGGACTATCACGTATCGGCGCTGCACAGCGAGCAGGACGAGGAGAACATCGACCCGATTGCACCGAACGACTTCACCGACGCAATGCGTACCCACGCCGACCGCATTCTGCAGTCGGCACGCGCTGAAGCGGAAGCCGATGGTGTCCAGGTCGACAGCATTGCGGTGACCCATGACGAGCCGCACAAGGCCATCATCGAGGTGGCGCTGAAGCGCAACGCCGACGTGATCTTCATGGCGTCGCACAGCCGCCGCGGTCTGGCCAACCTGCTGCTGGGCAGCGTGACGCAGAAGGTGCTGTCGAATTCGAAGATTCCGGTGCTGGTCTATCGCTGAGCGACGCGACCGCGACCGGCGGAAAAGGACGGGGATGCCGGCGACGGCATCCCCGTTTTCATTTGCGGCCGACGCAGCGGTCGGCGCAGGCGGGCATCTTCTCGGCCATCCACGATGAAATGAGGCTGGACGCACCAGCCACGCACCAGAAGCCGAAGAAGCCGATGGTGTAGGTCGCCAGCGGCGAGAAATGCACCGGCTCTCCGAGCAGATACAGCTCCCGCGGGTTGATCAGGCTGAAGAAGACGGTCTCCGCGACCGCGGCAACCAGGAAGGATGGCCAGGACACCAGCGCGAACAGGCGGCCGAAACGTCCGGGCACGCGCCGCGTCTCGACCTCCTCGATATCGATTTCCCTAGCCACCGCTCGCCTCCACCGACAGGGACTGCTGCACGCGCCAGCTGCGCGCCTCGTCCTCGATCACCAGCTTCCAGTGCGTCGGCTGCAGGGCACGCACGACACCGCCGAAATGCCCGTCCCGCCCATCGAACAGCAGTTCGCGGTCGAGTTCGCTGCGCGTCGGGTGCGCCAGCAGCACGCGCAGACGCGCCGGCATCGCCGTCGCATCGGTCATGCGCAGAACCAGCTCGAAGCGGGTGTCATCGGCGCCGGCCGGCGTCGCCGACACGGTCAGTTCGACCCCGAGTTCGGTCGCCTTGCGCTCGCGTTCTATCGTGCGATTTATCGTCAGACCCTGCTTGTAGTAATCGTCGGCGACCAGTGCGGTATTGCCGGTCGCGGCCAGCCAGGTGGTGATCACGCCGGCAATGATGACGGTGACCGGCCCGGCCGCAAGTATCCACGGCCAGCGGTGGCGGTACCACGGCAACTGCATCGATGCGTCGTTGTTCATGCGGCTTACCTCGGCTGCAGGAAGGACGTCTTCTCGTGCACGCGGACATCCGGTGCATCGACGGCCTGCAGATTGAAATAGATTTCGTGGGAACCCGGCTGCAGGGCTTCGGCGTCGACCTGTACCCGTGCGGCGATGTCACGCGAGCCGGCCGCTTCGACCTCGATTTCGCGCAGATCGGCGATGGCCGCACCCGGCAGGCCTTCGACGGCAAGCACGTAGCGCCGCGCCACTTCAGAGGTGTTCATGATGCGCAGCCGATAGACGTTCTCGATCTTGCCGCCCTCGACCTCGCGCGCCAGCGTGGCGCGGTCGCGCAGCACGTTCATCTTGACCGGAGTGCGGGTGAACAGTGCCCAGGCAAAACCGGACACGATGATGGCCAGCAGGCTGGTGTACAGGATGACGCGCGGTCGCAGGATGTGCGCCATCACCTCTCGCCAGCCCTCGTGAGCCGGCTTCTTCGCAAGCAAGGTGCGTTCGGTGGTGTAGGCGATCAGTCCGCGCGGGCGACCGACCTTGTCCATCACCTGATCACAGGCGTCGATACAGAGCGCACAGCCGATGCACTCGTACTGCAGGCCGTTACGGATATCGATGCCGGTCGGACAGACCTGCACGCACCAGTCGCAATCGACGCAGTCGCCGACCGACTGCCCCTCGCGCGCCTTCTTCTTGTTGCCGCGCGGCTCGCCGCGATTGGCGTCGTAGCTGACGATCAGGGTGTCGGGATCGAACATGACGCCCTGGAAGCGGGCATACGGGCACATGTACTTGCATACCTGCTCGCGCATGTGACCGGCGAACACATAGGTGAAGGCGGCGTAGAAGAACATCCAGAACGCCTCCCACGGACCGAGCGACCAGGAGGCGATCTCCGAGGCCAGTTCGCGGATGGGCGTGAAGTACCCGACGAAGGTGAAGCCGGTCCACAAGGCCAGCGCACCCCAGGCACCGAATTTCGCGGCACGCAGACCGAGCTTGCGCGCGCTCATCGGCGCTGCGTCGAGCTTCATGCGGGCCGAGCGGTCGCCCTCGATGTGCCGCTCTATCCACATGAAGATTTCTGTATAGACCGACTGCGGACAGGCGTAGCCGCACCACACCCGCCCGGCCACCGCGGTGACCAGAAACAGTCCAAGCGCACTGATGATCAGCAGCAGCGCGAGGAAGAGCACGTCCTGCGGCCACAGGACGAGCCCGAAGATGTAGAACTTGCGCTCCACCAGGTGGAAGAGCACGGCCTGTCTGTCGTTCCAGGGCAGCCAGGCCAGGCCGTAGAACACCAGCTGCGTGATCCACACCATGGCCCAGCGCACAGTGTTGAAGCGCCCCTTGATGCTGCGCGGCTGGATCTTCTTGCGCGCCGCGTACAGATCTCCCTCGTCCGACGACAGGTCGGTGATCGGAATCACCCGTGCCGCCCGCTTTGCTTCGTTACCGGACGTACTGTCGCCGGGAGAGGGATTGGACGCCATTTACTTCGCTCCACCCGCGTTGTTCGACAGGCCCCAGACGTAGGCAGCGACGAGATGGATTTTCTTGTCGCCAAGCAGTTCACCGTGTGCCGGCATGTGACCGTTGCGACCCTTGGCCACAGACTGCAGCACGATCGCTTCGGTACTGCCGTACAGCCAGATGCCGTCGGTCAGGTTGGGCGCGCCCACCATCTGGTTGCCCTTGCCGTCCGCGCCGTGGCAGGCCGCGCAGTTCGCTCCGAACACCGCCTTGCCGCGCTGCACGCGCACGCCATCGGCCGCCAGACCGGACAGCGAACGCACGTAATGCACCACGTCGCGTTGCTGCTCGCCGTCGAGGATGGCGCCGAAGGCTGGCATCGCACCGTTGCGGCCATTGACCAGCGTGGTCTTGATCGCCTCGGGCTCGCCGCCGTACAGCCAGTCGGCGTCGGTCAGGTTGGGGAAGCCGCGCGAACCGCGTGCGTCGGTGCCGTGGCACTGGGCGCAGTTGTTCAGGTAGAGACGTTCGCCCATGGCGCGTGCTTCGGGATCGGCCGCCACTTCCTTCACGTCGAGACCGGCGTAGCGCTCGAACAGCGGCGCCACCTTGGCTTCGGCTTCCTTCACTTCCTTGTCGTAGGCGCCGGTGGACGACCACGCAAGCTTGCCGCCGAAGTTGCCCAGGCCCGGGTAAGCTGCCAGATAGACGATGGCGAACACGATGGTGATCCAGAACAGCCACACCCACCAGCGCGGCAGCGGGTTGTTCCACTCGGCCAGCGTTTCGTCCCACTGATGACCGTGCAGTTCGACCTGTCCCTTCGGACGGGCGCCACGGTTGGACAGGATGATGAAGGCACAAAACGCGATACTGGCGACGACGAGCACCACCACGTACATGTTCCAGAAGTCGTTGATGAAGTCGCTCACTTTTGTTCTCCGGTTTCGGTGTGCGCGCGATCGTCGTCGGCGAAGGGCAGCATCGCTGCCTCGTTGTGGGCGCGCTGCGCGCCCGGACGCCAAGCCATGATCACGATGGCGACGAAGCAGGCGAAGCCCGCGACGGTGACTGCCGAGCGCAGTGCGTTGATGTCGAGTTCCATGAAGGGCTCCCTCAGTTCACACGCTTGATCGCGGTGCCCAGACCTTGCAGGTAGGCGATCAGGGCATCCATCTCGGTCTTGCCCTTCAGCTCCGCCGCCGCACCCTTCATCTGTTCCTCGGTGTAGGGCGTGCCGACCACGGTCAGCGCTCGCATGCGCTGTTCGATGGTGCTGGCATCGACCGGCCGGTCGAGCCAGGGGAAGCCCGGCATGTTCGACTCCGGCACGACGTCGCGCGGATTGATCAGGTGAACGCGGTGCCACTCGTCGGAGTAGCGGCCACCGACGCGCGCCAGATCCGGACCGGTGCGCTTGGAGCCCCACTGGAACGGACGGTCATAGACGAACTCACCGGCGACCGAGTAGTGGCCGTAGCGCTCGGTTTCGGCGCGGAACGGACGAATCATCTGCGAGTGGCAGTTGTAGCAGCCTTCGCGCACATAGATATCGCGACCGGCCAGTCGCAGTGGGCTGTACGGCTCGACGCCTTTGACCGGTTCGGTGGTCGAGTGCTGGAAGAACAGCGGAACGATTTCGACCAGACCGCCGATGGCGATGGTGATCACCGTCAGGATCGCCAGCAGGCCGACGTTGCGTTCGATTGCTTCGTGTTTGGATGCAGCCATGATGTCTTTCTCCAGTGATCAGGCGTGCGCGGCAGCAGGCGCCACCACCGGTGCGTTGTACGGCTTCTGGCCGGCGATGGTCTTCCACACGTTCCAGGCCATGACGAACATGCCGGACAGGAAGAGCGCGCCACCGAGGAAGCGGATGAACCAGAACGGATAGCTGGCCTTGACGCTCTCGACGAAGGTGTAGGTGAGCGTGCCGTCGTCGTTGATCGCGCGCCACATCAGGCCCTGCATCACACCGGCGATCCACATCGAGGCGATGTAGAGCACGACGCCGAGGGTGGACATCCAGAAGTGGATGCTGATGGCCGGCACCGAATACATCTTTTCCTGGCCGAACAGGCGTGGGATCAGGTAGTAGATCGAACCGATCGAGATCATCGCCACCCAGCCCAGCGCGCCCGAATGCACGTGGCCCACGGTCCAGTCGGTGTAGTGCGACAGCGCATTGACCGTCTTGATCGACATCATCGGACCTTCGAAGGTCGACATGCCGTAGAAGGACAGCGAGGTGATCAGGAACTTCAGGATCGGATCGGTGCGCAGTTTGTGCCAGGCGCCCGACAGGGTCATGATGCCGTTGATCATGCCGCCCCAGCTCGGTGCCAGCAGGATGAGGGAGAACACCATGCCCAGCGACTGCGTCCAGTCCGGCAGCGCGGTGTAGTGCAGGTGGTGCGGACCCGCCCACATGTAGGTGAAGATCAGCGCCCAGAAGTGCACCACCGACAGGCGGTAGGAATACACCGGACGTTCGGCCTGCTTCGGCACGAAGTAATACATCATCCCGAGGAAGCCGGCGGTCAGGAAGAAGCCGACCGCGTTGTGGCCGTACCACCACTGCACCATGGCGTCCTGCACGCCAGCGTAGGCCGAGTAGGACTTCCAGAAGCCGGCCGGGATGGCTGCACTATTGACCAGGTGCAGCACAGCGACGGTCAGGATGAAGGCGCCGTAGAACCAGTTCGCAACATAGATGTGCGAGGTGCGGCGCTTGGCGATGGTGCCGAAGAACACGACGGCGTAGGCCACCCAGACCAGGGTGATCAGCACGTCGATCGGCCACTCGAGTTCGGCGTACTCCTTGCCCGAGGTGTAGCCCAGTGGCAGCGTGACCGCGGCCAGCACGATCACCAGTTGCCAGCCCCAGAACACGAATTCGGCCAGCCACGGCGCGAACAGCCGTGTGTGGCAGGTGCGCTGGACGACGAAGAACGAAGTCGCCATCAGCGCACAGCCGCCGAAGGCGAAGATGACTGCGTTGGTGTGTAGCGGCCGCAGTCGGCCGAAGTGGAACCACTCGCCGACGTTCAGTTGCGGCCAGACCAGCTGGGCGGCAATGACGACGCCGACCAGCATGCCCACGATGCCCCACACCACCGTCATCAGTGCGAACTGCCGCACCACCCGGTAGTCGTAGGTGCCGTGAACGGACCCCATTGCTTCTGTTTTCATTTTTGCCTGCTCCCACATTGAAATTGCACCGCCACGCCCGCATGGGCGCACGCACGCATGATCCGGCCCGAAGGTTATGTGCTCGCCCGCTTTCGGGTCTTGACCCACGTCAAGCGGCCTATCGTTTCACCGTCTTTCACCGTCACAGCGTGTGCACCGATGCCGGCCGCATTTTCCCGCGAGAAATGATATTGCACCCTGATCGAATCACGAGCGGAAATTCGATCAAATCAATTTACGGAATGAATTTCCGCGCTTATCATTCGATTTCCTCAACCCATGGAGACAACGCAATGTCCGGTCAGAGCTACGACGAATTGATGGCAAAAATCGCGGAACTGCAGCAGCAGGCTGAAGCAGTGCGCCGGGCGGAGCTCGAAGCAGTCATTTCGGACGTGCGTGCCAAAATCAAGAAATACAATCTGTCGGCTTCCGATGTCGGCCTTGCCGGCGGCGCGGCACGTCGCTCGGGTCGTCCGGCTGCAGCAGCCAAGGTGAAGATCGCACCCGGCAAATATCGCAATCCGGCCACCGGCGAAATCAAGGAAGTCGGTGCTGCCGGCCGCAAGCCGGGTTGGCTTGCAGCGATGAGTGCCGACGAACTTGCTGCCGCCCGCGTGTCCTGACTTCGATTCGGTCGCGCACAAAAAAGGCACCGCAAGGTGCCTTTTTCATTCATTGCTTCCGCGCCGCCGCGGCCTCTTCCTTGAGCGCCCTGCGCAATATCTTTCCGACATTCGTTTTCGGCAGTTCGCTGCGGAATTCAACGTGACGCGGAATCTTGTATGCGGTGAGCTGGGTACGGCAATGGGCGATCACGGCATCGGCGGTCAGCGTCGCGTCCGAGCTGACGACGAACACCTTCACCACCTCGCCCGAATGCGCGTCTGGCAGCCCGATCGCACAGCACTCGAGCACGCCGGCACAGGCGGCGACGACGTCCTCGACCTCGTTCGGATAGACGTTGAAGCCGGACACCAGAATCATGTCCTTCTTGCGGTCGACGATACGTACGAAACCGGCTTCATCGACGGTGGCGACATCGCCGGTACGCAGGAATCCATCTGCCGTCATCACCTGGGCGGTTTCCGCCGGACGACGGTAGTACCCCTTCATCACCTGCGGGCCGCGCACGCACAATTCGCCTGTTTCACCCGGCGGCACTTCCCGCCCCTCGTCGTCACGTATCGATATTTCGGTAGAGGGAACCGGTAGCCCGATCGCGCCGTTGAATTCCTTCTGATCCGGCGGATTGATGCACACCGCTGGCGAGGTTTCGGTCAGGCCGTAGGCTTCGATCAGGGGCTGACCGGTGATTTTCTTCCAGCGTTCGGCAACCGCCCGCTGCACTGCCATGCCGCCGCCCAGCGAAACGCGTAACCCGGAAAAATCGAGCTTCGCAAAATCCGGATTGTTCAGCAGCGCATTGAACAGTGTATTGACACCGGTAATGACCGTGAAACGGTATTTCTGAAGTTCCTTGACGAAGCCTGGAATGTCACGTGGATTGGTGATCAGTATGTTGGTTGCACCAAGCTTCAGAAATACGAGGCAATTCGCGGTCAGCGCAAAGATGTGATACAGCGGCAACGCCGTGATGACGATCTGCGGCCCACTCATGAAGGGCCGTATCCAAGCGTCGGCCTGCATCATGTTGGACACGATATTGCGATGGGTGAGCATGGCGCCCTTGGCCACGCCGGTCGTGCCGCCCGTGTATTGCAGGAAGACGATGTCTTCGTGCACGACATTGACCGGATTCAGCCTGTGCGCCAGCCCCAGCTTGATCGCCTCGTTGAAGCGGACCGCCGACGGCAGGTCGAAGGACGGCACCATCTTCTTCACGTGGCGCACGACCAGATTGACGATCCAGCCCTTGGGCGCCGGCAGCAGGTCGCCCAGCGCGGTCACGACGACGTGGCGCACCGAAGTGCGTTCAATCACGCGCTGCAGCGTCGACGCGAAGTTCTCCAGTACGACGATGACTTCCGCACCGCTGTCGTTGAGCTGGTGTTCGAGCTCTCGCGGCGTGTACAGCGGGTTGCAGTTCACGATCGTGTAGCCGGCACGCAACGCGCCGAACATCGCCACCGGGTACTGCAGCACATTGGGCATCATGATCGCGACGCGCGACCCCGGCGCGAGACCGAGCACCGACTGCAGATAGGCCGCGAAGGCGGCGCTCAGGCGGTCAAGTTCCGCATAGGTGATGGCCTTGCCCATGCAGACATAGGCATCGCGCTCCGCAAACTCGCGGCAGCTGCGCTCGAACACCTCGCCGACCGACATGAACTCCGACGGATCGATCTCGGCCGGAACACCCTTGGGGTAGCTTTTGAGCCACACCTTCTCCATTACCGCCTCCTCGCGTCGTCGTGCCGCTGCCGTGCGAACGCGGCAGCGTGCTGCATGATCGTGCGGCCGGGCATCAACCCGACATGTCTTCCATCGGCCAGTCGCGAATATAGCTCTTCAGCATTCGGTTCTCGAAACTCTGTTCCTCCAGCATCGCGCGCGCGACGTCGTGGAAGGACAGCACGCCCATCAACGTATCGCCTTCCATGATCGGCAGATAGCGGCAGCGATTCTCGAGCATCAGTCGGCGCAGTTCGTCGACTTCCATGTCCGGGTGGGCGGTCGCCGGATCGCGATGCATGACGGCGGACACGGTCAGCGACTGCCAGTCGCCGCCAGACGCCCGCACCGAGCGCAGGACTTCGCGGAAGGTGAGCATGCCAACCATGCGGCCATGCTCCATCACCACCAGCGAACCGACGTCGAGGTCGGTCATCGTGACGACTGCGTTGCCCAGCGTCTGTTGCGGTGCCACCGTGTAGAGCACGGTGCCCTTGATACGCAGGATTTCATGTACTTGCATGGTTGCCACTCTCCTCCTCGCCGCGCGGGCACGGGGTGCACGCTGCGGATAACCATGCGTCGATGGTAGTCAAAAGCGTCGGCGCCGCAAAGCGCCGGCGTTCAGAACAGGCAATCCAGACGCCCATCCGGACGCAGCAACGCCGCTCGTGGCGTCTTTCCGGGGCGGATCAGGCCTACCGACTCGGCGTAACGCTTCAGCTGTTCGGCATATTCCTCGGCGAATCCCACGCCTTCCCCGCTCTTGTAATCCAGTATCCAGATCTCGTCGTCGAACTCGACCAGCCGATCGATGCGGCCGAGACTGCCGTCGGGCAGCACGAATTCCACTTCGCTGGCCGCCCAGCGATGCAGCGCCGGATCGAAGAATCGGCGCAGCGAAGCGCTGCCGGTCATGGCGCGCGCAAGGCGTTCAAGTTCGCTCCAGCGGGCCGCATCGAGCGCCGGCGGACGCGGCGGCGGCGGCTCGCCGCAGGCCAGCGCCTCCAGCCAGGCGTGCAGGCCGGTGCCCCAGATCTGCGCGTCGTTCATCGGCACCATGACGCGGCGCTCGCCCACCGGTGTCGATGGAAGCGCTTCGGCAACCGTTGGCGCCGCGGCAACCGTATCGATGTCGGGGCATGCATCGGCCGTGCCTGTACTCAGGCGCAGCGCACCGTCGTCGGCGGTCTGTACCGACGGGCATCCACGCAGGGCCGTCTGCAAACGCGCCAGCCAGCTGTCGTCGGCCACGCCCCGCGCCGGGCTGACGCCGCTGGCGAACAGGAACTGCCGCGCCCGGGTGACCGCGACGTACAGCAGATTGGCGTCCTCCCGCGCCGCAGCGCGGGCTTCGGCGTCGATGAACCGGGCGCGCGCCTGCCCCTGGTTATCCTTGCGCTGCAGCAGCGACAGGTGTTCGGGTGCTGGCGCGCCCGGCGGCCAGGCGAGCAGTACGCGCGCACCGCTGTCGGCGCGCGGCTTCGCGATGGCGTCGGCCAGCCAGACGATGGGCGCCTCCAGCCCTTTCGCCGCATGCACCGTGAGCACGCGCACGCGGCCGCGTGCCGGGTCCTCACCGAGGATGAGCCCCTCGTCCGGCGCCTCGTCGTCCTCGTTGCGCAATCGTGCAAGCTCGTCGAGAAAGCGCGGCATGCTGGGGAAGCGGCCGCTATCGACCTTGAGCGCGAGCTCCATGAAAGCGTCCAGATTCGCCCGCACGCCCGGCCAGGCCATCGGATCGACCTGGGCGGCATAGCGCTGCATCAGCTCACCACGGTGGAACACGCGGTCGAGCAGGTCGTGCACCGGCAGCTGCGCAGCCGCGGCCAGCCAGTCGCTCAGCAGCGACGCCGCACGCGTCAGTTCGGCGTCGTCGCCACCCCGCGCAGCACGCAGCGCCGCCCACAGTGCGGGGCCGGCGCTTGTCAGGCGCAGCAGGTGCGCGTCGGACAACGCGAACAGCGGGCTGCGCAGCACGTGCGCCAGCGCCAGCGCATCGGCCGGCGCAGCGAGGAAGCGCAGCAGCGCCTGCAGATCGGCCGCCTCCAGCGTGTCGAGCAGTCGGCCGCGGCTGGCCCCGAAGTACGGAATGCCGTGTGCGCGCAACGCCGCCTCATACACTGCGAGACCGGTGCGTCGGCGCAGCAGGATCATCACGTCGCCGTAGCGCGCCGGCCGCACCGCGCCACTGTGCGCATCGCGCACGGCAACCCGCCCGACCATTGCCTGCAGTCGCGCACACATCGCGTCGGCCTCGCGACGGCGCCGGCTGTCCTCGGCCGTCACGCGCGGCGTGGTGAGCGGATTGCGCAGACCCGAATCGGAAGACGTCGCTTCGTCCGGCGCATCGACGTCGTGGCCGAAAGCCGGCAGCACCTCGACCGCGCCGGGCAGGCCGACCTGCGTCGTGCCGTGTGGCGCGAAACCTTCGAACACATCGAGCGCGCCGAACAGCGCATTGACCACCTCGACCACCGCCGGGCTGCTGCGCCGCGTTTCGTTGCGCCGGATGTCGATGGCACCGAAGCGCTCGGCGAAAGCCGCGCGCGCATGCGCGAAGATGCGCGGATCGGCGCGGCGGAAGCGATAGATCGACTGCTTCGGATCGCCCACCACGAACACGCGCGGCTGCACCTGATCCGGCGCGTAGGCGTCGAGCCAGTGCATCAGCACCTGCCACTGCAGCGGATTGGTGTCCTGGAACTCATCGAGCAGCAGGTGGGTGTAGCGCGCGTCGAGCCGCGCCTGCACGAAGGGGCCGGTCTGCGCGTCGCCGAGCAGGCGCGCCGCGTGCCATTCGAGGTCGCCGAAATCGAGCACGCCAGCGCCGCGTTTGACCTGGTCGTAGGCGTCGAGCATGGCCGAAGCAACGGTCAGCGCGTGTCGGTTCAGTTCCCAGGCGGCGCGGTCGCTCAGCGCGTGCAGGCAGGCCAGCAGGCGCTCGGCGCAGGACTCGAACAACTGCTGCGTGCGCTCGGCTGCGCCGATCTTTTCCATCGACTTGCCCGGCTTGAAGGCGATCGGCACACCGGCGCGGGTCAGCAGTTCGGCGCACAGCCCGTCGAAAAAGGCCTGGGCGTCGTGCTGGCTGGCGGCCGTCTCCAGCGCCACCGCCTTGCGCTGCTGCGCCTCCGTGCCCTGCCCCAGCAGCTTTGCGAGTTCCAGCACTGCGGCGCGCAGCGCGGCGTCCTGCGCCAGTGCATCGACCGGTGCTTCACGATCGGCGCCGAAAAAGGATTCGAGATGCGCGAACACACCATCGAGTCCGTCGTGCGCAGCCAGCCAGGCCTGCCACTCGGCGCGCCGTTCGATCAGCGATTCGGCGAGGCTGCGCGCGCCGGCGAGACCGGCCTGTGCGAGCAGCCAGCGCACCGCCTGCGCCAGTTCGCCGTCCGGCGCACTGCCGGCACGCCGCATCAGCACACCCCAGGCCTGGTCGCGCAGGCGTGCGGTGCGCTCTGCCAGTTGCAGCCCGCCGAGGCCGGCCGACAGCGGCGCGGCGCCGAGCAGCGACGAAAACCAGCCGTGGAAGGTGTTGATGGTCAGCCCCGGACGGGCGCTGGCGACGTGTTCGAACAGGCCGCGCGCACGCTCGATCAGCGCCGCGTCGTTGCGCGCATCGACCCCGCGCTGATCGAGGAAGGCGATCACGCCGGCGTCGTCCGCCACCGCCAGTTCGCCCAGCCAGTGCTGCAGCCGCTCGTCGATCTCGCGCGCCGCCTTGCGCGTGTAGGTGATGGCCAGTATCTCGCCCGGCGCCACGCCGGCGAGCAACAGGCGGATCAGCCGCGACACCAGCGTCCACGTCTTGCCGCTGCCGGCGCAGGCCTCGACGACGACGCTGGCGGATGGATCGAGCGCGCGCAGGCCGTCGTTCATGTGCGCCAGTCCTTGCGGCACAGGCCACGCATTTCGCAGTAGGCGCAGGCGCGGTCGTCGCCATGCGCAGGCAGCGCAGCACCGGCACGCAGCGCCGGGAACAGCGTTCCGATCAGTCCCTGCAGCGCTTCGGCCGCCGCGTGCGGCTCGGCCTGCGGGTGCGGAACCGGCGCCGGCTCGTCGAGCGCCAGATAGGCGGCTTCGCTCACCGTGTCACCTTCGAGCAGCGTGTAGAAGGCGAGTTGCAGGTCTTCCCCGCCCTGCAAGCTCTTCTTCACGGCTTCGCTGCTGCGCAGCTTGTAGTCGAGCAACGACACGCCCGCCGCACCACGGTCGATACGGTCGATGCGCCCTTCGAGTGACAGCGCACCGCCGTCCGACAGGTCGAGCGGTCGCGCGCGCGACTGCTCGCCGCTGTCGAACACCCAGCCCTCGGCCTCGCGCGCGCAGGCCCAGGCAACGTAGGCGTCGGCGCGGTCGTGCAGGCGATCGGCCCACACGTGCTCCTGGAAGTTGCGGCCGATCGCGCCGTCGAAGGCGGCGGCGATGCGCGCGCGCATGTCGCCTGCCAGCGCCTGCGGCGTCTCGCTGTCCAGGCGCGGATGCGCAACATGGAAATCGTGCAGCAGCGCATGCACCAGTTCGCCCACGCTGCCCTTGCCCATCGTTTCCTCGACCTCGTCGCCCTCGCCCAGACCGAGCACGCGGCGCGCGTAGTAGCGGTAGGGGCAGGCCATCAGATCGGCCATCGCGCTGGCGGTGAGCCGCTGCGGCACCCGTCCGGCGTCGAGCACCGGTGCGCTGGTCTGGCGCGGCAGTGCGGCCGGCTCGGGATCGGGCTGTGCCGGCGCGGCGCTGACCGCACTCGGCAGCCCGGCACGCACGAACATCAGGTCGAGCAGTTGCAGGTCGGCACCGGGCAGATTGGCTTCGCCGTTGCGCTGCGCCTGCCAGCTGAACACGATTTCGTCACTGTTCAGGATCAGCCCGGCGAGGTCCTCGCGCAGCTGGCGTGCCGCCTGCTGCGTATCGGCCAGCCCCAGTTCGCGTCGCAGCCCCTCGTGACCGAGCACGCCGCGCAATTGCGGCGGCGCCAGATGTTCGCCATCGGCGCCGATCACGTACACGGCGTCGAACACGCGCAGCCGGGTCGCCGCAAGATGGGTCAGCACGACCGGACTGTCGATCGCGGTGTCGCGGAACAGCGCCCGTTCGAACTCGCCGTTGAGCCACTGACGCCAATCGGCAAAGGTCAGCGCCAGGGATACGCCACTGCTGTCGGCGCGCAGCTGTTCGAGCAGCGCGATCACCTGTGCGCCGGCCGCGTCCTGCAGCAACGCCGTGCGCGCCTGCAGCGCGTCGAGCGCGGCCAGCAGCCGTTCGATCCAGAAGGCGGCGGGCGCGGCCTGTGTCGGCATCAGGTTCGCCGCCTGCGCGAACGGGACCATCAGCGCCGCACCCGCCCGTCCGGCCAGTTCGCGCGCCGCGTCGGCGAGCAAGGCCTGCAGCCCGTCGACATGATTGCGCCGCACCACCCAGTGATCGACCTCTGCGATCGCCCGCGCGTGCGTGTCGGCATCCATGTCGCCCGCGACATAGGGCGAGCGCACCAGATCGAGCAGATCGCGGTGATAGCCGTCGGACGCCAGGCACTGCAGAAAGGCATCGACCGTTGCAGCGGCGCGCGTGGTCGACAGCTTCCAGCCGGTTTCATCAGCCAGCAGTACCTGCCGGCGTTCGAGCAGCGCACGGGTACGACGGGCGGCTTCGCGGTCGCTGGCGACCAGGGCGATGCGGCGGCGCCCCTCCGCCAGCCAGCGGGCGATGCAGGCGGCAGCGTGCTGCGCCTCCTGCTCCAGCGATTGCGCACTGACCAGTCGCACACGGTCGCGCAGGCGCTGCGCCGCATCCGCCGGCACGCGGCGCGACCACAGCGTGCGCACATCGTCGGCGGCAACCGGCCAGGCGGCATCGAGCGCGCGCGACAGTGCGTCTTCGCCCGCCGCCCGCCGTACGCCGATGTGCAGCACCGGAACGCGTCGCGCGAACGCAGCCAGCCAGTCCGGAGCGGGATCGAGCGTGTCGGCCAGCAGCACCACGGGCCGCCGCGCAGACGCGGCTGCGCGATACAGCGCCTGCGTCGTTGCCCGGGCGTGACCGGGCGTGCCGGTGCTGTCGGCCAGCCACACCGCGTGAACAAGCCGCGCCTCCAGCGACAGCGCCGCGCTATCGTGCAGCGCGTGCGCCCGGGCGAATGCGCCCTCCAGCGCGGCCTCGTCCGGCACCGGCACATCGGCCAGCGTGTCGGCGAGATCCATCAGCTCGCGTGCGACCGCCCACAGGTCGGCGTCACCCAGCCAGCCGACCCGACGCAACTGGGCGACCAGCCCGAGCAGACGCCGCGAATCGGGATCGGTCGCCGCATCGCCCCGCCAGCGCGCGGCCAGCAGCTGCGGCGTAAGCACGCGCGGCATGAACAGCGCACGGCCGGCCGCCGCCGACAGCGCGCTGCGCAGCGCCGGTGCCAGCGTGATGGACGGCAGGATGACGTCGCAGTCGGCGAGCGCGTCGCCGTGGCGATCGAGGAGGATGCGTGCCACCCGGCCGAACAGGTCCGGACCGGGGGGCAGCGTGACGGAGTCGAAACCCGCTCCGCTCATGCGTCAGCGCGGGCGAACAAAGGAAACGGGGAGCGCGCTCAGCGCTCGAGCATGCCGAGCTTGTCCTTCACCTTGGCCCAGTCGTCGGCGTCGGGCAGCGCGTCCTTGCGCTCGATGATGGCCGGCCATTCCTTGGCCAGTTCGGCATTCAGTTCGATGAACTGCACCTGGTCCGCCGGCACGTCGTCCTCGGCGAAAATGGCTTCGGCCGGACATTCGGCGACGCACAGCGTGCAGTCGATGCACTCGTCCGGATCGATCACCAGGAAATTCGGGCCTTCGCGGAAGCAATCGACCGGGCACACGTCGACGCAGTCGGTGTATTTGCACTTGATACAGGATTCGGTGACGACGTAGGTCATGATTTCTCCGTTGGGCGGGGGCTCTGCACTCGCAGGCAGGCCATGCATGGGCTGAAAAAGGCTGAATTCACGAGGGGCTTCGGCGCGCGGGGGCAGCCTGCAGACTGCGAAACACAGGCGCGCCGCACCTCTTCCGGACGCGGGAGTTTAGCACCGGGGCGGGGCGGCACCTCGCCCACGCTGTCGTGCCGCTGCGACATGTCGCCATGACTTTTTGTATTTCCTTGCCATCTGCCTCTGCACGCCCGACTGTTTTTTGTATTAGCATCTTGCAAACAGTGCAGAAACCCTGAACTCCGACGCAGGGGACGCCGATACCGTGATCACCCCGGCGGCCGGGTTTCAGCAAGCTCCGAATCGGGCCGCTCGGTGAGTGGCCGGAAAACCCAGTCCAGCGACCCGACACCCACCTTTCGGCACGCAACATCCATCCAGTCCTGCAGGCGTCCCGAACCGTGGCGTCCGGCACGAGGCATCCGGTTCTTCCAGATACACCCCCGAAGACCTTCCGATTCACCGAATCCACTTCCCCAGTCAAGCACCGCGAGGAAACAATGAGCGAACACATCCACCACGTTACCGACGCCAGTTTCGAAGCCGAGGTCATCAAGGCCGACCTGCCGGTTCTGGTCGATTACTGGGCCGAGTGGTGCGGTCCGTGCAAGATGATCGCTCCCATCCTCGACGAAGTGGCGCGTGACTACGCCGGCAAGCTGCGCGTGGCCAAGGTCAATATCGACGAGAACCAGGAAACGCCTGCGCGCTTCGGCATTCGCGGCATTCCGACGCTGATGCTGTTCAAGGATGGCAATGTCGAGGCCACCAAGGTCGGCGCCCTGTCGAAGTCCCAACTGACCGCCTTCCTGGACAGCCACCTGTAACGCCTACCCCGCGGCGGGCGCGAATCCGCGCCCAGCCCGCCGGAGCGGAAGACCGCTCCATCTCCCCACCCCGCCTGTCGCAGATCTTCACCATGCACCTTTCCGAACTGAAAGCACTCCACGTCAGCCAGCTGCTCGAAATGGCCCAGTCCTTCGAGATCGAAGGCGCCAACCGGCTGCGCAAGCAGGAACTCGTGTTCGCCATCCTGCGCAACCGGGCGAAGAAGGGCGAGAGCATTTTCGGAGACGGTGCGCTGGAAGTGCTGCCCGACGGCTTCGGTTTCCTGCGTTCGCCGGAAGCGAGCTATCTGGCGGGAACCGACGACATCTACGTGTCGCCGAGCCAGATCCGCCGCTTCAACCTGCATACCGGCGACACCATCGAGGGTGAAATCCGCACGCCCAAGGACGGCGAGCGCTACTTCGCGCTGGTCAAGGTCGATCGCATCAACAGCGAGCCGCCGGAGGCGACCAAGCACAAGATCCTGTTCGAGAACCTCACGCCGCTGCATCCGACCGAGCCGCTGAAGCTCGAACGCGACATGCGTGGCGAAGAGAACACGACCTCGCGTGTGATCGACATGATCGCGCCGATCGGCAAGGGCCAGCGCGCGCTGCTGGTGGCGCCGCCGAAGACCGGCAAAACGGTGATGATGCAGCACATCGCGCACGCGATCACCGTGAATCACCCGGAAGCGCTGCTCATCGTGCTGCTGATCGACGAGCGCCCGGAAGAAGTGACCGAAATGCAGCGTTCGGTGAAGGGCGAAGTGGTTGCATCGACCTTTGACGAACCGGCCACCCGCCACGTGCAGGTCGCCGAGATGGTGATCGAGAAGGCCAAGCGTTTGGTCGAACACAAGAAGGACGTGATCATCCTGCTCGACTCGATCACCCGCCTCGCCCGCGCCTACAACACGGTGCAGCCGGCCTCCGGCAAGGTGCTGACCGGTGGCGTGGACGCCAACGCGCTGCAGAAGCCGAAGCGCTTCTTCGGCGCTGCGCGCAACGTCGAGGAAGGCGGCAGCCTGACCATCATCGCCACTGCGCTGATCGAAACCGGCAGCCGCATGGACGACGTGATCTACGAGGAATTCAAGGGCACCGGCAATATGGAAATCCATCTTGACCGGCGCATGGCGGAGAAGCGCGTCTATCCGGCGATCAACGTGAACCGCTCGGGCACGCGCCGCGAGGAGCTGCTGCTGAAGCCGGAAATCCTGCAGAAGATCTGGATCCTGCGCAAACTGCTGTACAACATGGACGATCTGGAAGCGATCGAATTCCTGCTCGACAAGATCAAGGCCACCAAGAGCAACGGGGAGTTCTTCGACGCGATGCGTCGCGGGTGATGAACCGACTCCGGGCCTTGACGGAAAAACGCCGCACACTGCGGCGTTTTTCTTTTGTGCCGTCCGCTCAGGCGCGCAGCGCCTCGACCACCGACAGCACCTCGCCCGGCGAATTGAGCGCGTAGCCGGGCAGGGTCGACACCGCCTTCGCGAAGTCAGCCGACTTCAGCGCATCGAGCATGCGCTGCATCGACGGCAGCTCCAGCGTCTCCAGCCGGCAGGCGAGGAAGTAGTGCTCCTCGGCGACCGGCACGAAATCCAGCTTGAACTGGCTGGCGGCGGCCTCGACGCCGAAGCCGGTGTCGGCCATGCCGCTGGCAATGTGTGCCGCCACCGCTGCGTGCGTGAACTCCACCGTCTCGTATCCGCTGATGTCGTCCGCATCGATGGTCTGCTCGGCCAGCAGCAGGTCAAGCAGCACGCGCGTGCCGGCGCTGGCCTGACGATTGATGAAGCGCACGTCGGGACGCACCAGATCCTGCAGCGAGCGGATGTTCAGCGGATTGCCTGCGGCCACGAACAGGCCCTGCGTGCGCGTGACCAGTCGGATCACGCGGTGCGCGCGCGGCTTCAGGTAGCGGCTAAGCCGCGCCGCCAGTTCCGGCGTAACCCGCCCGCTGGGCAGATGGAAGCCGCAGATGTCGCAGCTGCCGCGTGACATCGAACCCAGCGCGTCGATCGACCCGAGGTACTGCAGTTCCAGCCGCACGCCGGCCACCCGCTCCATCAGCTCTGGCATCAGGGCGATCGCGTAGCCGTGGCTCGCATGCAGCCGCAGCACCGGGTGGGTGTCCATCAGCGCCGCATTGATCTCGCGGTCGATCTCCACCGACAGGTTTTCCAGTTGCGGCGTCAATCGCGCCTGGATGCGCTGCGCCGCCCAGGTCAGCTTCTCGCCCAGCGGCGTCAGTTCCGCCCCCTTGCCCTGCGACAGCTCGACCAGCGGCGTGCCGAAGAAGGCCGACCAAGTGCGGATCAGGTTCCAGCAGTGGCGGTAGGAGAAATCGACCTCGCGCGCCGCCTCGGTCAGTTTTCCACTGCGCTGAACGGCCGCCAGCACGCGGAACAGCAAAGGATCGATCTCGCGGCCCTCGGCGTTTCGGAAGCGCCATGCAGGCTCGATCTGGATGCGCATGTTAGGCATTTGTTTTCATATCGTTAAAAGCAAGATCGGCTGCTAACCTGCATTGCGAAGCCATTATTGGACCTTGATGATGGCTGATTAGCAATTATGAACAAGAGTTCCAATTAGGAATTCAGCAGGAGACAGAGAGCCATGTCATCGCACCACCCCGCTCCCGGTGTCGACGGGCGACAGCTTCAGTCGCTGGTCGACCGCCACGCCGATCTGCCCGGCGCGCTGCTGCCGATGCTGCACGCCATCCAGGACGAATTCGGCCACGTGCCGGAACAGGCCGTCCCGGTCATCGCCAGGGGGCTGAACCTGTCGCGCGCCGAAGTGCATGGCGTGATCACCTTCTATCACCACTTCCGCAGCCACGCGCCCGGCCGCCACGTAGTGCAGGTCTGCCGGGCGGAAGCCTGTCAGGCCGTCGGTGCCGTTGCGCTCGAAGCGCACGCGAAGAAATGCCTCGGCATCGACTTCCACGAAACGACCGCCGACGGCGCGGTGACATTGGAGGCGGTGTACTGCCTCGGCAACTGCGCGGTCGGCCCGTCGTTGCGGGTCGATGACGATATCGTCGGCCGTGTCACACCGGAGCGCTTCGACGCGATCGTTGCGGAGCTGCGCGCGGAGGTGAGCGCATGAACACCCGCATCTACGTCCCCGTCGATTCCACCGCGCTGTCGCTGGGCGCTGACAAGGTGGCGCAGGCCATTGCTGCCGAGGCGGCAAAGCGCGGCATCGCGATCGAGCTGGTACGCAATGGCTCGCGCGGCGCCTTCTTCCTCGAACCGCTGGTCGAGGTGCAGACCCCCGCCGGCCGCGTGGCCTACGGCCCGGTGCAGCCGAAGGATGTCGCCGCGCTGTTCGACGCCGGCCTCGTCACCGGTGGCTCGCATGCGCTGTCACTCGGCCTGACCGATGAGATCGGCTATCTGAAGAACCAGGAGCGCCTGACCAGCGCGCGCATCGGCCTCACCGACCCGCTGAGCCTGGACGACTACATCGACCACGGCGGCTTCGTCGGCCTGGACAACGCGCTGGCGATGAGCGGCGCCGACGTGGTGAAGGAAGTGACGGAATCCGGTCTGCGCGGCCGCGGCGGCGCAGCCTTTCCAACCGGCATCAAGTGGAACACCGTGCTCGGCGCGGTCGCCGACCGCAAATACGTGGTGTGCAACGCCGACGAGGGCGACTCCGGCACCTTCTCCGATCGCATGATCATGGAGGGCGACCCCTACTGCCTGATCGAAGGCATGACCATCGCCGGCATCGCAGTCGGCGCGACCCAAGGCTACATCTACCTGCGCTCGGAGTATCCGCACGCCTTCGCCACGCTGAAGGAAGCCATCCACCGGGCACGCGCCGCCGGGTGGCTGGGCGACAACGTACGCAACTCCGGCAAGGCCTTCGAACTCGAGGTTCGCCTCGGTGCCGGCGCCTACATCTGCGGTGAAGAAACCTCGCTGCTGGAAAGCCTCGAAGGCAAGCGCGGCATCGTGCGCTTCAAGCCTCCACTGCCGGCGCTCGAGGGCCTGTTCGGCAAGCCGACGGTCATCAACAACGTCATTTCGCTCGCCTCCGTGCCCACCATCCTGGCCCAGGGCGGCGCCTTCTACCGCGACTTCGGCATGGGCCGCTCACGCGGCACCCTGCCCTTCCAGCTCGCCGGCAACATCAAACGCGGCGGTCTGGTCGAGAAGGCTTTCGGCGTGACCATGAACGAGCTCATCCACGACTTCGGCGGCGGCACCCTGTCCGGCCGTCCGGTGCGCGCGGTGCAGGTCGGCGGACCGCTCGGCGCCTACGTACCAGCGTCGCAGTTCGACCTGCCGCTCGACTACGAGGAATACGCCAAGCACGGCGCGATGATCGGCCACGGCGGCATCGTGGTGTTCGACGACACGGTCGACATGGCGCACATGGCCCGCTACGCGATGGAGTTCTGCGCCATCGAATCCTGCGGCAAGTGCACGCCCTGCCGCATCGGCTCGACACGCGGCGTCGAGGTGATAGACCGCATCGTCGCCAACGAGCAGCGCGGCAGGAACATCGCGCTGCTGCAGTCGCTGTGCGACACCATGCTGAATGGATCGCTGTGCGCGCTCGGCGGCATGGCGCCCTACCCGGTGCTGTCGGCACTGAACCATTTCCCCGAAGACTTCGGCGTCGACAAGACCGAAGCGGCCTGAGCACAGAACGAGGAGAACAGCCATGTCACTACCCAGAGAAACCGATTACGGCACGCCTGCCCGCGAGTCCGAAAAGGACATCACGCTGTCGATCGACGGCATCGAAGTGACGGTGCCGGCCGGCACCTCGGTCATGCGCGCCGCGCAGGAGTGCGGCAACAGCATTCCCAAGCTGTGCGCGACCGACAGTCTGGAGCCCTTCGGTTCCTGTCGCCTGTGCCTGGTCGAGATCGAAGGCCGCCGCGGCTACCCGGCGTCCTGCACGACGATCGCCGAAGCCGGCATGCAGGTGCGTACGCAGACGCCGAAACTGGCAGACATCCGCCGCGGCGTGATGGAGCTCTACATTTCCGACCACCCGCTGGATTGCCTCACCTGCTCGGCCAACGGCAACTGCGAACTGCAGGACATGACCGGCGTTGTCGGCCTGCGCGAAGTGCGCTACGGCATGAAGGGCAAGAACCACTTCGACCTGCTGTCGGCGCTGACGAAGGAAAAGGATGAATCCAATCCCTACTTCAGCTACGACCCGTCGAAGTGCATCGTCTGCAACCGCTGCGTGCGCGCCTGCGAAGAAACACAGGGCACGTTCGCGCTCACCATTTCCGGCCGCGGCTTCGATTCGCGCGTCAGCCCGGGCGAAAGCCAGCCCTTCATGGAATCGGAATGCGTGTCCTGCGGCGCCTGCGTGCAGGCCTGCCCGACCGCAACGCTGATGGAAAAGGGCGTGATCGAACACGGTCAGGCCGAAAAGAAGGTCACCACCACGTGCGCCTACTGCGGCGTGGGCTGCTCCTTCGATGCCGAGGTGAAAGGCACGACCGTGGTACGCATGGTGCCGAGCAGGGACGGCGGCGCCAATCACGGCCATTCATGCGTCAAGGGCCGCTTCGCCTTCGGCTATGCCACCCACGCCGACCGCATCACCACGCCGATGATACGCAGGAGCATCGAGGACGCCTGGCAGCCAGTGAGCTGGGACGAGGCGATCAGTTACGCCGCGTCCGAGTTCAAGCGCATCCAGGCGACGCATGGCCGTGAATCGGTCGGCGGCATCACCTCCAGCCGCTGCACCAACGAAGAAACCTACCTCGTGCAGAAGCTGGTGCGCGCCGCCTTCGGCAACAACAACGTCGACACCTGCGCCCGCGTCTGCCATTCGCCCACCGGCTACGGACTTAAACAGACGCTGGGCGAGTCCGCCGGCACCCAGACCTTCGATTCGGTCATGAAGGCCGACGTCATCATGGTGATGGGCGCCAACCCGACCGACGGTCACCCGGTGTTCGGCTCGCAGATGAAGCGCCGCCTGCGCGAAGGCGCGAAACTCATCGTGGTCGACCCGCGCAGCATCGACCTCGTGCGCTCACCGCACATCCGCGCCGAACAGCACCTGAAGCTGAAGCCGGGCAGCAACGTCGCGCTGATCACTTCGATGGCGCACGTGGTCGTGACCGAAGATCTGGTCCAAGAGGACTTCGTGCGCGAGCGCTGCGAGTGGCATTCGTTCGAACAGTGGCGTGATTTCGTCGCCAGACCGGAGAACTCGCCGGAAGCGATGGAAATCCACACCGGCGTTCCGGCCGCCGACGTGCGCGCCGCCGCGCGCCTGTTCGCCACCGGCGGCAACGCCGCGATCTATTACGGTCTCGGCGTGACCGAGCACAGCCAGGGCTCGACCACCGTCATCGGCATCGCCAACCTGGCGATGGCGACGGGCAACATCGGTCGTGAAGGCGTGGGTGTGAATCCGCTGCGCGGCCAGAACAACGTGCAGGGTTCGTGCGACATGGGGAGCTTCCCGCACGAACTGCCGGGCTACCGTCACGTGTCGGACGCGGCCACGCGCGCGCTGTTCAGGGACGCCTGGGGCGTGGAGCCACAACCGGAGCCGGGCCTGCGCATCCCGAACATGTTCGAGGCGGCGATGGACGGCACCTTCCTCGGCCTGTACTGCGAAGGCGAGGACATCGTGCAGTCCGACCCGAACACGCAGCACGTCGAAGCCGCGCTGCGCGCGATGGAATGCGTGGTGGTACAGGACCTGTTCCTGAACGAAACCGCGAAGTTCGCCCATGTCTTCCTGCCGGGCTCCAGCTTCCTTGAAAAGAACGGCACCTTCACCAATGCCGAGCGCCGCATCTCGCGCGTGCGCAAGGTGATGCCGCCGCTGGCCGGCAAGGAGGACTGGGAGGTCACCTGCATGCTGTCGAATGCACTCGGCTACCCGATGGACTACGGCCACCCGTCCGAAATCATGGACGAGATCGCGCGGCTCACGCCCACCTTTCACGGCGTCAGCTACGCGCGGCTGGACGAGCTGGGCAGCATCCAGTGGCCGTGCAACGAACAGGCGCCGGAAGGCACACCCATCATGCACATCGACCAGTTCGTGCGCGGCAAGGGACGTTTCATGCTGACCGAGTACGTGCAGACCGAAGAGCGCACTTCCAAACGCTTCCCGCTGATCCTGACCACCGGCCGCATCCTGTCGCAGTACAACGTGGGTGCGCAGACCCGCCGCACACCGAATTCGATGTGGCACGACGAGGACCGCCTGGAAATCCATCCGGCCGATGCCGAAACGCGCGGCATCAACGAAGGCGACTGGGTGGGCATCACCTCGCGCGCCGGCGAGACGGTGCTGCGCGCGCGTGTGTCCGAGCGCATGCAGCCGGGCGTCGTCTACACCACCTTCCACTTCCCGGAATCGGGTGCCAACGTCATCACCACCGACAACTCGGACTGGGCGACTAACTGCCCCGAGTACAAGGTGACCGCGGTCGAGGTGACCCGCGTGACCCAGCCGTCGGAATGGCAGCAGCGCTACCGCGACTTCTCGCAGCAGCAGATCGGGCTGCTGCCGAAGAAGCGCGAGAAGGTCTGAGTCGTGGGCGCCGTGCAGGCACTCGACATGGGCGGTCCGCTGCTCGCTTGCGATGAAGCGGGTGAAATGAGCGGCGACACCGTGCTGCATCCGGCGCAGCGGCTGCGCAGCGCCGTGCGTGTCAGCGGGCGCATGCGCACCGCCAGCGTCGAATGCGTGGCCGAAGAGGTGCCGGTGGCCATGGTGTACAACGGCATTTCGCACGCAGTCATGCTGGCCACGCCGGCCGATCTCGAAGACTTCGGCACCGGCTTCAGTCTGGCTGAAGGCATCGTCGCGCGCGCATCGGAGATCCACGACATCGACACGGCGCACCACGTCGATGGCATCGAGGTGCGCATGCAGGTGTCGAACCGCGCCTTCGACGCGCTGAAGGCGCGCCGCCGCTCGCTGGCCGGACGCACCGGCTGCGGGCTGTGCGGCGTGGACAGCCTCGGTCAGGTGTCGCGCGAAGTGAAACCGGTAGCCGCGCGACCGTCGGTCGATGAAGCCGCCATCCACCGCGCCTTCGTCGCCCTGGGCGAAGGGCAGGCGCTGCACGCGCTGACCGGCTCGGTGCACGCCGCCGCCTGGGCACACGCCGACGGCACGCTGTTCGCCGTACGCGAAGACGTCGGCCGCCACAACGCGCTGGACAAACTGATCGGCGCCGTCGCTTTGGCCGGGCTCGACACCACGCAGGGTTTCGCGGTCGTCACCAGCCGCGCCAGTTATGAAATGGTGCTCAAGCTCGCCAGCGTCGGCGGCGGCCTGCTGGCGGCCATTTCGGCACCGACCGGGCTGGCCATCGATTTGGCCGGGCGCACGGGCGTCACGCTGTGCGGCTTCGTCCGCGACGGCCGCATGGCGATCTACACCGAATCCCGAACCTGTACAGCAACGCAAACGGAATAGCAGATGGACATCCACAACCTCGTCAAGATGGCCAACCAGATCGGCCAGTTCTTCCACAGCTACCCCGACCACGACGAAGCGGTGCGCGAAGTCGCCGCCCACGTCCGGCGTTTCTGGGAACCGCGCATGCGCCGTGCGATCATCGATCACATGAACCGCGGCGGCGACACCGGTCTGCTGCCGCTGGTCAGCGAAGCACTGCAGCACATGCAGGCGCAGGAAATCTCCACCACCTGAAAGGACACCTCACCGATGAGTTCACTGACGACGCTGCGCGACCTGATGGGTCTCGGCCACGAACCGGGCCTGCTTGCCGACGCCGCCCTGGTGATGATCGATTGCCAGAACACCTACCGTGAAGGCGTCATGCAGCTCTCCGGCATCGAGGCCGCACTGCTCGAAGCACGCCGCGTGCTCGACCGTGCGCGCGAACTCGGCCGCCCGGTCATCCACATCCAGCACGACGCCGGTCCGGGCACGCCCTACGACGTCAATGCCGCGATCGGTCGCATCGCCGACATCGTCGCGCCGCAGGCCGGCGAAACGGTGATCACCAAGCACTACCCGAACAGCTTCGTGCAGACCCCGCTCGACGAGGAACTGAAGAAGCTGGGCGTGAAGCAGCTCGTGCTGGCCGGATTCATGACGCATATGTGCGTGAACTCGACCGCGCGCGGCGCCTTCAACCTCGGCTACTCGCCCACGGTGGTCGCCGCCGCCACTGCCACGCGCGACCTGCCGCTACCCGACGGCAGCTCGGTCCCCGCCGCTACGGTGCAGGCCACCAGCATCGCCATGATGCGCGACCTGTTCGCCGCGATCGCGCCGAACGCCGACGCGCTGGTGCGCTGAACATCGACGGGGCACGAAGAAGAGCCGGCTGCCGCCGGCTTTTTTTTTCGTCCATCGGCGCAGCACACGCCGGAATTCATCGTACGATGATCCTGTATTCAACTTGATACAGGAAGAAGCATGAAACTCACCCGTCTGCTGCCCACCCGCCTCTTGTCCGCGCTCGCGCTGAGCCTCGTCGCGGGCGCCACCCATGCGGACACGCTCGTCGTGTTCGCTGCCGCCAGCCTGACCAATGCACTGCAGGACATCGGCAAGACCTTCCAGACGCACTCCGGCCATACCGTGAAGTTCTCCTTCGCAGCGTCCTCAGCGCTGGCGCGGCAGATCGAAGCGGGCGCCCAGGCGCAGGTCTTCCTGTCGGCCGACGAGCAGTGGATGGACTATCTCGCCGAGCGCAAGCTGCTCGCCGCGGGCACGCGCACCGACCTGCTCGGCAACAGCCTGGTGCTGGTGACACCGATCGACAGCAAAGCGTCGGTCACGCTGAAACCCGGCTTCGATCTCGCAGCGCTGCTTGGCGACGGTCGCCTGGCCACCGGCGATCCCGCCCACGTGCCGGTCGGCAAGTACGCCAAGGACGCACTGACCAAGCTCGGCGCATGGCAGGCCGCGGAGCCCAGACTGGTGCGCGCGGATTCGGTGCGCGCGGCGCTGGTACTGGTCGAACGCGGCGAAGTGCCGGCCGGAATCGTCTATGCGACGGACGCGGCCGTATCGCCCAAGGTGCGCGTCGCCGGCGTGTTTCCCGCTGACACGCACGCGCCGATCACCTATCCTGCTGCCATCGTCGCCGGACAGGACACGCCGGCCGCGCGCGCCTTCATGCAATGGCTGCGCGGCAACGAATCGACGGCGGTATTCACGCGGTACGGCTTCAGCATCAAATAGGCATAGATGAGCGACATCGAACTGGACGCCCTGCTGCTCAGCCTCCGTGTCGGGCTGGCCAGCACCGCGCTTTGCCTGCCCTTCGCGCTGGGCGTTGCCTGGCTGCTGTCACGCACCCGCCTGCCCGGTCGCGCCCTGCTCGACGGCATCGTGCATGCCCCACTGGTGCTGCCGCCGGTGGTGATCGGCTACCTGCTGCTGATCTCGCTGGGCACGCGCGCGCCGCTCGGCGCCTGGCTCAAGAGCACCTTCGGCATCCAGCTCATCTTCACCACCGAAGGCGTGGTGGTGGCCGCGGCGGTGATGGCCTTTCCGCTGATGGTGAGGGCGATCCGCCTGTCGCTGGACGGCGTCGACCGCGGTCTCGAACTGGCCGCGCGCACGTTGGGCGCCAGCCGTATCGACGTGCTGTGCACGATCACGCTGCCGATGATGCTGCCGGGCATCCTGTCCGGCGCGATGATGGCCTTTGCCGCCAGCCTCGGCGAGTTTGGCGCCACCATCACCTTCGCCTCCAATATCGAAGGCGAAACGCGCACGCTGCCGCTGGCCATCTACACCGCGACGCAGACACCGGACGGCGATGCCATCGCGCTGCGTCTGGTCGGCCTGTCGATGGCGCTTGCCGTCGCCGCGATCATCCTCTCTGAATGGCTGAACCGGCGCACGCAGCGCTGGCTGGGACGACCATGATCGAGCTGCGTTTCGGCACTTGCCTGGGCGCGCTCGACCTCGACGTCGACGTCACGCTGCCGTCGCGCGGCGTCAGCGCCATCTTCGGGCGCAGCGGCGCCGGCAAGAGCAGCCTGATCAATGCCGTGGCAGGCATCGTCCGGCCGTCGCGCGGACGCATCGCGGTCGGTGACCGCGTCTTCTTCGATGCCGACGCCGGCATCGACCTGGCGATCGAAGCGCGCGGCGTCGGCTACGTGTTCCAGGATGCACGGCTGTTTCCGCATCTGTCGGTGAGCGGCAACCTGCGCTACGGGCTGAAGCGCGCACGCGGCCCGCGCCCGGTGGACTGGGAAAGCGTGATCGACGTACTCGGTCTCGCCCACCTGCTCGACCGTCGACCGCATCACCTGTCAGGGGGTGAGCGTCAGCGCGTCGCGCTCGGCCGCGCGCTGCTGCGCCAGCCCGATCTGCTGCTGATGGACGAACCGCTTGCTTCGCTGGACGCGCCACGCAAGGCAGAGGTACTGCCGTATATCGAACGGCTGGCGCAGGAGTTCGCGCTGCCCGTGCTGTACGTGAGCCATTCGATCGAGGAGGTGACGCGGCTGGCCGACCATCTGGTCATCGTCAGCGAAGGCCGCACCGTCGCCAGCGGCGAACTGGCCGACATCATGTCGCGCCCCGAGCACTCACCGCTGATCGGTCGCTACGAAGCGGGCTCGGTGCTCGACTGCACGGTGCTGCAGCACAACGACGACTACGCATTGACCACGCTGCGCTTCACCGACGGCCAGCTGCGCGTGCCGCGCATCGATCTTGAGCCGGGCTGCGCGGTGCGTGTGCGCATCCGTGCGCGCGACGTCGCGCTCGCGCTGTCGCGACCGATGGACGTGTCCATCGTGAATAAGCTGCCGGGCCGTGTCATCGGCATCACGCCGCGTGAAGGGCCGTACGCCGATGTCGCGGTCGATCTTGGCAGCAGTTCGCTGCGTGCGCTGGTCACGCGCGAATCCTGCGACCGGCTCGGACTGCAGCCGGGCACCGCGGTGTGGGTGATGGTGAAATCGGTGGCGCTGGACAGCCGCAGCGTTGGCTTCAACCGACGTCCGCGTCCTGACGCTGCGCAGGCACCGCCGGCTGCGGATTGAGCGCTTCGTCCAGTTCGCGCAGCTGCAGCGCGACGGCATCGGACGTGCGCCGTTCGGCGGCGCGGAACACCGCGATCAGCCGCTCGCCGAACGGCGTCAGTTCGGCACCACCGGCGCCCTGCGAGCGCCCTGGGTAGGTCTTCACCACCGGCTCGGCGAACATGCGGTTCATGTCGTCGATCAGCAGCCATGCACGCCGATAGGCCATGCCCATCGCACGCGCCGCACCGGAGATCGACCGCTCGCGCGCCAGGTGCTCAAGCAGTTCGATCTTGCCCGGCCCCAGCCGCTCGCCATTGTGGAAATGCAGGCGCAGCGAGGCGGTGGAGCGCAGCGTCGCGTCGCCGCGCAACTTGTCGGACGGATTCATTACAACAGTGTAATGCCCATTCCATGCGATCTTCACCTCTCTGCGGGACGGGCAGAACCAGCTCGCGACCCCTGGGGGAAAAGTACCGCGACGAAGAAAAGAGGGGCGCCGGCCTTGCGGCGCGGCGCCCCAACCTTGTCGATGCGTGACGACAAGGAGGGAGGTCGGTGGTGCTCAGTTCATCGGCGGGCACCTGCCAGCGCGGCGGTCGGAGCCGGGGCGCGGCCGGAGCGTCCGAACACGCCGCTCACCACCTGCCAGGCCACTGCCAGTGCGCCGACGATGAACACCACGTCGCCGAAGGTGCGCACCCAGCGCAGCGTTTCCAGCAGCGGCTGCTGCATGAATTCCTCGCTGCGTGCGTACCACAGCCCCTGACTGACGCTGGCGTGGAACTGGATCAGGCCGATCGGCAGCAGGCTTGTGGCGATCATCAGCACCAGACCCACGTTGAGCCCCCAGAAGCCGGTCTTCATCAGACGCTCGCCAAACTCCAGCTGCGGCCGGACGTAACGCAGCACCAGCAGCGTGAAGCCCAGCGCAAGGAAGCCATACACCCCGAACAGTGCGGCATGTGCATGCACCGGCGTCGTGTTCAGTCCCTGCACGTAGTAGAGCGAGATCGGCGGGTTGATCATGAAGCCGAATACGCCGGCACCGAGCATGTTCCAGAACGCCACCGCGACGAAGCACATGAGCGGCCACTTCAGCCTGGCCATCCACGGCGCGCGGTCCTTCAGGCGCCAGTTCTCCCACGCCTCGTGACCGAGCACGACCAGCGGCACCACTTCGAGCGCGCTGAACGAGGCGCCGACCGCCATCACCGGCGTGGTCGTGCCGGCGAAGTACAGATGGTGGAAGGTGCCGGGCACGCCGCCCAGCATGAACAGCGAAGCCGAGGCCAGGCTGGCCGCCGTCGCCATGCGGCCGGAAACGAGGCCGAGCGTCGAGAAGATGAAGGCCAGTGCGGTGGTGGCGAACACTTCGAAGAAGCCTTCGACCCACAGGTGCACGACCCACCAGCGCCAGTACTCCATCACCGACAGGTGAGTGCGCTCGCCGTAGGCGAAGCCGGCACCGTAGAACAGGCCGATCGCCACCACCGACGCGGTCAGCAGCGCCAGCAGATTCTTGTCGCCGCCAGGCGTGCGCAGCGCCGGCACCATGCCGCGCAGCATCAGCACCAGCCACAGCGCGACGCCGACGAATTTGCCGATCTGCCATACGCGGCCGAGGTCGACGTACTCGTAGCCCTGGTGGCCGAGCCAGAAGTTCAGCTCCGGCGGCATGACCTGCGCGATCGCCAGGTAGTTGCCGACGAAGGAGCCGACGACCACCACGACCAGCGCCCAGAACAGCACGTCCACGCCCAGCTTCTGGTACTTCGGATCGCGCCCGCCGTGGATCAGCGGCGCCAGGAACAACCCGGCGGCGAGGAAGCCGGTGGCGATCCAGAACAGCGCGCTCTGGATGTGCCAGGTGCGCACCAGCGAATACGGGAACCACTGCGACACGTCCATTCCGTAGAAGGTCTGACCCTCGACGGTGTAGTGCGCGGTGAAGCCGCCCAGCATCACCTGGAACACGAACAGCGCCACCACCAGGAAGAGGTATTTGCCGAGCGCGCGCTGAGACGGCGTCAGCGCGACGCGCGACAGCGGGTCCTGCGCCGGCGCGGCCGGGTCGCTCTCGTCCTGCTTGCGCAGGAAGGACCAGCCCCAGATCAGGAAGCCGACGCCGGCCATCATCACCACCACGCTGACGATGGACCACACCACGTTCTCCGCGGTCGGCGCATTGCCGATCAGCGGTTCGTGCGGCCAGTTGTTGGTGTAGGTGGCACTGGTGCCGGGCCGCTCGGTCGCCGCCACCCAGGCGGTCCAGAAGAAGAAGCCGGCAAGCTGCGCGCGCCGCTGCGGATCGGGCAGCGTGTTTTCCTTCATCGCGTAGCTTTCGCGCGAGCCCTGCAGCGCCGGTGCATCGCCGAACAGCTCGGCGTAGTAGTCGGCGGTGCGCTCGATCGCCTTCGCACGCAGCGTCGATACGGTGGCGATGCCGCTTGCGGCGTCGTAGGTGTTGCGCCGGTACTCGCGCTTCAGACGCGCGGCGAGCAGTGCCTGCGTGTCGGCGTCGAGTTCGGCATACGTTTTGCCGTGCGCGTCCTGCGCCGCCAGATCCAGCCAAGCCAGCAGTTCGCGGTGCAGCCAGTCCGCGGTCCAGTCCGGCGCCTGGTAGGCGCCATGGCCCCAGATCGAGCCGAGCTGCATGCCGCCGACCGACTGCCAGGCGGTCTGCCCGTCGAGAATGCCATCGTGCGTGTACAGCACGCGGCCGTCGTCGCTGACGATCTGCTGCGGTATCGGCGGCGCGCTGCGATACACCTCGACGCCGTAGTACCCGAGCAGCGAGAAGGTGACGATGAGCACGCCGATCAGCATGAACCACAGCTTGCGATAGTTACCCATGAGCGGTCTCCGCCTCGGCCGGTGCCGGATTCAGCCCTTCGAACAGGATGTTGTTCTCCAGGTGGATGTGTTCCATCAGGTCTTCGCGCAGCGCGGCCAGGCCGACGTAGAGCGCGCGCCAGGTATTGCAGGCGCCACGCGGCAGCGTGATGTCATCGGTCAGCGCTTCCAGCCGCTGCAGCGCTTCACCGTGCTGGTCGTGCTCGTTGCGCATCACCGTGACCGGCCCCTGCAGCGCCGCCGCGTGTCCGCGGGCGAGCATCGGGAACAGCACCTGTTCTTCCTTCTGCATATGGCTTTCCAGTTCCTGCTGCATCGTTGCCAGATGATCGGCGAGGCCGTTCGGGCAGTCCGGGCGATCGCCGTGCACCTGCTCGACCCGGCGCGCAAGGCGGGTCAGCTCCGGCAACTGTTCGCGATGGCGGTCATGGAAGCGGACCAGGATGTGCTCGATCAGCGTGGCCGCCGGCACCGTGCGCCAGTCGCGTTCCTCGCGCGTGGCCAACGACGAAAGGGTGCGCAGGCGATCGACGATGGGTTGCACGTCGATGCCGCGCTCGGCTGCCGCTTCCTGCAAGCTGTGCTTGCCGCCGCAGCAAAAATCGAGCTTGTGTTCGTGAAACACCTGGGTGGCACCGGGAATGCTGCGCGCCAGCGCGCCGAGGGATTGGTCGATCAGGTTCATGGCGAGAGCCTCGTGTGGAAGAAGACACCCTCACTCCGCAAGGTCCGGGCCATGTGAATCGATCAAATGAAATCAACAAGCTGCGAAAATTAAGGTATTTTCGACCCTCACCAAGTGAGGTATTAAAAACCCTTAAAGGGTCATTAGAACCATGATGGAATCCCTGCTGCTCGCCGACCTCGTGTCGGAACTGCCGCCCGCGGTGCGCCTGCAGCGTCTGGTATCCAGCCTGCGCGCCCACTTCGGCTGTGGCGCGGTGGCGCTGTTGAAACTGGAGGAAGACAGCCTGCGTCCGCTGGCGGTCGACGGACTGGTGCGCGAAACATTGGGCCGGCGCTTCGTCGTCGGTCAGCACCCGCGACTGGCCACCATCCTGTCGCGCCGCGACATCACCAGCTTCGATCACGACAGCACGCTGCCCGACCCCTATGACGGTCTGCTCGACACCCGCATCGGCGAGCCACTGCCGGTGCATGACTGCATGGGCACCAGCCTGCACGTCGAGGGACAGACCTGGGGCGCGCTGACGCTCGACGCACTGCAGACCGGCACCTTCACCGAGGCGGCGCGCGACGACCTGCGTCGCTTCACTTTGCTGGTCGAAGCGGCGGTACGCGTGACCCGGCTGGAACAGGACCTGCACGCGCTGCGCCTGTCGCGTGGCGGCGAACCGGCAGACGCGCGCGCCACGGCGGAAGAGGCCGAGATCATCGGCCACAGCGACGTGATCCAGCGTCTGCTGCACGAACTGAAGGTGGTCGCCGAGTCCGAGCTGCCGGTGCTGCTGCTCGGCGAAACCGGCGTCGGCAAGGAGTTGTTCGCGCGCCACCTGCACCGCCATTCGCGCCGCGCCGCGCAGCCGCTGGTCCATGTTAACTGCGCGGCGCTGCCGGAATCGCTGGCCGAAAGCGAACTGTTCGGTCACGTGAAAGGCGCCTTCTCCGGCGCCACCACGGACCGCCCGGGACGCTTCGAGGCGGCCGACGGCGGCACGCTGTTCCTCGACGAGGTCGGCGAACTGCCGCTGACCGTACAGGCCAAGCTGCTGCGCGCGCTGCAGAACGGCGAAATCCAGCGCCTAGGCGCCGACCAGCCCCGGCGCGTCGACGTGCGCGTGATCGCGGCGACCAACCGCACGCTGCGCGAAAGCGTGCGTGACGGCGCCTTCCGCGCCGACCTCTATCACCGGCTTTCCGTGTACCCGGTACCGATACCGCCGCTGCGCGAGCGTGGCAGCGACGTGCTGCTGCTGGCCGGCCGCTTCCTCGAACTGAACCGCGCCCGTCTCGGCCTGCGCAGCCTGCGTCTGTCGCCCGAGGCGGAAGACGCGCTCTGTCGCTATCCGTGGCCGGGCAATGTGCGCGAACTGGAACACGTGATCAGCCGCGCGGCGCTGAAGGTGGTGAGCCGTGGCGCTGCGCGCACCGACATCGTGTCGCTGCCGGCCGAACTGCTCGACCTGGACGGCCCGGCGCTGCCTGGCGTCATGCCCCCCCGGCCCACCGAAGAAGCGATACCTGTCACCCTGATGCCGCTGCGCGACGCCGTCGACGCGACGCAACGGCGGCTGGTGCGAGCGGCGCTCGACGCCTGCGGCGGTAACTGGGCCGACGCCGCCCGGCGGCTGGACGTCGACCCGAGCAATCTACACAAGCTCGCGCGCCGGATCGGCCTCAAATAGCGATGACGGACTTTCCACTGATGCACAGTGCCGGTGCGCACACACGCCGGCCGCCCCAAGCTCGGAAGGACGCTGAAACAAAACCGTCTGAAAATCATGCACTTGGCTTGCGCACACTAATTGCTTGAAGCCACCAACCCCTTTCCAGCATGCAACCGGAGTCCTCCGTGTCCATCCACGTCGCGCTGAACCACGTCACCCACTACCGCTACGACCGTCCGGTCATGCTCAGCCCGCAGGTGGTCAGACTGCGTCCGGCGCCGCACGCGCGCACACCCATCCTGTCCTACTCGCTGAAGGCGACGCCGGGCGAGCACTTCATCAACTGGCAGCAGGACCCGCAGTCGAACTATCTCGCCCGCATCGTGTTCCCGGAGCGCACGCGCGAACTGCGCATCGAGATCGACCTGGTGGCCGAAATGTCGGTCATCAACCCCTTCGATTTCTTCCTCGAACCGGAAGCGGAAAAGATTCCATTCGGCTACAGCGAAGAGCAGACGCACGAACTGACGCCCTATCTGGTGAAACTGCCGCTCGGCCGCGACAACGCGCCCAAGTTCTCGCGCTGGGTCGATAACGCGCGGGCGCTGTGCAACGGCGGGCGTGCCAGCGTGGACTTCCTGGTCGCGCTGAACCAGCAGATGCAGAACGACATCCGCTACCTCATCCGCATGGAGCCTGGCGTGCAGACGCCGGAGGAAACGCTGCAGAAGGCCAGCGGCTCCTGCCGCGACTCGGCCTGGGCGCTGGTGCAGGTGCTGCGCCACATCGGCCTGGCTGCGCGCTTCGTGTCCGGCTACCTGATACAGCTGACGCCGGACGTGAAATCGCTGGACGGCCCGAGCGGCCCGGAGAAGGATTTCACCGATCTGCACGCGTGGTGCGAGGTGTATCTGCCGGGCGCCGGCTGGATCGGACTGGACCCGACTTCCGGCCTGTTCGCCGGCGAAGGCCACATTCCGCTCGCCTGTTCGCCCGAACCGTCGTCGGCCGCGCCGGTCAGCGGCTTCAGCGAGAAGTGCGAGTCGGAGTTCGAACACCACATGAAGGTCGAGCGCGTGTGGGAAGCACCGCGCGTGACCAAGCCCTACAGCGACGCGCAGTGGTCGCGGATCGAAACGCTGGGCCACCGCATCGACGCCGATCTCAAGCTGCACGACGTGCGACTGACCATGGGCGGCGAGCCCACCTTCGTGTCGGTGGATGACCGCGACGGCGCCGAATGGAACACCACCGCCGACTCGCCGCCGGAAAAGCCGACAAAACGCCTGCTTGGCGCCGAACTGCTGGCCAAGCTGAAGGCGCGCTACGCGCCGGGCGGTCTGTTGCACTACGGTCAGGGCAAGTGGTATCCGGGCGAACAGCTGCCGCGCTGGTCGCTCAGCTGCTTCTGGCGCCGCGACGGCGAACAGATCTGGACGGATTCCGGCCTGTTCGCCGACGAATCCGTCGATTACGCACTGACCGAAGGCGACGCGGCGCGCTTCCTCAACGTACTGGCGGCCCGCCTCGGCATCGACGGCAAGCACGCCTTCCCGGCCTACGAGGATGTCTGGTACTACCTGTGGCGCGAGCGCAAGCTGCCAGTGAACGTCGATCCCTTCGACGCCCGGCTGGACGATCCGCTCGAACGCGAGCGCATGCGCCGTGTGTTCGACCAGGGCCTGGACAGCGTGGTCGGCCACGTGCTGCCGCTGGCACGTACGCCGGCCGGCGACGCCTGGCAGAGCGGTCCGTGGTTCCTGCGCACCGAGCGCTGCTATCTGGTTCCGGGCGATTCGCCGCTCGGCTATCGGCTGCCGCTGGACTCCCAACCGTGGGTCGCCGCCACCGACTACCCCTGGGTGCATGCCGCCGACCCGATGGCACCGCAGACCGCACTGCCGCAATGGCGCGACATCGCCTGGCGCATGCAGACGCCGCTCGCCGGCCTGACCGGCGACCGCGCGCAACGTCTGGGCTATGCCCTGCCGGACAGCGGCAGCCCGGTGGCGCCCTCCACCGACCGCCGCCCCGACGCCTTCGAGTCCGCCGCCTGGATCACCCGCACCGCACTGTGTGCGCAGGTGCGCCACGGCGTCATGTACCTGTTCATGCCGCCGCTGACGGCACTGGAGGATTACCTCGAGCTGGTGACCGCGATCGAGGCGACCGCTGCCGACTGCGGCCACCCGGTCGTGCTCGAAGGTTACGAGCCGCCGCGCGACGCCCGCCTCGAAGTGCTGCGCATCACCCCCGACCCCGGCGTGCTGGAGGTGAACATCCAGCCCTACCACTCATGGGACGACATGGTGGCCGGCACCACCTTCCTGTACGAAGCGGCGCACGAAACCCGGCTCGGCACGGAAAAGTTCATGATCGACGGCCGCCACAGCGGCACCGGCGGCGGCAACCACTTCGTGCTCGGCGGCGCGACCGTGTCCGACTCGCCCTTCCTGCGCCGACCCGACCTGCTGCGCAGCCTGATCAGCTACTGGCACAACCATCCATCCCTGTCCTACCTGTTCTCCGGCCTGTTCATCGGCCCGACCAGCCAGGCCCCGCGCATCGACGAGGCGCGCAACGACGCGGTGTACGAGATCGAGATCGCCTTCGCCGAAATCGAGCGCCGCACGCGCGACATGGGCTATACACCGCCTTGGCTGATCGACCGCATCCTGCGCAATCTGCTGGTCGATTCGACCGGCAACACGCACCGCACCGAGTTCTGCATCGACAAGCTGTTCTCGCCGGATGGCCCGACCGGCCGCCTCGGCCTGCTCGAAATGCGCGCCTTCGAAATGCCGCCGCACGCGCGCATGAGCCTGACCCAGCAGCTGCTGCTGCGCGCGCTGATCGCCCGCTTCTGGCAGCAGCCCTACCAGCCGGCGCGCCTGAAGCGCTGGGGCACCGAACTGCACGACCGCTACATGCTGCCGCACTTCGTCTGGGACGATCTGCGCGACGTCGTCGACGAGCTGCGCAGCTTCGGCTACACGATGGAGCTTGACTGGTTCGCGCCGCACTTCGAGTTCCGTTTCCCGAAGATGGGTGCCTTCGCCGCGCGCAATGTGCAGGTCGAACTGCGCAGTGCGCTCGAACCGTGGCACGTGATGGGCGAGGAAGGCGCACCCGGCGGCACCGTGCGCTATGTCGACTCCTCGGTCGAGCGGCTGCAGGTGAAGGTGCAGGGGCTGGTGGACGACCGCCACGTGCTGGCGGTAAATGGCCGGCGCATTCCGCTTCAGCCCACCGGGCGCGTCGGCGAATTCGTCGCCGGCGTGCGCTACCGCGCATGGCAGCCGGCGACCTGCCTGCACCCGACCATTCCGCCGCACAGCCCACTGGTGTTCGACCTTGTGGACGACTGGATGAAGCGTTCGATGGGCGGCTGCCAGTACCACGTCGCCCACCCGGGCGGCCGCAATTTCGAAACCTTCCCGGTTAATTCCTACGAAGCGGAAGGCCGCCGGCTGGCGCGCTTTTTCGCCATGGGCCACACGCCGGGCCAGGTGTCCGCCCCGCCCGAGGAACGCAACCCGAACTTCCCGTTCACGCTGGATCTCAGGCGATGAAGGGAAGCGTCCGCATTACGGCCCCATAACTTTTCACAGAACCGCCCACCGGCAAGGCCCGCTCAGGACCGGCGCCTGCAACAACTCAGGCGCAGTCGTCGGTTCCGTGGGAGAGAGCTTGCTCGCGATTGCGGCGTGGATCGCCGCGCCCTGCCCTGAAGCACGGACGTTCCCGCGAGCATCCCGGCCGGCCCACCTCATGGACTGACTTGCGGCCTGCGCCGCGCGCCGGCCTGCGGCACAATGCGGCTTTCGCATCACGCCCTGCCCGTCTTGATCCACTGGACCCGTCAGATGCTGTGGCGGCTGCTCGCCGCGGTGTCGGTACTGTTGGGCGTCATTGGCGCCTTCCTGCCCGTACTGCCGACCGTGCCCTTCTTGCTGCTCGCCGCCTGGGCCGCCGGCCGTGGCTGGCCGGCGCTGGAGGCGAAGCTGCTCGCCCATCCGACGTACGGACCACACATCATCCACTGGCGCACGCACGGCGCAGTGCCGCGTCGCGCCAAGTGGCTGGCCAGCGTGATGATGCTGTTCAGCGCCACCACGCTGTGGTTCAGCCCGGTGCCGCCCTGGGTGCGCGGCAGCGTGTGGCTCATCCTCATCGTCGTCGCCAGCTGGCTGTGGACGCGGCCCGAACCGGCCGGCGACGATTAGCCTGAAACGGCGTCAGGCGAGCGCCGGGTAGTCGGTGTAGCCCTCGGCGCCGCCGCCGTACATCAGCTCGGCGCGCAGCGGATTCAGCGGCGCGTTGTCGCGCAGCCGGCGCACCAGATCCGGATTCGAGATGAAAGGCTTGCCGAAGGCGATCGCGTCGGCCGCGCCCGCGGCCACCTTCGCCTCCGCACTGGCGCGATCGAAGCCGTTGTTCACGATCCAGCCACCGCCGAAAGCCTTCTTCAGCGCGTCGTAGTCGAAAGGCTGCGCCAGATCCGCCGGTTCGCGCGGACCGCCGGTCTCGCCCTCGATCATGTGTACGAAAGCCAGGCCCAGCGGCGCTAGCACTTCGACCAGGCGGCCGTACAGCGCCTGCGGATGGCTGTCGCGCGCCGTGTCGCTGAAGGTGGTGATTGGCGACAGACGGATGCCGGTGCGCGCCGCACCGATTTCCGCCGCCACCGCCTGCATCACCTCGACGACCAGGCGGATGCGGTTGTCGATGGAACCGCCATAGGGACCGCTGCGGTCATTCACGCTGTCGCGCATGAACTGGTCCAGCAGGTAGTTGTTGGCGGCGTGCACCTCGACGCCGTCGAAACCGGCGTCGATCGCATTGCGCGCGGCGCGACGGTAGTCGTCGACGATGCCCGGCAGTTCGTCGTCACGCAGCGCCCGGGGTTCGGACACCGGCACGAAACCCTCCTTCGTGTAGGTCTGCGCATTGGGCCGACGCGCGGTCGAGGACACCGGCGCCGCACCGCTCGGCAACAGCGAGGTATGCGAAATGCGTCCGACGTGCCACAGCTGCAGCACGATGCGACCGCCCGCGGCATGCACCGCATCCGTCACCTTGCGCCAGCCGGCGACCTGCTCGGCCGAGTGGATGCCCGGGGTGTCGAGATAGCCCTGCGCCATCGGCGAAATCTGTGTCGCCTCGGCGATGATGAGGCCGGCACTCGCGCGCTGGCGGTAGTACTCGACGGTGAGCGGCCCCGGCACATTGCCGGCCTGGGCGCGGTTGCGCGTCAGCGGCGCCATGACGATGCGATTGGCGAGGGCGATGTCACCCAGTCGGGTCGGTTCGAACAGCGTGGTCATTCGGTTCTCCATTTATGGATGGGGTTGGGGTCGCGACCTGGGCAGCGCCCCGGAAGAAAACAGGTTCAGAAACCCTGCAGCACGATCTTTCCGCGTGCGCGGCCGCTTTCCAGCAAGGCGTGCGCGCGGCGCAGATTGGCGGCATTGATGACACCGAAATGCTCGCCCAGCGTGCTGCGCAGGCGGCCGGCGTCGACCATGTCGGCCACCTCGTCGAGCAGGCGACCCTGCTCGGCCATGTCGTCGGTCTGGTAGAGCGACCGCGTGAACATCAGTTCCCAGTGCAGCGACAGGCTCTTGCGCTTCAGTGCGAGCACGTCGAGCGGATGCGCCGGATCGTCGATCAGGCCCAAACGGCCCTGCGGCGCCAGCGCCTCGACGATCTGCGGGTAGTGGTGATCGGTGTGGGTCAGGCTGGCCGCGTGCGTGACCGATTCGATACCGGCGTCGCGCAGCGCTTCGGCGAGCGGACGGCGGTGATCGATCACGTGGTGCGCACCGAGCTGCGTCACCCAGTCGGCGGTCTCGCTGCGCGACGCCGTGGCGATCACCGTCGTGCGGGTCAGCACCCGGGCAAGCTGGATCATGATCGAGCCGACACCACCGGCAGCGCCGACGATGAGCAACCGGCCTTCAGCGTCACGCAGTTGCAGCCGGTCGAACAGCAGTTCCCACGCGGTGATCGCGGTCAGCGGCAATGCGGCCGCCTCGGCAAAACCGAGGGAGGATGGCATGCGACCGACCAGGCGTTCATCCACCGCCTGGAACTCGGCGTTGCTGCCCTGTCGGGTCAGGTCACCGGCGTACCAGACGAGATCGCCCGGGCGAAAGCGCGTGACCTGCTCGCCCACCGCCTCGACCACGCCGGCCGCGTCCCAGCCGGGCACGCGCCAGGCACCGTCGGCCGGCGGCGCGTGGAAGCGACGCACCTTGGTATCGACCGGATTGACCGCGACCGCCTCGATGCGCACGAGCAGATCGCGGCCGCGGGCCTCGGGCCGGGCGAGCTCGACATCCACCAGGCAGTCCTCACGCTCGACCGGCAGATTTTCTCTGAATGCAACGGCTTTCATGCTGCAACTCCTGTCCAGTTTGTCGAGGCATGCTACAGACTGGCAGATCGATTGATAATCCAGCCCGCACTCAATACATATTCAAACGATTCTTGAAAATCGAGCCGCCATGAATCCGCGTGATCTGACGCTTTCCCAGCTCGAACTGTTCGTACGCATCGCCGACGCCGGCTCGCTCAGCGCCGCCGCACGGCAGTTGCAGCTGACACCGGCCGCTGCCAGCGCAGCGCTGAAGCGGCTCGAATCGGCCTTCGGCGCTCGGCTGGTCGAGCGCTCGACCCGATCGATGCGGCTGACCGCCGAGGGCGAACTGCTGCGCGACCACGCCCGGCGCGCACTGGGCGACATCGACGACGCGCGCGCACTGCTCGGCGCAGGCCGCGAAACGCTGTCCGGCGACATCCATCTCGCCGCACCGTCGGACCTCGGCCGCGGCGCGCTGTCGGCCATGCTGGACAGCTTCATCGAACAGCACCCGGGCGTGCGGCTGGCACTCTATGTGTCGGACACGCTGCAGGATCTGGTACGCGAGCGGGTCGATCTGGCGGTGCGCTACGGCGAACTGCCGGACTCGTCACTGGTGGCTCGCCGGCTGCATGTGACGCGACGAGTGGTGGTGGCCTCACCCGACTACATCGCTCGGCACGGCGCGCCGCAGCAACCCTCCGACCTGGCGCGGCACAACTGCATCGCGCTCTATCGCAGCGGACGCCCGCATCTGGCCTGGCGCTTCGAGCGGGGTGGCGTCGACACGACCGTGCGCGTGCAGGGCAACCGGCTCGCCTACGACGGCGCACTGGTGCGCCAGTGGGTGCTGCAGGGTCTGGGCATCGCCACCAAGGCACGGCTGGACGTGGTGGACGACCTGCACGCCGGGCGCCTGGTCGAACTGCTGACCGACTGGCGCGGCGAGGATTTCCCGCTGCACGCAATGCTGCCGGCCGGCCGGCACATGCCGCTACGGGTCAGGCGCCTGCTCGACCATCTCGGCGAACAGTTCGCTCAGATCGAGCCGGACGCGCTGAGCGGCGGCTGAGCGATGCGTATCGGCCCGCGCCAGTCGGCATCCGGATCTCGCACGTCGCCGCCCTGGGTGACGACGACGCGACCTTCACGCGCCAGCCGGCGGGCGACGTCGCGGATCTTGGGCATCAGCGGACGCCAGTCGTCGGGCGACAGCACGCGCGCGACTTCGGACGGACAGATCGAGCGCCCGGGCGCACGCCCGGCGACCCGTGCGAGCAGCACTTCCGCGACGCGGTCGTCGCTCAGCGCGTCATCGGCCGCGCCGGATCGCTGCACCACTCGCTCCACGAACCGGGATAGAGCTGCGCCCCGGACAGGCCGGCCACTTCGAGCGCCAGCAGGTTGTGGCAGGCGGTAACGCCGCTGCCGCACTGCATGATCAACGAGGCCGGATCGCGGCCGCCGATCAGTTCACGCCACTCTGCGCGCAGCACGTCTGCCGGCTTGAAGCGGCCGTCGTCGCCGATATTGAGCTTGAAGAAGCGGTTCACCGCACCGGGAATATGGCCGCCGACCGGGTCCAGCGTCTCGTTTTCGCCGCGGAAGCGGTCGGGCGCGCGGGCATCGACCAGCAGGCGTCCGCCGCTGCGCAGACTGGCGAGCACGGCGTCGGCGTCCAGCGTCGGTTCGACCGCGCCAAGCGGATAGTCGGTGGGTGGCAGATCGCGCACCGTCGTGTCGAGCGCGCCGCCGAACGCCTTCCACGCGCTCAGGCCACCATCGAGCACCGCGGCGTCGCGGTGACCGACCCAGCGCAGCATCCACCACAGGCGGGCCGCAAACATGCCGCCGGCGTCGTCATAGGCCACCACGCGGTGCGCCGGCGAAATGCCGCGCGCCCCGAGCAGCCTAGCGAAATCCTGTGGCGACGGCAGCGGATGGCGACCGTTGCGGCCAGTCTTCGGCGCCGACAGGTCGCGATCCAGATGCATGAACAGCGCGCCGGGGATGTGCGCTTCGCGCCACGCCGCCTCGCCGGATTCCGGCTGCGCAAGATCGTGACGGCAATCGACGATGACCAGGCGGGCATCGCCCGCCGAGGCGGTCAGTTCGGCCGCGGAAATGAGCACACTCATCGTTCAGACGGTCTCCGCAAGCCAGTCGCGCGCAGCCGCTTCGTCGTCGAACACGGTCACGTCGGCGTCGACGAACACCTGCGACAGCCAGGCCGTCCACGCCACCCACGGCGTGCCGGCGATCACTGCGACCCGTCCGAAATCGTGGCTGTGCGCGCGTGCGAACCGCAGTTCCTCGAGCGCCATGTCGAGCGTGAAGTCGGTCATCTGCCGCAGGTCTATCAGCAGGTTCACGACGCCTTCGAACTTGATCCGGTAATTGACCAGATCCTCGAACTCCCGATAGTCGGCCAGCGTGAATTCGCCGAAGGCCGTCACCGTCACCAGGTTGCCGCTGTATTCGCTCGTGATCATTTTTCTTCCCTCCAGGGGTCTGCCGACACAGAGGCGGGGCGCGCCCCGCACTTCGACTATAGCTTCGCCGGCGGCGGATTGAGCATCGCCAGCACGCCGCTTGCGACAATCAGCACCATGCCCAGCCAGACCGCAGCGGACGGCACATCGTTCCACAGCAGCACGCCGTAAAGCGTGGAGAAGGCCACCGTGGTGTAGGCCAGACTGGCCGACACCAGCGTGCGCCCGCCCTTGTACGCCGTGGTCATGCAGAGCTGGGCTGCGGCGCCGAACACGCCGACGCCCAGCAGCAGCGCACAGGTGCGCTGATCCGGCAGGTGAAAGCCGCCGTCGATCAGCGCCCACACGGCGCCGAACACCGAGGAGCAGAGCGAGAAGTACAGGACGGTGCGCCATTCCGGCTCACCCAGCTGACCGAGGTCGCGTACGCTCAGATAAGCCATCGTCGCGATCATCCCCGAAGCGAGGCCGCACAGGCCGCCGACCCACTGCTCGCTGTCCAGCGTCGGCTGCAGGACCAGAACGACGCCGGCAAAGCCGGTCACCAGCGCCAGCGCGACCGGCTTCGACAACTCTCCACTGACGGTGAAGCCCAGCCAGGCCGCCATGAACAGCGGCGAGGTGTAGTTCAGGGTCACGGCCGTGGGCAAGGGCAGCAGCGCGATCGCCTGGAAATAGAGAATGAGCGAAATGGCCCCCGACACGCCGCGTTTCAGATGCATTGCCGCGTGCGGCGTTGCGAACGACGCGCCGCGCAGGCGCATGACGGCAGCGATCAGCGCCAAGGAAATGAAGGCACGGTAGAAAGCGATCTCGGAGGCGGGCAGCGCCTCGCTGGCCAGCTTCACGCAAACGCCCATGGACGCGAACAGCAGGCTGGCCGCCACCATCCACAAGGACTTCACGACGCCTGCTCCGGCAAGAAAACGGGGCACCGAAGTGCCCCGTCACGCCCGCTGTACCGTGCTGCGCTCAAAGATAGTCCACCATTTCGCGCCGGTACCACTCGTGGAAGTGCTGCATGCCGTCTTCCATCGGCGACTGGTAGGGGCCGACCTCGGAACGGCCCTGCTTCATCAGCGCGCGCCGGCCAGCGTCCATGCGCTCGCCGATCTCGTCGTCCTCGCGCGCCGTTTCCATATAGGCCGCGCGCTCGGCTTCGATGAATTCGCGCTCGAACAGCACGATCTCTTCCGGGTAGTAGAACTCGACCACATTCATCGTGCGATCGACCGACTGCGGATACAGGGTGCTCACGACGAGCACGTGCGGATACCACTCGACCATGATGTTCGGGTAGTAGGTCAGCCAGATCGCACCGTGCGGCGGCACTTCGCCCCGGTAGAAGTCGAGCACCGCGCGGTGCCAGCGCTCGTAGGCCGGCGTGCCAGGACGCGCCAGACGGTTGTTCACGCCGACGCGCTGCACCGAATAGTCGCGCGCGAACTGCCAGCTCAGGTCCTCGCAGGTGACGAACTTGCCCAGCCCCGGGTGGAAGGGCTCGACGTGGTAGTCCTCGAGATAGACCTCTATGAAGGTTTTCCAGTTGTAGTTGCACTGGTGCATCTCGACGTGGTCGAGCATGTAGCCCGAGAAGTCGAGCGCGGGAGCGACCTCCATGCCGGCCAGATCGGCGGCGATGTCGCGCTTTCCGGAGAACAGCAGTCCCTTCCAGTTCTGCAGCGGCTCGCGCTTCAGGTTCAGGCAGGGCGTGTTCGGGAAGTGTGGCGCGCCCAGCAGTTCGCCGCGCGTGTCGTAAGTCCAGCGGTGCACCGGGCAGACGATGTTTGGCGTGTTGCCGCGCCCCTTCATCATCAGGGCCTGACGATGGCGGCACACATTGGACAGCAGTTCGATGCCGGCCTCGTTGCGCACCAGCATCAGCGCATCGTCGGCCCAGCCGAGGGTGTGATAGTCGCCGACGTTCGGCACCATCAACTCATGGCCCACATAGCCCGGTCCGTTGTCGAAAAGCACGCGCTTCTCGAGTTCGAACAACGGCTGATCGAAGTACCAGGAAACCGGAAACTGCGATTGCGCCGGTTCAAGACGGGTAATGGACTGTATATCGGACATTCCCCAACCCCCGAAGTCAAAGTTGGAAAACCGCGTGCCTGCCATCGCGGACCCCGCGGCGCAGGGATTCATGCGACCACGGACGATGCACGCAAACGCGTGACAAAGCCGGGCAGTATAACCACTTGCGCGTTTGACCGGCTGATGTGGATCAGCTATTTTTCAGAGTTTGCCCGACGCCCCAATCAGCATGACCAGAAAAGCAGAAGCGGCTTCCGCACCCGCCAGCTTCGAGCAGGCGATCGAAGAACTCGAAGCCATCGTGCGTGCGATGGAGGACGGCAAGCTGCCGCTGGACGGTGCGCTCGAACGCTACCAGCGCGGCGTCGAACTGGTGCGCCATTGTCAGACCGCGCTCAGCGCGGCCGAACAGAAGGTGCAGATGCTGGAGGACGGTCTGCTGCGCGACCTGCCGGTTGGCGATGGCGATCATGACTGACGCCGTACCCTCTTTCGCCGACTGGGTCGCTGCCGTCCAGACGCGCACTGAAACCGCACTCGACCGCTTCCTGCCCGCCGCGGCGGTAGCGCCGTCACGACTGCACGATGCAATGCGCTACGCAGTCCTTGGCGGCGGCAAGCGCGTGCGTCCGCTGCTCTGTCACGCCGCCGGTGCGCTGTCGGGCGCCTCGAGCGCGGCACTCGATGCCGCCGCCTGTGCGGTCGAACTGATACACGCCTATTCGCTGGTACACGACGACATGCCCTGCATGGACGACGACGTGCTGCGCCGCGGCAAGCCTACCGTGCACGTGCAGTACGACGACGCCACCGCGCTGCTGGTGGGCGACAGCCTGCAGTCACTCGCTTTCTTGCTGTTGTCCGAACATTGCGACGTCGCCGCCGACACCCGCGTCAGGATGGTCAGCCAGCTCGCCATCGCGTCGGGGTCGCGCGGCATGGCCGGCGGGCAGGCGATCGACCTGGCTTCGGTCGGTATCGCGCTTGGCGTGGCCGAACTCGAGTTCATGCACATCCACAAGACCGGCGCCCTGATCCGCTGCGCGGTCCGCCTCGGAGCCGCCTGCGGACAACTGGACGTAGACGCACAGGCGCGACTGGACCACTATGCAGGTACTGTCGGCCTTCTTTTCCAGGTGGTCGACGACGTGCTCGACTGCGAGGCCAGTACCGAGGCACTCGGCAAGACCGCCGGCAAGGACGCCGCCGCGAACAAGCCGACCTACGTCAGCACGCTGGGACTTGCGCGCGCACGGGAGCGCGCGCGCGAGCTGCACGCCGAAGCGATCGACAGCCTTTCACCCTTCGGGGACGAGGCGCGTCGCCTGCGCGAACTGGCGGATTTCGTGCTGACGAGGAAACACTGATATGGACAGATCCCTGCACACGATGAGCGCCTACCCGCTGCTGGAAACGATCGATTCGCCGGCCGACGTCCGCAAACTCGACAGCCGACGGCTTTCCCAGCTCGCCACCGAACTGCGCGCCTTTCTGGTCGAATCGGTATCGCGCACCGGTGGACACCTGTCGTCCAATCTCGGCACGGTGGAGCTGACGGTGGCGCTGCACCACGTCTACAACACACCCGACGACCGCATCGTCTGGGACGTCGGTCATCAGACCTACGCGCACAAGATACTCACCGGTCGTCGGGAAGGCATGGCGACGCTGCGTCAATACAAGGGCGTGAGTGGCTTTCCGCGCCGCTGCGAAAGCACCTACGACACCTTCGGCACGGCGCATTCGTCGACCTCGATCTCCGCCGCGCTGGGCATGGCCATCGCCGCCCGCGCCCTGGGGCAGAAGCGGCACAGTATCGCGGTGATCGGTGACGGCGCGATGACTGCCGGCATGGCGTTCGAGGCGCTGAACAACGCAGGCGTCGAGGACGCCGACCTGCTGGTCATCCTCAACGACAATGACATGTCGATCTCGCCGCCCGTCGGCGCACTGAACAAGTACCTCACCCGCCTGCTGTCCGGCCACACCTACAACGCCGCCCGTCGCGCCGGCGCCAAGGTGCTCGAGATCGCGCCGTCGCTGCGCGAGTTCGCCAAGCGCGCGGAAGAACACGTGAAGGGCATGATCACGCCGGGCACGCTGTTCGAGGAATTCGGCTTCCATTACTACGGCCCGATCGACGGCCACGACCTCGACGCGCTGATCCCGACGCTGGAGAACCTGCGCGAACTGCCGGGCCCGAAGTTCCTGCACGTGATCACGAAGAAGGGATACGGCTACAAGCTGGCCGAGGCCGACCCCATCCTCTATCACGGCGTCGGCAAGTTCGATCACCATGCCGGCATCCAGACCGGCAAGAGTGGCGGCAAGCCGACCTACACTCAGGTGTTCGGCGACTGGCTGTGCGACATGGCCGCCCGCTGCGACAAGCTGATGGCGATCACGCCGGCGATGCGTGAAGGCTCGGGCATGGTGCGCTACGCCGCCGAGTACCCGCAGCGCTATTTCGACGTGGGCATCGCCGAGCAGCACGCGCTCACCTTTGCCGCCGGACTTGCCTGCGAAGGCATCAAGCCGGTGGTCGCGATCTATTCGACCTTCCTGCAGCGCGCCTACGACCAGCTCATCCACGACATCTGCCTGCAGAACCTGCCGGTCATGATGGCGCTGGACCGCGCCGGTCTGGTCGGTGCCGACGGCGCCACCCACCACGGCGCCTTCGACCTGTCCTATCTGCTCTGTCTGCCCAATCTCGTCGTGATGACGCCGAGCGACGAGAACGAATGCCGGCAGATGCTCTACACCGCGTACATGCACAAGGGGCCCACTGCCGTGCGTTACCCGCGCGGCAGCGGCCCCGGCGTGGTACCACAGGACACGATGACCGCATTGCCGATCGGTCGCGGCGAACTTCGGCGCACCGGCGAGGGTGATGCCGCCCTGCTCGCCTTCGGCGCCATGCTGACGCCGGCGCTTGCGGTTGCCGACGAGTTCGACGCCAGTGTTGCCAATATGCGCTTTGCCAAGCCACTGGACGAAGCCCTGGTGATCCAGCTCGCGCAGAAGCACCGGCTCATCGTCACGCTGGAGGAAAACGCGCTGATCGGTGGCGCCGGCGCGGAGGTCGAGCGGGTGATCCACAACGCCGGCCTGTCCTGTCGCGTGCTGCGCATCGGCTTGCCCGATCGCTTCGTCGATCACGGGGATCCGGCATTGCTCTACGCGGAAGTCGGGCTCGACGCAGCTGGCGTGCGCGCCCAGCTGACCGCTGCACTACAGGCGCTCCCGCGCTGAACGCCCGGCCTCGGCGAAGATGAAAGCCCGGCACTGCCGGGCTTTTTTTCGTGCGTCGCAGCTTGAGTAGGGCAGAACCCGATGTTAATCTACATGCAACAAATGATCATGTAGAGAAACCAGGGGTTCAGCATGAATGCTCGCGATCCGCACGCCATTCCCGACGTCCAGAACACGCTGGATCCGCGCGAGCTGCCGATCGAGAAAGTCGGCATCCGCGGCATCCGTCACCCGATCAGCGTGCGTGGCCGCGATGGCTGGGTACAGGGCACCGTGGCCAACTGCGGCCTCTTCGTCAGCCTGCCTGCCCATCTGAAGGGCACGCACATGTCCCGCTTCGTCGAACTGCTGAATGGCCTGGACACCCCGCTCGCCCCCCCGGCCTTCGAGGCTCTGGTCCGTGCCATGCTCGATCGTCTGGAAGCAGACAGCGGCGAGATATCGCTGCGCTTTCCCTACTTCCGCCGGAAGTCGGCGCCGGTATCGGGCGTACAGAGCGTGCTCGATTACGAGGTCGGCTTCACCGCCCGTGTCGGGTCGGACGGCGGCTATACCTTCACGCTGCGCGTGCTGGTACCGGTCACCAGCCTGTGCCCCTGTTCGAAGAAAATCTCGCAGTACGGCGCACACAATCAGCGCTCACACGTGACGATCGAAGCCGTCATCGAAGGCAATTTGATGGTCGAGGACCTGATCGACATCGTCGAGCAGGAGGCCTCCTGTGATCTGTACGGCCTGCTCAAGCGTCCGGACGAGAAGTACGTGACCGAGCGCGCCTACGAAAATCCGAAATTCGTCGAAGACATGGTGCGCGACATCGCCGCCCGGCTGAACACCGAGGAAAGGGTGCGCGCCTATACGCTGGAAGTGGAGAACTTTGAGTCCATCCACAATCACTCCGCCTGGGCACAAGTGAGTGCCGACAAGCGCCAGACGCGCGTGCAATAAAAAAGGGACCTCGCGGTCCCTTTTCTATTGCTGCCAGCCGGATCTCAGGCTGCGCTCTTCGGCGCGCTGCGCTTGGCCAGCTTTTCCTTGATGCGCGCCGACTTGCCCGAACGCTCACGCAGGTAGTACAGCTTGGCGCGACGCACGTCGCCACGACGCTTCACTTCGATCGACGCGATCAGCGGCGAGTAGGTCTGGAAGGTACGCTCGACACCTTCGCCGCTGGAAATCTTGCGGACGATGAAGTTCGAGTTCAGGCCACGGTTACGCTTGGCGATCACGACGCCTTCGTAAGCCTGGACACGCTTGCGGTCGCCTTCGACCACGTTCACGTTGACGATGACGGTGTCGCCCGGCGCGAAGTCGGGGATGTTCTTGCCCAGACGGGCGATTTCTTCCTGCTCGAGTTGCTGGATCAGATTCATGTCTTGACTCCTGGTCTATGGCATTGCCTTGCCGCAGAGCACGTTTGCCGTGATGCGTGCGTTTGTTGAGGGAACGGCGTAACGACCGCCGTCCGCGTACTGCAAAAAACTACTTCTCTTCCTGCGCCAGCAGATCCGGGCGACGCCTGCGTGTCAGTTCCAGCGCCTGCTCGGCGCGCCAGCGACGTATCCGCGCGTGGTCGCCGGACAGCAACACCTCGGGCACCGGCCTGCCGTCCCAGACTTCGGGACGGGTGTAGTGCGGGCAATCGAGCAGCCCGCCGACGAAGGAATCCTCGACCGCGGACGCTGCATCGTTCAGCGCGCCCGGCAGCTGACGGATGATCGCGTCCATCAGCGCCATCGCCGGCAGCTCGCCACCGGACAGCACGAAGTCGCCCAAGGACAGCTCCAGATCGACGTCGCGGTCGATCAGCCGCTGATCCATGCCCTCGTACCGACCGCAGAGCAGTATCAACGCCGGTTCCGCCGCCAGATCCATCACCCGCCGGTGCGTCAGGCGCTCACCGGCCGGCGAGAAATGCACGACCTTGACCGGTGCCGGATGACGCGCTTTGCAACTTGCGATCGCCTGGGCCAACGGTTCAGCCAGCATCACCATGCCCGGACCACCGCCGTAGGGTCGGTCGTCAACGGTGCGGTGCGCGTCCGTCGCGAAATCGCGCGGATTGGTATGCCGGACCTGCCACAACGATCTTTCCATCGCCCGCCGCGTGATGCCGCTGCGTTCGATGGCTGAAAACATTTCAGGGAACAGCGAAATCACCTCGAAGGTGACCGGCCGCCCCGCTTGCACACCACTTACCACTGCGCGTCCCATTCGACACGCACGACCGCTGCTTCGCGGTCCACGTCCTTCACCACCGCCGAAACGAAGGGGATGAGGCGCTCTACCGGCCGCTTTGCTGGCTTTTCTGCCCCGGCCGCGTCATCGACCACGACCAGCACATCGTTCGCACCGGTTTCCAGCAGCCGGTCTACACGGCCGAGCCGCACGCCTGACTGATTGACGACGTCGAGGCCGATCAGATCGCCCCAGTAGTACTCGTCATCTTCCGTATCCGGCAGATCGTGGCGCTGAGCGGCAACGTACAGGCCGACCAGCATTTCCGCCGCGGTCCGGTCGTTGCAGCCCTCGAAGCGGACGATGGGCCCCTTGGCCTGCAGCTTGAAGCCATCGAGCTTGAGCTCGCGCCAGAGCTCAGGCGCGGCATCCGCATCGGCGCTGACCAGCCAACGCTCGATGACCTTCCAGGACTGCGGATCGTCGCCAAAGGCCTGCAGATGCAACCAGCCCTGCACGCCGAACGGAGCGGCAATGCGCCCCAGTACGACCATTGCTTCGGAAACGTGCTTGATCAGGCCGCCTGCTGCTTGACCAGACGGGCAACCGTCGGGCTCAGCTGGGCGCCGACGCTCTGCCAGTAGGCCAGACGTTCGGCGTTGACCGACAGGCTGGTGGTGCCTTCAGGAGCGACCGGGTTGTAGTAACCGACGCGCTCGATGAAACGACCATCGCGACGATTGCGCGAGTCGGTGGCGATGATGTTGAAGAACGGGCGCTTCTTGGCACCCCCACGCGCGAGGCGAATAACGACCATTACGATTCCTTCGAAACGAGGAAAACCCGCGATGTTAGCGAAGTACCGGAGTTATCGCAAGGACCGCCCGCTACTCAGCCGACCGGGTTCTGCTGCCTGAGCACGACCTGCTGTACCAGCGCACGCAGGCGGGCCGGACGCACCGGCTTGTGCAGCACTGGATAGCCACGCGCGGCGGCCATGCGACGAACCTGCGGATCGGTGTCGCCGGTCACCAGCGCGGCCGCGATGTCGCCGCTCTGTTCGGCCAGCAGCGCGTCGAGCACGTCGATACCGCTGGCCACGGCAGCCAGGCGGAAGTCGCACAGGATGAGCGACGGCACCTTGTCGCGCTGTCGCATCATGTCGCGCGCTTCCGAGAGGTTGGCCGAGCAGAGCACTTCGCACCCCCAGGATGCCAGCAGGCCGGCAATGCTGGTGCGCGACCCCGGGTCGTCATCGATCACCACGACGAACACTGACAGGGGCATCTGCAGCGGCTCCGGTTCGCCCGTCTGATGACGTCCGACCGGCGCCGCAACGACCGGCACTTCGATCGAGAACACCGAGCCGCGCCCCGCTCGCGAGCGGATGGCCACGTCGTGCCCGAGCAGACCGGTCAGCCGGCGCACGATGGCAAGACCCAAGCCGAGGCCCTGCCCGCGTGCCCGCGCCGGGTTCTGCAGCTGATAGAACTCCTCGAAAATCATGTCGTGCGCCTCGGGCGGAATACCCGGCCCCGAGTCGCGCACCTCGATCACCGCACTGGCGCCGCGCCGTCGTACGACCACCAGTACGCCGCCGCGCTGCGTGTAGCGCACCGCGTTCGACAGCAGGTTGATCATGATGCGCTCGAGCAACAAGGGGTCCGACTCGACCCACAGATCGGTTGCCCGGAGCTTCAGCCGCAAGCCGCGTTGCAGCGCATCGGCGGCAAAGTCCTCGACGATGCGGGCAAGCATGGGCTGCAGCGGAAATTCCGACCGGCGCACCGTCACGCCGCCGGCGTCGAGCTTGGACATGTCCAGCAGGGCGTCGAGCAGATCTTCCATGGCGCCGACCGATTCCTCGATCTGCCGGATCAGCGTACGGTGCTCCGATCCACGCAGGCGCTCGGCCAGTTCGGCCACGAACAGTCCCAGCGCGTGCATGGGCTGCCGCAGGTCATGGCTGGCGGCGGCGAGGAAACGCGACTTCGCATGATTGGCGCGCTCCGCTTCGTCGGTGCGGCTGCGCAGCTGGCGGGTGGCGTCCGCAATCCTTGCCTCGAGTTCGTCGCGTGCGCGCAGCAAGCGCTCGGCCATGCCATTCACGCCTTCGGCCAGCACGCGCAGCGAACCTCCGCCAAATACCGAAACGCGCGCGGAAAGATCTCCCTCGCCGATGCGGCGCACCGCGCGCGACACTTCGCGCACCGGCCCGGTCACCGTCTGGCTGATGCGCATCGCGAACGCACTCGCTGCCAGCAGCGCAGCGGCGACGACGATGGCCGTCGTGACGATGAAATCACCCTTCATCGCATCGACGCGCTGGCGCGACACCTCGACCAGCACCCAGCCCACCGGCTGCCGATCGGCCGGCATCTCGCTCAGACCGTCGAATACGTCCGGATTGTCGAGTACCGCACTGCGCAGTATCGGCTCGACGAACATCAACGAATGTTCGAGCTCGATCAGCGCAAGCCCCGCCGGGCGCCTGCCCGGCACGTAGGCTTCCGGACTGAGTTCGCCGCCGGACACCACGAGGTCGCCATCACGACTCGAAACCATGATGCCGCTTACGTCGCGCTCGCGACGCGCCGCTTCGATCAGCGACACCAGCGACTCGGTATTGCCGGAAAACACCCCGTAGTCGGCAGTGGCCGCCACTTGCCGCGCAGTCGCGCGCCCGCGCTCGACCAGACCATTCTCAAGTTCGGCCAGCCGGTGCAGCACCATCCAAATGCCGGCCGCGATGCCGAACACGACGACCGGCGCCAGCGCGACCAGCAGCACGCGTTGCCGAATGCCCCAGCGTTTCATGGCAGTCGCTCCTGGCGGACCAGTTTATCGCGCAGCGCGTCGCCATCCTCGATGCGAAGCCCGAGCGAGCGCGCGACGTGCGCGTTGACCGACACGGTGAAATGTCGAGGATGGCGCGGCGTCGGCCAGGTGCGCTCGCGCATCCAGAAGGCGATCGCGTCCGCCGTCTGGCGGGCGATCTGCTCCGGCGTCGAATACAGGGACATGACGGCCCCGGCACGCGCATACGCCGCCGAGAAGCCGACCACCGGCACGCGCGCACGAAACGACGTGAGCAGAAGATTGCGTATGGTTCCCGCGTTATGCACCTGCGGATCGGGCAGCGCCAGGAAGACATCGGCGTTGTCGAGCACCTGAGACAGCGCCGCGAACAGCGACGACTCGCCGGTGAAACTGCCGCTCGAAATCTGCATCGAGGTGCCGGCAACGGCGTTCTTCAAGGGCTGCAGGCGCTCCGGGTCGGCGGCATCGAAGAGCACGCCGATCCGTCGGGCCTCGGGCAGCGCGATGCGTATCAGGTCCACCTGACGGATGAAGGGCTGATCGATGTGTATGGCCGACCAGCGGCGCGTGTTGCCCGCGGCCAGCATCGACTCGAATGCGCTCTGCGGCACCAGCACGCTGAGCACGGGCGTGGGCACGTCCGCCTGCACCACAGTGCGCAGGGCCCCGGCACCGACTGCGATCACGGCGTCGTGCGCGGTCAGGGAGGCGGCATTGAAATCGTTCCGCGTCGCCACTGCCAAGGAGAAACCGCCGCGGGCGCTGCGCTCGTTCTTCAGCGCCTCGGCAAATTCGCCATAGGCGCCGCCCGGCTCGCTCAAGAGCACGAGCACGGACGCCGCCTGCGCCAGCCCGCACAGCAGCAATGAACAGAGCATCAAGAGCATGCGCACGGCGAGGCCGATGCGGCCGACGCGTGTCATTGCGGAGAACGAGTGTATTGACGCCAGCACTCGCGCGCGGGGCAAGCCCGATGGGAAGGGAAGACGCAACGAGTATGCAGCAAGGGCGTCCGGCGCATCATCATCCGAAGGGCTGATGATGCGCACCTGCCGACGATCAGCGCTGGCCGAGCGCCTGCGCGATCTGTTCCTGCATGCGCCAGGCCGCCGCCGCCGGATCGGCCGCGTTGCGGATCGGCCGCCCGACCACCAGGTAGTCGGCACCGTTGGTCAGCGCCTGCGCGACATCGACCGTGCGCTTCTGGTCATCGACCGGGCGATTCTCGACCGGCCGGATGCCCGGCGTCACCACCAGGATGCGCTCGCCCAGTTCGGCGCGGATGTGCGGCGCCTCCAGCCCCGACGACACGACCCCGTCGCAGCCCGCGGCCAGCGCGCGCCGAGCGCGCGACAGCACCAGCGCATCGACGTCGCAGGCAAAGCCCAGATCGTCGAGGTCGCCCCGATCCAGGCTGGTAAGCACGGTGACGGCGAGTATCTTCAGCGCCCCCTTGTCGGCGCCGGCGGCTTCCATGATGGCCTGGTTGCCGTGAATGGTCGCGAAGGTGGCACCGCTCGACGACAGAGCGCGTACCGCGGAGCGCACAGTTTCGGGCACATCGAAGAACTTCAGGTCGACGAAAACCTTCTTTTTTCGTGCGATCAACCAATCGAGCAGTTCGAAGTAGTTGCCGCTCATGAACAGTTCGAGGCCGATCTTGTAGAAGCGGACGGCGTCACCGAGCTGGTCGACGATGGCACGCGCCTGGTCCGCAGAGGGCACGTCGAGCGCCACGATGAGCCGATCGGCGGGGTCGATGGCGGCCTTGGACTGGACGGAGGAATTAGGCATGTTCATGGTGCGGACGGAAAGTGAGGCGTATGGCCTGCGCAGACAAAACACGAGTTTACTAGAATCAGCGCTCTACACGTCCTTGCGACCCACCCCGATGTCCGCCCCCGCCCCCCTTCCTGCCGCGCCCGACAGCCTTTTGCGCTCGGCAAAGACCGGGGATCCATTGGGGACAGTACTCGACTGGCTGGCAACACCCGCCGCCGGCGATCCCGGGCACGAGGCGGCCGCGCTGGCCACCTGCCTCGGCGTGCTCGCCCAGGCGCGCATGGACGCGCCGGCGCGGGTACGCGTGCTCGACATCTTCCATGACCGCGCGCTGGCCTGCGCAACGGCACTGAAGCCGCAGCTTGCTGCCAGCGGACTGCCGGTGCAGGCCACGCTGCGCGATGCGGCCGATCTGCTGTGCGACGCGCTGATGCAGATTGCGCGCAGCTATCTCGACGCCCTGCAGGCGCGCGCCGCACACAAGCCGTCGCGCGTAGCAGGGCACGCCATGCTCTGCCTGCTCGACGTCTATGCCCTGCGCACGCTGACCGCAGCCGACGTACCGCCAGGCATGTGGACAACGGCGCACGCCCTGCTGATGCACGCCCGTATGATGGCCACGCCGGCCACCCAGATCGCCGGCTCGGCGGACGCCGAACAGCTGCACCGCGAATTGATCGCGCTCGAACTGGCCCAGCCGCCGCACCTCGCGCCAGCCGATTTCTTCAACATCGCCGACTACGTGCGAAGCTATTCGGGCGCGGTACAGATCCAGTCGAACCCGCCGCATCGCGACCTCGATTCCTGGTTCTGGATAGACGACGAGCACGATCACGGCCCGACGCCGCTGCTTCGGGCGGCGCCCGATCCGGAACGCGGTCCGCACATCCTCTACTGCTCCTGCCAGCGGCTCGGTCAGGTGCTGGCCCATCATCTCGACCTGATCGACGAGGGCGGCAACGTTGCCGACATGTACCTGCCCGCCTGTCTCGGTCAGACGCGCACGCGACGTCTGCTGCGCCGCCTGCAGGCGCGCTGGATGGCGATGCCGCGCCGGCAGCATGCACGGCGCGAACGTGGCCAGGCGATACGCATGCTGATCGGTTTCGACGCCATCTGGCACCTGCTTGAACGGCGCGATCCAGCCGCCGACTGGGACAACCAGACCACCGGCTGGACCTTGCTCAACGACAGCCCGAACGGTTTCGCGCTGCGCCTCGACACCGGCCCGACCGGCCTGGTCCGGCCCGGCCTGCCGGTGCTGATCAAGGGCAGCGGCAGTCGCAACTGGATGATCTGTGTCGTGCGCTGGGCGCGCAGCGCCAGTGCGGGCGCCATCGATGTCGGGGTGGAACTGCTCAGCCACGGCGCCCAGGCGGCGACCGTCGTGTTCGAGGCATCGGGGTCGCGCACCGCCGTACCCGCGCTGCGCCTGCCGCCGCTCACCAGCCACCGTCCGCACCCCTGCATCATGCTGCCGCCCGGCGAGGCCAACGGTCGCGACCTGCTGATTGCGCACAATTCCGGTGGCCGCTACCGGCTCGGCGACGCTCGCCTGTCCGATCTCGACCTGCAGACGCAAGCCTTCGAACTGTTCGAAATCGAGGAAATGAGCGCCAATACGAACAGTGGTCGATCCGATCCTGCCAGCCGCCCCTGAGTCAGCCCGAGTGCCGCCCGCTCCGGTCGTGCAGCACAGCGGTCACCGCAGCACCAAACAGCACGATGGACCAGAACAGGTAGAGCCAGAGCAGAAAAACCGGCAGTGTGGCCAGCGCGCCATAGACCACCGCGTAACCGGGCATGTGCTCGATGTACAGGCTCAGGATCTTCTGCATCAGCGTCAGCAGCACGGTCGCCACCACCGCGCCCCACAGCGCCGGACGCAGTCCGACGGCGGCACGCGGCAGCGTCCGGTACAGCAACAGCAGGAAACCCGCGGTCACCAGGGCTGCCGCACTGCGCAGCAGGAGAATCTTGACCCAGGCCGGCTCGTTCACCATGCCGAGCGAGGCGGTGACGAGGTAGAGACTCAGGGCCGTCCCGGCGCCGAGCGCGAAGGGTGCGAGCACCGGCAGCGTCAGATAGATCAGCGCGGTACGCCGCAGCCGCCGGGGCGGTCGCTGCGGCCACATCGCATTGAGCGCGTGGTCGGCGGTACGCACCCACACCCAGGCGCTGCCCAGCAGGAGCAGCAGATCGACCAGCGACAACCGGCGCGCCTTGGCGACAAAACGCGTCGCGTGACGGACCACCGCCGATCCGGCATCGTCCGGCAGCAAGGACCCGGTCAGATAGGCCTGTAACGGCTTGCCGAACTGCAGCGCCTCCGGCAGCCAGACCGAAAGCTGGCGCACCAGCACGATCAGCGGCACCAGCGCGAACAGCAAGGCGAATGCAAGCGCCGCCGCCGACTGCGCGGCGCAGCCCTCGCGGTGGCGCCGTGCGGCCGCGCCCAGCACATGAAAGGGACGAATCAGAAGATCGATCAGCGGTGAAGACATTGGGGAAGGTGGCAGGTCCGTCAGCAGATCGGGACCGGCAAAGCTGTACACTCCGGGCCTCATTCTGCTGGATGGCCCGCATTGAAAGAAATTCTTGTCCTGTATTACAGCCGCTACGGATCGACGCTGAATCTGGCGCGCCAGATCGGCCGCGGCATCGATTCGGTCGACGGCGCGGCAGCGCGCCTGCGCACTGTGCCACCGGTGTCGACCGTCTGCGAGGCGACCGCTGCGGCCGTGCCGGACAGCGGTGCGCCCTATGCGGAAGCCCGCGACCTCGACGAATGCATCGGCCTCGCCCTCGGCAGTCCGACCCGCTTCGGCAACATGGCCGCGCCGCTGAAGTACTTTCTCGACGGCACCAGCCCGCAGTGGCTGGCCGGTGCGCTCGCCGGCAAACCAGCTGCGGTGTTCACCTCGACCACCTCTATGCATGGCGGGCAGGAGAGCACCCTGCTGAGCATGACTCTGCCGCTGTTGCACCACGGCATGCTCATCGTCGGCTTGCCCTATTCCGAACCCGATCTGTCGACCACGCCGGACGGTGGCACGCCCTACGGCGCCAGCCACGTAAGCGGGCACGACGGGCGGACGCAGCTGTCGGAAGCCGAAGCACGACTCGCCTTCGCGCTCGGCCGCCGGCTTGCGCTGACCGCACTCAAACTCGCCGCCTGACCATGACCGCACGACACTGGAACCTGCTGGCCTCATCCAGCCTCATCGCCCTCATCCTGCTCGGCCTCGCCTGGGAGCTGTGGCTGGCTCCGCTGCGACCGGGCGGCTCATGGCTGGTGCTGAAGATAGTGCCGCTGCTGGGCGCGCTGTTCGGCATCCTGCGCGGCAAGCGCTACACGCATCAATGGATGTCGCTGCTCAGCCTGGCCTACTTCACCGAAGGAATCGTACGCGCCACTTCGGACAGCAGTCCGTCGGCGCAATTGGCCGTGGCCTACACACTGCTGTCGGTGACGCTGTTCCTAGGCTGCCTGTTCTACTCCAAGCTCACCGCACCGAGCCGGCTCGCGCAATCGCGCTAGGGTCGCTCAGATCGGGCTCTCGCCCTGCGGATTCAGCTTCTGCACGCCCTGCAGCTTGTTCAGCGCATTGATGTAGGCCTTGGCGGAGGCGACGATGATGTCGGTGTCAGCACCCTGCCCGTTGACGATGCGGCCACCGAGCGCGAGACGCACCGTCACCTCGCCCTGGGCGTCGGTGCCGGTGGTGATCGCGTTAACCGAGTAAAGCAGCAGTTCGGCACCACTCTTCGCCACCGATTCGATGGCACAGAAGGCCGCATCGACCGGGCCGCTGCCGTTGGACGACACCTTCACTTCGCGCCCGCCGTCCGACAGCGTGACGACGGACTGCGGCAGTTCACCGGTTTCCGAACGCGAACTCAGCGCCACCAGCTTGTACTGCTCCTGCTCCGGCGTGACCGCTTCGTCGCTCATCAGCGCCTGGATGTCCTCGTCGAAGATTTCGTGCTTCTTGTCCGCCAGCTCCTTGAAAGCGGCGAAGGCGACATTCAGTTGCTCCTCCGACTCGACCACGATGCCCAGTTCCGTCAGACGGGCGCGGAAGGCATTGCGGCCCGAGTGCTTGCCGAGCACCAGCTTGTTGGTATTCCAGCCCACGTCCTCGGCACGCATGATTTCGTAGGTTTCGCGGTGCTTGAGCACGCCGTCCTGGTGGATGCCGGATTCGTGCGCAAAGGCGTTGGCGCCGACGACGGCCTTGTTCGGCTGCACCGGATAACCGGTGATGGTCGATACCAGGCGCGACGCCGGCACGATCTGCGTCGCGTCGATGCGCGTCTCGACACCGAACACGTCGCGGCGGGTGCGCACGGCCATCACGATCTCCTCCAGCGAAGCGTTACCCGCGCGCTCGCCCAGACCATTGATGGTGCACTCGACCTGACGGGCGCCGGCCATCACCGCGGCCAGCGAATTGGCGACCGCCATGCCCAGGTCGTTGTGGCAGTGCGTGGACCACACCACCTTGTCGGCGCCCGGCACGCGCTCGATCAGGATGCGCATGCGCTCTGCCCACTGCGCCGGTACCGAGTAGCCGACGGTGTCCGGCACGTTGATCGTCTTCGCGCCGGCCTTGATCACCTCGGTGAACACGCGCACCAGGAAGTCGATGTCGGAACGCACCGCGTCCTCGGCCGAGAACTCGACGTCCTCGGTGTACTCCCGCGCCCAGCCGATCGCCTTGATCGCCTGCTCGACCACCTGATCGGGGCTCATGCGCAGCTTTTTCTCCATGTGGATGGGGCTGGTCGCGATGAAGGTGTGGATGCGGCCGCTGGCTGCCGGCTTGATCGCCTCGCCAGCGCGACGGATGTCGTTCTCACTGGCGCGCGCCAGCGAGCAAACGGTGGATTCGCGGATGGTTTCAGCGACCGCACGCACCGATTCGAAGTCACCGTTGGAGGCAGCCGCAAAGCCGGCCTCGATCACATCCACGCGCATGCGCTCAAGCTGACGGGCGATGCGCAGCTTCTCGTCGCGCGTCATCGACGCGCCCGGGCTCTGTTCGCCGTCGCGCAGCGTGGTGTCGAAAATGATGAGGCGGTCGGTCATTGCAGTCTCCGGGGCGCGTCCGCGGCGAGGCGGGCGCGCAAGGTCGTTTCTTCAAACAGGCGGCTGGCCGCGAACGGCACAGGGTCGCGAATATAGTCGCCGGGTCGCGCCGCGACAACGGCGTGCCGGCTCAGGCCTCCGGTGGCGTCGGTGGCAGTTGCGGCTTGCGCCGCGAGAAGCGGATCAGCCACATGACGTAGCCGGACAGGCCGTAGGCAACGAACAGGCTGAACAGCACCACCGGCGGGTTGACCGACACGGCGACGAAGGCCAGCACGAAGCCGAAAATGACGATGAAGGGCACGCTGCGGCGCAGGTTGATGTCCTTGCCGCTCCAGAATTTCACGTTGCTCACCATGGTCAGGCCGGCAAACAGCGTGATGACGAAGGCCGCCCAGCGCATGTCGGGTCCGGTGTAGCCGTTGTCCGTCGCCACCCAGACGAGGCCGGCCACCAGCGCCGCAGCGGCCGGGCTGGGCAGGCCCTGGAAGTAGCGCTTGTCCACGGTACCCAGATTGGTGTTGAAGCGGGCCAGGCGCAGCGCTGCGCCGGCGCAGTAGATGAAGGCGGCGATCCAGCCCCACTTGCCCAGACCGCGCATGGCCCACTCATAGGCGATCAGGGCCGGGGCGGCACCGAAGGACACCATGTCGGACAGCGAATCGAACTCGGCGCCGAAGGCCGATTGCGTATGGGTGAGTCGCGCGACACGGCCGTCGAGACCGTCGAGCACCATGGCGATGAAGATGGCGACCGCCGAGTACTCGTAGCGTCCGTTCATCGCCTGCACGATGGCGTAGAAACCTGCGAACAACGACGCCGTCGTGAACAGGTTGGGCAGGATGTAGATGCCGCGCCGGCGTTTCACCGGATCGGCAGGCTTGATGTATTGCGGGTCGTATTCGGACATGCATTCACTCCGAAGAACCATGCGCGGGATCACCGCCGCACGGTTTTTGCGTTTCAGGCCAGTTCGGCCCCCGATGCTCGCGACGCCCGCTTCATGGACAGACTGCGCCCCGGCGCCGCGAACTGACGACAGGCTGCGAGCCGCCCCGAACGTATCAGGATGACGCGCATCGCGGAAGCGTCCGATGATGACGCGAGTGCCCCTCGCACACCCCGCATTGCCCGGCCCGGAATGCAAAAGGCCCGGCGGCCCGGGCACGGATGTGCCGGAACCGCCGGGCCAGGCGGGACGCCAATCAGTTCTTCGACTGGTCGACCAGCTTGTTCTTGGTGATCCACGGCATCATGCCGCGCAGTTGCGCACCAACCTTCTCGATCTCGTGGGCGGCGGTCAGGCGACGACGTGCGGTCATCTCCGGATAGTTGGTCCGGCCTTCGAGGATGAAGTTCTTGGCGTAGTTGCCATTCTGGATGTTGGCCAGGCATTCCTTCATCGCGGCACGGGCTTCGCCGGCGATCACGCGCGGGCCGGTGACGTACTCACCGTATTCCGCGTTGTTCGAGATCGAGTAATTCATGTTGGCGATGCCGCCTTCGAAGATCAGGTCGACGATGAGCTTCACTTCGTGCAGGCACTCGAAGTAGGCCATTTCCGGCGCGTAACCGGCTTCGGTCAGCGTTTCGTAACCGGCCTTGATCAGCTCGACCAGACCACCGCACAGCACGGCCTGTTCGCCGAACAGGTCGGTTTCGGTCTCTTCGCGGAACGAGGTTTCAATCACGCCGCCCTTGGTGCCGCCGTTCGCAGCCGCGTACGACAGCGCGAGGTCACGCGCCTTGCCCGACTTGTCCTGGTACACGGCGATCAGCGACGGCACACCGCCTCCGCGCAGGTACTCGGAACGGACGGTGTGGCCCGGGCCCTTCGGGGCGACCATGACGACGTCCAGGTCTTCACGCGGGATGACCTGGTTGTAATGGATGTTGAAGCCGTGGGCGAACGCCAGGGTCGCGCCCTTCTTGATGTTGGGCTCGACGTCGCCGTAATAAACCTGCGGAATGTTCTCGTCCGGCAGCAGGATCATGACCAGATCGGCACCCTTCACCGCGTCGGCCACTTCCTTCACCTTCAAGCCGGCGCCTTCCGCCTTCTTCCACGACGCGCCGCCCTTGCGCAGGCCGACCGTGACCTTGACGCCGGAATCCGACAGGTTCTGTGCGTGGGCATGGCCTTGCGAACCGTAGCCGACGATGGTGACTTTCTTGCCTTTGATCAGGGACAGGTCTGCGTCCTTGTCGTAGAAGACTTTCATGGGTTTTCCCTTGTGCTGTGTAGGTTTATGCGGTGCTGCGGGCTGGAGCGGAATGCGGTGTGCGGATCAGAGACGCAGGATGCGGTCGCCGCGGCCGATGCCGGCGACGCCGGTGCGCACGGTTTCCAGGATCAGCGAACTGTCGATCGCGCCGACGAAGGAATCGAGCTTGGCCGTGTTGCCGGTCAGTTCGATCACATAGGTCGAGTCGGTCACGTCGATGATGCGGCCGCGGAAGATGTCGGCGACGCGCTTCAGTTCTTCACGGTCCTTGCCGGTGGCGCGCACCTTGATGAGCATCAGCTCGCGCTCGATGTGCGCAGCTTCCGACAGGTCGACCACCTTCACCACCTCGATCAGCTTGTTCAGCTGCTTGGTGATCTGCTCGATGATGTCGTCCGAGCCGGTGGAAATGATGGTCATGCGTGACAGCGATCCGTCTTCGGTCGGTGCCACGGTCAGCGATTCGATGTTGTAGCCACGCGCCGAGAACAGGCCGGACACGCGCGACAGCGCGCCCGCTTCGTTCTCGATCAGTACGGAAATGACATGCCTCATTGCGAGCGCCTCTTTCTGGAAATCAGGAACCGCCGCCGCGAAGACGGGCTGCCGGAGGCCGGTGCCCGCTGCCTGACAGACCGGTAAGTCCGTCAGGCGGACCCGGCGACGCATGGCTGCCGGGGTCCGCGCACGACAGTGTCGGGGTAATGCGTTACAGGTCCTCGGACGACAGGATCATGTCGGTCAGACCCTTGCCGCCCATCACCATCGGATACACGTTCTCGGTCGGATCGACCTGGAAATCGATGAACACCAGATCGTTCTTGCGCTTGAAGGCCTCGCGCAGCGCGTCCTCGACGTCACCCGGCTTCTCGACACGGATGCCAACGTGGCCATAGGCCTCGGCCAGCTTGGCGAAATCGGGCAGCGAATCCATGTAGGACTCGGAATAGCGGTTGCCGTGGATGATTTCCTGCCACTGGCGGACCATGCCCAGATACCGGTTGTTCAGGCTGCAGATCTTCAGCGGAATGCGGTACTGCTTGCAGGTCGACAGTTCCTGGATGTTCATCTGCACCGAACCCTCACCGGTCACCACCGCCACCGGCGAGCCAGGATGGGCAAGCTGCACGCCGATGCCGTAGGGAATGCCCACGCCCATCGTGCCCAGACCGCCGGAATTGAGCCAGCGGCGCGGCTTGTCGAACTTGTAGTACTGGGCCGCCCACATCTGGTGCTGGCCGACGTCGGACGTGATGAAGGCGTCGCCCTTGGTCACTTCCCACAGCTTCTCGACCACGAACTGCGGCTTGATCACTTCGTCGCTCTGCTTGTACTTCAGGCAGTCACGACGGCGCCATTCCTCGATCTGCTTCCACCACTCGCCGAGCGCTTCCTTGTCCGGGCGGTCGTTCGACGCGTCGAGCAGGCGCAGGATGTCGTCCAGCACGTCCGGCAGATTGCCGACGATGGGCACGTCCACCTTCACGCGCTTGGAAATCGACGACGGATCGATGTCGATGTGGATGATCTTGCGCGCAACACGGGCGAAGTCGGCCGGGTTGCCGATCACGCGGTCATCGAAGCGGGCGCCCACGGCGATCAGTACGTCGCAGTACTGCATCGCCATATTGGCTTCGTAATTGCCGTGCATGCCCAGCATGCCGACGAACTGCTTGTCGGTCGCCGGATAGGCGCCCAGGCCCATCAGCGTGTTGGTACACGGGGCACCGAGCGTGCGCACCAGCTTGGTCAGCTTTTCCGAACAGTCGGACAGGATGACGCCGCCACCGGCGTAGATCATCGGGCGCTTGGCTTCCAGCAGCAGCTGGACGGCCTTCTTGATCTGGCCCTGGTGACCCTTGGTGATCGGGTTATATGAACGCATCGTGACCGACTTCGGATAATCGAACTCGGCCTTGGCCATCGTGATGTCCTTCGGGATATCGACCAGCACCGGGCCCGGACGGCCGGTCTTGGCGATATAGAAGGCCTTCTTGATGGTCGTGGCGATGTCCTTGACGTCCTTGACCAGGAAGTTGTGCTTGACGCAGGGACGGGTGATGCCGACCGTGTCGCACTCCTGGAAGGCATCCTGACCGATGGCCGCGGTCGGCACCTGACCGGAAATGATCACCATCGGGATCGAATCCATGTAGGCGGTCGCGATGCCGGTGATCGCGTTGGTCACACCGGGGCCGGAAGTCACCAGCGCAACGCCGACGCGCTCGGTCGAGCGCGAATAGGCGTCGGCCGCGTGCAGCGCTGCCTGCTCGTGGCGGACCAGTACGTGCCGGACCTTGTCCTGCTTAAAAAGCTCGTCGTACAGGTACAGCACGGCGCCGCCCGGATAGCCGAAAACATACTCGACCTTTTCTTCCGCAAGGCACCTGACTACAATTTCCGCTCCGGTCAAAAGCATCGCCACACCTGTAAAAAAATTCCGGAAAAGCCGCAAAGGGTAGCTGTCGCACAGTTCCCGGTCAAGGCATTTTCGGCATCGCACGGGCCTGACCGCCCGCTCCGCAGCGATCGCCACCCACCCTGAGAAAGACACATCCTGGCATCTCGCGAAGAACTTTCCGGCTTTCTCGCCGCGGTCGAACGGCGCGCCTTCAAACAGGCCGTATTCGCGCTGCGCGACGACGAATCCGCACTCGATGCCGTGCAGGACGCGATGATGAAGCTCGCGGAAAAGTACGCCGACCGCCCGGCGGAAGAGTTTCCGATGCTGTTCCAGCGCATCCTGCAGAACGTGATCCGCGACATGTTCCGGCGGCGCAAGGTGCGCTCGACCTGGACCACGCTGCTGTCGTCCTTTACCGGCTCCGACGAGGACGACGATTACGACCCGCTCGACAACATGGTGATCGACGAGCCGTCGGAACTGGGTCGTACGCCGGAGCAGAACCTCGAACAGAGCGAGGTGATGGCTCTGATAGAGCGTGAAATATCCCGCCTCCCGACGCGTCAACGCGAAGCTTTTCTGATGCGTTACTGGGAAGAATTGGACATTGCCGAAACGGCCGCCGTCATGGGCTGTTCGGAAGGCAGCGTCAAGACGCATTGCTCGCGCGCGACCCACGCGCTCGCTGCCGCCCTCAAACTGCGTGGCATCAAGCTATGAAATCCACCGTTCGAACGACATTTCCGTCCGCGGCGACCGACGAGGCCGCGATCGGCCAGCGCGTGCACGCGGCGCTCGAAGCCTCCTGCACCGAACTGCCCCCCGACATCGTGTTCCGCCTGCGCCAGTCACGCGAGCGGGCACTGGCTGCTGCCACGCCGCGTCGCCGACTGGCATGGCTGCCCCGTCTTGCCGGTCTGCCGGGCAATCTGGGCGGCGGATGGCTGCGCGACGGACTGGCGCCGACCGTCGGCATTCTGATGCTCGCACTGATCGCCGCCCTGGCCAGCCAGCAATCGCAGGACGAGCGCTTCAACGAATCCCTCGATATCGACAGCGCCCTGCTGACCGATGACCTGCCCATCGACGCCTACCTCGACCGCGGTTTCGGAGCCTGGCTCGACAGCCAGGGCAGATCCTGATGCGACGCAAGTTTGCCGGTGCGCTGCTTGCAGCCACCCTCGCCTGCGCCAGCGCGTCGGCACAGACCCGGGCGCCGGGCTGGCATCAGCTCGATCAGGCTGAACAGGCCATCCTGTCGCCGCTGGCAGCCGACTGGGACAGCTTCGACGCCGAACGCCGTCGCAAATGGCTCGACCTCGCCGCCCGCTATCCGTCGATGACGGTGGAAGAACAGTCGCGGATGCGCGCGCGCATGAGCTACTGGGGCAGCCTGACGCCGCAGGAGCGTATCGAGGCACGCGAGCGCTACAAGCGCCTGCAGGCAATGCCCGCCGACCAGCGCGAAACGTTGCGTCGGCAATGGGAGGCCTACGAAGGGCTGTCGCCCGAGGAACGCAGCCGGCTCGGCGCGGCCCAACGCCCGGGCAGCAAGGCGCCGGGCGCGGCGGCGGCGGCGCCGGTCCGCAAGTAAACAGGCAGCTTCGCCGTCCAATTCATAACGCGGCCACGCCGCACCGCTTCCACATGTCAGAAACGACCCGTTATCCGGCGGCCGGCCTGCGCCGGCGCCTCGCATCGCTGCTCTACGAATCCCTGCTGCTGCTTGGTGTGCTGGCGGCCGGTTTCATGCTGCCCTATCTGATCGTCGGGCTGTTCTTCGAACTGGCGCCGCAGGGCTGGTTCGCCTGGCTGCACATCCTGCTGCTGCTTGGCCTGTATTTCGTTCACTACTGGCGCCGTGGCGGACAGACGCTCGCCATGCAGACCTGGGGGATACGTGTCGTCGACGCGACGCAGGACAGGCCGCCCGAACTGAAACGCGCGCTCGCGCGCTATCTGCTGAGCTGGCCGTCGCTGCTGTTCTGCGGCGTCGGGCTGTTCTGGGCCTTGTTCGACCGCGACCGCCAGTTCCTGCACGACAGACTGGCCGGCACCCGGGTTATCCGCATCAAGTGAGCGGAGCGCTCAACGGCGGTCCTCCCACCACAGCATGGCCGCCGCAGCGAACACGAAGAGGAAGCCGGGCGTCAGTGCCGCCGCATAAGGCGGCCACGAGTTGATCGCGCCGAGGTTCGAGAACAGGCCGTTCAGCATATGGAACAGCACGCCTATCATCACGCCGGTGAACACCTTGATGCTGACCGCCGCATTGCGGTTGTGCATGTAGGCGAAGGGCAGCGCGAGCGCCAGCATGACGAAGCAGGCAAGCGGATAGCTGAATTTCTTCCACAGCGCGATTTCGTAGCGGCCGGTCTCCTGTCTGTTGTCCGACAGGTGCCGGATGTAGTGCCACAGCTTCCACGCCGACATCCGCTCCGGCACCACCAGCATCACGCTCATCACATCCGGACTGAGATCGGAATCCCACACCAGTGTGTCCGACTTGCTCACCTTGGCGCCGTTCTCCGAGAAGTCCGTGCGGGTGACGTCGGTGAGCACCCATCCGGCAGGCGCCTGGTAGCCGCCGCTTGCCGCCTCCAGGACGGACAGCAGTTCCCGGCTGTCGTTGAACTCGAAAATGCGGATCTTGCGCAGCACCCCCTCGGGCGTGACGCTGCCGATATTGACGAAATCGTGGCCGTCCTTGACCCAGAAGCCGCTGCGGAACTCGCCGGTGAGCAACTGCGAACGGGCCGACAGCTTCAGTTCCTGCGCCGCCCGCTCGGCCGGTGGCGCGATGAATTCGCCAGTGACGAAGGTGAGCAGCACGAAGGGCAGGCCGATGCGTGCAAGCAGACGCAGGATGCGACCGGTCGACATCCCCGACGCACGCAGCACGGTGATTTCCGAATGGCGCGACAGCGTGGTCAATGAGTACAGCGCGCCGATCAACACCGCGATCGGCAGCGTTTCGTACACACGACCGGGCATGGTCAGCACCGTGTACATCACCGCGTGCTGCAGGCCGTAATTGCCGCGCCCCAGGTTATCGAGCTCGTTGATCAGGTCGAAGAAACCGAACAGCCCGAGAAAGGCCGCCAGCACCAGCAGTGTGGCCAGGGCGACTTCGCGGCGGATGTAGCGTTCGTGGATCAGCATCGATCAACGCCCCAGCCAGGTGCGCGGCAAGTGGCCATACATGCGCCAGGCGAACATGCCGGCCAGCAGCAGGAACATGCCGCCGTGCAGCGTCCACAGCACGCCGCCGAAGGACAGCTTGCCCTGCGACACCCAGGCCTGGGTGATGCTCAGCAGATTCGAATAGACGAGATAGATCAGCAGCGCCATCAGCAGATTGTTGGCGCGCCCGGCGCGCGGATTGACGAAAGACAGCGGGATGGCAAGCAGGGCCAGATTCAGCGCAGCAATCGGCAGACCGATGCGGAAAGCCAGCTCGCCCATGTTCGGTGCGGTCGGGTCGGCCAGCAGTTCCTCGACCGTCAGCAGGTAGGGGCGCGACTCGACACCCTGCGCCTCCTTCGTTTCGATCCGCACCGCGTAGCGTTCGAATTCCATCACCCGGTACTCCGGGCTGCCCGGCTCGCCCTCGTAGCGGCGCCCGTTCAGCAGCACGACGAAGCGGTCGCCGGACTCCATCGTCTGCGTGTAGCCGTCGCCGGCCACGATGACGCCGACCTTGCCCTTGTCGGTCGTGCTGACGAAGATGTTCTTGACCGCACCATCGGTGCCGTCACCACTCTCGACGAAGAACACCCGGTTGGCCTGCGAGGACTCGCGGAAGCTGCCTGGCGACATCTGCGCCACGTCGTCGCGGTTGCTCATGCGGGTGCGGAATTCGGCACTTTTCACCTGCGACCACGGCGCCAGATACAGCGACAGCACCCCGACCGCGATCACCATGGGCAGCGCGAACAACAGCACCGGCCGCACCCAGGCCGACAGGGGCAGGCCGGTGGCGAACCACACCACCATCTCCGAATCCCGCCAGCTGCGGGACATTGCCAGCAACACCGATATGAACAGCGTCAGCGACAGGATCACGCCCAGATAGCGCAGCGCGCCGAAGCCGAGCAGCGCCATCACCGCTTCCGATGCCACTTTCCCGCCGGCCGCCTGTCCGAGCAGGCGCACGAGCTGGGTGGACAGCACGATCGCGAACAGCGCGACGAACACCGTCAAAGCAGTACTGGCGAATTCGCGCAGGGCGGCGCGCTGGAAGATCAAGCCTGGGGCTCCGTGCGGAACGCCTTCGCGCAAAGGCGCGTCAGGCCGTTCTTTTTTGACTCGCGCGCGGCTTCACGCCGATAATCGGACGACTTGAAGCAGCGCGAACTGATAGAGGAGAAGCGGGTGGAATTTAGCATAAAGAGCGGCAGCCCCGAGAAACTGCGCACCGGCGCCCTGGTCGTGGGTGTGTTCGAGTCGCGCAAACCGGGCGCGGCAGCCGCGGCGCTCGACGCCGCCAGCAAGGGCCGCATCACCGACATCCTCGGCAGCGGCGACATGGACGGCAAGTCCGGCAGCACGCTGCTGCTGCACAAGCTGCCGGGCATCGCGGCCGAGCGCGTACTGCTGGTCGGTCTGGGCAAGGAAAAGGAATTCGGCCTCAAGGAATACCGCGACGCCGTCGCCGCCAGCGTGCGTGCGCTGCGCGACACCGGCGCCAGCGACGCAGTGAGCACGCTGGCCGAAGTCGCCCCGCGCAAGGTCGGCACGACCGGTGCATTGCGTCAGGCGGCCATCGTCGCCCTCGACGTGCTGTATCGCTACGACACCCACGCCCGTAACAAGAAGGACGAATCGCGCGCACTGGCCGCACTCGGCTTCACGTTGCCCAAGAAAACCGCGGCATCAGCCGCTGCCGAGGCACTGGCCCAGGGCGAGGCAATCGGTCACGGCATGGCGCTGGCGAAGACGCTCGGCAACCTGCCACCCAATGTCTGCACGCCGACCTATCTCGCCGAACAGGCGCTCGAACTGGGCAAGAAGTCGGACATCGCGGTCACCGTGCTCGACCGCGCCGACATCCAGAAGCTGGGCATGGGCTCCTTCCTGTCGGTCGCTGCCGGCTCGCGCCAGCCGCCCAAGTTCATCGTGATGGAGTACCGCGCCGGCAAGAAGAACGAGGCGCCCATCGTGCTGGTCGGCAAGGGCATCACCTTCGACACCGGCGGCATTTCGCTGAAGCCGGGCGAAGGCATGGACGAGATGAAGTACGACATGTGCGGCGCCGCCAGCGTGCTCGGCGCCTTCCAGGCGCTGGCCGCGATGAAGCTGCCACTGAACGTGATCGGCCTCATCCCGACCACCGAGAACATGCCGGGCGGCGCAGCCACGCGGCCCGGTGACGTGGTCAAGTCGATGTCCGGCCAGACCATAGAAATCCTGAATACCGACGCCGAAGGCCGGCTCATCCTGTGCGACGCGCTGACCTACGCCGAGCGCTACGAGCCTGCCTGCGTCATCGATATCGCGACGCTGACCGGCGCCTGCATCATCGCGCTGGGCCATGTCACCAGCGGCCTGATGGCCAACGACGACGCGCTGGCCGAAGAACTGCTGGCCGCCGGCCAGACCGCCTGGGACCGCGCCTGGCGCCTGCCGATCTGGGAGGATTATCAGGAGCAGCTGAAGAGCAACTTCGCCGACATGGGCAATATCGGTGGCCGCCCCGCCGGGTCGATCACCGCCGCCTGCTTCCTTGCCCGTTTTGCGAAGAAGTTCAAGTGGGCGCATCTGGACATCGCCGGTACCGCCTGGAAGAGCGGCAAGGAAAAAGGCGGCACCGGTCGTCCGGTACCGCTGCTGACCCACTTCCTGCTCGAACGCGCCGGCAAGCTCTGAGGCACGCATGGCGGTCGCCGAATTCCACCACGACGCGCCCGACAAGCTGCGCCACGCCTGCGCGCTGGTGGCGCAGTGGCATGCGGCCGGGCGTCGCGTGTGGATACATTGCGACAACGACGCGCTGGCCGCGCGGCTCGATCAGATGCTGTGGATCTTCGAGCCGCTGGCCTTCATCCCGCACGTGCGCGACGGCCACCCGCTGAGCGACGCGACGCCGGTGCGTATCGGCCGCGATCCTGCGTTGGCCCCGGCCGACGCGGTACTGCTCAATATGGCGCACGAGGTGCCAGCCGGCTTCGAGCAGCGCGCGCACATCGTCGAGATCGTCAGTCAGGACCCTGCCGACCGCGAGGCGGCGCGCACGCGCTTCGTGCGCTACCGGCAGGGCGGATTCGACATGCAGACACGAAAGGCTGAAGCATGAGCGACGACCTGATCGGCCGAGCCGATTCGCTGATGCGGCGCAGCCGCACCTTCGTCGCCGGCCGGGTCGCCCCGGCCGTGGTGGACGACGGCATCCCGCTGCTGACCGAGGAAGTGGATCTCGACACCCTGGTGCCGGAACCCGAGGACCGCAGCGCAGAAATCACCGCTACGGTGACTGCGGAGGTCACGGAGCGCGTAACGGCCGAGGTCACCGAACGGGTCACCGCGGAAGTGGCCGAACGCGTCACCGCCGAAGTGACGGAACGCGTAACCGGAGAGGTTGCGCGCTCGGTCGGCACCGAAGTCCGGGAACGTCTGCAGCAGACGACCTCCGACGCGCTTTCGCAGCAGTTTTCCGACCTGCCCGCACTGATCCAGAGCCGCATCGACGACTGGTGCGCGACCTCCCTGCCCACCCTGGTCAGCATCGAAATGCAGGTGGCGATCGAAGCGGCGCTGGGTGCCGCACTGCAGAGCGCGACCACCCGTATCCGCGAACAGGCGGTGCTCGATCTGCGCGAATCCATCGCCGCCGACATCGAAATCCGCAGCCAGGCTGTGCTCAACGCCACGGTCGAACCATCGGACCAGCCCGACCAGCCCCTATAATCGCGGGTTTGCATCCACGCAGACCCGTCATGACGCTGGCCAAGAGCTTCGAACCGGCCGACATCGAGCGCCGCTGGTACCCCGAGTGGGAATCGCGCGGCTATTTCGCTGCCGGCCTGGACACCGACACCCCGAACAAGCCCAACTTCTGCATCCTGCTGCCGCCGCCGAACGTCACCGGCACGCTGCACATGGGCCACGGTTTCAACCAGACCCTGATGGATGCGCTCACGCGCTACCACCGCATGCGCGGCGACAACACGCTGTGGCAGCCGGGCACCGACCACGCGGGCATCGCGACCCAGATCGTGGTCGAGCGCCAACTCGACGCCCAGGGCATTTCGCGCCACGACCTCGGCCGCGAGGTGTTCGTGAAGAAGGTGTGGGAGTGGAAGGAATTTTCCGGCTCGACCATCACGCGCCAGATGCGCCGCCTGGGCACCTCGCCCGACTGGACGCGCGAACGCTTCACGATGGACGAAGGCCTGTCGAAGATCGTCACCGAAACCTTCGTCCGCCTGCATGAAGAAGGTCTGATCTACCGCGGCAAGCGCCTCGTGAACTGGGACCCGGTGCTGGGCACCGCGGTGTCCGACCTCGAAGTGGTGCAGGAAGAGGAAGCCGGTTCGCTGTGGCACATCCGCTATCCGCTGGCCGATGGTTCCGGGCATCTGACCGTGGCCACGACCCGTCCCGAAACCATGCTGGGCGACGTCGCCGTCATGGTGCATCCGGAGGACGAACGCTACAGCGCGCTGATCGGCAAGACGGTGAAGCTGCCGCTGACCGACCGGGAGATTCCGGTCATCGCCGACAGCTACGTCGATCGCGAATTCGGCACCGGCGTGGTCAAGGTGACCCCGGCGCACGATTTCAACGACTACGCGGTCGGCCAGCGTCATGGTCTCACCATGATTTCCATCCTGACGCTGGATGCGAAGATCAACGATAACGCGCCGGAGAAATATCGCGGCCTCGACCGCTTTGCCGCGCGCAAGGCCATCGTCGCCGACCTCGAAGCAGCCGGCCTGCTGGAGAAGACCGACAAGCACACGCTGAAAGTGCCGCGCGGCGACCGCACCAATGCCGTGATCGAGCCCATGCTGACCGACCAGTGGTTCGTCGCGATGAGCAAGCCGGGCAGGGACGGCAAGAGCATCACGCAGAAGGCGCTCGACGTGGTGGCAAACGGCGAGATCCGCTTCCACCCGGAAAACTGGGTGAACACCTACAACCAGTGGCTGAACAACATCCAGGACTGGTGCATCTCGCGCCAGCTGTGGTGGGGCCACCAGATTCCGGCCTGGTATGACGAGCAGGGCAACGTGTTCGTCGCGCATTCCGAGGCCGAGGCCTACCAGAAGTATTTCGAGCACCTCGCGCAATCGAACCCGGACCTGAAGCGCCTCGCCGTCGCCACCGCAATGGCGCGCGAAATGTCCGGCGACACGCTGCCCGAGGTCGGCCGCAACTACGCGATCAAGGAAAACCTGCCGCTGCTCAAGCGCGACGAGGACGTGCTCGACACCTGGTATTCGTCGGCGCTGTGGCCCTTCTCGACGCTGGACTGGACACCGGACTGGGAGCCGGGCAACCCGGAGAAGAGCAATCCCGCACTCGACCTCTACCTGCCGTCGTCGGTGCTGGTGACCGGTTTCGACATCATCTTCTTCTGGGTGGCACGCATGGTCATGATGACCACCCACATCACCGGCCGGATTCCGTTCCGCGACGTCTATGTGCATGGCCTGATCCGCGACGCGGAAGGCCAGAAAATGTCGAAGTCCAAGGGCAACGTGCTGGACCCGATCGACCTGATCGACGGCATCGCGCTCGACGAGCTGGTGAAGAAACGCACCACCGGCTTGATGAACCCGAAGCAGGCGGAGCAGATCGAAAAGCGCACGCGCAAGGAGTTTCCGGACGGCATCCCCGCCTTCGGCACTGACGCGCTGCGCTTCACCTTCGCCTCGCTCGCCAGCCCCGGCCGCGACATCAAGTTCGACATGCAGCGCTGCGAGGGCTACCGCAACTTCTGCAACAAGCTGTGGAACGCCACCCGCTTCGTGCTGATGAACTGCGAAGGCCAGGACTGCGGCATGGCGCCGTGCAACGAAGACTGCGGCCCGGACGGCCCGCTGCACTTCCAGGCGCCCGACCTGTGGATCGTCAGCGAGCTGCAGCGGGTCGAGGCCGAAGTCGAGAAGCAGTTCGGCGACTACCGCTTCGACCTGGTGGCGCAGGCGATCTACCGTTTCGTCTGGGACGAGTACTGCGACTGGTATCTTGAACTGGCCAAGGTGCAGATCCAGAACGGCACACCGGCCCAGCAGCGCGCCACCCGTCGCACGCTGCTACGCGTGCTCGAAACCGTGCTGCGTCTGGCTCACCCGCTCATTCCCTTCATCACCGAAGAGCTGTGGCAGACGGTGGCCCCGCTGGCCGATCGCAAGGACGGCGAGTCAATCCAGCTGGTGCGCTACCCGCAGGCCAATCTGAGCCGCATCGACGCGACCGCCGACGCCTGGGTGGCGGAACTGAAGACCATGATCGACGCCTGCCGCAGCCTGCGTGGCGAAATGGGCGTGTCGCCGGCGACCAAGGTGCCGCTGCTGGCCGCCGGCAAAACCGAGGCGATCCGTGGCTATGCGCCCTACCTGGCCGCGCTCGCCAAGCTCAGCGAAGTGCAGGCGGTGGGCGATGCGCTGCCCGATTCGCCGGCGCCGGTGCAGGTGGTGGGCGATTTCCGTCTGATGCTGAAGATCGAGATCGACGTCGCTGCCGAGCGCGAACGCGTCGGCAAGGAGATTGCCCGCGTCAAGGGCGAGATCGCGAAATGCGAAGCCAAGCTCGGCAACGAGAGCTTCGTCGGCCGCGCCCCGGCCGCCGTGGTCGATCAGGAGCGCAAGCGCCTCGCCGATTTCGGCGATCTGCTGGTCAAGCTGGAAGAGCAGCTGGGGCGGTTGGGGTGACGCGAGGGGCTGGGGGCTAGGGGTTTGGGGCTAGCGGATTGCGGGCGGCAAAGCCGCCCGGAGACTTTTCTAGTCCCCAGTCCCTGACCCCTAGCCCCTGCCCCCTAGCCCCTCCAATAAACCTCCCTCATCCGCTCGCAGTAGCGCACGATGGACGGATAGTCGCGCTCGATCAGCCGCTTGAACGGAATGTCCACATCGACGAATACGACGTTCGCCAACATGCCGTAGGCGGTCGCGTCGATGCTGGAGGGCTCGCCGAACACGAAAGGTTTGTCGCCGAGCACGGTGGCGACGGCGTCGATGTCGCGCATGCCCATTTCGGTGATTTCGTCGGCGGTATGCCGGCCCACACCCGCCGCCTTCACCTGCTTCACCATGCCGCCGCGCGCGAGCGCCGGCACGAACCACTTGTACGGCGCCCCCATGCCACCGAAAAAGGCGTCGCGCGTGGCCGGCCAGTAACGGTCGTCGGCCCAGCGGAAATGGAGCACGCACCAGTAGGCGTGTTCCTCCAGCGTGCGCTGGAGCATCAGCGATTGCGCGCGCTGGTTGCGGTCGAGGTGGTCGTCCAGCGCCACACCGTGGCGCCGTTTCAGGTGATCGATGATGAGCCCGCTGTCCGCGAGCACGGTGCCATCGTCGTCGATGATGTGCGGCAGCTTGCCTTTGGGCGCCTTGCCCAGATTCATCGTGTAGACGTTCTCGTAGGGCAGCCCGGCCATGCGCAGCCAGGTTTCGAGCTTCAGGCAGAAGCCGCTCGCATTGGGCAGGCCCATCGCCGGGGGAAACTGGAAAAGACGGATCATGTTTCCCCCCGTTGTTCTGGCGCCGGCCGCTGCGCTTACTTGCGTCGCAGCAGGAAGAAGAATTCCTTGTTCGCTTCGCCGCTGTCGAGCAGGGTGTTGCCCGTCTGCCGCGCGAACGCCTCGAAATCGCGCACCGCGCCGGGATCGGTCGCCACCACGCGCAGCACCTGACCGCTGCTCAGTTCAGACAGCGCTTTCTTGGTGCGCAGGATGGGCAGCGGACAGTTCAGGCCACGCGCATCCAGTTCCTTGTCGAATTCCATGTTTCACCCCGTGCTTGGAGCGGCGTTTATACCCGCTGTCGCGGCGGGGATCAACGCCACGGCTTCGAGTCCGGGCGCCCGGTCGTCATCCGCCTGGCCGCCTACATGCCGTCGCGCCGCTGCTCGGCGAGCCGCTCGCGCAGTTCGCGCAGCCGCGCATCGACCGCAGACTGCTGGTAGAAATCCCCGTCGGCAGCGCGCTGGGCCAGTTCGAGCTGTTCGATGGCGGCCTGATACTGCCCATTCAGCACATAGGCCTCGGCCTGCGCACGGTGCTGCGCCAGGCGCTTGCCGAGCAGCGCATAGGTCCGCGCCTGGTACTGGTAGAGCTGTGGGTCCTGGGTAGTGACGGACACCTCGCCATTGACGACCGTCAGCGCCTCGTCCGGACGATTGTCGGCCAGCAGCGCCTCGATCAGTCCATACAGCAGCGCGCGCGAACGCGCGGATCGGCTCAGTCCGTCACGGAAGCGCTCGACAGCCTCGGCCGGGCGACCGGCGTCCAGGCTGATGCGCCCGCCCAGGTTGTCGAGCATCGACGACGCAAAGCCGTCGGCGCGCAAGCCATCGAGTTCCTGCTGCGCGCGCTTGAAATCGCGCAAGCGCAGTGCCGCGTGCGCCAGGCCGAAGCGCGCGGCGACGCGCGCGTTGCCCTGGACATCGCGCAGCCGGCTCTCGAACTCGGCCATCGCCTCGCGCGCATCACCATCGTAGGCACGCAGCTTGGCGCGCACCAGCAGGAAATCGATGCTGTCCGGCACCTGCCGGTAGGCGGTCTGCTGGATGCGCGCAGCCGCGTCGGCGATACGCTCGGTAGTCAGCGGGTGGGTGCGCAGGTAGGCCGGCGAATTCGCTTCGTAGAAGCGCACCGAGCGCTGCATGCGCTCGAAGAAGGCTGCCATGCCGCGCGTGTCGAAGCCGGCGCCGTCCAGCATCTGGATGCCGATACGGTCCGCTTCGCGTTCGAAGTCGCGCGTATAGGCAAGCTGGGTTGCGATGTTCGCCGCCTGACCGCCGACCAGCGCAGCCTGCGCTGCCTGCGAGTTGCCGCGTGCGGCAAGCGCCGCGATGATGAGCGAGGCGATCGCGATGACGCTCATTTCGCCACGCTTGGAATACAGCCGTGCGATGTGCCGCTGCGTCACGTGCGAAATTTCGTGCGCGATCACCGAAGCAAGTTCGGATTCGCTCTGCGCGGCGACGATGAGGCCCGTATGCACGCCGATGAAACCGCCGGGCCAGGCGAAGGCGTTCAGCGTCGGGTCGCGGAGCGCGAACAGTTCGAAGCTCTGTGTCGAATCCGGCAACTTGGACACCAGTCGGTCGGCCAGCTGGTTCAGGTAGCCGTTGATCTCCGGATCGTTGATGTAGCTGCGCTCGCGCACCCGCATGTCGCGCCACAGCGATTCGCCGATGCGACGTTCGAGCGACGGCGGCAGATCAGCCTGGGCGACGTCGCCCAGATCGGGCAACGTATTGGCTGGCGCGGCAAGCGGCAGCAGAAGCAGCACGGCGACCGCCTTGCGCAGCCGGCGGGAGGACAGGAAGTGACTCATGGCGATGCTATGATAACGGGCAGGCGTGAACGGTCGTTCGGCAGCAGGTGAGCATTCGTCAGCGATCCGTTACCGCGTGTGACGCTGCCCCGCAAACAGAGGCGGCGCAACAAGAACGGCAGCACAGAAGGTCCGGCCGGCGCAGCGCGACGACCGACATGGTAGCCGGCCTGGCCGGTCCTCTCACCACTCAACGCCTACGTCTCCGATGTCGTCGATTCCGGTTGGTTCGCACGCCCTGCTGCTGATTGAAGATGTACCCGAAGACGTGAAGCTCATCACCACGGCGCTGCGTAACATCGTGCCGAGCGAGCAGATCCAGATCGCCGCCTCCGGTGAGGAAGGACTGGACTATCTGTTCGGGCGCGGAGCCTTCGTCGGGCGCGACACACGTTACCAGCCGGCGCTGGTGATGCTGGATCTGACGCTGCCGCGCATCGACGGGCTTGAGGTGCTGCGACAGGTGCGGGCCGACCCGCAGACGCACGTGCTGCCGGTGGTCATGGTGTCGGCATCGTCGCAGCAGCGCGATATCCGCACCGCCGCGCAACTCGGCGCCAACAGCTTCGTGCGCAAGTCGCTTGATTTCGTCAGTTTTTCCGAAACGCTCACCCTGCTCGCCCGCTACTGGCTCGAGTTGAACATCCCCCCACCCCACCCGTCCGCAATGACACGATGAGCGCCGACGACTCCCAGACCCCGCGGTCTCCGCTGACCCATTTCGACGCCCAGGGCCAGGCCCACATGGTCGACGTCGGCGACAAGGCGCACACCGCGCGCGTGGCGCGTGCTGCTGGCTCGATCACGATGCAGCCGGCCACCTTCGCGCTGGTACGCGACGGTAATGCAAAAAAGGGCGATGTGCTCGGTGTCGCGCGCATCGCCGGCATCCAGGCATCGAAGCGCACCTCCGATCTGATCCCGCTGTGCCATCCGATCGCCCTGACCAAGGTGAGCGTCGAGTTCACGCTTGACGAGGCGACGAGCCGGGTGCTGTGCGAAGTCACCGCCCGCACCACCGGCCAGACCGGCGTCGAGATGGAAGCACTGACCGCCGCCAGCGTCGCACTGCTCACCATCTACGATATGTGCAAGGCGGTCGACCGCGGCATGCGCATCGGCGACATCCGTCTGCTGGAGAAGGCCGGCGGCAAGTCAGGGCACTGGACGGCCGACTGAAGCCGGTCGGCACAGGCGCCGCTCGGAGCAAGGCGGGGCTGGAATCGCCAGCACCTCGACGTGCAGCCGGGTCGAGGTGACGAAGAACACCGCTTTCGTTCTACCATCGGCCCGGTCGCGGGCACAGGACCCCGCTCAGGCACGGAAACGATGGCCCAGGAAATCGAACTCAAACTGGCGATGGCCGACGCCGGCTGGCGCGCATTCTCCCGCCACCCGCTGCTGCGCGAAGCAATCGCGCATCCGCACACGCAGACGCTGCGCAACCTCTATTTCGACACCCCCGATCTCGCACTGCGGCGCCAGCGCGTCGCGCTGCGCCTGCGTCGCGCTGGGCGGCGCTGGCTGCAGACAGTGAAGTGCGCCAGCGCATCGCGCGCAGGGCTGTCCTCGCGCCCGGAATGGGAACAGCCCTTCAGCGGGCACTTCGATTTCTCGGCCATCGACGACCCCGCACTGCGGACGGAACTCGAAACGCTGCGCGACCGCGGCGTGCTCATCACCGTGTTCGACACCACCTTCGAACGGCGCGAATGGCGCTTCCGCGCTGGCGGCGGTGAACTGCTGCTGATGGCCGATCGCGGTCACATCATCGCCGGCGAGCGCCGCGAAACCATTTCCGAACTCGAACTCGAACTGGCCGGTGCCCCGGTCGACACCCTGCTCGATTTCGCCGCCCGTCTCGCAGCAACGCTGCCGCTGCGCGCCGAGTCGCGCAGCAAGGCGCAACGCGGCTATGACCTGATGACCGGCGCCGCCCTCGAGCCGGTGCGCGCCGGCCGCTCGCCGATAGACCCGGAGGGCTCGGCCGCGGACGCCTTCCGTGCTGTCGCGCTGGACTGCATCGCCCACTACCAGGCGAACGAACACGGCGCGCTGCACGGCGATGCGCCGGAATTCATCCACCAGATGCGCGTCGCGCTGCGCCGGCTGCGCAGCGCGTTGCGTGTGTTCGCGCCCGCGTTGCCGGACGGCAGCGCCGACGACCTTGCGCAGCACCTGCGTGCGCTGGCGTGCGAACTGGGCGAGTTGCGTGACCGCGACGTACTGCAGTCCGAACTGGTGGCGCCGCTGCTCGGGACGACAGCCACGCCAGAGCTGAACGAGCTCGCCCGCACGCTGCATGCCATTCGCAGCGAAGTGCGCGAGCGCGTCATCCGTGCCTTGCAGGACGGTCGGCAGGCGCGACTGATGATCGCGCTGCTCGACGTGCTGCACCGGCTCGACGAACGGCCGGACGCGCCGACGCTGGCCGCCCTCGCCAGAAAGCGTCTTGCGCGCGCCCATACCCGCATGATTGCCGCCGCCCGTCTGGCGAGATCGGGCGACATCGCCGCGCTGCACGCGCTGCGCATCGACGTGAAGCGGCTGCGCTACGCGCTCGAATTCAACCTGCCGCTGCTGCACGCCAATCGCGCCCGGCGCGCGCTCGAAACACTGGCGGCCGCGCAGGAGCAACTGGGTTTCATCAACGATCTCAGCCAGGCCGGCCCGCGCCTGCTGGCCGCCGCCGGCAGCGACCCGGCCCGGCTCGCTGCGGTCGCGCAGATCGCCGCCCATCACATGCCGCGCTACCGGAAAATCGTTGACGAGGCGCCAAAGCTGCTCAAGCGCCTGGAGCGCATGCCTCGCCCGCGCTGAATCCGGAGCTTCGTGTCATGCATCCGTCACGTCGCCTCACCACACTGCGCGCGCCCGACAAGAACACGAGGAGACATCGATGGAACTGATCCTGTGGCGCCACGCCGAAGCGCTCGACACCGTACCCGACGCCAGCCGCAAGCTCTCCGCGCGCGGCGAGAAGCAGGCCAAGCAGATGGCCGCCTGGCTGAAACCCCGCCTGCCGAAGAACACCCGCATCCTGGTCAGCCCGGCCACCCGTTGCCAGCAGACCGCGCAGGCACTGGAACTGGATTTCGAAACCTCACGGCTGCTGAGCACCGACGCGTCGGTCGCTGACCTGATCGCGGCGACCGAGTGGCCGACGGGCAGCGGGGCAGTTCTGGTGGTGGGGCATCAGCCGACGCTGGGGCGGGTGGCGGCGCTGTTGCTGTCGGGTGAGGAGGCGGAGTGGTCGGTGAAGAAGGGGGCAATATGGTGGATCACCAACCGCGTAAGGGATGGTGCAACTCAGCAAGTGCTGCGCTGTTGCCTGGGGACAGATCTTATTGACCAGTAAGCAGTCTGGACTGACTGTCAGCAGGGATCACGCCTTGTACCCAGAATCGGGGTAAGAACTGAGACGCCCCCATTTCGTCAAGGGTGGCCGTTTCCCACTTCCGGAGGTCCTGCAATTCCGGCAGACACAGTATTCCCAATGCGATGGCGCAAGCACAACACAATGCTCGCACCGCAAAGCCACGGTCCATTTCGAGGTACTGATCACGCGGCGTTAGAGAACCAAGCCATGCACATAAAAGGGCAAATAACGTCTGGCTGAATGGCATGACAAGAATGCCATCGAGTTGAGCTTGAATAAGGCCGCCCGTGATCGACGCAAGCAAAGCTGCACGCAGAGGGTTCCCGTGCTGACGACACACGCTCAGCTGCCTCAAACCTGCCCAAAAAACGACGTACACGAGCAAGATCGTGAGCGGCAGCCCCCATTCATAGGCCAACTGTAGAATGACATTGTGCGGGTGCGCCCCCACTCCATTATTGGTTGCAGCGAACATCATTGGACCTGCCCCCAGAAACGGCTGAGCAGCGATCCCCTTGAGCGAAAGAGACCAGAGTTCGTCACGTCTCGATAACTGTGCGCCTTCAGAAAGTCGCTCAACACCAACGAGGGCTACGCTTCCTTGCATTAAAAAAGGAACCACCAGAAACATCAGAAGATAGATCACCAAACCGCACACCGCAGCCACTATTGTTCCGCGGGCCAATTGCGCGCCGGCCGGTCCGACCATAGGTAGCGCCATTGTGACCAGACCCAAGGCAAGCCAACTCCCTCGCGTTCCAGATGCGATGGCGAAAGCCACCCACATCGCCACCACCACCCACAATGCGTGGCGCAGGATTTCCCTCGTTTTGTCCGCCTCGCGCAGAACCACGTGGACCATCAAGGGCAACGTTAACGTGACCCAATGGCCGAAAAAACGCGGATTCTCAAAACCGGAAAAAAAATCGCTCGGATAAAAAACAAAGACTTCCGATGCAAACGCCATCCATCGCGGCAAAAGGACCAATACAAGATAAAGTGCTGACAGACCGAACAGCAAGCTCGGCAACTGGGGCTCTGGACGCTCCCTTAGACGACAGAACCAGATCCAAGCACACCCTATGAGCGCCATGAAGTGGAGCGACTCAATAGCTCCCCAGCGACCGGCCCCGACCACACCGCTCAACAGTAGAAGTGATATCACCACAAACTTATTCGATATTCGTCTCGGCACCCGAAAAGAACAAAACGACATTAGCAAGACCAACACAACCTGCGCTATGCGAGACAAGTCATGAAAGTACCAATCGAGATGACTGGTAAGAAAAAACGGCACTATTGAGAATGCCAAAAAAAAACTCCCGACCAGCGGGAGTTTTTTTGAAACGACCTGCATTGCGTTAGGTACCAAGGCCCGTCTGGCGCTTGCCGCACGCATTTCCATTCATTGTTCCACTTACCGTCGTCGTCCAGGTCAGATTGGTTCCACCCAGCGCCCCAGGTGTGAGAGTTACGGTACAACCGGCAAGTTGGTTTGCCCCTGCAATCTGAATTGCCGCGGTGTCCGCGGTAATCGTGACGGTACCATTTGCGGGGTTGGTGATAGCTGGCAAACCGAGTTCGCCAACCGTATCACACGACGCCACAGCCCCTTCTCGCTGAACACATTCACCAATCGCAGCTTTAATTCCGCCAACCGAACTGATGTTATCCGTCCAGCGGGCTCGCGTGACGTAGTCCTGATACTGCGGAATCGCGATCGCCGCCAGAATGCCGATGATCGCGACCACGATCATCAGTTCGATCAGGGTGAAACCTTGCTGAACCTTTTTCATCACTCTCTCCTGTATTGAACGGAACGGGCGCGTCTGCGCTCAGGGTGATATCGAGCAAGGCGGGTGCCAGCTTTAGCACTTTTTTACAGTTCGCTGAAACACAAGGGTTTTTCGTTCCGGGCGCCGAGACACGTTTCGACACAGATGCTTTTGTCCTGCCGTTCACCGGCAGCATGTGACAAAAAACGTCAGTTCACCGCGTAGCCAGGAATGGCAGAAAGGTCGACGTGGTCGATCTGTTCCGGGTCCAGGAATTTCTCGGCGTAGCGCAGGTAGACCTGCTGGCGGACGAACACATCGAACAGGTCGGGGTCGATGTGGCCGTTGAGGCGGAACTTGCCGAGGATGTGCAGCGCTTCGGACAGCTTCATCGGCCGCTTGTACGGCCTGTCCTTTGCGGTCAGCGCTTCGAAGATGTCGGCGATGCCCATCACGCGGGCCTGCACGCTCATCTGCTCGCGGGTCAGACCGCGCGGGTAGCCCTTGCCGTCCATCCGTTCATGATGGCCACCTGCGTACTCCGGCACATTGGTCAGGTGGCGCGGCCAGGGCAGCGATTCGAGCATGCGTATCGTCGAAACGATGTGGTAATTGATGATTTCGCGCTCTGCGCCGGTCAGCGTGCCGGCGCGTATGGTCAGGTTCTCGACCTCGTCGGCGCTAAGGCAGGGATGGACGACGCCGTGGGCGTCGGTCCACGACCAGCGCCGTGCGATCGCGTGCACCCGCTCGACGTCAGCGTCGCTCATGCGCTCCGAGCCGATATTCGCTTGGCGCAGGAAGGTGCGGTCGCCCTCGACCTCATTGAGCAGATCGGTACCGTCGCGCTCGACCCGTTCCCGCATGGCAGGCGTCGGGTCCGGCCCGAGCGCCAGTTGCCGGCGCAGGGTGGCGAGTTCGATGTCGCGCCGTATCAGTTCGAAGCGCGCGTCGACCAGCTGGATGCGGTCGAATATGGTCTGCAGCTTGGTCGCCTTGTCGACCACGTGCACCGGCGTGGTCACCTTGCCGCAGTCGTGCAGCAGGCCGGCGATCTTCAGCTCGTAGCGGTCGGCGTCGGTCATCGTGAAGTCGGCCAGCGGGCCTTCGGTCGTGTCGTTGACCGCCTCGGCCAGCATCATGGTCAGCGTCGGCACACGCTGGCAGTGGCCACCGGTGTAGGGCGATTTTTCGTCGATCGCATTGTTGATCAACGTGATGAAGGATTCGAACAGCGCTTCGAGCTGGCTCACCAGTTGCCGGTTGGTCAGCGCAATGGCGGCCTGCGATGCAAGCGACTCGGCCAGCCGGCGATCGGAATCGGAAAACACGCCCACCACGCCACTCGCCGGGTCGACAGCGTTGATCAGTTGCAGCACGCCGATGACCCGACCTTCGTGGTTCATCATCGGCACGGTCAGGAAACTGGTCGAACGGTAACCGGTGCGGGCATCAAAAGCGCGAGTACCCGAGAAGTCGAAGCCTTCGGCCGCGTAGGCGTCGGCGATATTGACGGTACAGCGGTTCAGCGCGCAGTAGGCGGCGACCATGGACAGATTCGGCTGGCCACCCGGCAGATGCAGGGGCAGCGGTGGAAACACGATCCGCTTGCCGCTGGTGCCGCCCATCGCGATGCCGATCGAGTCGGTGCGCATGATTTCGAAGCGCAGATGCTCACCACTTTCGTCGGTTCGATACAGCGTGCCACCGTCGGCATGGGTGATGGCCTTGGCGGCGAGCAGTATCTTTTCGAGCAGCGCTTCGATATTGCGTTCGTTCGACAGTGCGGCGCCGATCTCGTTGAGATCCTCGAAGCGCCGCAGCAGGTCGTCGAACTTGTCCATGTGCCGCGGCGCGCTACTTGATGCAGACCGCGCGGACCTGCTTCATGTCGGTCAGCCCGGACAGCACCTTTTCCATGCCGTCCATCTTCAGCGTACGCATGCCCTCTTCCAGTGCCGTGGCGAGCATGGTGGCGACGCGTTCGCGTTCCTGGATGTTCTTCTTGATGCGGTCGGTGCCGAGCATCAGTTCGTGCAGGCCCAGCCGGCCGCGGTAGCCGGTATTGCTGCAGTCCGGGCAGCCCTTCGGCCGATACAGCGTGAAGCGCCCCTTGTCGTCGGCGTAGGCCTTGATCCAGTCCTTCAACACGCGATCCATCGCCCCTTCGGCGTCGACCTTGAAGTCGGCGGTATTGCGCAACTCCTCGCAGTACTCTTCGAGGAAGTGCTTCATTTCGGCGGCGTCCGGGTGATAGGCCTCCTTGCACTTCGGACACAGACGCTTGGCCAGCCGCTGGGCCAGGACGCCGAGCAGCGCGTCGGCAAAATTGAACGGGTCCATGCCCATGTCGAGCAGGCGGACGATGGATTCCGGTGCACTGTTGGTATGCAGCGTCGAGAACACCAGGTGACCGGTCAGCGACGCTTCGATGCCGATGGCCACGGTTTCCTTGTCGCGCATTTCACCGACCATGATCACGTCCGGATCGGCGCGCAGGAACGCGCGCATGATGGCGGCGAAATCGAGCCCCGCCTTCTTGTTGATCTGTACCTGACGCAGGCCCTTCTGCGTTATTTCGACCGGATCCTCGGCGGTCCAGATCTTGGTTTCCGGCGTGTTGATGTGGCTGAGGATGGAATGCAGCGTAGTCGTCTTGCCGGAGCCGGTCGGACCGCATACGAAGAACAGGCCGTAGGGCTTGCTCACCGCTTCCTTCAGTCGCGACAGGTTGTGCGGCAGTACGCCCAGCTTGTCGATCGGTATCGGCTCGCCGGCGGCGAGGATACGCATCACCACGTCCTCGACGCCGCCGGCCGACGGTATCGTGGCCACTCGCAGTTCGATGTCCAGCGGGCCGAACTTGCGGAACTTGATCTTGCCGTCCTGCGGCTTGCGGCGCTCGGAAATGTCGAGGTCGCACATGATCTTCAGGCGGGTGACCAGCGCGCTGCGGTAGCTGGCCGGCACCTCGATGTAGGGGTGCAAGGTGCCGTCCTTGCGGAAACGCACCTGGGTCTTGTCCTTGCCCGGGCGGGGTTCGATGTGGATGTCGGATGCGCCCTGCTGGTAGGCGTCGATGATGATCTTGTTCACCAGCCGGACCAGTTCGTTGTCGGCAGCGGCCGTGACGTCGTCGCCACCTGCGTCGTGCACCTCGTCCTCTTCCAGCATGTCGGACAGCAGGTCGCCGACACTGGTGTCGTCCATCGTGGACCCGTAGAACTGATCCAGCGTCTGCACGAATTCTTTCGTGGTGGTGACGCGAAAGACCAGCTTGGCCTTCGGGAAGATGTTGTTGACGACGCGCGCACCCTTCACCTTCTCCGGGTCGAGCGCAATGACGACGATGCCTTCGCTGGAGTCCTCCACGGGCACCCATTGCTGCTCTTCGAGGTACTCGCGCTTCAGGTTCCTGATCAGGTCGAAGGGTTTTACTCGCTCGGGCTTGAACGGCTCGTAGGCGACGCCGAAGAATTTCGACAGCGAGGCACCGATCGCCTGCTGCTTGACCTGGAAATCGCGTACCAGCACGTCCTCGACATCGACGCCCTTGCGCCGCGCCGCGCGCGAGGCGAGGTCGAACTCCTGCGGCGACATGACGCCATCGACGACCAGATAGTCGTATTTCGACTTGACCACGTGCGTCGGCTTGCTGCGTTGCTGGAAAGCCACTGCCAGCGTGTGCGCCATGCTCAGCAGGCCTTCTTCGGCCAGCGCCGAGAAGGGCTGGCCGGACTTGTTGTTGATCAGCTGGACCACGCCCAGCAGATCCTTCTTCTCTGGGTCGAGAATCGGCGCGACCAGCATTTGCTTGGTGCGGTAGCCGGTCTTCTTGTCCACGCCGTCGAGGAACTTCAGGCTGGACGAATGCGACCTCAGCTCGGCCTCGTCGTAGACGTCGCGGATGTTGAGCAGCTTGCGGCTCATGCCGACGAAGCCGGCGATCGACTGCTCGGTCAGCGGCAGGCGCAGATCCTTGAACGAATTCAGACCGGTCTTGACCTTGGACACGATGGTCGACCGGTCGTCGCCCAGCACGTAGATGGTCAGGCGGTCGGCGTTGAACAGCGCAGAAATTTCCTGCGACAGTTCAAGCATGATTTCGTCGATGTTGGTGGTGGCGTGAATCTTGGTCGTCACGCCCTGCAGGTTCTTGAAGAACGCCAGCCGGCTCGACACATCGCTCATCGCGCCCAGATCGCTCGCCGGCGGTAGTACTGCACTCATTTGTTCACCCCGTCACCGCTGACCCGCGCGGCCGTCCTGCCGCGCGCCGAATGGTCAGAAGTCGAAAACATGATTGTTGCGCAACATGTGCGGCTTGCGCGAGCCGAGCGTGTCGGCAATCTCACGCATGGTCATGTCCATCTGGCTTGGTTTCAGATGGGTGATGTAGATATCGGCCGGGTGGCGCAGCTTCTCCAGCTCCCCCGAAAGCATGTCCGGGCACAGGTGGCGGGACATCACCGCAAGCTGGCGATCGCGGTCGGGAAAGGCGGTTTCGATGATCAGGTAGCGCAGATCGGGCAAGGCGTTGACGGCGTCCCAGAATTCGTCGCACACGGTGGTGTCGCCGGAAAAGGCCAGCGTGCCGCCGGATGAACGCACCGCGTAGCCGACCGCCGGCACCGTGTGCTGGGCCGGCAGCACACGGATCGCCCGGCTGCCCATGTCGATCTCGTCGCCGACACGCAGCTCACGGAAAGTCATGAACGGCCGCTCGACCGATGGAATTTCGGTGAAATCGGGCCAGATCGACCAGTTGAAGATGTGCCGCCGCAACACCTCCAGCGTCGGCGCGGTGGTCCATACGGTCAGCGGGCGCGAACGCAGCTCGCCCACCGTATCGACCATCAGCGGCAGGCAGGCGATGTGATCGAGGTGGCTGTGGGTGACGAAGACATGGTCGATGCGTGCCAGTTCGGCGATCGACAGATCGCCCACACCCGTTCCGGCGTCGATCAGGATATCGTCGTCGACAAGCAGCGACGTGGTGCGCAAATGCGCACCGCCTATGCCACCACTGCAACCGAGCACCCGTATCCTCATCTGTTTCCCGCGCGTAAGTCCGTTTTCGTCCGCCTACTTCGTATCAAAGGTACGCACGCCGTCCCAGCCCTTACCGGGCGGCGAACGGCGATAGTGTCCGATCTGCTCCGCGTAGGAGCCGTATAGCACGCACCCCGGGTCCATGCGCTGCAGGTTGAACAGAGTCAGTTCGGCCTGATCCCATTCCTGGTTCCTGAACTGGCGCAGCGCCTGATTCCACAACTTCAGCTCTTCCAGCCGCGCACGATCGAAATCGACTTCCATCGCCAGCGGCTCGTAGATCGATACCGGCTCGTCCTTGCCCTTCACCCGCACGCGATCCACCTCGCGGAACACGACGCCCTTGACGGCGCGCCGCGTTTCATCGCCGACGAGAATGCTCACGCCATACTGTTTGGTCAGTCCTTCGAGGCGTGAAGCCAGATTGACCGCGTCGCCCATCACAGTATAGGCCTTGCGTACCGGCGACCCCATGTCGCCAACAGTGACCGTGCCGGTGTTCACACCGATGCCTATCTTCAGCTCCGGCCAGCCGCGCGCGGTCAGGTGACTGTTCAGTTCGGCCAGTCTTGACTGCATCTGCAACGCGGCCGTCACCCCGTGGATCGCGTGCGCCGGATCGTCCACCGGCGCCCCCCAGAAAGCCATGATCGCGTCGCCGATATATTTGTCGAGCGTACCGCGCTGATCCTGAATGACGAAAGTCATTGCACCCAGGTATTCGTTCATGAGCTGCGTCAATTGTTTCGGTTCCAGCCCTTCCGAAATGCTGGTGAAACCGCGGATGTCGGAAAACAGTATGGTCAGTTCGGCGTTGCGACCTTCCATGCTGTAGTGCTCGGGGTTGCGGCTCATTTCCTCGACCAGTTCGGGCGGCACGTACTGGCCGAACATGCGCGCGAACTGCCGCTTCGAGCGCGATTCGAAGAAGTAGCCGTAGGACATGTTGAGCGCGTACAGCCCGACCACCAGCAGCAGGCTGGCCGCGATCGGCAGCACGAAGTCGGCGAACTGCCAGAAGGCGAAGTTCATGCCCAGCAGCAGCAGCAGCATGCCCGCCGACAGCAGCGTGGCATTCATCGGGGACATGCGCGGCAGCGCCCACAACAGCAGGCCGCCGACCAGCAGCAGCACGACAACATCGAATCCGGTCACGTACTGGGGCCGGTGCTTGATATGGCCGTCCAGCATGCCGGCAATCAGGTTGGCGTGGATCTCCACCCCAGGATAGGAGCTGCCGACGGGCGTCGCCCGCAGGTCGAGCAGACCGGGTGCAGTCGTGCCCAGAAGGGCGACGCGCCCCTTCAGCGCGTCGACCGGCGTGCGCCCGGCCAGCACGTCCGCAAGCGAGTAGTATGCGAAACTGCCTTGCGGACCGCGATAGGGAATCAGCGCGGCGACGTTCTCGTCCACCGGCAGACGCAAGGTTCCGCGCGCCGACTGCAGTTCCAGCCACTCCAGCCCGGCATAGTCGCGGGCACTCACCCCGAACAGCCCCCCGTCGGCGTAGCCCGGTGCCAGCTTCGGGCTGCCCAGCAGGGTACGCACCACCGCCAGCGACAGCGATTCGTAATAGGCGCCCTTGTACTCGACCAGCATCGGCACGCGGCGGTTGAGGCCGTCGAAATCGGGCAGCGGGTTGAAATGACCGGCGCCGAGTGCCGACGACTGGAACAGCGGCAGATTGGCACCGAAGCTGTTGAAACTGGCAAACGCGATGTTGCGGCCACGGAAAGTCCCGGCCGGCAGCACCGGGTCGGGCAGCGCGCCACTGCTCAGTCCGTCGCCGCGATCGCTGAAGTAGTAGCCCAGCAGCACCGGGCGATTCTGCAGCGACGCAGCAAAGCGCTTGTCGTAATCGAGCTGTGGTCGCAGCCCGTCCAGCTCGGCACGGAAGCCCTCGTTGTCGGCGAGCGGTCCGGCGGCCAGGCCTTCGAGCGTGGGCAGACCGGAACTGGTATCGGGCTCGGCGAACACCACGTCGACACCCAACAGCATCACGCCGTAGTGATCGAACAGCTTGTCCATCAAGGTCGCCAGACGCTCCCGCCCCCAGGGCCAGCGGCCGACTTCGGCCAGCGAGCGCTCGTCGATGTCGAGAATGACCACCCGCTCGTCGCGCGTGCGCGGCATGGTCAGCGACAGCTTGGTGTCGTAGGCGATGTGGTCCAGATTGCCGAGAACCGGTATCTGGTAGAAGCGGGCGGCGTGCCCGAGCAGCACGAGCACCAGCACCAGGCCGATGCCGTACTTCAGCACGTGCTGATTCACCGGGCAGCCCCGGCGCGGGGCAAGCGATCAGGGGCCGGCCGGCGGGTCGCCGACCGGACAGCGCAGCGCACAGGACGGAGCAACATGAGCGAGGCGTGCCGGCTCAGCGCTTGATGAAGAACTCCATCTTTACGCCCGCAATCTCGATCACGTCATGATCGCTCAGCGGGTGCGCCTGGGCGTCGAGCTGGCTGCCATTGACCACCGGGAAGTTGGCGCCCTCGACATGGGTGATGAAGTAGCCCTGCGGCCGCCGCGTGATCACCGCCACCTGCAGGCCTGGCTTGCCGAGCGTGGTCAGCGTCTTCGTCAGTTCCAGCTCGCGCCCGGCGTTGGCGCCGTTGAGGATCTGGATGGCGCCGATCTGATTCGGCGCCGCGGCGGGCGCCGCCGGCTGCGGCGGCGCGACCGGCGCTGGCGGCGGCATGCCACCGCCCATCGAGGTGCCGGCCGGCACCGACGCGCCAGCGCGGAAGCCGGCCTGCGTCTCGGTCGCCGAGCGCATCGGCACCACCGGCGGCGCGGTCGGCGCCTCTGCCGGCGGCTTGCGCATCATGTCCGGGCGCAGGACCATGGTCTTCTCGAAGTCCGGCGCCGGCGCCTGCGCAGGCGTGTCGTTGATGTACTTCAGGCGGTACTTGCCCAGTTCCACCACGTCGTTGTTCTGCAGGAAGTGCTTCTTGATCGGCTGACCGTTTACATAGGTGCCGTTGGTGCTGTTCAGATCCTCGAGAAAGGAATCGTTGAGGATGGTGACGATGACCGCGTGCTCACCGCTGATCGCGAGATTGTCGATCTGGATGTCGTTGTGCGGCTTGCGCCCGATGGTCGTGCGCTCCTTGGCGAGCGGCAGCTCCTTGAGGACCAGACCATCCATGCTGAGTATGAGTTTTGCCATTTTCCAGTCCTTTACTTCAACCATGCGAGCAGTCGCGCAAGCCAGCCGCGCCGGGCAACCGGGAAAGGCTGCAGTACCTTGACCAGTATCACCGAAACGTTGTCGCGCCCGCCATTGTCGTTCGCCATCTGCACCAGCTGTTCGGCGGCCAGATCGAGATTGGCCGACAGCGCCTTCAGCGTCAGTTCGATGTCCTCGTTCTCGACCATGTCGTTCAGACCGTCTGAACAGAACAGGTAGACATCGCCGGTCTCGACCTCGTAGGTATGGATTTCCGGTTCGACCACCGGATCGACACCGAGCGCACGTGTCACGAGGTTCTTGTTCTGCGAGCGTCTGGCGTCTTCCTCCGTAATCATGCCGCTGTCGATTTGCTCCTGCAACAGCGAATGATCGCGGGTGACGCACTCGAAAACGTCGCCACGAAGCCGGTACATGCGCGAATCGCCGATATGCGCTACGGATATGTGGTTATCGCGGAACACCGCCATCACCAGCGTGGTGCCCATGCCGGAGTACTGCGGCTGACTTTCGGCCGCGCGGTAGATCGACTCGTTGGCGTGGCCGATCACCGCTTCCAGCAGTTCGGATATCGATTTGCGGCCCTCGACGAGGCCCTGCTGAAGTTCGGTGCTGATCACCGCGGTGGCCATGCCGCTCGCCACTTCGCCGGCGTTGTAACCGCCCATGCCGTCGGCGAGCACGGCCACGCCGATTGCCGGGTGGGTGGCGACGGCATCTTCGTTGTGCGTCCGCACCATGCCGGAGTCGGAGCGGCTGACCATCTGCAGTGAAGGGCTGAGATCCTGATTCATGTCAGATGCTGAAGTCGACCTGTGAGAGGGATTGGGTGAGATTGCCGGCGCAGGTGCGCAGGTCGGCCGCCATGTCGTTGCCGGACTGGTAACGGGCGTCCGCGTCCTTGGCCAGCGCGCGGTCGATGATGGCGGACAGGCAGTCCGGCACGTCCGGCCGCAGGTCGCGGATGTCCGGGTGCTGTTCGTTGGCGATGCGGAACATCAGCTGCGCCATCGAATCCCCTTCGAAAGGCAGCTTGCCGCAGACCATCTGGAACAGCATCACGCCAAGCGAGAAAAGATCGGAACGGCCATCTATCTTCTTGCCGGCCAGCTGTTCGGGCGACATGTAGGACGGTGTGCCGAGCACCATGCCGGTCTTGGTGCGCGACGAGTCGGTGATGCGCGCGATGCCGAAATCGGTCACCTTGACCTGGTCCGATTCCGCTTCGTACATGATGTTGGCCGGCTTCACGTCGCGGTGCACGACGTTGTTGCCGTGCGCATAGGCCAGCGCGTCCGCCACCCGGGCCGCGATGTCCATCACCTTGGGCAGCGGCATCAGATGGCCCGGCTTCGTCTGGGGCACCAGGTCGCGCCCCTTCAGGAACTCCATCGCGATGTAGGCGAGGTCGTGCTCCTCGCCGGCGTCGAAGATGGTGACGATGTTCGGGTGGTTCAGACGGCCGGCCGTCTCCGCCTCGCGGAAGAAGCGCTCCTTCACGTCGGCCAGTTCTTCCTCGTCGAATTCCTGCGACAGCGCCATGGTCTTGATCGCGACCACGCGATTGATTTTGGGGTCGCGACCGAGGTACACCACGCCCATCGCGCCCTTGCCCAGTTCCTTCTCGACCTGGTAGCGGCCCAGCATCGGTTTCTCGACCGTGCCGTCCTCGAGGATGCTGGTATTGGTGCGCCCGCCGCCGCTGCCGCCCAGCATGACGGTTTCCGACATCGCCTTGGCCCGCTTGACCCGTGTTTCCAGGTCCTTGAACTTCGGATTGAAGTCGGCCATGTGGCGGAACACCGATTCCGCCTTGTTGAACTGACGCTTGCGCTCGAAATCGAGGGCCAGGTTGTACAGGTTCTCCATGACCGCATCGGACAGCGGCACCTGGCGGAACTTGTCCCAGGCCATGTCGAGCTGGCCCTGTCCCTGGAAGGCCAGCGCCAGCATGCGGTTGGATTCGGCGGACTGCTCGTCCGACTTCACCTTGCCGCGCTCGGTCACCAGGAAGCGCTTGGTCGTCAGCAGCAGGTGACCGACCAGCAGCAGCGTCGCCGGCAGCATCAGTTGCAGCCACATGAGCTGGCCGGTCATCAGCACGAAGTGAGTGGCCAGCAACCCGACGAAGAGCACCGCGGTGACGCCGGCGCCCAGCCCGGCCTTCAGTCGCGGCAGCAGCACGATCAGGTAGAGGGCGATCAGCAGGAACACGCCGAACTCGGCCGCCCAGGCCCAGGACGGCGACACGAAGAAGTGTTCCTGCAGGATGCTCGACAGCCCGTGCGCCATCACTTCGACCGAGGACATGGCCGGCGACACCGGTGTCGCGTAGAAATTGCCGATGCCGGGTGCGGTCTGGCCGATCAGCACGATCCTGTCGCGGTACTTGTCGAGCGGAATCTTGCCGCTCATCACGTCGAAGAAGGAATCGACCGGAAACGCCGCCTTGCCGTCCGCCCCCCGGTAATAGAAGCTGTACATGCCGAGACTGGGGTCGGTCGCGACCTTCAGACGTCCCAGCGTGACCGACTCGCCGAGCTTCACGCGGATGTCGTCCACGCCGAGATTCAAGCTTTTCGCCGCGATCAGCAGCGGCAGCGAAGGATAGAGCTGATCGAAGTGCGTCATCACCAGCGGCTGCACCCGCAGGCCTCCGTCCCGATCGATGGACGGATTCAGGTGACCGACCGCAGCCGCCACCTTGCCCAGCGGCTCGATCACGCCGGCCGACACGTCCAGCGTCAGCGGCGGCAGCGGCTCGCTGCCTTCGATATTCTTCAGCGCCATCAGGCGCACGAACTCGGGCAGCGGTTTGTCCGGCCGCCCCTGCGGCTCGCCGTCGAGGAAGAGCATGGGCAGCGCCACGTTACCGGCCCTGGCCACGCTGTCCGCAAGTTGCCGGTCGGTATTCAGCGCCGCCTCGGCTTCACGCAGCACGGCAGAGAAGGCATCCAGCGATTCGGCGGCAGATGGCAGCTGCTCGCCCTCGGTTGGCGGTACCGCGGCAGCTGAGCGCACCTGCGCATCGATGGCCAGCAGCTTGTTGATGTAGGCCAAGCCGGGGTCGATCTGCGGTTCGGCAAAGAAGATGGTGGTGCCGACCACCTTGGACTGCGCCTGCGCCAGCTTGTCGATCATGCGCGCATGCACGTCGCGCGGCCACGGCCAGCGACCGATGTTGTCGATGCTCTGCTGGTCGATCGCAATGATGGCGATGCGCGGACTGGGCGTGCGATCGGTTGCACTGACGCCCACATCGTAGGCCTTGCGCTCGAGGCTCTGGATCAGGTCGGACTGAGCGGAGAACAGGAAAAGCAGGCTGATGACGACGCCAAGGAACCAGTCGGTCTTCCAGATAGCGGCCTTGGTCACGCTCACCCCCGCAAAGTTGTCGCGCCCCCGGAGACGGGTGACGGTGCCTGTCGGCTTGTTGTGTATGCCATCCGCTCTCGCGTTGGCGAACTCACGCGGAAAAACAGACGCCTGTCACATATTCTTGCAGTTCAGCCTCAACACAGTCAAACGACGGTTGGCGCGACGCGGTGGAATTTCACGCTTGCCGTGCCGAATCCGCGGCGCGGCGGAAATCAGGTGTGGAAATCAGTAGGGAAGATCGCGCCCGAGACCGGCCGCACGGGCCTTGTCGACCACGCGCGCGGCAAGCACCAGATCCTGTATCGCCATACCCTGGGATTCGAACAGCGTGATGTCGGCGGCGCTGCGCCGTCCCGGTCGCATGCCGACCAGCAGTTCGCCCAGTTCGGTCATGCCGTACTCGTTCAGCCGCCCCTTCTCCAGCGCCGGCAGCAGGTCGCCGGATTCACGCAAGGCCGTGGCGCGCGCGTCGACCGCGATCACGGCGGCGCGGCGTATCGTGGCTTCGTCGATTTCGCGGCGGATCAGCGCATTCGATCCGGCAGCGGTGACGTGCGTGCCTTCACCGAGCCAGCGGCCGTCGAACAGCGGATCGGTCGCGGTGGTGATGGTGACCACCACGTCGGCGCTACGCACGGCCGATTCGATGTCTTCGGCCGGCACGATATCGCGTCCGAGCCGCTGCGACTGCTCGGCACAGAAGGCTTCGAGCTTGTCGCGCTTGCGCGCCACCACCTGAATACGTTCGACGTTGCGTACCGCGCACAGCGCCTCGATCTGGCTGCGTGCCTGCCAGCCGGCCCCGAACACCACCGCACTGCGCGCTTCTTCGCGCGACAGCACGCGTGCAGCCAGGCCGCCGGTTGCACCGGTGCGCATCATGCCGAGGTAGTCGGCTTCCAGCACGGCGAGCGGCCGGCCGTTGGCGACATCGAACAGATGCACCCAGAAGCGCGCGCCCTCGCGGCTGGTCGTGTAACTCTTGTAGCCCATCACGCCGAGCGGCAGCACGGCACCGTGCAGGATGTGCAGCGCCGACGTCGGCGTACGGCTGCGCGCGCGCGGCGTGTCGATGGCTTCGCCGGCGGCGTGCCAGCGATGCGCGTCCTCGACCGCGACGAGGGCGTCCTGCAGGGTCAGCAGCTGCCGGACGTCGTCTTCGGTGAGGTAGAGGCTCACGGCTCGCGCGCGATCACTGGATGGGGAAATCGACCGGCTTCTGGCGCGAGGCGATGATCTTCCCGACCGCCAGCACCAGCAGCGCACCGACAATGCCGGCCCCGTAGCGCACCAAGGCCGACGCCTCCGGTTTGTCTACGGTGCTGGCCGCGTCCAGCGGCACGTAGGGCAGAATCGCCGGATCGGTCACCGCCATCGTGCCGGCAATCCAGCCCAGCAGCATGGCACCCAGCGTGACGATGAAGGGATAGCGCGTCATCAGACCGAGCACCAGCTGGCTGCCCCAGACGATGATGGGGATGGACACCAGCAGGCCGAAGATGACCAGCGGCAGCTGATGGTCGCCACCCGCGCCCTCGGCGGCGCCGGCAATCGCGATCACGTTGTCCACGCTCATCACCAGATCGGCCACGATGACGGTCTTCACCGCGCCCCACAGCTTGTCGCTGGGCTTGATGTTGGCGTGCTCGTCCTCGTCCTCGGGCATCAGCAGCTTGATGCCGATCCACAGCAGCAGCAGTGCGCCGACCAGTTTCAGGTACGGCACCTTGAGCAGGGTCAGCGCGAACATGATGAGGATCACGCGTAGGAACACCGCACCGGCCGTGCCCCACATGATGCCCAGCCTGCGCTGCGCCGGCGGAAGCTTGCGGCAGGCCAGCGCGATCACGACCGCGTTGTCGCCGCCAAGCAGGATGTCGATCATGATGATCTGGCCAACGGCAAGCCAGAATTCGGGAGAAGAGAAATCCATCGTGTTGCGCCCGGAATGCGAAAGCGCGGATTCTACCGACAGAGCTTCATGACGGGCACAAATGAAAAGGGCCACCGCTTGCGCGATGGCCCTGTGCACTGCAACAACAACTCAGTGCTTCAGGATCAGAGCAGACCCTTGAGCAGCTTGCCCATTTCCGACGGATTGCGCGTCACCGTGAAGCCGCACTCTTCCATGATCGCGAGCTTGGCGTCGGCGGTGTCGGCACCACCCGAGATCAGCGCACCGGCGTGACCCATGCGCTTGCCCGGAGGTGCGGTGACGCCGGCGATGAAGCCGACGATGGGCTTCTTCATGTTGGCCTTGCACCACTGCGCCGCTTCGGCTTCGTCCGGACCGCCGATCTCGCCGATCATGATCACCGCGTCGGTGTCCGGATCGTCGTTGAACATGCGCATCACGTCGATATGCTTGAGTCCGTTGATCGGGTCGCCGCCGATGCCGACCGCGCTCGACTGGCCGAGGCCGATCTCGCTCAGCTGGCCGACCGCTTCATAGGTCAGCGTGCCGGAGCGGCTGACCACGCCGATGCGGCCTTTCTTGTGGATGTGGCCCGGCATGATGCCGATCTTGATTTCGTCCGGCGTGATCAGACCCGGGCAGTTCGGTCCCAGCAGCAGCGTCTTCTTGCCGCCGGCCGCTTCCTTTGCCTTCATCCTGTTGCGCACCATCAGCATGTCGCGCACCGGAATGCCTTCGGTGATGCAGATGACCAGGTCGAGGTCGGCTTCGACCGCTTCCCAGATCGCCGCGGCCGCACCCGGAGGCGGCACGTAGATGACCGACACGGTGGCGCCGGTGGCGGCCTTCGCCTCGGCCACGGTGGCGTGGATGGGGATGCCTTCGAAGTCCTCACCGGCCTTCTTCGGATTCACGCCGGCGACGAAACAGTTCGCGCCATTGGCGTAGTCGCGGCACATGCGGGTGTGGAACTGGCCGGTCTTCCCGGTGATGCCCTGGGTGATGACCTTGGTGTCCTTGTTGATCAGAATCGACATGTCTGGTTCTCCCCTCAGTGTCCGGCCACGGCGGCAACGATCTTCTGTGCCGCATCCGCCATGCTGTCGGCCGAAATGATGGGCAGACCCGAGTCCGCCAGAATCTGCTTGCCCAGTTCCTCGTTGGTGCCCTTCATGCGCACCACCAGCGGCACCGTCAGGTGCACCTCGCGCGCAGCGGCGACGACGCCGGTCGCGATGGTGTCACAGCGCATGATGCCGCCGAAGATGTTCACCAGGATGCCGCGCACGTTGGGGTTGCGCAGCATGATCTTGAACGCCTCGGTCACCTTCTCGGTGGTGGCGCCACCACCCACGTCGAGGAAGTTGGCCGGCTCGGCGCCGTACAGCTTGATCACGTCCATGGTGGCCATGGCCAGACCGGCACCGTTCACCAGGCAGCCGATGTTGCCGTCCAGCGACACGTAGCTGAGATCGAACTTCGAGGCCTCGATCTCGGCCGCGTCCTCTTCATCGAGGTCGCGGAAGGCCACGATGTCTTCATGACGGTAGAGCGCGTTCGAATCGAAGTTGAACTTGGCGTCCAGCGCCTTGATGTTGCCGTTGCCTTCGAGAATCAGCGGATTGATTTCCGCCAGCGAGGCATCGGTTTCCATGTAGCAGGTATACAGCTTCTTGAATGTGTCGATCGCCTGCGCCTGCGACGCGGCGGGAACGCCGATGCCGTCGGCCAGTTCCTTGCCCTGCGCGTCGGTCATGCCGACCAGCGGGTCGATGAACACCTTGATGATCTTTTCCGGGGTGTTGTGGGCGACTTCCTCGATGTCCATGCCGCCTTCCGACGAGGCCATCATCGCCACCTTCTGCGTCGCGCGATCGGTCAGTGCGGCGACGTAGTATTCCTTCTTGATGTCGGCGCCTTCCTCGATCAGCAGGCGGCGGACCTTCTGGCCTTCCGGGCCGGTCTGGTGCGTCACCAGCTGCATGCCCATGATCTGCTTCGCGAATTCGCGCACTTCATCGAGCGACTTCGCCACCTTGACGCCGCCGCCCTTGCCTCGGCCACCGGCGTGGATCTGCGCCTTGACCACCCAAACCTTGCCGCCCAGCGATTCCGCTGCGGCCACAGCCTGGTCAACCTCGAAAACCGGTACTCCGCGCGGCGTGACCACACCGAAACGGCGCAATACCTCCTTCGCCTGATACTCATGGATCTTCATGCGTATTCCTCGCCTTGTTGTCTGCACAGGATGGTGAAACGCCCGCTTCGGGTTGTAGCCCTCACGAGTCTTGTTGCGCATCGCGACGCCGGTTGGCGGTCGACACCCGCATTCCGGCGTGCGGGCCGGACCACGTAATCCATAATTATACAGAGCATCGCTGCACTGCAGCGAAACAATTCAGTCCAGCGCGGGGGCGATGTCGACGCGCAGTTGCCCGACGCCGGCAACCTCGGCGCTGACATGATCGCCGGGCAGAAGCGCCGACACGCCGGCCGGCGTACCGGTGAACAGCAGATCGCCGGCACGCAGTTCGACCAGGCGGGACAGGCGCTCGATCAACGTTTCAACGTCGAGAATCATGTCGGACAGATCGCCCCGCTGACGCAGCTGCCCATTCACCGACAGTTCGATCGCCCCGCTGCGCGGATGCCCGCAGACGCTGGCCGGCACCAGCTCGGACACCGGCGCGCTGAAATCGAACCCCTTGCCCATGTCCCAAGGTTGCCCCTTGTCGCGCGCCGCGCGCTGCAGGTCGCGACGCGTCAGGTCGAGGCCGACGCCATACCCATATATGGCGGCGCGCGCCTGCGTGGCGTCGAGATTGCGGCCGCCCGCGTGCAGCGCGACCACCAGTTCGACCTCGTGCTGCAGGTCCGACGTCGCCGACGGATAGGGCACCGAGGCCGGCGCGCACACCAGCGCGTCAGCCGGCTTGGAGAAGAAGAAGGGCTGCTCCTGGGTCGGGTCATGACCCATCTCGCGCGCGTGGTCAGCGTAATTGCGACCGACGCAGTAGATGCGCCGCACCGGGAAACGCGTCGTCGAACCGCGGATCGGCAAGGCGGGCGGAGAAAGTTCGAACAACATCGGGTGCATGCAGCCTCCAGCAGAACTGTCGTGACACACAATTTTGCCTCGTCCCGCATCGCCTTGTCTGGCGCGGCTCACGAAAGCACGCGCCACTAAAGTAAAGTTTCCCCTCGGCTTGCCGAAAAACACACATGACCACGGACCGCCACCTGCATTCCGGCACGGAGTTTCCTCAATTGCATACGCCCGTCACTGCGCTCGCACGCAACCGATCGCGGCTGCGCCCGACGCTGCTCGCGGCCGCGCTGCTGGCGGTCGGTCTGCACGCACCGCACGCACTGGCGCTCGGGCTCGGGGCGATCAAGGCGCGTTCGGCAATCGGCGAACCGTTCCGCGCCGAGGTCGCGTTGCTGGGCAGCGACGACGACGTGCCTGCAAGCAGCTGTTTCTCGATCGACATCCCGCCCTCCGCGGGCGCAGACGACCTGCCCTGGCTCACCGCCGGACGCATCCGCACGCAAGGTCGCACCGTTGTCATCAGCAGCGGCACGCCGGTCAATGAACCCATCCTGATGGTCGGCGTCCGCATCGGCTGCGGCCACGAAGTGGTCCGCGAGTACACGGTGCTGATGCAGCCGATCACCGCGGTCACACCGGACAGTCCCCCGGCCGAAGCCCCCGTACCGCGTGAGCGCGCCCGGCCGGTCGCTGCGCCCGCCACCGACGCCGCGCCGCCGACGGCAGGCGAAGCCGCGCGTAGCGAGGTCGAGCCGGCGCCGGCCAAGCCGCGTGCTGCGCGCAAACCTCGCCGCACCGAAGCTGCGCCGCCGGCCGGCGATCGCCTGTTCGTCGCCCCCGGTCTGGATTCCGGCAACGGTCTGAAGATGTCGGGCGGCATGGCGGTGCGGCCGGAGGCCAGCGAAGCCCAGCGCGAAGCACTGCGTACCGAACAGAAACTGCTCGCGGCACTGGACGAGCAGATCGCCACCCATCTGGCGATTGCCGACAAGGTGAAGCAGCTTGAGGCGCGGCTGGAGGCGCTGCAAAAGCAGCTCGACCGGAGCAGCGGGACGCTCGACGCCACACGCGCCCCGGCGGTACTGCCCACCGAAACGCCACCCGCGACCGCGGGTGCGGGCGCGGCCGAAGCGCCCGTCGACAGCGCCGCCCCGGTCGTCGAACAGCCCGTCGACGTCGAGGAGGAGGCGACCGAAACGCCGCCCCCGCCGCCCGGCCTGACCAACGAGCCGGTCAAGGTGATCACCAAGCTGCCGCCGGACGCCCCCGCCGATGTGGAACCTCTTGCGCCGGGCATGAACTGGATGGTCGCCGGTCTGGGCCTGTTCGCCGCCGGCGCCGTACTTGGCGGTGGCTGGCTGTGGCGCCGTCGCGCCCAGGCCGTCGCCGAAGCCAGCGCCCGCCGCCAGCGCGAAATCGAAGCCAGTCTCGCCAACACCGCGCCGCCGCGCCGGCGCGATCAGCGCGCGGCCGACACCGAGTACGCGCAGGGCGGTGCCGACGCGCCGCCGGTTTTCGCCGACATTCCCGTACCGAACTGGTCGCGCCCTGCTCGCGTCGATGACACACCGGCCGAACAGCGCACCACGCCAGCGATGGCACAGGCGGTTGTGTCGTCCATCGGTTACTTCCCGGGCGAAGCGCCAGCCGAACACATGGACGACATGCAGATCCACGCCCGGGCGAGCGACGCTGAAGCGACGCCGCAAGTCGCCGAGCAGGATCCGCTGTCGGCGGTCGATCGGTCGAGCGTCGATTTCGAACTGGCTCCCGAAGCGGCGACCGAAGATCGCAAACCCGCGCGTCTGGACCTCGAGTTCGACACCTTCGTTGGCACGGCCAGCAGCACAGGCAGCAGCGAAAGCGCCGCCCCGGCGACCAGCGGTCCGCGCCTGGTCAGCAGCAATACCGGCATCCCGCCGAGCAGCACGCTGAACATCGACCAGAGTGCCCCGCCGGCCAACGAGGAAGCGCCCCCCTCGCACGAACACGTGCTCGAACTGGCCGAAATCATGATGTCCTTCGGCCGCTCGGAAGGCGCCGCCCAGACCCTGTCCGAGTTCCTGCGCGACTACCCGAAAGAGTCGCTGATCCCGTGGCTCAAGCTGCTCGACCTCTACCACAAGGGTGGCCGGCGCGGCGAATACGACGATCTGGCGCCCAAGCTGAATCGCGCATTCAACGTGAAGGTGCCGGACTGGGAGCATTTCAGCGGCCCGACCACTTCGGAATCGGTCGAACAGTTCGCCCACATCATGGCGCGCGTGAACGCCACCTGGCCGAACCAGGACTGTCTGGACTACCTGACCGAACTGCTGCGCGACAACCGCGCCGGCACCCGCGTCGGTTTCCCGCTCGGCGTGATCGACGACATCCTGCTGCTGAAGAGCATGCTGGAGTGGCTGATCGCGAATCCGCCGGTCACCAATACCAGCGCATCCCGCCTCGCCCTGCTCTAGGGTCTGTTCTGCCCGAGTCTCAGGTCAGGCGGGATTGTCGATATCGACGAAAGCCACCTGGAGTCCGCAGGTCTGCGCAAGGTGTTCGCCCAGCGCCTGCACGCCGTAGCGCTCGGTCGCGTGATGGCCGGCAGCGATGTAGGGGACACCCGATTCGCGTGCGGTATGCGTCGTCTGTTCCGAAATCTCGCCTGACAGGTAGAGGTCGGCCCCCGCGTCGATCGCCTGTTCGAACATGCCCTGCGCGCCGCCGGTGCACCAGGCGATCCGCCGCACCGTGCGCTGTGCGTCACCGACCAGCAGCGGCGTGCGGCCAAGTGCGGCGCCGAAACGTTCGGCCAGCTCACCGGCGCTGGCCGGCGCGGCCGGTTCGCCTATCCACAGCAGCCCCTGGTCGCCCACGACGGCGGTCGGCGTCAGGCCCAGCACGCGCCCGAGCTGCGCGTTGTTGCCCAGTTCGGGGTGCGCATCCAGCGGCAGGTGATACGCGAACAGATTGATGTCGTGCGCCAGCAGCCGGGCAATGCGTGTGCGCCGCATGCCGGTGATGCGGCCGTCCTCGCCACGCCAGAACCAGCCGTGATGCACGACGATGGCCTGCGCGTCACGCTCGATGGCAGCGTCGATCAGCGCCAGGCTGGCGGTGACGCCACAGACCACCCGGGCGACCTCGGCCCTGCCTTCCACTTGCAGGCCGTTTGGGCAATAATCCTTGAAGCGCGCGGCTTCCAGCAGGTCATCCAGATGTCGTTGCAGCTGCGTCCTGTCCATTCTTCCCCCGTTTCTGGTTGCCGAATTATGCAGCGTCTGTGGCTGGTCTTTGCTCAATCGGTCACTGCCGCCCTGGCCGTGCTCTTCGTCGTCGCGACGCTGAAACCGGAATGGCTGCCAAGCCGTTCGACAACGGTTCCGAACGGTACGCCGACGGCACCCTCGATCAGCACGCTGCTGCCCGAACCGCCCCCCGTGACGACGCGCATCGAAGCCGCGAAAGTGGTGAGCTACGCCGATGCCGCGCAGAAAGCGCTGCCCTCGGTGGTACACATCTTCACCACCAAGGCGGTGCGCACACCGCAGCATCCGCTGATGAACGATCCGGTGTTCCGTCACTTCTTCGGCGACCGCCTGGGCAGCCAGCCGCAGCGTCAGATGGGCCTGGGTTCCGGCGTCATCGTCAGCGAGGACGGCGTCGTGCTGACCAATAACCACGTGGTCGAAGCGGCCGACGAAATCGAGGTGTCGTTGAACGACGGCGGCAAGTATCCGGCGACGCTGATCGGCAGCGACCCGGAATCCGACCTCGCCGTCCTGCGCGTCAAGGCGCCGACCAAGCTGCCGGCCGCCAGCTTCGGCGACAACGACGCGCTGCGCATCGGCGACGTCGTACTGGCCATCGGCAATCCTTTCGACGTCGGCCAGACCGTCACCATGGGCATCGTGTCCGCGCTCGGCCGTTCGCAGCTCGGCATCAACACCTTCGAGAACTTCATCCAGACCGACGCCGCCATCAACCCGGGCAACTCCGGCGGCGCGCTGATCGACGCCAACGGCAATCTGGTCGGCATCAACACCGCCATCTACTCGCGCAGCGGCGGCTCGCTCGGCATCGGCTTCGCGATACCGGTCAGCACCGCGCGCAGCGTGATGGAACAGATCGTCGCCAGCGGGTCGGTCACCCGCGGCTGGGTCGGCGTCGAGGTGCAGGAGCTGACGCCGGAACTGGCCGAAAGCTTCAAGTACCCGATGAGCGGCGGCGCACTGATCGCCGGCGTCATGCGCGGCAGCCCGGCTGACCGCGGCGGTGTGCGGCCGGGTGACGTGCTGCTCGAAGTCGATGGCAAGAAGGTAAAGGACGCCAGCGGCATGCTGCAGCTGATCGCGGCACTGGTGCCGGGCCAGCAGGCGACGCTGAAGCTCTATCGCAGCGGCGGCGAGCGCGACGTCGTCGTGAACGTCGGCAAGCGGCCGATCAACGGCGTCGCCGCGAAGAACCGCGAATAAGGATCTGGCGGAAGATCAGGCCGCCGCGTCCCGCTCGTCGTCGCGTGCCGGCGAGCGGCCAGTGAAGCGCGCCACTACGATCCCGAGTTCGTACAGCACGCACAGCGGAATGGCCAGCATCAGCTGCGACACCACGTCCGGCGGCGTGACGACTGCGGCCACCACGAAGGCGCCGACGATCACGTAAGGACGCGCCTCCCTCAGCTTTTCGATGCTGACGATGCCGAAGCGCACCAGCACGATCACCACCACCGGCACCTCGAAGGTGACGCCGAAGGCCGTGAACATGGTCAGCACGAAGCTGAGGTACTGCTCGATGTCCGGCGCTGGCGTGATGCTCTTCGGGGCGAACTCCGAAATGAAGTGGAACACCGTCTTGAACACGAAGAAATAGCAGAAGGCCATGCCCGCCAGGAAGAGCAGCGTGCTGGCAACGATCAGCGGCAGCCCGAGCCGCTTTTCGTGCGCATACAGGCCGGGCGCGACGAAGGCCCACGCCTGGTAGAGCACCACTGGCAGGGCGATCAGGAAGGCCACCATCATCGTCACCTTGACCGGCACGAAGAAGGGCGTGACGACGCCCGTGGCAATCATTTTCGTGCCTTCCGGCAACGCGATCATCAGCGGGCGCGCCAGCAGGTCATAGATGTCGCCGGCCCAGGGCATCAGGCAGATGAACACGATGACGATGGCCGCCACCGCACGCAGCAGCCGGTCACGCAGTTCGACTAGGTGGGAGATGAAACTTTCGGTCTGCTCGCTCATGTCTTGTCGGACGACACCGGTTTGGCTTCCGGCGGCGGAATATCGAGGGAGAGCTGGCCGGAAACGGGTTCAGGCGCAGGCACGGCGGCCGGCGCCGGCTCGGCAGTCTGCGCCGCCGTCTCGGCCTGCTCGATCGCCGCGTACTTTTCCTGTTCGGCCATCGCGGCGCGCATCTGGTCGCTCAGACCGTCGACCTCCTTGGCGACCGAACCGGTCGCCTCGTTGGCCTGACGTTCTACTTCGCGCACCTGCTGTTCGACCTGGGATTGCAGCTTGCGCAGTTCCTCGAGCTGCATTTCCTTCGAAATGTCCGCCTTCACGTCACTGACGTAGCGCTGCAGCCGGCCCAGCAGATGGCCGGCCGTGCGGGCGACACGCGGCAGGCGCTCGGGACCGAGCACGATGAGCGCCACGATGCCGATGATGAAAAATTCGGAGAAACCGATGTCGAACATGGGGACGTGGAAATGAGCCGGGCGGGCCGACAGCCCGCCCGGTGAATGAAGGAGCGGCCGATGGCCGCCGCGATCAGGACTTGACCTTCTCTTCCGCCTTCACGTCTATCGTGTGACCGACGCTCTGGGTCGGCTGGTCGGCCGGGGCGCTGCCTTCGGCGCCCTTCATGCCTTCCTTGAAGCCCTTGACCGCGCCGCCGAGATCGGAGCCGATGTTGCGCAGCTTCTTGGTGCCGAACACCAGAAGCACGATGACGAGCACGACGAGCCAGTGCCAGATGCTGAATGAACCCATGGGATTACCTCTCGGAAACGATCATGGGCGGCAGGGGATGGTCGCCGCCCAGAACATGCATGTGAAGATGATACACCTCCTGCCGACCCACCTTTCCGCAGTTGATGATGGTGCGGAAGCCCTCCTCGGCACCTGCCATGCGGGCCAGTTCGCCCGCTTTGGAGAGCATGCGGCCGAGGACGGCCTCGTGCGCTCCGCTGGCGTCGTACAGCGTGGCGACGTGCATCTTCGGGATGATCAGGAAATGCACCGGTGCCTGCGGGTTGATGTCGTGGAAGGCGTAGATCAGGTCGTCCTCGTACAGCTTGCGCGACGGGATCTTGCCCTCGATGATCTTGCAGAAGATGCAGTTGGGGTCGTGCATGGTGTCAGTCTGTCCGTGAGGTCGGGAGTTTCAAATACGTGTATTACCGTATTGCGAGCGTGATCAGCCGTTCGTGCGCGAGCGCTTCTCGTCGATGCCCGAAATGCCCTCGCGGCGGCGGAATTCATGCAGCACGTCGTCCACGGTCAGGCCGTGATGGGCCAGCAGCACCATGGAGTGAAACCACAGATCGGTCACCTCGCGCACGACGTGGCCGACGTCGCCATCCTTGGACGCCATGATGGTCTCGGCCGCTTCTTCGGCCACCTTCTTGCAGATCGCGTCGGTGCCCTTGTGGAACAGCGAGGACACGTAGGACGAACCGGGTTCGGCGCTCTTGCGCTCGGCGATGGTCTGCGCGACGCGGCGCAGCACTTCGATATCGATCATTTGTATATCTCGTCCGGGTTCTTGATGACCGGGTCGACCTCGTCCCAGCGGCCATCGGTCAGCGAATGGAAGAAGCAGCTGTGGCGGCCGGTGTGGCAGGCGATACCGCCGGTCTGCTCCACCTTCAGCAGCAGCACGTCGCGGTCGCAGTCGAGGCGGATGTCGAGCACCTTCTGCGTGTGGCCGGATTCCTCGCCCTTGTGCCACAGCTTTCCGCGCGAGCGCGACCAGAACACCGCCTCGCGCAGTTCCGCCGTGCGGACCAGCGCGTCACGGTTCATCCAGGCGAACATGAGCACGTCGCCGGTCGACGCTTCCTGCACGATGACCGGCAGCAGACCTTTGTCGTCCCAGTCGATGGCGTCGATCCAGGCCGGTGCGGTCATCACAGGCGCACCTCGATGCCGCGCTCGCGCATCCGTTCCTTGGCCTCGCGCACCGTGTGCTGGCCGAAGTGGAAAATGCTGGCCGCGAGCACTGCGTCGGCGCCGCCTTCGACCACGCCGTCGACCAGATGGTCGAGGTTGCCGACGCCGCCCGAGGCGATGACCGGAATGCGCACCGCGTCCGACACGGCGCGGGTCAGCGCGAGGTCGAAGCCGTTCTTGGTGCCGTCGCGATCCATGCTGGTGAGCAGGATTTCGCCGGCGCCCAGCGATTCGACCTTCTGCGCCCACTCGACCGCATCGAGCCCGGTCGGGTTGCGGCCGCCGTGCGTGAACACTTCCCAGCGTGGCCGGCCGTCGCGATCGTCAACGCGCTTGGCGTCGATGGCGACGACGATGCACTGTGAACCGACCTTGCCGGAGGCACGCGCCACCAGATCGGGATCCTTGATCGCGGCGGTGTTCATGCTCACCTTGTCGGCGCCGGCGTTGAGCAGGCGACGCACGTCCTCGACCGCGCGCACGCCGCCACCGACGGTCAGCGGGATGAACACCTGCTCGGCCACCTGCTCGACCACGTGCAGGATGATGTCGCGCGCGTCGGAACTGGCGGTGATGTCGAGGAAGGTCAGCTCGTCGGCGCCCTGCTCGTCGTAGCGACGGGCGATCTCGACCGGGTCACCGGCGTCCTTCAGCGACACGAAATTGACGCCCTTGACCACGCGGCCGGCGTTGACGTCCAGACAGGGAATGATGCGCTTGGCTAGCATGTCGTTTCCGCGCCGTGCGCGATGTGAAGTTCAGCTTTCGCCGTTGAGACGGTCGGCTTCCGCCTGGGCCGCCGCAAAATCCAGTGTGCCTTCGTAGATGGCGCGGCCGGTGATGGCGCCGATCACGCCTTCGTCCTCGACCGCACAGAGACCGCGGATGTCGTCGAGATTGGTGATGCCGCCCGACGCGATGACCGGAATGCGCAGCGCCTGCGCCAGCTTCACCGTGGCGTCGATGTTCACGCCACTGAGCATGCCGTCGCGACCGATGTCGGTATAGACAATCGCCTCGACGCCCTGATCCTCGAATTTCTTCGCCAGATCGATCACGTCGTGGCCGGTCATCTTGGACCAGCCGTCCACCGCCACCTTGCCATCCTTGGCGTCGAGGCCAACGATGATGTGGCCGGGGAAGGCGCCACAGGCATCGTGTACGAAGCCCGGACTCTTGACCGCCGCGGTGCCGATGATGACGTAGCTGATGCCGTCGTCGAGGTAGCGCTCGATGGTATCGAGATCGCGGATGCCGCCGCCAAGCTGGATCGGGATTTCGTCGCCCAGTTCCTTGACGATGGCCTTGATCGCCGATTCGTTCTTCGGCTTGCCGGCGACTGCGCCGTTGAGGTCCACCAGATGCAGGCGGCGCGCACCGGCATCGAGCCAATGGCGGGCCATGGCAGCCGGGTCTTCCGAAAATACGGTCACCACGTCCATATCACCTTGCTTCAGGCGTACGCAGTGGCCGTCCTTGAGGTCGATGGCGGGAATGAGCAGCATGGCGCGAGTCGTGTCGTGTCTGGGAGAGTGGAAGGGAGAAGTCCCCGACGGCATCGTCGGGCACCAGGTATCAGGGCATCCAGCCGATGAAGTTGGCCAGCAGGCGCAGACCGGCGTGCGCGCTCTTTTCCGGGTGAAACTGCACCGCAAAAATATTATCGCGCGCTATCGCACTGGTAAAGGCTGCGCCGTAGGAGGTTTCGCCCGCGGTCAGCGCCGCATCGACCGGCTGCACGAAGTAGCTGTGCACGAAATAGAAGCGTTCGTCGTCGGCGATGCCGTCCCACATCGGATGTGCGCGCGTCTGTCTCACGCCATTCCAGCCCATGTGCGGCACCTTCAGCCGGGCCCCGGACACCGGATCGCGCGGATCGACAAAGCGCCTCACGTCGCCGGCGAGCACACCCAAGCCCGGCACGTCGCCTTCCTGGCTGTGCTGGAACAGCATCTGCAGACCGATGCAGATGCCCAGGAAGGGCTTGTTCGCAGCGGCATCGAGCACGGCGCCGCGCAGGTCGCGCGCGTCGAGTTCGCGCATGCAGTCCGGCATGGCGCCCTGCCCCGGAAACACGACGCGGTCTGCGCCCGCGACGACGCGTGCGTCGCTGCTGACGATGACCTCGGCTTCAGGTGCGACGTGCTCGATCGCCTTGGCGACCGAACGCAGATTGCCCATGCCGTAATCGATGATGGCAACGCGAGTCATGAGTGCGGCTGAATCGGAAGAGGGTGAAACGCTGGCGTCAGGACGGGCTCAGAGCGAACCCTTGGTCGACGGCATCTGGCCGGCCGCACGTTCGTCGCGCTCGCTGGCGGCGCGCAGCGCGCGGGCAAAGGCCTTGAATACGGTTTCGCACTGGTGATGCGCGTTGATGCCGCGCAGATTGTCGATGTGCAGCGTCACCAGCGCGTGATTTACGAAGCCCTGGAAGAACTCGCGCGTCAGGTCAACGTCGAAATCGCCGATGCGGGCGCGGGTGAAGTCGATGTTGTACTCCAGCCCGGGCCGGCCGGACAGGTCGACCACGACACGCGAAAGCGCCTCGTCCAGCGGCACGTAGGCGTGACCGTAGCGACGCAGGCCCTTCTTGTCGCCGACCGCCTTCGCGAAGGCCTGGCCCAGCGTGATGCCGACGTCTTCCACCGTATGGTGGGCGTCGATGTGCAGGTCGCCCTTGGCGGTGATTTCGAGGTCGATCAGGCCGTGCCGAACGATCTGGTCCAGCATGTGATCGAAGAAGGGCACGCCGGTGTCCAGCTTGCCCTGACCGGTTCCGTCGAGATTGATGCGCACCGTGATCTGGGTTTCCAGGGTGTTGCGCGTGATTTCGGCTTGCCGCATGAAGATGGTCGCTTCGGTGATTCGTCCCGGCTGCGCGCCGGAACAGGGATGGCCGGATGATAACATCGACTTGCAACGGGCCATGCCGGCCTGCGCGCACCGCAACACGTCCCGCCCAACAACAGTCACATCGTCGCCTGCACCGTCATGAGCCAGTTCTGGAGTCCCGTCGTCCACACCCTGTCGCCCTACACGCCGGGCGAACAACCGAAGATCGACGGGCTGATCAAGCTCAATACCAACGAGAACCCCTATCCGCCCAGTCCTCGGGCCGTCGCGGCCATGCAGGCCGAACTGGACGTCGACGGCGACCGGCTGAAGCTTTACCCGGAACCGACCGGACTGGCGCTGCGCGAGGCGATCGCAGCGCACTTCGGCGTGGGCGCCGACCAGGTATTCGTCGGCAACAGTTCGGACGAAGTGCTGGCACACACCTTCATCGGCCTGCTCAAGCACGACCGGCCGTTGCTGTTCCCCGACATCACCTACAGCTTCTATCCGGTCTATTGCAGGCTGTACGGCATCGACTACCAGTGCGTGCCGCTGGACGCCCAGTTCGCGATCCGCGTCGACGACTACATCGAAGCCCGTCCCGGCGCGGTCATCTTTCCGAACCCCAACGCACCGACCGGCCGTCTGCTGCCGCTGTCCGACATCGAACGTCTCGCGTCGGCGCTGCCGGACAGCCCGATCGTGATCGATGAGGCCTATATCGACTTCGGCGGCGAGTCGGCGGTCGCCCTGGTGGCCAAGCGCCCCAATCTGCTGGTGACGCAGACCCTGTCGAAATCGCGTTCGCTGGCCGGCCTGCGTGTCGGCTTCGCGATCGGCCAGCCGGCGCTGATCGAAGGCCTGACCCGGGTAAAGGACAGCTTCAATTCCTACCCGCTCGACCGCCTGGCGCTGGCCGGCGCCACTGCGGCGGTGCAGGACCGCGAGTGGTTCGACCAGACCCGCCGCCGCGTCATCGCCAGCCGCGAGCGGCTGGCCGAGGAGCTGACCGCACTCGGCTTCGAAGTGCTGCCGTCGGCCGCCAACTTCCTGTTCGTCCGTCACCCGCAACACGATGCAGCCGCGCTGTCGGCGCAACTGCGCGAGCGGCGCATCCTGGTGCGCCACTTCAAGGCGCCGCGCATCGACCAGTTCCTGCGTATCACGGTGGGCACCAATGCGCAGTGCGACGCACTGGTCGAAGCCCTGCAGGACATCGTCTGACGCGCTGGAGCGCTTCTTGCTGAACGGAAGAGGTCTTCGTCCCTCACCCGTTCAGCCATGCGCCTCACCCGCCCGCTCTTCCTTTCCGCATTGACCCTCGGCGTGCTCGCCGGCTGCACCAGCGTGTCCTTCAAGCAGGGTGCCGGTGGCGCCGACTATCGCCGCGACGAACGCGCCTGCATGGGCACCACCACGGAGCGGACCGCCTTCATCCAGTGCATGGAGACGAAGGGGTGGTGGACGCGCTCGACCGAGGAGCTGTCGCAGATCACGCTGGTGTCGGTCGAGGACAGCGAAGCTGTCGCTGAAGCGCAGCCGGCGGCCGCGGCCGAAGCGGCCACGCCGGGCACCGAGCCGGCCCGGCCCGCTCCGGCGACACGCACCACCGCCGCGCCGGCCCCCGTCGTTCCGAAAGACCCGCTCGCCCGCCTGCGCATCGCCATGTGGTCGAAGATGGGCGCCGGTGCGAACGAACTGATCGCCGACCAGACGCAATGCCTGTCCACGCTGGGCGAGGCCCACGCGCCGGACACCACGGCCGGCACCGTCACCCGCGGACTGTACGAGTGCCTGCGCAAGCAGGGGTGGACCGGCCTGACGCTGCGCTGAATATTCTTTTTGCATATTTCAACCCGATGTCATAGATTGACGCCGGGTGGGCGCACACACATCAACCATTACATCGCCTGAGCGGTCTCGCAGCCGCTGGAGACACACCACCCCCGGCAGGCCGTTCCATCCGGAACGGCTGCATTCATTCAGGAGGAGGTGTTCATGTTTTCAGCAAGAATGCTGTGCATCGCGTCGCTGTGCCTGTCGGCGCAGGGCGCCCACGCGCTCGGGGCGGGCGATATCGCGTTTACCGCCTTCAATGCCGACGAGGACGGCTGGGCCATCGTCGCGCTGACCGATCTCGCGGCCAACAGCACGATCTACTTCACCGACAGCAACTGGGATGGCGCCGCCTTCACCAGTTCCGAAGGCTTCCATACCTGGCAGACCGGCGCCGGCATCATCGCGGCCGGCACGGTCGTCCGTTTCAGCGACATCGATCAGGCAGGTCGCGCAGCATCCACCGGCAGCCTGACCGGCACCGGCAATGCCGCGCTCAGCAGCACGGCCGACACGCTCTACGCCTATGTCGGCAGCGGCACCTCGGCTCCGACCACCTTTCTTGCCGCAGTGTCGTCGGAAGGTGCAGCCGCCGCCGCAACGGCACTGGGCGCTGCCGGACTCACCGCCGGGGTGAACGCGATCGCCCTGCCCGCCAGCACCGATTACGCCAGCTACACGGGCTCACGCAGCGGCGCCGCCGATTTTGCGGCGTATCGCAACACGGTGAATGACGTCGCCAACTGGACCGCGTTCACCGACGGCGTTCATGCCGATGCCGTGCCCGACACGACGCCGTTCGCGGTCTCCGCCGTGCCGGAAGCGTCGACCGCCCTGATGATGGTGGCGGGGCTCGGCGTGCTGGGCCTGTTCCGTCGGCGCTAGGCGGCGCCAGCCGGGTGCTGAAGTGGTTCGATCAGCGCCCGGTAGGCGTGCCAAGTTGCATGCCCGACCAGCGGCATCAGCACGATCAGGCCCAGGAAGAAGGTCAGGAAGCCGATCACCGCGAAGATCACGATAAGCGCGGCCCACACCAGCATCGGCCCCGGATTGCGGCCGAGCGAGAAGAGACTGGCGAGGATGGACGTCACCGCGTCCTGCCGACGGTCCAGCATCAGCGGAATGGCGACCACGCTGGCGCCGAACACCAGTGACGCGAAGATGAAGCCGACCACCGCGTAAGCCATCAGGAACTCAATGTTCTGCAGCGTCAGCACCTGTTCGAGGAAGTGGTCCACCGACGGCATCTGCGTCGTGTAGAACAGCGCGAACACGACCAGCGAGGCACGTGCCCACACCAGGAAGATGATGATGAGGATGACCGCAAATACGCCGATCGCGCCGGCATTGTGGCCGCCGGCGGTGAGCGAATGCGCGAGCACCGGTGGCTGCCCGGCCTCGCGCTGGCGGGACAGGTCGTACAGGCCGAGCGACAGGAAGGGGCCGAGCAGCAGGAAGCCGCACACCAGCGCCGAAGTCAGGTGATAGGCATGGCGGAACACCGTGGTCAGCACCAGCCCCATGAAGGCAAAACAGGCGCCGTAGAAAAGGCTGCCACCGGGACTCGCGCGCATGTCCTGAAACGCCCGGCCAAGCCAGTCGAAACAGGCGAACAGCCCGACTTCACGCACCACCGGGAAAGGTAGATCCTGCGCATCCCCGACGGCTTGTGGCGCTTCGGGGTGTTCGGACTGCTGCATGGCTGCTCCCTGATCGGTTCACTGCTGCAACGACGTGCGCATGACCGGTCAGGTCGGGCGCACGACCCGGGCGCCACTGTACGCCGGGTCGTGGCCGCGTGGAAGTCAGTCCTTCAGCCGCATTTCCGCCGAGCGGGCGTGGGCCTGCAGGCCCTCACCGTGCGCCAGCACCGACGCGATACGGCCCAGCTTCTGCGCGCCTTCGGCCGAAATGTCGAGAATGGAGGTGCGCTTCTGGAAGTCGTACACGCCCAGCGGGCTGGAGAAGCGCGCGCTGCGCATCGTCGGCAGCACGTGATTCGGCCCGGCGCAGTAGTCGCCCAGCGCCTCGACCGAGTAGTGGCCGAGGAACATCGCACCCGCGTGACGGATGCTATCGACCAGCGCACGCGGATCTTCGGTGCAGATTTCGAGGTGCTCAGGCGCGATGCGGTTGGCGAGGTCGCAGGCCTCGGCCAGATCGCGCACCTTGATCAGCGCGCCGCGGTTGGCAAGCGAAGTGGCGATGGTGTCGCGGCGCGGCATTTCCGCCAGCAGCCGGTCGATCGACGCATGCACGCGGTCGAGGAAGGCGGCGTCGGTACACAGCAGGATGGACTGCGCCAGTTCGTCGTGCTCGGCCTGAGCGAACAGATCCATCGCCACCCAATCCGGATTGCCGTGGCCGTCGGAAATGATGAGCACCTCGGACGGACCGGCCACCATGTCGATGCCGACCGTGCCGAACACGCGCCGCTTGGCGCTGGCGACATAGGCGTTGCCCGGGCCGACGATCTTGTCCACCTGCGGAATGGTCTGCGTGCCGTAGGCGAGCGCGGCAACCGCCTGCGCGCCGCCTATCGTGAACACGCGATCGACGCCGGTGATCGCCGCGGCGGCCAGGACCAGCGGATTGCGTTCGCCGCCTGGCGTCGGCACCACCATGATCAGTTCCTTGACGCCCGCGACCTTGGCCGGAATTGCGTTCATCAGCACCGAACTGGGATAGGACGCACGACCGCCCGGCACGTAGAGGCCGACGCGGTCCAGCGGCGTCACTTTCTGGCCGAGGCGGGTGCCGTCCGCTTCGGCGTATTCCCAGGAATCCTGCTTCTGGCGCTCGTGATAGAGCCGCACGCGGTCGGCGGCTTCGGCCAGCGCGGCGCGCTGCGTATCGCCCAGTCCCGCATAGGCGGCGTCAAGCTCACTGCGCGGCAGTTCGAGTTCGACCATGGCGGCGCAGTCCATGCGGTCGAAACGGCGTGTGTATTCGATGACCGCCTCGTCGCCACGCACACGGACGTCGCGCAGGATGCCGGCGACGGCCGTCTCGATCGCGTCGTCGGTCGAACTTTCGAAGGCCAGCAGCGTATCCAGCCGACCGAGAAAGTCCGGTTCGCTCGAATCAAAGCGGCTGATTTTCGTTGCACTCATGCCTGCACCGCCCCCTGAATCGCCTCCAGGATGGGCGTCAGCAGATCGTGCTTCACCTTGAGCGCCGCCTGATTGATGACCAGACGCGAGCTGATGTCCATGATGTGTTCAACCTCGACCAGATTGTTCGCACGCAAGGTGCCTCCACTGCTGACCAGATCGACGATGGCATCTGCGAGACCCACCAGCGGCGCCAGTTCCATCGATCCGTACAGCTTGATCAGGTCGACGTGGACGCCCTTGGCGGCGAAATGTTCGCGCGCGGTGTGCACATACTTGGTCGCCACCTTGAGCCGCGCGCCCCGGCGCACCGCCTGTTCGTAATCGAAACCGGCCGGTACCGCCACGCTGAGGCGGCAACGCGCGATGTTCAGGTCGATCGGCTGGTAGAGGCCGGCGCCGCCATGCTCCAGCAGCACGTCCTTGCCGGCGATGCCGAGGTCGGCCGCACCGTATTGCACATAGGTCGGCGTATCGGAGGCGCGCACGATGACCAGGCGCACGTCAGGTCGGTTGGTACCGATGATGAGCTTGCGCGACGACTCCGGATCGTCGGTCGGCACGATGCCGGCCGCCGCCAGCAGCGGCAGCGTTTCTTCGAAGATGCGTCCTTTGGACAGCGCCAGGGTGATGCCTTGCACGGTGTGCCTCGTATGGATGGCGTGTCGTCAGGACACGCGGCGGACGGTGGCGCCGAGCGCGCTGAGCTTCTGCTCGATGCGCTCGTAGCCGCGGTCCAGATGATAGATGCGTTCGATCAGCGTTTCACCGCGCGCCACCAGACCGGCGATGATGAGACCGGCCGAGGCGCGCAGGTCGGTCGCCATCACGGTCGCGCCGTCGAGCTGTGCCACGCCCTGCACCACGGCGGTATTGCCGTCGATGCGGATGTCGGCACCCAGACGGGCCAGTTCGACCGCGTGCATGAAACGGTTCTCGAAAATCGTCTCGCGGATGATGGCGGTGCCTTCGGCCACGGTGTTGATCGCCATGAACTGCGCCTGCATGTCGGTCGGAAAGGCCGGATAGGGCGCAGTGCGGATGGACACCGCCTTCAGCTTGTCTGGCGCCTTCAGCACGATGGCTTCGAAGGACGGCGACTTCTCGGTGCGGATGTCGCAGCCGGCGTCCATCAGCTTGTCGATCACTGCGTCCAGATAGCCGGCCGATGTGCCGGTCAGGCGGATTTCGCCGCCGGCCGCGGCGGCGGCACACAGATAGGTACCGGTTTCGATGCGGTCCGGCATGATGCGGTGGGTCGCGCCATGCAGGCGTTCGACGCCCTGGATGCGGATCACGTCGGTACCGGCGCCGGAAATACGGGCGCCCATCGCGACCAGGCAGTTGGCCAGATCGACCACTTCGGGCTCGCGCGCGGCGTTCTCGATCACCGTCTCGCCGTCGGCGAGCACGCCGGCCATCATCAGGTTCTCGGTGCCGGTGACCGTCACCATGTCGGTGAACAGGCGCGCTCCCTTGAGCCGCGCCGTGCGCGCGACGACATAGCCGTGCTCGACCGCGACTTCGGCGCCCATCGCCTGCAGACCCTTGATGTGCTGATCCACCGGGCGCGCGCCGATGGCGCAGCCGCCGGGCAGCGACACGCGCGCCTCGCCACAGCGGGCGACCAGCGGGCCGAGCACCAGGATGGAGGCGCGCATGGTTTTCACCATTTCGTAGGGCGCCACCGGATTGTTCATACCGGACGCATCCAGCGTGACGGTCGAACCGTCGCGCTGCACCGCCACGCCCATCTGCGCCAGCAGCTTGAGCATGGTGCCGATGTCGTTCAGCTGCGGCACATGGGTCAGCGTGAGCGGCTCGCGCGTCAGCAGCGCGGCGCACAGGATGGGCAGCGCCGCGTTCTTCGCGCCCGACATTTCGGCCTCGCCGTGCAGACGATGGCCGCCTTCGATCAACAGCTTGTCCATCGGGCGATCAGGCCTTCCACTCGTCCGGCGTCAGCGTCTTCATCGACAGCGCGTGGATTTCCTCGCGCATGCGGTCGCCCAGCGCGGCATAGACCAGCTGGTGGCGGCGCACGCTGCGCAGGCCTTCGAAGGCCGTCGACACGATGATGGCCTCGAAATGCTGGCCGTCACCAGCGACCTGACAGTGCTGGCAGTCGATGCCGGCGGTGATGGAAGCCTGGATGCTTTCGGGAGTGACCATGTTCAACTTCTCAGTTTGTAGCCGCGCGCCAGCATGTTCAGCGTGATGCCCGCGAGCACCGCGAAACTGCCGCCCGCGACCAGGGCGCTGATCCACGGGGAAACGTCCGACTGTCCGAAGAAGCCGTAACGGAAACCGTCGATCATGTAGAAAAAAGGGTTCAGGTGCGACACCGCCTGCCAGAAGTCGGGCAGCGTGTGTATGGAGTAGAACACACCCGACAGGAAGGTGAGCGGCATCACGACGAAATTCTGGAAAGCGGCCAACTGGTCGAACTTGTCGGCCCAGATGCCCGCAATCACGCCAAGACTTGCAAGAATTGCTCCACCCACGGTGGCAAAGAACAGTATCCACAGCGGATGGGCATAAGGCAGCTCGACGAACCACAGCGTCACCAGCCACACGCCCGCGCCCACCACCAGGCCACGAATCACGGCAGCCAGCACGTAGGCGGCGAAGAATTCGCGGTAGGAAATCGGCGGCAGCAGCACGAACACGATGTTTCCGGTCACCTTGGACTGGATCAGCGACGACGAGCTGTTGGCGAAGGCGTTCTGCAGCAGGCTCATCATGACCAGGCCGGGCACCAGGAAGGCGGTATAGCTGACACCGCCATAGACTTCGACCGTGCGGTCGAGCACGTGCGAAAACACCAGCAGATAGAGCAGCGCGGTCAGCACAGGCGCGCCCACCGTCTGGAAGCTCACCTTCCAGAACCGCAGCAGCTCCTTGTACAGCAGGGTGCGCAGCGCCATGCTCATTAGGCGGCCTCCTGCATCATCGCAATGAACACGTCCTCGAGATCGGGCTTCACCAGTTCGATGTCGTCGAGCGCGACGCCAGCCGCGTGCATGCGTGCAAGACAGGCAGCGACAGCGTCCGCGCTGTCGAGCACGATGGCGACCCGGCCATCGGGCGTGGCCCGCGCCACGGCGCGAAACTCGGCTGGCAACGCGGTGCCGCTGCCCAGACGCAGGCGCAGCGTCTGCTGCACACGGCGCGACAGCAGGTCGGCTGTCCGTTCCAGCGCCACCACGCGGCCCTGTTTCAGCATGGCGATCCGGCCGCACAGGCTCTCCGCCTCTTCGAGGTAGTGCGTGGTGAGCACAATGGTGTGCCCCTGCCTGTTCAGGTCGCGCACGAAGGCCCACAGGCCCTGGCGCAGTTCGACGTCGACGCCGGCCGTGGGCTCGTCGAGCACGATGAGCGGTGGCCGGTGCACCAGCGCCTGCGCCACCAGCACGCGTCGCTTCATGCCCCCGGACAGGCGACGCATGTTCACGTCGGCCTTCGCCTCGAGATCGAGCCGCTGCAGGATTTCGTCGATCCAGTCGTCGTTGCGCCGCAAGCCGAAATAGCCGGACTGGATGCGCAGCATCTCACGCACGGTGAAGAAGGGATCGAACACCAGTTCCTGCGGCACGACGCCCAGCCGGGCGCGTGCGGCGCGATAGTCGGTCACCGTATCGTGCCCGAGCACGCGGATCGAGCCGGAATCGGCACGGCACAGGCCGGCCATGGACGAAATCAGCGTGGTCTTGCCGGCGCCGTTCGGCCCGAGCAGGCCGAAGAACTCGCCCTGCTTCACTTCGAGCGTAACGTGGTCGAGCGCCTGCAGCGAACCGAATCGCTTGCAGACGCCTTCGATCAGCAAGGCAGCGGTGGAATCAGACATGAAGAAACTGCAGTACCGGCCCCCGCGGGAGACCGGAAGAAGCACACATCAGCGAGCGGTCGCGTCGTCGGCGTCCAGTCCGCAATAGGACGACACCTCGTACAGACGGGCCAGGCTGGTCAATCCGGCCGGTGCGCCGGTGACCGGCAGCGGGCCATCGCTGCCGCCGCTCGCACGTTCCCACGCGAGCAGCACGGCGATGGCCGACGAATCGACGTCCTCGACCGCCGACAGGTCGATGGATGCAGCCGACGACAGCAGCGCCAGACCGGCGTCGCGCAGCGCCATCGCCTCGGGCAGTCGCATCGTGCCGCTGACGCGCAGCACGCCGTTGTCGAGCGCGATCATTTTGTCGCCGTTGCCGGTGCCGGCAGCGGCGCCGGCACGTTCGATGCGTTCTTGGCGCGCAGCGTCTTCACCAGGCCGTCGACGCCTCCCGCGCGGATCTCCGCGGCAAAGGTTTCGCGGTAATTGGTCACCAGACTGACGCCCGACACCATCACGTCGTACACCTTCCAGCCCTCTTCCTTCTTCTCCAGCGCGTAGTCGAGCGGAATTGGGCGACCGCCCGGCTGGTTGATCTGGGTGCGCACCGTCACGTCGGTGTCGGCGGCGCCCATCTTGAACGGGCGGTAATCGATGGTCTGGTTGCGGTAGCTGGTCAGGGCGTTCGAATAGGTGCGGACCAGCAGGGTGCGGAACTCTTCGGTCAGCACCTTCTTCTGTTCGGGCGTCGTCGCACGCCACTCCTTGCCGAGCGCCAGCGCCGTCATGCGCGTGAAGTTGAAATGCGGCAGCACGCGGGTTTCGACCAGTTCCGCCGTCTTGGCCGTATCGCCGGCCTTGATCGACGGATCGGTGCGCAGCGTGGTCAGGACATCCTCGGTCACTTCCTTGACCAGCACGTCGGGCGCCTTCAGCACGTTTGCCTGCGCGACCGCACTGGCGGCGAAGGCAACCATCAGTAATTGAACAAAGCGCTTGAACATATGTGCTCCCGGAAAAGAAAGAGGCCTGTCGGAACGCGACAGGCCGTGATGACCGCGCTGCCCGGCGTAGCGCCGGGCTTGCCGATCAGAACGAGACGGCTGCGGTGTCCACCGATCCGGTGGCCGGCTCGGACGCATTCGCTGCATCAACGTCCGACTTCTCCGGCGCGCCGACAAGCATCATCGTCCACGTCGATTCGAGCGGTTCCATCGTCAGAAGGTTCGCGCTCGGCAGCGACGCCGAGTCATCGGCTTCGCGCGGCGGGTTGCCATCATGGATGGCACTGCGGCGATGCTGCAGATAGGCGTCGCGCACATAGGCGTACTTGTCGATGGCCGCCGCTTCGAGCGCATCCTCTGCCTTCAGCAGGTTGGCGCGGGTGTCGATGGCGCGCAGCGCGATGGCGGTGTTGCGGTAGCCGCGATGACCATCGGCGTCACGCACCGGGTCGACATAGATGTCTGCAGCAAGACCGAAGGTATCGCGCACGGTGCGCGGGCCGAGAATCGGCAGCACCACGTAGGCGCCATCGCCGACACCCCAGCGGCCGAGGGTCTGGCCGAAATCTTCCTCGTGCTTTTCGAGACCCATCGGCGTGGCGACGTCGAACAGGCCGAGAATGCCCAGGGTCGAGTTCACCAGCACGCGGCCGGCATCCGACAGCGCATCGACCGGCTTGCCCTGCAGCAGGTTGTTAACGCCCGTCCACAGGTCGGCGATGTTGGCGAAGAAATTGGATACACCGGTCTGCACCGGATCCGGCATCACGAAGTCGTAGCCCTGGGCGACCGGCTTGATCACCGCCTTGTCGACCGTCTCGTTGAACGAGAACATCGCGCGGTTGTAGCCTTCGATCGGATCCTTGGGGTTGCCCGAGGTCGCACAGCCGGTGAACAGCGCGGCTGCGGCGGTGGCGGCAAGCACCGAGCGGATGTTGAGATTCGACTGCTTGTTGGTTTTGGTCATCTGTCGGGCTTCCCGGCTATGCATTCGGTACGTCACTGCTCGGGAGCGGTCGGGCTCTCGGCAGCCTTGTTGAACATGAACTGGCTGATCAGCTTTTCAAGCACCACTGCAGACTGCGTCTTGGTGATGGTGGCACCGGCCTGAAGCATTTCGGTGTCGCCACCGACTTCGAAACCGATGTACTGCTCACCCAGCAAACCCGAGGTCAGAATGGTTGCGAAGGTGTCGCGCGGGAAACTGTAGCGCTTGTCCACATCCATTTTCACCACGGCGACATACAGATTCGGGTCAAAAGTGATTTCCGTCACCCGGCCCACCACGACACCCGAACTTTTGACGGGCGCACGCGGTTTCAGGCCGCCGATGTTATCAAAGTTGGCTTGCAGCCTGTATGTCTCCCCGATGTTAGCGGACGCAAGGTTGCCAACCTTTAGTGCCAGAAACAACACTGCTGCCACGCCGACAGCGACGAAAACACCGACCCACAGGTCGAGAACGGTACGGTTCATCCATTGCCCCTGAACATGAAGGAGGTCAGCACAAAGTCCAGCGCCAGAATGGCCAGCGCCGAATTGACGACGGTACGGGTGATCGCCCGCGACACGCCCTCGGCGGTGGGCGCCGAGTCATAACCTTCGAAAACCGCGATCAGCGCGACCGCGAAGCCGAAAACGACGCTCTTGATGACGCCGTTCACGATGTCGTAGCGGAAATCGACCGACGCCTGCATCTGCGACCAGAAAGCGCCGTCATCGACACCGATGAACACGACGCCGATGAACCAGGCGCCAAACACGCCCATGGTCGAGAACAGGGCGGCCAGCAGCGGCATCGAAATGACACCACCCCAGAAGCGGGGTGCAACGACGCGGGCGATCGGGTCGACCGCCATCATGTCCATCGCCTTCAGCTGTTCGGTGGTCTTCATCAGGCCGATTTCAGCGGTCAGCGCCGAGCCGGCGCGACTGGCGAACAGCAGGCCGGCGACCACCGGACCCAGCTCGCGCACCAGCGACAGTGCGACCAGGATGCCCAGCGCCTCGCTGGAACCGTAGCGCTGCAGCGTTTCGTAGCCCTGCAGGCCGAGCACCAGACCGACGAAGAAGCCGGACACCAGGATGATGATGAGCGACAGCACGCCGGTCGAGAACACCTCGCGTATCGTCAACTGGAAGCGCGCGAACGAAGTGCCCGAGCGCAGCAGGATGGCGAAGAAGAAGCGGGTGGCGAAACCGAGCCGCCAGATGCCATCGACGGTGCGGGCGCCCATGGCGCGGAATACGCGCGCGATCATGAACGGACCTCCATCAGGGCCTTGCGGTAATCGTCGGTCGGGTAATGGAAGGGCAGCGGCCCGTCGGTTTCGGCATTGACGAACTGCTTCACGAAGGGGTCGGTCGAGGCGCGTATCTCGTCCGGCGTACCTTGTGCCACCACCTTGCCGCCCGACAGGAAGTAGATGTAATCGACGATTTCCAGCGATTCGTGCACGTCGTGCGTCACCATGATGGAACTGGCACCCAGCGCGTCGTTGAGCTTGCGGATGAGCTGACCGACCACCGCCAGCGAGATCGGATCGAGGCCGGCGAAGGGCTCGTCGTACATGATGAGCATCGGATCGAGCGCCACCGCGCGGGCCAGCGCCACCCGGCGAGACATGCCGCCCGACAGCTCGTTCGGCATCAGCTTGTGCGCACCGCGCAGGCCGACCGCATGCAGCTTCATCAGCACCAGATCGCGGATCATGTCTTCCGGCAGATCGGTGTGCTCGCGCAGCGGGAAGGCGACGTTGTCGAACACGGTCAGATCGGTGAATAGCGCGCCGAACTGGAACAGCATGCCCATGCGCCGGCGCAGCGCGTACATGTCGCGACGCGACAGCTTGGCCAGATCGTGTTCGGCCACCTGGATGCGGCCGGCGGTCGGCTTCAGCTGACCGCCGATCAGACGCAGCAGCGTGGTCTTGCCGCAGCCGCTGCCACCCATGATGGCGACGAGCTTGCCGCGCGGAATGCGCAGACTGATGCCGGTCAGGATGGGCCGCTTGTCGTACGCGAAGTCGACACTCGACAGGTCGACCAGAATGTCTTCGGCCGGAGGGGAAGCGGACACGAGCGCGGAACGGTCTTGTGGTAAAGGTCGCGGATTGTAGCAGACGCGCCGGGCGCCTCCGCCGGGCGGAATCCACCGCTGCGCGCTGCGCTATGATGGCCGGCACACATGCCGAATTCAGCCCGATCCCCTGCGAGCCGCCCCGGACTGCTCATCGTCGACGACGATCCGCTGATTGCCGACTCGCTGTCCTTCCTGCTCGAAGCGGATTTCGACGTGGTCAGCCACGCGTCGCGCGGCGCAGCCATCAGTTGGCTGCGCGAGCAGGCGAGTCCGCCGGCGCTGGCGCTGATCGATCTCGGCCTGCCGCCCAACCCGCATCGTCCCGATGAAGGCTACGCGCTGATCGCCGACCTGCTGGCGCATTCGCCGGACACGCGCATCGTCGTGCTGTCGGGTCAGGGCGAGGAAAACGTCGCGCGCCACGCGCGCGCACTCGGTGCCACCGAATTCGTCGCCAAACCGGCGCAGCCGCAGGCGCTCAATGCGCTGCTGCGCCAGTTGGCGCGGACCTGCCACGAGGAGGAAGCGCCGGCGCTGCCGGCCCTGATCGGCGTCAGCGCGCAAATGGAGCGCCTGCGCGCTCAGATCGAACAGTACGCACGCCTGCCCTACCCGGTGCTGATCGAGGGCGAATCCGGCACCGGCAAGGACATCGTGGCCAACCGTCTGCACGCCGTCGGCGGCAGCGACCGTCCCTTCCTGGCGCTGAACTGCGCCGCGATCTCGCCCAGCCTGGTCGAGCCTACGCTGTTCGGTCACGCCCGCGGTGCGTTCACCGGCGCGCAGTCGGCGCGCGCGGGCTATTTCGAAGAAGCCGCCGCCGGCACGCTCTTCCTCGACGAGATCGGCGAACTGCCGCTGGACCTGCAGGCCAAGCTGCTGCGCGTGCTGGAGAACGGCGAATTCCAGCGCGTCGGCGAGACCCAGCTGCGGCGCTCGAACGCGCGCATCGTCGCCGCCACCAACCGGGACCTCGGCGCCGAAGTGCGCGCCGGCCGCTTCCGCTCCGACCTCTATCACCGGCTCAGCGTATTCACCATTTCGCTGCCGCCGCTGCGCGACATGGGCGACGACCGCCTGCGCCTGCTCGATCACTTCCGCAGCCAGTTCTGCGCCCAACTCGCCCGCCCGCCCTTCACGCTCGACACCGCGGCGCGCACCGCCTGGCTGGACTACGGCTTTCCCGGCAACGTGCGCGAACTGCGCAACATCGTCATCCGTCTTGCCACCAAGTATCCGGGGCAGCAGGTCGGGCGCGAGGCCCTGCTCGCCGAGTTCGACCCGACCATACGCAGCGGTGCGGCTGCGGGCGAGGACGGTGACCTGATAGACATCGCCACCGCCGAACTGCGCGCTGGCGGCTTCCGCCTCGACGCCAAGCTGCGCGAGTGGGAATCCGCCTATATTGATGCAGCCATGCGGCTGGCGCGCGGCAACGTCAGCGCGGCGGCGCGCCTGCTCGGCATCGCGCGCACCACGCTTTACCACCGGATGGAAGCGCCGGACGGCGACGCCGGCGCGCAGGACTGACATGTATCTCGACCACTTCGGCCTGCGCGAAGCGCCCTTCCTGATCACTCCGCACGCCGATTTCTTCTTCGGCGGCGCCAACCGCAGCGCGCTGCTCGACGCGCTGGTCTACGCGCTCGGCCGCGAAGAGGGCCTGGTCAAGGTGAGCGGCGAAGTCGGCACCGGCAAGACCATGCTGGCGCGCGTGCTCATCGGCAGACTGCCGCCGCACCTGCGCGCGATCTATCTGGCCGATCCACTGATGAACCGCGGCGAGTTGCTGGCCGTGCTGGCCGACGAGCTGGGCTGCGCCGAAACCGCTGGCGACAGCGCTCACCGCATGCTGCGCGCCGTGCAGCAGGCGCTGGTCGCCGAGTTCTCGGCGGGTCGGCAGATCGTGCTGCTGATCGACGAAGCGCACGCGATGCCGGCCGATACGCTGGAACAGATCCGCCTGCTGTCCAATCTCGAATCCGAGCGCCACAAGCTGATCAAGATCGCGCTGTTCGGCCAGCCGGAACTCGACGCCCTGCTCGACCGGCCGGACATGCGCCAGCTGAAGGACCGCATCACGCAGCACTTCCGGCTCGACCCGCTGGCACCGGACGACGTCGCGACCTATATAGATTTCCGCATGCGCGCCGCCGGCTATCGCGGCCCGGCGGTGTTCGAGCGGGCGGCGACGGCACGCATCGCGCGCGACTCCGGCGGCCTCACCCGGCGCATCAACGTGCTGGCCGACAAGTCCTTGCTGGCCGCGTTCGCCCGCAACGCACACGCGGTGACGCTGGCCGACGCGCAGCGCGCGGCCGCCGACACGCAGACGCGTGCCGACCTGCCGCCGCCCCGCAAGGCAGCACGCAACGCGCTGCTGCTGCTGGGCGCAATCGTGCTGCTCGGCGCCGGCTACCTGCTCGGCCGCAGCGACCGGGTGGCCGAGCCGCCGCTCGCCGACGCAGTGGCCGCCCGCGCCGAGGTGGTCGCAACGCAGCGACCGGCGGCGGCACCCGCCCCGGCCGAACCGCCCGCGAGCGCAGAAGAGCCGGTCACGCCCCCCGCACCGATCCCTGCCGATCCGCTGGAGGCGCTGCTGGCGGCGAGCCGCGCCTGGTCCACGACGGCGCCGGGCGAGCGCTGGTTCGTGCAGCTGATGTCGGTGCCCGCCAGTCGCGCCGACCACGTGCTCGACTACGTGCGTCGCGCCGGCCGCGCGCTCGATGCGCAGCAGCTGCGCGCCTACCGCACGGACACCGCGGGCGACACGCAGCTCGCGGTGATCTACGGCGACTTCGCCGATCTGCGCAGCGCGCAGCAGGCGGTCGAGGCGATGCCCGAATGGATACGCGGCACGCGGCCCGTCGTCCGCCAGCTGCGCAGCCTGCGCGCCGACGGACAATGACGATGGAATTTATCGTGTACGATGGCCCGCGCATCATCTTGATCCGCCAATGATTGCGCGTACCATCCTTTTCCGAACCCCGTCCGCCACCGCGACCATGACCGCATCGATGCGTGCTGCACCTGCCGACACCCGGGCCGGACGGCCCTCCCGACCCTGCCGCACCGCTCTGCTCGGCGCCCTGATGGCGCTGCTGGCCGGCTGCGCCGTGCACACGCCACAACCTGCGTCAACCGCCCACGTGCTGGCCGACAAGCCCACGGCGCGACCGGCCGACGAAATCCCGCCGCCGGTCGCCCGGCCGCTCGCGCCACCGCAGCCGCAACCGCGGCACAAGACCGAAACCTACAGCGTGGTGGTGAATCAGGTACCGGTGCGAGAACTGCTGTTCGCGCTGGCGCGCGACGCGCGGGTCAACGTCGACATCCACCCGGGCATCGAGGGCGCGGTCACGCTGAACGCGATCGACCAGACGCTGCCGCAACTGCTGGCACGCATCGCCCACCAGGTCGACATGCGCTTCGAGCTGGATGGCCAGAACCTGGTGGTGATGCCGGACGCACCCTTCCTGCGTAGCTACCGCGTCGACTACGTGAACATGTCGCGCGACGTGACCGGCGCGGTGTCGATCAACACGCAGATCGCCTCGACCACGTCGGCTGCGGTCGGCGGCGCAACCGGCGGCAGCGCGGCCGGCAGCGCGGCGACGGCAGCCGGCAACAGTTCGAGCACGCGCATCGAGAACGTCGCCCGGAACCGCTTCTGGGAATCGCTAGAACGCAACATCCGCGACCTGCTGCGCGAGACCGACAAGCTCCTGCCGGCCGAGAGCAGCGACGCGGCGGTGGCTCCGGTGGGCGGTGCCGATGGCACGGCGACGCCGCCCGAGCGGCGGACCACCTTTCGCGAAGCGGCGGCCGTCATCCTGAATCCCGAGACCGGCGTCATCAATGTGCGCGCCACCTCACGCCAGCACGAGAAGGTGCAGGAGTTCATCACCCAGGTGACCCGCATCGCGCGCCGTCAGGTGCTGATCGAAGCAACCATTGCCGAGGTGCAGCTGACCGACAACTACCAGCAGGGCATAGACTGGACCGCCTTCGCCGGCGGCGGCAAGCGCGGTGGCGCCACGCTGTCGCTGAACACCACCTCGACTGACTTCACCACCAATCAGCCCTTCGCGATCGGACTCGGGCGAAACCGCGAACTGTCGGACAGCATCAAGCTGCTCGAGGCTTATGGCGACGTGAAGGTGCTGTCCAGCCCGAAACTGTCGGTGCTGAACAACCAGACCGCGCTGCTCAAGGTGGTCAACAACATCGTCTACTTCGAGATCAAGTCGGACGTCGTCGCCAACACCAACACGCAGGCGGTACGCAGCTTCACCGCGACGCCGCGCTCGGTGTCGGTCGGTCTGGTGATGGCGGTGACGCCACAGATCAGCGCCGATGGCTTCGTGCTGCTCAATGTGCGACCGACGATCTCGCGCAAGGTGGGCGACGCGCAGGATCCGACACCGGATCTCAGCACCCCCAATCTGGTGCCGGTGATCCAGACGCGCGAACTGGAGTCGGTGATGCGCGTGGCCAGCGGCGAAACCGCCGTGCTCGGCGGGCTGATGCAGGACGAGATCAATTTCCGTCGCGACAGCATTCCGGGCGTATCGGTGCTGCCGATACTCGGCCCGCTGCTGTCGGCGCGCAACGAAACCTCGCGCAAGACCGAACTGGTGGTGCTGATCCGCCCGGTGGTCATCGTCGACGCCAGCCTGGACGGCGACTACGCGCCGCTGAGCAGCGCGCTGCCGGGTCGTGACTTCCTGACGCCGTCCTTTCCGCCGCCGACGCTGCAGCCGCCGAAAGGGCCGACCACGGAGCCGGCACCGTGAGCCTGCTGCTGGAGGCACTGAAGAAGGCCGAGGCAGCCAAGCGTCGCGACGACGAAGGCGGCGACACGCCCGCCGCCGAGCCGCCGCCCGCGCCCGTCGCCCCGCGCATCACCCCGGCGCACGAACTCGAACTGATCGACGACGAAATCGCTCAGGCCGCCCGCTTCGCCGGGCTCGACGTGCCGGAACCCACCCCGTCCGTTCCGCCACCCGCCAGCCCGGGCAGCGAGGCGGCGCGCCTGCTGTTCGACGCGAAGAAGCCGACTTCGCGCCCGTCCCCCCTGGCCTGGCTGCTCGGCGGCGGCGCGCTGCTGTTGCTGTGCGTCGGCGGCTGGGTCGCCTGGCAGTTGTCGTCGCTGGACAGCGGCCGGTCCGCGCCTTCGATACCCGCGGCGACACCGGTCGCAGCCCTGGCGAACACGCCCATGGCCGAAGCCGTCAAGCCTCCGGTCGAACAGTCTCCGGTGGCCGTGGCTACCCCGGCCGCTATCGCACCGGCTGCCGAGCCGACCGCCCCCGGCCGGCCCGCGCCTCCCCTACCCGCGCTCACCGCGTCGGCGGTGCCGGATTCATCCCGTTTCCTGTCCGGTCAGCTGACGACGAACCCGCCGGCGGTCGAGACCCCCCCGCCCACGCCAGCCGCCGCGCCGATCCGCATCACCCGCAACGCCCCCGCCGTGCCACAGGACGTCGCGGACGGCTACGCCGCCTTCCAGGCCGGTGAGTACGAACGCGCCCGCGTCGCCTACGAGCGTGCGCTGCGCGCCGATCCGCGCAACCCCGACGCGCTGCACGGCCTGGCCGCACTCGCCCAGCACCGGCGTGACGAAGCCGGCGTGCGCCAGCTGATGCGGCGCATCGCCGAAGTCGATCCGTCGGACACCGCCGCTCGCGTCGCGCTGAGCGACAACGTCGATCCGGCGGTCCAGGAAGCGCGCCTGCTCGACATCGCGGCCGCCCAGCCAAAATCGGCCGCCGCCGCCTTCGCGCTCGGTTCGCTGTATGCGTCGCAGGCGCGCTGGCGCGAGGCGCAGCAGGCCTATTTCAACGCTTACACGCTGGCGCCCGGGCAGCCCGACCACGCCTACAACCTCGCCGTCAGCCTCGACCAGCTGCGCCAGCCGCGCCTCGCACTGCAGTACTACCGCGAAGCGATGTCGCTGCGCGCACAGCAGGCCGCCGCCTTCGATCCCGACACGGTGGCGGCGCGCATCCTGTCGCTGGAGGCACGCTGACGCGATGAATGCCCCGGTCAAACCGCAACGTCAGCCGCTTGGCCAGATGCTGCTGGCGCAAGGACTGGTGTCCGAGGACCAGCTGCGCATCGCGCTGCAGGAACAGCAACGGCAGAACATTCCGATGGGCCGGCTGCTGGTGCAGCTCGGTTTCGTCAGCGAAGCCACGCTGCGCGACGCGCTCGGCGTCACGCTGGGCAAGCGCACGGTCGACCTGACGCACGCGCTGGTCGATGCCGACGCATTGCGCCTGGTACCGCAGGCGCTGGCCAAGCGCCACCTGCTGTTGCCGCTGAACTACGCGCCGAGCGCCCGCCGGCTGACGGTTGCGGTGTCCGACGTGAACGACATCGTCGCCCTCGACCAGCTGCGCGCGCTGCTGCCCGAGGGCATGGACCTCGACACCGTGCTGGCCGGCGAAACCGAGCTGGCGCACGCGATCGACCAGGCCTACGGTCACGAACTGTCGATCGAAGGCATCCTGACCGAACTGGAAACCGGCGAGGTCGACTACCGTGCGCTGGCCGCGTCGGCCGACGAATACAGCCAGCCGGTGGTGCGTCTGATCGACGCGCTGCTGACCGATGCGGTCAAGCGCGAAGCGTCGGACATCCACTTCGAGCCGGAAGCAGGCTTCCTGCGCATCCGTTACCGCATCGACGGCCTGCTGCGGCAGATCCGTGCGCTGCACCGCTCCTACTGGCCGGCGATGGCGGTGCGCATCAAGGTCATGGCGGGCATGAACATCGCTGAAATGCGCGCGCCCCAGGACGGTCGCATCTCGCTCACCATCAGCGGCCGGCCGGTGGACTTCCGCGTATCGTCGCAGCCGACGCTGCACGGCGAGAACATCGTGCTGCGCATCCTCGACCGCGCGCGCGGCATCGTGCCGCTCGACGGCCTCGGTCTGGCCGAGTCGCAGCTCGACCAGCTGAAACTGATGATCGCGCGACCGGAGGGCATCATCCTCGCCACCGGCCCGACCGGCAGCGGCAAGACCACCACGCTCTACTCGGTGCTGAACCACATCAATTCCGAAGGCGTGAACATCATGACGCTGGAGGATCCGGTCGAGTACCCGATGGCGCTGATCCGCCAGACCTCGGTCGCCGAGTCGGTGAAACTGGACTTCGCCAACGGCGTGCGCTCGATGATGCGGCAGGACCCAGACATCATCCTGGTCGGCGAGATCCGCGACGCCGAAACCGCCGACATGGCCTTCCGCGCCGCGATGACCGGCCACCAGGTGTATTCGACGCTGCACACCAATTCGGCGCTGGGTGCCATTCCGCGCCTGCTCGACATCGGCATCCTGCCGGACATCATGGCCGGCAACATCATTGGCGTGATCGCGCAACGTCTGCTGCGCCGGCTGTGCGTCTATTGCCGCCGTGCGCGCACGGCCGAACCGCACGAAGTGCATCTGCTCGGCGTGCGCGACGGCAATCCGCCGGACATTCACGATGCGGTCGGCTGCCCGGCCTGTGAATTCACCGGCTACCGTGGCCGGCTGGCGGTGATGGAACTGCTGCGCATGGATTCCGACCTGGACGAGCTGGTCGCCCGCCGCGCCACCTCGCGCGAACTGCGCAACGCGGCACGTGCCAAGGGTTTCCGTACGCTGGCCGAGGACGGCCTGCGGCGCGTACTCGACGGCTCGACCTCGCTGGAGGAGCTGGCGCGCGTGGTCGACCTGACCGAACGCATGAGCCAGGGCGGGCCGGACTGGTACGCGAGGTAGCGCAGTGGCCATCTTCTCGTACAAGGCGATGAACGCGCAGGGCCGCATGGTGTTCGGCCGTATGGATGCCGCCAATCTGGTCGATCTGGAAATGCGCCTGAAGCGCATGCAGCTCGACTTCGTGAACGGCCAGCCGATGAAGCACGCGCAGCCGCTGTTCGGCCACAGCCTGCCGCGCATCGAACTGATCAACTTCAGCTTCCACCTCGAGCAGCTGGTGCGCTCGGGCGTGCCGCTGATCGAAGCACTGACCGACCTGCGCGACTCGACAGAGCACCCGCGAATGCGCGAAATCGTCGCCTCGCTGGTCGAGAGCATCGAGGGCGGGCGCTCGCTGTCTCAGGCCATGGCCGAGCATCCAGGCGCCTTCAGCAAAGTGTTCTGCGCGCTGGTGCGCGCCGGTGAACTGACCGGCAACCTGCCGGAGGTGCTGCGCGAACAGGTCGAAGCGTTCAAGTGGGAGGACGAGCTGGTGTCGCAGACCCGCCGTCTGCTCACCTACCCGGCCATCGTCGGCACCTTCCTGCTGTTCGTGATCGGCGTGCTGATGCTGGTGGTGGTGCCCGATCTGGCGCGCTTCTTCCGCAACACCGGGCTCGAACTGCCACTGCAGACGCGCATCCTGATGGGTACGTCGGAATTCCTGCAGGCCTGGTGGCCGGCGCTCATTCTGCTCGTCGTGCTGGCGATCGTCGGCAGTGCGGCCCTGCTGCGCCTCAACCCGGCGCTGCGCCAGCGGGTGGACTGGATCAAGCTCAATCTGCCGGTGGTCGGCCCCATCCTGCACAAGGTGGTGCTGTCGCGCTTCGCCAGCATGTTCGCGATGATGTACGGCGCCGGCATCCCCATCATCGACGCCGTGCGTACTTCGGAGGACGTGGTCGGCAACGAGGCGGTGCGCGACTCGCTGCGGCGTGCCGGCATGCTGATCGGCCAGGGGCAGAACGTCACCGCCGCCTTCCAGAGCGTGGGCCTGTTTCCGCCGCTGGTCGTGCGCATGCTGCGCGTCGGCGAGAGCACCGGCGCACTCGACCGCGCGCTGCGTGAGGTGTCCTACTTCTACACGCGCGACGTGCGCGAGTCGATCGCCCGCGCGCAGGCGGCAATGGAACCGACGCTGACGCTGGTGCTCGGCCTGCTGCTGATGGGCGTCGCCTTCTCGGTGCTGGGGCCGGTCTACGACATGCTGACCCGGCTGAAGATCTGATGCCGCGCTGCCACGTGCTCTATCTCGACGCCACGCAACTGGTCGCCTGGGGATGGCGGGCCGGCGAGGTGACGCTGCGCGGGCGCTTCGCCAACGACGCCGAAGGCCATGCGCAGTTCGCCGAGTTCCTGCGCCAGCGCCGCGACAGTCTTTTCCTGCTGCTGTGCGATCTGGTGGACGAAGCCTTCGTCGCCGAGAGCGTGCCCTTCGTCCGCGGCGGCGACCGCGTGTCGCTGCTGCGTCGCAAGCTGGCGCAGCATTTCTTCGGCACCCCCTTCACCTGCGCGCATTCGCTCGGCCGGCTGCGCAGCGGCCGCCGCGACGAGCAGATGCTGTTCTGCGCGCTCACCCGCCCGGCTCACCTGGAGCCCTGGCTGGCCGCGCTGCGCGGTGCGGAAGCGGCACTGAGCGGCATCCACAGCGTACCGCTGGTCAGTGAACCGATACTCGAACGGCTGCGCCTGACCGAAGGCCAGACCCTGCTGCTGGGCATCAGCCCGGCCGGCGTGCGGCAGAGCTTCTTCGAGGGCGGCCGGCTGCGCTTCTCCCGCCTCACGCCGCTGAGCGCGCTGTCCAGCAACGACCTGCCGCGCGCCTGCGCCGAAGAGGCGCGACGGCTGCATCCCTATCTGCTCGGCCAGCGCCTGATCGCCCGCAACACGCCACTGACCGTGCGCGTGCTGGTTCCGCCGGCAAACATGGACGACTTCGCGCTCGCCTGCCGGTCGAACGACACGCTGCAGTTCGAACTGATAGACAGCGAACAGGCGGCTGCCCGCCTGGGCCTGCGCCCGCCGCCGCAGGACATGAACAGCGAAACGCTGTTCGTGCAGGCGCTGATGCGCAGCCCCCCCGCGGAACAGTTCGCGCCGTCGACCGAACGTCGCTTCCACCGCCTCTGGCTTACCCGCTTTGCGCTGCGCGCCGCCGGCAGCGTGGCACTGGCGGCCTGTCTACTGTTCTCGGCACACAGCGCACTCGACAGCTTCGAGATGCGACAGGACACGCTGCGCCTGAACGACGACGCGCAGCGCGCGCAGCGTGCGCGCGCCGACATCATCCGCCGGCTGCCGCCAACGCCGGTACCGCTGGACACCCTGCGCGTCGTACATGAGCGCAGCCTGCAGATCGAACAGCGCAGCGCGATGCCGGACGGTCTGATGCGTGAGCTGGGGGCGGTACTCGAACAGCTGCCGCAAGTGACGCTGGACAAGCTCGAATGGCGGCTCGCCGCCGACCCGGCGAACGGGAACACCGCTGCGCTGCCGCCGATGCGCGCCGAACTGATCGTGCACGCCCATCTGCCGGAGGAATTCGGTGCGCAGCAGCGGCGCGCACTGGAGGTGGTCGACGCGCTGGCCGGCCAGTTACGCGTGCGCCCCGGACTGGACGTCCAGGTGCTGCGCCAGCCCTTCGATCTCGAATCCGGCCAGGTATTGCGGGGCGGCACCCGCACCGAACGGACCGACGCCGGCAATGCGCCACCGTTCTCGCTGCGCATCAGCAGGGTGCTGGCACCATGATGCGACTGAACGATCTGCGCAGGGCGGGCGCCAGTGCGCTGCTGGCGCTGGCGATGGCCTTGGCCGGCGCGGCAGCAGTGTGGGCCAGCACCCGGCTCGCCGGCGACGTGCGTCAGGCACACGAGCGCGCCCTTGCCGCGCGCACCGAGGCGCAGCGCGCGCTCGCCGGCGCACGCGCCGAAGAAGCGGAAATCGCCGCCAAGATCGACCGCTTCCGCCATCTGGTCGAGCGTGGTGCGGTCGGTACGGAGCAGCGACTGGCCTGGGTGGAGCTGATCCGCGACGCGCGCGCACGACACCACCTCGGTGCTGTCGATTACGAGTTCTCGCCGCAGCGTCCGCTCGATCCGCTGATCGCGCCGGCGGATGCCGATCAGCTCGAAGCCGCCGGCAGCACGCTGCGCATCCGCATGCCGCTGCTGCACGAAGGTCAGCTGATCGCCCTGCTCGACGACCTCGCATTCAACGCGTCGGCCGTCGTGCGCGTACGCGAATGCAGCGTCACGCGCGCCGCCATCGCCAGTGACGCGGAACAGCTGGTGGCCGATTGTCTGCTTGACTGGATCACCTTCCGGCCACGCCAGGGAGCCGGCTCGTGAAGCGGCACGTACTTGCTCTGCTGCTCGTCGCGCTCTGCGGCGCCGCTGCGGCGCAGCCGCTGGGCAGGCTTTTCTTCAGCGACGAGGAACGGGCCCGGCTGGACGCCCGTCGCGGTCAGCCGGTCGACAACACCGCACCGCGTCAGGTCGGCACGGTGCGCCACGACGGCGTCGTCACCCGTTCGTCCGGCCCGCCGACCTGGTTCGTGAATGGGGCGCCGGCCGATGGCGAAACGCTGTCGACGCTGCCGGCCCGTACCGTCGGCGCCACCCTGCAACTGAAGGGCGCCGACGGCCGCCCGCTGCGTCTGCGTCCGGGCGAGCAGGCGGCGGTGGACGAAGCCGGCGAAGCCACGCCATCGGGTGCCGCCATCGACATCCGCCCGGGGCGCACCCGATGAAGCGTCGTCAGCACGGCAGCGCATTGCTGATCGCGGTCGGTCTGCTCGGCCTGCTGGCGATGGCCACGCTGGCACGCGCCCTTTCATCGCCGCCGGGCGCCGAAGCGGCGCTGGCCACCGAGCGCGCGCTGGCACGGGCACGCGAAGCGCTGGTCGCCTACGGCGCGCTCGGCAATGCAGCCGGCAGCCACGACAATTCGCCGGGCGCGCTGCCCTGCCCCGATCTAGACAACGACGGCGTATCGGATCTGAACTGCAGCGCGCACATCGGTCGCCTGCCCTGGCGCACGCTGGGCCTGGGTCCGCTGCTCGACGGCGCCGGGGAATGCCTCTGGTACGCCCGCAGTCCGCGCTACAGCAACAACATCCAGACCAGCGAACGCGGCACATCGGCGGACAAGCCCGCACTGAATCCGGCCACACCGGGTGAAATCGTCGAAGTGAACGCAGAAGGCGCCACCGGTCGCCGGCTGGCGGCGGTCATCTTCGCACCCGGACTGCCGTTGCCCGGCCAGCAGCGCGGTGCGGTCAGCGGTCTGTCCGGCTGCCGCAGTGGCGACCTCGCGCAGTTCCTGGAGGACGTCGAGGTCGGCGGCACGCCTTACCCACACAGCGGCGGACTGAATGCGGTGACGCGGCTCGCCGGCGACGGCTTCAACGACAGCGTGCTCGGCATGGACACGCCGCGCCTGTTCGCCACCGCCGGCGCGCGCGTGCTCGGCGACATCCAGCTCGCAGGCGGCACGCCGCCCTACCCCTGGTGGACGCAGAACCTGTGGTGCACCCAGATCTGCGTCACCGCCACCGGTGGACGCATCACGCTGGCCGACGGCGGCAGCGTGTCGCGCGCGCTCGGCGTCTTCCCGGCGTGCGCCAGCCCGTGCGGCGGAACATGAAGACGGCGCGCGGATTCACGCTGGTCGAGATCGCGGTGGCGCTGACCATCATCGCGCTGCTCAGCGTCGGCGCGATCGGTACGCTGCAGATGGCCATGCTGCGCGCGCGCATCGCCGAAACGCAGGACGCGCTGCGCGAGGCGCGCGAGGCGGTCACCGCCTACGCCGTCGCCAATCGCTCGCTGCCCTGCCCCGCCGTGTCGGCCATCGACGGCTCCGAACAGAGCCGCGCCGGCGGCAGTTGCGCCAGCCGGCGCGGCCTGCTGCCGTGGACGACGCTGGGGGTACGCGGACTCGACGGCTGGGGCAACCGGCTCGGCTACGTCGTATCGTCCGGAATGGTGAAAAGCCCGGCCGGGCGCATCGCGCTCAGCGACGTCGGCAGCCTAAGGATCATCGCGCGCAATGCCGCCGGCACGCCTTCGGACATCGTCACCCAGACCGCGGTCGCCTACGCGCTGTGGTCGCATGGCGAGAACGGCCGCGGCGCGACGACTGCTGTCGGCACACTGATCGCCGACGATTCGACGAGCAACATTGACGAAGACGTGAACAGTTCCCAACCTGCAAATGACGCCGAACAGACGCTGTATGCGCGGGAGGGCAGCAGCAGCGCGGACGCGGTCGGCGGCGAGTTCGACGATCTGGTGCTGTGGGAATCGCGCTTCGTGCTGTTCGGCCGCATGATCAGTTCCGGGCAGCTGCCGTGACCCGCCTCGCCACAACGACAGATCTTCAAGGGCCCGTGCGATGAGTACCGGCTTCTTCACGCGCCTGCGTCGTGGCGGCATCCTGCCGACGGACAGCGCCGACGAGCGTCTGAACAAGTCGCTGCTGGTGCTGGCGACTGGCCTGGTCTGCGTCGCCTCGACGCTGTGGCTGGCGGTCTACTGGAGTCTCGGGCCGCGGCTGTCGGCCACGCTGCCCTTCGCCTACCAGCTGCTGCTGGCGGGCAACCTCGCCCTCTTCCTGTACGGCGGCAATTTCCGGCTGTTCCGTAACACGCAGCTCGGACTTTTCCTGTTCGCGCCTTTCGTTGCGCAATGGGCGATCGGCAACTTCATCACCGCCAGCGGCATCCTGCTGTGGGGGCTGCTGGCACCGATCGGTGCCATCCTGTGCATCGGCGCGCGCGAGGCGCTGGCCTGGTTCTTCGCCTACGCCTTCCTGGTCGCACTGACCGGCTTCTTCGACTACTACCTCGCTGACGCCGCAACCTACCGCAACGCGCTGGTGCCGGTGGAAACCAGCGTCGTGTTCTTCGCGCTGAACTTTCTTGCCGTCTCCAGCATCGTGTTCATGCTGCTGCGCTTTGCCATCGAACAGAAACAGATCATCGCGCGCCGGCTGGCCGAAGCGCACACGCTGCTGGAACAGGAGCAGGAACGTTCGGAGCGACTGCTGCTGAACGTCCTGCCGGGTCCGGTCGCGCAACGGCTGAAGCAGAACGAGAAGAACATCGCTGACGGCTTCGCCGACGTCAGCGTCATGTTCGCCGACATCGTGAACTTCACCCAGGTCGCCGCCGGCATGACGCCATCGCAGGTTTTCTCGATGCTGAACCGCGTGTTCTCCCGCTTCGACGAACAGGCCGAGGCGCGCGGCCTTGAGAAGATCAAGACCATAGGGGACGCCTATATGGTGGCCGGTGGTCTGAACTCCGGAAACGCCGACTACACCGCCGCCATCGCCGATCTTGCACTGGAGATGCGCGACTGGCTGCGTAACCAGACCACCGGCACCGGCGTACTGCTCGATCTGCGCATAGGCATAGGCACCGGCCCGGTCGTCGCCGGCGTGGTCGGCAAGAAGAAATTCATCTACGACCTGTGGGGCGACACGGTGAATCTGGCCAGCCGCATCACCACCGAAGGTGTACCCGGCATGGTGCAGGTCGATACCGCAACCTATCTCCGGCTGCGCAGCCGGTACGACTTCCACGAACCGCAGACGCTCTACCTGAAGGGCAAGGGCGACACCGTGGTGTATCGACTGATCGGGCGCACGGAGGACGGCACCGGGGTGAGGACGGACGGCGTCGACATCCTGCTCGATGCGGGATGAGAAACGATTTGGTGGGAGCGAGACTGCTCGCGATAGCCGCCTGAGTCGAAGCCGGCGCTCCGCAATCGCCGCATCGCGACCGGAGGTCGCTTGTATGTTCTGCCCTGGCAAGCGTAGGAATAGCTTGTCGGGCGGAGGGAC
>NZ_JADMJL010000074.1 GCF_018780585.1 Methyloversatilis discipulorum | reverse complement strand
TCCGCAAGCAGCTGCTCGAATACGACGACGTGTCGAACGACCAGCGCAAGGTGATTTACGAACAGCGCAACGCGCTGCTCGAAGCCGAGAACATTTCGGAAACCATCACGGCGATGCGCCACAGCGTGCTCGAAGACACCTTCCGCCAGTACGCGCCGGCGGAAAGCGTCGAGGAGCAGTGGGATCTGGCCGGTGCCCAGGCCGCCTTCCTGTCCGAGTTCCGCATCGATACGCCGTTCGCGGAATGGGTGTCGGCCGAGCCCAATCTCGCCGACGAGGACCTGCTCAAGCGTGCGCAGGACCTGTCGGACGAGCAGTACGCGGTCAAGGTCGCACTGGTCGGTGGCGACTCCTTCAGCCAGTTCGAACGCAATGTGATGCTGCAGAGTCTGGACAGCCACTGGCGCGAACACCTCGCCGCGCTCGATCACCTGCGCCAGGGCATCCATCTGCGCGGCTATGCGCAGAAGAACCCGAAGCAGGAGTACAAGCGCGAAGCCTTCGAACTGTTCGAAAGCCTGCTCGATCAGGTGCGCGGCGAAGTCACCCGCGTACTGATGAACGTCGAGATCCGCTCGCCGGAACAGATCGAGGAAAGCGAACCGACACCGCCGCCGCTCGACAACATGCGTTTCACCCACGCCGACTTCGACCCGGCGATGGCCGGCGAAGGCGTCGACCCGCTGGCACCGCCGGCAGGCAACAACGCGCCGGCACAGCCGGCTGCCGCAGGCCCCAAGGTCGGCCGCAACGACCCCTGCCCCTGCGGCTCGGGCAAGAAGTACAAGCAGTGCCACGGCCGCCTCGCCTGAGCCCGGTCATGCAATGACGGAGGCGGCCTGCGGGCCGCCTTTTTCTTTGCTGCAACAGGCAGGCACCACATGTGGAGATGATCGGTCGCATGAAAGCATCGCAACGCGCTCAGTCGATATCGCCCTTCTTCGCGATGGAGATCGGCAAGCAGGCCGCCGCACTCGAGGCGCAGGGCCATCGCGTGATCAAGCTGAACATCGGCGAACCCGATTTCGGCGCGCCGCCGGCGGTCATCCGCGCGATGCGCGACCTGATGGACGGCCGCCCGATGCCCTACACGGCGGCGCTTGGCCTGCCCGAACTGCGACAGGCCATCGCCGGCTTCTACCGGCAGATGCACGGCGTCGACGTCCCCGCCTCACGCATCGTCGTCACCGCCGGCGCCTCCGCCGCACTGCTGCTGGTGACCGCGGCGCTGGTCGATCCGGGCGACGAAGTGCTCGTCGGAGACCCGTCCTACCCCTGCAACCGGCAGTTTCTCGGCAGCTTCGGCGCATGCGTGAAGCTCGTCCCGACGACCGCCGCCACGCGCTACCAGCTCGACGCCGCGACCGTGCAGGCGAACTGGAGCGACGCCACCCGCGGACTGATGCTGGCGACGCCGTCGAATCCGACCGGCACCGCGGTGCCGCCGGCCGAACTCGCGGCGATCTGCGACTGGGCGCGCCGCCACGATGCCTGGCGCATCATCGATGAGATCTATCTGAACCTGCAGGACGCCGACGCGCAGGGGCGGCCGGCGCAGACCGTGCTCGCGACCGACCCCGACGCCTTCGTCATCAACAGTTTTTCCAAGTACTTCGGCATGACCGGCTGGCGCCTCGGCTGGTGCGTGATTCCGGAGGCCATGGTGCCGGTGGTCGAGCGGCTGGCGCAGAACTTCTACATCTGCCCGCCGACGCCGGCGCAGTTCGCCGCGCTGGCCTGCTTCACGCCGGAGTCGATCGCGGTCTGCGAGTCGCGCCGCAGCGAATTCGCGCAGCGCCGCGCGCAGGTGATCGCGGGCCTGGCGGGCATCGGCCTGCCGGTCGACGTGCCACCGGACGGCGCCTTCTACGCCTGGTTCGACGTGCGCCACACCGGGCTGGATGCCTGGACCTTCTGCCAGCGCGCACTGCAGGAGGCCCACGTTGCGCTGACGCCCGGCCGCGACTTCAGCGAACTCGACCCGGAACGCCACGTCCGCCTGTCCTGCGCCGCGTCGTCCGACGAACTGACGGAAGGTTTGTCGCGCTTGGGCAGATTCGTCGCCGATCTGCGGCCGTAACGGCGCGGCGCACGCGTTAGCGGCAGGAGTTCGAGCCCCCAGGGTTTTGTGGGAGCGAGCTTGCTCGCGATTGCGGCCTGTAACGACGCCCGCGGCTGTTTCCGGCCGCGTCGCGGCCAAGGCCGCTCCCACAGGGAATGCGCCCGAATCGTTGCCAGCGAGGGGGTTCTTGTGGGAGGGGTCTTCTGACCCCGACAGCAGCGGTGACATGTGCCCAGCGCCGGCTCGAGGTGCTGTCGGCAGCAAAGGCGGCCTCCCATAAAGATCCCTCGCCCGGTCCTGTGCCGAAGACAGTGGGAGATTCTATGTTCCGGCGCAAGCGCTTTCGTGCTGTCTCGGGACATAGTC
>NZ_JADMJL010000033.1:50392-57184 GCF_018780585.1 Methyloversatilis discipulorum | reverse complement strand
CCTCTTCGATCTGCTGCGGGCAGATGAAGTGGATGTGGCTGTCGATGCCGCCGGCGGTGACGATCATGCCCTCGCCGGCGATGATTTCGGTGCCCGGGCCGATGACCAGCGTGACCGCCGGCTGGATGTCCGGATTGCCGGCCTTGCCGATGCCGGCGATGAAGCCGTTCTTCAGACCGATGTCGGCCTTGACGATGCCCCAGTGGTCGACGATCAGCGCATTGGTGATGACGGTGTCCATCACCTCCGCCGCGCAGCGCTGGCTCTGGCCCATGCCGTCGCGGATCACCTTGCCGCCGCCGAACTTCACTTCCTCGCCGTAGACCGTGTAGTCGCGTTCGACCTCTATCCACAGTTCGGTGTCGGCCAGACGCACGCGGTCGCCGGTGGTCGGGCCGAACATTTCCGCATAGGCCTGCCGGCTGATGCGCGTGCTCATGCGTCGATCAGTCCTTGAACATGCGACGCGCGGCCTTCGCGCGCCGGCGCATCATCAGTCCGCCGAGGCCACCGATGACCGCTGCCGCGATCAGCAGCGCCACGTGGTCCGGCTCGCTCATCAGGTGCAGCAGCGCGTCGCCGACGTTGCCGTGGTGCTCGCCCGGGTGGGCCCACGCGACGCTGCTCCATGCCAGTGCCAAAGTCATCAGTGCCTGCATCATTGCTGTTCTCCCTGTGTGTCGAGCGGGCCCTGTACCCGTCCCTTGAATCCGAAAACCCTGCGTTCGCCGGCCAGTGCGACCAGCTTCACCGTGCGCATCTGTCCCGGTTCGAAGCGCACCGCGGTGCCGGCCGCAATATCGAGACGGAAACCGCGCGCCGCGGCGCGGTCGAACAGCAGCGCGTCATTCGTTTCCGCGAAGTGGTAGTGCGATCCGACCTGCACCGGCCGGTCGCCGCTGTTGCGCACGTCCAGCGTGACGGTGTCGCGGCCGGCGTTCAGTTCGATGTCGCCATCGGCGACCTGCATCTGTCCTGGAATCATCGTGTTCCTTCCCGCGCCGGTCAGCCCGAACGCGCACCAAAACGGTAATCGCGCCCGGCCTTGGTGCCGTCCGTCATCGTCTCGCCGTCACTGCGGCGCTCCAGCATTTCGCGCACCAGCAGCAGGCTGACCAGCAGTTCCTCGTCATTCGTTCGTTCCTCGATGTCGGCCAGCGTACGGGTGCGGTAGTCGAGATCGGTGCGCAGCGCGTCGAGGTTCACCGACTCGCCCAGGCTGCGCCGCACGCCCAGCTTGAAGCGCGCGAGGCGGCGCGCCAGTTCCATGTCGTCGTCACTCATGGGCGGCTCTCACGGTATCGGGTGATGAACGGTGACCAGCTTGGTGCCATCCGGGAAAGTGGCTTCCACCTGTATGTCCGGAATCATCTCGGCTACGCCTTCCATGACGTCGTCACGGCTGAGCAGCGTCGTGCCGTGGCTCATCAGTTCGGCCACGCTGCGGCCGTCGCGCGCACCTTCCATGATGGCGGCGGTGATGTAGGCGACCGCTTCCGGGTAGTTGAGCTTCAGCCCGCGCGCACGCCGGCGTTCGGCCAGCAGGGCGGCGGTGAAGATGAGCAGCTTGTCCTTCTCGCGCGGTGTCAGTTCCATTTTTCTTCTGTGCGTGTGCCCGTCAGGTGTTCCAGATGCGCGGCGTCTGCGCGGCTCGGCCGGTCATGGCCGGCCGTATCAGCGCCCACAGATGCACGAACCATGCCCGCGCCGCCTGCGTGCAGTCGCCGCGGTAGCGGGCGAGCAGCAGGCCGGGCAGCCGGGTCACGCCGGACTGGCCCTGTGGTGCGGGGACGGTGCGACAGGCGGCGAGCAGTGTGGCGTCGGCGTCGATGCCGGCGGCGACCAGCGTGCCGAATACCGGCGCGCCGGCCAGACCGGCGGCCGACTGCAGCAGTGGCGCGCCGGCGGCGAGCCGCGCCTGTTCCAGCCACAGCGTGCGGCCGTCGCGGGTGATGCGGGTGTCCAGTGCCAGTTCGCCGCGCTCGAAGCGTTCGCCGCTGGCGGTGCGGCCCAGGCACCACAGATCCATGCCGACGAAGCGGCCGTCGCTCGCGAGGTCGATGTGGTTGCGTGCGTGCGCTCGCGCGCCGTCGAACACGATGGCGTCCTGCGGCAGCCATTCGACGACGGCGCCCGCGCCGACGCGCAGGTGCAGGTCCGAGCGCGCCTGCGGACCGGCACTGCGGTACCACTTGGTGGCGCCCGGCGTGGTGATCAGCGCGTGCGCGCCGGGGCCGGTGTCGAGTTCGACCTGCAGTGCGTCGCCGCCGGCGATGCCGCCCGGCGGGTGCAGCAGCAGCGTATGGCAGACCGCGTCGCCTTCCGGATAGAGCGGCTTCTGCACGCGTAGCGGGCCGCTGTGCTCGCGCCGCGCCAGCACGGTGCGTCCGTCGAGTGCGCGGTAGCCGAGCGCGATGCGGGCTTGCCAGCCGGCGTCGCTGCCGGCGTCTGGTATCGGGGTGTGCATGAGGACGTGTCAAAAATCGCGGCACGGCCGGAACCGGCCACCGCTTTGCCGACACAAAGCACGACGTGTGCCGAACACCACAGCCTACGCCGATTGCGAGGAGCTTCGATGACCTGTCCGACCCCTGTCTGCAGACTGTGCGCGCCGCTGCTGGCGCTGCTGCTCTTCTGTGCCACGCCGGTTGCGGCCAGCGACGACGCACCGCCCGGCCTGCTCGACCGCGTGCCGGTGGCGGCGCGCACCGTGTTCCAGCTGTACGCGAAGAGCGAGCGCGGCACGTCCAGCGGCTCGGCGGTGATGGTCGGCCCCGGTCTGCTGGCAACCAGCTGCCACGTGCTGAACGACGCCACGCACGCGGTCGTCGTGCAGACCGGCGAGGCGCTGCAGGTATCGCTGGTCGCCGCCGACTGGCGGCGCGACCTGTGCATCCTGAAGTCGGACATCATCACCACGCGCGCGGCGCCGCTGATTCCGGCCAGTCAGGTGCGCAAGAAGGACGTCGTGTTCAGCCTCGGCTTCACCGGCGGCCGCTTCGCCTACGACCTCGGTGAGGTACGCCAGCTGTACGGGATGGACGGCAGCCGCGTGCTGCGCGGCAGCGCGGCCTTCGCCGCCGGCGCCTCGGGCGGCGGCCTGTTCGATGCCGAAGGACGGCTGGTTGGCATCCTCACCTTCTACAAGCTGAGCAGCGACAAGAGCATGTTCTTCGCCATTCCGGCCGACTGGGTGCCGGAGGTGCTGGCGCGCGGCGTGCAACCGAAGACGGCAGACGCGCGCCCGTTCTGGGCCGACGCCACCGATGCGCGTCTGCCCTTCCTGCAGGCGGTGCAGTACGAACACGAAGGTCGCTGGGACGCGCTGGCGCAGCACGCGCAGCTGTGGCTGGCGCGCGAGCCGGACGCGCCGGAGGCGCGCGATACGCTGGAACAGGCGCTGGCGCGCGCGGGTGGCGTGCCGCGCTGATCAGCGCGGCAGCCTGGCCAGGTAGAGGCCGCCCTCCAGCTTCTGCACGATGCCCTGGCTGCCCAGCGGTGCCCACGTCAGTGCGTGCGCCTTCGCGTCGTAGCCGATGCGCTGTGGCGAGGCCGGCGTGCCGACAACGAGACGTCCGGGGATGTCGTCGGCGCGCACGCCGTCGCGGATCAGCGCGGCCTGCAGCGCCACCATGCGGCCGACCGCCTGCGTGTCATACAGGCGCAGCAGGTAGTCGCCGTAGTCGGTGGTGGCCAGCGTCAGCAGCAGCCGGCCCGCCGGGTTGTACAGCACGCGCGACAGGTCGCCGTAGTCCGCCGCGTCCTGCAGGAAGACGCGGTTCTGCGCCTGCAGCGCCGCCAGCCGCGCGTCGTGCGGACCGGCCAGCGCAGCGTCGAGCGCTGCCGCGTGCGTCGCCCAGTCGTTCAGCGTCGCGTCGCGCTTGTAGAAGGCGGGCAGCAGCAGCTGTTCGAGCAGCGACGGTGATTTGCCGTCGGCGAACACGGCGTTCGCCCGTCCGCTGGGCAGTGCGTTCATCGTGGCGGCCATCCAGCTCGCTTCCTGCCGGATGGCGCCGCGCAGATCGAGTTCGGCATCACTGGCGTCGGCCAGCAGCGGCGCGAGCTGTGCTGCCTCCGTCACCGCGTCCGGCCAGCGATGCAGCCATTCGCCGAGCACCGTCAGATGCACGCGCAGGTGGCTGGTGCCGACCATCTTCTGGATCAGCGACGCGTCGGGGGCGGCCAGCAGGCGGCGCAGGAAGCCGGTCTGTGCGGCCAGGATGTCGAGCGCGCGTGCGCTGTCGTCGTTCTCCATCGCCACCGTCGCCTCGGCCAGCCTCAGGCGCAGCAGACCGGCAAGCGGACCGTAGGCAGTGAGCGGGGCGTCCGGGTGCGCCAGCATCTGCGCCTGGAAGCGCGGCTGCGCGATGAGGGTGTCCAGCCGGTCGAGCGCGGCGCGGTGCGCGTCGGACAGCGCGACGATCTGCGCTGCCTGCGCCAGCCAGCGCTCGACGCAGGCGCCGTGCACCGGATCGCACAGCGCCTGCGTGTCGGGCAGCGGCAAGGCGTCGGCCGGCAGTTCGGGCGGCTGATACGGGCCGGCGCGCGCAGGCCTTCGAGCAGCAGCGCGCCATTGCCGGTTTCGTCGATGGCGGGCGGCGTATCGAGCAGGGCCTGTGCCGGCGCGCTGCGCGTGGCGTCCGGCAGCAGCCAGGCGATGGCGATCAGCACCACCAGCAGGGTGACGGCCGCCACGATGCCGGCGACCAGGGCGCGCAACAGTCGCTGTGCGACCGAGCGGCGATGCGGCGTAGAGGTCTTCATCCGGTCCGGTCCCTGAATGTATGGCCGGATTCTATGCCAGCCCGATGCCGCTGATGCCGCGCCGCCCTCAGTCGTCCAGCCCGAACAGCGCCTGGATCGCGCGCAGTTCCTCGGCCGACTGCGCCAGCGCATCGACGCAGACCGGGTCCAGCTTGCCGTCGTCGGCCATGCGACGCAGTTCGGCCAGCGCGTCCTCGTTGCTCCACGGTTTCTTGTACGGTCGCTCCGAGGTCAGCGCGTCGAGGATGTCGGCAACCGCGACGATGCGCGCTTCGAGCGGGATCGCCGCGCCACGCAGGCCGCGCGGGTAACCGCTGCCATCCAGCCACTCGTGGTGGTGGCTGACGATGTTGCGCAGGATGGACAGATAGGGCGTTTCGGCCAGACCTGCTTCGTGCATCACTTCGTCGATCAGCTGCACGCCCAGTTCGACGTGGCCCTGCATCCTCAGCCGCTCATCCGGGGTCAGGCGGCCGGGTTTCAGCAGTACGTTGTCCGGAATGCCCACCTTGCCGATGTCGTGCAGCGGTGAGAACAGATACACGTGCTCGATGAACTCGTCGCCGACACCGAAGTGCGCGGCGACGCGCTGCGCGATCAGCCGGCTGTAGCTGGACATGCGGTCGAGATGGCGACCGGTTTCGATGTCGCGCAGATGCGCCAGCCCGCGCGCCACCTTCACCATGCCTTCGACCGCGTGCGACAGGCTGAACACGTTCAGCACCGACAGCCGGCACAGCTGCACGTAGATCTGCAGTTCGTCCGGCAGGCGGCCGTCGAAGGCACCCGGCTTGCGCGAATCGAAGAACAGGAAGCCGAGCAGCGTGCCCGACTGGTAGAGCGGCACCGTGTAGCTGCTGCGATAGCCGTGTGCCAGCAGCCAGGCGGTGTGTTCGCCGTGCGGCAGCGGCAGCTGGGTGAAATCGTGGATGACGCGAGATTCGCGCTTGCCGGCCAGCTCGAGCAGCGACGGCACCTGTGCCAGCGGCCGCTCGTACAGCGACAGCGGATCGGTCACGTCGCTGCTGTTCACATAGGTCTTCAGCACGTCGTGACGTGCGTCGTACAGCGCGATCGCAATGCGGTGCACCTGCGGATGGTGCTGGCGCACGCGTGCGTGCAACCACTGCATCTGGGCGGTCAGCGATCCGCCGCTGTCATCGTCTAGGGTTTCAAATGAAACCGTGTCATTCATGGCCATGCTCCGGAATGCGCGGTGGCCGTGGCGCCGCGTTCTCGTTCGTCGTCTGAGTCGGCCGCGCGTCGTGTGCGCGTCGACGTGCGCAGCCTACACCGTGCGCTGTGCATCTGTCATGCCGGGTGCGGGTGAAACAATTGTGTCAGCGTGCGCGCTGCAGATGATGCGGCAGGTCGACGTCGTGCAGCACGCCGTCGTCGCCGGCTTCGATCAGCTGTACCGGATGCGTGCGCAGCAGTTCGCGCGCGCCGCTGTCGCCGCGCAGGGCCGCCAGCGCCGCACCGTGTGCCGCGCCGAAACCGACCGGGTGTCCGCGCTGGCCGTCGCAGGCCGCGGCGGCGATGCGCTCCGGCTGGTCGATGGCGGCAGCGACCGCGCGGATGGTGGCGACCGGCAGCCAGGGCATGTCGGCCAGCGCCACCAGCCAGCCACCGGCGCCGGCGCTGTCGCGCACCGCGTGCGCGAGCGCGCTGCCCATGCCCGCTTCGGCGTCGCGGCTTTCCAGTACACGGCAGCCGGCGTCGTGCAGCACCTCGGCCAGTACGGCGTGGCCGGGGCGGATCACCGCGATGCTGCCGGGCAATGCGGAGCACAGCGCGCGCGCGGCGTGCCAGGCGACGCTGCGACCGTCGGGCAGCGTGGCCAGCAGCTTGCTGCGGTGGCCGCTCGGATCGAAGCGCCGGCCGTAGCCGGCGGCGAGCAGGACGCCCTGGATCATTGCCTGACCGGCGGACGGCCGGGGTACGGCGTGCCGGCGCGCCGGACCGACGACGGAGGGGGGTGTCGTCTGCCCGGCGGCCGTACGCCGTTCGTGGTCGCGCCCGCCGTGG
>NZ_JADMJL010000033.1:0-50382 GCF_018780585.1 Methyloversatilis discipulorum | reverse complement strand
CCCCGAGATTCAGTTCGGACCGAGCGTGCACGACGACAGCGTGTCGGCCGCGATGTCGAGCGCGGCCTTGGCGTCGCGCACGTTCAACAGACTGTCGGCGGCGGCGCCGTTCTTCATCGCCACCAGTTCGGCGGCGATCGACACCGCGATCTCGGCCGGCGTGCGGCTGCCGATGTACAGACCGGCCGGACCGCGCAGGCGGTCGATCTGTGCCTCGCTGAGGTCGAATTCCTTCAGCCGTTCGCGGCGCACGTCGTTGTTGCGGCGCGAGCCAAGTGCGGCGACGTAGAAGGCGGGCGACTTCAGTGCCTCCATCAGCGCCAGATCGTCCAGCTTCGGGTCGTGCGTCAGCGCGATCACCGCGGTGCGCGCGTCCGGCTGCATCGCCATCACCACGTCGTCCGGCATGTCGCGCGTCAGCGTCGTGCCCGGTACCGCCCACTCTTCGCTGTACTCCTCGCGCGGGTCGCACACGGTGACCGCGAAATCGAGCGAACTGGCGATGCGCGCGAGGCTGCTCGACAGCTGGCCGGCACCGATCAGCAGCAGTCGGTAGCGTGGGCCGAACACGCTGATCAGCGTGTGGCCGTCGAAATGCAGCGCCTGGTCGGCGTGGCCGGCGTGCAGCGTGGCGCGGCCGCTGGCCAGATCGAGGCGGCGTGTCAGCAGTTCGCCGCGACCCAGTCGCGTCAGCAGATCGTCCAGCGCGCCGGCGTCGGCCAGCGGTTCCAGCACCAGTTGCAGCGTGCCACCGCAGGGCAGCCCGAAGCGGCGTGCCTCGTCGGCGGTGACGCCGTAGCTGACCGAGTGCGCCTCGGTCGGCAGGCCGTCGCGGCGCAGCCGGTAGATGAGGTCGTCCTCGATGCAGCCGCCGGACACCGAACCGACCGCGCGGCCGTCGTCGCGCAGCGCCAGCAGCGCGCCGGGCGGGCGCGGCGACGAGCCCCAGGTGCGCACCACGGTCGCCAGCATGACGTGGTGGCCGTCGCGCAACCAGTCGCGGGCGCGGGTCAGTACTTCGAGATCAAGGCTGTCCATATGTCATTCCTTCATGACGCGGGCGGCGCGCGTGCGCGGCCGCCCGCGGGGGCGATGCGCCGGTCAGGCCTGCAGCTGTTCGCCGATCGGCAGCGTGTGGATCACCTTGCCGGTCGCCGCACGCAGCGCGCTCGCCAGTGCCGGGGCCAGCGGCGGCACGCCCGGTTCGCCGACACCGGTGGGCGCGGCGGCCGACTTCACGATATGCACCTCGACCTTGGGCATTTCGTTGATGCGCAGCACCGGGTAGTCGTTGAAGTTGGACTGTTCGACCACGCCGTCCTTCAGCGTGATCGAGCCGGTCAGCGCGGCGGCCAGCGCGTAGCCGATGCCGCCTTCCATCTGCGCCTTCACCACGTCCGGGTTAACGACCACGCCGCAATCGACGGCGCAGACCACGCGGTCGACCTTGAAGCTGCCGTCCTTCTGCACTGTCACCTCGACCACCTCGGCGACGAAGCTGTTGAACGATTCATGCACGGCGACGCCGCGGCCGCGCTTCGCACCGTCGGCGGCCGGCGCCAGCGGCTTGTTCCAGCCGGCCTTGTCGGCGGCCAGCTTGAGCACGCCGGCGTGGCGCGGGTGCTTCTTCAGCAGCGCCATGCGGTAGGCGACCGGATCCTTGCCGGCGTTCAGCGCCAGCTCGTCGATGAACAGTTCGGTCGCGTAGGCGGTATGGGTCGAGCCGACCGAACGCCACCACTGCACCGGCACCTTCACGTCAGCGTTGGTGGTGTGCAGGTCCACGTTCAGATTGGGAATGGCGTAGGGCAGCGTGGACGCGCCCTCGACCGAGGTGATGTCGACGCCGTCCTTGACCAGCATCGGTTCGAACGGCGAACCGGCGATGATGGACTGGCCGACGATGCGCTGCTGCCAGGCGACCGGCATGCCCTTGGCGTCGAGCGCGGCGCGCACGCGGTGCAGGTAGATCGGGCGATAGAAGCCGCCGCGCATGTCGTCCTCACGGCTCCACACCAGCTTGACCGGCGCGCGGCCGTTGATCGCCTTCACGATCTGCGCGGTTTCGAGCAGGTAGTCCGACTGCGGGTTGGCGCGGCGGCCGAAGCTGCCGCCGGCATACACCATGTTCAGCTTCACGCGGTCGGCTTCGATGCCCAGCGTCTTGGCGAGCGAGAACTGATCGACCGTGTGCAGCTGTTCGCCGTTCCACACCTCGCATTCACCGTTCTCCAGCTTCATGACGCAGTTCAGCGGCTCCATCGACGCGTGCGCCAGGTAGGGGAACACGTATTCCGCCTCGATCACCGTGCCCGCCTTGGCCAGCGCGGCCTCGGCGTTGCCGTCGTTGCGTGCGTTCAGCCCGGGCGTCTTCGCGCGTTCGCGGTAGTCGGCGACGATGGCGTCGCTGCTGCCGCGGAAGGCCTGCGCCTCGTCCCATTCGACCTTCAGCGCGTCGCGGCCCTTCTTCGCGGTCCAGTAGTCGGATGCGAGCACCGCCACACCGTTCGGGATGACGACGACGTCATTCACGCCCTTGATCGCGCGGGCCGCTTTGTCGTCGACCGACTTCACCCGGCCGCCGAAGCGCGGCGGGTGGGCGACCACGGCGACCAGCATGCCCGGCAGCTTCACGTCCTGGGTGAAGGTGGCGCGGCCGGTGGTCTTGGCGACGCTGTCCACGCGCGGTGCGCTGCGACCGATCAGCGTGAAGTCCTTCGGATTCTTCAGCTTCACGTTGGCCGGCACCGGCAGTTGCGCCGCCGCCTCGGCCAGTTCGCCGAAGCCGGCCTTGCGGCCACTGGCGGCGTGCGACACGACGCCGTTCTTCACCGTGATCTGCGACGCCGGCACCTTCCACTGCTGTGCGGCGGCGGACACCAGCATGGCGCGCGCGGTGGCGCCGGCGCGGCGCATCTGTTCGTAGGAGTTGGCGATGGCCGTGCTGCCGCCGGTGCCCTGCGCCTTCCAGAACAGGTTGCTGTAGCGCTTGGCGTCGGCCGGCGCGCCCTCGACCGTCACGCGCGACCAGTCGGCATCCAGCTCCTCAGCGACCAGCGTGGCCAGGCCGGTGTACACGCCCTGACCCATTTCGAGGTGCTTCGACACCACGGTGACCGTGCCGTCGGTGCCGATGCGCAGGAAGGCGTTCGGCGAGAACTCGCCGTCGACCATCGCGCTGCCGGCGTGACCGGGACCGCCGACCTCGGCCAGTGCAACGGTCGGCGCGACGATGGCGAGTGCCAGCCCGGCGCCGCCCTTGAGGAAGCCGCGGCGGGTGGTCTGGAATGCATTCTCGATGCGGAAATTCATCTGTGCGCTCCTCAGGCCAGTGACTTGGCGGCTTCGTGGATGGCCGCGCGGATGCGGACATAGGTGGCGCAGCGGCACACGTTGCCGCTCATCGCGGCGTCGATGTCGGCGTCGGACGGCTTCGGGTTCGAAGCGAGCAGCGCGGTGGCCGACATGATCTGGCCGGACTGGCAGTAGCCACACTGCACCACGTCCAGCTTCTGCCAGGCGGCCTGCACGGCAGCGCCGACCTTGGCTTCGCCGACCGATTCGATGGTGGTGATCTTCTTGCCGGCGACGGCCGAGATCGGCGTCACGCAGGAGCGCGTAGCCTGGCCGTCGACGTGCACCGTACAGGCGCCGCACATGGCGATGCCGCAGCCGAACTTGGTGCCGGTCATGTTCAGGCCGTCGCGCAGCGCCCACAGCAGCGGGGTGTCGTCGGGCAGGTCGACCGCGACGTCGCGGCCATTCAGATTGATCGTTGCCATGGTTGAGCCCTCATCGATGGCGGTCGGGCCGCCGGTGGTGGTTGGAATGCGCGGGCGGTGCCCGCAGTTCAAACGGAAATCAGGTGGTCTTCAACTGCCCGGCGATCGGCAGCGTGCGCACGCGCTGGCCGGTGGCGGCGAACACCGCGTTCACCACGGCCGGAATCGCCACCGAGGTGCCGGGTTCGCCGACGCCGCCCGGCGCTTCGGCGCTGGGCACGATGTGGACGTCGATCCGCGGCGCTTCGTTCATCCGCATCATGCGCACGTCGTGGAAATTGCTCTGCTGAACGCGGCCGTCAGCCAGCGTGATCTCGTTCCACAGCGCAGCGGTGAGGCCGAACATGATGCCGCCCTCCATCTGTGCGGCGACGGTGAGCGGATTGACCGCGAAGCCGCAGTCGATGACACAGGTGACACGGCGTACGCGCACCTCGTTGTCGGTATTCACCTCGACTTCGGCCACCTGGGCGACACGGCTGCCGAACACGTGCATCAGTGCAATGCCACGGCCGGCGCGCGTACCGGCGGCGGCCTTCAGCGGCGTGCCCCAGCCGGACCTCTCCGCCGCCAGATCGAGCACGGCGCGCGTGCGGGCGTCCTTGACCAGCGCGCGGCGGTAGGCCACCGGGTCCTGTCCGGCGGCCGCGGCGAGTTCGTCGATGAAGCCCTCGACCACGAAGCCGTTGCGGGTCGGCCCGACGCCGCGCCAGAAGGCGGTCGGTACCGCCGGCGGCTCGACCTGCTGGTACTCGACTTGCATCGCCGGGATCGCGTAAGGCAGTTCGACCGCACCATCGACCGCGTCCGGATCGACGCCGTCCTTGAAGGCCGGCGGGAAGAAGCGGGCCATGATGGACGAGCCGGCGATGCGGTGCGTCCACGCCACCGGCATGCCCTTCGCATCGACCGCTGCGCTGATGCGGTCGAGATAGGGCGGGCGATACATGTCGTGCTGGATGTCCTCCTCGCGCGTCCATACGACCTTGACCGGGCCGCGCACCTGCTTGCCGATGGCCACCGCCTGGGCGATGAAATCGACTTCGAGCCGACGGCCGAAACCGCCGCCCAGCAGATGGTTGTGGATGCGTACCTGCTCGGGCTTCAGGCCGGCGGTCTGCGCGGCCACCGCCTGCGCGATGCCCGGCACCTGGGTGCCGACCCAGACGTCCAGGCCATCGGCCTTCAGGTCGACCGTGCAGTTGATCGGCTCCATCGTCGCGTGCGCCAGCATGGGCTGGCGGTAAATGGCGTCGACGCGGCGGGCGCCGGTCTTCATCGCGGTCGCCGCGTCGCCGGCCCTGTGGGCGATGGCGCCCGGACCTTCGGACGACTTTTCGAGGTGAGCGAAGATCTGCGCGGTGTCGAGCTTGGCGTGTGCGCCGTCCTTCCAGCGCGGCGCACAGGCGGCGAGGCCCTGCTTGGCGGCCCACATGTGGTCGGCGACGACGGCCACCGCGTTGTCCAGCTTCACCACCTGGCGCACGCCTTTCACCTTCTGCGCGGCCGCGTCGTCGACACCGGCCAGCGTGCCGCCGAACACCGGCGAGGCGGCGACGGTGGCCACCTTCATGCCGGGCAGTACGACGTCGATGCCGAAGCGTGCGCTGCCGTTCACCTTGCCGGCGGCGTCGATGCGGCGCACCGGCTTGCCGACCAGGCGGAAGTCCTTCGGGTCCTTCAGCGTTACGGCCGTGGGCACCGGCAGCGTGGCGGCGATATCCACCAGTTCGCCGTAGCCGGCGCGGCGTCCGCCGGCTGCGTCGATCACCGTGCCGTCGCGGGTGGTGAGCCTGGCGGCGTCGGTATTCCACTTCTTCGCCGCCGCCTGGACCAGCAGCGTGCGCGCGGTCGCGCCCGCTTCGCGCATCGGTTTCCAGGCGCCGCGTATCGAGGTCGAGCCGCCGGTGATCTGGGCGCCGATGATGGGGTCGGCGTACTTCGGGTCCGGCGGCGCGTGTTCCAGCTTCACCGCGTCCAGCGGCACGTCGAGTTCTTCGGCAATCAGCTGCGGGATGGCGGTGTAGGTGCCCTGGCCCATTTCGACCTTATGCATCACCAGAGTGACCACGCCGTCGCGGCCGATGCGGATGAAGGCGTTCGGTTCGAAGCGTGCGTCCTCTGCGGCCAGCGCACGTGCGCCCGGCAGGTTCAGTTCGATCAGCAGGCCGCCACCGGCGGCCGCGCCCAGCTTCAGGAAGCTGCGTCGGCTCAGGCCCGTGCTGGGGGCAATGATGTTCATGGGGATACCTCCGTACTGCGGAAACCCGCGGGCGAATCAAAGGCGGCGCATCGGGGCGAGGCGTCGTCGCGCTCGTTGACCGGGGCGGGGTGTGCCCGCGCTTTCGCACGACACAGTGCGAAACATAGTCGCTTTGTTTTTTTAGATCGACGGGGTAATCTTTCAAGCCATATGAAGCAGAACTTCAAACTGGAGCCCGCCATGCTGCCGGCGCTGAGCGCTTTCGAGTGCGTGGCACGGCATGCGAGCTTCACCCGTGCGGCGGCCGAACTGGGCGTGTCGGCATCGGCGCTGTCACAGAGCGTGCGCACGCTGGAACAGCGGCTGGGCGTGCGACTGCTCACCCGCACGACGCGCAGCGTGTCGCTGACCGAAGAGGGCGAGCGCTTCTACGACGGCGTGCGCGTCGGGCTGGATGAACTGGGCGCGGCGCTGGACAGCCTGGCCCAGTCGCAGGGGCGGGTCACCGGCACGCTGCGCATCAATATGCCGCGCCCGGCCTATCGCGTGCTGATCGCGCCGCATCTGGCCGGATTCGCGGTGCGTCATCCGGATGTGCAGCTGGAACTGGCGCTGGACGACGGGCTGGCCGACATCGTGGCCGAGCGCTTCGACGCCGGCATGCGCCTGACCGACACGATAGAGGCCGACATGGTGGCGGTGCGCATCGGCGGGCCCAACCGCATGATCACCGTCGCCGCGCCGGACTATCTGGCGCAGCGGCCGCCGCCGCAGTCGGTGGACGATCTCGGCCGCCACGAATGCGTGCGCTACCGTTACGCGTCGAGCGGTCGCACGATGCGCTGGATATTCCAGCGCGACGGCCGGCCGCTCGAGGTCGAGGTCGATGGTCGCTACATCGTCAACGACGCCGAAGCCGAAATCGATCTGGCGCGCCGCGGCCTGGGTATGGTGCAGACGCTGGATTCGCTGGTCGCCGACGATCTCGCGCGCGGCACGCTGCGTGCCGTGCTGACCGATGTCGCGATGCCGATGTCGGCGATACACCTGTATTTCCCGAGCCGGGCGCAGATGCCGGAACGCCTGCGCGCCTTCATCGACTACTTCCAGCAGGCGAACGAGGCGCGCTAGGGTCTGTTGCCATTGAATCGCGGGCCGCGCAGCTTCGGCGTGCGCGCCAGCACCAGATTGGTCACCGTCAGCGCGCCGCCCGCCTTCAGCACGCGGGCGACCTCGTGCAGGCTGGCGCCGGTGGTGAGCACGTCGTCGATCACCGCGACATGCAGCCCGGCGACCTCGGCGTGCAGCGCGAAGGCGCCGCGTACGTTGCGCCTGCGCTGCGACCACGCGAGGTCGCGCTGCGGTGGCGTGTCGTGCAGGCGCTCCAGGCCGAAGGCGTCGAAGCGCAGCTGCGCACGTCGAGCCAGCAGGCGGCCGATCTCGACCGACTGGTTGAAACCGCGTTCGGCCAGCCGCCGCGGATGCAGCGGCATCGCCAGCAGCAGGTCGGCCGGTGGCAGGCCCAGCGCCAGCAGCGCATCGGCGAACAGCCCGGCCAGCGGCAGCTGGGCGCGGAACTTCAACGCGTGGATCAGCCCGTCGGCCGGCTCGGCGTAGGCCCACACGGCCAGCGTCGCGTCGAAGGCTGGCGGATGCTTCAGACAGCGGCCGCACACCTGTGCCGTCGGCACCGGCAGCGCGCACACCGGGCAGTGCGCCGCCGGCAGTCGCGGCAGCTCGTCGCGGCAGCCGTCACACAGCAGCGCCTTGCCGGCAGGCAGGCCGCACAGCCTGCAGTCCTGCGGCAGCAGCAGGTCAAGGACACGGCGCGCCGTGCCGCCGATCACGCGCTGCAACATGAAGGGCCTGTTTTCGAAGAAAATGGCGGCTTCGCCGTTCTGACGCATTCGCGTGCGCCCGTCTTGTACTCATGCACACCCAGGTCATCCATCTGCCGCCATCCTCCCGTTCGCAAGCGCCCCAGCGCTGGACCACCGAACAGGTCGAGGCGCTGTACGAACTGCCGTTTGCCGATCTGATGTTCCGCGCACAGACGGTACATCGCGAGAACTTCGATGCCAATGCCATCCAGCGGTCCACGCTGCTGTCGATCAAGACCGGCGGCTGTCCGGAGGACTGCGGCTACTGCCCGCAGTCGGTGCGCTACGACACCGGCGTCACCAGCCAGGAGCTGATGCCGATCGACGAAGTGCTCGAAGCGGCCCGTGCCGCGAAGGATGCAGGCGCTACCCGCTTCTGCATGGGCGCGGCCTGGCGTGGTCCGAAGGACCGCGATGTCGAGAAGGTGGCCGAGATGATTTCGGCGGTGAAGGGCCTCGGCCTGCAGACCTGCGCCACGCTGGGCCTGCTGCGCGAGGGCCAGGCCGAGAAGCTGAAGGAAGCCGGCCTCGACTACTACAACCACAACATCGACACCGCGCCCGACTACTACGGCGAGGTGATCGGCACGCGCACCCAGGAAGACCGTTTCGACACGCTCGAAGCGGTGCGCGAAGCGGGCATGAACGTGTGCTGCGGCGGCATCGTCGGCATGGGCGAATCGCGCCGCGCGCGCGCCGGCCTGATCGCCACGCTGGCGTCGATGGACACGCCGCCGGAATCGGTGCCGATCAACAATCTGGTCAAGGTCGAAGGCACGCCGCTGGCCGATACGCCGGATCTCGATCCGTTCGAGTTCGTGCGCACCATCGCCGCCGCCCGCATCACGATGCCGAAGAGCTATGTCCGCCTGTCGGCCGGGCGCGAACTGATGAGCGACGAAATGCAGGCGATGTGCTTCCTCGCCGGCGCCAATTCGATCTTCTACGGCGACAAGCTGCTCACCACCGGCAATCCGCAGGCAGAGAACGATCGCCGTCTGTTCGAGCGGCTGGGTATCCGTTCGACGTGAGCGCCGCTCGGCCGCCCGAAGGCGCTAAGCCCTCCCTCGGGGAGGTGTCGCGCAGCGACAGGAGGGTCGTCTGATGCCGCGGGAGGTGGCGATGACCTCTTCCGTACCGCCAGACTTTGCGCTCGACGCCCGTGCAGTCGCACGCGGCTTCGAGCGTGCCGCCGGTCGTTTCGACAGCGCCGCGGTGCTGCACCGGGAAGTCGCCCGCCGGATGGCCGAGCGGCTCGATCTGGTCACGCTGAAACCGCATCGCCTGCTCGATCTGGGCTGCGGCAGCGGCGCCGACCTGCAGCCCTTGCGCGCGCGCTATCCCGACGCACTGATGACCGGTCTCGACCGTTCGGCGGCGATGCTGGCACACGCGGCCACCCGCACGCCGCGCTGGCGCCGCTGGCTGCCCGGCGTGCTGGGCGGCAGCCAGACCGCAGTCGTGCAGGCCGACATCGCGCAGCTGCCGATCGCTCCGCGCAGCCACGATATGGTGTGGTCCAACATGGCGCTGCACTGGCTGCCCGATCTGCCGGTCGCATTGCGCGAGGTGCAGCGCACGCTGCGCGTTGGCGGCCTGTTCATGTTCTCGATGCTGGGCCCGGACACGCTGCAGGAATTGCGCGCAGCGCTGGTCGAGGCCGGCCTGCACGGCCGCGTGCACCGCTTCATCGACATGCACGACGTGGGCGACATGCTGGTCGAGGCCGGCTTTGCCGAGCCGGTGATGGACATGGAGCACATCACGCTCACCTTCGCGTCGCCGGCCGATCTCTATCGCGATCTCGCCGACACCGGCAGTTTCGGTGCGCTGGCAACGCGCCCGCGCGGGCTGCTGACGCCGCGCGCGAGGTCCCGGCTCGACGCGGCGCTGCTGCGCAGGCTCGACGACGGCCGTCTGCCGGCAACCATGGAAATCATCTACGGACACGCCTGGCGCGGCGAGCCGAAGCAGACCGAAGACGGTCGCGCCATCATCAAGTTCGAGCGCGGAGGTCGGCGATGAACGAGAAGTCGGCTGCCCGGCTGAGCAGCAAGCGGCGCACCTTGAAGCCGCGCAACCCGCTGGCCACGGCGGCGCTGATGCGCAAGGGCGGCGAGCACGCGCGTACCGACAAGAAGGCCGGGCGCGCCCGCCAGAAGGCGGCCTGGCTGAAGTCGCGCGACGAGTGAGCGTGCGCACCGGCAGCACCGCGCGCCTTACGCTGCTGATGTGCGCGGCCGAGGTGCTGGGCATGACCAGCCTCGCCGCCTACCCGTCCTTCCTGACCGAACTGTCGGCGCTGTGGTCGCTCAGCGGCGCCGAAGCCGGCTTCATCGGCGGCGCCTTCTTCTTTGGCTACATGGTGGCCGTGCCCTTCCTGTCAGGCGCCACGGACCGCGTCGACGCGCGCCTCGTGTTCGTGCTGTCCAACCTGCTGATGGCGCTCGGCATGATCGGCTTCGCCTTCGCCGCGCACGGGCTGTGGAGCGCGGCTTTCTTCCAGGCGCTCAGCGGCGCCGGGCTGGCGGGCTGTTACATGCCCGGCCTGCGCGTGCTGGCCGACCGCGTGCCGCACGACGCCGGTACCCGTCACATCGCCTTCTACACGTCGAGCTTCGGCATCGGCACCAGCGCCGCGCTGCTGCTGGCCGGCGTGCTCGGCCGCCATCTCGGCTGGCACATCGCGGTGGCGCTGATGGCCATCGGCCCGCTGCTCGCCGCCGCGCTCGTCTGGCTGAACGTCACCCATGTTGCGCCGCCGGCCGCGCACGAAGCGCACTGGCTGCCGCGCTTCGGCCCGGTGCTGGCGCATCCGCGCGTGCGCAGCCTGGTCAGCGGCTATGCCGTGCATTGCTGGGAACTGTTCGGCCTGCGTTCCTGGCTGGTCGCCTTCATCGCCTTTGGCTGGACGCTGTCGGCAAGCACGCCCCGGCTCGCGCCGACCGAGGCGGCGGCGCTGGTCATGCTGCTGGGGCAGCCCGCCAGCATACTGGGCAACGAGGCGGCCAGCCGCTTCGGACGCCAGCGCTGGATCGTCTGGATGATGATCGCGTCGGGCCTCATGTGCTGGGTCGCCGGGGCCGCGGCCGGCGGACCGTGGTGGCTGCTGCTCATCCTGCTGTCGCTGTACAACGTGACCGTGATGGCCGACTCGGCCTCTCTCACCGCAGGGCTGGTGCACGCCGCGCCGGTGGCGCAGCGCGGCGCGGCGATGGCGCTGTACTCGCTGGGCGGCTTCGGCGCCGGCTTCGTCGCGCCGCTGGTGTTCGGTGCCGCGCTCGATCTCGGCGGCGGCGCGACCGTCCCGCTTGCATGGATGTTCGGCTTCGGCACGCTGGGCGCCGGTTGCCTGCTGTGGGCGATGCTCGGGCGGCGGGCGGCATAGTTCCTTCGGACCATCGATGCGGGCGCGTGCAGCCACGCGACGGTCATGCTGGCGATCTAGTCTGATGTCTTTCGGCGTCCAGGGCCCGCATGCGGCGGGACCTTGGGCTACGCTAGACATCTCGACCGGATTTCCACATGTCATCGAAAAGTGTTCGCCCGGTGCTGCCGCGCACCCTCGTTCTGGCGCTTGCCGCCGCCGGTCTGCTCAGTCAGCCGGCACTCGCCGACAGCACGCCGCAAGCGCTGCCCTTTGGTCAGGACTGGTCGAACATCGGCCTCATCGTCGGCAACGACGACTGGTCTGCGGTGCCGGGCGTCACCGGTTATCGCGGTGACAGCCTGACCGGCGCCACGGCTGCCGATCCGCAGGCCATCGTCGCTGACGGCAACGGCACGCCGGTGGACGTCAATGCCAACCAGACAACTCCGGACTCCTTCACCACCGGTGGTGTGACCGAATTCCATCTGGCCGATCCGGTGGTCGCGCTGACCGGTTCCGGTACCGCCGACGCGCCCTTCCTGCTGCTGTCTCTCGACACCAGCGGCCGCAGCGGCATCACCGTGCGTTACGACCTGCGCGATCTCGATGGTTCGACCGACAACGCGGTCCAGCCGGTGGCGCTGCAGTATCGCGTCGGCAACAGCGGCAACTTCATCAACGTGCCGGCCGCCTTCGTCGCCGATGCGACCGAAGGTCCGTCGCTGGCCGGCAAGGTGACGCCGGTGTCGGTGACGCTGCCGGCAGCGGCCGACAACCAGCCACTGCTGCAGCTGCGCATCATCACGACTAACGCCGTGGGCAACGACGAATGGGTGGGCGTCGACAACATCGTGGTCGATGGCAGCAACGGCGGTGGCGTGAATCAGCCCATCGTCACCCGCTGCCCGGCGCTGAGCCTGCAGGCGGGTGAGGGCGGCGGCGTGAATGTGTCGGCCAGCGATGCCGACAGCACGGTCAATGCGCTGAGCCTGATCGGCAGCCTGCCGACCGGCATCACGCTGGGTGCGCTGACGCCCGCTGCCGGCGACGGCGCCAGCGCGTCGGCCAGCGTCACCGTCGCTGCGAGTACCTCTGCCGGCAACTATGCCATCGGACTGCGCTTTGCCAATGACGACGCACAGACCGCCGACTGCACGGTCGACATCACCGTCGCCACGGCGGCGGCGATCACACCGATTCCGGCCATCCAGGGCAGCGGCAGCGCCAGTCCGCTGAACGGCCAGACGGTCACCACCGAGGGCGTCGTCACCGCGGTGTTCCCCGGCCTGTCCGGCTACTACCTGCAGGACGAAGCGGGCGATGGCGACGTCGCCACCTCGGACGGCATCTTCGTCTACGCGCCGGGCAGTACCGCTCAGGTCGGTCAGCGTCTGCGCCTGAGTGCTGGCGTGACCGAGTTCAATACGGTGACCGAACTGGTGTCGCCGACCGCCGTCCAGGTGCTGGGCAGCGGCGTGAGCGTGCAGCCGACCGACGTCGTGCTGCCGGAAACGTTCGAAGGCGAGCTGGAGCGCTACGAGGGCATGCTGGTGCGCATCGTGTCCCCGCTCACCGTGTCACAGAACTACTTCCAGGGGCGCTACGGGCAGGTGACGCTGTCTGCCGACGGGCGTCTGGAAATCCCGACCAACCGCCATGCCGCGGGCACTGCCGAAGCGCTCGCGCTGCGCGACGACAATGCGCGCCGCCGCATCGTGCTCGACGACGGTTCGACTGCGCAGAATCCGAATCCCATCCCCTTCATCGGTGCCGACGACACGCTGCGCGCCGGCGATACGGTGCAGACGCTGACCGGTGTGATCGACCACGGCCTGATCACTGCCGCCAGCGACGGCCCGCGCGACTACAAGATCCACCCGACCGTCGCCCCGGTGTTCGAGCGCACGCATCCGCGCACCGCAGCGCCGGCACCGGTCGGCGGCAATGTGAAGGTAGCGAGCTTCAACGTGCTGAACTACTTCACGACGGTCGATCAGGCCGGCGCGTCGTGCTTCCCGTCGGGCACGCGCAGCGACTGCCGTGGCGCCGACAGCGCGCTCGAGTTCTCGCGCCAGCAGGCCAAGATCGTTGCCGCACTGCGCGCCATCGATGCTGACGTGGTGGGCCTGATCGAGATCGAGAACAACGGTCAGACCGCGGTGAACAATCTGGTGTCGGCGCTGAACGCGGCCTACGGCGCCAATGTGTACGTCGCGGTCGGCGTGCCGGTCGGCGGCAGCGGCGGCGATGCCATCCGCCAGGCCATGATCTACAAGCCGGCGCGCGTGTCGACGGTGGGCGCGGCGATCAGCGACACGGCCGCCATCCACAACCGTCCGCCGCTGGCACAGACCTTCGCAGCCACCAACGGCGAGCGCTTCAGCGTCGTCGTCAATCACTTCAAGTCGAAGTCCTGCGGCGACGCGGCCGGTGTCGAGGCCGACCAGGGCGACGGCCAGGGCTGCTGGAACCCGCTGCGCGTGCAGCAGGCCGCCGCGCTGAACGCCTTCGTGCAGCAGCTGACAACGGGCAGCGGCGCCACCGACGTGCTGGTGATCGGCGATCTGAACGCCTACTCCAAGGAGGACCCGGTCAATGCGCTGACCGCGGCCGGCATGGTGAATCTGGCCGCCGGCATCGATCTGGCCTACAGCTACACCTTCGACGGCGAGAGCGGGGCGCTCGATCACGCGCTGGCCACGCCTGCGCTGGCGGCGAAGACCAGCGGCATCGCGCACTGGCACATCAACACCGACGAGCCCTTTGTCATCGACTACAACACCGAGTTCAAGCCGCAGGACCTGTACGCGCCGCACGCCTACCGGTCGTCGGATCACGACCCGGTGGTGATCGGGCTGTCGCTGCAGAAGAAGATTGCCGGCACGGCCGGTCGTGACCGCCTGAACGGCAGCGCCGGCGACGACGTGATCACCGGTGGCGCTGGCGCGGACACGCTGACCGGTGGTGCCGGCGCAGACACCTTCGTCTATCAGTCGATGCGCGACGCGGCCGACCTCATCACCGACTTCGCGCCGGCGCAGGACGTGCTCGATCTGCGCGCCCTGCTGGTCGGTCTGGGCATCGTCGGCGATCCGCAGCAGTCCGGCCACCTGCGCCTCGTTGCGAACGCTGCCGGCACGCTGGTGCAGATCGACAGCGACGGCTTTGCCGGCACCGGGGTGCCGCGCACGCTGGTCACGCTGAGCGGTGTGCAGCCCGGCCAACTGAGCGGCCAGAACTTCGCCTACTGAGCCCTATCCCGAATACTCGCAGGAGATACACCATGAAAACCCACGCCCTCGTGCGCAGCTTGATGACGGCCGGCCTCGTGCTGGCGAGCGGCGCCGCCAGCGCAGCCGCCTTCGCGGACAATTTTGAAAGCGGCCTGAACGGCTGGTCCACGGCCGGCGACGTGTCCAACCCGGGTGGCTACATCGCCCTGACCACCGCCTCGCTGACCGAGGTAGACGATGCTCCGCTGCCGGCCGGCGTGTTCAATTTCTCCGGCGTCACCGCGGTCGAGGTCGGCGTCGCCGACGGGCTGGAGAGCCGCATCGGTCTGACGCCCGGCGCGCTCGATACGGCCGACGGCTTCGCCTACGAAGGTTCGGCGATGTGGCGCGAACTGACTGTGAGCGCTGGCGATACGTTGCGCTTCGACTGGCTGTTCGCCACCTCCGAGCCCTATGTCGATCCGCTGCCGGACTACGCCTTCCTGCTGGTCGGCGATCAGGTCATCCGCATCGCCGACGAGTCGGATGCGCCTTTTCCGCCGACTACGCACTTCCGTCGCGAGAGCAATCGGTCGACCTTCGAGTACGTGTTCACGCAGTCCGGCGCGGTCCGCCTCGGTTTCGGCATCGTCGATGTTGGCGACTACACGGCGACCAGCGCGCTGGCGATCGACAACCTGAGCATCACGCCGGTGCCCGAGCCGTCGGGCTGGGCGCTGCTGCTCGGCGGCCTCGGCGTCATCGTCGCCAGCGCCCGCCGTCGCATCTGAGCGCTTAGGCGCCGCGCGTCATCTTCCAGGCCGCTGCACCGATCACCACCAGCAACACGGTCGCCCAGCCCAGGCGATCGATGTAGCGGTGCAGCGTCGCCTCCATCTTTTCCCCGCCCCAGGCCATCAACCCGGCCACCAGGAAGAAGCGCGCGCCACGGCCGATGATGGAGGCCAGCGTGAAAGGCAGCAGCGCCATCGAGATGGCGCCCGCGGCGATGGTGAATACCTTGTACGGAATCGGCGAGAAGCCGGCGACGAAAATGGCCCAGAAGCCCCAGTCGCCGAACCACTGCTGCGCGGTTTCGTAGCTGGCCCAGTAGCGGCTGTCGCGCAGCCAGGGTTCGATCAGATCGAAGGCGAAGGCGCCGATCAGGTAGCCGAACAGGCCGCCGGCCACCGAGGTGAGCGTGGTGATCAGTGCGTAGAACATCGCGCGCCGCGGCGCCGCCATGCTCATCGGCGCCAGCATCACGTCGGGCGGGATCGGAAAGAAGGACGACTCGGCGAAGCTCATCGCGCCGAGGAACCAGGGCGCGCGACGGTGGCGCGCCCACTGCATGGCGCGTGTGTACAGCGGAGAGAAGATGTTCACGCGGACGATTCCGTGTAAGGATCGGGCGCCATGATACCGGCGCACGACGGGCGGCCGGCGTGCATCCGCCTCAGGCGGCCTGCGCTTCCAGCGTGCGCCGCATGCGGCGGCCGTGCCACAGGCGCAGCGCGAACAGCGTGGCCAGCACGAAGGCGTACGCGATGGGTTCGGTCAGGTCCTTCTTCACCAGCCACCAGTAGTGCGCGACACCGAGCACGCCGACCGCGTAGACGGCGCGGTGCAGGCGCTGCCAGCTGCGGCCGCCGAGGCGACGGATCATGCCGTTGGTCGAGGTGATCGCCAGCGGCAGCATGAGCACGAAGGCGGCGAACCCGAGCGTGACGAAGGGGCGCTTGACGATGTCCGCGACGATGCCTGGCCAGTCGAAGAACTGGTCGAGCCAGACATAGGTGGCGAGGTGCAGACTGCCGTAGAAGAAGGCGTACAGGCCCAGCGTGCGGCGCAGCCGCACCAGCCAGTGCCAGCCGGTGAGCTGGCGCAGCGGCGTCACCGCCAGCGTCAGCAGCAACAGGCGCAGCGTCCAGTCGCCGGTGGCGCGCGTGATGTGCTCGATAGGATTGGCGCCCAGTGCATCACGCAGACCGCCCGCCACCAGCAGCATCAGCGGCAGCAGGCAGGCCGCCCAGACCGCGCGCCAGATCCAGGCAAACTGCACGCGGTCGGGGCTGAAGGCGCGCTCGCGCATCGTCAGAACTGCTTCTTCAGATCCATGCCGGCGTAGAGCGACGCGACCTGCTCGCCGTAGCCGTTGAACATGAGCGTCTTGCGCTTGGTGAATTCGCCGATGCGCCGCTCGCGCGCCTGGCTCCAGCGCGGGTGATCGACTTCCGGATTCACGTTCGAATAGAAGCCGTATTCGCGGGCGGCGGCACGGGTCCAGGAACTGACCGGCTCCTTGTCGGTGAAGCGGATCTTCACGATCGATTTCGCGCTCTTGAAGCCGTACTTCCACGGCACCACAAGGCGCATCGGTGCGCCGTTCTGGTTCGGCAGCACTTCGCCGTAAAGGCCGACCGCCAGCAGCGTCAGCGGGTGCATGGCCTCGTCGATGCGCAGCCCTTCGACATAGGGCCAGTCGAGCACGGCGCTGCGCACGCCGGGCATGGTTTTCGGATCGGCCAGCGTGGTGAATTCGACGTACTTCGCGCCACCGAGCGGCTCGACCTGCTTCAGCAGCGCCGACAGCGGCAGGCCGACCCAGGGCACGACCATGGACCACGCCTCGACGCAGCGCAGCCGGTAGATCCGCTCTTCCAGCGGCGCCAGCTTAAGCACGTCCTCGATCGCCAGCGTCTTCGGCTTCTGCACCATGCCTTCGATGCTCACTGTCCACGGCCGGGTCGACATGCGGTGCGCGTTGCGCGACGGGTCGCTCTTGTCGGTGCCGAATTCGTAGAAATTGCAGTAGCTGGTGATGTCCTTGTAGTCGTTCAGCTTCTCGTCGGTCGACAGCGGGCTTTTCAGCAGCAGACCCAGCGACTGGCCGCCGTAGCCGGCGGCGCGCGCCTCGCCCGACAGGCCGGCGCCGAGCAGCGCGGCGCCGACGCCGAGACCGGCGGCGCGGATGAAATCGCGGCGGCTGTCGAACAGCGCGCGCGGGGTGATTTCCGACGGCACGATGTCCGTCTGGCGTTTGATCAGCATGGGTACACTCCTGGCTTCATGTCTGTGCAGACCGTGTCAGGTCGCCAGTCCTTACCGAAGACCGCAAATGAGCAGAAAGATTTTCGACACACTGCACGATGCGCTGATGTGCGCCGACCCCGACGACAAATGTGCGCAGGTGGCGAGCCTGTGGCGCGAATGGCAGACCGGCGCCGTGTTCGACCGGACGGCAGCGCCGCCGCACGCCATCGACGACGCGGGCCGGCCGACCAGGCCCGAACTGGTCGAACCGTCGGCCCTGCGTTCGCGCCGCATCGGCAGTCGCGAAGGCCACGGCGCGATGATCCACGCCATCTGCCACATCGAGTTCACCGCCATCAATCTGGCGCTCGACGCCGCCTGGCGCTTCCGTGAACTGCCGGACGACTATCTGGGTGACTGGCTGCGTGTCGCGGCAGACGAGGCGCGCCACTTCGGTCTGCTGCGCACCCACCTGCGCACGCTGGGCTACGACTACGGTGATTTTCCGGCGCACGCCGGTCTGTGGGACATGGCGCGCCGCACCGCGCACGATGCGCTGGTCCGCATGGCGCTGGTGCCGCGTGTGCTCGAAGCGCGCGGGCTGGACGCCACGCCACCCATCATGGCCAAGCTGCGCGCGATCGGCGATCAGGCGGCGCTGGACATCCTGGACATCGTGCTGAGCGACGAAATCACCCACGTGGCGGTCGGTGACCGCTGGTTCCGTCACCTGTGTGCGCAGCGCGGGCTGGCGCCGGAGGCGACCTTCCTGCACCTGTTCAACGAGTTCGATGCGCCGCGGCTGCAGCCGCCGGTCAACGAAAAAGCCCGCCTGGAGGCGGGCTTTTCGGAGAGCGAGATCGAAACGCTGGCGAATCAGCGCAGGCCGGCTGCGTAGTCGGCCACCGCCTTGATTTCGGCGTCGGTCATCTTCACCGCGATCATGCGCATCATCTTGGCCGGGTCGTTGGCGCGTTCGCCGACGCGGAAGGTCTTCAGCTGCGCTTCGGTGTAGTCGGCGTGCTGGCCGGCGATGCGCGGGTACTGCGCCGGCAGGCCGGCGCCGGCCGGGCCGTGACAGCCGGCACAGGCGGGCAGCCCCTTGCTCTGGTCGCCACCGCGCCACAGCTTCTGACCCAGTTCGATGCTTTCACGCGAGCCCTTGGCTTCGCCACCGCTCGGCTTCTGGCCGGCGTAGTAGGCGGCGAGGTTGCGCATGTCCTGTTCGGACAGCCCGGCCACCATGCCGGCCATCACGCCATTGACGCGCTCGGCCGGCTTGCCGTCCTTCGCCTTGAAATTCATCAGCTGCTTGTACAGGTATTCGGGGTGCTGGCCGGCGAGCTTAGGATTGGCCGGGATGGCGCTGTTGCCATCGGCGCCATGACAGGCCGCACACACCTGGGTGGCGATGGTCTTGCCCGCGGCTGCGTCGGCCTTCGGGGCTGCTTTTTCTTCGGAGGCCAGCGCGCTGGCCGAAACGAGGGTCAGGGACAGGGCGAAACCAAGAGCGGTGAGGTGGCGCATGACTTTCCTTGAGCGGTGATGCCGGGCAAAGGTCCGGGAAAATTTCGGTGATACGCTAAACTCCTCATTTTACCGTGTTTTCCCGGGCGCGCATTGCGCGATTCTGATTTGTCCTCTCTCTTCCGCGGCGCCTCCTTCCATATCTCCGTTGCCAAGCCGTCCGGCCTGCCAGCGCCCATCGGCCCGGAGATCGCTTTCGCCGGGCGTTCGAACGCCGGCAAGTCCAGTGCGATCAACACGCTGGTCGGTCACACGCGGCTGGCCTTCGTCAGCAAGACGCCGGGCCGCACCCAGCTGATCAATTACTTCAAGCTGGTCAAGGGCGGCTTCCTGGTCGATCTGCCGGGCTACGGCTTCGCCCAGGTGCCGGTCGAGGTGCGTCGCGCCTGGGCGGGGCTGATCGAGCGTTACCTGAAGGAGCGCGAGAGCCTGGTCGGGCTGGTGCTCATCATGGATTCGCGTCACCCGCTGACCGAACTCGACTGGAACATGATCCAGTGGTTCTCGCAGAGCGGAAAGCCGATGCACGTGCTGCTGACCAAGGCCGACAAGCTCACGCGCAGCGCACAGGCGGCGACGCTGGCCGACGTGCGTCGCCAGCTGTCGGGCATGGGTGAGCAGGTAACGGTGCAACTGTTCTCCAGCCTGAAGAAGACCGGCGTAGACGAGGTCGAGCAGGTGGTCGCGCCCTGGCTGAGCGCGGCACTGCCACCGCCGGACACGTCCGCGGCCTGAAAAAAGAAAAAGCCCACGGCTAAAGGGGATGAAGCCGTGGGCTCGAAACGCCTCGCACGCAAGGCACCCGCTCAGGGAGGTGAAGCGGGTGACGGCTCGCACCGTCGCACGCTCTGACCGGGGCCCCTTTTTCAAAGTTCCGTTCGCTTCGTGTGCTAATTGAAGTGGCGGCGGATCGAGCGGAAGGGCGCCGCGTACTATCATCGCGGCTTCCGTTTTCGCAGGTCCAGACGATGCCCTCTTCCGCCAGCCACTTCCCCTCGACTCGCATGCGCCGCATGCGCCGCGACGACTTTTCGCGCCGCCTGATGCGCGAGAACCGCCTCAGCGCCGACGACCTCATCTTCCCGGTATTCGTGCTCGACGGGCCGAGCCGCAGCGAGGCGGTGGCGTCGATGCCGGGCGTGAATCGGGTCAGCGTCGATCTGCTGCTCGGCGTGGCCGAACAGGCGGTGGCGCTGGGCGTGCCGGCGCTGGCGCTGTTCCCGGTCATCGACGCCGGTCTGAAGACCGACGACGCGGCCGAAGCCTGGAACCCGGACGGTCTGGTGCCGCGCACCGTGCGTGCGCTGAAGCAGCGCTTCCCCGAACTGGGCGTGATCACCGACGTCGCCCTCGACCCCTACACCTCACACGGTCAGGACGGCCTGATCGACGCCTCCGGTTACGTCATGAACGACGAAACGCTGGAAGCGCTGGCAAAACAGGCGCTGTGCCACGCCCAGGCCGGCGCCGACGTGGTGGCGCCGTCCGACATGATGGATGGCCGGGTCGGTCGCATCCGCTTCGAACTGGACGCGCACGCGCTGATCCACACCCGCATCCTCGCCTACTCGGCGAAGTACGCCTCAGCCTTCTACGGCCCCTTCCGTGACGCGGTGGGCTCGGCCGGCAACCTGGGCAAGGGCAACAAGTACACCTACCAGATGGATCCGGCGAACAGCGACGAGGCCATCCGCGAAGTCGCGCTGGACATCGCCGAGGGGGCCGACATGGTGATGGTGAAGCCGGGCATGCCCTACCTCGACATCGTGCGCCGGGTGAAGGCCGAACTGGGAGTGCCGACCTATGCCTACCAGGTGAGTGGCGAGTACGCGATGCTGAAGGCAGCGGTGGCCAACGGCTGGCTGGACGAGCGGGCGACCGCGATGGAGGCGCTGCTCGCCTTCAAGCGCGCCGGTGCCGACGGCGTCCTCACCTATTACGCGCTGGACGCGGCGCGCTGGCTGCAGGAGTGATGGATTTTCCTAGGTAACTGAGCACGCCTTGGACACGCCACGGTCGGCAGTCGAACAGTTTCCGTACGTCAGGTTTGAAGGTCCTGGCCAGCATGGGGGTAGCGCACCCGAGACCAGGGACCGCCCGCGAATGATGGGGTGATTTCTGTCGCGCTGATGTCTATGCTTCGCGAGTACTGCTCTTCGCTCGACGAAGTTAACGGGAGGACACCTCATGCTCCGGTTCATCGGATTGAACAGATCGCGCTTAAGCCGTCTGACCGCTATCGCCGGAGCACTCCTGGTGCTGCCTGCCACAACTTTGGGCGCGAATATTGTCGTCGATTTCGACGATAAGGGAACGTTCCAGACTTCGAACTGGAAGAAGGATGGGGTGGAGATCACGGGTTCCAGTGCCGTCCAGTTTCTCGATCTGAATGGAATCGGCGTAGTCGGCGGTGAAGACTACACACTGGACCCCGGAGAGTCGCTGACATTCTCGTTTGCCGCACCGGTCGCGTTCGTCAGATTGAATGCTTCTGCAATCGGCAATCTCGGGGGCATTCGGTTCCACTCAGCTGTTGTACATGCCTTCAATTCTGACGGAGCGGTGATCGGTACCGCCTCGAATGTGGAACCCTTCCCGAGTGTGGTGATTACAGGTCTATTTGCCTCTGCTCCTCTTTCGTCGTTCTCCGTTCTCTCAACCGAGGACAGCTATCGTCTCTCAAGCCTAGAGTTCGCATATGCGGCGGCTGTACCGGAGCCGCAGCCGGCGACGCTTGTTCTGTGCGGGCTGCTTACGGTATGCGGGTGGGCGTGGCTCAGCAGGGGCCGAAGCGCAGCCGTGGTGTAGATGGGCTGTTCGCAGGGAATCCGGCCGATATTGCATGGGCCGTTTCATTCGTCAGCGATTCATGACCCAACGCATGCGATGCAACTGCAGCGCCGACGTAAATCGCACGTCTACATAGGAGTGATGGGCGGCATCGCGGCTGATCCACACGGTGCGCATGCCCAGCTGCTTGGCGGTGCGCAGATTGGTTGCCGTGTCCTCGACCATGATGCAGCGTGAAGCCGTGAGCCGGTAGTCGCGCAGCAGGTGCAGGAAGCCCTTCAGCCGCGGCTTCGGCGCATAGCGCGAGTGCTCGATAGCGTGGATGCCGTCGAACAGCGTGCTCATGCCCATCACGTCGAGCACAGCCTCGGCGTAATGCAGCGGGCCGTTGGTGAACACGATCTTGCGGCCTGGCAGGCGGCGCAGCACGTGCAGCAGCGCGCGGTCGAACACGATGCCCGGGCGCAGCGCCTCGACGTCGTGCGTGCCGCGCAGGAAGTGTGCGGGGCGGGTGCCGTGGTGTCGCATCAGGCCGAGCAGTGTGGCGCCGTAGCGGTGCCAGTAGTGCACACGAAGGTGGTCCGCCTCGGCGTGCGTCAGCCCCAGTTCGTCCATCAACCAGGCGGTCATCGCCCGGTTCAGGTGCGGAAAGACGTGCGGATTGGCGTCGTGCAGCGTGTTGTCCAGATCGAAGATCCAGACCGGCTGCCTGCCTGCGTCCAGGCGACGCGCATGAATCGGGTCAGGGCTGATGTCTTGCGCCTTCCGGGGGACGGGCCGGGCGACGCCCGGCCCTGGGGGACGTCATTTGCTCTTGATCAGCGTGCCGACGCCGTCGTCGGTCAGCACTTCGAGCAGCAGCGCGTTCGGCACGCGACCGTCGATGATGTGCACGCTCTTGACGCCGCTGCGCGCAGCATCCAGCGCAGAGCCGATCTTCGGCAGCATGCCGCCGGACAGCGTGCCGTCGGCGATCATCGCGTCGACGTCGCGCGGCGTAATGCCGGTCAGCAGATTGCCTTCCTTGTCGAGCACGCCCGGCGTGTTGGTGAGCAGCACGAGCTTTTCCGCCTTCAGGATTTCCGCCAGCTTGCCGGCGACCACGTCGGCGTTGATGTTATAGCTTTCGCCGTCGGGGCCGACGCCGATCGGCGCGATCACCGGGATGAAGTCGCCGCTGTCGAGGAAGTTGATGATGGTCGGGTCGATCGACACGATGTCACCGACCAGGCCGATGTCGAGCATTTCGTTCGGCTTGTCCTTGTTCGGCATCATCAGCTTGGTGGCACGGATGAAGGAGCCGTCCTGACCGGTCAGGCCAACGGCCTTGCCGCCCGCCTGGTTGATCAGGTTCACGATGTCCTTGTTCACATGACCGCCGAGCACCATCTCGACGATGTCCATCGTTTCTTCGTCGGTGACGCGCATGCCCTGGATGAAGGTGCCCTGCTTGCCGACACGCTTGAGCAGGTCGTCGATCTGCGGGCCACCGCCATGCACCACCACCGGGTTCATGCCGACCAGCTTGAGCAGCGTCACGTCGCGCGCGAAGCCCAGTTTCAGCGCGGGGTCGGTCATCGCGTTGCCGCCGTATTTCACGACGATGGTGCGGTCCTGGAAGCGGCGGATGTAGGGCAGCGCCTCGGACAGCACCGCGGCCTTGGCGTGCGGCGTGATACCGGAGGTGAGGTCAGAGGTCAGGGGCATTTTCCGGGCTCGGGCGAGGTGTAAGGATGAGGCCGGATTCTAGCCTTGCACCGCACAAACAAAAAGCGGACACCGGCTGGGTGTCCGCTTTTTCCGGGGTGCGAACGGCTTACTGGATGGTGAGCTTCTTCGAGGCGGCGACTACCTTCTTCGGCAGTGTCAGTTCCAGCACGCCGTCGGCGAAACGGGCCTGCGCCCGGGCTTCGTCGATGTCCTGGCCGAGCTGGAAGCTGCGCGACACCTTGCCGTAATGGCGCTCGGAACGCAGCACGCGCTCGCCTTCCTTGTTCTCCACCGTGCGCTTCTTTTCGGCACTGATCGACACCACCGATCCTTCGATGTTGACGTGGATGTCGTCCTTCGCCACACCCGGCAGGTCGGCGTGCACGGTGTAGGCGTCCTTGTCTTCCTTCACATCGACCTTGAGCGCCGGTACGTCGGGGTTGTTGGCGAGGTCGACCGGTTGCAGCACGAGGCCGCGAAAGTCCTTGAACAGATTTTCAAAAGGATCCCAGCGGGTGACCTGATTCATCGTTTCGTCCTTTCCATGTCGGGTGCGGGTATCCGCGTACACCCAAACTAGGGATGGAAAAAACCGATTTCAAGACTGCCGGTTCAGGCGCTTGCGCTGGGTCAACATCCGGATCGCATCGCGGTTCGTCCACGAAAACACCGCATCGAGCGCCTCGCGCCAGGGCAGCCAGCGCCAGTCGCGGTGCTCGTCCGGCGCCAGCCGGATCGGCGTGTCGCGCGGTACGCAGAGGCTGAAGGCGTGCTCGGTGTTGTGGGTGACGCCGGGCGGATAGCGATGGCGCCAGATCGGATAGATTTCGAAGCGGCTGCTGTGATGCCAGCGGTCGAAAGCCCCGGCTGGTGCGACGATGCCGGTCTCTTCCTCGACTTCACGTTGCGCCGCCCGTTCCGGCGTTTCGCCGGACTCGATGCTGCCGGTGACCGACTGCCAGTAGCCCGGGTGCTTCGCCCGCTCGATCAGCAGGATGTCGCCGCCGTCGCTGTGGATCAGCACCAGGACCGACTGTGGCCGCTTCATGCGCTGGCCATGAAGGGGCGGGCGCGGGTGTGTGGCTGGTCGATCAGCACCCAGAACGGCGTGCCGCGGCCGCGCCACTCTTCGGCCGCGTCGTTCAGCACGGCGACCAGCGCGTCGAAATCGTCCTTGCAGCGCTCGACCGGCTTGGCGCAGTTGCTCAGGTGCAGCAGGTAGCCGCGGCTTTCCGGCAACCACGACAGGTCGCCGAGGCAGTCGCCGAGCGCGTCGAGGTTGTGGCCGAAGGTGTCGGGAAAGCCCATCGTTTCGGCGAACAGCTGCAGCAGCGACGCCTGGTCGCGGCTGTCCTTCAGGTCGAGGCCGATCAGCAGCAGACCGGCCGGTTCGGCGAAGCGTGCGGCGCGCGCGGCAGCTGTCGGCTGCGCGGAAAACACACCGCTGCGGGTGGCGTCGCCGAGGCGGGACTGCATTGAATCAGGGGGCAGTGCGGACATCGTTCATTCCTTGATGCGGCGGAAGCTGCGGTAGTGATCCGCCGTGTACCAGTATTCGCCCGAATGGCGCACGTCGCCGTCGACGCCGCTGCCGGCGACGATGCGACGGGCGCCGCGGTGGTTCAGGCCGGGCGTGGGCACCGTGTATTCGCGGTAATAGCCGCGTTTCTGCATCGGCAGACGGCGTTCGCGATTGTGGAACACGACGCCGTCACGGTTATACGGGAAAGGCCCGCCCTGGCGGATCAGCGCCAGCGTCTGCGCCGCTTCCGGCGGCAGTTGCGCCAGCTCCACCTCGGGCGAGGCGAAGCCGGTCAGCAACAGCCACAGGGCCAGGATCGGCGCCAGCAGTGGCGCCGGGAGCCGGCGGGGCAGGCGGGTCACCACTGGCTCAGGCGCCGGCGTCGGCCTTCGGCGTGTTGCGCAGCTTGATGTGCAGTTCGCGCAGCTGGCGTTCGTCCACCGGGCTCGGTGCCTGGGTCAGCAGACACTGGGCGCGCTGGGTCTTGGGGAAGGCGATCACGTCGCGGATCGACTCGGCGCCGGTCATCATCGTGACGATGCGGTCCAGACCGAAAGCGAGGCCGCCGTGCGGCGGCGCGCCGTACTTCAGCGCGTCGAGCAGGAAGCCGAACTTGAGCTGCTGTTCTTCCGGACCGATGTTGAGCGCTTCGAACACGGTTTCCTGTACCGAGGCCTGGTGGATACGCACCGAACCGCCGCCGATTTCCCAGCCGTTCAGCGCCAGGTCGTAGGCCTTGGCCAGGCACTTGCCCGGATCGGTCTTCAGCAGCGCGATGTGCTCGTCCTTCGGACTGGTGAAGGGGTGGTGGCAGGCGTTCCAGCGCTTTTCGTCCTCGTCGTACTCGAACATCGGGAAGTCGACCACCCACAGCGGGCGCCAGGCGTCGCCGGTCGCATAGCCCTTCTCGTGGCCGATCTTCAGGCGCAGCGCGCCCAGCGCGTCGGACACGACCTTGGCCTTGTCGGAACCGAAGAAGATCACGTCGCCGCTCTGGGCGCCGGTACGGGCCATGATCGCGGCCAGCGACTCGGGGCTCAGGTTCTTGACGATGGGCGACTGCAGGCCTTCCTCGTTCAGCTTGGTGACGTCATTGACCTTGATGTAGGCCAGGCCCTTGGCGCCGTAGATCTTGACGAATTCGGTGTAGCCGTCGATTTCGCCGCGCGACAGCGAGGCCCCGCCGGGCACGCGCAGTGCCGTGACGCGGCAGGCCGGGTCATTGGCCGGGCCGGAGAACACCTTGAAGGCGACATCCTTGACCGCGTCGGCGACGTCCACCAGCTCCAGCGTCACGCGCAGATCCGGCTTGTCCGAACCGAAACGGCTCATCGCCTCGGCGTAGGTCATGCGCGGGAAGGGCGCGGGCAGGTCGACCGACAACGCTTCCTTGAAGACATAGCGGATCATGTCTTCCATCATCGCAGTGATTTCGTGCTCGGTCAGGAAGCTGGTTTCGATATCGACCTGGGTGAATTCCGGCTGACGATCGGCGCGCAGATCCTCGTCACGGAAGCATTTGGTGATCTGGTAGTAGCGGTCGTAGCCGGCCACCATCAGCAACTGCTTGAACAGCTGCGGCGACTGCGGCAGCGCGAAGAACTGGCCGTCGTGCACGCGGCTGGGCACCAGATAGTCACGCGCGCCTTCCGGCGTGCTCTTGGTGAGCATCGGCGTTTCGATGTCGATGAAGCCCTGGCCGTCGAGGAAACGGCGGAAGGCCATCGCCGTCTTGTAGCGCAGCATCATGTTCTTCTGCATCGCCGGGCGGCGCAGGTCGATCACGCGGTGGGTCAGACGCACGGTCTCCGACAGGTTGTCGTCATCCAGCGGGAAGGGCGGCGTGACCGAAGCGTTCAGCACCTCGACTTCATGCGCCAGCACTTCGATCTCGCCCGACACCAGGTTGGCATTGGTCGTACCCTCCGGGCGGCGGCGCACGCGGCCCGTCACTCGCAGGCAGAACTCGTTGCGCACCGACTCCGCCACGGCAAAGGTTTCCGCGCGATCCGGGTCGCACACCACCTGCACCAGACCTTCGCGGTCGCGCAGGTCGATGAAGATGACGCCGCCGTGGTCGCGGCGACGGTGAGCCCAGCCGAACAGGGTGACGGTCTGGTCGAGGTAGCCCGCGTCGAGCAGGCCGCAGTATTGCGTGCGCATGGTGTGATTCCGGGAAAGTGCGGGGTCGGAAAACCCCGGTTCAGTTGTCGAGTGCGGGCACGACGGCCGCATGCGGTTTCGGTTTTCTGGCCGGCGGGACGACGCCCATCGACACGATGTACTTGAGTGCTTCGTCCACCGTCATGTCGAGCTCGATCACGTCGCTGCGCGGCAGCATCAGGAAGAAGCCCGAGGTCGGGTTGGGCGTGGTCGGCACGTAGACGCTGACGTGGTCGGGCAGGTGATTGACCACGTCCCCGCCCGGCTGGCCGGTCAGGAAGGCGATGGTCCAGCTGCCCTCGCGCGGGTACTGGACCAGCAGCGCCTTGCGGAAGGCTTCGCCGGAGCTGGAGAACAGCGTGTCCGACACCTGCTTCACGCCGTTGTAGATCGACTTCACGACCGGGATGCGCGACAGCAGCCCTTCCCAGTAACGCAGCAGGCGCTGGCCGATGATGTTGTGGCCGATGACGCCGCTGACCACGATGATGAGCACGGTCAGGATGACGCCCAAGCCCGGTACGTCGAAGCCGAACAGCTGGGCCGGTCGCCACTGCCAGGGCACCAGCAGCATGGTCTGGTCCAGAGTGCCCAGTATCCAGGCCAGCACCCAGATCGTGATGGCCAGCGGAATCCAGATCAGCAGACCGGTGATGAAGTAACGCTTCATCAATGGCAGGCGCAGGAGCCGCCACAGGGCGTCGAGGGCGCGGCAGCACTGTCGCCTGACGAGGAGGATGCCGTCGATGTGGACGTGTCTGCCTTCGGCGTCGTGGTGCTGGAGCCCGAGCCACCGCCCTTGAAATCGGTGGCGTACCAGCCGCTGCCCTTGAGCTGGAAGCCGGCTGCGGACAGTTGCTTGGTGAAGGTCGATGCGCCGCAGGACGGGCAATCGGTCAGCGGCGCGGCGCTGATCTTCTGCATCACGTCCTTTTCAAAACCGCAGGACGAGCAGCGGTAACCGTAGATCGGCATGTCGAGCTCCAGAAAACGCGAAATTATAGACTAAGGCATTGTTGCACATGCACATTTCGCGCCAGGAAATCGCCGGCCCCGCGCGTGGCGGGAGCGGGTGCGCGAAACGGACGCTGCGCTTCGGAAATGGGGCGCCCATTCTGGGGATTCAAGCCCCGGCAGATGCCTACATCAGCCCCAGATAGGTGCGGTTGATCGTGGCGCCGAAGAACAGCGCGATCACGCCAGCGGCGGCAAGATAGGGCCCGAACGGAATCGGCACGTCGCGGCCGTGCGAACGCAGCACGATCAGTGCGATGCCGACCACGGCGCCGACCAGCGACGACAGCAGGATGATTACGGGCAGCATCTGCCAGCCGAGAAAGGCACCGAGCGCGGACAGCAGCTTGAAGTCGCCGTAGCCCATGCCCTCCTTGCCGGTGGCCAGCTTGAACGCCCAGTACACGCTCCACAGCACCAGATAGCCGGCGATGGCACCGACGACGGCCGACTGCAGATCGGTGAAGCCGCCGAGCAGGTTGAGCAGCAGTCCGGCCCAGATCAGCGGCAGCGTGATGCTGTCCGGCAGCAACTGGGTATCGAGGTCGATGAAGGTGAGCGCGATCAGTGCCCATACGAGGGCCAGTGCGCCGATCAGCAGCAGTGTCGGTCCGAATGTCCAGGCACAGGCCAGGCTCAGCAGTCCGGTCAGCAGTTCGACCAGCGGATAGCGGACACCGATGCCGGTGCCGCAGCCTCGGCACCGGCCGCGCAGCAGCAGCCAGGACAGCACCGGGATGTTCTCCAGCGCGCCGATCCCATGGCCGCACTTGGGACAGCGCGAGCGCGGCGCCAGCAGCGACAGCGCGTCGAACACCGGCGCCGGCTCGTTGCGCAGGTCGGCGCACTGTGCCGCCCACTCCCGCTCCATCATGATGGGCAGGCGGTGGATCACCACGTTGAGGAAGCTGCCGACGGCCAGGCCAAGCAGGCCGACCAGCGGCAGCAGCAGGCCGCTCCCGGCCAGCGATTCGAGTCCGCTCACGATTCCCGCGTCAGACCGACTGGGCGACCTTGAAGATCGGCAGGTACATGGCGACCACCAGGCCGCCGATCAGCGTGCCGAGCACCACCATGATGATGGGTTCGAGCAGGCTGGACAGCGCGTCGACCGAATCGTCGACCTCCTGTTCGAAGAAGTCGGCCACCTTGGACAGCATCGAATCAAGCTGGCCGGACTCCTCACCGATGGACGCCATCTGGATCACCATGACCGGGAACACATTGGTGTTCTGCATCGCGACGGTCAGACTGGTGCCGGTGCTGACCTCGTTCTGGATCTGCCGCGTGGCCATCTTGTAGATGTGGTTGCCTGCCGCGCCACCCACCGAGTCGAGTGCCTCGACCAGCGGCACGCCGGCGGCGAACATCGTTGACAAGGTGCGCGCCCAGCGCGCGATCGTGGCCTTGCGCAGAATCTCGCCGAGGACAGGCAGTTTGAGCGACAGGCGGTCGACGGCGATCTGCAGGGGTACCGATCGCTTCAGCATGTAGAAGAATGCGCTGATTGCCGCGAAGGCTCCGCCGAAGATGAGCCAAGAGTACTCGACGAAGGCGTCCGATATCGCGATGACGAACAACGTCGGCGCCGGTAGATCGGCACCGAAGCTCGAGAACACCTTCTTGAACTCCGGAATGACGAAAATCATGATCACCGCGGTGATCACGATGGCGACCACGATGACCGCGATCGGATAGAACATCGCCGACTTGATCTTGCCCTTGATCGCCAGGATCTTTTCGCGATACGTGGCGAGGCGATCGAGCAGGCCATCGAGAATACCGGCCTGCTCACCTGCTGCGACGAGGTTGCAGAACAGCTGGTCGAAGTGCTGCGGATACTTGCGGAAAGCCTGGTTCAGGCTGGAGCCGGACTCGACTTCGAGCCGGATGTCGCCCAGCAGCTTGGATACCGCCCGGTTGCCGGCGCCCTTGCCGACGATGTCGAATGCCTGCAGCAGCGGCACACCGGCCTTCATCATCGTCGCCAGTTGCCGGGTGAACAGCGTGATGTCCTTTTCGGTCACCTTGCCGCCGCGGCCGAAGCTGCGCTTCTTGACCTTGGTGACCAGGATGCCCTGGCGACGCAGCGTGGCCTGGACCATGGCTTCGCCGCCGGCGCGCATTTCGCCGCGCACCAGCTTGCCGCTCTTGTCCTTGCCTTCCCAGTTGAAGACCGTTTCCTTGGAACCGCTGTCCTTGCGTACGGGGCGGGTTGCGGTGGCCAAATCAAGCTCCTTGCGGGGTAAGTCCGCTCATGCGGCGACGCCGCGCGCGGCGTCGCTCATTCGTTGGTGCAGGCGAGCACTTCGGCCAGCGAAGTGACGCCCTGCCTGACCTTCAGCAGACCGGACTGGCGCAGGTCCTTGACGCCCTCGCGGCGTGCCTGCGCGGCAATGTCGATCGAATTGCCGTTGGTCATGATGATATGCGCAATCTCGTCGGAGATCGGCATCACCTGATAGATGCCGACCCGACCCTTGTAGCCGCTGCCCTTGCAGCGCTCGCAGCCGACCGGTGCATAGGGTTGCCAGCTGCCGTCGAGGTCCGCTTCGGTGAATCCGGCCTCCAGCAGCGCTTCGACCGGAATGTCCATCGGCTGCTTGCAGGAGCATAGCCGGCGCGCCAGGCGCTGGGCAGTGATCAAAATGACGCTGGACGCAATGTTGAAGGCGGCGATGCCCATGTTGCGCATGCGATCCAGCGTGGTCGGTGCGTCGTTGGTGTGCAGCGTCGACAGCACCAGGTGACCGGTCTGCGCCGCCTTGATCGAAATTTCGGCCGTTTCGAGGTCGCGGATTTCACCGACCATGATCACGTCCGGATCCTGCCGCAGGAAGGACTTCAGTGCGGCGGCGAAGGTGAGGCCGGCCTTGTCGTTGACATTGACCTGGTTGATGCCCGGCAGGTTGATTTCGGCCGGATCTTCGGCGGTCGAGATGTTGACGCCGGGCTTGTTCAGGATGTTCAGACAGGTATACAGCGACACCGTCTTGCCGGAACCGGTCGGACCGGTCACCAGGATCATGCCGTAGGGGCGCTCGATCGCATGCATCAGCGAGGCGCGCTGCTCGGGCTCGTAACCGAGCGCGTCGATGCCCAGCATGGCCGAACTCGGGTCGAGGATACGCATGACGATCTTCTCGCCGTGCAGCGTCGGCAGCGTGCTGACGCGGAAGTCGATCGCCTTGGTCTTGGACAGCACGAATTTCATCCGGCCGTCCTGCGGCACCCGCTTCTCCGAAATGTCCAGCCGGGAAATGACCTTGATGCGCGACGCGATCTTTTCGCGCAGCACCAGCGGCGGCTGGGTGATCTCGCGCAGTACGCCGTCGGTACGGTAGCGGATGCGGTAGTACTTCTCGTAGGGTTCGAAGTGGACGTCGGACGCGCCTTCGTTGATCGCGTCCAGCAGGATCTTCTGGATGAAGCGCACCACTGGTGCATCGTCGATTTCGACCTGGGCGTCGTTGCTGGCGGCGGCGTCCTCTTCCGGCGCCATTTCTCCGTCGAAGTCGAAGTCGACCGCCGAGATCGATTCGAGGGTCTTTTCGACGGTTTCCGACAGCTTGTCGACGAGGGTGGCGAGCTTGTCGGTCTCGACGACGACCGGGTCGACGGCCAGACCGGTCTGGAAGCGGATCTCGTCGATGGCGCGCAGGTTGGACGGATCGGCGATCGCCACCGCCAGCCGGTTGCCGCGCTTCTTCAGCGCCAGCACGCGGTGGGTGCGCATCAGCTTCTTGTCGATCGCGTCCGCCGGGAACTGGTCCGGGTCGTACTGCGCGAGGTCCAGCAGCGGATAGCCGAAGGTTTCCGAGGCGAAGGCGGCTGCGTCGCGGGCACTCATCTTGCCGCTGGTGACCAGTTGCGCGATGAAACCGTGGCCGGATTGCGCGCCCTCACGCGTCAGGCTCTCTGCTTCGGTCTCGGTCAGCCGCCCGCTCTGCGCCAGTGCGCGGGCAAGACCCGACAGTGCATTCTTAGCGGTGGCGGCCATGGCGCATTAGGGGGAATCTGCGAGCGGTGTTGAAGTGTCGTCTTCGATGATGACGATTCAGGCTTGATCTGTAAACGGTTTGTGGCCGGCGTATCTTGAGTGCCGGCTCAGGCTGCGTCCTGTGGTTTGAACAGACGCACGCTGCGCACCATGCGGTCCTCGGTGTGCAGGATTTCCATCGCGACAGTGCCGATCCGCACCGACAGACCGGATTCCGGAATGTCCTGCAGGTGTTCGAGCAGCAGGCCGTTCAAGGTCTTGGGCCCGTCCAGTGGCAGGGTCAGCCCGAGTTTGCCGTTCAGCTCGCGCAGACTGCGTCCGCCGTCGACGATGACGCTGTTGTCGCCGTTCCAGCTCAGCGACTGTCCGCTGCCGGGTACGCCGGTGGTGAACTTGCCAACGATTTCTTCGATGATGTCTTCCAGCGTGACCAGCCCTTCGACCTCGCCGTACTCGTTCACGACCAGCGCCAGGCGCTGCCTGTTCTCCTGGAAGAACTGCAGCTGGCTGTATAGCGGTGTCGCCGACGGCACGAAGTAGGGCCGGGTCAGCAGGCCGCGGATTTCGTCCTGATCCAGTTCGCCGGCCGACAGCGCGCTGACGACACGCCGCTGCGGCAGCACGCCGAGCACGCGGTCGAGGTCGCCTTCGAACACCGGCACGCGGCCGTGATGACTGGTTGCGATCTGGTGCTGGATCACGTCCAGCGGCTGCTCCAGATCAATTGCCTCGATCTGGTTGCGCGGCGTCATGACGTCCTCGACCGTCACGTCCTCCAGTTCGAACAGATTGATCAGGATGCGCCGGTGGGCGGCCGGGATAAAGTGACCGGATTCCGTCATCAGCGCGCGCAGTTCCTCCGCCGAAAGGGTCTGCCCCTCGTCCGTGTTGCCCGGCTGCAGCCGCGTGATGCGCAGCAGCGCCGACACGAACAGGTTCACCGTCCACACCACCGGATAGAACACCTTGAGCAGCGGCGTCAGCACGAAGGCCACCACCGGCGCGATCGCGTTCGCGTAGCCTGCGCCCACGACTTTCGGCGTAATTTCCGAGAACACGAGGATCATAAAGGTGATCAGCAGCGTGCCCAGTCCCAGCGCCAGTTCGCCCTCGCCGAACAGGTCGATCGCGATGACGCCGGTCAGCGTCGCGGCGGCGGCATTGACCAGGTTGTTGAACAGCAGGATGACGCCGAGCAGCTTGTCCGTTTGTCCCAGCAGGTCGAGAGCGCGCTGCGCGCCGCGCGAGCCGTTCTGGGCAGCCGCCTTCAGGCGGAAGCGGTTGGAGGCCATCATCGCCGTCTCGGCCATCGAGAAGAAGCCGGACAGCACGAGCAGCACACCCAGCACGATCAGCTGGGTGGAAAGTGGGATCGAATCCATCGGTCAGGCGCGGCCGAGCACGACCTCGAGCACGAATTGCGTACCTATATAGGCGAGCAGCAGGACGAAGAAGCCGCCGAGCGTCCATCGCAGCGCCAGCCGTCCGCGCCAGCCGCGGAAGTGCCGTCCGACCAGCAGCGTGCCGAAAACCACCCATGCAAGGATGGCGAACACCGTCTTGTGGCTGAAGGCGAGCGGCTTGCCAAACACCTGCTCGGAGAAGGCAATGCCGGTAATGAGCGTGGCGCTCAGCAGCACGAACGCGATCGTGATCAGGCGGAACAGCAGGCCTTCCATCACCAGCAGCGGCGGCATGTTCTCCAGCAGACGGATCAGGCGACCGCGGTGCAGATTGCGCTCGACCGCCGACATCAGCATCGCGTGCAGTGCCGCCAGCGTGAAAAGGCTGTAAGCCGTCATCGCCATCACGAAGTGGGCGCGGAACAGCAGGTTGTCGGCGTTGCCGATGTCGTGCCGGCCGGGCCAGATGACCGGCACCGCGGCGCACAGGGCTGCGGCCGGGAGGGCCAGCATGTGCAGACCGTCGAGTCGCGACGACAGGCTTTCTATCCAGTAGAACACCAGCGCCAGCCAGGTCATCACCGCCAGCGCGTCACCGGCACCGAAGCGCATGCGCCCCTCCGGGAAGATCTGCACCGACAGCACCGCGGCGTGCACCAGCAGCGCCGCGGCCAGCGCTGCCGGGCGCACGCCACCGGCCGCGGTGTGTGCGCCTGCCCGCGCCGGGCGCATGAACCAGAAGGCGAGCGCGGCGTAGAGGGCGGAAGGAAGCAGTTCGATTAGAATCATTGGCTTCAGTTTAACCCAAGGCGCACGCCGCTCTTTCATGCTGGATAACCTCACCCAACGGCTCGCCAAGGTCGTCAAGACGCTGCGCGGACAGGCGCGACTGACCGACGAGAATATTTCGGACATGCTGCGCGAAGTGCGCATGGCACTGCTCGAGGCGGATGTCGCGCTGCCGGTGGTCAAGGAACTGGTCTCCCGCATCCGCGAGAAGGCGGTCGGTCAGGAGGTCGCCGGCTCGCTGACGCCGGGCCAGGCCTTGGTCGGCGTGGTGCACGACGAACTGGCGGCGCTGATGGGCGGCGCCACCGCCAGCCTCAACTTTGCGACGCAGCCGCCGGCCATCGTGCTGATGGCCGGCCTGCAGGGCGCCGGCAAGACCACCACGGTCGGCAAGCTGGCCAAGTGGTTGAAGGAAACGCAGAAGAAGAAGGTGCTGACGGTGTCGTGCGACGTCTATCGTCCGGCCGCCATCGAACAGCTGCGTACCGTCACCGGGCAGGCCGGCGCCGAGTTCTTCCCGTCTACACCGGACCAGAAGCCGGTCGACATCGCCCGCGCCGCTGTCGACTTCGCGAAGACGCGCTATTTCGACGTGCTGCTGGTCGATACCGCCGGCCGGCTGGCGATCGATCAGGCAATGATGGACGAGATCCGCGCGCTGCATCAGGCGCTCAACCCGATCGAAACGCTGTTCGTCGTCGATGCGATGCTGGGTCAGGACGCGGTCAATACCGCCAAGGCGTTCAAGGACGCTCTGCCGCTGACCGGCGTCGTGCTGACCAAGCTCGACGGCGATGCGCGCGGTGGCGCTGCGCTGTCGGTGCGCCACGTCACCGGCGCGCCGCTGAAGTTCGCCGGCGTCGGCGAAAAGCTGACCGGCCTGGAGGAATTCCATCCGCAGCGCATGGCGTCGCGCATTCTCGGCATGGGCGACATCATGGGCCTGGTCGAGGAAGCGCGTCGCCAGGTCGACGAGGACCAGGCCAAGGAATTCGCGCAGAAGCTGAAGAGCGGCAAGGGCTTCGATCTGAACGACTTCAAGGCGCAGATCGCGCAGATGCGCAAGATGGGCGGGCTGTCGGCACTGATGGACAAGCTGCCGGCGCAGTTCGCCGGTGCCGCGCAGCAGTTGCAGGGCGGGCAGGACGAAAAGGCCATCCGCCGCATCGAAGGCATCATCAACTCGATGACGCCGGCCGAGCGCACCAAGCCCGAACTGATCAAGGCCAACCGCAAGCGTCGTATCGCGGCGGGTTCCGGTACCTCGGTGCAGGAGGTGAACCGCCTGCTGAACCAGTTCGAGCAGACGCAGAAGATGATGAAGCAGTTCTCCAAGGGCGGCATGCAGAAGCTGATGCGCGGCATGAAGGGCATGCTGCCCGGCATGCGCTGAGCCGCTGGCGATCCGATGGCGCGTCCGCTGGTCTGCGTGGTCGATGACGACGCTGCGATGCGACGGGCGCTGTGTCAGGCGCTGACCGGGATCGATGCGGACGTGCAGGGATTCTCCGGTGCCGGCGTGCTGCTGCAGGACCGCGAGGCGCTGGGGCGTGCCGCCTGCGTGCTGCTGAATGCGTCGCTGCGCGGCATCAGCGGGCTCGACCTGCAGTCCAGCCTGCGCGTGGTCGGCAATCACGCGCCGGTGATCTTCGTGTCCGGCCCTTGCGACGTGACCGTTGCGGTGCGTGCCTTGCGTGCCGGTGCACTCGATTTCATGCTGATGCCGATCGAAGCAGCGGTGCTGCGCGTGCGGGTCGCCGAGGCGCTGGTCCGGGCGGCCTCGGCGGACGCGCGGCGTCAGCGCGTGCAGCAGGTCGCCGACGCCCTGGCGAATCTCACCGCACGTGAGCGCGAGGTGCTCGATCGCGTCGTGCGCGGGCTGCCGAACACAGGCATCGCCGCCGAACTGGGCATCAGTGCGAAGACGGTGGAGCAGCACCGCGCCCGCGTGATGGACAAGATGCGCGCCGCGTCGCTGGCCGAACTGGTCGCGCGTGTGACCGAATGGCGGGTGCTGTCGGAGTCGGCCTGATCAGGGATTGCTGGCAGAGGTCATGGCTGGCCATGACCAGTGGCGCTCCCACGCGCCGCGCACCATGTTCGGATATTCCGCCTTGCCCAGGCTGCCGTTGTAGCGACCGAGCGCGCGGAAGAGGTTGCCCTTCTCGATGTCGAGGTAGTGACGGAGGATGGTGCAGCCGAAGCGCAGATTGGTGCGCAGATGGAAAAGGTTGCTCTCTTCGCTGCCGATCAGCTTCACCCAGAACGGCATCACCTGCATGTAGCCGCGCGCCCCTGCGCTGGAGACTGCGTACTTGCGAAAGCCGCTCTCGACCTGGATCAGGCCGAGCACCAGCTGCGGGTCCAGGCCGGCGCGCGTGGCTTCGTAATGCACCGTCTTCAGGAATTCCATGCGCCCGGCCTCGTCCGGCATGCGCTTGGCGAGGCGTTCCGACATTGTGCCGAGCCACAACTGCTTCTGTGGCGATGAGAACGCCGGCAGGTCGGGGGCAGCGCGGTCGCTGATGGCCAGATGCAGCGCCGCGCGCACGCTGTCCGCCAGCGGCTCGTACTGCTGCGACGCGCGGGCGCCGCCGGCCGTCAGGGCCAGCGTCAGCACGAGGGTCGCAGCCAGCCGCTTCATCGTCAGACCGGCTCGCCGATCAGTGCGCGCACGGCGTCGGGCGCCACCTTCTGCGCCGCGGCGTCGCGCCGGTTCTGGTACTCGATCACGCCTTCCTTCAGGCCGCGCTCGCCGACCGTGATCCGGTGCGGGACGCCGATCAGTTCCCAGTCGGCGAACATGACGCCGGGGCGCTCGTCGCGGTCGTCGAGGATGACGTCAAAGCCGGCTTCGCTGAGTTCGTCGTACAGCTGTGTGGCGGTGGCGCGCACCTGCTCCGACTTGCTCCAGCCGACCGGGCAGATGACCACTTCGAACGGCGCGATGGACTGCGGCCAGATGATGCCGCGCTCGTCGTGGTTCTGCTCGATGGCGGCGCCGACCAGACGGGTCACGCCGATGCCGTAGCAGCCCATGACCATGATGCGCGGTTTGCCGGTTTCGTCGAGATAGGTGCAGTTCATCGCTTCCGAATATTTGGTGCCGAGGAAGAACACATGTCCGACCTCGATGCCGCGCTGTATCGACAGCCGACCCTTGCCGTCGGGTGACGGATCACCTTCGACCACGTTGCGCAGATCGGCGACGGCCTCGGGTTCGGGCAGGTCGCGCCCCCAGTTCACACCGGTCAGGTGGGCATCCGCCTCGTTCGCGCCGGTGACGAAATCGCTCATGTTGGCCACCGTGAGGTCAGCGACCACGTGCACCGGCTTCTTCAGTCCGACCGGACCCAGATAGCCCGGCTTGCAGCCGAAATGCTCGACGATCTCGGCTTCGGTGGCGAAGCGGAAGCCGTCCTTCAGGCCGGCCAGCTTCGACGCCTTCACCTCGTTCAGTTCGTGATCGCCGCGCAGCATCAGCAGCCACAGTTCGGTCTTGCCTTCCTTATCGGTCGCCAGCACGACGGACTTGACCGTGCGTTCGATCGGCAGGCCGAGCAGGGCGGCGACGTCCTCGCAGCGCACGGTGCCCGGTGTGGGGGCTTTTTCCAGCGCCTGCGCCGGCGCAGCGCGGTCGGCGATCAGCGCCGTCGCCTGCGCCAGTTCGATGTTGGCGGCGTAGTCGGAATCCGGGCACCAGGCGATCAGGTCTTCGCCGGTGTCGGCGATCACCTGGAACTCGTGACTGCGCGAGCCGCCGATGGCGCCGGTGTCGGCGGCGACAGCGCGGAATTCGAGACCCAGGCGGCGGAAGATGCGCATGTAGGCGTCGAACATGATGTCGTAGCTGCGGCCGGCGGCGTCCTCGTCACGGTCGAAGGAATAGGCGTCCTTCATCGTGAACTCGCGGCCGCGCATCACGCCGAAGCGCGGCCGGCGCTCGTCGCGGAACTTGGTCTGGATGTGATAGAAATTCTTCGGCAACTGGCGCCAGCTATGGATTTCGGCGCGAGCGATGTCGGTCACCACCTCTTCCGACGTCGGCTGGATGATGAAGTCGCGGTCGTGGCGATCCTTCACGCGCAGCATTTCCGGGCCCATCTTGTCCCAGCGGCCTGTTTCCTGCCACAGCTCGGCCGGCTGGATCAGCGGCATCAGCAGTTCGATGGCGCCGGCGCGGTTCATCTCGTCGCGGATGATGGCCTCGATCTTGCGGATCACCCGCAGCCCCATCGGCATGTAGTTGTAGATGCCGCCGGCGAGCTTGCGGATCATGCCGGCGCGCGTCATGAGCTTGTGCGACACGACCTCGGCGTCCGAGGGGGCTTCCTTGAGCGTGGAGATGAAGAATTTGCTGGCGTACATGGAGGGTGTGGAATCCGCTGCGGATCAGGCAATAAACCTCCGATTCTAGCCGTTTCGCGCGGATCGGCCCGCGCCGGGTCGTTTGCTTCAATTCGGCGGCGAAATGTGGAAGAATCCACGGAAAATCTTACACAGCAGGTTCAACCATGCTCGACCGGGAAGGGTACCGCCCGAACGTCGGCATCATTCTGATCAACGGGCGCAACGAGGTCTTCTGGGGCAAGCGCATAGGCGAGCACGCCTGGCAGTTTCCCCAGGGGGGCATCAACCACGGCGAATCGCCGGAGCAGGCGATGTATCGCGAGCTCTGGGAAGAGCTGGGGTTGCGTCCGCAGCATGTGCGCATCGTCGGCCGCACGCGCGACTGGCTGCGCTACGACGTGCCGCGCAACTGGGTGCGGCGCGAATGGCGCAGCGCCTATCGCGGCCAGAAGCAGATCTGGTATCTGCTGCGCATGGTCGGTCGCGACTGCGACGTCTGCCTGCGCGCCACCGACCACCCTGAATTCGATGCCTGGCGCTGGAGCGACTACTGGATTCCGCTCGACTCGGTGATCGAGTTCAAGCGCCAGGTCTACCAGCAGGCGCTCACCGAACTCGCGCGCCTGGCTTTTCGCTCGCCGCGTCCGCGTGGTGCGATGCGGCAGCCCGACGGCGGCGACGCCAGCGAACACGCGCTTCCGGGCCCTGGTGCGCTGCAGGATCCTCTGCACTCGTCTTCCTGACCGCATGCCTCGATCGACCCGCCGCCCTTGAAGCGGCGGAATGCCTGCTTATACTGGGTCTAAGTCGCGCCCTTTCTTCGCCTGTTGCCAGCGCGGCCCTGCCCTCCGGGGCATCCCTCACCCATTGTTGAAGGAGGCGTCCATGCAACTCAAGGGTTCGAAGACCGAGGACAATCTGAAGTGCGCGTTTGCCGGAGAGTCGCAGGCGAATCGCCGCTATCTGTACTTTGCGGCCAAGGCCGATGTCGAGGGACAGAACGACGTCGCCGCCGTCTTTCGTTCCACGGCCGAGGGCGAAACGGGTCACGCACACGGGCACCTGGAATATCTCGAAGCCTGTGGCGATCCCGCGACCGGTCTCCCGATCGGCGGTACGCGTGACAACCTGAAGGCGTCGATAGCCGGCGAGACGCACGAGTACACCGACATGTATCCGGGCATGGCCAAGACCGCTCGCGACGAGGGGTTTGAGGAAATTGCCGACTGGTTCGAGACGCTGGCCAAGGCCGAGCGCTCGCACGCAAACCGTTTCCAGAAGGCGCTCGACGGGCTGCTCGACTGAGTGCGCGCCGGCCCCCGGGGCCGGCACCGCTCCGCTACGGTGGGCGCAGGACTTGCCTGCGTCCGCCGCCCCGTGCGTCGACCGGAGGATGTGCGATGACCGTTCGCGAAGGCAGTCTGGAGCCACCGAAGCGCCACCCGATAGACTGGAAGAGCGCCGCCTACTATGACGAGGCGGCGCTGATGCAGGAACTCGAACGCACGTACGACATCTGCCACGGCTGCCGCCGGTGCGTGAATCTGTGTACCGCCTTCCCCAAGCTGTTCGACCTGATCGACGAGGGCGACAGCGGCGAAGTGGATGCGATCCCGAAGCACCGGTACTGGGAGGTGGTGGACCAGTGCTATCTGTGCGACATGTGCTTCATGACCAAGTGTCCGTACGTGCCGCCGCATCAGTGGAATCTCGATTTCCCGCACTTGATGCTGCGAGCCAAGGCGATCAAGTTCAGGAAGGGCGAGACGCGGTTTCGCGACCGTCTGCTCACCAGTACCGATGCCATCGGCAAGCTCGCCGCGATTCCGGTGGTGGCGCAGACGGTCAACGCGGTGAACGGCAATGGTGCTGCGCGTTCGCTGATGCAGCGCGCGCTCGGCGTACACAAGGATCGCCAGCTGCCGCCTTACGCGCCGCGTCGCTTCCGCGGCATTGCTGAGCCGGCCGACGGTTTCGCCGTGCGAGACGGACAGCGCACGCCCGGAAAGGTGGCGGTGTTCTCGACCTGCTACGTGAACTACAACGAACCGGGTATCGGCGTCGATCTGCTCAAGCTGCTGGCCCACAACGAGATTCCAGCCGTCCTCGTCGAGAAGGAGGCCTGCTGTGGCATGCCCAAGCTCGAACTGGGCGACCTGGAGCAGGTGGCAAAACTGAAGGAGATCAACATTCCGCCGCTGGCGCGCCTGTCGCGCGAGGGGTGGGCCATCCTGACGCCGGTGCCGTCGTGCACGCTCATGTTCAAGCAGGAACTGCCGCTGATGTTTCCCGACGACGCCGATGTGCGCGCGGTGGCCGATGCGATGTTCGATCCGTTCGAGTACTTCGTGCTGCGGCATAAGGACGGCTTGCTGAAGAACGATTTCAGACGCGAACTCGGTCGCGTGTCCTATCACATCCCCTGCCACTCGCGCGTGCAGAACGTCGGCCAGAAGACGCGCGAGATGCTGCAACGGGTGCCTGGCACGCAGGTCAGCACGGTCGAGCGCTGCGCAGGCCACGACGGCACCTGGGGCGTGAAAGAGGAGTTCTTCGATCTGTCGATGAAGATCGGCAGGCCGGTGTTCCGGCAGATGCAGGGCAGCGACCCTGACTTCGTCAGTTCGGACTGCCCGATCGCCGGCCGTCACATCATGCAGGGCATCGCCGACGGTCAGGGCGGCACGCGCGCGCAGAAGGCGCATCCGCTGACCTTGTTGCGCATTGCCTATGGACTGGACTGAGGAGAGGGGTATGCCGGCAATCGCACGCGACAGTCTGATGAGCCTCGAGCAGTATGCGCGAGAGCGCCCGCAGTTCCGTGCCCGTGTGATCGCGCACAAGCGTGAGCGCACACTGCATCTTGGCGAACACGTGACACTGGTGTTCGAGGACGAACTGACCGTCCGCTATCAGGTGCAGGAAATGCTGCGGATCGAACGCACTTTCGAGGAAGCGGGCATTCTCGACGAACTGGGCGCTTACAATCCCCTCATCCCAGACGGCAGCAACTTCAAGGCCACGATGTTGATCGAATACCCGGACGAGCAGCAGCGAAAGCAGAACCTCGCCCGTCTGATCGGCGTCGAGGACACGGTGTGGCTGCAGGTCGATGGATGCCCTCCGGTATCCGCGATTGCCGACGAGGATCTTGAGCGCGAGAACGCGGTCAAGACCTCTGCCGTGCATTTTCTGCGCTTTGAACTGACTGCCGAAATGAAACGAGCGCTCATCGAGGGCGCGGCCCTGTCGGTCGGTGTCGACCATCCGCATTACAGTGCGGGCGTGACGCCTGTGCCGGCGGCGCTGCGAACCTCGCTGTGCGCTGACCTGGTGAACTGAAATGCCGTTTTTCCCCGTTGGCCGGTTGCTGTCCGGCCTGATCCTTCTGGCGGGTGCTTCCGCCGTCCATGCGCAAATCACCGACTGGCAGAAGCCGGAGCCCTTCCGCGGCGAAACCGTCGATCCGGCGGCCAAGGTGACCGAGGACGATTACGAGGTCCCTCCGCTGTCCGAAAAGGTCGAGTGGCAGGAGTTCTATCTGAATGCCTCGACGCGTAACCGCTACTACATTGCGCGTGAACCGCTGACCGTCGGCAAGGATGGCGCCATCCGCTACATTTCCCGCGTTGTCGCGCCGAGCGGGACCGAGAACATCGCAGCCGAGGCGCTGCGCTGCGGCACGGGCGAGCGCAGGATGTACGCAAACCTGCGTTCGAACCGGGAGTGGGCGCCGACGCGGGGCAGCCGCTGGATCCCGATCGGCGGTGGAAACCGCCTGAACTCCTACCCCTTCATGCTGTATTCGGATTACATGTGCGCGGATGGGTTCGCGCTGCAGCCGAAGAAGGTGCTCGAAGCGCTGGCCAACAGTTTCAATGCACGTACCGGCACGCCGCTCACCGGCTATCGTTGAACACTCCGACTTTCATCGAAGGCATCCATGCTCGACCGCCTGATTACCGAACTTGATCGCGCCCTGCGCACACTGGCTGCGCCGGCGCGTACCGGACGGCCGCTGCCCGGCGGTGATCTGCCCGAGGCCGAACTCGACGAAACGCAGCGCAGTCATGTCGGCGCGCTGATGCGTATCAACCACGTCGGTGAGATCTGCGCCCAGGCCCTCTACCAGGGGCAGGCCCTGACCTGCCGCGAGCCCGCCGTGCGCGACGCCCTGCGCCGTGCGGCGGTCGAGGAAACCGAGCACCTGAGCTGGACAGCTTCGCGCATGGCCGAACTGGGCAGCCGCCCCAGTCTGCTGAACCCGCTGTGGTACGGCGGCGCGCTGATGATGGGTGTTGCGGCCGGGTTGGTCGGCGACAAGTGGAATCTGGGCTTCCTTGCCGAAACCGAGAAGCAGGTCGAAGCTCATCTGCAGGGACACCTCGACCGCCTGCCGCCGGCCGATCAGAAATCCTGGCGGATACTTGAACAGATGCGCCAGGACGAACGTGAGCATGCACACACGGCCGAGCGGCTCGGTGCTGCGCAACTTCCGGCGCCCGTCCGACTCGCGATGCGGGCCGCCTCCCGGGTGATGACCGGCGTCGCCTATTACGTCTGAGCGCGAGGGCGTCAGGCGCCGGTTTCGACGATCTCCCACGTGTGTTCCATCTTCGCGGTCTTGCCGATCATGATGGACGCCGAGCAGTACTTCTCGGCCGAGAGGTGGATCGCACGCTCGACCACCTCGGGTTTCAGGCTGCGACCACTGATCTTGAAATGAAAGCCGATGCGGGTGAATACCTTGGGGTCTTCGCTCGCGCGATCCGCCTTCAGCGTGACCTCGCAACCCGTGACCTGCTGCCGGCTCTTCTTCAGGATGAGCATGACGTCGAATGCGGTGCAGCCGCCCGTGCCCGCCAGCAGCAGTTCCATCGGGCGCGCCGCCAGATTGCGGCCGCCTGCTTCGGGTGCGCCGTCCATATTGATCATGTGTCCCGAGCCGGTCTCGGCCAGGAAGCTCATGTTGTCTACCCACTTCACCACACAGTCCATTACGCACTCCCTTCAGTGATGCGCGATTGTAATCAGGTGTCGGCCGGCGCGCGGTTCATGGGTATTGGTGCGCTGCGGTAGTCGATCCGCGCGCGGCGGTGTGTCGTCCGGTGTTTGTGACGCGGGTTCGGGGCGCGGACCGCCGCCGCTTTTCTTATCCACATGATTTGAATGGTTGTTTGTGCGGGGTGCGCTGGCGGGTGATGCGGAATCTAAAGGCGCACTGCCTTTGTGCGATGCAAAAAATTCTTGCCTTTGCGTTGAGCGTGATCAATAATCAAGACAGGTTTCGCGGACGTCGTTCAATGCGATGTCTGCCGCAGGTGTCTCCTCCACCCTCCTCCTTTGGTGTGGATTCAGCGCGACTCCCAGGAGTCGCGCTTTTTTTGTTGTCTATCAGGGATTGACACGCTCGAACTCGCGAGTTAAATTCGCGGGCTTTTGGGCGATCTCGCCCAGAATCACAGGACGTTCGAGATGAAAACCTTTTCAGCCAAGCCGCATGAAGTCGTGCGCGACTGGTACGTTGTCGATGCCTCTGACAAGGTACTCGGGCGCCTCGCCAGTGAGATCGCACGCCGTCTGCGCGGCAAGCACAAGCCTGTCTTCACCCCGCACGTGGACACCGGTGACTACATCGTCGTCGTGAATGTCGAGAAGCTGCGTGTGACCGGTGACAAGGCGCAGGACAAGAAGTACTACCGCCATTCGGGTTACCCGGGCGGTATTTACGAAACCAATTTCACCAAGCTGCAGCAGCGCTTCCCGGCGCGCGTGCTTGAGAAGGCCGTCAAGGGCATGCTGCCCAAGGGTCCGCTCGGTTACGCGATGATCAAGAAGCTGAAGTGCTACGCCGGCGCCGAGCATCCGCACGCCGCGCAGCAGCCCAAGGCTCTGGACATCTGAGGACGGAACGGTCATGGCATTCAAAGTTGATTATTACTATGGCACCGGCCGTCGCAAGACCGCAGTTGCCCGCGTGTTCCTGCGTCCGGGCAAGGGCGCCTTCGTCGTCAATGACAAGCCGGTGGACGAGTTCTTCTCGCGCGAAACCGGCCGCATGGTCGTCCGCCAGCCGCTCGAGCTGACCGAACACGTCAGCACCTTCGACATCCTCGTGAATGTCACCGGTGGTGGTGAATCGGGTCAGGCCGGCGCAGTGCGTCACGGCATCACCCGCGCGCTGATCGATTACGACGCGACGCTGAAGCCGGCGCTGAGCAAGGCTGGTTTCGTTACCCGCGATGCCCGAGAAGTCGAGCGCAAGAAGGTCGGCTTCCACAAGGCACGTCGTCGCAAGCAGTTCTCGAAGCGCTGATACACCGCGCTCCGGCGAACGGGAAAAGCCGCCTTCGGGCGGCTTTTTTCATTTCTGGCATCATTCCGCTTTTTCCGCGATCGATCCGGATGGGTCGGCGCGGGTCGGCGCAGGAGGGATCGAAGTGGGTATCAAGGCGGGTATCGTTGGCGGAACCGGCTACACCGGGGTCGAATTGCTGCGTCTGTTGGCGCGCCACCCCGAGGTCGAGTTGTCGGCCATCACTTCGCGCGGCGATGCGGGGCGCCCGGTAGCGGACATGTTTCCCAGTCTGCGCGGCCATGTCGATCTCGCTTTTTCCGACCCGGCCCAAGCTGGACTAGAGAACTGCGACGTCGTCTTCTTTGCCACGCCGAACGGCATCGCGATGCAGCAGGTGCCGGCGCTGCTCGACGCCGGGGTGAAAGTGGTCGATCTGGCCGCCGATTTCCGGTTGAAGGACGAAGCGGCGTGGGAAAAGTGGTACGGCATGCCGCATGCCTGCCCTGACGTGCTGAAGACCGCGATCTACGGCCTGCCGGAAGTCAATCGTGAGCAGGTGCGCTCGGCGCGGCTGGTGGCCAATCCCGGCTGCTATCCGACCGCGGTGCAACTCGGCTTCATCCCGCTGATCGAGGCGGGCGTCATCGACCGCGCGACGCTGATCGCCGATGCGAAGTCGGGTGTGTCCGGTGCGGGGCGCAAGGCCGAGGTGCACACTTTGTTCGCGGAGGCTGGAGACAACTTCAAGGCTTACGGTGTCGGTGGACATCGGCATCTGCCCGAAATACGCCAGGGACTGGCCGCCGTGGCCGGCGCCGATGTAGGTCTGACGTTCGTACCTCACCTGACACCCTTGATCCGTGGCATCCATGCGACGCTCTACGCGCGACTGACCAAGGATTGCGACCTGCAGGCCCTGTTCGAGAACCGTTATCGTGGTGAGCGCTTCGTGGATGTACTGCCCGCCGGCAGCCATCCGGAGACGCGTTCGGTGCGTGCGTCGAACACCTGCCGGATCGCGGTTCATCGCCCGCAGGGCGGGGACACGGTCGTGGTCTTGTCGGTCATCGACAATCTGGTCAAGGGGGCTGCCGGGCAGGCGGTACAGAACATGAATCTGATGTTCGGATTCGACGAGTCGTGTGGGCTAGAACTCGTTCCGGTCTTGCCCTGAGGGCGCGCCGCTGGCGCTTTCGCCACGGTATCGCCGCGCGGCAGGTGGCGATCCGTTCGCACGCGCCCTGGTGGCTCAAGCTTCTCGTCGCGGCCGGCGTGATGGCGCTCGCGCTGGCGGCTGCCCGCGGAATCTACGACGCGGGGCGAGGCTGGGTCGGGCTGGACGTCGATGACATGCAAGCCGAGGTCGTTTCGTTGCGTGAACGTCTGTCCGTCGTGGATGCCGAGCTTGCAAGCATGAGACAGCAGGCGGACTCGGCACACAGCAGCCTGCAGATCGAACGTACGGCACAGGAACAACTGGCCGCCCGGATACGTTCGCTGGAGAGCGAGAATGCGCGCTTGCGGGAAGACGCTCTGATTTTCGAAAGCCTAGCCGGGGCGGGTTCCAGCGGTATCGAGCAGGGTTTCAAGATCAACCGGCTGGTGCTGGAGCCGGACGGAGAGGCCGGGCGGTACCGCTATCGCATGCTCATCGTCCGCCAGGGAGGGAAGGCCGACGCCGATACGAAGGGCTCTTACCAGATCGTGGCGTCGATTGACCGTGCCGGTCAGGGTGCTACCATCACTTTCCCGCCGGATTCGGGTGCCGAGAACAGTCGGCTGACTTTCCGGCATTTCCAGCGTGTCGACGGCGTGCTTACCGTGCCGAAGGAGGCGAGGTTGCTCTCCATCGAGGCTCGCTTCCTGCAGGATGGACAAATCAGGGCAAGAGCGACCGCATCCTTGTGACGGTTGCCGGAATCGGAGGGGACATGTTCGGCAAGAAGCCTGAGAAACCCAGCAAGCGCATCGACAGCCTGATCGGTGCAGGCACGCGCGTGAATGGCGACATCCATTTCCGCGGTGGCCTGCGTGTCGATGGCGAGGTGATCGGCAACGTACGTGCCGATGACAACGCGCCGAGTACGTTGGTGCTGAGCGAGCATGCGCGTATCGAGGGTGCGGTCACCGTCACGCATGCGATGATCAACGGGGCCGTGCAAGGTCCGATCGTGTCGACCGAGTTTCTGGAACTGCAACCGCAGGCACGAATTTCCGGTGACGTGGTCTACAACCGTCTGGAGGTGCACCTTGGCGCCATCGTCAAGGGGCAGCTCGAACATCAGGAGACTGCGCCGCGCGCGGTCGAATTGAAGCTGGCCAGCGGAAGCTGATGCCGGCGAAGCGTCAACCAGGAGTCGATACTCATGAATGCAGTGACTGAAATGCCCCTTCCGCTGGTCTTCTCCGAAAGCGCAGCCAACAAGGTGAAGGAACTGATCCTCGAAGAGGGCAACCCGGATCTGAAGCTGCGTGTTTTCGTTTCCGGTGGCGGCTGTTCCGGCTTCCAGTACGGTTTTACTTTTGACGAAGTGACCAACGAGGACGACACCGCGCTCGAGAAGAATGGCGTGACGCTGCTGATCGACCCGATGAGCTACCAGTATCTGGTCGGCGCAGAGATCGACTACAGCGAAGGCCTCGAGGGTGCGCAGTTCGTGATCAAGAACCCGAACGCGACCTCGACCTGCGGCTGCGGATCGTCGTTCTCGGTCTGATCGACCGCTCGCTCAGGCGGGCCAGACGGCGCCGAGCACGCGCATGCCGCGTGCCCCGGTCACCGCTGGCAGGTTGCCTGGCTCGCGGTTAAGCGTCCGCTGCGCGAGCCAGGCGAATGCCAGTGCTTCCACCTGCTCGGGCGGTACGCCCTCAGCGGCTGTGCTCATTACCGGGCATCCGATGTGCAGGGCCAGTCGCTGCAACAGGTGATGGTTGAACGCGCCCCCGCCGCACACCGCGACATCGTCCGGGCAAAAAACCGCGGTTCTCAGTGCGTCGGCTACCGATTGCGCGGTCAGTTCCGCCAGCGTGGCCTGGACGTCCTCGTCTCGGATCTGCTCCGGCAGCAGTTCGAGTAGCCACTCCAGATTGAATTGCTCGCGCCCGCAGCTTTTCGGGGGCGGCGCCGCGAAGAAGGGGTGTGCAAGCAGTCTCTCAAGCAGCGCAGCGTCGACCTTGCCGCCCGCTGCCCAGGCGCCGTCCCTATCGTAGTCAAGGCCGCGACGATGCGCGATCCAGGCGTCCATCAGCACGTTCGCAGGACCGCAGTCGAAGCCCCGCACGGGGCGGGTGGATTCCAGTAGCGTCAGATTCGCCATTCCGCCCAGGTTCAGTACTGCGCGCGCCCTGTCCTTTGACCCAAACAGGCTCGCGTGAAATGCGGGGACGAGAGGGGCTCCCTGTCCGCCGGCCGCCAGGTCACGCGCGCGGAAATCGGACACAACGCAGATGCCTGTCTCCTCGGCCAGGATGGCCGGCGCATTCAGCTGAACGGTATAGCCGTGGGCCGGCATGTGGCGGATAGTCTGTCCGTGACAGCCTATGGCCTTGATTGAAGCTGTCGCAGTGCCGGTCTGGTTCAGCAGTGCGTGGACCAGCTGTGCATAGAGGCGCGCCAATTCGATCGCCGCGACCTGTGAGCGGTGTATTTCGTCGTCGCCGCTTGAGCAGAGCGTCTGCAGTTCCGCCCGCAAGGTGGTTGGAAAGGCCAGATGCGCATGTCCCTCCACCTGTGGCCGCGGGAAAGCCAGGTCCGCAAGCACCGCATCCACCCCGTCCAGACTGGTGCCGGACATCAGCCCGATGTACAGCGTGCTCATCGGATCATCCTTCTGTCCGCCGACCCGCTTGCGCTAACATCGAGCGCTTTGTCGGTCGTCGCGTGGCACCTGCCTGCGCGAGGCGCATGTATTCGGGGTTCGGTCATGGTTGAAGTGGAACAAGCGTTGGCGTTGATCAAGCGGGGGGTAGAAGAACTGCTCCCTGAAGCGGATCTGGTCGAGAAACTGAAGTCGGGGCGACCGCTTCGCATCAAGGCGGGGTTCGATCCTACCGCACCGGACCTGCACCTCGGCCACACCGTGTTGCTGAACAAGCTGAAGCACTTTCAGGATCTCGGCCACCAGATCCTGTTCCTGATCGGCGACTTTACCGGCGCGATCGGCGATCCGTCGGGCAAGAACGTGACCCGGCCGCCGCTGTCGCCGGAGCAGGTGCTGCAGAACGCGGAAACTTATCGCGAACAGGTCGGCAAGATCCTCGACCCGTCGCGCCTGGAGGTCGTATTCAACTCGACCTGGATGAACCAGCTCGGGGCCGACGGGATGATCCGCCTGGCATCGCGACACACGGTCGCCCGCATGCTCGAGCGCGACGATTTCGCCAAGCGCTACGCCGGCAATCAGCCGATCGCCATCCACGAATTCCTCTACCCCCTGTGTCAGGGCTACGACTCCGTTGCGCTGAAGGCCGACGTCGAGCTCGGCGGTACGGATCAGCGCTTCAATCTGCTCATGGGGCGCGAACTGCAGAAGCAGTACGGCCAGGCGCAACAGGTTGTGCTGATGATGCCGCTGCTGGAGGGACTGGATGGCGTCAACAAGATGTCGAAGTCACTGGGCAACTACATCGGCGTGTCCGAGCCGCCGAACGAAATTTTCGGCAAGGTCATGTCGGTGTCGGACGAACTGATGTGGCGTTACTACGAGCTGCTGTCCTTCCGCGGACTCGACGAGATCGCGGGCCTGCGTGCAGAAGTGTCCGCGGGGCGCAATCCGCGAGACGTGAAAGTGATGCTGGCGCAGGAACTCGTCGGCCGTTTTCACGGCGCGGCGGCTGCGGCAGCCGCGCTGGTCGACTTCGAATCGCGTTTCCGTCAGGGCGGCATCCCGGACGACATTGAGGAGGTGGTGCTCGACAGTGCGGGTGCAGGTATCGGTATTGCACAGGCGTTGAAGGCGGCCGGGCTCACCGCCACCACCTCGGAGGCCTTGCGCATGATCGATCAGGGCGGGGTCCGGCTCGATGGCGACAAGGTTTCCGATCGCGGGCTTGTGCTCGCGGCTGGCACGACGGTCGTGGCGCAGGTGGGCAAGCGAAAATTTTCTCGCCTCGCCGTGCGCTGAGAGGCGCTCGTCGCGGGCTTGATTTTTCGGGATGTTTTTATTCATATGTACTTTCCCGTAGTCGCTTGAAAGAGTCGCGCCAAAAAAACTTCAAAAATCTTTGGCGAAAGTGTTGACCACCTCGAAATTATCCGTAGAATGCGCACCTCTCGTTGCTCAGCAGCGAACGTTCTTTAACAAAACAAACAGCCGATAGGTGTGGGCACGGCGTGG
>NZ_JADMJL010000014.1 GCF_018780585.1 Methyloversatilis discipulorum | reverse complement strand
GATCGCCGACGAACTCGCTCCGCAACCCGGACCGCCCGGCTGGCTCACGCCGGTCAGTCGCTTGACTCCGTGACTGACTTCAAAAGAATAAGCACGCGACACACCTAACGGATCTGTCACCGTTGTCGATGTGCTTGAACCGAACGACAAGGAATATGCATTGGCACCGCCACTGTGCTCCGTACTCGTCGCCTTGCCATCTGCAGAGTAACGGTACGTCGCAAACCTGTTGCCGCTTTCATCAACTACGCCCGTCAAGGCATGTGCAAATGGAGCCGAGCTGTAAGCTGGCTCGTCATAAATATAAGTTCGGGCCACGCCAGAAATAGTCCTCGCAGACAAATTTCTCGCCGAATCGTAGGAGTAATCAACGAATGACCCACCACCTGAAATACGAGTGATGAAGCCTGTCGCCCCGTAAATCAGGTTGAATTCTCGTCCAAGGTGATCTGAGACTTTTGTTAGTTTTCTGGAGGGGGTGGAGCCAGGACCGTAGAAATCTACGTTCGAAAACGTCAATGTCACGGAAGCGCCATTCGAAAGACGTCTTTGAACAAACTCTCCACCGGCATCAAAGAAGTCGACATGACCGTCGTCAAAGTACATCCAACCGATACCAACCTGCTTAATCAGTCGGCCTTTGCCATCTGCTTCCGGTGTGAAGACGCCCGACACCTCGAAGAACTTGAATGCTCTTCCGTCCGCTCTGGAGATTTCAACCTCCGTGGCCGATAGACGCTTTATCTTCTGTTCAAAACTGGCAGTCCAGCCGCGTCCAAAACCTGAGTTTTCGGTCGGAAATTGCTTGCTGTTGTAGACTCTGCGGATGGGGAAAGTACTGGCGGGTAGATCTTCCTCGAGTTGGTATTTATTGCCGCTAAACGAGGAGGCCGGGTTGCCTATATTAGCATTGGGGCATCCGCCTAGATTCTTCCTTGAGTCACCTGCCACCAAACATGTATATATTAGCGCACCATTTCCGTCCGGCGCGGCATATGGCTGACCAATTACGATTCGCTGGTCCGACCCATCCAGATACTCACAACGAGGCATGGCATCTAGTGTTCCAGTCATTCCATCTCTGGGAGGGGATGGTTGGTTTCGATAACCATTTCCAGCTTCACAGTACCAACGATTTCCAGCGTAGTGAGAGTACCAATCTGTAAAAGTCGGATAACGAGTTACCACTGCGCGCCCCCAAGCCTGAACCGCTTCGTGCATGCTCAAGTAGGGTCCTACAACACCTATCTGCCCATCCGCTCTGAAGCAGGAGTAGGTCATGGGAGCTGCTATATATTCATCCGCGTAAGCCATGGGCACCGCGAACATAGTCATCATCAAGCACCGAGCAACGTTGCTAGTGCTGAATTTAGTGCGAGCTCTCATGGTTTTTGGGAAACCTCAAACCTCAGGGCCGGACCCCTATTATTTACGTTTAATCTCATTCTCTAGGATGTCAAGTCCATCGTCGGCGAAGCCACGGAGCTCCGAACCTTTATCAACCTCTAATTGCTTCAATCTATTTAATATGCCACGGGCTTCTGTAGCCTTATAGTTTCGCGCAATAAAATCGCATACAGAAAAGCACAAATCTCCATTCTTATATTTCGGGTAGCCCTCATAGATTGCTTGCACCAAGGCGCTATAGTGCGATTCCAACAGTTTTTCTCGCTCGGTACTCAAGACCAAAAGAAAGTTCCACGCTCCCGCGCGTGAAAAGAATCGTTCTTCGGAGAGAATGGCAATAACGAAGGAGAAGTACTCAGGCGAGAACTCATCGAACTCAAGTAAATCGTCCTCAAAACAATCCGCCACCCGACTGAACACGCTCTCGCACTTCTCGGGCTCTGCATTTAGAATCGATGCAGCGTAGTCGGCAATTTTTGTCATGGGATCTTGAATCATCATCAACACCCACACTCCTTTATGTACTTTTCTTCGAGCTCATTGAGCCGACGCCATTGACGATTCAATAGCTTCTCGTGCCCGCGAATTGTGTCCCTAAGCCCTTCCCCGGGGCCAATTCGTCTTGGAAGATTGCCACTATTCGCCTCTAGGTCCGGAATTCGTTTATCGAAAACCTCCTTTCGTAGGTTCTCGATTTTCTTTCTCAGCGCTTGGCACTTGTGACTTTCGCCCCCATCGTTTGGGTCGTTCGGATTGACGTCCGGACTGACTAACGGATTAACGAGGGTTCCTGCATTTGGGCGCGCAATCGAGGATAACAATGGCACAGGAACTGCGATCGATTGCAATCCCTCGGGGTCCGTGCCGCCAAGTGGATTACCCTCGACGTAGCCGTAGCTATTCCCCCCGCCCTCAATCCCAATCGGATCACTGGACAGATACCTCCCCAACCTCGGCACGTAGTACCGATGCCAGTTGTAGTGCAGCCCCGACTCTTCGTCGAAGTACTGCCCCGGGAAGCGCAGATACACGTAGGTCTTCTGTCCGTTGCCGT
>NZ_JADMJL010000080.1 GCF_018780585.1 Methyloversatilis discipulorum | reverse complement strand
CGCCGCCGACTATGTCCCGAAACAGCACGAAAACGCTTGCGCCGGAACATAGAATAATCTCCCACAGGCTTCTGCACAGGACTGCGCCCAGCCCACCGCCGCTGTCGGGGTCAGAAGACCCCTCCCACATAGCGCCGGCACCGGCCACGGATCGGGCACGACCCTTGTGGGAGCGGCCTTGGCCGCGACGCGGCCGTCGTGGGCCGCGGGCGTCGATCAAGCCAGCAATCGCGAGCAAGCTCGCTCCCACAGGTTTCTGCACAGGACTGCGCCCAGCCCACCGCCGCTGTCGGGGTCAGAAGACCCCTCCCACATAGCGCCGGCACCGGCCACGGATCGGGCACGACCCTTGTGGGAGCGGCCTTGGCCGCGACGCGGCTGTCGTGGGCCGCAGGCTTCGATCAAGCCAGCAATCGCGAGCAAGCTCGCTCCCACAGGCTTCTGCACAGGACTGCGTCCAGCCCTTCGCTGGTGTCGAGGTCAGAACACCCCACCCACTGGGATGTCGCCTGGAACCTGAGTCCGCTCAATCCGCCTTCCGCCGACGACGCAGCGCACCGATCACGCCGAGGCCGGCAGCGAGCATGGCCCAGGTGCCGGGCTCGGGTACCGCGGTGACGGTCAGCGAAATATTGTCGATGCCGGTGTTGTAGCTGTCCGGGCCGAAGCGCAGCACCAGGCCGTTGGCGCTCGACACGCCGGGCATGAAGGACAGACGCGTGGTGCCGGCGTCGAAAGCGCCCGAGCTCCACAGGGTCTGGCCGGTGAGCCGATCGAGCACGACGGCCGACGAGCCGTCGTTGCGGTTCAGGTAATCGCCGAAATCCATCGAATTCAGCGTGACCGCATAACCGGCCCCCGGCGTGAAGACGAACTCGGCGCTGTGAGTGTCCGGATTGCTGCCGCCCCAGGCCACGCCTTCGAGGTCGGAGTACGCCGTCGACCAGTAGAACAGGCTGCTGTTGACGGTGGTGCCGGTGGCGGTCACGAAGGCGCGATGCGACACGTCGAGCAGCCCGACGACGTCGCCGTAGCCCTGGCCGATGCCGGCGCCGTTCGTGCAGGCCGCATTCGTGGCATCGCCGCAGATGTTGCCGGAGAAATCGAGCAGCACGTCAGTCGCGAGAGCCGGTGCGGACAGCAGGGCTGCACTCAGGCCGAGGGTGGCGACAAGGGGCGATATCCGGGTGAAGGCCATTGAAGGTTCCTCTGTAGGCAATTGGTCGGTGGGCACAAAGCAAGATCCGTCCCTCGTGTCGCAAACGATTGAGCACAAAGGAATCGAGCCCATCCCGACAGGCGCGCTGTAAAGCCGGGCGACAGTGCCGCGATGCCTTCTGTAGTGCCCGCACTACACGACAATCACATCCGTAGTGATACCGCCGCCCCACCCCGCTCCCTAGCATTCGTCCCATGAACGCACGGGAGATCTACACAGTGGGATCGCAGCGCAAGCGCGGCTTCAGGCTCGGTATCTACGTCTTCAAGGACGCCGAGATCGTCGACTTCACGGCGCCGCACGGGGTGTTTTCGGTGGCGCGGCGCTTCGACCCGGAGCTGGAGGTGTTCCTGATCGCCGACGCGCAGCGGCCGGTGCAGGCGCAGGCCGGCTTTACCGTGCTGCCCAACTACAGCTTTGCCGACCGCCCGGCGATGGATGCCTTTCTCATTCCCGGCGGCGCCGGCACGCGGCAGGAAACCTGGAACGGCCGGCTGCACGAGTTCATCGACGCACTACCCGCGAGCTGCCTGCTCACCAGCGTGTGCACTGGCTCCTGGATATACGGCCGCATGGGCCTGCTCGACGGCATTCCGGCGACCAACCGCAAGGAGCCGGACCGGGTCGAGGCCTCGCACCTGGGCAAGCTGCCGATCGATCGCCTCGCCGAAATAGCACCCGCCTGCCGCATCTCGCACGCTCGCGTGGTCGATGCCGGCCGCATCGTCACCGCCGGCGGCATCGCCTCCGGCATGGAGCTGGGTTTCCACCTGCTGCGCCGCGCCGGCTACGACGAAGGCTTCATCCGCGACGTGGCGCGCTGCATGGAATACAGCGCCGCCTACGACACCTACGCGCACGACATCGAGTACGCGCCGAACCCGGTCCCCTGCCTCGCCCACTGAAGTTTCCAGAACAAGGAGAGTCCCGCAATGAGCACCTTCCGCAACCCCTTCGACCCCAACGTGAAACTGAATGGCTGCTCGTGCGGCCGCCATCACAGCCAGGCTGAACACGACCAGGCCGAAGCGCTGTCCGAAGAGGCGATGCTGGACCGCGTGGTCGAAGGCGCGGTGATGCGCGCGCTGTTCCCGCACGACGAAACGCGGCGCAACTTCATCCGCGCGGTCGGCGCCAGCACGGCGATGGCGGCCATCTCGACCTTCCTGCCGCTGGGCACCGTGAAGGACGCCTTCGCCTCGCCCGGCCCGCTGGAGAAGACCAAGCTCAAGGTGGGCTTCATCCCCATCACCTGCGCCACGCCCATCATCATGGCGCACCCGCTGGGCTACTACTCGAAGCAGGGTCTGGACGTCGAAGTGGTGAAGACCGCCGGCTGGGCGGTCATCCGCGACAAGTCGCTGGCCAAGGAATACGACGCCGCCCACATGCTGTCGCCGATGCCGCTGGCCATCTCGGTCGGTGCCGGCTCCAATCCCATCCCCTGGACCATGCCGGCGGTCGAGAACATCAACGGCCAGGCGATCACGCTGTCGGTGAAGCACAAGGACAAGCGCGACCCGAAAACCTGGAAGGGCTTCAAGTTCGCGGTGCCCTTCGACTACTCGATGCACAACTACCTGCTGCGCTACTACCTCGCGGAGCACGGCATCGACCCCGATACCGACGTGCAGATCCGCTCGGTGCCGCCGCCGGAAATGGTGGCCAACCTGCGCGCCGGCAACATCGACGGCTTCCTCGCGCCGGACCCGGTGAACCAGCGTGCGGTGTATGACGGCGTGGGCTTCATCCACACGCTGACCAAGGACATCTGGGAAGGCCACCCCTGCTGCGCCTTCGCCGCGAGCAAGGAGTTCGTCACGACGATGCCGAACACCTACAAGGCCCTGCTGCGCGCCATCATCACGGCCACCGCAACCGCCAGCAACCCGGCCAACCGCAAGCAGATCGCCGAGGCGATCGCGCCGGCCAACTACCTGAACCAGCCGGTCACCGTGGTCGAACAGGTGCTCACCGGCACCTACGCCGACGGTCTGGGCGGCGTGCAGAAGGTGCCGGGCCGCATCGGCTTCGAGCCCTTCCCGTGGGAGTCCTTCGCCGTGTGGATCCTGACCCAGATGAAGCGCTGGGGCCAGATCAAGGGCGACATCGACTACCAGAAGATCGCCAAGGAGGTGTTCCTCGCCACCGACGCCGCCGCGCTGATGAAGGAAGTCGGCCTGCCGGTGCCGAACACGACGACCAAGAAGTTCTCGGTCATGAAGAAGGAATTCGACCCGGCCAAGCCGGAGGAATACCTCAACAGCTTCAAGATCCGGAAGGTGACGGCATGACGAGGAAACCCTGGCTGGCGCCGCTGCTGTCGGCGCTGTTCTTCGCGCTCTTCGTCGGCGCCTGGTATCTGGCGACCACGGCCTCGTCGGGCGGCGCCGGCGCCGCGCCGGCGATGGACCCGGAGTACGCCGCGCTGATGGGTGCCCAGGCGCAGGCCGGCGGCCAGTCGGCCATGCCCGGCCCGGGCGAGGTGGCGGCCAAGATCTGGGAACACGTCAGCGACCCCTTCTACGACCGCGGCACCAATGACAAGGGGCTGGGCATACAGATCGCCTACTCGATCGCCCGCGTGCTCGCCGGCTATCTGCTGGCGGCGCTGGTGGCGATCCCGCTGGGCTTCGTGATCGGCATGTCGCCGCTCGTGTACAAGGCGCTCGACCCCTTCATCCAGATCCTGAAGCCGATCTCGCCGCTGGCCTGGATGCCGCTCGCGCTCTACACGATCAAGGACTCCGGCATTTCCGCCATCTTCGTCATTTTCATCTGTTCGCTGTGGCCGATGCTGGTGAACACGGCCTTCGGCGTGGCATCGGTGCGGCGCGAATGGCTGAACGTGGCGCGGACGCTCGAAGTGAGTCCGCTGCGCAAGGCCTTCCTGGTCATCCTGCCGGCCGCCGCGCCGACCATCCTGACCGGCATGCGCATTTCCATCGGCATCGCCTGGCTGGTCATCGTCGCCGCCGAAATGCTGGTAGGCGGCACGGGCATCGGCTACTTCGTCTGGAACGAGTGGAACAACCTCTCGATCACCAACATCATCACCGCCATCCTGCTGATCGGCCTGGTGGGCATGCTGCTCGATCACCTGCTGGCCTGGGTGGCGCGCGCCATCTCATGGAGGGAATGAACATGAGCGCAGCCCTCGCCCCCGTCGTACCGCTGAAGACGCAGACCCGCGACCCGGTGGAGGCCGCGCCTCCGCCCTCGGCCGGGTCGTCCGCAGATAAAAAAGGCCCCATCACAATGAGCACCCAACCCTTCCTCAAGGTCGAGGGCCTGAAGCGGCAGTTTCCGCAGCCGGGCAGCCCCGACCCCGCGCCGGTATTCGAAGACGTGCATTTCGGCATCGAGCGCGGCCAGTTCGTGTGCGTGCTCGGCCACTCCGGCTGCGGCAAGACCACCATCCTGAACATCCTGGCAGGGCTCGACGAAGCCAGCGCCGGCCACGTCATCATGGACGGCCGCGAAGTGCGCGGCCCCTCGCTCGACCGCGGCGTGGTGTTCCAGGGCCACGCGCTGATGCCCTGGCTCAGCGCGCTGAAGAACGTCGAGTTCGCCGTGCGCAGCCGTCACCCCGACTGGTCGGCCAAGCAGGTGCGCGAACACGCGGTGAAATACCTCGAACTGGTGCACCTCGGCCACGCGCTGGACAAGAAGCCGGCCGAGCTGTCCGGCGGCATGAAGCAGCGCGTCGGCATCGCCCGCGCCTTCTCGATCGAACCGAAGATGCTGCTGCTGGACGAGCCCTTCGGCGCGCTCGACGCGCTCACCCGCGGCAGCATCCAGGACGAACTGATCGGCATCGTTGAAGCCACGCAGCAGACCGTGTTCATGATCACCCACGACGTCGATGAAGCCATCCTGCTGGCCGACCGCATCGTGCTGATGACCAATGGCCCGCGCGCCAAGATCGCCGAAATCGTCGTCAATCCGCTGGCCCGGCCACGCGTGCGCGAAACCCTGCACCAGCAGCCCGCCTTCTACACGCTGCGCAATCACCTGGTCGATTTCCTGGTGAAGCGCTCGCGCGAATTCCAGCCCGGCCCCGGCTGGGATGCGAAGAACCCGCCTCTCGTCCACCCCGGCCAATCCAGCCAACCCGCCTGAACACCACCTCAAAGGAGACTCACATGAAACGCGAAGACGTCACCGATCTCATCGTCGAACGCAAGGTTGCCAAGGGCCTCAAGTGGGCCGACCTCGCCAAGGCCATCGGCCTCAGCAAGGAATGGGTCACCGCCGGCCTGCTCGGCCAGATGACCTTCACCGCCGAACAGGCCAAGACCATAGGCGAAATGCTCGACCTGCCGGTCGAAGCGGTCACCCAGCTCCAGGTCGTGCCCTACAAGGGCTCGCTGCCCACCTCGGTGCCGACCGACCCGCTGATCTACCGCTTCTACGAACTGATCAATGTATACGGCACCACCTTCAAGGCACTCATCCACGAAGAATTCGGCGACGGCATCATGAGCGCCATCGACTTCAAGATGGATCTGGCGCGGGAAGCCAATCCCGCTGGCGACCGCGTCAGCATCACGATGAGCGGGAAATTCCTGCCGTATAAGACGTACTGAAGCTGCTGATCCGAAGCGCTTGACCGGCGCAGTAAGCGCTGGTCATATTTAAGCCGCATGATCCTGGGAGGGCATGCGGCTTTTTCCTTTCATGAATGACGCCCCAATAACTGTCGCACTCTCGGTCCAAAGGGCCGTTATTGAACAGGAGGAGAAAGAAAATTGCGAAGCGTCCCGCCGATGATTTGAAGCGCCTCTTCGTGCTTCGTAATCAAGTAGTCGAATATTTGCTTCTGCGTTGCCACCCCCTTCTGCTGGAGATAGTTATGGAAGTCCTTTTCGCTGGTGAAGTCATTCCTATTCGTCGAAAACGGAAAGCCTCTATCCGTTCGGCTGTCTGAATATATAGCCTTCTCCACACTATCGATTGGAATCGTATGAACACGGGGATGGCCGGCAAATTTGCGATTTTTCTGATCCCCATCAAGGATGGCAATCACGTTCTCGGGCGAAGACAAGAACTGCTCTCTCTCGTTGTGCCTCATTAAGTTAGTCACTTGCACTCCCCCGCCAATAAAAATAATCTTATAGCGAAAGAAGATTTGAGGACAGTATTTCTCTATCACCGCCTCTATGAAACCAAGTAAAACTTCATCCTCGGTCAAAATGTACTTATCCCAACCAAAAAAGCCAAACAAACGCGCTTTCGCATAACTATACGAGGTCGGAGTTATCGAGACACGACCTTCTTTTTCATCAATGTAGAACAATTCATCCGAACTAAGCTGCCGCATCAGTGCGAGCGAATGTGTCGTAAATAGAATTTTGCGTCCGTACTTAGCACAAAAAACCCTCAACCACCCCGCCAAATTCGCCTGAGCCGCAGCATCAAGGGAAATGTCGATCTCATCAATAACGATGAGTCGAGCCCCTCCTTTAATGGTTCGATATAGATTAATTAGAAAATATTCACCCGAGCTTAAATAGTCTTCACGTATATAAGTACCATCGCCCTTTACAATCGCGTAGTAGCTCTTTCCTTTAACAGCCACCTCCACCATTTCAGAATAGCGTGGTGAGTCATATATCGCGGCAAGAAAAGAAACAAGCTCCTCGGGATGACCATGATTACCAAGCGCAATCGCCCTACGGATGTCCAAGTCCGCCTCACTAGCGCTTTTAAAGTAGTTAAAGCGCGAACCATGGGGCATCGGCAGCTCTGCCGCAATGAGGTTACGCAGTTCGACGGGTATTGCTTTTTTGCAGTTCAGCGATCGAATCAAATCATCGTACGCGAACACCACCTCCGTTCCGTCTACGACATATGTGATTCGGCTATCAGGAGAGAACGCATATGGAGTCGCCGTCCTGACAAAGGTATCTGCACTAGAAAAATTGCGTAGCGCCCGAACCAGCGTGGTTTTTCCAGCACCGTTTCGACCTACCAGACAAACCAACCCGGGAGGCGACAAATCAAGTTCTAATGTGAGGCTAGCGACATGTTGAATCGACTCTAGGCTCACACGGAAGCGATTCATTGGGCAGACCTGTGCAGGAAACTATCAATGACGGTATTCCCGAATTTCGCTCTGAGTTTATCCAGATAAATCGGGTCAGCTGCAGACGCATAACTAATTAGACCACTCAGCCTTTGCAGCCCCTCTTCTATCCCCTCGCCCCGATCTTCTTGGAATATTTTTGACAGCCGAGAGCGATCTTTTATATAAAAATAGAGCCAAGTCTCGATCCGGTTTCTAATTTCACGATCAATAACGATGACACCGGTAGGCAAAATAACGAGCCCCAGAAGCTTCACCTTTCTTCCGACCGTAGTGAGCTTGCTTTTCTTCTGATTGAGCTTAAAGCCACCACCAAGCTCCGCCACAAGGCAGTTCTCGATTACTTGATCGGCATCCTCTATGCTTAAACGATCGTCAGCGGAAATTATTATGTCATCCGCATAGCGCGTGTATATCCATTGCCGGCTGTGGCAAATGGCTGCCAACTTCTTGTCGAACCCGAACAAGCATGCGTTGCTCAGGACAGGAGATGTGGAGTAGCCAATCGGCAATGTGCCGTCGATGGTGAGAAGATCCAGAATGTGCTCAACATGATCGCCCAAATCCGAGACAGGAGTTTCAGCTTGATCAAGGACTGACCGGATCAAATCCGAAGTTATGCTATCGAAGAAGCGCTCCAGATCTGTCTGGAAGAAGGCGCGACTTTGTGCATGAGGCGCGACGGCCTGCAGAAGCGTTGCCCCTTTACGATAAGCAAACGAAACTGACCGATCGACAGGGAGAAATTCAAGTAGGAAGCCACTGAGGAAGTGGTGGAACTCTTTCAGCTTTGGAGAGGGCTTGTAGATGGTTCGCCGGTTCCAACTGACGGGGCTGTAGTGTTCCTGAGGCTTCAGCGCCAAGAACTCTTCAAACCGATACTTCTCGTGATACATGGCATCGAACAGCTGATGCAGCGGCCGTGGGGTCATGATCACTTACCCTTGGACATCTTGTCGCAATTGATCGCGAAGCGCGACTAATAGCAGCCTGCAAATGACAGATACGAAACGCCCGGCCGGGCGTTAGCCTGCGGCCGGGCATGCGTAAGTAGATAAAACGCCCTAGGGACCAGACATTAGACCGGAGCTACTCCTAGTCGCTGGTATAGAAAAAGCGTAGCACAGCGAGATGTTGTAAACAATAGGGGACGCAGCAACATTTCCCCGGATTTCTCCACCCTCTTCCGCCACGGCCCGGTTCAGCTCATCGCCGAACTCAGCCCGATATGTGCGACGAAAGGGTCAGAGTCGCGGTCGCTGTAGAGCAGCGCGTAATCCGATTCGATGCAGCGGGTGGCGATCAGCGTGTCTATTGCCTTGCGGATCGTGATGCCACGCTCGCGCAGCGCGCGATCGTTGCGCGCCGCCTGTATCGCAATGTCCTGCCCGGCGGTGCGTCCACCCTTTCGGCCTGCGGGGTGGCGGTGCCCCGGAAACAGTCGATCCAGTCGCTGGGATCGCCCAGGATCAAGCGTAGGTCCTCATCGCGTCGAGATCACCTTCCCACTGAAGCTTGCCCCTGACGCGACGGATTTCTCCTGCCGGGAAGGAATGCCGCTCACGCCTCATCGCGCCCCATGAGCGTTTCCGCCACGCGCTATTCCGGCCGGGCGATGATGCCGCGCAACCACGGCTCCAGATGGGCGATGTCAAAGGTGCCGGCGTCGAACATGTCCATCATCCGGGCAAACACGGCGTCCGGTGACTGATTCAGACGGCAGCCATTGATGCGCAGGAAGACGTCGGTCGCGGCGAAGGCGACACGCTTGTTGCCGTCGATGAAAGGGTGGTTGATGGCGAGGCTTTCGAACAGCGCCGCAGCTTCGGCCACGACGTCTTCGTAGTAGCCGGACTGCGGGCGGAACAGCGCGGATTCGAGTGCTCCGGCATCACGCAGGCCCGGGCTGCCGCCATATCGCTGTATCAGCACGGCATGCAGCGCGAGCACGTCGGCAAGGGTCAGGTAATCCCTTGCCCTCACTTGTCGGCGCTCACTTGGCACTCACTTGGCACTCACTTGGCAAGTTCGCGGTACAGGCTGTCGAATTCGCCGAGGCTGTCCGCGAACGCGTCCATGACATGTCTGCGCGGCCGGCCCTGTGCCTTGCGCTCGATATAGTCGCGCAGGGCTTCGTCCAGCACCACCTGGAACTGCCGGCCTTCGGATTCGGCAATCTGCCTCAGCGCGGCGAGCACTTCGGGCGAGGCCTGAGATGAGAACTTTTCGCGAGTCTGGGCGGACATATCGCCTCCGTCAGGATTCATCTTGATGCGTCATGATAGATCACGATGCTGCGGCCAGGCACGCGTAACAACAGTTACGACGGGGGACGGAGCAACATTTCCCGATCTCCACGCGGGCGTTGCCCGAACGCTCTCCCGCGCGCAGGCACCAAGAGCGTCACGCATGCATCCTAGGCTGTCGGGTAACAAGAGAGCAGCCCGGAAGTTTTCCTTCGCATGCCAAACTCTAGCCACCTCCCTCACTTGCAAACCTCGACGCCATGATCACAAGTCAGTTCGTCTCGCGGATTTCCCTTCAGCGCGACAAGGTCGATTCCTTTGATCGCTATCCGTTTGCGCTGCCGGCCATCCGGGCGCTCGAACAGATCGATCTTCATCCGAAGATGACTATCCTGGTGGGCGAGAATGGCTCGGGGAAGTCGACGCTGCTTGAGGCGATCGCGGTCGCGCTCGGGTTCAATGCCGAGGGCGGCAGCCGCAACTTCAACTTTGGCACGCGCGCGTCGCACTCGGAACTTCACGCCTTCCTGCGTATCGCCCGAGGCGTCCGGCGCCCGAAGGACGGTTTCTTCCTTCGTGCGGAGAGCTTCTTCAATGTGGCGACGGAGATCGAGAATCTCGACGCCGAGCCAATGGCTGGCGCGCGCGTCATCGATGGATTCGGCGGGCGCTCGTTGCACGAACAGTCGCATGGCGAATCGTTTCTCACCCTGATGACTCAACGCTTCCGCGGCGAGGGTCTGTACATCCTCGACGAACCCGAGGCGGCGCTCTCTCCCCAGCGCCAGTTGGCGGTGCTCTCCCGGATTCATGACCTGATAGCCGAAGGCGCGCAGTTCATCATGGCCACGCATTCGCCGATCCTTATGGCCTACCCCGATGCGCGCATCCTCCAGCTCACCGCAGACGGCATCGAGGAGGTCGCATACGAGGACACGGAGCATTACCTCGTCACGCGCAATTTCCTCGCCAATCCTGAACGCATGCTCAGGGTACTTCTGAGCCGCGACGACCAGGACGATTGACTCCTCCGCGAGCACTGCGTTGTCGAGTCTCACGTGGCGACGTTGTGAGGCGCGTTCCCACTACCCCGCCCCGCGCTGCGCCCGCCGCCATGTCGCCGGCGGCTGGCCCGTCAGTCGCTTGAACGCCCGCGAGAACGCCGCTTCGGATTCGTAGCCGATCTCCTGCGCGATGGAGGCGACCGATGCCTGGCCTTCGCGCATCAGATTGGCGCCGAGCTGCATGCGCCAGTGGGTGAGGTACTGCATCGGCGGCATGCCGACGCAGTCGACGAAACGCTCGTGCAGGGCGGAGCGGGAGAGGCCGACCTGTCGGCCCAGTTCATCCACCGTCCAGTCCTCCGCCGGGCGCGCGTGCATCAGCGCGATCGCCTTGCCGATGTAGCGATCGCGCAGCGCGGCGAGCCAGCCGCTGCCGCCCTCTTCCGGCAGGGCTTCGAGACAGCGGCGCGCCGCATCGACGAACACCATTTCGCTGACGCGCTCGAGCACCGCCGCGCTGCCCGCACGCCGGTGGCGTGACTCGGCCACTGCCTGTTCGAGCATGGGCGCCACCCAGGCGCCGACCCCGCTCGACGGCAGGTGCAGCATCGGCGGCAGGGCCTGGATCAAGGGGTTGAAGGGCTTCAGATCGCAACTGATGAAGCCGCAGACCATCGTGATGCTGGCGCGGCTGGAGGGCACTTCGGCATCGAGCTCACACACGCCGTCGTGGAGGGCAATCAGGACCGGTTGGGGGTGGTCGCGCGTCGTTGCGCGCCAGGACTGATCGCCGCCGGCTGCGCGCATGCCGGGCGCGCTGGACAGCACGTGGGCATCGCCGCGCGGGAACATGACGATGTCGCCCGCCTGCAGCCTGGTCGGCGCCTGACCCTCCATGCCGACCCAGCCGTTTCCCCGCAGGATCATGTGATAGGCGATCACGTGCTCGGCGCCGGGGCTGAGCGCGTCGGCCAGTTCCGGCGACGGCGGCGTGTCCGCCACCCAGTGATCGTCGCAGCTCACGTAATAGAAGATCGCGCCGCGCAGACGCACGCTCGTAAGCACATCGGACAACGGATCGCCCTGCATGGCCCCTCCCCGGCGGCGTCCCCATCAATCGGCGCGGACACACGATCAAGTGATCGCGCAATCGCGTAGCCGCGAGCAAGTTTCAACGACATGCGGTGAATCACCCACCGGCCCGGACATGAAGAATGGCCCCGTCGTCGCACACCGCCACACGCATAGAAATACGCACACGCCCATCGGGCCGTGGCAGGTGCGACGCACCCCACAACATCCTGAGGAGATCACCATGTCAGCCGTACTCGAAACCCAAGTCACCGCGCCCGATTTCAACGCCATCAAGCAACGGCAGCAGGCCACCTGGGCAAGCGGTGACTATGCCGTCATCGGCACCACGCTGCAAATCGTTGGCGAAACACTCGCTGAGGCCGCCGACGTGCGCGCCGGCGAACAGGTACTCGACGTCGCTGCCGGCAACGGCAACGCGACCCTCGCCGCCGCGCGCCGCTTTGCCGATGTCACCTCCACCGACTATGTCGAGGCGCTGCTCGACAAGGCCCGCGTGCGTGCCGCGGCGGACGGCCTGACGGCGCAGTTTCAGGTGGCGGACGCGGAGCGACTGCCCTTCGATGACGCAAGCTTCGACGTGGTGATGTCGACCTTCGGCGTCATGTTCACGCCCGACCACGCCACGGCCGCCAGCGAAATGCTGCGCGTGGTGCGCCCCGGCGGCCGCATCGCGCTCGCCAGCTGGACGCCCGGCGGCTTCATCGGCCGTCTGTTCAAGATCATCGGCGCCTACGTGCCGCCGCCGCAAGGTGTGAAATCGCCCTCGCTGTGGGGCACCGAGCCGCACATCATCGAGCTGTTCGGTACCCGTGCCGCACAGCTGCGCTGCGAGCGTCGGCATTTCGTCTTCCGCTACCGCTCGGCCGCCCACTGGCTGGAGGTGTTCCGCGCCTTCTACGGCCCGATCCACAAGGCCTTCGGCGCCGTGGCGCCGGACGTCCGCCCGGCACTGGAGCGCGACATTCTCGCCCTGCTGGAGGAACTCAACGTCGGCGGTCCGGATGCGCTGGTGGTGCCGAGCGAATACCTCGAGGTGGTCATTACCCGGGCATGACGGGGCGGGATGGAAGGCGCGCACGGCGGAGCCGCAACCGGAGGTGCATCGTGTAGGAGCGGTCTTCTGACCGCGACCGCGGCCTGTACCGAAGCCGGCGGAATGCAGCCGCCCGGTCGCGGCCAAGGCCGCTCCTACGGGGATTGCGCCCGATCCACGGCTGGAGCCGAGTTTCTGTTGGAGGTGTCTTCTGACCCCGACTGCGGCCTGAATCGAAGCCGGCGGACTGCGGCGGCCCTGTCGCGGCCAAGGCCGCTCCTACGGGGATTGCGCCCGATCCACGGCCAGGGCCGGAGTTCTGTTGGAGGTGTCTTCTGACCCCGACTGCGGCCTGAATCGAAGCCTGCGGACCGCAGCGGCCTTGTCGCGGCCAAGGCCGCTCCTTGTATTGTCTTTACCTCCCGAGGGGCACCTCGG
>NZ_JADMJL010000036.1 GCF_018780585.1 Methyloversatilis discipulorum | reverse complement strand
ATGTCCCGAAACAGCACGAAAACGCTTGCGCCGGAACATAGAATCTCCCACAAGGATCGCTCCCTGTTCGCCGCCGGAGCGGGGTTTTGTGAGAGCGAGCTTGCTCGCGATTGCGGCCTTAATCGAAGCCCGCGACGTGCCGAGATCTCACAGCGACCAGAGGTCGCGCCGATCTAGTCAAGGTCCCAGCGGGCTGCTCAGCAGCGCAGCACTGATACGCCTGCGTCGGCATAGGCGTCGAGCACGCCATCGGTCGTCGCGAGATTCAGCCCCACGCAGCGCCGCCGCCAGGTCCGGCAGCACCGCTTTCGCTTCCCGCATATTGACCTGACGCGTCACCCCTCACCTCGACCAACAACCTGGTCAAACGAGTACCTGCGCAACGAAAGGTCAACGAAAAACGGGCGCCCGAAGGCGCCCGTTTGAGCACGACTTTCTGATCGGAAACCGATTAGAAGGTGTGGGCCAGACCGACGTTGAAGCCGGAATCGCCGTAGGCGTTGTTCGTGAACGTGCCGTTGGTGTTGGTCGCACCACCGTTCGCACCAGCACCAGCGGCGTTCTTGGTGATACCGCAGTTGGCGTTACGATCATTGTCAATCTTCGCGTAGGTTGCGTACGCCGTGGTGCGCTTCGAGAAGGCATACTCGCCACCGAAGCCCCACTTCGAGCAATCGCTTTGAGCAGCACGATCATCATTGGCCTGAACATAGCTTGCCTTCAGCTTGATGTTCGCCGTGACCGGTGCTTCCAGACCAATCAGCCAGCCGTCACCGTCAGAAGTAACGGCACCGCCTGCAACATCACCACGACTTGCGCGGTTGCTGCCCTCGGTCTTCTCGTAGTAACCCAAGAGCTTGACAACGCCAAAATCATAGCTGGCACCAGCAACGTACAGATCGTACTCAAGGTCGCCACCAGTCACGGTGTTCGCGCGCTTGATCTTCAGATTTTCATAATCAAGCGTGATGCTCAGCGGGCCATTGTCGTACATGGCGGCAATCGCATACAGGGGCGTGTCGCCGGTTTCGATGTCGCCGGTGAAGAGTGCTTGATTGTTGCCAGCTTCCGACAGCAGCGAGGTCGTGTAAGCGGCCAGGAACTTCAGGCCAGGGGCCAGTTCCGGAGAGATGTACACAACAGCATTGTCGGCACGGTCAGCTTGACCGAGGCCAGACGTACGACCGAACAGCGAACCGGCGTTGGCAACGGTCTGGTTCTTGAACGGGTCGTACTTGCCGACGAAGGAGTAACGGGCGCCATCCACACGGCCGCCGAGGGCGGTACCGAAGGCACCGGTCAGGCCGACCCAGCTGTGACGGTTGGTGGTGCTGCCGAACGAGGTGCCGTTGTCGCCGGAGAAGCCGAATTCGAATTCGTAGATGGCCTTCAGACCGTTGCCCAGGTCTTCGGTGCCCTTGAAGCCGAAGCGATTGGTACCGAGGATGCCATCTTCGAAGTCGTTCAGGCGGCCAGTGCGGCCACCTTGCGAAGCGGCGCCGTTGTCACCACCACGCGACATGAAACCGTAGTCGACACGACCGTAGATGGTCACGTTGGAAGCTTCGGCCATGACGGCGGCCGGGGCGAGCGCTGCGGCGATGGCAGCGGCAAGCAGTTTCTTGGACATTACGCAAATCTCCTCTTGCGATGATAGTGGGTGCCCGGATCGTATTCGGCCTCGCGGCCGCTGCACTGCCGGGCTACACACCTTCGGAGCTTCAGAAGGTGTGGCGGACTGTACCGAAGCAGTAAAGTCGGCCGCAAGCCATGCGTCGAATTACGTATGCCCCCGGCTCAAGTCTTGTGGTTTTTGCGCAACAGGAGCGGTTCGCGCCAAACCGGCGAGGCATGCGCACGCGCAAGGTGCCGCGCGCCCGGTCGCTCGGCGTGCTCCGCGGCATTGAAGCCATGTGGTCGATCGCCTCCTGCGGAGCACGGACACAAAAAAGCCCGGGCCGATCAGCGCCCGGGCTCCATGTGTCTGCCAGACGGACCACTGCGTGAATTCAGACGCCGCAGCTACCGCTGCCGCCGGAGCGGCCGATCAGGTCGAAGAACTCGCGGCGGGTGCGCGCATCGTCGCGGAACAGGCCCAGCATGCGGCTGGTGACCATGGCCACGCCCGGCTTGTGCACACCACGCGTGGTCATGCATTCGTGCGCGGCCTCGATCACGACTGCCACGCCGCGCGGCTGCAGCACCTCGTACAGTGTATCGGCCACCTGCACGGTCATCTTCTCCTGAATCTGCAGGCGCTTGGCGAACACCTCGACCAGCCGCGCCAGCTTGGAAATGCCGACCACACGCCTGTCCGGAAGGTAGGCGACATGAGCGGTACCGATGATGGGCACCATGTGGTGTTCGCAGTGGCTTTCGAAGCGGATGCCGGTCAGCGCAATCACCTCGTCGTAGCCCTCGACTTCCTCGAAGGTGCGGGACAGGATTTCGCGCGGATCTTCGGCGTAGCCCGCAAAGAATTCCTCGTAGGACTTGACCACGCGCTTCGGCGTGTCGATCAGGCCTTCGCGCGCCGGATCGTCGCCGGTCCAGCGGATCAGGGTGCGGACGGCCGCTTCGGCTTCCTCGCGGGTCGGACGACCGGTGTCAGTGCTCTTCATGTTCTTCCTGTACTTATATATATGGTGGATCGGCGGCCGGCTCATGCCCGCCTTCGGCGACCCGGATCGGTCATGGTGGCGGTGCAAGTCCGGGTTTTCAAGAGGTTTGAGCACTGTGTGACCCTTGATATGGCGTTTTTGCTCCCCAGATTGAACAGCGCTAGGCCCGCGGCTTGACGATTGTTTCCGGATGCAAGCCACCGGAACAGCCCGCCGCCGGCCCCGCTCCATCGTTCGCCCACAAGTTGCGCCGACTCATTTCAGTCCGGTTGTCAGGCGCGCAAACACACGTCAGGAGAGGACATCGATGAAGATCAAGCTTTCTCGTACCGCACTCGCCGCGCTAACCGCGACCGCCTTCGGGCTGGGCGCCACGGCGACGACGGTCGACTGGATGCGCCACGCCGAAGCGGCACCGCAGTCGAAGCCGGTGCAGATTGCACAGGCGGCGACCATCACCGCGCCGACCACGGCGCCGCTGGTTGCCGGTCTGCCGGATTTCAGCACGCTGGTCGAGCAGACCTCGCCGTCCGTGGTGAACATCAGCGTGATCGGCAAGCCTTCGCGCGTGGCGGTCAATCCGAACGATCCGATGTTCGAGTTCTTCCGCCGCTTCGGCATCCCGGTGCCGCAGAACCCGCAGCGCGGCGGCGAGGGCCCGGCGCCGCGCGGCATCGGCTCCGGCTTTGTCATCAGCCCTGACGGCTACATCCTGACCAATGCGCACGTGGTGGCCGACGCCGCCGAGGTGACGGTCAAGTTCACCGACAAGCGCGAGTACAAGGCCAAGGTGATCGGCAGCGACAAGCGAACCGACGTCGCGCTGATCAAGATCGAGGCGAAAAACCTGCCGGCGGTGAAGCTGGGCAACGCCGACACCACCCGCGTCGGCGAGTGGGTGGCGGCCATCGGCGCACCCTTCGGCTTCGAGAACACGGTGACGGCCGGCATCGTCAGCGCCAAGTCGCGCGCGCTGCCGGACGAATCGCTGGTGCCCTTCATCCAGACCGACGTGGCGATCAACCCCGGCAATTCCGGCGGTCCGCTGTTCAACCTGAACGGCGAGGTGATCGGCATCAATTCGCAGATCTACTCGCGCACCGGCGGCTTCATGGGTCTGTCCTTCGCCATTCCGATCGACGTCGCGATGCGGGTGGCCGATCAGATCAAGCAGTACGGACGCGCCAAGCACGCCCGTCTCGGCGTCAGCATCCAGCCGATCACGCGCGAACTGGCCGACAGCTTCGGCCTCGACCGCGCGCGCGGCGCGCTGGTCGCCAACGTCGAACAGGGCGGCCCGGCCGACAAGGCCGGTCTGCAGGCCGGCGACGTGATCCTGTCGGTCGATGGCCGCGCCGTGTCCGATTCCTTCGACCTGCCGAAAGTGATCGGCAATCTGGCGCCGGGCAAGACGGTGAAGATGAAGGTGTGGCGCCAGGGTGCGGAACGCGATCTGAGCGCGACGCTGGGCGAACAGAGCGACAGCGAGGTGGCAGCGCTCGACGAAGGTGGCCGCGACAGCGGACCGGTCCGCGACCGACTCGGTCTGGCCGTGCGCCCGCTGACCGGCGCCGAATCGCAACAGCTGGGCGTCACCCGCGGTCTGGTCGTGGCCGACGCCGGCGGTGCGGCCGCACAGGCCGGCATCCAGCCCGGCGACGCCATCCTCGCGGTGAACGGCCAGCCGGTGGGCAGCGCGGAAGAACTGGCAAGACTGGTGGAGAAGGCCAAGGGCCGCATCGCGCTGCTGATCCAGCGCGGCGACAACCGGCTGTTCGTGCCGATCCGGGTAGGCTGATTGCCCCACCGCTGACGTCGCGGCCAAGGCTGCTCCCACAGGAACCACGCCCGGTCGGCGACCGGAGGGGTGTTCTGTGGGACGGGCCTTCTGACCCCGACATCAGCCTGTGCCGAAGCCTATGCCGCGGAACGGCCCGCGCTCAAGACGAAGGTCTAAGCCGGGCCAGCAGCCGCCAGTCCTTGCCCACCGCCCGCATGTCGCGGACGTCTACATCGATGCGCTGGGCCAGCGTGTCGAAGGGGCCCAGATTGAACAGGCCCATGCCGCGCCCGAGCACGGTGGGCGCCAGATACATCAGCAGTTCGTCCACACAGCCCTCGCGGAGCAGCGAGCCGTTCAGCTTGTGACCGGATTCGGCGTGCACCTCGTTCAGCCCCCGCGCGCCCAGCGCCTGGAACATCGCGGGCAGGTCAACCTTGCCGCCCTCGTTCGGCAGCACCAGCAGTTCGGCGCCGGCGTCGCGCAGGGCCTGCGCCTTCGGCGTGTCGTCGGACGCACACACGACCAGCAGCGGTGAACGTTCGATGTCGGCAAACAGCTTCGCCTGCGGCGTCAGCTGCAACCGCGCGTCGACAATGATGCGCAGCGGCTGGCGCGGGGTATCGACTTCGCGCACGGTCAGGCTGGGGTCGTCCTCGATCACCGTGCCGATGCCGGACAGCACCGCACAGGCGCGTGCCCGCCAGCGGTGGCCGTCACGTCGGGCCGCGGCGCCGGTAATCCACTGGCTGACGCCGTTCTCCAGCGCCGTCACGCCGTCCAGCGTCGAGGCGGTTTTCAGCCTGACCCAGGGCTTGCCGCGCGTCATGCGCGACACGAAACCGATGTTCAGTTCGCGCGCATCGCCTTCCAGCACGCCGCAGTCGGTCGCGATGCCGGCGGCGCGCAGGCTTGCCAGACCGTTGCCGGCGACCAGCGGATTCGGGTCCTGCATAGCGGCGACCACGCGCGCGACCCCCGCGGAGATCAGCGCATCGGCACAGGGTGGCGTGCGGCCGTGGTGGCTGCAGGGTTCCAGCGTGACATAGGCGGTCGCCCCACGCGCGGCTTCGCCGGCGGCGCGCAACGCGTGCACTTCTGCGTGGGGTTCGCCGGCCTTCTCATGCCAGCCTTCGCCGACGATCTGCCCGTCGCGCACGAGTACGCAGCCGACGCGCGGATTCGGCGAGGTGGTCCACAGACCACGCGCGGCCAGCTTCAGCGCGCGCGCCATGAAAAGGGTGTCAAGCGAGGCGTCGTGCGCCATTCAGCCTCCCGTCTTGCGCGGCGCGCGCGGCGGTTTGGTCACCTCGCGCACGACCTCTGAAAATTCATCGACATCCTCGAAGTTGCGATAGACGCTGGCGAAGCGGATGTAGCCGATCTTGTCGAGCTTCTTCAGTTCACGCATCACCAGTTCGCCGAGGCGGTCGGTCGCCAGTTCGCGCACCCCCATCGTGAGCAGGCGCTCCTCGATGCGGTCCATCGCCAGATCCACCGACTCGGTGGTGACCGGGCGCTTGCGCAGCGCCAGCATCATGCTGGCGCGCAGCTTTTCGCGATCGTAGTCGGCGCGCCGACCGTCCTTCTTGACGATCTGCGGCATCTTCAGCTCGACCCGCTCGTAGGTGGTGAAGCGCTTGTCGCAGTGCGCACAGCGGCGCCGGCGACGGATGATGTCGCCATCCTCGCTTTCGCGGGTTTCGACCACCTGGGTATCGGGGGAGCTGCAGAACGGGCATTTCATGGCGTCGCTCCGTGCATGGACGGCGCGAATGTTACGCCCGGATGCGGCATTGCGCCGCATTTCGTCCGTACAGGCGCAGATTCAGGCCACGTCGCTCGCTTCGATCAGCTTCTGATAGGTATAGGCCGACAGCGCCAGCCGGTCGCTGCCCTGCACCTCGACGAACTCGAGTCCGTGATGCAGTGCGAGGGTCTCGCTCTCCGGCTCCGGGTTGCTGCGTACCGAGCGGATGCCCGCCTTGACATGCACGAACTGGTCGATGTCGTCGAACTGCAGCCTGAACTTCAACTGCAACAGGTCGCCGATTTCACCCAGCGCGGCCTTGGCGGCAAGCAACGCCCCGCCCTTGCTGATATCGACCAGGGTGCCGGCGTACAGCGCTCCATACATGTCGGTGACCGACGAGATCAGCCGCACGCTGGCGCGCTGGGCGCGGCGCACGCGCATGCCACGCACCTTCTTCGGATAGCTCAGGTGCAGGTAGGGAAAGGGCGTGTTCGACATCTTCAGCACGTGCGCGGGGAAGGCGTACACGCTCTTGCCGGAGAAGAAACGGACGACGAAGGCGGCGTCCTGTTTCACCATCGCGTAGGCGCCATCGACCATCGGCGGCGTCACCATGACGCTGCGTCCCTTCGCGTAGCCGAGCAGCTTCACCGCATGGCGCGGTGCGTCGGTGGCGACGCCCTGCAGTTGCAGCAGGTCGCCGACCTGCAGCCGGATGTCCTCCAGGTCGAGCAGGATGCCGTCCTTGTCCGGTGCCGGCTCGCCGTCCGGCACGATGCTGGACGGCGCCTGCACCTGATTGGCCGCCATGCGGTCGCGGTACAGACCGCGCTCGCTCAGCACGTCGAGCTGGTTCTGCGTCTGCACCACGACGCCGGCTTTCAGCAGCAGTTTGTTGTTCTGGTCGTACAGCGAATACGGCAGGGGCTTGCCCAGCACCACATCGGTCTTGCGCACGGGAATCATGACGGCCTCGGAGGCAGCGGTATCCCCGGGGTATCGACAGACCGCGCCAAAACTTGAAGCCACCGGTCAACGCGGCTGTCCGCGCGCCTTCATCAGATCGTGCAGGCTGCGCGCGGCCGGCCGCAGCGGTGTGCGGTGTTGCGTCCAGCCCATCTGCCGGCGCGGTGCCAGCCAGCGGAAGCGGGTGGCCGCCCAGCGCAGCAGCCGGTAACGTCCGGGGCTGGCGTAGATGCCGCTCCAGAAGCGCCACACCAGCTTCTGCCCGACGCTGAACGAAGCCCCCTGCCCGGCCAGCGGCTGCGCCACCGCGGCACCAGGCGCGCGATTGGCTTCGGTACGCAGGCGCATCAGCAACGACGGGATAGGGATGCGCACCGGGCACACCTCGGCGCAAGCGCCGCACAGGCTGGAGGCGGTCGGCAGATCGCGGCTGTCGTCCAGCCCCAGCAGGTGCGGCGACAGGATCTGGCCGATCGGCCCAGGATAGGTGGTGCCGTAGGCATGGCCGCCAACGCGCGCATAGACCGGGCAGTGGTTCATGCACGCGCCGCAGCGTATGCACTGCAGCGTTGCGCGCAGCTGGGCGTCTGCATAGGCCTGGGTGCGACCGTTGTCGAGCAGCACCAGGTGCATGCGCCGCGGCCCGTCCTGGTCGCCGGGCCGACGCGGACCGGTGATCAGGTTGAAATAGGTGGTGGCGGCCTGACCGGTGGCCGAGCGCGGCAGCAGGCTGGCCAGCGGCATCGCGTGTTCCAGCGTATCGACCACCTTCTCGATACCCATCATCGCGATGTGGATGTCCGGCACCGTCGTCGACAGCCGACCGTTGCCCTCGTTCTCGACCAGCCACAGCGTGCCGGTTTCGGCGATCGCGAAATTGACGCCGGAAATGCCGATGTCGGCCTGCATGAAGCGCTCGCGCAGCACTTCGCGGCCGGTGCGGATCAGCGCGTCGACGTCCTCGGTGTAGCCGGCGTCCGGAATCTTCTGTTCGAACAGCCGCGCGATGTCCTGCTTCGTCTTGTGGATGGCCGGCATGACGATGTGCGACGGCCGTTCGCCAGCCAGCTGCACGATGTACTCGCCCATGTCCGATTCGAGACACTCGACGCCGCGCGCTTCGAGGTAGTGGTTCAGTTCCACCTCCTCGCTCACCATGGATTTGCCCTTGATCACGCGCGTCGCGCCCGCTTCGGTGGCGATGCGGTGGATGATGGCGCAGGCCTCCCCCGGCGTTTCCGCCCAGTGCACCTCGACGCCGCGCGCCTGCAGATTCGTCTCCAGCTTCTCCAGCAGTGCCGGCAGGTGCGCCAGCGCGTGCTTGCGCACCGCCTCGCCAAGATCGCGCAGCGCCTCGGTTTCGACCGGGTCCGGAAACTGGCTGGCACGCTTGTCGCGCAGGAAGTTCATCGCGCTGCGGAAGTTGTCGCGCAGCCCGTCATCCGCCAGCGCCTCGCTGACGCGATCGCGGAACTGCGCCGGCGACACGAAATGCATGGGCTGCGCACTCATGCCAAGTCTCCGTCGGCGATCACCACCACGACCAGTTCGCGCGGGCCGTGCGCGCCGTAGGCCAGCGTCTGCTGGATGTCTGCGGTACGCGACGGGCTGGACACCAGCACGCGGTTGGTCGGCATGTCGTCGGCCCAGCGCTGGCTGCTCGACGCGTGGTGGAGGTCGTCGTACAGATCGCGCGCGTCGACGCAGACCAGGCTGATCGGCGGCACCAGCGACAGCGTGCGCGGCAGCGCGCCGCCGTGGTTCAGCAGCAGCGCGCCGGTGGCCGCAATGCCGGCGGAGGCCGGTGTGAACCCGGCGTCGATGGTCGCAAACATTTCCTGCTTCCAGGACTCGATCTCGCCGTCGAAGCGCACCGCCTCGATGACGGGCGGCAAGGTCGCCGCCAGCTCTTCGGCGCGCACTTCGCCGTTCAGCGCCAGGCGACGCACGCCGCGCAGGTGCAACGCATCGGCCGCAACGCGTGCCCACTCGGCCGGCTGCGCCACCATCACGTCGGCGCGCGAGGCGCGCAGTCGTGCGCACAGTTGCTGCAGCCGCTCGCCCGGCGTCAGCCGTGGTCGCTGCGCGTAGTAGGCCGCCACGTCGGGAGGCGCCACCGGCGCGCCAGGCTCGGCCGCGCGCAGGCGGGCGAGGATGCGTTCGCGCGCGCTCATGCCTGTCCCTCCAGCCGACGCAGCAGGAAGGTCGCCAGGTGCTCGCCGCGCAACGCCCGACCCTGGTGTTCGGCGGCGTGCGAAATGTTCAGCATGCAGCCGCAGTCGGCGGTGACGAAGCGCTCGCAGACCGCCGACAGGCTGGCCACCTTGTCGTGCACGATGGCGCCCGATATGTCCGCGTGCTTGAGCGAGAACACCCCGCCGAAGCCGCAGCATTCCGATTCGTTGGCATGCGTGTCCAGCGTGACGCCAGGCAGTGCCGACAGCAGTTGCACGCCGTGCGCGCGGGTACCCATTTCGCGTCGCGCACTGCACGAGGTGTGCAGGCCGACGGTGACCGGCTCGGCGCTCGCAGCCGAGTAGTCGACGTGCAGCACGTCGACCAGGAAGCCGGCCAGTTCGTACACGCGGCCGGCCACATCGCGGGCGCGCGCCTGCATCTTCGGATCGTCGTCGAACAGCGTCGGCCAGTGGTGACGCATCATGCCGGCACAGGAGCCGGACGGCACGACGATGGGCCAGGGCTGGTCGAACAGCGCAATCTGCGCGGCGGCCACGCGGCGCGCCTCGTCCGGATTGCCGCTGGTGAAGGCCGGCTGGCCGCAGCAGGTCTGGGCGCGCGGGAAATGCACGGTCAGTCCTTCGCGTTCCAGCAGACGTACCGCATCGACGCCGGCCTGTGGCACGAAAAGGTCGATCAGGCAGGTACCGAACAGATAGACCTGATCGGGGCGCGGCGGACGATCTGCGTGCATCGGAAACTCCGGTGGGCACCCTCGGGTGCGATGGAGCGAGATGATCGCGGCGCCATTGCTTCAGGCAAAATTGGTCGGACCAATTCTTCTGCACCCGTCACCATGCCGCCCACCGCCGCCGACCGCGCCACCCGCGAACTCGAAAGCCGCCTGCTCGACGGCCGCTATGCCGCTGGCGCCCGTCTGCCGGCCGAACGTGCGCTGGCAGATGAACTGGGCGTGTCGCGCGGCACGCTGCGCGAAGCGGTGCAGCGCCTGGCAGCGCGCGGACTGCTGGCCAGCCGCGTGGGTAGTGGCGTCTATGTGACCGACCGCCTGCACGGCGGGCTGACCTCGCCGTGGCGCCAGCTGCTGACCGAACACCCGCACCTTGGCAAGGACATGCTGGAATTCCGCCGCGTACTCGAAGGTGAGGCGGCCGCCTTCGCGGCTGAGCGCGCGACGCGTGCCGACCTGACGATGCTGCGCGGCGTGATCGACCGCCTGCGCCGCGCCCGGCGCGACGACGACGAAGCGCAGGAAGTGCTGCTCGATTCGCTGTGGCACGGCGCCATCGCCACCGCTGCGCACAACGCGATGTTCGGTTACCTGCAGGCCAATCTGCTCGCACTGCACCGCGAACACATGGCACAGAATCATGCCGGTCTGCGCTTCGGCGACCGCGCGGTGGCGGAGGCGCTGTGGCAGCAGCACTTCGCGCTGTGGGAGGCGATCCGCGCACGGGCACCGGAGCAGGCCCGCGACACCATGTACGCGCACATCGACTTCGTGCGCGCGCGGCTGGCGCCCGATGCTGCGGGCGCGCTGCCCTGATCGCGACAGCGGTCTGGATCGACGTCCGCGGCAAGCATCCGCCCCGTCGCGGCCAGGGCCGCCCCCACAAAATCACTCTCGCCCCATGGCCTCAGCCGGTTCCTGTGGGAGGGGTCTTCCGACCCCGACAGCGGCCGCGATGTCCTGCGTCAGCGGCTCGGGAAGCGCCCTCGACCCAGGCCGTAGCGGCTGAGCCGGCGGTAGAAGGTGGCGCGCGGCATGCCGATCAGTGCGGCCGCCTCGGTGGCGCGCCAGCCGGTCGCTTCCATCGCTTCGACGATGCGCCGCCGCTCGTCCGCCTCGGCGTCACTGCGCGGCAGCGCGATGGCGGGTGGCGGCTCGTCGAGCGCGCGCAGGATGTTGTCCGGCAGATGCTCGCGCGACATCGTGTCCGATTCGCACACTGCCACCGCATAGCGCAGCGTGTTGCGCAGCTGGCGGATGTTGCCGGGCCAGGCGTAACCCATCAGCTCTTCTGCCAGTTCCGCCGGCAGCTCGATGTCGCGACCGGCCGCAGCGCACTCCTCATCGAACACCTGCTGCAGAACGTCGCGCCGGTCGCTGCGCGCACGCAGCGGCGGCAGCGTGAAGGTGGCGGCGTTGAGCCGGTAGAAGAGGTCCTCGCGGAAACGGCCGCCGGCGACCAGCGATTCGAGGTCGCGGTGGGTGGCGCAGATGACGTTCAGATCGACCTTCTCCGGCTCGGTGCCGCCCAGACGCAGCACCTCGCCCTCGGCCAGAACGCGCAGCAGCCGCGTCTGCAGCGGCAGCGGCATGTCGCCGATCTCGTCGAGAAAGAGCGTGCCGCCGCTGGACAGCTGGATCTTGCCCGCCTCGCCCTTCGCCTTGGCGCCGGTGAATGCGCCTTCGCGGTAGCCGAACAGTTCGCTCTCGATCAGGTTCTCCGGAATCGCCGCGCAGTTCAGCGCAACGAAGGGCTTGTCGCGCCGCTCGCTCTGCGCGTGGATGGCGTGCGCGAACGCTTCCTTGCCGGAACCTGTTTCGCCGAGCAGCAGGATGGGCAGGCGGCTGTTCACGATGCGTTTCAGACGCTGGATGTCGCTGACCAGGCGGGTGTCGCGCGCGGTCAGCGTGCTGAAGTCGTGGCGGCCCTGCACCAAGCGCCGCGCGACCCGTCGCTGTTCAGGCACGCGCACGATGGCCGACAGCGCCTGGCCTGTCGTAAGCCGGCGCAACGCGACCGGCATGCCCGGACGGTCGTGCGCCGCGCGCAGCAGTTCGTCGGCGCTCAGATCGAACACTTCGTGGAAGGCACGCGGCAGCGGACCGGCGTGTTCCAGCAGTTCGACATGGGCGAGGAAATTGGCCTGCACCACGTAGCCGCGCTCATCCAGCGCCAGCAGGTAGCTGCGCTCCGGTTCAAGCCCGCGACCGGCGCCGCCGATCTGTAGCGTCCACCGGTGGCGGTTGGCTTCGATGAACCAGGCGTTCTCGATGAAACGGGCGTTCTGCGCCACCAGCTGGAACACGACGGACTGGCTGCGCCGGTCGTCCGGTGAAGCCAGCGCCGAAGCGTTCAGCACGCCCATGATGTCGTTGTCGGGACCGAAGATCGGTGCCGCGCTGCACGTGATGCCGATGTTGTAGGCGCGGAAATGCTCACCCTTGTGTACCAGGATGGGCGCGCGGTCGACCAGCGTCGTACCGACGCCGCAGGTGCCTTCGTCCTGCTCGGACCAGCAGGCGCCGACACGGAAACCGCGCGACTTGAATTCGTGATCGATGGTCGGCAGGCCACGGAAATCGACGGTGCTGCCGTCGGCGTCGGTCATCAGCACGCAATAGCCGGCGTCCTTGATCTGGCTGTGCAGCTTGCCCACGCCCAGGCGCGCGAGCTGCAGGAAGGATTCGATGCGGCCTAAGCGCTCGCGCACCTCCGCCGCACTGAGGATGCGCGGCGCCGCCGGCACTTCGGGGTCCACCCGGTAGAGCTCCAGCGAGCGCCGCCAGGAATCGGCGATGCGCTCCTCGCCCGCCAGCGCGAGCGCGCCGGCGCGCGCATCCGACGCTGCGGCGACCCGCCGCATGTGTTGCGAAAACTCGTCCCTGAATCGCATGGCCCGTCCTCCTCCGACACGTTTTCGTCATCGCCGTGCGGTCAGGCCGCCGGCTGTTTTCGCGACAGTGTAGGAGACGCCTTCCGCGCGCTTCAAGCGGAATCTCCGCTGCACCGCAGCATCTTCACACCCATGCAAGCCACTGAATTACAAGGATTTGTCTCACTTCAAGTGAGATTCCGTCTCACCTGAGCGGGAAATCCCGCCGCCCTCGATCGGGCTCGCCCGCGGGATGGATTCCCTGCGCTGGCGGGCAAATTCGGCGTCACTGCGTCGTTTGAAACACGTCTGCAACACAGTCCATCCGCATATCGAAGCCACGTCCGGCACATGGCACGCCGCTCGCTCCAAGGCTGTTCGCCACACCGAACCTGCGAGGAGACCATGGACAAGGACAACACGAAAAAAATCGCCGACAGCGCGTGCGCCCCCTGCTGCATGCAGCGTCGCGATGCAATGAAGGCCGCCATCGCGGTCACCGTCATGCTCGGCGGCGGCCTGCGTGGCGCGCAGGCCAGCGAGCCGGCCGACCTGCCGCCGCAACCGGGTGACCGCCTGGTACGCATGGACGAAGAGGGGCCGCCGCAGCCGCTGAAGGCGGCCGACATTCCGCTCGCCAGCAAGCCGGTGCGCGCACTGCCCTTCGCCGCGACCGATGCGCTGGTGCGCGACGGCAGCCGTCTGGGTCGCGTCATCCTGATGCGCTTCGACCCGGCTTCGCTCGACGAAGAAACCCGTGCCCGCAGCGCCGACGGCGTGCTCGCCTACTCGGCGGTGTGCACCCACCAGGGCTGCGAGGTCAGCGAGTGGGACGCCAACGGCGGCGCGATGTTCTGTTTCTGCCATTTCTCGAAGTTCGATCCGCTGAAGGCCGGCGCCGTCACCGCCGGTCCGGCCGGACGCGCGCTGCCCTGGCTGCCGTTGAAGAGCGAGAACGGCGAGCTGGTGGTGGCCGGCGCGTTCAGCTCCGTTCCCGGCGTGCGCAAGGGCTGACCGGCCAATCCCGCTTTACACCGCCCGGACGTCACAAGGCGAAGCGTCCGGGCTGCAGCAGCGGTCGCACCCACGAGGCGCGACCACACCTTCGCCCTAAAACACAGGAGGAAGCATGAGAACCATGATGAAGCGGACCGCCCTCGCGGCGGCACTGCTCGCACCGCTGGTGGCCGGTGCGCTGCCGGCCTACACGCCGGTGACCGACGCTCGGCTGAACAAGCCTGAGGCGCAGAACTGGCTGATGTACCGCGCTAACTACGCCGGCTGGGGCTACAGCCCGCTCAAGCAGGTGAGCGACAGGAACGTCGACAAGTTGCAGCTGGCCTGGGCGTTCTCGACCGGCATGACCGAAGGGCATCAGGCGCCGCCCATCGTGAACAACGGCTACATGTTCGTCGCCACGCCGAACAACCAGGTCATCTGTCTGGAAGCGAAGACCGGCCGCGAGATCTGGCGCTACAAGAAGACCATTCCGGACGAGCTGCAGCAGCTGCACCCGACCAACCGCGGCGTCGCGCTGTACGGTGACCGCGTCTACATGGCCACCACCGACGCCTTCCTGGTCGCGCTCGACGCGAAGACCGGCAAGGAGGTGTGGAAAACCGCGGTCGCCGACTGGAAGTCCGGCTACTACATGACGCTGGCGCCCCTGGCGGCCAAGGGCAAGATCATGATCGGCAGTTCGGGTGGCGAGTACGGCATCCGCGGTTTCGTCGCCGCCTTCGATGCCGACACCGGCAAGGAAGCGTGGCGCACCTACACCATCGCCGGCCCCGGCGAACCGGGCGGCGACAGCTGGCCGGGCGATACCTACAAGCGCGGCGGCGGCTCGGTGTGGATCACCGGCACCTACGACCCGGACACTAACCTCGCCTTCTGGGGCGTCGGCAACGCCGGCCCGTGGATGGCCGACACGCGCAGCGGCGACAACCTGTACGCCAACTCGGTGCTGGCACTGGATGTCGACACCGGCAAGCTCAAGGGCTATCACCAGTACCACCACAACGACTCGTGGGACTGGGACGAGGTGTCGGCCCCGCTGCTGATCGACCTCGAGCACAAGGGCAGGAAGGTGAAGTCGCTGGTGCACGCCGGCCGCAACGGCTATCTGTGGATGCTGGAGCGCACCGACAGCAAGGTGAATTACGTCGATGCCTGGCCCTACGTCACGCAGAACGTGTTCACCCGGCTCGACCCGAAGACCGGCCGCCCGACCTACGACCCGGCACGCATCCCGGCCACCGGCAAGACGGTGAATTTCTGCCCCTCGCTGTGGGGCGGCAAGGACTGGCCGCCCGAGGCCTACAACCCGCATACCGGCCTGCTCTACATCCCGGCGCAGAACAATCTGTGCTCGGAACTGACCGGCGAGCCGGTCAAGTACAACAAGGGCGATCTCTACCTCGGCGTGTCGATCGAGAACGTGCTCACCAATGTGCGCATGACGCCGGAGTCGAAGGTGCATATCGGCGAAGTGCAGGCCTGGGACCTCAAGACCGGCAAGAAGGTGTGGACCCACACCTACCCGGAAATGAACTGGGGCCCGCTGATGACCACGGCCGGCAACCTGGTGTTCGGTGGAGGCACCAACGACCGCAAGTTCCGCGCCTTCAACGCCAGCACCGGCAAGCTGCTGTGGGAATTCCCGACCAACTCGGGTGTGACCGGCGTGCCCTCCAGCTTCGAGGTCGACGGCGAACAGTACATCGCCGTGCAGTCGGGCTGGGGCGTCGATGCCGAACGCATGCAGGGCGCCTTCAATGCAGTGCTCGACAAGAAGACCACCGTGCCGCAGGGCGGCGTCATCTGGGTGTTCAAGCTGCCCAGGAAGTGATCGGCCGGGGCGCCCGGCCCACCGTGCGCCCGCCTGACAAACCATAACAAGGACATACCCTCATGAGCACTGCTGCAATCACTCCCGCCCGCGCCGCAAAGGCTGTCGTCTCCTCTTCCAGTATCGCACTGGCGCTGCTGTCCGGCAGCGCCAGTGCCCAGACCACCTTCGACGTGATCGGTCCGCACGAGTACGACCTGCCGGTCAATTTCGACCAGCCGTTCAACGTGTTCGTGCAGTACGCCACCGTGCAGCGCGACAGTCGTCTGTTCGACAACGACGGCGACCGTCAGCGCGGCAACAGCGCGCAGAAGATCATCGGCCTGTCGAAGTACGTGCGCTTCTGGACGCCCGAGTCGAACCGCAACATCGGTCTGGCCTTCGAGGTCATCCAGCCGACGGTGGGCATCCGCAACCGCGACGCCGTCGACCCGGACGCGCGGCACATCAGCGGTTTCGGCGACACCATCACCGGCGCGGCCATCTGGTACAAGCCGACGCCCGGTTCGACCCTGGGTTTCCAGACCTTCCTGCAGATCCCGATCGGCGACAAGGACGTCAGCGACACCAACTGGAAGAACCTGTCCAGCCTGCTGTGGTACGTGCCGCTGACCGAGCGCATCGGCTGGACCGGCGACCTGGGCTTCGTCGCGCAGAGCCGGCGCGACGACGGCAATCGCCCGGGCATGCTGTGGCACACCAACAACCGCTTCGGCTACCGCGTGAACGACTGGCTGGAGCCGTTCGCCGGTGTCGACTACGAGCGCATCAGCGGCCGCAACGGCGCCGATGACTCGTGGGGCTTCGATGGTTCGCTCGGCGTGATGTTCCATTACTACGGTAACCAGTCGATCGCGCTGCGCTACTCGCACGGCATCGAGGGCGAGAACCGGCCGGTCAACAACAGCATCAACATCAAGTACGCCTACGTCTGGTAAGTCCCGGCCGGAGGCGTGCCGCGGCGCGCCTCCGGCCTCACTCAAGGAGGCATCAAATGAAACTGCTGCACGCACTCGCACTGAGCATCGCCCTGCTGGTCGCACTGTGGGTCTGCCTGAGCATCGGCATGCCGAACCTGCAGCTGAACCCGTGGATAGGCTTCGTCGCCTGGGCCACCTTCTTCGCCGCCGGCGGCGGCAGTCAGGCGCTCGGCAAGTCGGCCTTCGCCGCGCTGGCCGGCGTCGTGCTGACCGCCGGCACGATGTGGCTGGTCGCGCTGGCCGGCGGCAGCCTGCCGGCGCTGGCGCTGCTGGTCGCGGTGCTGGCCTTCGTGCTGGTGGCGATGGCCGACGTCGCGGCGCTGTCCTACACACCGGCCGCCTTCCTTGGCGCGGCCACCTATTTCGGCGCCACCGGCGACACCTTCGAGAAGGCGCTGTTCGTCGGCCTGACCTGGGTCGCCGGCCTCACCTTCGGTTACCTGTCCGAGTCCTTCGGCAAACGCATGACGCGTGCCGCCTGATTTCCGTCCCAAGGAGAAGCTGCAATGAGTACCCATCACAATTACATCGACGGACGCTTCGACGAGGCCGACGTCGCCACCCGCATCGAGGTGTTCAATCCGGCCACGCACGCCTTGCTCGACACGGTGCCGGAAGCCGGCGTCGCCGCGGTCGAGCGTGCGATCGCCGCCGCCCGCGCGGCGCAGCCCCTGTGGGCGAAGCTGCCGGCCATCCAGCGCGCCGGCTGGCTGCGCAAGGTGGCCGAAGGCCTGCGCGGCGTGCGCGAGGAGATGGCGCGCCTGCTGACGCTGGAACAGGGCAAGACGCTGGGCCTGGCGCGGGTCGAGGTCGACTTCACTGCCGACTACCTCGACTACATGGCGGAATGGGCACGCCGCATCGAAGGCGAGGTGCTCACCAGCGACCGCCCGGGCGAAAGCATATTCCTGCTGCGCAAGCCGGTCGGCGTGGTTGCCGGCGTGCTGCCGTGGAACTTCCCGCTCTTCCTGATCGCCCGCAAGATGGCGCCAGCGCTGGTCACCGGCAACACCATCGTGATCAAGCCGAGCGAGGAAACACCGCTCAACGCCTTCCTGTTCGCCAAGCTGGTACATGCCGCCGAACTGCCGCGCGGCGTGTTCAATCTGGTCGGCGGCCGCGGTGAAACCACCGGCGCCGCGCTGACCGGCAGCCGCGCCATCGACATGGTGAGCTTCACCGGCAGCGTCGAGACCGGCAGTCGCATCATGCAGGCCGCCGGCCGCAACCTGACCCGCGTCAATCTTGAACTGGGCGGCAAGGCGCCGGCCATCGTGCTGGCCGACGCCGACCTCGATCTCGCCTCGACCGCGATCACCGCCTCGCGCGTCATCAACACCGGACAGGTGTGCAACTGCGCCGAGCGCATCTACGTGCAGCGCGCAGTGGCCGACGAGTTCATCACCAAGCTCACCGCGAAGATGGCGGCGACCCGCTACGGCGACCCGATCGCCGACCCGAGCATCGACATGGGCCCGCTGGTGAACAAGGAAGGCCTGGACAAGGTCGCCGCCATGGTCGAACAGGCGAAGCGCGACGGCGCCCAGTGCGTGCTCGGCGGCCAGATCGCCGACCGCGCGTCCGGCTATCACTACGAACCCACCGTGCTGATCAACTGCCACGCCGACATGGACATCATGCGCAAGGAAATCTTCGGCCCGGTGCTGCCGGTGCAGCTGGTCGACGATCTGGACGAGGCGGTGGCCCACGCCAACGCGTCGGACTACGGCCTGACCTCGTCGGTCTATACGCGCGATCTGAATGCTGCAATGCGCGCGATCCGCGACCTGCAGTTCGGTGAAACCTATGTCAATCGCGAGAACTTCGAGGCGATGCAGGGTTTCCACGCCGGCCGCCGCAAGTCGGGCATAGGCGGTGCCGACGGCAAGCACGGGCTGTACGAGTACACGGAAACCCACGTGGCCTACATACAGCACGGCTGACGCGCGATCCGGGTGAGGCGATCCTTCACCCGTCGTACGCCATCCGGGTCTTGTACAAGACCAGACGATCTCCTCGGTTGCGGGCACTCCGGCCCCGGAGTTGCCCGCTTTTTTGCGGCCGGACGACCGGATTTCGGTTTTCCACCACTGGCGGCAAGTCCGGGGGGTGTCCATAATTGCGACACGTCGACGCGGGCGATCCCTGCGTTCGACGCTGCCATGGCAGCTACCCGCTGCCGCTTCAGAGCTGTCGACACTTGCATCACCCATGCGCAGACGGACAGGCGCCTCGGACGAGCATCTCCTCGCCCGGCACGCTGACGACCCCGGGCGGGCTCCATGCCCCGACCGGGTTGTGCATCGGCGGTGCATTTGATCGAACGGCTCGATCAAAAAAGAGGAGAAAGCCTGGATGTCTGCACTACCCAATCCCCTGCTCGCTTCCGACCCGGACGCCGTCGAAACCCAGGAATGGCTCGACGCGCTGGAAGGCGTGATCGAACACGCCGGCGAGCAGCGTGCGCATTACCTGATCGAGCGGCTGACCGAGCTGTCGCGGCGCGCCGGCATCAACATTCCGTACTCGGCCACCACCGCCTATGTAAACACCATCCCGGCCGGCAAGCAGGTGCAGGCACCCGGTGATTACGAGATCGAGCACCGCATCCGCAGCTACATCCGCTGGAATGCGATGGCCATGGTGCTGCGCGCGAACAAGGACACCAACGTTGGCGGCCACATCGCCAGCTTCGGCTCCAGCGCCACGCTGTACGACGTGGGCTTCAACTGGTTCTGGCACGCCCCCAGCCCGACTCACGGCGGCGACCTGATCTACTTCCAGGGTCACTCGGCGCCCGGCATCTACGCCCGCGCCTTCATGCTCGACCGGCTGAGCGAGGCGCAACTCGACAGCTTCCGCCAGGAAGTCGGCGGCAAGGGTCTGTCGAGCTACCCGCATCCGTGGCTGATGCCGGACTTCTGGCAGTTCCCGACCGTATCGATGGGCCTGGGCCCGCTGCAGGCCATCTACCAGGCCCGCTTCATGAAGTATCTGCAGGACCGCGGCATCGCCAACACCGAAGGCCGCAAGGTGTGGTGCTTCATCGGCGACGGCGAGACCGACGAGCCGGAAACGCTGGGCGAGATCGCGATGGCGGCACGCGAAAAGCTCGACAACCTGATCTTCGTCGTGAACTGCAATCTGCAGCGCCTCGACGGCCCGGTGCGCGGCAATGGCAAGATCATCCAGGAACTGGAGGGCGATTTCCGCGGCGCCGGCTGGAACGTGATCAAGCTGCTGTGGGGCAGCTACTGGGATCCGCTGCTGGCACAGGACAAGACCGGCCTGCTGGCGCAGCGCATGATGGAAGTGGTCGACGGCGAATACCAGACCATGAAGGCGCGCGACGGCGCCTATGTGCGCGAGCACTTCTTCGGCAAGTATCCGGAGCTGGCGGCCATGGTCGCCAACTGGAGCAACGACGACATCTTCCGCCTGAACCGCGGCGGTCATGATCCGCACAAGGTGTATGCCGCCTACCACTCGGCGGTGAACCACACCGGCCAGCCCACCGTCATTCTGGCCAAGACCATCAAGGGCTACGGCATGGGTGGTTCGGGCGAGGCGCAGAACATTTCGCACCAGCAGAAGAAGGTCGATCTGGAATCGCTGCGCGAATTCCGCGACCGCTTCGACCTGCCGATCAAGGACAGCGAACTGGAATCGCTGCCTTATCTGAAGTTCGACGAGAACTCGAAGGAAGTGGCCTATATGCGCGAGCGCCGGATGGCGCTCGGCGGCTACCTGCCGCAGCGTCGTTCCAAGGCCGAACCGCTCGAAGTGCCCCCGCTGTCGGCCTTCGATGCGCTGCTGAAGGCGTCCGGTGAAGGCCGCGAACTGTCCACCACGATGGCCTTCGTGCGCATCATGAACATCCTGCTGCGCGACCCGCACATCGGCAAGCGCGTGGTGCCCATCGTGCCCGACGAATCGCGCACCTTCGGCATGGAAGGCATGTTCCGGCAGATCGGCATCTGGAACCAGGAGGGCCAGAAGTACGTGCCGCAGGACGCCGACCAGCTCATGTTCTACAAGGAGTCGAAGACCGGCCAGATCCTGCAGGAAGGCATCAACGAAGCCGGTGGCATGAGCGACTGGATCGCCGCTGCCACCGCCTACTCGGTGCATGGCGTGGCGACGATTCCGATCTACATCTTCTATTCGATGTTCGGCTTCCAGCGCATCGGTGACCTGATCTGGGCCGCCGGCGACCAGCGCTCACGCGGTTTCCTGGTCGGCGGCACGGCCGGTCGCACCACGCTGAACGGCGAAGGGTTGCAGCACGAGGACGGCCATTCCCACCTGTGGTCGGGCGCGGTGCCGAACTGCATCAGCTACGACCCGACCTTCTCGTACGAAGTCGCGGTGATCGTGCAGGACGGTCTTCGCCGCATGATGGCCGAGCAGGAGGACGTGTTCTATTACCTGACGGTGATGAACGAGAACTACGAGCACCCGGCGATGCCGGAAGGTGCCGAGGCGGACATCCTGAAGGGCATGTACCTGTTCCGCCGCGGTGCTGCCTCCAACGGCCCGCGCGTGCAGCTGACCGGCAGCGGCACCATCTTCCGCGAAGTGATCGCCGCCGCCGACCTGCTGAAGAGCGACTGGGGCGTCGAAGCCGATCTTTGGTCCTGCCCGAGCTTCACGCAACTGGCCCGCGACGGCGCCGACTGCGCACGCTGGAACCTGCTCAACCCGCTGGAGACGCCGCGCGCCTCGCACGTCGAGAACTGCCTGCGCGACACGCGCGGTCCGGTGATCGCGGCGACCGACTACGTGCGCCTGTTCGCCGAGCAGATCCGCGCCTACGTGCCGCGTCGCTACGTCGTGCTGGGTACCGACGGCTTCGGCCGCTCGGACACGCGCGAGGCGCTGCGCTCGCATTTCGAGGTGGACAGACACTGGGTGACGGTGGCGGCGCTGAAGGCGCTGGCCGACGACGGTGCGCTGGACCGGGCGAAGGTGGCGGAAGCCATCGCGCGCTACGGTCTGGACGTGACCAAGCCGAACCCGCTGTACGTCTGAGTCGGAAGAAGCGGACCGCGGATCGACGCCGACACGGCTGATCGCCCCGGATGAAGACGCTTCACGGTCTTTGTCCGCGGTGACCGGACCTGTCCGCGCCGATCGACGGTCGGCCTTCAATACCCACGCCCCGGTCGCGCTGTGCGCGGCCGCATCGAATGCGAGGCTTGAATGAGCACGATCAATATCGAAGTACCCGACATCGGCGACTTCTCCGATGTCCCCGTCATCGAAGTGATGGTCAAACCCGGCGACCGCGTCGAAGCCGACGCGCCGCTGGTATCACTCGAATCGGACAAGGCCACGATGGACATTCCGGCGCCGCACGCCGGCGTCATCGGCCAGATCACGGTGAAGGTCGGCGACCGCGTGTCGCAGGGCAGCGTGATCGGCACGATGGAGGTGGGCGAGGCGCCCGCCGCCGCGCCCGCCGCCGCACCCGCCGCTGCGCCGGCGCCCGCATCGGCGCCTGTTGCGGCCGCCGCGGCGCCGGCTCCGACAGCGGCTGTCGCCGCCGCGCCGGTCGCCGCTCCCATCACAGCCGCCAGCGCTGCACCGGCCACGACCACGCAGTCGGCCCGCGGCGACTACACGCCGGCCGCCGGCGCAGTCGCCCTGCCCAGTGCCGCGGACATCGCGGCCGAACTGGTGGGCGGCAAGAAGGCGCACGCCAGCCCGTCGATGCGTGCCTATGCGCGCGAACTGGGCGTCGATCTCGCCCGCGTGAAAGCCAGCGGTCCGAAAGGCCGCATCACACGCGAAGACATCAACGCCTTCGTCAAGGGCGCGCTGCAGGCGCCGGCCACCGCACCGGCCGCGACCGGCGGCGGTGGAGGACTGGATCTGCTGCCCTGGCCCAAGGTCGATTTCACGAAGTTCGGCGAAATCGAACGCAAGCCGCTGTCGCGCATCCGCAAGCTGTCGGCCGCGAATCTGGCTCGCAACTGGGTCATGATCCCGGCGGTCACCTACCACGAAGAAGCGGACGTGACCGACCTCGAAGCCTTCCGTCAGCAGATCAACGCGGAACAGGCCAAGGCCGGCGTCAAGCTCACCATGCTGGCCTTCATCATCAAGGCGGTGTGCGCGGCGCTGAAGAAATTCCCCGAGTTCAACAGCTCGATCGACCTGCAGGCGGAAGAACCGGCGCTGATCATGAAGCAGTACTGCCACATCGGCTTCGCCGCCGACACGCCGGGCGGTCTGGTGGTGCCGGTCATCCGCGACGCGGATAGAAAGGGCGTGGCGCAGCTGGCAGCCGAGTGCGGCGAACTGGCGGCCAAGGCGCGTGACGGCAAGCTGTCCGCGGCGGAAATGCAGGGCGCCTGCTTCACGATTTCCAGCGTGGGCGGCCTCGGCGGCACCGGATTCGCGCCCATCATCAATGCGCCGGAGGTCGCCATCCTCGGCGTCAGCCGCACCACGATGAAGCCGGTGTGGGACGGCTCGGCCTTCCAGCCACGCCTGATACTGCCGCTGTCACTGACCGCTGATCACCGGGTGATCGACGGCGCAGCGGCCACCCGCTTCAATGCCCATGTCGCCGCACTACTGGCTGACATGCGTCGCGTACTGATGTGAGGGGAACGGCCATGAGCACACTGACTGTAAAAATCCCCGACATCGGCGACTTCAAGGACGTGCCCGTCATCGAAATCATGGTGAAACCGGGCGACGCCGTGGAGGCGGACGCGCCGCTGATGTCGCTCGAGTCCGACAAGGCCACGATGGACATCCCCGCGCCGCAGGCCGGCCGCATTGTCGAACTGATGGTGAAGGTCGGCGACCGTGTGTCCGAAGGCAGCGTCGTGCTGACGATGGACGCCACGGGCGCTGCCGAAGCGGCGCCTGCGCCGGCACCGGCGGCTGCTCCGGTCGCCCCGCCCCCGGCACCGGCCGCAGCCGCCGCGCCAGAGGCCGCCACCGGCAGCACACCGGCCAAGGTCGATGAAAGCTGCGCCGTGCTGGTGATCGGTGGCGGCCCCGGCGGCTACTCGGCCGCCTTCCGCGCCGCCGACCTCGGCCTCGATGTCGTCATCGTCGAGCGCTACGCCACGCTGGGCGGCGTCTGCCTGAACGTCGGCTGCATCCCGTCCAAAGCGCTGCTGCACGTGGCAGCCGTGGCCGACGAGGCCGAAGCGCTGGCCGCGCACGGCATCAAGTTCGGCGCGCGCGAAGTGGATCTCGGCGCATTGCGCGGCTGGAAGGACAAGGTGGTCGGCAAGCTGACCGGCGGCCTGGCCGGCATGGCCAAGGCACGCAAGGTGAACGTGGTGCGCGGCACCGCCCGCTTCGTCGATCCGAACCATGTCGAGATCGCACTGACCACGGGCGACGGCAAGGCTGAAACCGGCGAGAAGAAGATGCTGAAGTTCGGCCACTGCATCGTCGCCGCCGGCAGCCAGGCGGTGAAACTGCCTTTCATGCCGGACGACCCGCGCGTCGTCGATTCAACCGGCGCACTACTGCTGGCCGACATTCCGAAGCGCATGCTGGTGATCGGCGGCGGCATCATCGGCCTCGAAATGGCCACCGTCTACTCGACGCTGGGTGCCCGCATCGACGTGGTCGAAATGACCGGCGGGCTGATGCAGGGCGCCGACCGCGATCTGGCCAAAGTGTGGGAGAAGAAGAACGCCCACCGCTTCGACGCGGTCATGCTGAACACCCGGGTGACCGGCGCCGAAGCGACGGCCGAAGGCATCAAGGTAAGTTTCGAAGGCGCCAACGCGCCGGCCGGGCCGCAGACCTACGACCGCGTGCTGGTGGCGGTCGGCCGCTCGCCGAATGGCCGCAAGCTGAACGCGGAAGCGGCCGGTCTGCACGTGGACGAGCGTGGTTTCATCCCGGTGGACAGCCAGATGCGGACCAATGTGGCGCACATCCACGCCATCGGCGACATCGTCGGCCAGCCCATGCTGGCGCACAAGGCGGTGCACGAAGGCCACGTCGCGGCGGAAGTGATCGCCGGCCACAAGCGCCACTTCGACGCCACCGTGATTCCGTCGGTCGCCTACACCGATCCGGAAGTCGCCTGGGTCGGCCTGACCGAGGACGACGCGAAGGCCCAGGGCCGCAAGGTGACGGTCGGCAAATTCCCGTGGGCGGCCAGCGGACGGGCCATTGCCAACGGTCGGGATGAGGGTTTCACCAAGCTGATCTTCGACGCGGAAACCCACCGCGTCGTCGGCGGCGGCATCGTCGGCACCTCGGCCGGCGACATGATCGGCGAAGTGGCGCTGGCTATCGAGATGGGTGCCGACGCGGTCGATATCGGCCACACCATCCACCCGCACCCGACGCTGGGCGAATCGATCGGCCTCTCCGCCGAAGTCGCCGAAGGCAGTTGCACCGACCTGCCGCCGCTACGCCGCTGACACAGCGCTGCGACGCGGGTCCGACCCGCTGCCGGGCAGGCCTTGCAGGCTGTCCGGCAGCGGCCGTCGGCGAAATTTACAGTCCCCCCGGCAAGCCCCGGCGCAATGATTGAAAAAATATGAAAACACACATTAAATCATTCGCTTACATGGAAAAATCACAAGCGGTCCGCTTCTTGCTAGTCATCGGCTATCCAACGATCGCCTGATGCAAGCTGCGCATCCTCAGGTCGCCGTGATCAAGTCGGCGCGCCAGCACGGACAAGCGCGCTAACATCCGCGGCAACGTGCCTTATCGGTGAAATCAAATGAACGAGCTCGACAAGAACAGCCAGACCGACGCAGTCCCCACCCCGCAGACCGAGCAAGTGGATGCCGCGCGGCGGCGTCTGACCCGCGGCGGTGCAGCGGGCGCCGGCGTGCTGCTGTCGGTGGCGAGCCGTTCCGCTTTCGGCACCGGCACGTGGGGCACCTGCACCGGCTCGGAAATCGCTTCCGGCAACCTGTCGCGTGACGGCACGCCGCGCCCCTGCGGCTGCAGCCCCGGCTTCTGGGGCAACACGAATGGCAAGAAAATCTGGGAGAACCCGGATCTCATCCCCTTCATCTACGCGCAAGGCCAGTACTTCAACAGCGTGTTCGGCGTGCCCTTCTTCAAGCCGTCGAAGAACGAAACGCTGCGCGAGGCGATCGACAAGACCGGCGTGATCTACGACAAGACGATGAGCGGCGGCTGGTGCCCGACCAACAAGCTTAACAACATGAAGACCTGCGCCTTCCACGCCGTGGCGGCGCTACTCAACGCGCAGTACTACGGCAACCGCTACCCGGTCATCGGCATGCAGTCGCCTGAGGCGGTGATCTCGGCCTTCCAGACCGCATTCAGCGGCGGCGTCAGTGCCCTGGAGTCCTTCATTTCCAAGGTCGATGTCTATACCTCGGGCGTCTGGTGCGAAGGCCAGAACGGCTGATCGCGACGTGACCGCAGTGCAGTGGTCTCTGGTGACGCCGGAGGCCATGTCGGTTCTGAACTGGCCAGACGGGTCAGTGCTGTACAACGCGAGAACCACGACCACGACGATGCTCGCGCCCACTGCCGGCGCCATCGTCGCACGGCTGAAGGCCGGTCCGGCCGACACGGATGCGCTGGCCGAAGTGCTGCCGTCTGATGACGACCTGCCGCTTTCCGAACTGCTGGATGCCCTTGCACGGCACGGCATCGTGCGGGCCGCAGGCTGAACGGCCCGTGTCGCCACGCCTCCATCTCTCTGCATTGCCCCCCGCCGAACTGCGTCAGCGGCTGCGCAGCCGCAACGGTCTGCGGCTGCAGCTCGGCCGCTTCGTCGCCGGCATCCGTTCCAACTTCGATTCGGTCGCGGAAGGTCTGCACGCACTTTACGCTGACTACCCGGTCGCGTCGGACGACGATTTCTGTGATTACCCGGTCGAAGTGCGCAGCAGCGGACTGCGTCGCTATGTGCGTCCGCAGGCCATCTTCCGCTTCGAGGGCATGCAGCCGTTCAAGCCGCTGCCCGGCGATCAGGCGGTCGCCATGCTCGAATGGGGCCTGAACTGGGTATTCACCAACCACGCCCAGCACTACCTCATCATCCACGCCGCCGTGCTCGAGCGCGACGGGCTGGGCCTCGTCATGGCCGCGCCGCCCGGCTCGGGCAAGAGCACGCTGTGCGCCGCACTGGCGTTGCGCGGCTGGCGCCTGCTGTCGGACGAACTGGCGATGGTCGGCCTCGACGACGGTCTGCTGATGCCGCTGCCGCGACCGGTCAGTCTGAAGAACCAGTCGATAGACATCGTCCGCCAGCTCCCGGGCCAGCCGGTGATCGGCCCGATCGCCCACGACACCGCCAAGGGCACGGTGGCGCACATGCGCGCGCCGCGCGCCAGCGTCGAGGCGGCGCTGAAACCGGTGCAACCGCGCTGGATCCTGTTTCCGCAGTTCGCGGCCGGTCATGCACTGGACATCGAAGCAAACGGCAAGGCGCACACCTTCATGCAGCTGGTGAGCAATTCCTTCAACTATCCGCGGCTCGGCGTCACCGGCTTCGAGGCGATGGACCGTCTGGTCGATGGCTGCGACGGTTACACTGCGCGTTACGGCTCGCTCGACCAGATCGTGCCGGCACTCGAATCGATCTGCACGCGTAGCGCCTGAGGCGGGCCGGCACCGCCGGCCGCTGCGCCCCGACCGGAACATGAGCCGACAGACGGACACCCACCTGGCGAGAACACTCGCCACACCCGAATTCACCGAACGCTTCGACGCGCGCGACTGGGAAGCCCTGATCGGGCAGGCGCGCACCAGCGATCTGCTCGGTCAACTGGCCGAGCGGCTGCACGACACCGGGCGCATCGAGCGCGTGCCGCCGCAGGTCCGTTTCCATCTCGACGCAGCGCTGCGCATCGCCGCGCTGCACCGCGATTCGCTGCTGAATGAACTGGCGGTGATCGGCGACGCGCTGCAGTCGCTCGGCCAGCCGGTGCTGCTGCTCAAGGGCGCCGCCTATGCCGCAGCCGGCCTGCGCGCAGGACGTTCGCGGCTGTTCAACGACATCGACCTGATGGTGGCAAAGGACGTCATCGAGCGTGCCGAAGGCGCCTTGTTTCGCTGTGGCTGGCGCCCGACCCACCTGAATTCCTACGACCAGCGCTATTACCGGGAGTGGATGCACGAGCTGCCGCCGATCGAGCACATGACGCGTGGCACCGTGATCGACCTGCACCACACCATCGTGCCGCCGACCTCCGGCCACATTCCCGACGCGGCACAGCTGATCGCCGACGCGCGTCCGGTCGCCTTGCCGCACTGCCCGGATGTGTTCCACGTGCTGTCACCGGTCGACATGGTGATGCACTCGGCCTGCCACCTGTTCTTCGGCGAGTTGCAGAAGGGCTTGCGCGATCTCTACGACCTGCACTGCCTGCTGGACGAGTTCTCGCCGGAGCCCGGATTCTGGACAGCACTTCTGCCGCGCGCACGCGCGCAGCAACTCGAGTATCCGGTACTGCTGACACTGCGCTTCGCGCAGCGGATCTTCGGCACCGACATTCCCGAGGCGGTGGCGAGCGAAGGCCGCAAGCGACTGGCGGCCCGTCCGACCGGTGCGCTGACCGACCACTTGATCGACGCGTCGATGTATCCGCTGCACCCGAGCAGCGATTCTCCGTGGCGTCGCGCGCGCCGGCAGATCCTCTACGCGCGCAGCCACTGGCTTAGAATGCCCTTGCACCTGCTGATTCCGCATCTTGCATACAAGGCCTTCATCCACGACGATGGCAAGGCCGCCTGAATACCGAGGACTCCGTTCGATGACCGCCGATGAACTGAAGATTGCCGTAGCCCGCGCTGCCCTGCCCCACGTCATACAGGGCGACCTGCTGGGTGTGGGTACCGGCTCCACCGCCAACCACTTCATCGACCTGCTGGCCGCCGAGAAGATCGAGATCGCTGGCGCGATCGCCAGTTCGGAAGCGTCCGCCGCCCGCCTGCGCGGGCACGGCATCAAGGTGCTGACGCTGGACGAGGCGATCGCCTCCGGCCGCCGCATACCGGTCTATGTCGACGGTGCCGACGAGATCGACCCCGGCCTCAACCTGATCAAGGGCGGTGGCGGTGCGCTGACGCGGGAGAAGATCGTCGCCGCCGCGTCCGACTGTTTCGTCTGCATCGCCGACAGTTCGAAGTGCGTCGACATGCTGGGGCGCTTCCCGCTGCCGATCGAGGTCGTTCCGATGGCACTCGGCCTGGTCGCACGCGAACTGGCCAAGCTCGGCGGCGTACCGAAGCTGCGTGAAGGCTTCGTCACCGACAACGGAAATCTCATCCTGGACGTTGCAGGGCTGAAGATCGCCGAACCGGCACTGTTCGAGAGCGAACTCGACCATCTGACCGGTACCGTGACCAACGGGCTGTTCGCCCGCCGACGCGCCGACCTTGCGCTGGTGTCGTCAGCCGACGGCGTGCGCACGCTGCACGCCTGAACATCGACGCCCGCACGGGGTCGAACACTCAATACTTTCAGGATCTGACGTCATGAGCGAACACATTTCCAAACGCTACGATGCCGAACTCGAAAGCGTCCGCACCGGCCTGCTGCAGATGGGCGGCCTGATCGAACAGCAAATCGAACACGCGATGCGCGGCGTGATCGAGCGCAACCTGCCGTTGCTCGAAGAAGTGATCGCCAACGACAAGAAGGTCAATGCGATGGAGATCGAGTTGGACGACGCCTGCAATCACCTGATTGCCAAGCGCCAGCCGGCCGCCAGCGACCTGCGCGTCATCATGTCGGTGGTGAAGACCATCACCGATCTGGAGCGCATCGGCGACGAGGCGAAGAAGATCGCCAAGATGGGACGTCACATCCTCGAGTCCGACGCCATCTTCGTGCCGCGCGTCGAACTGCGGCACGCGGCCTCGATGGCAGTGGACATGCTGCGCCGCACGCTGGACGCGCTGGCGCGCATGGATCTCGCCAGCGCCACCGAGGTGGTGCGTCAGGACAAGGAGGTGGATGCCGAATTCAAGTCCATCATGCGTCAGCTCATCACCTTCATGATGGAAGACCCGCGCACCATCTCCTGCGGCCTCGACCTGCTGTTCATCGCCAAGGCGATCGAGCGCATCGGCGACCACTCGAAGAACATGGCGCAGTACGTGGTGTTCATGGTGAAGGGTACCGACGTCCGCCACGCCGGACTGGCCGCGATGGAAGCCGCCGCAGCCGCCGATTGAGTTTCAGCGCGGCGAGTCGGTCGCCGCCGGGGCGTCGCCTTCCCCGGATGCGGTAGAACTGGCGATGTCGGGCAGCGGGGCGTCGCTCTCGGGCATTTCGGGCGCGCGCGACAGCTGCTGCGCCAGCGCCAGCTGATCCGGCTTGAGCGACGCCGCGATTTCGTCCCGCGCCCCGCGCGCCGCGCCGTGGCCCTGTGCGGCAGCCCGATTGAACCACGCGTAGGCACGCACCAGATCGAGCGAGACGCCCTCGCCGATGCGGTGCAGGCGGCCCATGTGGTATTGCGCGCCGACATGGCCACTGCGCGCCGCGGTGCGGAACCACCTGCCTGCGGCCTTGTAATCCTGCAGCGTGCCGCGGCCGAGTTTCAGCGCCAGCGCAAGTTCGTACTGCGCCCGCGCGTGTCCCTGTTCGGCCGCCTTCTCCAGCCACTTCACCGATTCCGCCACATCCGTCGCTTCGCCGGTCCCGCCCTGGGCCAGCATCATCCCGTAGGCGTACTGCGCTTCGGGGTCACCGGTTTCAGCGCGCAGACGCTCCGCCTCCAGCGGTTCCAGTTCGGCAATGAGCTGTTCGTGCTCGGTCGGCGTGCGCGTCTCGACACCCTGGACGGTGACCACGATGGCCACCAGCAGACCGAGCGCAAGTGAGCCGCCGACCGCCGCGAGCGGAATACGCCGGAAACGGACGAAGCGCTTGTGGCAGTTGCGGCAACGTACCGGCTTGAGCCAGAAGCGTCCGGCCTTCTCGTCCGAGTTCTTCCAGCTGGAGTCCTTCGTGTTGCTGCTGAGGCAATACGGACAGCAACGCGGCCCCTGCAGGACGCTGGACAGGCGGGTGGATACAGTCATGATGAAAAGCTATCACGCACCCTGGACGGCTCCCGTGAAGAACTGTGTCGATCAGGCGGCCGGCGGCACGAAGCCCGTGACCTGGTCCGCACCTTCGCCAAAAAAGTGCTTTTCCATCTGTTCCGCCAGATACTTGCGTGCGCGCGGGTCCATCAGGCTGAGACGGTTTTCGTTGATCAGCATGGTCTGGTACTTCACCCACTGCTGCCACGCTTCCTTCGACACCGATTCGAAGATGCGTGCGCCCAGCGCGCCGGGCACCGGCGGAAAGTCGAGGCCTTCGGCCTCGCGACCCAGTTTGATGCATTGAACCATGCGTGCCATCTGTAACTCCTGTAAACGTTGGATGTATCGAATTCTAGGCCCTGTGCCGGGCGCTGAATCGACATGTTGAATCATGAAGACGGCCGCGTCAGGTGCCGTGCCGCCGCTGCGACATCCGGAATGCGTTCTTGCCGTCGTTCTTTGCCGCGTACATCGCCGAATCCGCGGCGCTGAGCAAGGTTTCGCCGCTGTGCGCGTGCAAGGGATAGATGCCGATGCCGGTACTGGTGGTGACGCAGGCCTGGGCGCCGTCGAACTCGAACACCATGCCGGCGACGCGCTCGCCGATGCGGCGGGCGAGGCCGGTCAGCGCGGTCTCGTCGGTATCCGGCGCGAGCACCGCGAATTCGTCACCGCCGAGGCGGAAGAACATTTCGTTGCGCCGGATGATGGCACCGACGTCGCGCGCCAGCCGCGTCAGCACCTCATCGCCGGCCTGATGGCCGAAACGGTCGTTCACCGGCTTGAAGCCGTCGAGATCGAACAGCAGCAGGCCGAGCTGGGTGCGGCGGCGGGCGGCGTCGGCAATCATCCGTGCGAGCTCCTCGTGGAAGCGGCGACGGTTGTACAGATTGGTCAGCGGATCGCGTTCCGCCATATTAACCAGCGCCTCGGCGGCCCGCCGCTCGGCGGTGACGTCCTCGTAGAGCCAGACGCGGCCGAGGAAGCGGCCGGGCGTGGCCGACGGCACCAGGGCCGACTGCTCGCGGATAATGCGGCCATCGCGCAGCGGAATGTCCTGCGGATCGGTCGGCGCACGCGCGGCCAGTATCGACTTCACGCGCTCGCGGTAGATGTCTTCGTCGGCCCGCAGCACCGCTGTGCGCTCGATCAGCACGGCATCGCGCATGCCGGACAGGTTCTCGTTCTCGGCAAAGCCCCAGATCGTCTTCAGCATCCGGTTGGCGTGCTGGGCGCGGCCATCGCGGTCGACGAAAAGCACGCCCAGCTTGATCAGATCGAGCAGCGCTTCCAGCCGCGAACGCTCTTCCTCGCTGCGCGTCAGGTAGTAGTCGCGCAGGCCCTGTTCGCGGCGCAGCGCGGTCACCGTGTCGAGCAGCTTCAATTCGGCTTCCTTGCGGCTCTGGATGTCGTCGGCCGACACGCGCACGCCGAGGCAGGTACCCGACTCGTCGTAGATGGGCTGCCAGTTCAGTGAAACCCACACGATCGACCCGTCACGGCGCAGCAGCCTCACCTCGAAATTCTCGCCACTGGCGCCGGCCAGCGCGTCGGCCGCGCGGGCGGCAAAAATCTTGCGGTCCTTCTCGTGAATCAGCATGCTCGCCAGATCCTCGGCCAGCAGACAGTCGAGCGGACTGTGCCCGGTCACCCGTTCGATCGAGCGGTTCACCCAGATGAGCCGCCCCTGCGGACTGAACCAAGCCTCGACGCCAAAGGTGAAGTCGGCGATCGCGTGGAAGCGCGACTCGCTCTTGCGCAGCGCGGTGACGCGCTCTTCCAGCGCCTGCACCATCTGGTTGAAGGCGCGCGTCAGCCGGGCCAGCGCGTCGTCGCCGCGCACCGGCAAGGGATCGACCTCTTCGGCGCGACGCAGCGCCACTGCCCGGGTTTCGATCGCGCTGACGCCTTCGAGCACCCCGCCCAGCACCCAGCGCGCCAGCCAGACATGCAGCAGCAACACCAGCCCGCCGAGCGCCAGCGCGCCGTTGCGCAACATGGCCAGCGAGGAGAGCAGCCCCGACAGGTCGACGCTGGCGCGCAGCACACCGACCGGCACACGCCGGCCCGGCTGCAGCAGATCGATGCGCATGTCGTAGCGACCACGCCCGGATTCCAGGGCCTCACGAATACTGCCGTGGGCCGCACCGAGCACGGCCGGACCACCGTCGGCGATCAGGACGCGACCCGCCTCGTCCCGCACCTCGACATAGTCGAGCTGGCCGACGCGCCGGAGCATGCTCACCTCCGCCCCCAGCCGCGCCGGATCAGCGATCAGTGCGGCAGCGAGCCGGGCCTGCATGTCGGCGACGAGGTAATCGATGCGCGCCGACTCCCGCTCGACCAGGTGCATGGAAATGAGGCCGTAAGCCCACAGCAGCGCCACGCACAGCACACCGCCCAGAAGGATGCCGGAGGCGAGCAAGCGCCCCTGCAGCACGCCGATGCGACGTGTCAGAGCACTGAGCATGAGCGGGCTCCGGCTGCGATCACAGGCGTTTTACCAGGACCTTGCTGCGCCGCTGCGGGTTGTAGTTTTCTCGACGCACGCGCGGCAGCGCATCGACACCGGCCTCGACGAACCCCCGCTCGACGAACCAGTGCGCGGTCACCGTGGTGAGCACGAACAGCTGCTTGATCCGCTCGGCGCGAGCACGCGTCTCGACATAGCTCAGGATCTGCTCGCCGTAGCCGTGGCGACGGTATTCCGCCATCACCGCCAGACAGGCCAGCTCAGCCATCTGCTCTTCCGGATAGGGATAGAAGGCGGCGCAGCCCATGATCACTTCGTCGTGTTCGAGCACGCTGAAGCGCTCGATCTCGCGTTCCAGCCGCTCGCGGCCGCGGCTGACCAGCGTGCCGTCGGCCTCCAGCGGTGCGATCAGGCCGGCGATGGCGGGTACGTCGTCCACCCGCGCGTTGCGCATCAGTGCCAGCCGCTCGCGCGAAATGACGCTGCCCACGCCCTGGGTGGTGAAGAATTCGAGCAGCAGTGCGCCATCGAGATCGCGATCGATCATGTGGGCGCGCGCCACGCCCAGCTTCACCGCGCGGATGGCGCGCGGCAGGTAGAGCCCGAGATCTTCGGTAATGCCGCGCCCGGCCTTGAGCCACTGCGCCGCTTCGTCGGCGGTCAGCTCGGGCACCAGCGCGCCCTGTTCGTCGACGATGCCCGGCGCGTCGCACAGGTAGATGAGCTTGGTCGCCTGCAGCGCGACGGCGACCGATTCGGCCACCTCTTCCATGCTCAGGTTGAACACCTCGCCGGTCAGCGAGTAACCGTAGGGCTGCATCAGTACGATGTCGCTGTCGGCCAGCGCGTCGTTCAGCGCCTCGACATCGACCTTGCGTACGGTGCCGGTGTAACCATGGTCGATGCCATCGACCACGCCCACCGGGCGCGCGGTCAGGAAATTGCCGGAGGCAACCTCGATCGTGCTGCCGGCCATCGGCGTGTTCGGCAAGCCCTGCGAGAACAGCGCCTCGACGTCGATGCGAATGGCGCCATTGGCGCGCTTGACGCAGTCCATCGCCTGCGCGTCGGTGACCCGCAAGCCCTTGTGATAGCGCGGCGGCAGGCCGCGTGCGGCCAGTTCCTCCTCGATCTGCGGGCGGGCCCCTACCACTAGCACCAGCTTGATGCCGAGCGCGGCGAGCAGGTTGCAGTCCTGCACCAGCGAATTGGCCAGCGGCCCCTGCAGCACCTCGCCGCCGACCGCGATGACGAAGGTTCGACCGCCGAAGGCGTGGATGTAGGGCGCGGCACTGCGCACCCAGGCAACGAAACGCGGCGAGTCGGGATCGGCGTGCATGCGGGTTCCGATGGGAAAATTCAACGAATTCTAGCCGAGCGCGCGCCAGCGGACGCGCCGCAGAACTTGCGTTGTCTCAATTCCGGCACGTTCAGCCCAGTTCCGACTCGAGGCGATCGCACAGGGCGTCGAGTATGGCCAGCCGCGCACGGTACTTGTCGTCGGCGGACACCACGTTCCACGGCGCCTGCTCGGTGTGCGTGCGCACCAGCATGTCCTGCACCGCGGGCACGTACTGCGACCACTTGTCACGGTTGCGCCAGTCCTCGGGCGTGATCTTGAAACGCTTGAAGCGCTGGCGCCCGCGCTCGTTGAAACGGCGCAGCTGCTCGTCGGAACTGACTTCGAGCCAGAACTTGCAGACGATGATGCCGTGTTCGGTCCACTCCTGTTCGAACGCGTTGATCTCCTCGAAGGCACGCGACCAGTCGGCTTCCACGGCAAAGCCCTCGACCCGCTCGACCAGCACGCGGCCATACCAGGAGCGGTCGAACAGCGAAACCCGGCCATCGCGCGGCACGTCACGCCAGAAGCGCCACAGCCACGGATAGAGGCGCTCGTGCTCGGTCGGCGCCGCCACCGGGTGCACACGGTAATTGCGCGCATCGAGCGCGTGCGTGATGCGGCGTATCGCGCCGCCCTTGCCGGCGGCGTCCATGCCTTCGAACACCACCGCCAGCGCGCGCCGGGCAAAGGCCGGATGGCGCAACAGCAGGTTGAGCCGGCCCTGCAGGCGTTCGAGTTCGGGCTGATAGTCGTCCTTGCGCATCGGCTTGGACGGTGCACGCGCGGGCTGAGCCGGCTGTTCGCTCGGCACCACCAGCGGAGGCAGCGCCGGCGCAAGTGGCTTGCGCGGCCCCGCCAGCGCTTCTCGGAGCGCCTTCAGGACGATGCGGCCGACCACCAGTTCGGTCTGCGCGGCGTCGCTTGCGTCGACCAGGTGCCAGGGCGCATGCGAGGTGTCCGACAGCCGGATCGCCTCTTCCGCCACCTTGCAGATGCGCTTGTGCCGGCGATTCGCACGCCAGTCCTCGGCAGTCACCCGCCAACGCGTCGCCGCGTCACGCTCCAGCGCACGGAAGTGCGCACGCTGACGGTCGGCATCGAGGTGCAGCCAGAACTTCAGCAGCACCGCGCCTTCCATCGCCAGCATGCGTTCGAAGCGCTGGATCTCGTGCAGGGTGTGCCAGAAGGCGCGCCGCTTGATCCGGCGCTCGACGCGGGCGTTGATCGCCTCGCTGTACCAGCCCTCAAAGATCATCGCGGTACGACCGCGCGACGGCAGCGCCTGCCAGTAGCGCCACATGTGCGGTCGCTGCCGTTCCGCCTCGTCGCGCGGCCCGAAGGCACTGGTGCGGATGTGACGGGGGTCCATCCATTCGTTCAGCGTATTGACCAGGCGTCCGCGTCCGGCACCAGCCACACCGGCGATCAGCAGCACGACCGGCGTACGCCCCTGTTCCAGTATCGAGTACTGGGCGTCGAGCAGATCGGCACGCAATCTGGACACCGCGCGTTCGAGCCGGGCTTCGTCCAGCGGGGCGACGGCAGGCAGCGCATCGAACATCAGAAATCTCCGATCAGGGTATTCAGTGCCGACAGCACGGCAACGCCCGCCGTCTCCGTGCGCAGCACGCGCGGCCCCAGCGTCAACGCGGCAAAGCCGGCAGCGCGCGCAGCGGCCAGTTCGTCGGCATCGAAGCCGCCCTCCGGTCCGATCAGCACGGTAATGGGTTCATCGGCGCGCAGCCCGGCCGACTTCAGCGGCACGCCGCCTTCCGGGTGCAGCAGCAGGCGCTGCCCGCTCGCGGCCGCAAGCGCCTGCGGCAAGGTCAGCACGGGCTGTACCTCGGGCACGCAATTACGGCCGCACTGTTCGCAGGCCGACACCGCCACCTGCTGCCAGTGCTCGACCCGCCGCTGCGCACGCTCGCCGGCCAGCTTGACCACGGCGCGCCGGCTGGCCACCGGTTGCACCCGCGCCACACCGAGCTCGACCGCCTTCTGTACGATCCAGTCCATCTTGTCGGCGGCGGCGAGGCATTGCAGCAGCGTGACGTCGAGCGCGGACTCGCGCTGTGGCGTCGATTCGGCGCCGACCGCGGCATCGACACTGCGACCGTTGCGCACCAGGCGGGCGGCGAATTCGCTGCCGCGACCGTCGAACAGCGTGATCGCATCGCCGTCGGTCAGGCGCAGCACACGGTCGATGTGATGCGCCACCGGCGCCGGCAAGGTGATCGTTCCGGCCGGTTCCGCGGGCAAGGGACAAAAGAAGCGTGGAATCATCGTGTTATATTTGTGCACTGCAAGAACACCCGCCGGCGAGGCTTTTTGCACCGTCGGCGACGATCGGCCCCTCATGGTCGGAATGTCCGTAACCGTTATGGCATCAGGGCATCCGACGACGGGCTGCCGCCGCGAACGATACTGCCACGCCAGCCGGCCGGAGTGCTTCCGGCGTCGCGACGCGGCTCACTGACGAACGACCATGAGCTCAACCACACTGCTACAGATCGTCGACACCGCACGCAGCGTCGCCCGCGAGGTGATCATGCCGCACTTCCTGACCGCGCAGCGCAACCAGAAGGACGACGGCAGCCTGTTCACCGTGGTCGATCTGGCAGCACAGGAAGCGCTGATCGAACGACTGCCCCGCATCATCGACCGCCCGGTTCTCGGCGAGGAAATGCCGGAGTCAGTGCAGTTGCGCTTGTGGCACGAAGGTCACGACGGCATCTGGTGCATAGACCCGATCGACGGCACCACCAACTTCGTCAACGGCATCCCCTTCTTCGGCGTCGCGATCGCGTACATCGAGGAGGGCCGCACGCGCCACGGCGTCGTCTACAACCCGATGACCGACGAAGCCTTCTACGCGGAAGAAGGTGGCGGTGCCTTTCTCAACGGCAATGCGCTGCCGCTGCGCACGCCGGCGCGCCATCTGCTGGATGCGGTGGCAGGCGTCGATTTCAAACGGATTCCGAAGGCACTTGGCGACGCACTGGCCACCCAGTCGCCCTTCTACTCGCAGCGCAACTTCGGTTCCAGCGCGCTCGAATGGTGCTTCATTGCCGCCGCCAGGCTGGACGTTTACCTGCACGGTGGCCAGATGATGTGGGACTTTGCCGCCGGCAGCCTGATCGCCGCCGAAGCCGGTGCACGCTGCTCGATGCTGGATGGCGAGCCGCTGGACATGGCGCCTGGCCGCAAGACGCCGGTGGTGGTCGGCGCCAGCGCCGACCTCTACCGTGAATGGATGGACTGGCTGGCCGCACACGGCGGCCGCTGATCTGTCCTCAGGGGTGGTGCACCGGCAGATGGACCGGCGCCACCTGCGAATTCACCAGCCGCCCCCCCTCGTGCATCAGGAAATCACGTAGCGCGAGGGCGGCAGGCAACAGATTCTTGCGATCCCTGTATACAACGTGCCAGTTGCGCACGATGGGCGTGCCGGGCGCCGCGATGCGGCACAGCACGCCGGTGCGCAGTTCGAGCTGGCAGGTGTGCTCGGACAGGAAGGCCAGGCCCATGCCGGCGATGGCCGCCTGCTTGATGATTTCATTGCTGGGCAGTTCGATGATTTCGGCCGGGCGTATGCCCTGCTCGACCAGATAGCTTTCCTGCGTCACCCGCGTACCGGACCCCCGTTCGCGGATCAGGAAGGCCTCCTTGCCCAGATCGTCGGCCGTGACGGTGCGACCACCGGCCAGCGGATGGCCCTCGCACGCCAGCACCGACAGCGGGTGTTCGGCAAAGACATGCGCCTCGCAGCCCAGCGCTGCCGGTGGGCGGCCCATGATGGCGATGTCGATCAGGTTGTCTTCGAGATGACGGAAGATGTCGTCGCGGTTGTGCAGGGAGATGCGGACCTGCACGTCCGGGTAACGCTCGCGGAAAGCCATCAGCAGACGCGGGGCGACGTATTTGGCGGTACTGACCACGCCGACCGACACCAGGCCCGAATGTCCGCTCGCCATCTGCGCCAGCGCGGCCTCGGCCTCCGCCAACTGGTGGTCGATGGCGCGCGCGTGCCGGGCGATCTCCATGCCGACTTCGGTCACGCGCAACTTCTTGCCCAGGGTCTCGATCAGAGGAAGGCCGATCAGCCCGTCCAGCGCCTTCACCTGCATCGAAACTGCCGGCTGCGTCAGATGCAGTTCTTCCGCGGCGCGGGAAATCGAGCCCAGTCGTGCGACCGCCTCGAATATTCTCAACTGGCGGAGAGACACCCCGCGCGTCCATTGTGTCGCCATATCAGTCTAAATAAGAATGTTTGATCGATCTTATCAAAACAACTTATTTTCAACCAAGGCCAGTTCCAGATATATTGCACTGCAACAGCAACGGAAACGCAGCGAATACCGCCTCGCAGGCACTGCAAACCGAAGCGACCAGTTTAGCGTCAAAGCCTGTCAGCTCAACAAAAACGGACAGGTGACCCAGGCTCCTCCTCCACAACCTTGTTTGTGGATTCATACCCCGGCTCGCAAGAGTCCGGGGTATTTTTTTGCATTGCACACTCTGTTGCAACGAACGGAACACATCGCTCCGGCGGCGCAGCAACACCCCTCCTGCACGACTTCCCGAGTGCCTTGGCCGAACCGCATGTGACAGCGATCGCGCGCTGCGGCTACGATGGAATCGACACCGGGACCCGAGGAGGCTGCCATGAGTGAAGGGCGCAAGACCCTGACGCGTTACACCATCGAGGCGCAGCAGCGCCACCCGCACGCCAGCGGGATCTTTTCCAGCCTGCTGAACGCCGTGGCCACCGCGGTGAAAATCATCGCCAATCACGTGAACAAGGGCGCGCTGGTCGGTTCGCTCGGCAGCTTCGAAGCCGTCGGCAGCGGCGCCGCCATCAATCTGTCCGGTCGCGTCACGCAGAAGCTCGACACCATCGCCAACGAGGCGATGCAGCGCGAGTGCGAATGGGGAGGCCATCTGGCCGCGTTGGCGCCGGAGGGTCTGGAAGGCTTCATCCCGACACCGGACGAGCCGCCGCGCGGCAAATACCTGCTGCTGTTCGATGCGCTCGATTGCAGCAACAACATCGACGTGAACCTGACCGTAGGCAGTCTGTTTTCGGTGTTGCACGCGCCGAACCCGGGCGCCGAACCGCAGTTGTCCGATTTCCTGCAGCCGGGCACCGAACAGGTGTGCGCCGGTTTCGCGCTGTACGGCCCGTCGACGATGCTGGTGCTGACCACCGGCGAGGGCGTGGACGGCTTTACGCTCGATCGCGACATCGGCGCCTTCATCCTCACGCACCCGCAGATGCGGATTCCCGAGCACACGACCGAATTCGCGATCAACGCGTCGAAGTCGCGTTTCTGGGAGCCACCGGTCAAGCGCTACGTCGAGGAATGTCTGGCCGGCCAGACCGGACCGCGCGGCGAGGATTTCAACATGCGCTGGATCGCCTCGCTGGTGGCGGAAACCTTCCGCGTGCTGACGCGCGGCGGCGTCATCATGTATCCGGAAGACACGATGCAGAGCGCGTCGCCGGGCCGCATTTCGCTGATGTATGAGGCGAATCCGATCGCCTTCCTGATCGAACAGGCAGGCGGCGAAGCCACCAACGGTCGGCAGCGCATCATGGAACTGACGCCGCGCAGCCTGCAGAGCCGCACGCCGCTGATCTTCGGCTCGCGCGAGGAGGTGCGCCGCATCGTCCAGTACCACACGGAAAGCGACCAGGGACTCGATCGGGAATACACTTCGCCGCTCTTCAACGTGCGCGGCCTGTTCTCGGCGCTCTGAGCGGTCGCGCGCACCAGCCCACGGGAAAGTACTCCGGATGTCCGCCCGCCACCCTGTCATCGCGATCACCGGCTCATCGGGTGCCGGCACGAGCACGGTCACGCGCACCTTCCAGCACATCTTCCGCCGCGAAGGCGTCAACCCGGTCATCGTCGAAGGCGACGCCTTCCATCGCTACGACCGCGAGGAAATGAAGGCAGCGATGGCGCGCGAGGCCGCCGCCGGCAACGAACACTTCAGCCACTTCGGTCCGGACGCCAATCTGTTCGAGGAACTGGAGACGCTGTTCCGCCAGTACGGCAACGACGGTAGCGGGCGCATCCGCAAATACCTGCACAACGAGTGTGAAGCCGCTCCCTATCAGCAGGCGCCCGGCACCTTCACGCCGTGGGAGGACATCCCAGCCGGCACTGACATCCTGTTCTACGAGGGCCTGCATGGCGCGGTGAAGACGGACAAGGTCGATGTCGCCCAGCATGTCGATCTGCGGATCGGCGTGGTGCCCATCATCAATCTGGAGTGGATACAGAAGCTGCATCGCGACCGCGAACAGCGCGGTTACACGACCGAGGCGGTGACCGACACCATCCTCCGCCGGATGCCCGAGTACGTGCACTTCATCTGTTCGCAGTTCGAGAACACGCACATCAACTTCCAGCGCGTACCGATGGTGGATACGTCCAACCCCTTCATCGCGCGCTCGATTCCGACGCCGGAAGAATCAATGGTGGTGATCCGCTTCGCCAACCCGCGCGGCATCGATTTCCAGTACCTGCTGGCGATGATGGGCGGCGCCTTCATGTCGCGCGCCAACACCATTGTGATTCCCGGCGGCAAGATCGACCTGGCGATGCAGCTCATCTTCACGCCGCTCATCCTGCGACTGGTCGAGAACGGCCGCAAAGCGCGCGCTCGCTACTGAAAAGCACGGCAACGCCGCTGTTGCCGCCACTGCTCCACCCCGATCGCCGGCAGATCCGCGCCCTTCCTGCGCCGCAGCACGGCTGGCGTGACCCCTTGTTTTCGCGGATAATTGCGGGTTTTTCCGGCCGGAACCCCCTCTGATGAGCGCGCCCTCCATCACCCCGAAAGCAGGCTTCAACCCGATCACCGGCGCAATCCGCGCCCTGGCGATGGACGCCGTGCAGAAAGCCAATTCCGGTCACCCCGGCGCCCCGATGGGCATGGCAGAGATCGCCGAAGTGCTGTGGCGTCACCACCTGAAGCACAACCCGGCCAACCCGAACTGGGCTGACCGCGACCGCTTCGTGCTGTCGAATGGCCACGGCTCGATGCTGCTGTACGCGCTGCTGCACCTCTCCGGCTACGACCTGTCGATCGACGACATCAAGTCCTTCCGCCAGCTGCACTCGAAGACGCCAGGCCACCCGGAGCACGGCTACGCGCCGGGCGTCGAAACCACCACCGGCCCGCTGGGCCAGGGTCTTGCGAACGCGGTCGGCATGGCGATCGCCGAACGGGCGATGGCGGCGCAGTTCAACCGCCCCGGCCACACGGTGGTCGACCACTACACCTATGCCTTTGCCGGTGACGGCTGCCTGATGGAAGGCATCTCGCACGAGGCGTGTTCGCTGGCCGGCACCCAGGGTCTGGGCAAGCTGATCGTGTTCTACGACGACAACGGCATTTCGATCGACGGCCACGTCAAGGGCTGGTTCGCCGACGACACGCCGAAGCGCTTCGAAGCCTACGGCTGGCAGGTCATCCCGGCGGTCGACGGCCATGACGCCGCCGCCATCGACGCCGCCATCCGCGCCGCCAAGGCCGACACGGCGCGCCCGACGCTGATCTGCTGCCGCACGGTCATCGGCCTCGGTTCGCCGAACAAGGCCGGCGGTCACGACGTGCACGGCGCGCCGCTCGGCGCCGCCGAAATCGAGGCCGCCCGCGCCCACATTGGCTGGACGCACGCACCGTTCGAGATTCCGGCCGACGTGTACGCCGCCTGGGATGGCCGTCCGGCCGGCAAGAAGGCGGAAGAGGAATGGTCCGCCCGCTTCACCGCCTACAGCGCCGAACACCCGGAACTGGCCGCCGAATTCACCCGCCGCATGCGCGGCACGCTGCCCGACAACTTCGAAGAGGTGGTCGCCGACACGATCGCGAAGTTCGACGGCAAGGCCGAGAACATCGCCAGCCGCAAGGCCAGCCAGAACTGCATCGAAGCGTTCGCGCCGGCATTGCCGGAGCTGCTGGGCGGCTCGGCCGACCTGGCCGGTTCCAACCTGACGCTGTGGTCCGGCTCCAAGGGCATCTCGCCGAAGAACCCGGGCGGCAACTACATCTACTACGGCGTGCGCGAATTCGGCATGGCGGCCATCGCCAACGGCATTGCGCTGCATGGCGGCTTCATCCCCTATACCGCCACCTTCCTGATGTTCTCCGAGTACGCGCGCAACGCGCTGCGCATGGCGGCGCTGATGAAGGTGCGTCAGGTGTTCGTGTTCACGCACGACTCGATCGGCCTCGGCGAAGACGGCCCGACCCACCAGCCGGTGGAACAGACCGCCACGCTGCGCCTGATGCCGAACATGGACGTCTGGCGTCCGTGCGACACGGTTGAATCCGCCGTGGCTTGGGCCAGTGCGATCAAGCGTGCCGACGGCCCGACCTCGATGATGTTCTCGCGCCAGAACCTGCCGCACGTTCCGCGCGACGCCGCGACCACCGCCGCCATCGCGCGCGGTGGTTACGTGCTGTCCGATGCGGCCGGCAAGGTGGAAGCCGTGCTGATCGCCACGGGCTCGGAAGTATCTCTGGCACTGGCCGCACAGAAGACGCTGGAAGCGGAAGGCATCACGGTGCGCGTGGTGTCGATGCCGTCGACCAGCGTGTTCGACCGTCAGGACGCCGCCTGGCGCGAAACCGTGCTGCCGCGCGGCATTCCGCGCGTCGCGGTGGAAGCGGGCGTGACCGATCTGTGGCGCAAGTACGTCGGTCTCGAAGGCGCCGTGGTGGGTCTGGACCACTTCGGCGAGTCCGCTCCGGCCGGCGAGCTGTACAAGGCTTTCGGCATCACCGCCGACGCGGTGGCGCAGGCGGCACGACAACTGCTTGGCAGGTAAGCGCCGACGCGGCGGAATGAAGTCCCGATCCGCCGCGTTTGCGTTTCCAAATGCCAATTTAGGCGCAGCGCAGCCACAAGTTGCGCCGCACAATCGAAGACTTTTCTTGAATCCACACCCAACGGAGAGGGAGTTGCTGAAATGACGATCAAGGTTGCGATCAATGGTTACGGGCGTATCGGCCGCAATGTGCTGCGTGCGCACTACGAAGGCGGCAAGCGCCACGACATCGAGATCGTCGCGATCAACGACCTCGGCGACCCGAAGACCAACGCGCACCTGACGCAGTACGACACCGCGCACGGCAAGTTCCCGGGCACGGTCAGCGTCGACGGCGACTACATGGTGGTGAATGGCGACAAGATCCGCGTGCTGGCCAACCGCAACCCGGCCGAACTGCCGTGGGGCGAACTGGGCGTCGACGTGGTGATGGAATGCACCGGCTTCTTCACCACCAAGGAAAAGGCCTCGGCCCACCTGAAGGGCGGCGCCAAGAAGGTGATCATTTCCGCCCCGGGCGGCAAGGACGTGGACGCCACCGTCGTCTATGGCGTGAACCACGGCGTGCTGAAGGCCACCGACACCGTCATTTCGAACGCCAGCTGCACGACCAACTGCCTGGCGCCGCTGGCCAAGCCGCTGAACGACAAGATCGGCATCGAAACCGGCCTGATGACCACCATCCATGCCTTCACTAACGACCAGGTGCTGACCGACGTCTATCACGAAGACCTGCGCCGCGCCCGCAGCGCCACGCAGTCGATGATCCCGACCAAGACCGGCGCCGCCGCCGCGGTCGGTCTGGTGCTGCCGGAACTGAATGGCAAGCTGGACGGTTTCGCGATGCGCGTGCCGACCATCAACGTGTCGGTGGTCGACCTGACCTTCACCGCCAAGCGCGCCACCACGGTGGATGAAGTGAACGCCATCCTGAAGGCCGCATCGGAAGGCGAACTGGCCGGCATCCTCGGCTATAACACGCTGCCGCTGGTGAGCATCGACTTCAACCACGATCCGCGTTCGAGCGTGTTCGACTCGACCCAGACCCGCGTGTCGGCCGACGGCAAGCTGGTCAAGGTGCTGTCCTGGTACGACAACGAGTGGGGCTTCTCCAACCGCATGCTGGACACCACCGTCGCGCTGATGAGCGCCAAGTAAGGACACGGCATCGACGAGCGGGGTTCGGGCGCGTGCGCCCCTGCCCCGCTTCGTTTTTCCCCTTCCCGAAAATCCACTCGATCACGCTCATCACGCACCGCGCGGAGGATTCATCATGCAGTTCAAGCGACTTTCCGATCTCGATCTCAAGGGCAAGCGGGTATTCATCCGCTCCGACCTGAACGTACCGCAGGACGACGCCGGCAATATCACCGAAGACACGCGCATCCGCGCCTCGCTGCCGGCCATCCGCGCCGCCCGCGACGCCGGCGCCGCCGTCATGGTCACCTCCCACCTCGGTCGTCCGACCGAAGGCGAACTGAAGCCGGAAGACTCGCTGGCGCCGATCGCCCGCCGCATGTCGGAACTGCTGGGCTTCGAAGTGAAGCTGGTGGCGAACTGGGTCGATGGCGTGCAGGTCGCGCCGGGCGAAGTGGTGCTGCTGGAGAACTGCCGCGCCAACAAGGGCGAGAAGAAGTGCGACGATGCGCTGTCGAAGAAGCTCGCCGCGCTGTGCGACGTGTGGGTGAACGACGCCTTCGGCACCGCTCACCGTGCCGAAGCGACCACCTTCGGCATGGGCCAGTACGCCCCGATCGCCTGCGCCGGCCCGCTGATGGCGAGCGAGCTGGACGCGCTGGGCAAGGCGCTGGGCCAGCCGGCCCGCCCGCTGGCGGCCATCGTCGCCGGTTCCAAGGTATCGACCAAGCTCACGCTGCTGGAAAACCTGGCCGACAAGGTCGACCAGCTCATCGTCGGCGGCGGCATCGCCAACACCTTCCTGCTGGCTGCCGGCAAGAAGATCGGCAAGTCGCTGGCCGAAGCCGACCTGGTCGACGCTGCAAAGCGCGTGATGGCCAAGACGAACGTGCCGCTGCCGGAAGATGTCGTATGTGCGAAGGCCTTCGCCGCCGACGCCGAAGCCACGGTCAAGGCGGTCGATGACGTGGCCGACGACGACATGATTCTGGACATCGGTCCGAAGGCCGCGGCCAAGCTGGCGGAAACGCTGAAGGCCGCCGGTACGGTCGTGTGGAACGGCCCGGTCGGCGTGTTCGAGTTCGACGCATTCGGTCACGGCACCGAAACGGTGGCCCGCGCGATCGCCGAATCGAAGGCCTATTCGATCGCAGGTGGTGGCGACACGCTCGCCGCCATCGCAAAATACGGGATTGCCGACCAGGTGAGCTATATCTCGACCGGCGGCGGCGCCTTCCTCGAATTCCTCGAGGGCAAGACGCTGCCGGCAGTCGATATCCTGCTCAAGCGCGCCAACGGCTGAACATTACAGAACGCGCATACAAAACAACGAGGAGTCCGCCCAGCCATGCATCGCTTCACCAAAATCGTCGCCACACTCGGCCCCGCTTCCAGCGACCTGGCCACGCTCACCCGCCTGGTCGAGGCCGGGGTCGATGTCGTGCGGCTCAACTTTTCGCATGGCAAGGCGGACGACCACCGTGCGCGCGTCGAAACGCTGCACGCGGTCTGCGCCAAGGTCGGCCGCACGGTCGGCATCATGGCCGATCTGCAGGGCCCGAAGATCCGCGTCGGCAAGTTCGCCGGCAGCAAGGTGCTGCTGAAGGCCGGCCAGAAGTTCGTGTTCGACATCGAGTGCCAGCTCGGCGACGCCGACCATGTCGGTCTGGACTATCCGGAACTGGTAAACGATGTCGAACCGGGTGCCGTACTGCTGCTCGACGACGGTCGCATCGTGATGGACGTGAAGTCGGTCACCGACACGCAGATCCACTGCACGGTGCGCCACGGCGGCGAGCTGTCGAACAACAAGGGCATCAACCGCCAGGGCGGCGGCCTGTCGGCGCCAGCGCTGACCGCGAAGGACATGGAAGACATCAAGGTGGCGGCGTCGCTGAATGTCGACTTCGTCGCGGTGAGCTTCCCGAAGAGCGGCGCCGACATGAGGCAGGCGCGTGATCTGCTGCGCGCGGCCGGCTCCAACGCGCAACTGATCGCCAAGATCGAGCGCGTCGAGGCGATCCCCGCGCTCGAGGAGATTCTCGAAGCGTCGGACGGCGCCATGGTGGCGCGCGGCGACCTCGCGGTCGAAGTGGGCGACGCGGCCGTACCGGCGATGCAGAAGCGCATCATTCGCGTGTCGCGCGAAATGAACAAGCTGGTCATCACCGCCACGCAGATGATGGAATCGATGATCAGCAGCCCGGTGCCCACCCGCGCCGAAGTGTCGGACGTCGCCAACGCGGTGCTCGATGGCACCGACGCCGTCATGCTGTCGGCCGAAACCGCCTCCGGCCAGTACCCGGTCGAAACGGTCGAGGCGATGAGCCGCATCTGCATCGAAGCCGAGAAATCGGCCGAGGTGAAGCTGGATCAGGAATTCCTGCAGCGCGTATTCACCCGCATCGACCAGTCGATCGCGATGGCCGCACTGTTCTCGGCCTTCCACCTGAAAGTGAAGGCGATCGCCACGCTGACGCAGTCCGGCTCGACCTCGCTGTGGATGTCGCGCCTGAACAGCGGCGTGCCCATTTACGCGCTGACACCGGAAGTGCGCACCCGTTACAAGTTGTCGATGTACCGTGGCGTGACGCCGCTGATGATCAAGCTCGATCCGGACGCCGACCGCGACCGCATGCTGATCGACGCCGAGGCCGAACTGCTGCGCAGCGGTGCCGTGAAGGTCGGTGACCTCATCGTGCTGTCCTTCGGCGAGCCTATTGGCGTTCCGGGCGGTACCAATACACTGAAAATCGTCAAGGTCGGGGAGTATCGTCAACTCTCCACCGTAATCTGAACTCGCAGGAGAAACTCATGCCTCTGGTATCCATGCGCCAACTGCTCGACCACGCCGCCGAAAACGGCTACGGCCTGCCGGCATTCAACGTGAACAATCTCGAGCAGGTGCAGGCGGTGATGAGCGCCGCCGACGAAGTCGGCGCCCCGGTCATCCTGCAGGCCAGTGCCGGTGCCCGCAAGTACGCCGGCGAGAGCTTCATCAAGCACCTGATCCAGGCCGCGGTCGAAGCCTATCCGCACATCCCGCTGGTGATGCACCAGGATCACGGCCAGTCGCCGGCGATCTGTCAGGGCGCCATCGATCTGGGCTTCGGCTCGGTCATGATGGACGGCTCGCTGAAGGAAGACGGCAAGACCCCGGCCTCCTTCGACTACAACGTCGACGTCACCCGCCGCGTGGTCGACATGGCGCACAAGGTCGGCGTCACGGTCGAAGGCGAGCTGGGCTGCCTCGGCTCGCTCGAAACCGGCATGGCCGGCGAGGAAGACGGCCACGGCGCCGAAGGCAAGCTGGACCACTCGTCGCTGCTGACCGACCCGGAAGAAGCCGCCCAGTTCGTCAAGGCCACCCAGCTGGACGCGCTGGCCATCGCCATCGGCACCAGCCACGGCGCCTACAAGTTCACCCGCAAGCCGACCGGCGACATCCTGGCGATCTCGCGCGTCAAGGAAATCAACAAGCGCATCCCGAACACGCACCTGGTGATGCACGGTTCGTCGTCGGTGCCGCAGGACCTGCTGGCCATCATCAACCAGTACGGCGGCAAGATGAAGGAAACCTACGGCGTGCCGGTCGAGGAAATCCAGGAAGCGATCAAGTACGGCGTGCGCAAGATCAACATCGACACCGACATCCGCCTGGCGATGACCGGCGCGGTGCGCAAGTTCCTGGCCGAGAACCCGGACAAGTTCGACGCCCGCGAATGGCTGAAGCCGGCCCGCGAGGCGGCCAAGCTGATCTGCAAGGAACGTTATCTGCAGTTCGGTTGCGAAGGCCAGGGCAGCAAGATCAAGGCCATCCCGCTCGACGAGATCGCCCGCCAGTACGCCAGCGGCAAGCTGGCCCAGACCGTCAACTGATCCTTACCGAAGACCGCAACGAAGATCGAAATGGCCGACGCACTGTTCGAATCCAGCATCAAGAGCCTGCCGCTGATCGCCCGCGGCAAGGTCCGTGACATCTACGCGATCGACGACGAGAAGATGCTCATCGTCACCACCGATCGCCTGTCGGCGTTCGACGTCATCCTGCCCGACCCCATCCCGGGCAAGGGCAAGGTGCTGACGGCCGTTTCGAACTTCTGGTTCGGCAAGCTGGCCGGCGTATCGCCCAACCACCTGACCGGCATCGCGCCGGAGTCGGTGGTGACCGCGGACGAACGCGATCAGGTCGAAGGCCGTGCCATCGTCGTGCGGCGGCTCAAGCCGCTGCCGATCGAAGCGGTCGTGCGCGGCTACCTGATCGGTTCCGGCTGGGGCGACTACTCTCGCACCGGTTCCGTGTGCGGCGTGCAGTTGCCGCACGGTCTGCGCATGGCCTCGAAGCTGCCGTCGCCGATTTTCACGCCGGCCACCAAGGCGGCGGTGGGCGACCACGACGAGAACATCAGTTATGCCCAGACCGAAGCGCTGATCGGTGCCGCCATGGCGGCCAAGGTGCGCGACACCGCGATCGCGCTGTACAGCGCGGCCGCCGACTACGCGAAGAGCCGCGGCATCATCATCGCCGACACCAAGTTCGAGTTCGGCCTCGACGCGGACGGCAATCTGATCCTGATCGACGAGGCACTGACGCCGGATTCGTCGCGCTTCTGGCCGGCCGACCAGTACCAGGAAGGCAGCAATCCACCGTCCTTCGACAAGCAGTTCGTGCGCGACTACCTGGAAACGCTGGACTGGAACAAGACTGCGCCGGGCCCGCGCCTGCCGGCCGACATCATCCAGCGCACCGGCGACAAGTACCGTGAGGCGCTGACGCGGCTGATCGGCTGACCCGCCTTCCGCCCCGACACAACGGAGCGCTCCGCCCTGGCGGACCGCTCCGTTTTCGCTTCTGTCGTTCTCAGGTGCCGGTACGCGGTACCGTCCCGGTCCGTGCCGGTGCGTCGGCCGGCACGGCGTCCGCCTGATCGAACGGACGAAAGCCCGCCAGCGTGAAACGGAAGGTGGCGCCGCGCCCCGGCGCCGCCTCGACGCCGATGACGCCGCCGTGCCGCTCGACGATGCGCTTGACGATCGCGAGCCCCACCCCGGTGCCCGGAAACTCTTCCGCGCCATGCATGCGCTGGAACACGCCGAACAGGCGATCGGCGTAGGCCGGATCGAAGCCGACCCCATTGTCGCGCACGCAGATCGCCGCGATGCCGCGCCGGCTCTCGACGAACACCTCGACCCGCGGTTGCGGGCTGCGCGACGAGAACTTCAGCGCATTGCCTATCAGGTTAACGAACACCTGCCGCAGCATGGACGGGTCGCCGCTGGCATGCCCCAGCGGCGACAGTTCGACGCTGGCCGCCGGGTACTGTTCGGCCAGATCGGCGACGACATGGGCCGCCAGCGTATCCAGATTGATTTCGCTGTGCGCCATGTCGACGCGCGACACCCGCGAGAAATGCAGGATGTCGTCGATCAGCAGACCCATGCGCGTGGCGCCGCGCTGTATGCGCTCCAGCATGTCGCGCCCTTCGTCGTCCAGCGCCGCGCCGGCGTGCTCGGCCAGCAGGTGCGCGAAGCCGTTGATCGCCCGCAGCGGGCTGCGCAGATCGTGCGACACCGAGTATGAGAAGGCTTCCAGTTCGCTGTTTGCCTGCTCCAGCAACGTGGTGCGCTCGGCCACGCGGCGCTCCAGCGATTCGTTCAGTTCGCGCACCTGGCGCTCGGCGCGCGCCCGTTCGAGCGCCAGCTGGGCAATGTCGACCAGCCGCTCGATCACGTTCTCGTCCGCCCGCCCGGGCCGCCAGGCCTGCGGGTGCAGGATGATCAGTCCGCCCAGCACTGCGCCGTCCTGCGCCGCCAGCGGCAGCGCCCACAACGCACGCACGCCCTCGGCGGCGAACAGCGCACGACAGCCCTCGAGATCGGGCGACGCCTGAACATCCTCGCACAACAGCGGACGGCGCCCCGCCAGCGTTTCGAGAAGGCGCCCATCATGGTCGGCACCGGCCGGACTGCGGCGCAGCCAGTCCCCAAGCACAGTCGGCAGATTCGCACCAACCACATCGACCACGGCGCTCGTATTCGGTGTCAGCGTAAGCACCGCGCAGATCGAGTCCTCGTTGAGCAGGCCGGACACCAGCCGCGCAAAACGCGACATCACTTCGGTCAGCGGCATGGCGGCGGCGATCAGCGACAGCAGTTCGCGTTCGGCCACATCGACCTCTTCCAGCCGTTTGCGCAGTGTGATGTCGGCCACGGTGCCGACGACGCGGCTGCTGCGTCCGCTGGCGTCGCGCTGTGCGACGCCACGCAGCAGGAACCAGCGGTAACCGCCGTCGGCATGACGCATGCGCAGTTCCTGCTGGAAGTGATCGCTGCGCCCCTTCAGATGGCTGGCAACCATGGCCGACCAGGCCTTGCGGTCGTGCGGGTGAATGCCGGCGACGAACTCGCGCACGCGCATGCGGCGGCCACCCGCGTCGTAACCCATGATCTGCGACAGACGTGGCGACACATACATGCGGTCGCTGCCGGTGATCCACTCGGCCAGCCCCTCGTTCATGCCGCGCAGGGCCAGTGCGTAGCGCTGCTCGCTGGCGCGCAGCGCACGCTCGGCGCGAATGCGCGCGGTGAGATCGGAATAGGACGCCACCACGGCGTACGGCCGCTTGCTGCCGGCGTGGAACAGCGGCTGCGTGTTGACGGTCAGCCAGCGCATCTGACCGGACGCGCTCTCGGCACCGATCACCACGTCGCGCGCCGGCAGACCATCAGCCAGCGACCGGATGACCGGGTGCATGTCGCGCGCCAGCGACCGCCCCTGTTCATCGCACAGCGTGAATTCGTCGCCGCCGCCAGGCAGACCAGCGTGTGCCGCGTCGAGCCAGGCACAGGATTCGGCCGAGCGGTTGCTGGTCAGCACCCGGGCCTGCGCGTCGTAGAGCACGACCGCCTCCGACAGCGCACCGAGCAGCACGCGGAAACGCTCCTCGCTGGCGGCCAGCGAGCGCTCGGCCTGCTTGTGTCCGGTGATGTCGTGGCAGATGACCAGCAGTGCCGGCAGCCCCTGATGGGAAACCGGACGGGTGGCCGCCGACACCCAGCGCACCGAGCCATCACTGCGGCGCAGCGGCAGTTCGACGTCATCGGTGCCGCGCCCCTGCGCCAGCACTTCGACCACGCGCGATCTGTCCTCGGCGTTCTGGCAGAACTCCACGATGCTGCGACCGCACAGCGCATCGGCCGCCTCGTTGGCCATCGTGGCGAGCGCCGCATTGAGCTCGCGCATGCAGCCGTCGGGCAGCGAGCAGATGCAGGCGGGCATCGGCAAGTCGTGCAGCAGTTCGGCCGTATCGTCGGCCGGCACGGCCACAGGCTCGGCCGGCTGCGACGCCGACGCGGCACGTACCAGCCAGACGCCGCAGGCCACGCACCAGGCCAGCCAGCCGACCTGGGCCACCCAGGGGTGGTCGATCAGGACAAAGGCCCCGGGCACCCAGAGCGCCGCCACGCCAAGCGCCAGGCGCGCACGGAAGCGACCGGGTGTGCGGAGCGGGCCGAAAAAACCGGACAGGAGGCCTCTCGACAAGGTCATCCATTTCTCCAGGAGCAAACGACGAGCGGGGTTCTGGCTCGGGGCCGGCGTGCTGCGGCGCTGCTGCACGCACCGGAAGCGGCCGTCTTCGCACCTTCGAGTGGCGGGAAGTGGAGGCGTTCCGGTCTCGGGGATAGTACAAGGAAATAAGTACGCGGCAAGATCGCTTGACGTCGATCACGTCGTAGACCTCGAAATTCGCACGCACAGCCCCTAAACTCGGACACATGTCGAAACGAGAACACTGGGGACTGGGCGCCAAGCTGGCTGTTGCAGCGGCGCCGTTCGCCCTGCTCGCGCTGCTGTCGATCACGCTTACGCTGTGGATGTCCTGGCAGCTCGACGGCGGCGCAGCTGCCGTCAACGAGGCCGGTCGCATGCGCATGCAGGCCTACCGGATGTCGCTGCTGGTCGCCACCGGCGAACGCGAAGCGCTGCCGCACGCGCGACGCGAATTCGACCGCAGCCTTGAACTGCTGCATGCCGGCGACCCCGAACGCCCGCTGTTCATGCCGCTGGACAACGACATCCGGCGCAGCTTCGATCAGGTACGCGGCGACTGGCGTATCTACAGCGAGCGCTGGCTCGACGCTGCACCACGCGGCACCGACGGTCTGCGCGACGACACCGCGCGCTTCACCGGGCGCATCGATGCGCTGGTGGCCGGCATCGAGAACCACATGTCGCACTGGACGGCGCTGCTCAACCTGCTGCAACTCGCAACGATGGCGCTGGCGGTGATCGGTGCGGCCGTCCTGCTCTACATCGGCTATCTGTTCGTTCTCGAACCGGTGGGTCAGCTCAAGCAAGCGCTGGAACGGATACAGCAGGGCGATCTGGGTGCCCGCGTCGAACGCGGCAGCAGCGACGAGTTCGGCACGCTGGCCGACGGCTTCAACGACATGGCGGAACAGATACAGGCCATGTACCGCAATCTCGAAGCGAAGGTGACGAGCAAGACGGCCGAGCTGCAGGAGAAGCGCGAGCGGCTGGAGGCACTGTACGAAGTGACCTCGCTGATCGCCACCGCCCGCTCGCTGGAAGAACTGGCGCGCGGCTTCGTTGGTTACGTCGCGCGCGCCGTGCACGCCGACGGCGTCGCGCTGCGCTGGTCCGACGAATCGAACCAGCGCTATCTGCTGCTCGCTTCGCAGGGGCTGCCCGCCTACATGACCGACGGCGAACGCTGCCTGAAGGCGGACGAATGCCATTGCGGCGCGCCGAACGCCCCGCCCTACGCCCGCGTCATTCCGATCCGTACGATGGGTGGCGAGGCACTGCAATACTGCGGCGAAGCGGGCTTCGAAACCCTGGTGTCGGTTCCGGTCCGCCTGAAGGACAGGCTGATGGGCGAGGTCGACCTGTTCTTCCATGCCAACGTCGAACTGTCGGCGCCCACGCGTTCGCTGCTCGAAGCGCTGGCGACGCATCTGGCCAGCGGCATGGAAAACCTGCGCCTGAACGCGCTGCAGAACGAGGCTGCGGTATCGCAGGAACGCAACTTCCTGGCCAGCGAACTGCACGACTCGATCGCACAATCGCTGGCTTTCATGAAGATGCAGGTCGAAATGATGCGCGAGGCGCTGGCCACGCACGACGAAGCCAGTGCGCGCACCATGCTGGACGAACTCGATGCCGGCCTGCGCGAAAGTTCGGGCGACGTGCGCGAACTGCTGCTGCACTTCCGGACGCGCGCCAATTCCGAGGACATCGAAGCCGCCCTGCTGTCGACGCTGCGCAAGTTCGAGCACCAGAGCGGCGTACGCGCCTCGCTGGCGATGCGCGACCACGGTCTGCCGCTGTTGCCGGACGTGCAGATACAGGTGCTGCACATCGTCCAGGAAGCCCTGTCGAACGTACGCAAGCACGCGCGCGCCAGCCATGTCTGGCTCGACGTGCAGCAGCAGCCGCAGTGGCGCTTCGAAGTGCGCGACGACGGTCGCGGCTTTTCCACCGACGGCCGACCACCGGACGAAACCCACGTCGGCCTGCGCATCATGACTGAACGCGCCGCACGGATAGGCGCCCGCATCGAGGTGTTCTCGACCCCCGGCCGCGGTACCTCGGTGGTGCTGACGCTGCCGGCCAGCGACCCCACACTGCTCGACCTCCAGCCCATGCAGGCGGCCTCATGAACAGCACGCACAGCGACGCACCGATCCGCATCCTGCTGGTCGATGACCACACCCTGTTCCGTCGTGGCCTCACCGCGCTGCTGTCGCGCGACCCGATGCTGCAGATCGTCGGCGACGCTGCCGACGCCGGCGAAGCGCAACGGCGGGCACAGGCCCTGCAGCCCGATGTCATCCTGCTCGACAACCACCTGCCCGGCGTCAATGGCGTCGACGCGCTGCCGGCGCTGCGCGAAGCGGCCCCACAGGCACGCCTGATCATGCTCACCATCAGCGAGGACGGCGAGGATCTGGCCGCCGCGCTGCGCGCCGGCGCCAGCGGCTACCTGCTGAAGACGATGGAGGGCGAAGCGCTGTCGCGGGCCATCCACCGCGCCGTGCGCGGCGAACCGGTGGTGGCCGACGAAATGACCGGCAAGCTGGTCGAGGTCTATCGACAGGCGGCGGCACCGGTGGCGCCTGCTGCAGCGTCCGCGCCACAGAGCGGCGCATTGTCGCCGCGCGAAACCGACATCCTGCGCGGTATCGCCCGCGGTGACAGCAACAAGGTGATCGCCCGCGACCTCGGCATTGCAGAAACCACGGTGAAGATCCACGTGCAGCACATCCTGCGCAAGCTGGGCGTCGCCTCGCGCGTGCAGGTCGCCGTCATCGCGGTGGAACGCGGCCTGATCTGACATCCGCACCGCGGCCACCGCATCCGTCGCCAACTTCATGCGCAATTCCTGTGCGAGGGGCCGACGTCGCAACGCGGCGGCTGCAGTCCGCGTTCTTTGATCCGGCCCCGCTGTCGCGTTCAGAAGACCGCGGCCGCAGAATCCCGCCCGGGCGACCGGTCCAGGCGTACGCCCTGTAGGAGCGGTCCTCTGACCGCGACGCGGCGGTCGCAGGCCACCGGCTTCGATACCGGTTGCTGTCGCGATCGGACGCCCGCTCCCACGGGAATCCAGCTCCTGCGACCGCTCAGGCGCGCCTCCTCTGAGCACGAGGGGTCAAGGCGCCTGCGCGACACCTTCCAGCGTCCGCGTATTGACCCTGGTCAACCCTCGTCCAACCGGACGATGCAGTAGTTCTTCAGAACTACACGAAGGCCCCGGCCATCGTTCTTCCGCACTCTCGGCGCGCTACCACCGAAGGATGCCGCCGTACTGCCCCGCTCCCTAAGATCGCCTCAGTCTTAAAGGGAGGATTCCGTCATGACCAGGAAAGGGCAGGCACTGTCGGTGCTGATCGTCAGCACCCTGGCGTTCACCGTGTGTTTCATGGTGTGGATGATGTTCGGCGTGATCGGCATACCGATCAAGAAAGCGCTCGATCTCAATGCCACCCAGTTCGGTCTGCTGACCGCCACGCCGGTGCTCACCGGCTCGCTGGTGCGGGTGCCGCTGGGCATCTGGACCGACAAGTACGGCGGTCGAATCGTGATGACGCTGCTGATGGCGGCCACCGTGCCGGCGATCTGGATGATGAGCTATGCCACCGAGTACTGGCATTTCCTCGTCATCGGCCTGTTCGTCGGCCTGGCTGGCGGTTCGTTCTCGGTCGGCACGCCCTACGTCGCGCGCTGGTTCCCGAAGGCGCAGCAGGGCTTCGCGATGGGCGTGTATGGCGCCGGCAACTCGGGCGCAGCAGTCAACAAGTTCGTCGCACCGGCCCTGCTGGTCGCCTTCGGCTGGACCATGGTGCCGCAGGTGTACGCCGCCATCATGCTCGGCACCGTCATCATCTTCTGGCTGTTCAGCCACAGCGACCCGGCCCACCTGGTGCCGAGCAACGTGCGCTTCGTCGACCAGCTGAAGGCGCTGAAGGACCCGCGCGTGCTGAAGTACTGCCAGTACTACAGCATCGTGTTCGGCGGCTATGTCGCGCTCAGCCTGTGGATGGTGCAGTACTACGTCGGCGAGTACGGCCTCGACATCCGCGCCGCCGCGCTGCTGGCCGCCTGTTTCTCGCTGCCTGGCGGCGTACTGCGCGCCATCGGCGGCTGGCTGTCCGACAAGTACGGCGCGCACAGCGTCACCTGGTGGGTGCTGTGGGTGAGCTGGATCTGCCTCTTCCTGCTGAGCTATCCGCAGACGCAATTCACCGTCGTCACCATCAACGGCGAACAGACCTTCCACATCGGCCTGAACGTCTATGCCTTCACCGGCCTGATGTTCGTCCTCGGCATCGCCTGGGCCTTCGGCAAGGCCAGCGTGTTCAAGTACATCAGCAACGACTACCCGGCCAACATCGGCACCATCAGCGGCATCGTCGGTCTGGCCGGCGGCCTCGGCGGCTTCGTGCTGCCCATCATGTTCGGTGCCCTGGTCGATCTCACCGGCATACGCTCCAGCGCCTTCATGCTGATGTACGGCGTGGTGTGGGTGTCGCTGATCTGGATGTACTTCACCGAAGTCCGCCGCACCCCGCTGATGGACGGCACGTCCGCAGCCCAGTCCTGAACCGGACACCACGGAGATCATCATGAACGCAAGTACACACGCCGGCACACGTCCGGTACAGGGCGCCCCCCGCGGCCCCGATGTCGAGGACTGGCGGCCGGAGGACGATGCCTTCTGGGAATCGACCGGCAAGAAGATCGCCTACCGCAACCTGTGGATCTCGATTCCCGCGCTGCTGTGCGGATTCGCGGTCTGGGGCATGTGGGGCATCATCACCGTGCAGATGCTCAACCTGGGCTTCCCCTTCACCCAGGCCGAGCTGTTCACGCTGACCGCCATCGCCGGCATCTCCGGCGCCACGATGCGCATCCCGGCCTCCTTCCTGATCCGGCTGGCCGGTGGCCGCAACACCATCTTCCTGACCACGGCCATGCTGCTGGCGCCGGCCATCGGCACCGGCATCGCGCTGCAGCACACCGACTGGCCGCTGTGGGTGTTCCAGCTGATGGCGCTGTGGTGCGGCGTCGGCGGCGGCAACTTCGCCAGTTCGATGTCCAACATCAGCACCTTCTTCCCGAAGCGACTGCAGGGCACCGCACTGGGCCTCAACGCCGGCCTCGGCAACTTCGGCGTGACGACGATGCAGATCGTCATCCCGCTGGTGATGACCGTGCCGCTGCTCGGCGCCTTCGGCGGTGAGCCGATGACGCTGATGAAGGACAGCGGCTGGATCTTCGGCAAGATCGCCGCCGGCACGCCGACCTGGATACAGAACGCCGGCTTCGCCTGGGTGCTGTCGCTGGTGCCACTGTCCATCCTGTGCTGGTTCGGCATGAACAACCTGAAGGCCGTGTCGCCCGACACCGGCAACCCCATCGTCGCCTTCTCGAAGATCACCTATCTGTACACGCTGGCCTTCGTACCGGCGATCTTCATGCTCTATCTGTACCTGCCGGCGCCGACCGGTCTGGGCCTGCTGAACATGTGGGTGGCGATTCCGCTGGACATCATCATGGCGCTGACCGTGATGAAGCTGGCCGCCTTCGGCCCGATGCGCGAAGGCGTGACGCGGCAGTTCAGGATATTCAGCGACAAGCACACCTGGTCGATGACCATCCTCTACATCGTCACCTTCGGTTCCTTCATCGGCTTCTCGATGGCGCTGCCGCTGGCGATGAAGGTGATCTTCGGCGTCAGCCACGTGCCCGATGCCAATGGCGTCATGCAGCACACGCTGCCGAACCCGAACGCGCCCACCGTACTGGCCTTCGCCTGGATCGGCCCCTTCGTCGGCGCCGCGGTGCGCCCGATCGGTGGCTGGATTTCCGACAAGTGGGGCGGTTCCATCGTCACGCAGATCATCTCGCTGGTGATGGTGGCCGCGTCGGTGGCGGTCGGCTACGTGATGAAACTGGCCTACAGCTCCGCCACGCCCGAGCAGTACTTCCCGATGTTCCTCGGCCTGTTCATCGTGCTGTTCTTTGCCAGCGGCATCGGCAATGGCTCGACCTTCCGCACCATCGGCGTCATTTTCGATCGCCAGCAGGCCGGCCCCGTGCTGGGCTGGACGTCGGCAGTCGCCGCCTACGGCGCCTTCATCGCACCGGTGGTCATCGGTGCGCAGATCAAGGCCGGCACACCCGAGCTCGCGATGTACGGCTTCGCCGCGTTCTACGCGATCTGCCTGTTCATCAACTGGTGGTTCTACCTGCGCCGCAACGCCTACGTGAAGAACCCCTGACCCCATGCCCCCGCCGAGCCCCGCAACAGGAGAGCACACATGAGCCACTTTCTCGACCGACTGACCCACTTCTCCGCTCCGAAGGAAAGCTTCTCGGGCGACCACGGCATCGCCACCGGCGAGGACCGCAGCTGGGAGGACGCCTACCGCGACCGCTGGGCGCACGACAAGATCGTGCGTTCCACCCACGGCGTGAACTGCACGGGTTCCTGCTCGTGGAAGATCTACGTCAAGGGCGGCATCGTCACCTGGGAAACCCAGCAG
>NZ_JADMJL010000049.1 GCF_018780585.1 Methyloversatilis discipulorum | reverse complement strand
TGGATGCCGGTGCGCACGCCGTAGGCGGCGCCGAACTTGGCCATCCAGACGAACAGGATGATGCACAGCTCCTGCGCCCAGCCGAGATTCAGCGACAGCAGCCAGTCCTGCAGGCCGGGCACGTCGAAACCGGCGGCGTAGCGATGCACGACGGACACGAAAATGATGATGGTGGCCACGCCTATCAGCAGCGTAATGAGCCACTCCTCGATATGGTCGAGTATTCGGAGCACGGTGGTCTCCCGATGAAGTGAGGGTGATGCAGTGTGCGCGCGTGCGCGCCGGGATGCGACACGTGCGGCGGACGCCGCACGTGTGCGGGGCGGATTACAGCTTCGACGGATCGAACTGGGTTTCCTTGTAGATGGCCTGGATCAGGTCGGCGCCCATCCGGCTTTCCATCTTCTTGTGCACCGGCACCAGCGCACGCTTGAACGCCAGGCGCTCTTCCGCCGTCGGCACATAGACCTGGGTCCGGCCGCTCTTGCGCACGCCTTCGAGCGCAGCGTCGTTCTCTTCCTTGGCGATCTTGTTGGCGTAGCTGGTGGCTTCCTTCATCGCCGTGTCGAGCTGACCGCGCACGTCGGCCGGCAGGCCGTCCCAGAACTTCTTGTTAACGATGACGGCGTAACCCAGATAGCCGTGGTCGGTCACCGCCATGTGCTTCTGCACCTCATGCATCTTCTGCGTGTAGAGGTTGGAATGCGGGTTCTCGGTACCGTCGACCACGCCGGTCTGCAGCGCCTGATAGACCTCGGAGAAAGCCATCACCTGCGGCAGCGCACCGAGCGAACGGATCTGCTCTTCCAGCACCTTGGACGACTGGATGCGCAGCTTTTTGCCCTTCAGATCGGCCGGCGTCTTGATCGGCGTGTTGGCCGAGAAGGACTTGAAGCCGTTGTCCCAGAAGCCCAGGCCGACAATGCCCTTCGGTTCCAGCTTCTTCAGGATGGACGCACCGATCGGGCCCTGCGTGACCTTGTGCAGGTCGGCGTAGCCGTCGAAGATGAAGGGCAGGTCGAACACCTCGAATTCCTTCACGCCCAGCGGGCCGAACTTGGCCAGCGACGGCGCCAGCATCTGCACGGCGCCCAGCTGCAGCGCCTCCATCTCTTCCTTGTCCTTGTACAGCTGGCTGTTCGGATACACCTCGACCTTCACCTTGCCGGCGGTCAGTTCTTCGGCGCGCTTCTTGAAGAATTCGGCCGCCTTGCCCTTCGGCGTCTCGGTCGCCACGACGTGGCTGAACTTGATCACGATGGGCTGCTGCGCCAGCGCAAACGGAGTCAGGCCGAGCGTGAGCAGGCCGAAAAGCATGGAATGAAGTTTCATGGTGTCTCCTCTTGTGTATGAAGGCCACACGGCGCGAACGGCCAATGTGATGTCTGGATTGTGGTCGGCGGGGGTGGCTGCGGCCATTGTGGATATCCGCAACCGCTCGGTCTGACGAGGAGAACGCGTCAGCGAACGTTGGAAACCAGGAGGACCTTCTCACGCAGCGTGCGATGCAGCTGCGTTGTCACCTCCGCGAAGTCGTCGATGGCGAGCGAAAAGTGGTTCAGCTTCAGCCTGAGCAGCGTCTTCAGCGCTGCCGTGCCCGAGGTCATGGACGTTTCAGTCACATCGAAGGCAATGCGGCCAGCATCGATGCCCGCCCGCGCAGCATGACGACCGTCAGTAGCGCGACCTGGCCACTGCGTTCCGCCACGCCGATGACACGAAATCGCCGACCTGCGCGCGCGGATCGCGACAGTCAGACAATCAGGCGATCAGGCGGGATGGGGTTGCGCATGGTGGCCAGCAGGTGCAAGCCCAGCTCGGACACCATGGTTTAAACGGAATCGAGCAGGATGGCCTCGCGCGCACTGGTGATGATCACCCCGGGCCGGAAACCCGAGGAGGCCATGCGATGCAGCAGCTCGACGCCGTCCATCACCGGCATTTCCAGATCCACCAGCACGACGGCCGGCGGGCGCGTCAGCGCCTGTGCAGCTTCCTCAGCACCTCTTCTCCGTTCGCCCCCTCCTCCACTCCCGTTACCCCGGCTTCGTTCAGCAGCGTCGGCGGATTCGCTTCACTTGCCATAACGGTTGATCATTCCGGGGATCTGATCGAGTCCGATCACGTGCTCGACGGCACCGAACCTGATCGCTTCCTTGGGCATGCCGAACACCACGCAACTGGCTTCGTCCTGAGCACATGTCATGGCCCCGGCGTCGCGCATTTCCTTCAGTCCGCGCGCACCGTCGTCACCCATGCCGGTCATGATGATGCCCAGCGCGTTCTTGCCTGCATACTTGGCAACCGACCGGAACAGCACATCGACGGACGGCTTGTGGCGGTTTACCAGCGGGCCGTCGCTGACCTCGACGACGTACTGGGCACCGTTACGCCTGAGCATCATGTGGCGTCCGCCCGGCGCGATGAGTGCAACGCCCGGCATCACGCGGTCGCCATTCACAGCCTCCTTGACATGAATTTCGCAGATGCCGTCCAGACGCGCCGCGAAGGCGGCGGTAAAACGCTCCGGCATGTGCTGAACGACGACGATGCCGGGCGATACGCGGGGCAGCTGCGTCAGCACCGCTTCAAGCGCCTGTGTGCCACCGGTCGAGGTGCCCAGCGCGATGAGCTTTTCGGTCGTCATCCGCATCGCCTCGCCGGTCACCGGCGGCAGCATGACGTCGGCCGTGAGTTTAGGACCGGACTTGGGCCCGCTCATCGGTGCGATGCGAGCGCGACCGACGCGGGCGCGCGCTGCCGCCTTCACCGCATCGGTCAGCGCCTGGGCAGATTCATGCAGGAACTGCTTGATCCCGAGCTTGGGCTTGGTCACCACACTGATCGCGCCGGCGGCCAGCACTTCCATCGTGGTCTCCGCCCCCTTCTCGGTCAGCGACGAACAGACGACGATGGGCGTCGGTCGTTCGGCCATGATGCGGCGAACGAAGGTGACGCCGTCCATGCGCGGCATTTCGACGTCGGTCACAATCACGTCCGGCCACTCGACCTTCAGCCGTTCGAGTGCGATCAGCGGGTCCGGCGCGGTGGCGATGACGCGTAGCAGGGGATCAGCGGACAGCAGTTCCGACAGCACCTGACGCACGACCGCCGAATCGTCGACGATCAGGACGCGAATGCGTGCCCCCGCCGACGCAGGCGGTTTGACCGCAACCGGGCTCAGCATGCAAGTTCTCCGTAGGTACTGACACCGGCGCCCGACCGAGGGCCATCGTGGCGCATCCACACCACGCCGCTGCTCACATCCATCATCAGCACGCGCTGACCGTATCCGCCGGTGTGTTCGGCCACCGGCCGGACACCCAGCGCGTCGAGCAGCGCGCGAGCACGCCGCACGTTCGCTTCTCCTATCGGCATGTTGTTGCTGCCGGCGATTCCGGGAAACATATTGCCCCCGCCAAAAAGCTTGAACTCGTAATCGAGCTCGCGCGTACCGAAACGGCGCGCTTCACGAATCATGGACTTCATCGCGCCATCGGCAAAACGCGCGCTCAGTCCGTCGCCGCCCAGATCGGCGCGGGCGTTGCCGGGCAGCATGAAGTGGCACATGCCGCCTATCCTCAGGGCGGGGTGCCACATCGTGATGGCGACACAGGAGCCCAGCACCGTACGCAGACACATGGTCTCGTCTCCGAAGAACAGATCTCCGGGCTTCAGGTAAATTTCGGTGCGTACAGGCGGCCTCATGCACATGTCGTCACTTGAGGCGGTAAATGGACGGCTTGACGATGTCCACGCGATCCGTGACGCCATGCAGGTTTTCCGAGTGACTCACGAACACGTGCCCGCGCGGCTTGAGTTTGGTCAGGATGCGCGCCATGACCTGTCGCTTGGTATCCGGGTCGAAATAGATCATCACGTTGCGCACGAACACGATATCGAACATGCCGATATCCGGCAGCGTTTCGTTCAGGTTGATCTGTGCGAACGACACCCGCTCGCGCAGCGGACGGTCGATCAGGAAAGTGCCCTCCTGCGGGCCGGTGCCCTTCAGGCAGAAGCGCTTCAGGAAAGCGGGCGGAATCTTGTCCGCGCGGGTCATCGGATAGTGCGCACGGCGTGCGGTTTCGAGTACGCGCGTACTCAGATCGGAACCGAAGATTTCCCAGCGCCGCCCCATGCCCAGCGTGTCGGCAAGCACCATGGCCAGCGTATAGATCTCTTCGCCCGAGGAACTGGCGGCGCTCCAGATGCGCAGCGGCTCGCTGCCTTCGAAGCGCGCAAGGATCTGCTCGGCGAGAAAGGTGAAATGAGCGGGCTCGCGGAAGAAATAGGTTTCGTTCGTCGTCAGCAGATCGATGGCGACCTGCAGTTCGCCCGGCCGGCTGCCATCCATCAGCAGTTCGAAGTAATCCTTCCAGCCACGCACGCCGCAAGGACCGAGCCTCTTGGAAAGACGCCCCACGAGCAGCGTCTTCTTGTGGTCGGCCAAGGCGATGCCTGCCGTTTCGTGCAGCCAGCGCTGAAAGCGACGGAAGTCGATGTCGCTGATCGACGGGATGACGAACGCCGCATCCCTGGCAGCGGACCGGCTTCCTGCAAGTTCGGTTGCGGCGGTACTCATGCGGCAGCCCTCATGCTCAGCCGGCTGCCTTCATGTCATTGACTGCCGCCATGTCCTCGCCGGCGAGCACGCGATCGATGTCGAGCATGATCACGAAGCCCTCGTCGAGCTTGCCCATGCCGGCGATGAAGTCCGCTCTCACCTTCGCACCGAAGGACGGCCCGGGTTCCACCGACTGCGGCGGAATGTCGACCACCTGGCTCACCGCATCGACGATGATCCCCATGTCCTGTGCCTCGCCGTCGTTCGCCACCTCGACGATGACGATGCAGGTCCGTCTGGTCACCGAGGCGCTTTCGGCGCGCAAACGGTTTGCCAGATCGATCACTGGCACCACTCGACCACGCAGGTTGATCACGCCACGGACGAAGCCCGGCATCATCGGTACTTGCGTAACACCGCCGTACTCGATGATTTCCTTCACCGACAACAGACCCAGCGCGTAGCTCTCCTCGCCCAGCCTGAAAGTCAGGTACTGCTGTTGCTGGTCCGCTGCCACGTCGTCGTCATCGACCACGGTCAGCGCCAGCGAATGGCGTCCATTCATATCGCCCACTCCCTAGAAACGTGTGAAATCGCTTTCGCTCGCGCTTTCAAGCGCCAATCCGCCGCGCGCGTGAACGCTGCGCACCGGAGCGCGGCGCGCGGGCAGTTCATTCGCGGCCTGGCTGGTTGCGAACTTGTCGCCATGCAGGCGGAACACCGACATCGCCTGCTGCAGTTGCTGCGCCTGGCCGCTCATTTCCTCGGCTGTCGCCGCCAGTTCTTCCGACGCCGATGCCGTCTGCTGTACCGTCTGGCTCAGCTGGTTCATCGCGCTGTTGATCTGCGACACGCCACTCGCCTGCTCGCCCGACGCCGCCGAGATCTCCTGCACCAGATCCGACGTCCTCTGGATCGACGGCACCAGCTGCTGCAGCACCTCGCCCGCTCGCGCCGCAACCTTCAGCGACTCGTTCGCCACACCGCCGATCTCCTGCGCCGCAACCTGCGAGCGCTCCGCCAGCTTGCGCACTTCCGTCGCCACCACCGCAAAGCCCCGACCGTGACTGCCCGCACGCGCCGCTTCGATCGCCGCGTTCAGCGCCAGCAGATTCGTCTGGTAGGCAATGTCGTCGATGATCGAAATGCGCTCGGCAATCTTGCGCATCGCTTCCACCGTCTGCTTCACCGCTTCACCGCCCTCGGCCGCTTCGCGCGAGGCCTGCGTCGCAATGCCGTCGGTCACCCGTGCGTTCTCGCTGTTCTGGTTCACCGATGCCGACATCTGTTCGATCGACGCCGACGTCTCCTCGACACCCGCCGACTGCTCGCTCGCCCCCTGGCTCAGCGACTGTGCCGTCGCCGACACCTCTTCCGACGCGCTCGCAAGACCGTTGGCGACACCGATGACCTCGCCTATGGTCTGTGACAGACGGTCGCTGGTGCTGTTGATCGAGTTCTTCAGATCCAGCAGCTTGCCGCGATAGTCACCGTGGACACGGGTGCTCAGGTCATTGCGCTCCATCGCCGCCAGCACGGACATCACTTCGTTGACCGGGTTGATCACCGCGTCCAGCGTGTCGTTGATACCCTGCACGATGCGATGGAAGTCTCCCTTGTGCCGACTCGAGTCGGCACGCTTGTCCAGGTCGCCCACGAGCGCGGCGCGGCACAGCATGTCGGTGTCGGCGACCAGCGCCTTGATGTTCCCGCGTACCTGCTCGATGGTGTCGTTGATGAAGGCTTTCTTGCCCGGCAACTGTTCCATCGGTGCATCCATATTCCCTTCGCCGAATGCCTTGAAGCAGGCCATCGCCTTCTTCTTCACCGCGATGTGGCCGGACACCATCTGGTTCACGCCCTGGGCCATGGTCCGATAAGCGCCCTTGAAGCGGCCCTCGTCCATCATCACGTCGATATCGCCACGGTCGTGCTCGGCCGACATGTGGTTCATGTCGGCGATGAAGTTCTTGATGTTGGCGCGCACCTGTTCGATGGTGTCGTTGATGAATGCCTTCTTGCCCGGCAACTGTTCCATCGGCGCATCCATGTTGCCTTCGCCGAATTCCTTGAAACAGGCCATCGCCTTCTTCTTCACCGCGATATGGCCGGACACCATCTGGTTCACGCCGTGCGCCATGGTCCGGTAAGCGCCCTTGAAGCGGGCCTCGTCCATCATCACGTCGATGTCGCCACGGTCGTGCTCGGCCGACATGTGATTCATCTCCGCGATGAAGTCCTTGATGTTGGCGCGCACCTGTTCGATGGTTTCGTTGATGAAGGCCTTCTTGCCCGGCAACTGCTCCATCGGCGCATCCATGTTGCCCTCGCCGAATTCCCTGATGCAGGCCATCGCCGTCTTCTTCACCGCGATGTGGCCGGCCACCATCTGGTTCACCTGTTCGGCGACGACACGGAAGTCTCCGCCGAAGCGGCCAACGTCGATCGTCACGTCGATATCGCCCCTGTCGTGTTCGGCCGACATCCTGCCCATCTGCTCCATCAACAGACCGAGATTCGCCGACACCTGGTTCAGCGAAGCGGCAATGCTGCCCGCCGGAGCGCCGGCAAACCCGGCAGCAGCCGAGAACTCGCCGGCTGCGAGCTTTCCGGCCGCCGCGGCAAGGGCTTCCGGGTCGCCGCCGAACACGCCGTTGCGCAAGCGGAGCAGAAGCCAGCCGGACAAGATCGTCAGGACAACGATCGCGCCGGTCAGCGCCAGAAGCAGCGTGCGCCCTGCACTGGCCGCCTCACTGGCTGCACGCGCATCGGCACCCGAGGCGGCCGACAGTCCGAGAAGCTCGTCCATGCTGCCGAATCCGGACCACACTGCAGCGCCGGCCAGTACGCATAGCGCTGCGCATGCCAAGCCTATGCGGGTCGAGAATTTCACGCCCGAAGCATTTTTCATTATCCAGTTCTCCGATCCATTCGAAGCGATGAACGAGCCAGACCATCCGCCGTCGCGATCGCTGCGCGACGGCAAGCTTTGAAAACAATCAGAATCGGGCGAAATCCGCCTCCGCAGGCATTTCCGACGACGCCATGCCGATGCGTGCCGAAGACGACCGGACCGTCGTCCGACGCGACGACAGGGTCTGCGCCGATGCGTTGTCGCGCAGGCGGAAGAAGGCCATCGCCTGCTGCAGTTGCTGCGCCTGGCCGCTCATCTCTTCTGCCGTCGCCGCCAGTTCTTCCGACGCCGATGCCGTCTGCTGCACCGTCTGGCTCAGCTGACTCATCGCGCTGTTGATCTGCGACACGCCACTCGCCTGCTCGCCCGACGCCGCCGAGATCTCCTGCACCAGATCCGACGTCCTCTGGATCGACGGCACCAGCTGCTGCAGCACCTCGCCCGCTCGCGCCGCAACCTTCAGCGACTCGTTCGCCACACCGCCGATCTCCTGCGCCGCAACCTGCGAGCGCTCCGCCAGCTTGCGCACTTCCGTCGCCACCACCGCAAAGCCCCGACCGTGACTGCCCGCACGCGCCGCTTCGATCGCCGCGTTCAGCGCCAGCAGATTCGTCTGGTAGGCAATGTCGTCGATGATCGAAATGCGCTCGGCAATCTTGCGCATCGCTTCCACCGTCTGCTTCACCGCTTCACCGCCCTCGGCCGCTTCGCGCGAGGCCTGCGTCGCAATGCCGTCGGTCACCCGTGCGTTCTCGCTGTTCTGGTTCACCGATGCCGACATCTGTTCGATCGACGCCGACGTCTCCTCGACACCCGCCGACTGCTCGCTCGCCCCCTGGCTCAGCGACTGTGCCGTCGCCGACACCTCTTCCGACGCGCTCGCAAGACCGTTGGCTCCGCCGTTCACCTCGGACACGACGGATTCAAGCTTGACCACCATATTCTTCATCGCCTGCAGCAACTGACCGGTTTCATCTTTCGACGTCGCGTCGATGGACATGGTCAGATCGCCTTCTGAAAGACGGTTGGCGACATCGACCGCGACGCCCAGCGGCTTGGTCACGCTGCGGCTGATCAGAAGGCCCAGGGCAATGCCAACGATCATGCCGCCGATGATCAATATGATCATGGTCGTGCGACCGCTCTCGTAGATCTGGGTCGTCTCATTCGACGCCTGCAGGGCGCGCGCCTCCTTCGACTTGGTGAGCGCGGTCAGCGTGTCATCGAGAACGTTCGCATTCTTCCGGACGTTGTCGAGGGTCTCGGTCAGCACCGCATCCTTGTGCGCAAGGTCCTGCGTGCGGATCAGCGTCGTAGCGCGCTGCATCTCCTGCTGATAGGCCGTCCACGTCGAATCGAACACGGAGAAGAGCCGCTTGGCCTCGTCGGTGACGAACAGGTCCTTCGACTTCTGCACATAGTCCTGAATCGCCGCGGAGTACTTGTCGATGGCGGCCAGATGCCGCTCACGCTCCTCCTTCGTATCGGCGAGCAGGGCATTGCCCCGGGCGCGGCCGATGTAGATGAGGTTGATGTTTGCCTCCTTGATGTACGAGAGGCCAAGCAACTCCTTGTAGTAAAGATCATCCGCCAGCGCGTTGATCTTTCCGGAGTTCGAGATTCCGACCCAACCCACAACAGCGGTGATGATCACCAGAGCGACAAACGCGAGAATCAGTCGGATCCCGATCTTCATGTTGGACAACATGGCTACTACTCCTTCCTTCGACAGCATTCAGAATCGGCCTGGAGCTCCAAGAGTCCGGCAAAGCCAGGTCCGAAAAAATCCATTTCGGCTTCACCCCCGACCTGCAAGGCTCCACCACGTATGCATTACACCTGCGGTCTGGCGCCGTCAGCTCGGCGCGCTCATCTCCCGCGAGTTCTGCCCCTGCATTTCAGTGATGCCCGCCGCGGTCATGCCGGTACTGCCGGCCATCTTCATCAGCCCCGCGACATCGAGGATGAGCGCAATCTCACCGCTGCCGAGAATGGTCGAGCCGCTGACTCCGCGCAGTGCGCTGAACAGCTTGCCGAGCGGGCGGATGACGGTCTGGTGTTCGCCCATCAGTTGATCGACGACGATGCCGGCCTTGGTTTGCCCGAAGTGGACGACCACCACGTTCTCGCGTCGCTCGGGGGCCGGACTGTCGATATCGAAAACCTCGCGCAGCCAGAGCAGCGGCAGCACTTCGCCACGCATGTCCAGATAGCCTCGGCTACGGGCGGCATCGCGGATCGAGCCGGCCAGTTCGACGCACTCGACGATCATGTCGACCGGCAGCACGAAGCTCGCCTTGTCGATGCCGACGCGGAAGCCATCGATGATGGCCAGCGTGAGCGGCAGCCGGATCCGGATGCGCGTGCCCTTACCCGGCTCGGTATCGATATCGACCGTGCCGCGCAGCGCTTCGATGTCACGGCGGACCACGTCCATGCCGACGCCGCGGCCCGAAAGATTGCTCACCTGGTCGGCAGTTGAAAAACCGGGGGCAAAGATCAGACGGTCGATCTCGCGCTCGCTGAGCTGGGCGTCCTCGGCCACCAGCCCGCGCTCGATCGCCTTGCGCAGGATCTTCTGACGGTTCAGGCCGCCGCCGTCGTCGGCCACGTCGATCACGATGCTGCCTGCCTCGTGATAGGCGTTCAGCATGACCTTGGCGCGCGCCGGCTTGCCGGCGGCAAGACGGACCTCGGTGGCTTCGATGCCGTGGTCCATCGAGTTGCGGACCAGATGCATCAGCGGATCGCCGATGCGCTCCACCACGGTCTTGTCCAGATCGGTCTCGCCGCCGCTGATCTGCAGCTCGATGTCCTTGCCCAGCTCGCGACTGACGTCGCGCACGACGCGCTGGAAGCGCTGGAAGGTGGCGCCGATCTGCACCATGCGCAGCGACAGCGCCTGGTCGCGCACCTCCTCGACCAGACGCGTAAGTACTTCGCTCGCTTCCGTGAGTTGAGCCTGGGCAAGCATCTGCGCAACGTTCTGCACGCCGGCGCTGGCCACCACCAGTTCGCCGACCAGTTCGATCAGCTGATCGAGCTTGTCCGCGTCGATGCGCAGCGAACGGGCTTCCTGCGCCTTGGTGTCCTTGACCTGCTTCTGCTTGACGAGCGCAGCGTCGACCACGCCGGCGCCCACCGCTCCGCTCTCGATCAGTATCTCGCCCAGCTGCGGCGGTGCTGCCGACGGTCCGCCATCACCTTCAGCGCTGACAGCGGACGCCGCTTCCGACTGCAGCGACAGGCCGCGATCGAGTTCGGCGCGGGTCAGCGCGCCGCTGAGCACGAGCATCTCGCCCAGCTTCAGCTCGTCCTCGGGCAGCGCACGCAGAACGCTGATGTACTCGGAAATCTGCGAGCGCGGCGGAATGATGTGAAGCACGCATTCGTCGCGAACGAACTCGAACACGCCCTCGATTTCCGCCTTCGATGCCTCGCTGCGGAAGTCGATCTCGAAGCCGAGGTAGCAGGACTCCGGGTCAAGCTGCAGCCACTGAGGCAGCGCGTCGAACAGGGTGTCGAGGTGAACGATTTCACCCAGCGTGCACAGATACCTTATGAAGGACAGCGGATCCATGCCGCCACGCAGCACGTCGGCCCCAAAGCGGATCGACAGATGCCAGTTCTCGTTCGCGCAACTGTCGGAAACAGCCGACTCGCTGCGGCTGACATCCGCCGAAGCAGCGACCACGGCTGTCGCGGCGGGCTTGTCCGGCTGCTTGCCAAGCAAGGCAAGCAGGGCCGCCATCTGCGCTTCGCCTTCTGCGCGCTGGGCGGCGTCGAGTTCGCGCTTTTCGGCCACCGCGCGCACCAGCGCGCCGATATGGTCCTTGTTGCGCAGAAGCAGGCCGATCACGTCATTGCTGACCTGCATCTGGCCGTCGCGGACGCGGTCGAGCACGCTTTCGACCTCGTGCGTGAAATGAACGACATCGTCGAATCCGAACACACCCGCCGTACCCTTGATGGTGTGCGCCGCGCGGAAGATATCGTTGATCAGTTCGTCGTTGTCCGGCTCGCTTTCAAGCTGCAGCAGGGATTCCTCCATCCGCGTCAGCAGTTCGTCCGCTTCGGCGAAGAAGGCCTCGAGGGCGGGTTCGAGATTCATCGGTGAATTCCTCGTCCTGTTCAGGCAGCCTGCGCCGGCATCACCAGCGGGTCGCCGAACACGTGGCTCAACTGCAGCAGTTCCATCACTTCGAGCATGGCTTCGCTGTGCGCCACCAGTTCGAAACTGTGCCCCTGCTTCTCGGCCGCCCGTTTGGCTGCCAGCAGCAACTGCACGCCGCTGCTGTCCACCTCGCTGACCTGCGCAAGATTGACGCGCAGATCGCGCCGTTCCGACAGCGCACGCGTCAGGAAGCCGTAGGCTTCTGCAGCACCGTATATGGTCAGTTCGCCGACCACCTTAAGTTCGGTCACGTCACCGTCGTCGGTGCGTTCGATTTCCATGTCGTCGGCTCCGCTTCGCTTCAGGGCAGGCAGAGCTTGGACACGGCCATCAGCATCTGGTCCGGCTTGAACGGCTTCACCATCCACGCCTTGGCGCCGGCCGCCTGGCCTTCGGCCTTCTTCGACTCCTGGTTCTCGGTGGTCAGCATGATGACCGGCGTGAACTTGTAGGCCGGCAGCTTGCGCATTTCCTTGACGAAGGTGATGCCGTCCATGTTCGGCATATTCACGTCGCTTACCACGAGGTGCACCTTCTGGCCGGTGAGCTTGGACAGCGCGTCCTTGCCGTCGCAGGCCTCGAATACGTCATAGCCCGCGCCCTTCAGCGCGATGCTGACCACCTGGCGCAATGACGACGAGTCATCCACGACCATGATTGTCTTTGCCATGTGTCACTACTCCTCAAAAGAAAACGAGATCGTCGCTGGCCGTGCTGGACGCACCACCCGAGCCGCCGTGATTGCCGCGCTCTTCGGGCGTGGTGTAGCTGCGTTCGAGGTTGGCGACCAGCGGCCGCAAGTCGGGCGCCTGATCGGCGGGGATGGCGGCCACCTGCTGCTCCAGTTCGTCCAGGCTTTCGCAGACGTGGGCGAGTACCTGGTCGATGCGATCCTGGAACTGCAGGTGCGGCAGGGTTTCAGCGATCTCGTGCTGGATGCCTTCTGCCTGGCGGCGCAGTTCGGCGTTGGACGCGGCCAGCACGTCGAGCAGCCCGGAGAAATCGCCGAGCACCCCCTGGATGCTGGCTTCGGAAACCTTGAAGGATTCGATGTCGCGGCTGGTCGAGCTCTCGACCAGACGAGCAGACGCCAGGATGGCGTCGCTGACCAGCTTCGCCTTCTCGGCGATCTTCTTGCCGGTATCGCCCGACGCCGTCGACAGCTTGCGCACCTCGTCGGCCACGACGGCAAAGCCGCGACCGGCCTCGCCGGCGCGGGCGGCTTCGATGGCGGCGTTGAGGGCAAGCAGATTGGTCTGGTCGGCAACCTGCTGCACCGAGGTTGCCATGCCGCGCAGATCGTCTGCGTAACTGGCCAGTTCGCGTATCTGCGCGAGCACGAGATTCTTGTCTGTGAGCGCGCCGGACATGCTGTCCAGCACCTGGGTAAGCTGCGTCTGGGAAGTCTTGAGTACGGTATCCACACCGCCTTGCGCAGCCGACGATCCCGCTCCGGACGAGGCTGCAACGGCCGCGTCGAGCTTGGATACGAGACCGGAGAAGCGCTGGATCAGCTCGCCGATGGCCACCTCGGCCTGCTTGCGCACGCCGTTGATCTGTCGCTTCCAGATCGGCGCCGCCTCGGACGACACCAGTACCAGACTGCCGTGCAGGGCTTGCGCAAGCGGATCGGGTTCCGGTGCTCGCTGGGCGACCGCAGCGGGTGCGACCACATCGCGGCGACCGAGCACGATCATTGACCACAGGAGACCGCAGCCCGCGGCGATGCCGACCGTCAGACGCACCCAGAGAGGCATTTCGATCGGCGCAACCGCCCAGGCTCCGACCAGCGTTGCGACCACCGTGTGGGTCACGCTGACTATCGTTCTGTTCAACTCACTCTCCCGTTTCGCATGGCAGACATTGACGGGCCGGGCCTTGTTACATATGTAATTGACACTGTGGCCACGTTCAGGCTAACGGTCTGAACGCCCATGGACTTTAGGTCGCCCGGACGCATTTTTTTATTGTTCACATACCGCGAGAAACCGCGGATCTACGGGAATTTTTCCCGCCCCATCCAGCGGCCGCGCACTGTGGATATCCGACATCAGCAGCCGCTGCCATGAACGTATGATTGCTTCTGATACCTGTCGGCGCCGTCTGCACCACCAGGGCCCCAGTCCCAGATGAACAGTCCTTCGTTCGTGTCCACATTCCGTCCTCGCGCAACCCCTGTCGCAGCACCGGGCTGGTACTGGATGGTGCCGCGCATCGCCATCGCGCTCTTCCTGCTGGCCATCGGCACGCTGGTGTGGTGGCTGCACCGCAACGATCTGGACGAGCAGCGCGCGACGATGATCAACGACGTGCTGTGGATGGAGCAGGACCTGCGCTTCCATCTCGACCGCAATGCCGAGCAGATGGCGCAGATCGGGCGCGAGGCGGCCGACGGCCGGCTCGATGCGCGGGTGATCGAGGCACGCCAGCGCAACATGATCGCCAACGGCCACGGTCTGCTGCGCGTCGATACCCTCGCGCACATCGACGGCGAAGATCCGGATCTGTCCGGCCCGGCGCGGCTGGCGGAGCAGCTCGGCCGCGCCGCCTACCTGCCGCCCTACGCGACCGCCGACGGCGACGTGCATTTCGACGTGCTGGTGCCGCTCGGGGGTGGTCAGGGCTGGATGCGCGGCACCTACTCGATCGAACAGATGCTGTCGCAATCGGTGCCCTGGTGGTTCGCCGAGCGCTACAAGCTGGACGTGATCGACAACACCGAAGCGGTGCTGGCCAGCAAGTCCAAAGTGGCGGCCGAACATGACGAAATGAATTACGCGCTGGTGTTCGACCCACCCGGCCACGGCCTGCGGCTGCGTGTCACCGCCTACCGCAGCGAAACCCGTCTATTGCCGGCGCTGCTGGTGGTCACCATCGTCGGTCTGGCGTTCACGATGCTGTGGAGTCTGTGGGCGCTGCGTCGCCACCTGGTGCGCAGGCTCGAAGCGGAACAGGCGCTGCGCGAGGAACACACCTTCCGTTCAGCGATGGAAAATTCGCTCAGCATCGGTCTGCGCGCGCGCGACCTGAGCGGCCGCATCACCCACGTGAACCCGGCCTTCTGTCGCATGGTCGGCTGGAGCGCCGAGGAACTGATGGCGATGCGCCCACCCATGCCCTACTGGGCTCCGGAAGAGGCCGAACACATCCGCGCGCTGCACGACGGCATTCTGGCCGGCGGCGCGACTTCGCACGAAGCGCTGGAACTGAAGTTCATCCGCCGCAATGGGGAGCGCTTCGACGTGCTCATTTCGGAGGCGCCGCTGGTCGACGCCGACGGCCGTCACGTCGGCTGGATGAGCTCGGTACTCGACATCACGGAGCGCAAGCAGGCCGAGGAGCTGTACCGGCAGCAGCAGGAAAAGCTGCAGTTCACCGGCCGCCTGATCACCATGGGCGAAATGGCATCGACGCTGGCACACGAACTGAACCAGCCACTGTCGGCCATCGCCAGCTACAGCACGGCCTGCCTCAACATGGTCGATAACGGCAGCGGCTCGCTGGCCGACCTGAAGGAGCCGCTGGCGAAAATGAACGCGCAGGCGCGCCGCGCCGGCACCATCATCCGCCGCGTGCACGAATTCGTCCGCCGCTCCGAGCCGAAGCGCGTCGCCTGTTCTCTGAACGACGTGGTCGAGGAAGCGCTGGGCCTGATCGAGGCGGATGCGCGCAAGCGCGACATCCGCATTTCCAGCTCGCTGGCCGGCGCCCTGCCCGCGGTCAGCGCCGATCGCGTCATGATCGAACAGGTCTTGCTGAACCTGATCCGCAACGGTATGGACGCGATGGCCGCCTGCCCGCTGGAACGACGCCGACTGCTGATACAGACCAGCGCCGACGCCGAAGGCGTGCAGGTGTCGGTGCGCGACAGCGGCAGCGGCATCCCGCCTGAAGTGGCGGACAAGCTGTTCGCCCCCTTCTTCACCACCAAGCCGGACGGCATGGGCATGGGTCTCAACATCTGCCGCTCCATCGTCGAACTGCACCGCGGCCGGCTGTGGTTCGAATCCGCCGACGGCGGCGGTACCGTGTTCATCCTGAAGCTGCCGGCCGGGGAGTGAAGCCGATGAGCCAGATCTTCATCGTCGACGACGACGAAGCCATCCGCGACGCACTGGGCTGGCTGTTCCGCTCGCGCGGCCACACGGTGCGCACCTGGCCGTCGGCCGAAGCGCTGATCGGCAGTGGCGAGATCGCGCATTGCGGCTGTCTGCTGCTGGACATCCGCATGGACGGCATGAGCGGGCTCGAACTGTTCGGCTGGCTGCACGAGCACGGCCACGACATGCCGGTCATCTTCCTGACCGGCCACGGCGACGTGCCGATGGCGGTCGGCGCGATCAAGCAGGGCGCCTTCGATTTTGTCGAGAAGCCGTTCAACGACAACGAACTGGTGGACCGCGCGCTGGCCGCGCTGGACATGCACCAGCAACAGTTGTCGAAGCGCGCTGCCGCACAGGTCATCGAGGAGCGTGTCGCCCAGCTCACGCAGCGCGAGATCGAAGTGATGGAGCGCGTGCTGGCCGGCCAGATGAACAAGGTGATCGCCAGCGACCTCGGCGTCACCATGCGCACCGTGGAAGTCCATCGCGCCCGCATCTTCGAGAAAATGGGCGTGCGGTCGGCGGTGGAACTGGCGCAGGTACTGGCAGCCAGGAAGTAGCACCGCGCACGTTCACCGCCGTCGTCGGGGTCAGAAGACCCCTCCCACAGAGTTCCGGTCCAGGCTCCGGCGGTGGGGCGGGCGCAACCCCTGTGGGAGCGGCCTTGGCCGCGACAGGGCCGCTGCGACCCGCCGGCTTCGATGCAGAGTGCCGTCGGGGTCAGCAGCCCCCACGGAAACCCGGGTTCCGGGGTGGCGACCGGACTACAGACCTGCCGCGTCGTCCAGCGTGGCAGCGGCGCCACTGCAGACCATGTGCGCCAGGCCGCCGCACTCGCTGAGCACGTGATCGGCATAGAAGCGCGCGGTGACGATCTTGGCGCGCAGGAAGTCGGCGTCGCCCTCGCCGGCGGCCAGACGCTGCTGCGCCAGCAGGGCACCGCGCGCCAGTTGCCAGCCGCCCGCTACGCGGCCGAACAGCATCAGCAGCGGTACCGCGCCAGCCAGCACGGCACGCACATCGCTGCGCCAGTGCGCGACGACGAAATCGACGCTGCGTTCAAGCGCCGCCGCGGCCTCGCCCAGCGGCACGGACAACGCCTGCAGCCGTGCAGCATCGAGCGCCGCGACGACATCGCGCATGTCGGCGATCACCGCGCGCGCGGCCGCACCGCCGTCGCGCGCGATCTTGCGGCCGACCAGATCGTTCGCCTGTATGCCGGTCGTGCCCTCGTAGATATTGGTGATGCGCGCGTCGCGCAGGTACTGCGCGGCGCCGGTTTCCTCGACATAGCCCATGCCGCCGTGCACCTGCACGCCAAGCGAGGCGATCTCGTTCGCGCCTTCGGTGCTCCAGCCCTTGACCAGCGGAATCATCAGTTCGACGAAGGCCTGGGCGCGCGTGCGTTCGGCCTCGTCCGCATGGCGCGCTGCGCGATCGCGTGCCGCCGCGGTGACCGCGGCCAGCGCGCGCATCGCCTCGACCTGCGACTTCATGCGCAGCAGCATGCGGCGCACGTCCGGGTGGCGCACGATGGCCACGCTGCCGCCGCCCTTCACGCCCGCCTCGCCGCCCTGACGCCGCTCGTTGGCGTACTCGCGCGCCTGCTGGAAAGCACGCTCGGCCACCGCGATGCCCTGCAGGCCAACCGCGTAGCGCGCGGCGTTCATCATGATGAACATGTACTCGATGCCGCGGTTCTCTTCGCCGCACAGCCAGCCGGTGGCGCCGCCGGCATCGCCGAAGGCCATCACGCAGGTCGGGCTGGCATGTATGCCCAGCTTGTGTTCGAGCGACACACAGCGCACGTCGTTACGCGCGCCCGGATTGCCGTCGGCATCGGGAATGAACTTGGGCACGATGAACAGCGAAATGCCCTTGACCCCGTCGGGCGCACCCGGCGTGCGCGCCAGCACCAGATGCACGATGTTGGACGCCAGTTCGTGCTCGCCGAAGGTGATGAATATCTTCTGCCCGAAGACGCGGTAACTGCCGTCAGGCTGCGGTTCGGCGCGGCTGCGCACGGCGGCCAGATCGGAACCGGCCTGCGGCTCGGTCAGATTCATGGTGCCGGTCCATTCGCCACTCACCATGCGTTCGAGATAGAGCGCCTTCTGCTCGTCGGAGCCGCACAGCGCCAGCGCCTCGATGGCGCCCGCGGTCAGCAGCGGACACAGCGAGAACGCCATATTGGCGCCCATCACCATCTCCTGGATCTGCGCCACCGCGAGGTGCGGCATGCCGGCGCCGCCGTGCGCCGGGTCACAGCCCATGCCGTTCCAGCCGTTGTCGGCATAGGTGCGATAGGCCTCGGCGAATCCGTCCGGCATGGCGACGCGACCGTCGTCGCCGAGCTTCGCGCCGACGCGATCCCCCACCCGATTCAGTGGCGACAGCACCTCGCCGGTGAAACGGGCGGCCTCTTCGAGCACCGCGTCAACGACGTCCGGGCTCGCGTCCTCGTAGCCGGGCAAGGTCACCACTTCGTTCAGGCCAGCCAGTTCCAGCGCAAAACGCATGTCCTGCAGCGGCGCGACGTATTCGCTCATGAGCCTCTCCTCCATCGGGCTCTGACGGCCCTCGAAATTGATCGATGACGGCAGCGGGCGAGTGCCGCCCGCTGCCGATCAGTCCAGTGCCTGCACCAGCTGCGGTACCAGTTCGAACAGGTCGCCAACCAGACCGTAGTCGGCCACCTGGAAGATGGGCGCGTCCGCATCCTTGTTGATGGCGACGATCACCTTCGAATCCTTCATGCCGGCCAGATGCTGGATGGCACCCGACAGCCCGACTGCGATGTAGAGATCCGGCGCAACGATCTTGCCGGTCTGGCCGACCTGGTAATCGTTCGGTGCATAACCGGAATCGACGGCGGCGCGGCTGGCGCCGAGTGCGGCGCCGAGCCGGTCGGCCAGCGGTTCGAGCACGGCGTGATAGGACTCGGCACTGCCCAGCCCGCGTCCGCCGGACACGACGACGCGCGCGGCCCCCAGTTCCGGGCGGGCCGACTGCGACAGTTCCTGCGACACATGGGCGGACAGGCCGCTGGCTGCCGGCGGCGTCACCGCCTCGACCGGTGCGGCACCGCCGCTCGCCGACAGCGGGTCGAAGGCGGTCGCGCGCACCGTGATCACCTTGACCGTATCGCCGCTCTGCACCATGGCCAGCGCATTGCCGGCGTAGATCGGGCGCACGAAGGTGTCCGCCGACACCACCTCGACGATGTCGGAAATCTGCGCCACGTCGAGTGTGGCCGCGACGCGGGGCATGAAGTTCTTGCCGAAGCTGCCGGCCGGTGCCAGTACGTGGCTGTGGCCGGCGGCGACCGCCAGCACCGCCGCTGCAAGGTCTTCCGCGGTGGGGTGAGCCAGATGAGCGGCATCGGCGCTCAGCACCTTCGCAACACCCGGCACCGCCGCCGCCGCAGCGGCTGCGCCGGCGCAGTTGCTGCCGGCGACCAGCACGGTGATGTCGCCGCCGATCTTCTCCGCGGCGGCCAGGGTGTTCCGCGTGGCCGGGCGCAGGCCGGCGTTGTCGTGTTCTGCAATGACCAGAATGCTCATGACGGGCTCCTCAGCGCAGCACTTTGGCTTCGTCGCGCAGCTTCGCGACCAGTTCGGCCACCGAGGCCACCTTGATACCGGCCTGACGCTTCGGCGGCTCGGCCACCTTCAGCGTTTTCAGGCGCGGCGCGACATCGACGCCCAGTTCGTCCGGCGTCACCGTGTCGAGCGGCTTCTTCTTCGCCTTCATGATGTTGGGCAGGCTGGCGAAGCGTGGTTCGTTCAGCCGCAGGTCGGTGGTGACCACCGCCGGCAGCGCCACGCTGACCGTTTCCAGGCCGCCGTCGATTTCGCGCGTCACGGTCGCACGGCCGTCGGCGACGCCGACCTTGGACGCGAAGGTGGCCTGCCCCCAGCCGAGCAGCGCGGCCAGCATCTGGCCGGTCTGGTTGGCGTCATCGTCGATCGCCTGCTTGCCGCAGATCACCAGCTGCGGCTGTTCGCGACCGGCCACCGCCTTGAGCAGCTTGGCCACCGCCAGCGGTTGCAGTTCGACATCGGTATTCACATGGATCGCGCGGTCGGCACCCAGTGCCAGTGCAGTGCGCAGCGTATCGACGCAGCCGGCGACGCCGCAGGACACCGCGACCACCTCGGTTGCCACGCCCGCCTCCTTCAACCGCACCGCCTCTTCCACCGCGATCTCGTCGAACGGATTCATCGACATCTTCACGTTCGCCGTTTCAACGCCGCTGCCATCGGCGGCAACGCGGATCTTCACGTTGTAATCGATCACCCGTTTGACCGGGACCACAATCTTCATGCCTGTGCCTCCTGTTGCCGCTCACGGTTCCACGCACCCATACGGATGCGTATGTTCAGTCCATACGCTAGCGTATGCTTCACTTCAAGGTCAACAACGCCGCAGGAATACCGCCATGCCCGACACCGCCGCCCGCCCGCAGACCGACCGCGACACCTGGGTGCGAGCGGCCACCCAGACCCTGGCCGACAGCGGTGTGGACGGCATACGGGTGGAGACGCTGGCGCGCGGTCTCGGCCTGACCAAGGGCAGCTTCTACTGGCACTTCAAGGACCGCCGCGCCCTGCTCGACGCGGTGCTGGAGCACTGGCGCGACGGGCGCATCGACGACATCCGCAACCGCACGCAATCTGCGCCCGGCGACGAAATCGCGCAACTGCAGCATGTGATCGACACCTACAGTCTGGCGCGCAACCGCCGCGGCATGCAGGTCGAACTGGCGCTGCGCGACTGGGCGCGCCACGACGAAGCGGCGCGCGCCGCCGTCGACGAGGTGGACAGCGTGCGGCTGGAATGCGCGGCCGCGCTGTTCCGCGCCGCCGGCTGCGGCGCCGACGAAGCGACCAATCGCAGCCTGCTGTTGTATGCCTATGTGTTCGGCCTGGGCATGATGGATGTCCCGCGAGACACGGCGCGACCGGCGGCGGCACGCCAGTTCATCGCCAACCTGATCACGGGTCGTTGATATTTTGCAAAACAATGCCGCGCGGCCGTCATCGTTCGCACGGGATAATTGATGCAATGCCGCATCCGTGCGGGCCTACAACAGAACAGAACGCAGAAAGGAAAACCGATGTCCTTCCCGGCACCCGAAATCTTCAAGGCCTACGACATCCGCGGCATCGTGGACAAGACGCTGACCGCCGACGCGGTGCGCGCCATCGGCCACGCACTGGGCTCCGAGGCGGTGAAGCGCGGCCAGCGCACCATCGCCGTCGGCCGCGACGGCCGCCTGTCCGGCCCTGAACTGGCGGGCGCGCTGGCCGAAGGCATCAATGCCGCCGGCGTCGACGTGCTGGACATCGGCTGCGTGCCGACGCCGCTGTCCTACTTTGCCGCCTTCGACCTCGGCACCGACAGCGCGGTCAGCGTGACCGGCAGCCACAACCCGCCCGACTACAACGGCCTGAAGATGGTGCTGGGCGGTCAGACGCTGTACGGCGACATGATCCAGGACCTGCGCCGCCGCATCGTAGACAACGATCTGGTGCACGGCCAGGGCACCACCCGCCACGCCGACGTGCGCGACACCTACATCACCCGCGTCACCAGCGACGTGAAGCTCAAGCGCCGGATGAAGGTGGTGATCGACTGCGGCAACGGCGTCGCCGGTGACATCGCGCCGCGCCTGTTCGAAGCGCTGGGCTGCGAGGTCGTGCCGCTGTTCTGCGAAGTGGACGGCAATTTCCCCAACCACCACCCGGACCCGTCCAAGCCGGAAAATCTGGAAGACGTGATCCGCGTGCTGGCCGCTGGCGACGCCGAAATCGGCCTCGCTTTCGACGGCGACGGCGACCGCCTGGGCGTGGTCACCCGCGACGGCGAAATCATCTACCCGGACCGCCAGCTCATGCTGTTCGCCGCCGACGTGCTGTCGCGCCAGCCCGGCGCGCAGATCGTCTACGACGTCAAATGCACCCGCCTGCTGGCACCGTGGATCCGCGAACACGGCGGCGAGCCGGTCATGTGGAACACCGGCCACGCACTGATCAAGGCCAAGCTGAAGCAGAGCGGCGCCGCGCTGGCTGGCGAGATGAGCGGTCACATGTTCTTCAAGGAGCGCTGGTTCGGCTTCGACGACGGCCTGTACGCCGGTGCCCGTCTGCTGGAAATCCTGTCCGCCGCGCCGGACGGCAACGCGGTGCTGAAGGCGCTGCCGACCGCCACCTCGACGCCCGAACTGAATCTGAAGATGAACGAGGGCGAACCGCACGCGCTGATCGCCGAAATGCAGAAATCGGCGGTTTTCGATGGCGCCCGTGACATCATCAAGATCGACGGCCTGCGCGTCGAATACGCCGACGGTTTCGGGCTGATGCGGGCGTCGAACACGACGCCGGTGGTCGTGCTGCGCTTCGAGGCGGACGACGCCACGGCGCTCGAACGCATTCAGGCGGATTTCCGCCGCGTGCTCGGCAGCGCCCGCCCGGACCTCACCCTGCCCTTCTGAGTGTCCCCTTCCCCGGCGCCCGGTCGGGTGCCGGTTTCCGGCGCTCGGCCGACGCCGTCATCGCCATGAAATAAACCCCGCTCGCACCCTAAATGTGGCGGCCGGCATGCCGACAACAGAAGCATGCTCACTGCCGCCACAAACAACATCTACGTAGGCCGCCAGCCCATACTGGACCGGAACCAGGCACTCTACGCCTACGAGTTGCTGTTCCGCTCCGGGAACGTCGAACAGGCCGAATTTCACTGCGACGTCAGCGCCACCGCGCGGGTGATCACCTCGGTGTTCAACGAACTCGGTCTCGAACAGGCGCTGGGCGACGCTTTCGGTTTCATCAACGTCAGCGAAGACATGCTGATGTCCGAGGCGCTCGAACTGCTGCCGGCGGACAAGATCGTCATCGAACTGCTTGAAACCGTTCCGCCAAAGCCTGCAGTCATCGCGCGGGCGCGCGAACTGGTGCGCAAAGGCTTCCGGCTGGCGCTCGACGACGTGCTTGATCTGGAAGAGGACTACAAGCCGCTGATCGAGATCGCGTCCTTCATCAAGATCGACCTGCTGGGCGTCGCCCCCGACGCGCTGCCCGATCTGGTCGAACGCTTCCGGCCCTATTCGGCCAAGCTGCTGGCCGAAAAGGTCGACAGCGCCGAACAGGCCCGGCGCTGCCACGAACTCGGCTTCGCCTATTTCCAGGGCTATTTCTTCGCCCGCCCGAGCGTGCTGAGCACCCGCACGCTGAGCGCAGGCGAAACGACCCTGCTGCGCCTGCTCGGCATGGTGATCGGCGACGCCGACACGTCGGCAATGGAACCGCTGATCAAGCAGGAGCCGGCGCTGCTGGTGAACCTGATGCGCATCACCAATTCGGTCGGCAGTGGCAGCAAGCGCCAGATATCGACGGCGCGCGAGGCGATCACGCTGCTCGGGCGCCGTCAGCTGCAGCGCTGGCTGCAACTGCTGTTGTTCTGTACGCAGGGCAGCGGCAAGGCGCACACGCCGCTGCTCAACATGGTGGCGACCCGCGCACGCACGATGGAACTGCTCGCCGAGCGCTGCGACATGCGTGACGGCGACCCCGACAGCGCTTTCCTGACCGGCATCCTGTCGCTGCTGCCCGCGCTGCTCGGCGTGTCGATGGACGAAGTGCTGAAGACGCTGACTGTCGATCGCTGCATCCACAGCGCGTTGACCGACGGCTCGGGCACGCTGGGCGCACTGCTCCGGCTGCTGCGCTGCTGGGAGGAAGACGCCACGACCGACTTCGCCGCCACGCTGGCCGCTCTGCCGCCGCTGAGTGGCGAAGATTTCACCGTTGCCGTGTCCGAAGCCATGGGCTGGGCCGCCGGCCTCGGACAATGACTGCCGGAAAGACGCAGCAATGATTTCCCATACACATGCCATCGAACGCCTGTTCGCCGCGGCCGGCCAGTTGCCGAGCATTCCGCGCGTCGTGCAGAAGATGATAGAGACACTGCGCGACGAAGATGCCGATCTGCTGCCGCTGATCGGCGAGATCCGCACCGACCCGACCATTTCCGCGCGCGTGCTGAAACTTGCCAACTCGGGCTATTACGGCAGCCGCCGTGCCGTGGGGTCGATCGACGAGGCGGTGTCGCTGATCGGCACGCGCGCGATGCGCACGCTGGTGATCTCGGCCGGCGTCAGCAGCAGTTTTCCCAAAGTGCCGGGCGTCGACCTGCAGTCTTTCTGGCGCCACGCGCTGCTTACCGCATCGATCACATCGCAGCTGGCGCGACGCGCCGGCGAGAACGCCGAGCGCGCCTACAGCGCCGGCCTGATGCTGCGCGTCGGCCAGCTGATGATCCACATCGCCTTCCCGCGCGTCGCCGACGAAATCCTGCGCGAATGCCAAGGGCTGGGCATGAGCGAGCGCGCGACGGTGGAACAGCACAAGCTGAACACCCATCACTGCGAGGTTGGTGCCGAACTGGCGATGCGCTGGAACTTCCCGGACGATATTGCAGCCGCGCTCGAGTACTACTGCCAGCCGCGCAATCCGGACGCCAGTCTGCTCGCCCGTCTGGCCCACGTGGCCGCGCAGTGCGCCTTCGAACTCGAGCAGCAGACCGCGCCCGAGGACATCGTGCAGCGGCTCGACAACACGGTGACCGACATGTGCGGACTCGCCCCCGCCGGCATCCTGCAGGACATCCGCAGCTGCGCCGAGCGTGCGGCCGGTGACCACCAGGCGGACTGAAGGCACCACGACCGCGCCGCAATGAAAAATGCCGCCCGCGGGCGGCATTTTCGTTACAGCATTCAGCGCATCTTCGGATTCAGCGTGCCGCGGTTGTAGTCCTTGTCACCGGGCAGGATGACGCGGGTGCCGAACCAGCCGCCCTGCGCCCCTTCCGGCCGCAGGTGATTCTGCGGGTAGGTGTCGGCCACCTTCTTCGCCTCCGCCTGCTTCGCCGCGTCGACGAAGCGCCAGCGGCCGTCCGGCATCAGTTCGACCTTCTCGCCGGCGGCGGTGGTCGCCTCGATCACCACGCCCTCGCCGGCCAGCGCGCCGGCCGACACCAGCGCCATCAGCAACACTGCAACGGTTTTCATCCGAGCTTTCCTTCCACCCATTTGCCGACACCGGCCAGCGCCGCCGGCAGGTTCTCCGGCTGGGTGCCACCCGCCTGCGCCATGTCCGGCTTGCCGCCGCCCTTGCCACCGACCTGCCCGGCGACGAAATTGACCAGTTCGCCGGCCTTCACCTTCGCCGTCAGATCCGGCGTGACACCGGCGATCAGGCTCACCTTGCCCTCGTTCACCGCGGCCAGCACGATGGCGGCCGAGCCGAGCTTGTCACGCAGCTTGTCCAGCGTTTCACGCAGTGCCGGTACGTCGGCCCCTTCCATCACCGCGGCCAGCACCTTGGCGCCGCCGACAGCGACGGCCTGCGCCGCCAGCTCGTCGCCCTGGCTGGCGGCGAGCTTGCTCTTCAGGCGGGCGATCTCCTTTTCCAGCGCGCGCACGTTGTCGATCACCTGGGCGATCTTGGCCGGCAGCTCATTGGCCGGCGCCTTGAACGCGGCGGCCGCTTCCGACACCAGCCTGTCCTGACGCTGCACGAAAGCCACCGCGTTCTCGCCGGTGATGGCCTCGACGCGGCGGATGCCGGCGGCGACGCCCGCCTCTACCGTGATCTTGAACAGGCCGATGTCGCCGGTGCGTGCGACGTGGGTGCCGCCGCACAGTTCGCGCGACGAGCCGATGTCCAGCACGCGCACCTCGTCGCCGTACTTCTCGCCGAACAGCATCATGGCGCCCGACTTCTGCGCGTCCTCGATGCCCATCACGCGCGCCTGGGTGGCGGCGTTGGCGAGGATTTCGGCATTGACGATGCGTTCGACACGGCCGATTTCGTCGTCGCTCATCGGCGCGTTGTGAACGAAGTCGAAGCGGGTCTTGTCGGCATCGACCAGCGAACCCTTCTGCTGCACGTGATCGCCCAGCACCTCGCGCAGCGCCTTGTGCATCAGGTGGGTGACCGAGTGGTTGCGCGCGGTGGCGGCGCGGGCGCGCACATCGACGCGCGCGCTCACGCTGTCGCCGACCGCGATGCGGCCGGTGCCGACCACGCCGTGGTGACCGAACACCGCCGCCTGTATCTTCAGCGTGTCCTCGACCTTGAAAATGCCCTGCGCCGCGCGCAGTTCGCCGCGGTCGCCGACCTGGCCGCCGGATTCGGCGTAGAACGGCGTCTCGTCGAGCACGACGACGCCCAGTTCACCCTCGTACAGTTCATTCACCGGCGCGCCGTCACGGTACAGCGCGACCACCTTGCCCCCCGCGTCCAGCGTGTCGTAACCACGGAAGGTGGTCTGCACGCCGTCGTATTCCAGCGCGGTGGCCATCTTGAACTTGCCGGCGGCGCGCGCCTGTTCCTTCTGGCGCGCCATCGCGGCGTCGAAGCCTTCGGTGTCCACGGTCACGCCGCGCTCGCGGCAGATATCCGCGGTCAGGTCGAGCGGGAAGCCGTAGGTGTCGTGCAGCTTGAACGCCGTCTCGCCGTCCAGCGCGGCGCCCTGCGCCAGCGCGGCCAGCGCCGATTCGAGGATGTCCATGCCGTTGGCGATGGTGGCGAAGAAACGCTCCTCCTCCTGCCGCAGCACGTCCATCACCTTCTGCTGCGCCGCCGCCAGATCCGGGTAGGCGGCGCCCATCTGCGCCACCAGGTCCGGCACCATGCGGTGGAAGAAGGCGGCGCGTGCGCCCAGCTTGTAGCCGTGGCGGATGGCGCGGCGGATGATGCGGCGGAGCACGTAGCCGCGGCCTTCGTTGCCCGGAATGACGCCGTCGGCGATCAGGAAGGAACAGGCGCGGATGTGGTCGGCCAGCACCTTCAGCGACGGATTGTCGAGATCGGTGGTGTTCGTTTCGCGCGCGGCGGCGGCGATCAATGCGACGAACAGGTCGATTTCGTAATTGCTGTGCACGCCCTGCAGCACGGCGGCGATGCGCTCCAGACCCATGCCGGTGTCCACGCTGGGCTTGGGCAGCGGATGCAGCACGCCCGCTTCGTCGCGGTTGTACTGCATGAACACGTTGTTCCAGATTTCGATGAAACGGTCGCCGTCCTCGTCCGGCGAACCCGGCGGACCGCCCGGAATGTGGGCGCCGTGGTCGTAGAAGATTTCGGTACACGGGCCGCAGGGGCCGGTGTCGCCCATCATCCAGAAGTTGTCGGAGGCGTAGCGCGCGCCCTTGTTGTCGCCGATGCGGATGACGCGCTCGGCCGGCACGCCGATCTCCTTCGTCCAGATGTCGAAGGCTTCGTCGTCTTCGGCATAGACGGTGATCGTCAGCTTGTCCTTGGGCAGCTTGAACACTTCGGTCAGCAGTTCCCACGCAAACGCGATGGCGTCGCGCTTGAAGTAGTCGCCGAAGCTGAAGTTGCCCAGCATTTCGAAGAAGGTGTGGTGGCGCGCGGTATAGCCGACGTTCTCCAGGTCGTTGTGCTTGCCGCCGGCGCGCACGCATTTCTGCGAGGTGGTCGCGCGGTTGTAGCTGCGCTTGTCGAAGCCGAGGAACACGTCCTTGAACTGGTTCATGCCGGCGTTGGTGAACAGCAGCGTCGGGTCCTCGTGCGGCACCAGCGAGCTGGAAGCCACGATCTGGTGGCCCTTGGAAGCGAAGAAATTCAGGAAGGCGGAGCGGATATCGGCGCTGTTCATGGTCGGCAATCAGGATTTCAGGGCGCGCGCTGCGGCGCGAAAACAGTCGCGGATTCTAGCATTCGCGCCGCCGCCGGCCGGATTGCCGCAGCAGCGCTCAGGCGACGGCCGGCTCCGCACTCACGCCGGCCACCTCGGCGACGATGCGGCAGGAGCGCAGGCGCAGCGCGAAGTCGTGGATGTCGGTCACCACCATCAGCTCGTCCGCCCCGGTGCGCTCGACCAGCGATTCGAGGCCTCGGCGCACCGTATCCGGTCCGCCGACCACCGCTTCGGCGAGGAAAGCATCGACCGACGCCTTCTCGTGCCCGGCCCACAGCGGCGTCATGTCGGCCACCGGCGGCCGCAGTCGCAGCGACTCGCCACGCAGCAGCGCCAGCACGCGCTGCTGCGTCGAGGTGGCAAGCCAGCGCGCCTCATCGTCGCTGTCGGCGGCCACCACCGGCACGCCCAGCATCAGATGCGGGCGGTCAAGCACAGCGGACGGCCGGAACAGTCCGCGGTAGAGGCGGGCGGCCTCCAGCATCATGCGTGGCGCGAAATGGGCGGCGAAGGCATAGGGCAGGCCCAGCTGGGCCGCCAGCTGCGCACTGAACAGGCTGGACCCGAGCAGCCACACCGGCACTTCGGTGCCTTCACCCGGCATCGCGCGCACCGCCTGACCGGGCTGCGCCGGTGCCAGCAAGGCACGCAGCTCCGCCACCTGCTCCGGGAAGTCGTCGCCGTTGCCCGACAGATCGCGACGCAGGGCGCGCATGGTCGCGCGGTCAGCGCCCGGCGCACGGCCGAGACCCAGGTCGATACGCCCCGGGTACAGCGTCGCCAGCGTGCCGAAGTTCTCCGCCACCACCAGCGGCGCGTGATTGGGCAGCATGACGCCGCCCGAGCCGACGCGGATACGCGAGGTCTGGCCCGCGAAATGACCGATCAGCACCGCGGTCGCTGCGCTGGCGATGCCGTCCATATTGTGGTGCTCGGCCAGCCAGTATCGCCGGAAGCCGAGCTGCTCGACATGGCGCGCCAGCGCGACGGATTCCTGCAGCGCATCGGCCACGCTGCCGCCCTGGCGGACCGGTACCAGATCGAGCATGGACAGCGGGATGGTGAACGGTTCGGACATCGGGACTCCAGCTTGAAAGTACTGCGGTGAGGGCGGGCGTCGGCGCGGCGCGCCCTGCCTGCGCTGCTCGCCGGCATGTCAGTGGATATCGGGGCGGCGCGAAAGTTTGCAAGCACGAGCCGGCCCGGTATCGTCGGGCCTGCCGCCAGCGCGCGCGTACCCGCCCCAGTCACATCGACCCGCGAATGGAGGATTACCGCCGTGACCGCCTCTTCGAACACTGCACAGCGCTTCATTCTCGCGCTCGATCAGGGCACCACCAGTTCGCGCGCGCTGATATTTGACGCCACCGGCCGCGTCGTCGCGATGGCGCAGCGCGAGCTGCCGCAAAGCTATCCGCAACCGGGCTGGGTCGAACACGACGCCTTGCGCATCTGGACCGACACGCTGGCCTGCGCGCACGAAGCCCTGCTGCGCGCCGCGGTGAAGGTGGACGGAATCGCCGCCATCGGCATCACCAACCAGCGCGAAACCGTGCTGCTGTGGGAGCGCGCGACCGGCGCGCCGCTGGCGCCGGCCATCGTCTGGCAGGACAGGCGCACCGCCGACACTTGCGACCGCCTGCGCGCCGATGGCCACGAAGACTTCGTGCGCAGCCGGACCGGTCTGGTGCTCGATCCCTATTTTTCCGCCAGCAAGATCGCCTGGCTGCTCGACCACGTGCCGGGCGCGCGCGAACGGGCCGAACGCGGCGAACTGGCCTGCGGCACGATGGACAGCTGGCTGGTGTGGCAGCTCACCGGCGGCCGTCGTCACATCACGGACCTCACCAACGCCAGCCGCACCCAGTTGCTGGACATCCGCAGCGGCCGCTGGGACGACGAGCTGCTGGCGCTGTTCCGTGTGCCGCGCGCGCTGCTGCCCGAGGTCGTACCGTCCAGCGGCCTGCTGGCCGAAACCGAGCCCACACTGTTCGGCCGCGCGCTGCCGGTGAGCGGCATCGCCGGCGACCAGCAGGCGGCGCTGTACGGCCAGGACTGCACCGCGCCCGGTCTGGCCAAGAACACCTATGGCACCGGCTGCTTCATGCTGATGCACACCGGCCGCGAGGTCATCGCCTCGCGTCACGGCCTGCTCACCACCTGCGCCGCGCAGACGACAGACGCGATCGAGTACGCGCTGGAAGGCAGCGTGTTCGTGACCGGCGCCCTGGTGCAGTGGCTGCGCGACGGGCTCGGCCTGATCGCCCGCTCGGGCGACGTCGAGGCGCTGGCTGCCAGCGTGCAGGACAGCGGTGGCGTCACCGTGGTACCGGCCTTCACCGGGCTGGGCGCCCCGCACTGGTCCGCGGCGGCACGCGGCACCATGTTCGGTCTGAGCCGTGGCACGACACGCGCGCACATCGCGCGTGCCGCACTCGAGTCGATCGCGCTGCAGACGCTGGACGTGATGCGGGCGATGGAGGCCGACGCCGGCGCCGCGCTGCGCGAACTGCGGGTCGATGGCGGCGGCACCGCCAACGCGCTGCTGATGCAGATGCAGGCCGACCTGCTCGGCTGCACCGTGCGCGTGGCGCCGACACAGGAAACGACGGCGCTCGGTGCGGCAATGCTGGCGGCGCGCGGCTGCGATGTCGACATGTCCTTACCGGAGGGCGACGGCCGCAGCTTCGAGGCGCAGCAGGGGGATCTTCGCGACCGCCTGGTGCCCCGCTGGCAGGCCGCGGTCGCGGCCACGCTGGACTACGCCCGCGCCACCGGCTGACCGGCAATCAGGCGTCGCCGGCGCCCTCGGACGCGCCCAGTCCCCACTTCATCGCCAGCCGCACCAGATCGATGTCGGTGCGCGTTCCGAGCTTGGCCTTGATCTGGTAGTGCGTGTTCTGCGCGGTTTTCGGGCTGATGTGCAGCGCCTGGCCGATCTCGTCGGCCGAACGGCCGTCGAGCAGCATGCGCAGCACCTCGAATTCGCGTGGCGACAGCGCGTCGAGCGGATTGTCGGCGTCGTTCAGCAGCGCCAGCGCCAGTTCGGGCGCGATGTCCGGGCTGAGTACGCGGCGCCGTGCCGCGACCTGATAGACGGCGTCGATCAGCACGTCCGGCGCGCAGCTCTTGGTGACGTAACCGAGCGCGCCGGCGCGCAGCGCCTGCGACGCGAACAGCGGATCGCGGTGCATGCTGAACACCAGGATGCGCGCCCGGGCCTCGCGCTGCATGAGTCGGCGCACCAGCTCGACGCCGCCCATGTCGGGCAGCCCGAGATCGAGGATGACGACGTCGGGCTGCACGGTGCGGAAGGCGGTCAGCGCCTCGTTGGCGCTGGCCGCTTCGGCTTCGATGCGCAGGTCGGCGCGACGTTCGAGCAGGCGCCGGTAGCCCTCGCGCACGACGGCGTGGTCATCGACCAGAAGCAAACGGATCATGCGAGCACCTCTTGAAGGTTGGTGGGCGGGTTTGGTCGTCCGGCATCCGCCGGCACGACGACCTCGACACGCAGGCCGCCCTCGTCGCGCGGCGTCATCGTCAGTCGACCACCCAGCGCCTGCACGCGCTCGCGCATGCCGAGTACGCCCAGGCCGCCGTCGAAGGTCGAACCGGGCTCCGAACGGCCGTCGTCGTCGATGCACAGCCGTACTTCATGATCGTTGCAGCGCAGGGTCACCGCGATGCGGCGCGCATCGGCGTGCTTCTGCGCGTTGGTCAGGCTCTCCTGGACGATGCGGTAGAGACTCACGTTCAGGTTGTCGGCCAGACCGCCGACGTCGCCGTCTATCGCCAGCGTGTGCAGGCAGCGACCATGGCTGCTGCGGTTGCGGCTGTCGATCAGCTGTTCCAGGGTGGCCGCCAGGCCGAAGGCTTCCAGCCCGACCGGCCGCAGTTCGCGCAGGATGAGCTGCAGCACTTCCATCATGTGCGCGGTGATGCGCGAAATCGCCTCGGCGCTGGGCGTCAGCGCCGGCAACTGGTCGTGTGCCAGTTCGCGCGCATAGGCCGCCTCGGCCTGTATCGAAGTGAGGCACTGTCCCAGTTCGTCGTGCAGTTCGCGCGCCAGCCGGCGCCGCTCTTCCTCGCGCACTTCGAGCAGCCGGCGCGCCAGTTCGCGCTGTTCGCCCATCGTGTGCTCCAGTCGCTCGGCGAGGTGGTTGAACACATCGCTGATGCGCTGCAGTTCGATCAGCTCGAAGGACGACAGCCGCACCGACAGGTCGCCCGATTCCATCCGGCCGAGGCTGCGCAGAATTTCGTCGGTCGGCCGCAGCACGCGGCGCACCGGCAGATAGACCAGCACGTTGAGCAACAGCACGCCAGCGGTGATGATGAGCAGGTTGCGGATGTCCGACCACACGGACTGGGCGACGCTGGCGAAATTGGGCGTCACCGTCAGTTCGCCCACCTTGATGCCCGGATACTTGCCGACCGGGCCGATATAGCGCGCCTCCTCGCCGACCACGCTGCGCATCAGCGAGGCCGGCAGCCAGCGCGGCGCCTCGGCGTCGCCGAAGCAGCGCTGCACCACCGGCCGGCTGTAGATATCGGTCACCGCTGCGCAGAAGTGCACGAGCCGGCCTATGCCTTCCAGCCCGGTCAGCTCGATGCCGTGCAGATCGCGCACGAAGGGCGGCGTCGCGCGCGCGATCTCGGTTTCGATCAGCTGCTTCATCGTGCCGCCGGTGCGCGGGATGTCCGCATGCAGGCGATCGCGGGTCTGTTTCAGCGTGACCGCGATGGCGCAGAACAGCAACACGAGCGCGAACAGCGTGATGCGCATCAGCAGGATGCGCTTGAGGTCGACGCGTTTCATCGGCAGGGACAATCGAGAGGGTGACCGGGGCACGCTGTCGACGCACAGGGCGGCAGCGGCGGCAATGATAGGCCGGACGCCGCAAACGCACTGCGGGCAAATTGACTGGCTGGCGCACTGCAGAACGCCGGTGCCGGCGGGCGGGCGGGCCCATAAGCTCGCGCTACCTCACCACTGGAGTCTGCCGATGTCTGCCCTGCCCCTCGCCACCGCACTGATCGTCGCCGCCTGCGCCTTCACCAGCGCAAGCGCCGAGGCGCGCGACCTCGCTGAAGTCCGCTCAAGCGGCACATTGCGCATCGGGGTCTACAAGGATTTCTCGCCCTACGCCGACGCCGGGCGCGGCATCGACGTCGACCTCGGCCGCGCGCTGGCCGAGCGGCTCGGCGTGAAGGCCGACGTGCGCAGCTACGACGCCGACGAGAACATGAACGACGACTTGCGCAATATCGTCTGGAAAGGCACCGTCCTCGGTCCGGGCGTGTCCGACGTGATGATGCACGTGCCGGTCGATGCGACGATGAGCGCACGCAATCCGCAGGTGAAGATCTTCGGCGCCTACCACCGCGAAACCCTGGCCGCCATCCGCTCGACCGAGCTGCTGCCCAAGCTCGACGCGGTGACCGACATCGACGGTCAGGCGCTGGGGGCGGAGAGTGAATCCATCATGTCGATGGCGCTGCTGTCGTCGAACGCGGGCCGGCTGCGCAGTCAGGTGCAGCATTTCCATTCGATGGACGACGCCCAGCGCGCACTGGAAGAGGGCCGGATTGCCGGCTTCTTCGGCATGCGCAGCCAGGTCGAACCGATGATGGCCGCCACCGGCAAGCGCTTCACGATGAGCATGCCGCCGCCGCTGCCCGGCCTGCCGCAGGCCGGATGGGCGCTCGGCCTGGCGGTGGGCGCCGACGACGAGGCGCTCGCGCAGGCGCTGCAGTCGGCACTCGCCGAACTGGAACGAGACGGCACGCTGGACCGCATCTTCAAGCAGCACGCGGTCACCCGCATGCCGCCACTGTAGGCGTCAGGTCAGCAGATCGAGGCGGTCGGTAAACAGTCCGCTGACGCCGGCCGCGACCAGCGCCGCCGCACGTGCGGCGTCGTTGACCGTGTAGCAGAGCAGCGGCACACCGGCCGCCACGATGTCGCGCATGCAGTCGGCGCTCAGCCGGCTGTGATCGCAGTGCAGCGACACCGCTTCATGCGCCTGCATCTGCGCACGCCAGTCCTTGGGCACCTCCTCGAACAGCAGGCCGCGCGGCAACTGTGGCGCGACGCGACGGGCGGCGTCGAGCGCCGGGAAGTCGAAGGAAGACAGCAAGGGGGGGCGGCGGTCGGCAGGCCAGCGCGCCGCGATCAGACGGGCCGCCGTCTCGCCGGTCGCCTGCTCGAAACCGCGCGCAGGCTTGATTTCGATATTGGCGTCCAGATCCAGCGCCAGCAACAGGTCGAGTGCCTGTTCGAGCGAGGGCAGGCGTTCGCCGGCGAAGGCGGGACCATGCCAGCTGCCCACATCGAGTCGCTGCAGCGCTGCAAAATCGTGCTCGCACACCAGACCTTGGCCATCGGTCGTCCGCTCAAGCGTCTCGTCGTGGATCAGCAGCGGCACGCCGTCGCGGCTGAGCATCACGTCGAACTCGACCATGCGGAAGCCCGCCGCCGCGCCGGTGCGGATGGCGGCCAGCGTATTCTCGGGTGCGGCGGCCCCGCCGCCGCGGTGGGCAATCCACAGCGGCCGGGGCCAGGCGCTCACGACTGCGCCAGTACGTCGCGCGCCTCGCGCGCCACGTCGTCGTCGGTCAGCCAGGCGATGGCCGACAGCAGTTCGATCGACTGCCCTGCGGCCACGCCCTCCTTCACCCACTTCTCGATCGCCCGCACGCGGGCGGCGTCATCCAGCGCGAGCAGCTTGAGCAGCGGCTCGCGCACCGACGCGTCCTCGCGCGCCGCGCGGATCAGCAGGACAAGCTGGTCGCTGCCGCACATGGCCCCACCCTCTGCACTGCGGTATCGAGAACGGCCTTGGCCGGCTTGCGGTCGGCCCACAGCTCTTCCAGTTCCTCGTCGAGCACGGCGCGCACCTTCGGGTTGTCGGCCACCGGACTCTGGTGCGACTCGGCGGTGCCCGGCTTGCTGGCGAGCTGGCGCAGTGCCACGCGCGCAACGCCGTCTATCGTCGGCGCGTCGACCGGGCTAATCGCCACCATGCCGGCACGGTTCAGCGGAATGAAGCCGGTGGCACGCGCCCACTCGGCCTGACGGTCCGGGTCGAGAACGAAGGTGACGAAGCGCGCGATGGTCTGCGTTTCGCTGGTGCTGCGGCCGGCGCTCACCCACAGGCTGGCGCCGTCGGCCAGCGTGTGACGCGGCGCCTGACGGATGTCGTCGTGGTAGGGCAGCGCGGCGACACCGACCTCGAACTTGGCGTCGCGCTTGATCTGCGGCCAGGCCGACGAACGTGCGGTGAGCACCTGGCACTGACCGCCGGAGAACATCGGCACCGCCTCGTCGCCGCGGCCGAAGATGTGCAGGTAGCGGCTCTTGTACCAGGACGACATCAGCGCCAGGTGTTTCACCTGCACCAGGCCGTTGATCGCCAGCGCCTCGCCCTTCTTGCCGTTCTTGCGGGCGAAGGGCTCGTTGTGCCAGGCGCTGATGTTGTCGACGTGGATCTGCGTCGGCCGTGCGCTGGTGTAGGGGCAGGCATAGCCGCCGTCGCGCAGCTGGCCGAGTGCGGCCTGCAGCGTGAACCAGTGGTCCGGCGGCGCAGCCGGGTCGAGGCCGACGCGGGCGAAGGCGTCCTTGTTGTAGAACATGACCGGCGTGGTGAGACCGATTGGCAGCGCATTCAGACGGCCCTTGGTTCCAGCGAGGTAAGGCGGCATCGGCGCCGGGATCGGCACAGTAGCGAACTTCTCCTTCGCCTTGGTCATCACCTCGTGCAGCGGCGTGTAACGCGGCTTGCCTTCGAGGAAGAGCTGGCGCGCCTCGTCGTCGAGCACCTGCAGCGCCGGCGGCTTCTCGCCAGTGCCGCCCAGCGGGGCCAGCACGATCTTCTGCTTGCCCTTGCCGCTGGCGTTGAACTCATCGACCAGCGTCTGCAGCGCGGATCCGCCGGCTTCATCCAGCCCGTGCGCCAGTTCGATCTCCGCCGGTTCCTGCGGCGCCGCGGGCTTTGCGGCCGACTTTGCCGTCGACTTGGCGGCGGGCTTGGTCGCCGACTTGGTCGCCGACTTGGACGAGGTGGCCGCCGGCTTCTTCACGTCGGCGGCTGCGAACGCCGCCAGTGGCCACGACACGACGCTGGCCGCGAGCAGCGCGGCAAACGACTTCTTGAGCATCAGTTGTTCTCCTGTTCGCAGCCGTACGACATAGCTGCGGCGCCCGGTCAGGGTGCCGGGTTGGTGTAGCGAAGATGAATGGCGTCGATGGCGGCGGTGACCTCGTCGGTCAGTGCCACTGTCCACGCGCCCATATTTTCGCGCAACTGCGTCGCCGACGTCACGCCGATCAACGTGCAGGCGACCGTGCGCCTGCGGTAGCAGAAGGCCAGCGCGAGCTGCGCCGGTGTCAGACCGTGCGCGCGCGCAAGCTCGGCGTAGGCACGCGAAGCCGGCGCGACATTCTCCTTGAAGTAGCGCTGACCGAACTGCGGAAAGGCGGTGATGCGCCCGGCCGCTTCGGCGTCGTCGAGGTACTTGCCGCTGAGGTGGCCGAAGCCGAGCGGCGAATAGGCCAGCAGCGACACCTGCTCGCGCTCGCACACTTCGGACAGGCCCATGTCGAAGGTCCGGTTCATCAGGTGGTAAGCGTTCTGGATGCTGACCACGCGCGGCAGGCCTGCGTCCGCCAGCCGCAGGCAGCTCATCAGGCCCCACGGCGTTTCGTTCGACACGCCGACGTGGCGCACCTTGCCCTCGTCGATCAGCTTCGCGAGCGCTTCCAGCTGGCTGCGGAGGGACGAGGCCTCGCGCTCGGCCGACGGGTCGTATTCGTACTGGCCGAACATCGGCACGTTCCGCGCCGGCCAGTGGATCTGGTAGAGGTCGATGTAGTCGGTGCCCAGCCGGCGCAGCGAACCCTCGACCGCCTCACGGATGTTCGCCGCATCCAGCGCCAGCGGACCGCCGCGTATCCAGGGCATGCCGCGCGCAGGTCCGGCCACCTTGGTGGCGACGATCACCTTGTCGCGCGGCTTCTTCGCCAGCCAGCTGCCGACGATGCGTTCGGTGGCGCCGGAGGTTTCGGCGCGCGCCGGGACCGGGTACATTTCGGCCGCGTCGAGCAGATCGATGCCCGCTTCGAAGGCTTCGTCCATCAGCGCGTGGGCGGTGCGTTCATCGACCTGCTGGCCGAAGGTCATGGTGCCCAGGCCGATGGCCGGCACTTCAAGCGTCGAACGCCCGAGCCGGCGTCGCGCGATATCCTTGCTGTTCATTGCGTCGTGGGTCGTGTTACGGGGTGCCGTCCGGCGAAGGCCTGACATGTACCACAGACCACGCCCCACGACGTCGATTCCCGCTGATCGGAAATACCTTGAAAACTAATCTTCACGGCCTGCTCATGTATTGCCGCCCCGGCTTCGAGCGCGAATGCGCGCAGGAAGTCGCCGACCGCTGCGGCGAAGCGGGCCATCTGGTCGAGGTCCAGGCCGAACCCAACAGCGGCTGGGTCGAGGCCCGCGCCGAAGGCGGCGCGCTGTGGGCCCTGACCCGCGTGCTGCGCTGGCAGGACTTGTGCTTCTCCCGCCAGCTGCTGTGGTCCGGCCGCACGGTCGAGGGCATGAGTCCGGGCGACCGCGTGACGCCGGTCGTCGACGCGGCGCGCGCGCTGTGCGACGGCTACAGCGACTTCCTGATCGAAACGCCGGACACCGACGGCGCGAAATCCCTGTCGTCGATGACGAAGAAGCTGGAGCCGCACATGGGCGAGGCGCTGGAACAGGCGGGCGCCTTCACCGACGATCCGTCGGCGCCGCGCCTGCACGTGCTGTTTACCGCGGCCGACCGGGCCACGGTGGCGCTGAGCTGGCCGAACCGCCGCAGCGAATGGCTGAACGGCATTCCGCGCCTGCGCATGCCGCGCGAAGCGCCGTCGCGCTCGACGCTGAAACTGGCCGAGGCCTTCCACACCCTGCTCAGCGAGGACGAACAGGAGCGCCTGCTCAAGCCGGGCATGACTGCCGTCGACCTCGGTGCGGCCCCCGGCGGCTGGACCTGGCAGCTGGTGTCGCGCCACATCCACGTGACCGCTGTCGACAACGGCCGCATGAACCCGGAACTGCTGGAAACCGGCCTGGTGATCCACAAGCGCGAGGACGGCTTCCGCTTCGTGCCGCGCAAGCCGGTGGACTGGCTGGTGTGCGACATGGTGGAACAGCCGCGTCGCGTCGCCGCGCTGGTGGCGCGCTGGATTGCCCAGGGCCTGTGCCAGCACGCCATTTTCAACCTCAAGCTGCCGATGAAGCGGCGCTATGACGAGCTGCAGCTCTGTACCGACCTGATCGGCGAAGCGCTGGCCTCGGTCGACAAGAAGCACGAACTGCGCTGCCGGCAGCTCTATCACGACCGCGAGGAAGTGACCTGCTACCTCGGCGTGCCGGGCAAGGCGGGCGGTGGCCGCAAGCGCAAGCGCTGAGGCGCTGCGCGGCCGGGCGGCCCCCTGCCCCAAGATCAGCCACAAGGGCCCGCCCCGCCTGTGCGATAATGCGTGTGCAGTCGCCTCGCCGGTTATGGCGCGGCCCGGAGTTTCCGATCCGGCCATGAATCCACGGCCGATCCCCACTTCCCCCGCCCTGGCGCCTGCGCCCCCGGGCACGACATTCGCGCATGCACCCTCGCCGCGCGCCTCGCGCCGGGTTTTCCGGAACCGATTTCCCCAGCCTGAACCGGCATGCCAGGCGGAAGTCCACAGAAGCAACACGCACCGCGGCAATGTGCCCGGCGCGCGCTTCTGCACAAGAGAGCTTCGCATCCATGTCGTTTGAAGAACTCGGGTTGATCCCCGAACTGCTGCGTGCCGTGGCCGATACCGGCTACACCACGCCCACCCCCATCCAGGCGCAGGCCATCCCCATCGTGCTCGCCGGCCGTGACGTAATGGGCGGCGCCCAGACGGGTACCGGCAAGACCGCCAGCTTCACCCTGCCTCTGCTGCAGCGCCTCGCGCCGCACGCCAGCAGCTCGCCCTCGCCCGCCCGCCACCCGGTGCGCGCGCTGATCGTCTGCCCGACGCGCGAACTGGCGATGCAGGTGCACGAGAGCGTCAAGACCTATTCGAAGCACCTGCCGCTGCGCTCGGTGTGCATCTACGGCGGCGTGGACATGAAGGCGCAAGTCGCCGAACTGCGCCAGGGCCGCGAAATCGTCGTCGCCACGCCGGGCCGCCTGCTCGACCACGTCGAAGGCAAGACCATCAGCCTCAGCCAGGTGCAGATGCTGGTTCTGGACGAAGCCGACCGCATGCTGGACATGGGCTTCATCCCGGACATCAAGCGCATCCTCGCGCTGCTGCCGGCGCAACGCCAGAGCCTGCTGTTCTCCGCCACCTTCTCCGAGGAAATCAAGAAGCTGGCCCAGGCCATGCTGCGCGATCCGCAGCTGATCGAGGTCGCACGCCGCAACGCCACCGCGGAAACCATCACCCACCGTGTGCACGCCTGCGGCACAGACGACAAGCGCGCGCTGCTGACCCACCTGCTCACCCAGGACAGCTACGCCGACCGTCAGGCGCTGGTGTTCGTGAACACCAAGTTCGGGGCCAGCCGCCTCGCCCACCACCTGGTACGCCAGGGCGTGGCCGCCGACGCCATCCATGGCGACAAGAGCCAGCAGCAACGCACCGAAGCACTGGAAGCGTTCAAGAACGGCAGCGTGCGCGTGCTGGTGGCGACCGACGTCGCCGCCCGCGGCCTCGACATCGAAGACCTGCCCTTCGTGATCAACTTCGAACTGCCGCACAACGCCGAAGACTACGTGCACCGCATCGGCCGTACCGGTCGAGCCGGCCGCTCGGGTGAAGCCATCTCGCTGGCCGCTCCGGAAGAGAAGGGTCGTGTGGCGGACATCGAAAAGCTGATCCGCAAGCCGATCGAAATCGTCGTGCCGGAAGGTTTCGACCCGGCGCGTGCGCGAACGCGCGAAACGCGTTCAGAGCGTCCGGAGCGTGCAGCGCGCAGCGAACGCGGTGAGCGTGGCGAACGCCGCAGCCGCCCGTCAGCCAGCGACGCGCCCCGCGCCCCGCGTGCGCCCCGCGCCAGCGCATCGACGGTCGCCGCCGACGGCTTCGACTTCAGCAAGCCCTACGAATCGTCGACACCTGACGCCCCCGCAGACGGTGGCGACGGAACATCGGCGCCGACGCCGGCCAAGCGCAGCGGCAAGCGGCAGGTCGCCGCACTGCTCGGCGGCAGCGGAAAACGCTGACGCGAGAGCCGTCTCCGCCCGTCGCCCTGGGGGTGACGGGCAAATCCGCTGCAGCAGCCCTGTCCTCGCCTCATCCTTCTGACCGACGACTAAGGTAATAGCAGGACGGCCAACCGACTGCAGTCCCCGCCTATGCTTCTGTCTTCAGTCATCTGTGGGACGGGGTCATGCTGAAATGGTGCGTATTGGGGGCGACGTTGATTGCCTCGCCGGTTTTCGGTCAGGTTTACAAGTGCAAGGACGGCAGCGGAAAGCAGGTCTTCTCCGATATGCCCTGCGGAGCCGGCGCACAGACCGTCAACGTCAAGCCGCCGCGCGGAGAGACACCGGACGGATGGCGAGACGACGCCTGGGAGCGCCAGTTAAACGACTTGAAGCAGCGTGAGCGCACCGAGGCCGCGAGCGATCAACGAGCGAGAAAACTCCGCGACGCCGACCGGCAACGTGAAGCCCTGGCTGCAGAACGCAAGTCCTACCGTTGCAACGAGCTGAAGGCCGAACGGGACGCTGCGGAAGCCATCATGAGAAATGGCGCAACGCAGTGGCAATATGAGGACGCCAGAGCGCGCGGGAGCGCGGTGCAGAAACAGATCGCACGCGAGTGCTGAGGGTTACGCGCCTAACAGGCGGCGAGCAAGCACGGATTGCATGTCGCGGCGCCCATCTGCAATCAGGTAGATGACGACTTGGCTGCCTGTGACGCGGTAGATCACTCGGTAGGTTTTCAAGAAGGTCTGGCGGTATTCCTTGATGCCGAGGCCGACCAGTTCCTTCGGAAAACTACCGCGTTCAGGAAAGCTGGACAGGCTCTCTACAACGTCCATCAACGCATCCAACACATGGTTTGCGTTGGCCACACAGTCGAATTCGGAGATGTAGTCGTGGATTGCCTCCAGGTCCTGCTCCGCACCCGCTGTGAGCAGAACCTCGAACCTGGCAGGTGCGCCTGCCATCAGGCTGTGGCTCGCTTGCCGCGAAGGCGGGCAACGATTTCGGCTGCGGGTTTGACCTTGCCAGCGGTCACATCCTGATTGCCCAGCGCAAGAATTTTCAGCAAGGCCAGTGTTTCCTGCGTCTCTTCGAACGAAGCGACGTCCTGCAGAACAGCCTTCGCTTCGCCGTTCTGGGTGATGACCATCGGTTCACGGCGCTCTGCGAGGTCGGTGAGAACCTCGGCGGCGTTGGCCTTGAGATAGCTGATGGGCTTGACTTGAGATGAGTAGCGCATGGCGATGCTCCAGACCTGACAAGGACTGAATATAGTCCTTTTATGGACTCACAGTAAGGTGCTTGAATCGATTGCAGCGGTCGAAATTTCGCGCGCGAAGGGCAAAAGCCCGGAGTTCGTGAGGCTCGGACACATCAAGTCCGCGCCCATCCGCTACTTGCGCACCGAGATTTACGAGTTCATGGAGGCGCAGTCCTTCCGCTGTACCTGTGCCTACACGCCGAAGGCCAAACACGGAGTTTGGCAGGCTTGCGCGCTAACAGATTACTGCTCTTGTGGTTAGGCCGGTTCAGGCGGCAAGGCATAAGCGCTATGCAAGGCGTGCTACAAGTTCGCCAAAGAAATCGGGTAGCCCTGAGCCGCCATTTCCTTCGCCAGAAGCGGCCCTGCATCTTTTTGCAGGTTGTCCTTGAACGGGATATAGAGCAATCCCTGAATATCGGACGGGCGCTCCATGTTGTCTTGTTGCTTCATGACAATAGCAACGTTCTTGCGGCCGAGCAGCGTGAGCATCATGCCCAATTCCATCACCACGTTTTGGCGCGCACGGAACGCCTTTTCGTCCTCGTGTCCAGCGCGGAAGCCCTCGTCATCAGGTGTCGCCAGCACTACAGCAAACTTCACCTCTGCCGTGTACTTCTCCAGCTTCTCGATGATGGTCTGCCCCTCCGAAGGAAGCTGGTCCAAGATTAGCGGCTCAAGCCTCCAGCGGCGAAGCATTGCTTCAAGCTCAGTGCGCGCTGCTGCGTCGTGCCCATAGACGACGAACACCTTGCTGAGCATCGGCTTGGCAGCGGCGCCGTTCTGCGGTGCGGGTGCTGCCGCAGCTTGTGCAGGCTGCACCCCAAGGCATGCCTTCACTGCATCTTGGTTCTTGCCCTGAACGTTGAAGCTACCTGTGCGGAAGCTGTTGACGATTGCGCCATTCTGCAAGCGGAGCTGCATGCCCGTTCCATTCGCCAGCGCCGTTTCACTCGCAATCTGGAATCCACCCGCCTGCAAGCAGGCCTTAATCTCATCAAGGGTCATTGGCGCTCCGTTCTAATTGTTAGCCAAGAAGCTCAAGGTAAGGATTCTTGTCGATGATGGCTGCTCGCGATTTCTTCTTGAGGAGTGCAACCAGATCGCCTTGCCGTTGAAGCAGCATCACGAACTCCTGCAACGAGCATAAGAAGATCGTCTTGAGGTTCAGCGCGTTCTTGCACTCAGTCAAGACGGACTCTGTATAGCCGTTCGTCGCAATGAAGATACCGTGTGCGTTCGCACGCATGAACAAACGGCTGAGGTGTGGGGAGAACTCGCCGATGCCAACCGGCGCATTGAGCCACTTCATCTCAACCAGATGAATGGCCCCGTCCAACTCGATCACGCCATCAATCTGTTCAAGGACGGTGCCGGTGTCGGGTGACTTGCGCCTAAAATCCTCACGGACGTGAATGCCGTAAGCCTTGAACAGGTCGTTCAGCACCGCTTCGAGCAGCTTGCCCCGCTCCTGCGGTTTGTCGTCCATGCCGAACAGGGCGAAAAGTCGCGTACCAACATCTTCAATCTTGAGACGCCTCTCGGCCGCTGCCGCTTGTTCGGCGCGCTTACGGGCGAGCGTCTGCTCCCGCTCGGCATCACGCTCCTGTTTCATGCGCGTGAAAGAGTCCTTGACGTTGACCGTCTTACCCAACTCGGCCACAAGCCCTTTGGCCTTAAGCCGGTCGGAGTCCCAACAGGTGTCAAAGTTGTCGAACTCGGTGACGCGCTTGATGATTTCGCGGCGAGGACGTAGCCCGCTATCCCCACGCGCGTTAACCTTCGTGAGCACGTTGCGGACGATCTCGAACTTGTTGATCGCGTCGCGGTTGGCGCGAACGATGCGAGAGACCTCATCAAGGTCCTCCGGCGCAACCCCTGCGCCTTGGAGGAATAGAACGACGTCTTGCTTGCTACGGCACAGTAGCGGAATCGTATCCACCAGCAAATTGAACACCTCGGGAGGATAGTGAAACTGCTCTGCCATCTTGCCGTTGTTCCTTCGTGTGCCTCGCCTAGGTGGCTTTTGTGGTCGCGCTTACGCTCTACTCGCGCTCCCCATTTTTACGGGTGGCTACTTCACCCGCGAAACTGCTGAGCTGTCTACTGCATATCTCGCGCTTCGCACGCTGGCAGGTGCTTCGTAAGCGCTAGCTTCTAGTGGCGGAAGCGGTGAGATTCGAACTCACGAACGCCTTGCGACGTTGCCGGTTTTCAAGACCGGTGCATTCAACCACTCTGCCACGCTTCCTGGATGCCGCCTGTCATGCGCACAATGGCGTCAGACAAGGGTTACGGATGAGGCGCGCAGTCTAGCATGATGAGCAGCGTTGAAACTTCGCACCCTGTGCGATAGTCTTTAGAACACTAATCATCCTTCGGGAGACCTTGATGCAACCGCAATTCCAGAGCATGCAGACCACCGGTTCGCTGTCCGCCGGCCAGAACCGCGTGCTGCGCAACACCTACATGATGCTGGCGGTTTCCATGGTGCCGACGCTGCTTGGCGCCCTGGTCGGCATACAGATGCGCTTCAGCTTCTTCTCCGGCAGCCCGCTCATTTCCTTCCTGCTCTTCCTCGGCATCGCCTGGGGCTTCATGTGGGGGATCGAGAAGAACAAGAACAGCGGCCTCGGGGTCGCCCTGCTGCTCGGCTTCACCTTCTTCATGGGGCTGATGCTGAGCCGCATCCTGCAGGTGGCGCTGGGCTTCTCGAATGGCGGTTCCATCATCGCCATGGCCGCCGGCGGTACCGCAGTCACCTTCCTCGTGCTGTCGTCGGTCGCAGCGACCACCAAGCGCGATTTCTCGAACATGGGCAGCTTCCTGATGATCGGCATGGTCGTCATCCTGCTGGCCATCGTCGCCAACATCTTCCTGCAGATGCCCGGCCTTCAACTGGCGATCTCGGCCGCCATCGTGCTGATCTCGGCCGCCTGGATGCTGTATGACATCCAGCGCATCGTGCGCGGCGGCGAAACCAACTACGTGTCGGCGTCGCTGTCGGTGTATCTGAACCTGTACAACATGTTCATCAGCCTGCTGCACCTGCTGATGGCACTGACCGGTCAGCGCGACTGATCACTGCCTGAGCTGAAAGAAGGCCCCGGGGCTCGCGCCTCCGGGGCCTTTTCTTTTGCGTCGGACGCGAATCGCACCCGACGCCCGCACCGTCCGGCCGAGGCCTCAGGCACGCTCGATCAGCGCGATCGATTCGACGTGCGAGGTCTGCGGGAACATGTTGGCGATGCCGGCGCCGCGCAGGCGGTAGCCCTTCTGCACGATGAGCACTTCGAGGTCGCGCGCCAGCGTGGCCGGGTTGCACGACACGTAGACGATGCGCGACGGTGCCGCGTCGTCGGCCGAGTGCGGCAGCGACTTCACCAGTTCCATCGCGCCCTCGCGCGGCGGATCGATCAGCATCTTGTCGAAGCGGCCGAGCGCGGCGTACGACTCCGGCGTGATTTCGAACAGATTGGCGACCGCAAAGCTCGACCGCTCCGCCAGCCCATTCGCCGCCGCATTGCGTGCAGCGCGCTTGACCAGCGCATCGGCACCCTCGATACCGACCACGTCGGCACCGAGCGAAGCGATCGGCAGCGAAAAATTGCCCAAGCCACAGAACATGTCGGCGATGCGCTCGCCTTTTTGCGGTGCCAGCAGCGACATCGCGCGACGCAGCAGCGAGCGGTTGATGCCGTGGTTCACCTGGGTGAACTCGGTCGGCGCAAACGCGAGCTTCACGCCGAAATCCGGCAGCGAGTAGGCCAGTTCGGGCATCGGGATCGGCCAGAACGGCAGCACCGTGTCCGGGCCGCCCGGCTGAACATAGATGTGCAGCGCATGCGTCTCGGCAAAGGCACGCAGAGCGGCTTCGTCCTCGGCCGTCATCTTTTCGAGGATGCGGAACACCAGCACCGTCATCTGTTCTTCGCGCTCGCCGCCGATGGCGATCTCGATCTGCGGCAGGCGGTCGCGCAGCGAGAAACCATCGATCAGCGCGCGCAGCGGCAGCAGCAAGGCCGACACATGCGGCGGCAGCACCTCACAGGAATCCATGTCGGCCACGTAGCTGGATTTCTTCTCGCGGAAGCCCACCAGCACGCCGCCCTTGCGCGGCACATAGCGCACCGACAGCCGCGCCCGGTAGCGATAGCCCCAGCCCGGCCCGACCAGCGGCGCGAACACGGTCTCGGGCTTCACCCGGCCGACGTGCCACAGCGCGTCCTCAAGCACACGCTGCTTGGCGGATGCCTGCGCGGCGACATCGAGATGCTGCATGCTGCAGCCGCCGCAATTGCCGAAATGACGGCAGCGCGGCGTCACCCGCTGCGGGCTCGGACGCACGATGCGGCTGATCTGCGCCAGTTCGTAGGACGCCTTCTTGCGGTAGGGAGAGAAATCGATGGTTTCGCCCGGCAAGGCGCCATCGACGAAGATGACCTTGCCTTCGTGGTGAGTGACGCCGCGACCTTCGTGGTCCAGCGATTCGATACGGGCGACCGGCATGACGTGTCCTGCGAGAGCGAAAGGGCGCGATTTTACCTGCTGCGTGCGCCGCGGCCGCGCCATCGCGGATAATCCGCACCCATGGACAAGACACTGCTCGGCGGGCTCAGCCCGCGTACCTTCCTGCGCGACTACTGGCAGAAGAAGCCGCTGCTCATCCGCGGCGCCATCCCCGGCTTCAACGGCCTGCTGCCGCGCGAACAATTGCTCGATCTCGCGCGCGACGAAGATGTCGAATCGCGTTTCATCGCGCACGACGGCCGCAACTGGGAAATGGCGCGCGGCCCGCTGCCCGCATCGCTGATCCGGCGACCGAAAACGAAGCCGTGGACCGTTCTGGTGCAGGGCCTGAACATGCTGCTGCCGGACGCCGACGCACTGATGCGCAGTTTCAGCTTCGTGCCCTACGCGCGGCTGGACGACGTGATGGTGAGCTACGCCACCGATGGCGGCGGTGTCGGCCCGCACTTCGATTCCTACGACGTGTTCCTACTGCAGGGCACCGGTCGCCGCCGCTGGCAGATCAGCGAACAGACCGACCTCACGCTGGTCGAGGACGCACCTCTGCGCATCCTGAAGAATTTCGTGCCCGAACAGGAGTGGGTACTGGAGCCGGGCGACATGCTCTACCTGCCGCCCAAGTGCGCGCACAACGGCATCGCCGAAGGCGAATGCACCACCTACTCGATCGGCTTCCGCACGCCGTCGATGCAGGAACTGGCGACCGGCTTCCTCGACTACCTGCGCGACGAAGTCTGCATGCCCGGCATGTACGCCGACCCGGATCTAGCGCTGCAGGCCGATCCGGCGCAACTGCCCGCGGCGATGATAGACAGGGTCGAGGCGGTGCTGAACACCATCAAGTGGTCGCGCAAGGACGTCGAAGCCTTCCTCGGCGGCTATCTGAGCGAACCGAAGCCGCACGTGTTCTTCGATCCGCCGGATGATCCGTTGACGCCGAAGCGCTTTGCGCAGCAGGTGTCGAAGCACGGCGTGCGACTGGACGGCCGGACGCTGCTGCTGCGCAGTGGCCGCCAGTTCTGGATCAACGGCGAACCGGTGGAACTGCCCCCCGGCAGTACCGACACCCTGCGCGAGCTTGCCAGCGCCCGCAGCGTCGCCCGGATCGCCGACCACGAAGGCACGCTTGACCTGCTCTACGACTGGTATTGCGACGGCTTCCTGCACAGCGGAGCGGTCATTGACTGAGTCGACGGGTGTCTTCCGTTTCGACGATCGCGCCGGCTATCAGGCGGCGATCGGCGCACTGATCGCGCAGATCGACCGCTCGCTCGACATCTTCGACATCGATCTGCGCGACACTGCGCTCGATTCGCGCCTCGCGGTCGAGGCACTCACCCGGGCCCTCGCACAGTCGCCGCGGGCCGAGGTGCGCATCGTGCTGCACGACGCCGGACCGCTGCAGCACCACATGCCCCGTCTGTGGGCGCTGTGCGCCGCACAATCACACCGCCTGCATATCCGTCAGTTGCCGCGCACGCTGCGGCATCTGAGCGAAACCTTCATGCTGAACGGCTCGGCTGGCGCGGTGATCCGGACTCACCACGCGCACTGGCGGGGCAAGCACGTGCGCGCCGATGCCACCGAGATCGCCGGCTACAGTGGTCGATTCGCCGAGATCTGGGACAGTTGTTCATGTTGCATAAGCACAACAAAGCTTGGCTTGTAAAACCTTGTTTCCAGCGCTGCAACTTGATCCGTGACGCTCGTGCTACTATTTTGGGCTGATCGAGGTCGCTAGCTCGATCGGGTGTTGTACCGAATTCACGTTGTAGCCAACAGCCAAGGAAATCAAAATGCAAAAGTCCCTCCTCCTCGCCGCCATCCTCGCCGCTGCCCTGGCCGCTTGCTCGAAGCCGGAAGAAGCCCCGGCTCCGGCCGCCGAACCCGCTCCGGCTGCTGCCCCGGCCGCTCCGGCTGACGCTGCTCCGGCTGCTCCGGCTGATGCTGCTCCGGCCGCTCCGGCTGACGCTGCCCCGGCTGCTCCGGCTGACGCTGCTCCGGCCGCTCCGGCTGACGCTGCTGCTCCGGCTGCCCCGGCTGAAGAAAAGAAGTAATCCTTCTTCCGCGAGCATGAAAAAAGCCGGCGCAAGCCGGCTTTTTTCTTTTGTGCTTCCGTAATCGCAAGACCTTTTTCCGCATCGCCGCAGCGTTCGCCGCGGCAAGCGCTACCCGCTCACCTACTTCGCCGCAGCACCCGCGGCAGCCTCTCCCATGCTTTCCTTGATGGGCTCGATCAACGGAGAATCCGCCGGCAGCAGTTTCAGCAAACGCTCCCAATGCACACGTGCGGCGGCAGCGTCACCCCGCTGCATCGCTGCACTTCCGGCCAGCGCCAGAGCCTTGACGTTGTCCGGGTCCAGTTCGAGCGCCCTCTTAAGCATCTGCTCGGGTTCGCCGGCCAGATTGCGCCCCTGCTTCATGGCGACCGCGTCCGCATAATCGGTCCACACCTGGGCGTCGCCGTCGACGATCTTCACCAGTCTGGAATAGGCGTCGGCAGCTTCGTCGAAGCGCCCCATCGCAAAGTACGAACGCGCCAGCATCGACCAGCCCTCGGCGTTGTCCGGCTCCGCCTTCATCCGCTCGGCAAGTCGCGCAACCATGGCCTGTATCTGTTCCGGCGTCACCTCGCCCTCGGCCTGCGGCGGACTGCTGCGTGGTGCATCGATGGCCTGCGGGTGACCGAGCGCCAGATACACCGGAACAGCGATCACCGGCACCATCAGCGCCGACACGATGGCCACCCAGCGGCCGCTGCCCTTCGCTGAAGGCGACTTTGCCGCACCGGCCTCGTCGAGCACCCGGCGCTCCAGTTCGGCGCAGGAAATGCGGTATTGCGCGTCGTCGATCAGGCCGGCCGCCAGATCACGGTCCAGTTCCGCCAGCGCATCGCGGTGGATGGCAAGCGTCAGCGCGCGCTGCGCGTCCGCCGGTTGAGTGCTGCGGCCGCGCAGCAGCGGCAGGACGACAAAAGCCAGCGCGACGGCAAGCATCGCCGCCGCGCCCATCATGAATGTGGTCAAACCTTGTTCTCCTCGCCGGCGAGCAGCGCGCGGGCGCGCTCGTGTTCATCGGCGCTCAGTGTGTTGGCGACTGCAGCCCGCTCGGCACGGCTGCGCAGGCGGCGCAGCAGCAGCACGACGACGATCAGCAGCAACGCAAAGGGGCCGCCCCACAGCAGCACGGTGGTGGCTTTCAGCGGCGGACGGTAGAGCACGAAATCGCCGTAGCGCTCGACCATGAAGTCCTTGATCTCGCCGTCGCTGCGGCCGGCGGCGATCTGCTCGCGCAACTGCTTCTTCAGATCCATCGCCAGATCCGCGTGCGAGTCGGCGATGTTCTGGTTCTGACAGACCAGGCAGCGCAGTTCCTCGCCCAGCTTCTGAACCCGCGCCTCGACCGCCGGGTCGTCGGCCAGCGGTTTTGCCTCTTCGGCGTGCAGCACGGAAAACGGCAGCATCAATGCTGCCAGCAACACCATCAAACGTCGCATGTCAGGATGCCTCGAGCTGCTTGACGCGCGGCAGGATGTCGTCGCGCAGCAGTTGCGGCGTCAGCGGGCCGGTGTGCTTGTAGCGAATGACGCCAGTCTTGTCGACGATGAAGGTTTCCGGCGTGCCATAGACGCCGAAATCGATGGCCACACGGCCGTCGCGGTCGTGCGCCGACAGCAGGTAGGGGTCGCCGTGCTCGGCCAGCCACTTCATGCCGGCGTCGCGCTCGTCCTTGTAGTGCAGGCCGACCATGGGCACCAGCCCGGTCTTCGCCAGCTCGACCAGCAGCGGATGCTCCTGGCGACAGGACACGCACCACGACGCCCACACGTTCACCAGCCACACCTTGCCCTTCATGTCGGCCGGCGAGAAGGTCTTGTCGGGCGCCGCCAGCTGGGGGATGGAGAAGGCCGGCACAGCCTTGCCGATCAGCGGACTCGGCACCTCGCGCGGGTTCAGGTAGAGGCCGGCGAACAGGAAACCCGCCAGCACCAGGAAAAGGCCCAGCGGCCACAGATAGCGTTTCATGCGTGCTGCTCCCGGACCGGCGTCGCCACACCGTCGCGCGCGCCCTGTTTCGCGTCGCGCTGGGCGAGCTTGCGGTAACGGCGATCGGCGGCGGCGATGATGCCGCCCAGTGCCATGATGAGGGCACCCACCCAGATCCAGTTCACGAAGGGCTTGTAGAAGATGCGGACGATCCAGGCCTGGCCATCGGGCAGCGGCTCGCCCATCGACACATAGACGTCGCGGGTGAAACCGGAATCGATGGCCGCTTCGGTCATCGGCATCTGCGACACGCGGTACATGCGTTTCTCCGGGTGCATCATCGCCACCGGCCTGCCGTCGCGCGTCACTTCGATGCGGCCGCGGGCGGCGTCGTAGTTCGGACCCGCGTGCTCGAAGGCGCCGTGGAACTTGAAGGTGTAGCCGGCCAGCGTCGCCGTCTGGCCGGGCGCCATCTTGAGGTCGGCGTTCTGCTCAAAGCCCTTGACCAGCGTGATGCCGACGATGCTTACCGCCACCCCGAGGTGGGCCAGCCACATGCCCCACCAGCCGCCGGGCAGCGCGCGGGCGCGGGCCATCCAGCTGCCGTCGCCGTTGCGACCGCGCAGACGCTCGACCAGATGCTGCACGCTGGTGGCAGCGATCCACACGACGGTGAAGGCGCCCAGGCCCAGCATAGGCGTGTAGTGCCCGGTCGCCACCATCATCACCAGCGTGGCGACGACGCTGACCGCGAACGCCCAGCGCAGGCGCAGCACCAGCCCCGGCGCTTCGTCCTTCTTCCAGCGCACGAAGGGCCCAATGGCCATCAGGAACAGCACCGGCGTCATCAGCGGCACGAAGACTGCATCGAAGTAAGGCGCGCCGACCGAAATCTTGCCCATGCCCAGCGCGTCGAGGAACAGCGGGTAGAGCGTGCCGAGCAACACCGCCGACGTGGCGACCGCCAGCAGCACGTTGTTGGCGAGCAGCGAGGTTTCGCGCGACAGCAGCGCGAAGCCGCCACCCAGCCCGACCGACGGCGCACGGATCGCGAACAACAGCAGCGAGCCGCCGATCACGAACACCAGCAGCGCGAGGATGAACACACCGCGTTCCGGATCGGTGGCAAAGGCGTGCACCGAGGTCAGCACCCCGGAGCGAACGAGGAAAGTGCCGAGCAGCGACAGCGAGAAGGCGGCGATGGCCAGCAGCACGGTCCAGCTTTTGAAGGCGCCACGCTTCTCCGTCACCGCCAGCGAATGTATCAGCGCGGTGCCGACCAGCCAGGGCATGAAGGACGCGTTCTCGACCGGGTCCCAGAACCACCAGCCGCCCCAGCCCAGTTCGTAGTAGGCCCAGTAGCTGCCGAGCGCGATGCCCAGCGTCAGGAACATCCAGGCCACCGTGGTCCACGGGCGCGACCAGCGCGCCCAGGCGGCGTCGAGCCGGCCGCCGATCAGCGCAGCGATGGCGAAGGCGAAAGCGACCGAAAAGCCGACGTAGCCCATGTAGAGCATGGGCGGGTGGAAGATCATGCCCGGGTCCTGCAGCAGCGGATTCAGGTCGCGGCCGTCGGCGGCCGCCGGCAGCAGGCGGTCGAAGGGGTTGGAACTGGCCAGCATGAAGGCGAGGAAGCCCACGCCGACCCAGCCCAGCACGGCCAGCACGCGCGCCACCATGTCCGGCGGCAGACGGCGCGAAAACACGCTGACCGCCAGCGCCCACAGCGCCAGCATGAAGGTCCATAGCAGCAGCGAACCTTCGTGACTGCCCCAGGCGGCGGCGACACGGTACTCGAGCGGCAGCGTCGAGTTCGAATTGGTGGCGACGTTCAGCACCGAAAAGTCGTTCAGCACGAAGGACTGGATCTGGCAGAACAAGGCGAAGGCGACGAACACGAACACGCCCTGCGTCAGCGGTCGCGCGACCGCCATCAGCCGCGCGTCGCCGCGCTGCGCACCGACCAGCGGAACGACGCCCAGCAGCACCGACAGCGCCAGCGCGATCGACAGCGAAAAATTGCCCAGTTCGGGAAACATGATGGCTCCTGCCCGTGAAACGTGGTGCTCCGGCCCGAAGCGCCGGAGCGGAGTGGATGCGGCTTACTGAACGACCGTGCTCTGCGCCTTCTTCGCCTGTTCCAGTGCGTGCGCGGCTTCAGGCGGCATGTAGTTCTCGTCGTGCTTGGCCAGCACCTCGCTGGCGGCGAACACGCCGTCCTCGCCAAGCTTGCCCTGGGCGACCACGCCCTTGCCTTCCTTGAACAGGTCCGGCAGCGCGCCCTTGTAGGTGACGGTGATGGTGTTGGCGGTGTCGGTGACGATGAAACGGACCGACGTACCGTCGGCGCCGCGCTCCAGGCTGCCGTCCTGAACCATGCCGCCGATGCGGAAGGTGCGGCCCTGCGGCGCTTCCTTCGCCGCGACCTGGGTCGGGCTGAAGAAGAACACCATGTTGTCGCTGAAGGTATTCAGCACCAGCGTGACCGCGCCGACCAGCAGCGCGATGCCGGCAGCGACCAGTGCGAAACGTTTGTGGCGGGGTTTCATGCGCGGCCCCGCTTGTCGGCGTCGATGCGCTCCAGCGCGACGTCGCGCCGGGCCTGCGCACGCGCCTTCGTCATGCGGCGGGACAGCGCGAACAGTTCGGCTGCAATGACCGCAGCAGTCACGCCGTAGGAACCCCAGACGAAGAAGCCGTAGCCGCCCATCGCCCAGAAATGGCTGGCGCTTTCCCAGTTCATGTCTTGCTGTCTCCGTTGCTGGCGAGCTGGCGCACCCAGTCGGTGTTCCGCTCGCGTTCGATCATGATGGCGCGCACGCGCACCAGCGCCGCGCCTATCGTGTAGGCCCAGGCCGCCAGCGCCATCACCAGCATGCCGGTCAGCATGGTGGTGGCCATGGTCGGCGCAGCCGTCAGGCTTACAGACGCGCCCTGATGCAGCGTGTTCCACCATTTCACCGAAAAATAGATGATGGGCACGTTCACTGCGCCGACGATGGCGATCAGCGCGCCGGCGCGATCGGCCCGGCGCGGGTCGTCGATGGCTGCCTGCAGGGCCATGTAGCCGCAGTAGAGGAAGAACAGGATCAGTTCGGACGTGAGCCGTGCGTCCCAGACCCAGTAGGTGCCCCAGGTCGGCTTGCCCCACAGCGCGCCGGTCCACAGCGCGACGAAAGCCCACATCGCACCGGTCGGCGCCAGCGCCGACGACATCATGAAGGACAGGCGCGTGTTGAATACCAGGCCGACTGCGCACCAGAAGGCCATCGCCAGATAGACCACCATGGACATCCAGGCCGCCGGCACGTGGATGAAAATGATGCGGTAGCTGTCGCCCTGTGTCGCGTCGGTCGGCGCGACGAAGAAGCCGATGTAAAGGCCGGCGAGCGTCAGCACCACGGCGGCGATCCAGCTCGGCCACAGCAGCTTTCCGGCGAGCGGAAAGAAGGTCTGCGGGCTGGCGTAATGGAAGAAGTTGAAGCCGGACGACGGCGCGCGCGCGGCGGAAGACTGTGATTCGGACATCAACGAAGCGGCTAGCCCAGGTTCTGATTACTCGGTGTGCGCAGATACAACGCGCGTGTCTCGGCGGGGGCCGACGGCAAAACCGCAAGTTTAACCGAGTGCGGTTTGGCCCCCTATCAATCTTGGGCGATGCGCAATGCAGCAGCGCTCGCCAGCGGCGCTACCGCCAGCGCCACCAGCAGGCAGGCACCGAGCAAGGCCAGGTGCGGGGCGATGCCCAGACCCGCGCGCCAGGCGTCGATCGCCCCCGCGCCGAAGATCAGCACCGGCACGTACAGCGGCAGCACCAGCAGCGCGATCAGCGCGCCGCCACCGCGCAGGCCCAGCGTCAGCGATGCGCCGACGGCGCCGAGCAGCGACAGCGTCGGCGTGCCGATCAGCAGCGTCGCGCAGACGATGAGCGTCTCGTCCGGCGTCAGGCTGAACTGCAGCGCGATCAGCGGCGCGATCAGCACCAGCGGCAATCCGGTCAGCAACCAGTAGGCGCACACCTTGGCCAGCACGATCACTGCCAGCGGCTCCACGGACAGCAACATCTGCTCGAGGGTTCCGTCCGCCTCGTCCGCCTCGAACAGCCGGCTCACCGACAGCAGCGTGGCAAGCAGCGCCGCCACCCACATGACCCCGGCCGCGATGTGCGAAAGCTGGTCCGGTTCCGGCCCGACGCCGAGCGGAAACAGGCTGGTCACCAGCAGGAAGAAGCCGAGCGCAGTCAGCACGTCGGAACGGCGGCGCCAGGCCAGCAGCAGGTCGCGACGCAGCACGGCGGCGAACACGCTCAGCATGAGTAATCGTCCAGATTGAGCAGCGCGCGGCGCGGCACGTCGATATCCACCGGCTGGTGCGTGGTGTAGATGACGGCGCCGCCGCGACGGATGTGCGCGGCCATCGCTTCGGCCAGCTGCGCCACCGCGCGCACGTCGAGCGCGGTGAAGGGCTCGTCCAGTATCCACAGCCGGGCGCGCGTGCCGCACAGCAGACGGGCCAGCGCAACGCGACGGCGCTGCCCCTGCGACAGGCTGCGCGCCGGCACGTCGAGGCGCGCGCCGAGGCCGATGTCGACCAGCGCGCGCAGCGCGGTGTCCTCGTCCATCGCTTCACCGGCGATGGCCGCGCTGGCACGCAGGTTCTCCAGCGGCGTGAAATCGTCCTTCACCGCGTTGCGGTGACCGAGATAGAGCAGCCCGGCGCGCCACTCGTCCTTCACCTTGCCCGCCGGTTGCCCGCACCAGCGCAGCTCACCCGATTCGGCTTCCGACAGCCCGCACAGGATGCGCAGCAGACTGGTCTTGCCGCTGCCGTTGGCGCCCGCCACGTGCAGCAGCTCGCCCTCACCCACGGCGAGGTCCAGCCCGGCGAACAGGCGTGCCGAGCCGCGCGTGCAGGCCAGTGCGTGCGTAGAAATCAGCGGAACAGCGGGATCGGCCATGCGGGAGGCGGGGTGCGGGGCGTTGAAAGGCGGCGAATTATCGCCGAATCCGCCAGGCGGCGTGCGGCGCAAAGAAAAACGGCTCGCGATTGCTCGCGAGCCGCCAAAAGAACCGGTGCTGTCCGCTAGGTCGACCGGCCTCCCCATTGCAAGCCTCGCCGCAGCAACGACCCGAGGAGCCTTCAAAATCGTCACTGCGAGGCTGGCACGGATTTCCTAGCAGGCGCTGTGCCACCTCTAGCGAAAAACGCAAAGCATTGATTTATTTATGCTTTACAACCCACCCCTCGTATGGACCGCCAGCGCTCGTTGCAACTTGCAGCGCGTGCACGCTCGCCCCTACGACCGCCTGCCGAAAGTCCACATGAAACAGGCGCTTGCGCGCATGTGGTCGCTGTTGAAATTCGCAACGCGACGTTGCAGCATGCAATTCATGAAACTGCTGCCCCGTTCCTTGCACGGCAAGATCCTGCTCGGCTACATCGTGCTCGGCGCGCTGTTCGTGCTGCTGGTGTTCGCCGCTCTCGAACAGGTGCGCCTGCTACTGTCGCGCGTCGACGACGAACACCACGTCACGCGCATGCACGACGTGGTACGCGAAGCGCGGCGCCTGGAAAAGAACTACCTGCTGTTCCGCAAGCCGTCCGAACTCAAGTCGGCGGTCGGCAAGGCGGAAGAGGCGCTCACGCTGATCGCCCGCGACCGCGCGTTGATGCAGCGCGCCGCGCCTGGCTTCGCGCTGGAGGACCTCGAACAGTCGCTGCACGACTGGCGCGACCTGCTCGACGACCGGCTGCAGCGCCGCATCCGCCCGACCGATCCGATCTCGCCACTGGAAGAGCGCATGACCGAGGTCGGCAAGCAGGCGTTCGAGGAGAGCGAGCGCCTGTCCGATCAGGCGCGCGAGGCGATGCGGCGCGCGCTGTCCGGCCAGGAATCGCAGCTGTACACGATCATGATCGCCGCCGTCGCGCTGGTGCTGGTGATCGGCCAGCTGGTGACGCGACGCGTGGTGGCACCGCTGCGCGAGGTCGAAAGCGATCTCGCGCGCATCGGCACCGGCAATCTTGCACGCCTGACGCCGCGCGACCGGGACGACGAGATCGCCGCCCTGGTCGCCGCCTTCAACCGCGCACTCGGCGACCTCGAAGAGCGCCAGCTCGCGGTGCTGCGCACGGCACGGCTGGCCTCGCTCGGCACCATGCTGTCCGGCGTCGCGCACGAGCTCAACAATCCGCTTTCGAACATTTCGCTGAATGCGCAGCTGCTGCTGGAAGAGCGCGACGTCTGCGACCCGGCGCAGATCAACGGTTTCGTCGAGCAGATCGACGACCAGGTGCAGCGCGCGCAGCGCATCGTGCGCACCCTGCTCGACTTCGCACGCGACAGCCGCTTCGCGCTGGTTCGGCAGCCGCTGCGGCCGCTGGTCGAGGAAACCGTCGCGCTGCTGCGCGCCGAGCGGCCGGACGCGGCCGACGCGGTGACACTGCAGATCGAGCCCGAACTGCACATCCACGCCGACGGCCAGCGCATTCAGCAGGCCCTGCTCAACCTGATCCGCAACGCGCTCGAAGCCTGCGTCGAGGCAGGCATCGCGCCACACATCACGGTGCGCGGCAGCGCGCGTGATGGCGGCACCGAAATTTCGGTGTGCGACAACGGCCCCGGCATTGAACCGCGCAACCTGCCGCGCGTGTTCGACCCCTTCTTCACCACGAAACCGGTCGGCAAGGGCTCGGGGCTTGGGCTTTTCGTGGTGCATGAAATCGCCGCCGAACACGGCGGCAAGGCAGGCATACACAACGAACCGGACGGCGGGACCTGCGTCACGCTCTGGATACCGGCGGAGGAGAAAGCATGAGCACTGCACATGTCCTGCTGGTCGACGACGAAGCGGTCGCGCGCGAGGGCCTGGCCACCGCGTTGCGCCGCGACGGCCTCGACGTCACCACCGCCGACAACGGCGACGCCGCGCTGGCGCTGCTGCGCCAGAACGATTACGAGGTGCTGCTGACCGACGTCAAGATGCCCGGCATGGACGGGCTGGAACTGCTGCGTCGCGCACGCGAGGCCTGGCCCGCGATGGAGGTGCTGGTGGTGACCGGCTTCGCCACAACCGAATCGGCGGTCGAGGCGATGCGCACCGGCGCCTTCTATTACGTATCCAAGCCCTTTCGCCTGGGCGAAGTGCGCAAGCTGGTGCGCGAGGCCGCCGACAAGGCGCAGCTGCGTGCCGAGAACCAGCGCCTGCGCCAGCTGGTCGAGCACGCCGCCGACGAACGCATCATCACGCGCGACGAAGGCATGCGCGCCATCCTCGACATCGCCCGCGGCGTGGCGCCGACCGACTGCAATGTGCTCATCGTCGGCGAAACCGGCACCGGCAAGGAACTGCTCGCCCGCCACGTGCATGCGCACAGCCGGCGCGCCAGCGGCCCCTTCGTCGCGATCAACTGCGGCGCGCTGAACGAGGAACTGCTGGCCAACGAACTGTTCGGCCATGAAAAGGGGGCCTACACCGGCGCCCAGCAGTCGCGCGGCGGTCTGGTCGAGGCGGCTCAGGGCGGCACGCTGTTTCTCGACGAGGTGACCGAAATGTCGGCGGCGATGCAGGTGAAGCTGCTGCGTCTGCTGCAGGAGCGCGAATACCTGCGCGTCGGCGGTACCGAGCCGGTCCGCGCCGACGTCCGCTTCCTCGCCGCCACCAACCGCGAGCCGCGCGCCGCGGTCGAGGCCGGCCAGTTCCGGCAGGACATCTACTTCCGCCTCAACGTGGTGACGCTGCAGCTGCCGCCGCTGCGCGACCGGCGCGACGACATTCCGCTGCTGGCCCAGCAGTTCGTGCGCCGCGCGGCGCAGGTCATGGGCAAGAAGGTCACCGCCATTGCGCCGCCGGCAATGCAGAAGCTGTGCGCCTACGACTACCCGGGCAATGTGCGCGAACTGGAGAACATCATCGAGCGCGGCGTCGCGCTGGCCGGCGGCACCATGCTGGCCGAGGAGGATCTGCCGCCCGGCCTCGGCACGCCGGCCGGCCACGCCGCCGGTCGCGGCAGCAACGAGGTGCGCACGCTGGAGGCGGTCGAGCGCAATCACATCCTCGACGTGCTGGCCGGCGTCGGCGGCAACCGCGCGCTGGCCGCCCGCCTGCTCGGCATCGACCGCGTATCGCTGTGGCGCAAGCTGCGCCGCTACGAAGAACAGGGCCTGATCGAAGCGGACGAGGCTGACGGCGCACTGCGCGTGCGCGACGTACCGGCCTGAGCGCACCAGAACGGGGCACGGCACCGGCGCCCGTCGGTCGCACCCCGCGCAAACCCGCGCCCCGCCGCGATATCGGCGTGGCGGGCGGCGTGGCACGCTTGATGCAAGGCAGCGGCACCCCTGTGCCGACGCAACGACGTGTTCGCCAATCTCCATCATCTTTCGCATCACGCCGCCTGGCGCCACCAGCTCGAAATGCTGCTCGAGTCCGCTGGCGAAGGCATCTATGGCGTGGACCAGAACGGCCGCTGCATCTTCATCAACCGCGCCGGCGCCGAGCTGATCGGTTTCGAGCCGGACGAAGTGCTCGGCCGCAACATGCACTACCTGATCCACCACGCACATTCCGACGGCCGCAACTACGACGTCCATGAGTGCCCGATCTTCCGCGCCTTCCAGGAAGGCCAGGGCGTGCGCATCGAGTCCGAGGTGCTGTGGCGACGCGACGGCAGCGCCTTCCCCGCCGAATACACCAGCTACCCGATCCGCGACGCCGGCCAGATCGTCGGCGCCGTCGTCACCTTCGCCGACATCACCGAACGCAAGCGCGCCGAGGCCGTGCTGCGCGCCAATCAGGTCGAACTGGAGCGCCGCGTGTCCGAGCGCACCGCCGCGCTGCAGGACGCCAACGCGCGGCTGCAGCAGTCGCACAGCGCCCTGCAGCGGCTGTCCGCCCACCTGCAGCAGGTGCGCGAAGACGAGCGCACGCACATCGCGCGCGAGGTACACGACGAACTGGGCGCCTCGCTGACCGCGCTGCAGTTCGACCTGAACTGGCTGCGCCCGCGACTCGCGCACGACGGTGCACTGGAGCGCAAGCTCGACGACATGATGGCGGTCACCCAGCAGGCGCTGGGCGCGGTGCGGCGGATACTGACCGACCTGCGTCCCGGCGTGCTCGACCACCTCGGCCTGTGGGCCGCGATCGAGTGGCAGCTGCAGGAAATGCAGTCGCGCCGCGGCCTGCGCTGCACGTTGACGCTGAACGACGCGGAGCCCGAACGGCGCCTTGGCCGCAGCGCCGAAATCGCCGTCTATCGCATCGTGCAGGAAGTGCTCACCAACGTCGCCCGGCACGCCGAGGCGAGCGCGGTGAATGTCGAAGTGACCGGCCAGGCCAGCGCGATCGAACTGTGCATCCGCGACAACGGCCGCGGCATGCAGGTGCCGGCGCAACCGACCTCCTTCGGCCTGCTCGGCATGTACGAGCGCGCCCGCGCACTCGGCGGCGAACTGCGTATCGACAGCACGCCGGGCGCCGGTACCACCGTGCATCTGCGGGTACCGGAGTCGACGCGATGAAGCCGGTGCGCGTGATCATCGTCGACGACCACCTAATGCTGCGCCGGGGCATCGCGCAGATCCTCGGCGAGAATCCGGCCATCGCCGTGGTCGGCGAAGCAGCGGGCGGACCCGATCTGATGCGCCTGCTGCGCGGCGACGGCGCCGACGTCGTGCTGCTCGACATCGCACTGAGCGACCGCGACGGCTTCGACGTGCTGAAGCAGCTGCGCGCCGAGTTTCCGAGGGTCGCCGTGCTGATGCTGTCGACCTACCCGGAATCGCAGTTCGGTGTGCGCGCACTGAAGAGTGGCGCCGCCGGCTATCTGAACAAGGGCTGCTCGCCGGAGCAGCTGTTCGACGCCATCGCCCGCGTCGCCGGCGGTCACCTCTTCGTCACGCCGGAACTGGCCGAACGCCTCGCCTTCGGCGTCCGCGCGGACACCCCCGCCAGCCCGCTCGACAGTCTGTCGAACCGCGAAATGCAGGTGCTGAAGCTGCTCGCCAGCGGTCACACGGTCGGTGATATCGCACGGGAACTGTCGCTGTCGGCGAATACCATCAGCACATACCGCGCGCGGCTGTTCGACAAACTCGACATCAAGAATCCGGTCGAACTGGTGAGCTTCGCCGCGCGGCATCAGCTGGTGGCCCTGTAGGCGCGGTCTTCTGGCCGCGACAGAGCCTGTAATCACGCGCAGGCTCCTTGACCTCCGCTGTGGTCGCGGTCAGAAGACCGCTCCTGCAAGGACGGCGCGCCGCATCGAACGAAGGAGAACGCCATGTCTCTGCCCGCAAACCCGAAAGCCCTGCTGATTGATCTGGCCGGTGTGCTGCACGTCGGCGACCAGATCATTCCCGGTTCGATCGAGGCGCTTGCGCGACTGCGCGCCGCCGGCTTCAGGCTCGTGTTCCTGACCAACACCACCCGCACGCCGCGGCGCACGCTGGTCGCGAAGATGCAGGCCCTGGGTCTGGACGTGCGCGACGAGGAACTGCTGACGGCCCCCGGCGCGACGATGAATCTCGTGCGCAGCCGCAGCCTGCATCCGCACTGGATCGTGCATCCGGACCTGCGCGACGAAGTCGGGCCCGACGCAGCCGAGCCGGACGCCATCGTGCTCGGTGACGCCGGCCACTGCTTCGACTACGCACAGCTCAACACCGCCTTCCGCCTCGTCATGCGCGGCCTGCCCTTCATCGCGATGGCGCGCAACCGTCACTTCAAGGAAGAGGACGGCCTGTCGCTCGACATGGGCGCCTTCGTCGCCGGCCTGGAATACAGCACCGGCGTGCAAGCCGAGATCGCCGGCAAGCCCGCCGCCCCCTTCTTCCAGGCCGCACTCGACACCGCTGGCGTGCGCGCAGAAGAAGCCATCATGATCGGCGACGACCTGCGCGACGACATCGGCGGCGCGCAAGCGGCCGGCATCGCCGGCGTGCTGGTGCGCACCGGCAAGTACGCGGCAGCGGACGAGCACCACCCGGACATCCACCCCGCGGCCATCGACAACGACTTTGCCAGCTTTGCCGCCCGCCTCTTGTAGACGGGCTGACCGCGGTGGGAGCAGCCTTGGCCGCGACGCGGCTGTCATGGGCCGCAGGCTTCGATCAAGCCAGCAATCGCGAGCAAGCTCGCTTGTATGTTCTGCCCTGGCAAGCGTAGGAATAGCT
>NZ_JADMJL010000043.1 GCF_018780585.1 Methyloversatilis discipulorum | reverse complement strand
CCCGAGGTGCCCCTCGGGAGGTAAAGACAATACAAGGAGCGGCCTTGGCCGCGACCGGGCAGTGGCGGGCCGCAAGCTTCGGTTCTGGCTATTCGCGAGCAAGCTCACCACCACCAAGCCGAACCGCGGTCAGATCCGCGCGCACAGCGCCACATACACGGCCAGCTCCGTCAGCTGCTGCGCGGCCCCCAGACAGTCGCCGGTGTAGCCGCCGATGCGGCGCTGGAAGTGGCGCGCAGCGACGGCGGTGACGAGCAGCGCGAGCCCGGTCACCAGAGCGATCTGTACCGGTGCGAGCAGCGCCAGCGGTGCCAGACCGCACAGTGCTGCCCACAGCATGCCGCCACCCGACAGCTTCACTGCCAGCGGTTTGGCGCGCGATACGCCGTCCGGGTCTTCGTCACGCGCATAGCGCATCAAGTAGATCAGCGCGGTCGCGCACAGCCGTGACAGCGGATGCGCGACCAGCAGCGCGATGACCGCGCTCGCCAGCGGCAACGCGGACAGCGCCGCCAGCTTGCCCGCCAGCATGAGCACGATGCCGAGGGCGCCGTAGGCGCCGATGCGCGAGTCCTTCATGATGGTCAGGATCTGTTCGCGCGACCAGCCGCCGCCGAAGCCATCGCACACGTCGCCCCAGCCGTCCTCGTGGAAGGCGCCGGTCAGTCGTATCGTCACTGCCGTCGACAGCACGACGGCGAGTGCGGCCGGCAGTACCTGCCCGGTCCCCCACAACACCGCGGCGCCGGCGGCGCCGACCACCCAGCCCACCGCCGGAAACCAGCGCGCGCTGGCGTTCATCAGCTCATTCGACCAGCCGACCCAGGCCGGCACCGGCAGCCGCGTGAAGAAGCGCAGCGCGTTGAAGAACAGTTCGAGTTCGCGGCGGATCATCGGCGTGTCACCGTGGTGCCCGGCGTGTCCTTCACGCCTTCGACACGCCGGCCGACTCGAAACTGGCCATGTCACGCAGGATGGCGGCGGCGGCGCGGACCAGCGGCCAGGCCAGCGCGGCCCCGGTGCCTTCGCCCAGGCGCAGGTCGAGGTCGAGCAGGGGCAGCGCCTGCATGTGCTCGAGCTGGATGGCATGGCCGCGCTCCTGCGAGCGGTGCGAGAACACGCAGTAGTGGCGCAGCGCCGGCGCGTGCGCCTGCGCGACCAGCGCGGCGGCCGAACTGATGAAGCCGTCGATCAGCAGCAGCATGCGCGATTGCGCGGCGCCCAGCATGGCGCCGGCCAGGGTCGCGATCTCGAAGCCGCCGAAGGCGGCGAGCACCGAAAACGCGTCGCGCGGACCGTCGTAGCCGGCCGCCAGTCCGGCCAGCACGCGCTTCTTGTCGGCCAGCGCGGCGTCGCCCAGACCGGTGCCGCGGCCGACGCAGTCGTCCATCGCAGCACCGGTCAGCAGATGTGTGATCAGCGAGGCGGACGCGGTATTGCCTATGCCCATTTCGCCGAAACCGAGCACACGAGCGCCACCGGCCGCGATGTCGCGGGCGATGCGGGCGCCGTTGTCCAGCGCCTGCGCGCACTGCGCTGGCGTCATCGCCGGGCCGTCGAACCAGCTGGCGGTGCCGTGCGCCACCTTGGCGTCAATCAGGCCGTCGCGCAGGCCGAAGTCGTGCGCCACACCGCAGTCGGCGATGTGCAGCGCCATGCCGCCCTCACGCGCCAGCACGTTGATGGCGGCGCCGCCAGCGAGGAAGTTCTCGACCATCTGCCAGGTCACGTCGGCCGGGTAGGCCGACAGGCCGCGGCCGCGCGCGTCGCGCAGCGTGCCGTGATCGCCGGCGCACACCAGCAGGTGCGGCCGGCCCGGCTCGGGTGCGGTCGAGCCCAGAACCTGACCGACCTGCAGTGCCAGCGCCTCCAGCCGGCCAAGCGCGCCGAGCGGCTTGGTCTTGTTGTCGAGGCAGGCCTGCAGCGGGGCGGACAGGTCCGGGGCGGGCGGGGCGAGGTCGAAGCGGGGCGTCATGATGTTCCAGCGGCAGCAGATGCAGGCCGGCAGTTTAGCCGGCTGGCGGGCCGGGCGTCGGCCGGCGACAATGGCGGCCCGCCTCGACCTCGCTCCGCCGTGCGCACCCGTGTCGAATTCCTGCTGCTGGCGCTGATCTGGGGCGCGTCCTTCGCGCTTTACCGTGTCGCCATCCCCGAACTGGGTCTGCCGCTGACCGTCGGGCTGCGTCTTGCGCTGGCGTCGATAGCCCTGCTGGCGCTTTTTGGCTGCCCCTTGCGCGACGTTGCTGCAGGCCAGCGTCGTCGGGTGAGCGGATGGCTGCTGCTGACCGGAGCCGGCAGCACAGCGCTGCCCTTCGTGCTGTTCGCCGAGACGGTCATGCGCTCCAGCGCCGGCTTTGCCGCGGTGCTGAACGCGACCTCTCCGCTCTTTTCGGCGCTGCTCGGCGTGTGGGTGTGGCGTGAGGCGCTGTCGCGCCCGAAGCAGCTGGGCCTGCTGCTCGGGTTTGCCGGCGTCGTGCTGCTGGCGGGCCTGCGTGAGGTCGGCGGACTCAAGGTCGGACTGGACGCGGTGGCGCTCGGGCTGATCGCGTCGGCCTCCTACGGCCTGTGCGTGCAGTGGGTGCGACGCCAGTTGCACGACGTGCATCCGTCGGCCGTGGCCACCGGCATTTCGCTGGTCGGGGCGCTGCTGCTGCTGCCGTGGGCGCTGGCGTCCCTGCCCGATCATCTTCCCTCCTGGCGCCCCTTGCTGGCGGTAGCGGTGCTCGGCCTGGTGTCAACCGCACTGGCCAACGCGCTGTATTTCCGCCTGATCGGCCGCATGGGGGCGACGCAGGCGTTGAGCGTCACCTTCCTGATCCCGCCCTTCGCCATGCTGTGGGGCCATCTGCTGTTCGACGAGCGGCCGACGCTGGCGATGCTGGCGAGCACCGTCATCATCCTGGTCGGTACGGCGCTCAGCTTGGGCTGGCGGCGAACGTCAGTGCGCTGATCCCGGTCAACGTGCGGCGGCTGGCCGTCGTTGTATCCGGGGCAGGCTGCACGGCACGCTCTTGTTCACCCGCTGTCGGCTGGCTTAGACTTGCGGGCCGCGCCGCCGAGCCTGCGCCGGATCTGCCCGGCCCCGCGACCCACTGAACGTTGGATCAACCACTCCGTCGAGGAACACCATGAAAACCCTGATTTCCGCCGTCGTCTGCGCCGCAGCGCTCGTGAGCGCGCCGGCTTTCGCCAGCAAGGACCTGGCCACCGCCAAGGGCTGTCTGGCCTGTCATTCGCAGGGCGCCGACATGAAGATCGGCCCGGGCTACCAGGCTGTCGCGAAGAAGTACGCCGGCCAGAAGGACGCCGAAGCGAAGGTCGCCGCCTTCATCAAGGCCGGCACGCCGGCCGGCACCAAGCCGTCCTGGGGTGGCCCGATGCCGATGCCGGCGCAGCCGGGTCTGTCGGACGCCGATGCCAAGACGCTGGCAGCCTGGGTGCTCGGCGGCGCCAAGTAAGCACGCTGTCGCGTACGGGAAGAGCCGGCCACATGGCCGGCTTTTTCGTTCACCCGGCGAATTGGGGGCAAGGGGCGGCTGTATTCGACGCATCGGCTGCAATACCCCGCTTGCTAGACTCGCGCTCGGCATCCTTTTCCCGGAGAAGGTCGAGCATGAGCGCAGCAGCGTCCCGCACGCAGTACGGCAAGCAGGTCACCGAGTCGATCAACCAGACACGGGTGCGCTACGTCATCCTGTTCGCTGCCGCGATCGCCACGCCTTTCGTCTATCCGCCGACCTGGCCTCTGGTGTGGCTGGCGCTGGCGAGCTACGCGCTGCGCATGTTCGGCGTCGAAGGCATCTACCACCGCTACTTCTCGCACCGCGCCTTCAAGTGCTCACGCCCGGTGCAGTTCATCCTCGCGGTGATCGCTTCGCAGTGCGGCCAGCACGGTCCACTGTGGTGGGCGTCGGTGCACCGCCACCACCACCAGAACGTCGAAACGCCGGACGATCCGATCTCGCCGCGCCAGCATGGCCTGTTCCATTCGCACGTCGGCTGGGTCTGGTGCGAGCGCTACAAGGACACCGACCTCGACGTCGTGCCCGATTTCGCGCGCTACCCGGAAATCCTCTGGGTGAACAAGCACTACACGCTGCTCATGCTGTCCGGCGCCTTCTTCATCTGGCTGCTGGCGCAGGCCGGTGCGTTCGGCCCGACCGTCAGCGGCGGTGCGGCGCTGATGTGGGGCTTCTTCCTGCCCACCGCGCTCGGCGTACAGACGGTGTCCATGGTCAATTCGGTCGGTCACTTCCGCTTCATGCCGGGCGGCTACCGCCGCTACGACACCGACGACGACTCGGTGAACCGCCCGCTGCTGGCGCTGCTCACCTTCGGCGGCGGCTGGCACAACAATCACCACCGCTACGGCGCCAGCGCGCGTGCCGGCTTCGCCTGGTACGAAATCGACGTCACCTTCTACATCCTGAAGCTGATGGCTGCGCTCGGCATCATCAGCGATCTGCGCGAACGCCTGCCGGACGACGTGCGCGAAGAGGGCGGGCTGGGCCCGCTGCCGGCCGGCGACAAGGTGCGTAGCTGAGCGCTCACGCGCAATGCGTCAGCCGTGACCCGCGTCACGCATTGCTTCAGCTGACAGGGGGCCGCGTGCGGCCGTTTCGATCGGCGTTGTGCTAGGCACTTCAGGGCGGTCGTGTCGGCCCGCCTTACACCGCTGAAACGGCGTGCCGCCGCCATATGCCGTAGGTCGATGATCCGAAAGGACTAATACTAAAGTCATACGTTTTGGCACATGACTTGCTGACGCCCGGTCGAACATTACCGGAGCGTTACAGATGAAATTCCGCACCCTTCTCCTGCCCGCGCTGATCGCCACGCTGTCCGGCGGCGCGCAGGCTGTTTCGATGCTCACCTTCGGCGTCGGTGAGAATATCTACGGCTCGCAGTTCCTGGCGGCCAATGACGACGAATCGACCAACCAGCTGCCGCTGCCGTTCGACATCAACTTCTTCGGCCAGACCTTCAGCAACTTCGTCGTCAACAACAACGGCAACATCAGTTTCCTGTCGGCGATCGGTGCCTACACGCCGGATCCCTTCCCAATCACCAGCCAGCCGATGATTGCGCCCTTCTGGGGTGACGTCGACACGCGCACCGTGGGCAACGTCTGGATCCACTCGCCGAACGCCAACACACTGGCCGTGACCTGGGATTCCGTCGGCTACTACAGTGGCGCGACCGACAAGACCAACAGCTTCCAGCTGGTGCTGCGCAATCAAGGCGGCGGCGACTTCGACGTCGACTTCCGTTACGAGCGACTGGAATGGACCACCGGTAACGCCAGCGGCGGTTCGAACGGCCTGGGCGGCATTCCGGCGCAGGCCGGCTACGACGCCGGCGACGGCGTCAATTACCTGACGCTGCCCGGTTCGCGCACCGGCGACGTGCTGAACCTGCAGCACACCACCAATGTGGCAGGCGGCGAAGCCGGCCTGTGGTCGTTCGCGATCCGCAATGGTCAGCTGCCGGGCTCCTCCGCCTCCAACCCGCTGATGCCGGTGGCCAGTGACGAGGGCTGGAACTTCGACTTCAACGTGACCGCCGGAACGCCGGTGTTCATCGATCCGGACATCGCCGTCGGCTACGACTACATCGTCAACAGCGGTCCGTCGATCACTTCGGTGCTGCTGCCGACCTTCGGTGACGGCCTGTACGACCTGTGGCTGTGGAACGGCGAAGCATGGGTGGCCAGCGGCGACGTGCTGACCGGCGGCGTCACCTTCACCTTTGCCGAGGCGGTCACCCGCTTCCGCATCCTCGGCATCGAGGAGGGCGCAGCGCTCGACCCGCTGAACCCGACCGCCTTCGTGACCGGCCTCACCTTCAGCGAGACCGGCCCGGTGTCGATGTCGCAGAACCCCATCGTCGTGACGGTGCCGGTTCCTGAGCCGGAAACCTACGCGATGTTCCTCGCCGGTCTCGGCCTGATTGCCGCCGCGCGTCGCCGCATGGCGCGCTGATTGCCGTTCGTTGATGCAGACTGACGATGCCGGTGCGCTTGTGCGCACCGGCATCGTCGTTTCTGCCGCATCCAAATTGACGCTCCGGGCGCCCGCCCGCAAAATCCGGGGCTGACAACCTTTTCAGTCCCTTGCGGAGATTCCACATGACCCTGATCACCCCGTCGCGCCCGCTGTCCGCACTCGTGGCCCTGTCGGCCTGCCTGCTCGCCGCCTGCGGTCCGAAGGAAGAGGCCGCCGTGCCGGCCGCGACCGCCGATGCCGGCGAGGCCACGATCACCATCCGCCTCGGTCATGTGGCACCGCTGACCGGTCCGCAGGCCCACCTCGGCAAGGACAACGAGAATGGCGCCCGGCTGGCCATCGACGACCTGAATGCCGAGAAGATCCTGATCGGCGGCAAGGTGGCGAAGTTCGAACTGCTGGGCGAGGACGACCAGGCCGATCCGCGTCAGGGCACCACGGTGGCGCAGAAGCTGGCCGATGCCCGCGTGCACGCGGTGATCGGTCATCTGAACAGCGGCACGACGATTCCGGCGTCGCGCATCTATCACGACGCGGGCATCGTCCAGGTGTCGCCGTCCGCCACCAATCCGACCTACACGCGGCAGGGCTACAAGACGGCGTTCCGGGTGTTCGCCGACGACGTGCAGCAAGGCAGCGTGCTCGGCAGCTTCGCCACGAGCAAGCTGGGCGCGAAGAAGATCGCCATCATCGATGACCGCACCGCCTACGGTCAGGGCCTGGCCGACGAGTTCGAGAAGGCGGCCAAGGCCGCCGGCGCCGAGGTGGTCACCCGCGAATACACGACCGACAAGGAAACGGACTTCGCCGCCATCCTGACCAAGGTGAAGTCGACCAAGCCCGACCTCGTGTTCTACGGCGGCATGGACACCCAGGCCGGTCCGATGGCGCGTCAGCTGAAGACGCTGGGCATCAGCGCGCCGATGCTGTTCGGCGACGGCGCCTGCACGGTGGAATTCCACAAGCTGGCAGGCGAGGGCGCCGAAGGCCACTACTGCTCGCTGCCCGGTGTGCCACTGGACCAGATGGCCGGCGGCACCGCCTTCCGCGACCGCTACAAGGCGAAGTACAACACCGACATCCAGCTCTATGCCCCCTATGCCTACGACGCGGTACGCGTGGTGGCCGAGGCGATGAAGCAGGTCGGCTCGACCGAAACGGCGAAATTCCTGCCGGCGCTGGCGGCGCTGAACTACCCCGGCCTGAGCGCGCAGATCCAGTTCGACGAGAAGGGCGACATCAAGGACGGCGCGGTCACGCTTTACCAGGCGAAGGGCGGCGCGTGGTCGGCGCTCGAAACGATGGGCGGCAAGCCGAACAACTGAACGGCCGACCGCACAGCCCACTGAGCGGCACAATGCAGTCCTGCGCGTCCGCACCGGCCCCGGGCCGGGCGGCGCGCACCGCAGGCGTCTGACCGGCGCTTCCCTCTTCTCCCGGCTCCTCCCTCGACACCTCGTGGACATCTTCATCCAGCAGATCATCAACGGTCTGGTGCTCGGCAGCATCTACGCGCTGGTCGCCCTCGGCTACACGATGGTCTACGGCATTCTCGGTCTGATCAATTTCGCCCACGGCGAAGTGGTGATGATCGGCGCGCTGACCGCGCTGACCGCCATTGGCCTGCTGGTGCCGAGCGGCCTGCCGGGCCCGGTCGTCGTGCTCGGCGGCCTGCTGATCGCGATTCCGGTCTGCATGACGGTCGGTTTCACGATAGAGCGCATCGCCTACCGGCCGCTGCGCAACGCCCCGCGGCTAGCGCCGCTAATCACCGCCATCGGCGTGTCCATCGTGCTGCAGCAGCTGGCCATGATCGGCTGGGGCCGCAACTACCACACCTTTCCACCGCTGCTGCCGGCAGCACCGCACCAGTTCCTCGGCGCCGCCATCACCGACCTGCAGATCATCATCATCGCTACCGCGGCGGCACTGATGGCGGCGCTGGTCTGGCTGGTCACCCGCACCCGGCTCGGCCGCGCGATGCGCGCCACCGCCGAGAACCCGGCCGTGGCGCGGCTGATGGGCGTGGATGTCGACCGCGTCATTTCCTTTACCTTCGTACTCGGCTCGGCACTGGCCGCGGTGGCCGGCGTCATGGTGGCGGCCAACTACTCGATCGCGCATTACGCGATGGGCTTCATGCTCGGGCTGAAGGCCTTCACCGCGGCGGTGCTGGGCGGCATCGGCAACCTCGGCGGCGCCATGCTGGGCGGGCTGCTGCTGGGCATCATCGAAAGCCTGGCCGCCGGCTACATCGGCGACCTGACCGGCGGCTTCCTCGGCAGCCACTACAAGGACGTGTTCGCCTTCTTCGTGCTCATCCTGGTACTGGTGTTCCGGCCGTCGGGCCTGATGGGCGAAAAGGTGGCGGAGCGGGCATGAGCGTCGATCCGAAACTGAAGGCCCGGCTGGGCGTCGTGCTGATCGGCGTGGCACTGGCCGTGCTGCCCTTCGTCGTCGGTGCCAGCTTCGGCAATTCCTGGGTGCGCATCATCGATTTCGCGCTGCTCTACATCATGCTGGCGCTCGGGCTGAACATCGTGGTCGGTTTCGCCGGCCTGCTCGACCTCGGCTACATCGCCTTCTACGCGGTCGGCGCCTATCTGTATGCGCTGCTGTCCAGTCCGCATTTGGCGATCGCCTTTCCGCAGGTTTTCGCCGCCGCACCAGGCTGGCCGGTGTGGGCGGTGCTGCCGCTCGGCGCGCTGGTCGCGGGCCTGTTCGGCGTGCTGCTGGGCGCGCCGACGCTGAAGCTGCGCGGCGACTATCTGGCCATCGTGACACTGGGCTTCGGCGAGATCATCCGCATCTTCCTGAACAACCTGAACGCGCCGGCCAACATCACCAACGGCCCGCAGGGCATCAACAACATCGCCGCCGCACAGATCGGCGGCCACGCGCTGAACCGGCCGCTGGAACTGTTCGGCGTCATGGTGCCCGGCGTGCATCTGCAGTATTACTTCTTCCTCGCGCTGACCCTGCTCGTCATCTTCGTCTGCCTGCGGCTGCAGGATTCGCGGCTGGGCCGCGCCTGGGTCGCCATCCGCGAGGACGAAGTCGCCGCGCGTGCCTGCGGCATCAACACGCGCAACGTGAAACTGCTGGCTTTCGGCCTCGGCGCCACCTTCGGCGGCGTGGCCGGCGGCCTGTTCGCCGGCTTCCAGGGCTTCGTCAGCCCGGAGTCCTTCGGCCTGCTCGAATCCATCATGGTGCTGTGCATGGTGGTGCTCGGTGGCATGGGCAATATCGCCGGCGTCATCCTTGGCGCGGTGCTGCTCGCGCTGCTGCCGGAGGCGCTGCGCTGGGGGGCGGTACCGCTGCAGCAGACGCTGTTCGGCAAGGTGCTGATCGATCCGGAATCGCTGCGTCTGCTGCTGTTCGGCATCGCGCTGGTGGTCGTGATGCGCTGGCGTCCGGCGGGGCTGTGGCCGTCGGCGCTGCGCAAGCGTGAACTGGCGGCGCACGGGGAGGCGGCATGAGCACGCCTCTGCTCGAAGCGAGCGGCATCAGCAAGCGCTTCGGCGGCGTGCAGGCGCTGCGCGACGTGTCGCTGGCCATTCGCGCCGGCGAGGTGTACGGCCTGATCGGTCCCAATGGCGCCGGCAAGACCAGCTTCTTCAACGTGCTCACCGGCCTGTACAGCGCCGACCAGGGCGAGGTGCGCTTCAACGGTCAGCCGCTGCCGCTGGGCGTGCCGCACCGCATCGCCGGCGTCGGCATCGCCCGCACCTTTCAGAACATCCGGCTGTTCGGCGCGATGAGCGCGCTGGAGAACGTGATGGTGGGCCGCCACATCCGGCTGCGCACCGGCGTGCTCGGCGCCATTCTGCGCACGCCGGCGGCGCGGCGCGAGGAGGCTGACACCGAGGCGCGCGCGCATGCCTTGCTGCGCTATGTCGGCATCGACCGGCTGGCCAACCAGCAGGCCACCCATCTGAGCTACGGCGACCAGCGCCGGCTGGAGATCGCCCGCGCACTGGCCACCGAACCGAAGCTGCTGGCGCTGGACGAACCGGCTGCCGGCATGAACGCGACCGAAACCGCCGGCCTGCGTGCGCTGATCGAAAAGCTGCGCGGCGACGGCCTGACCGTGCTGCTGATCGAGCACGACGTGAAACTGGTGATGGGCTTGTGCGACCGCGTCGCCGTGCTGGACTACGGCGAGAAGATTGCAGAGGACGTGCCGGACGTCGTGCGGCGCGACCCGCGCGTGATTGCCGCCTACCTCGGGACGGAGGCGGTCGATGCTTGAGGTGCGCGGACTCGAAGTGCATTACGGCGGCATCTGCGCGGTGCGCGGCGTCGACCTCGATGTCGCCGCCGGCGAGAAGGTGGCGCTGATCGGCGCCAACGGTGCCGGCAAGACCAGCACGCTGAAGGCCATCGCCCGCATGCTGCCGGCGCGCGGCAGCGTGAAGCTGAGCGGCGAGGCGATCGAGCACGCGCCGCCGCACCTGCTGGTGCGCAAGGGTCTGGCGCTGGTGCCGGAGGGGCGGGGCGTGTTCGCCCGGCTGTCGGTGCTGGAAAACCTCGAAATGGGCGCCTACGTACGCGACGACAAGGCGGTCGTCGACGCCGACATCGAGCGCGTGTTCGGCCTGCTGCCGCGGCTGAAGGAGCGCGCGGGCCAGACCGCCGGCACGCTGTCCGGCGGCGAGCAGCAGATGGTGGCCATCGGCCGCGCGCTGATGAGCCGGCCACGCATCCTGCTGCTCGACGAGCCGTCGATGGGGCTGTCGCCCATCATGGTCGACACGGTGTTCGACGTGATCCGCGAAGTCGCGCGCGAAGGGGTCACGCTGCTGCTGGTCGAACAGAACGCGCGGCTCGCGCTGTCGCTGTGCGACCGCGGCTGCGTGATGGATGGCGGCGAAATCACGCTGAGCGCACCGGCGGCCGAACTGCTGGACAACCCGGCGGTGCGTGCCGCCTATCTCGGGGAGTGAAGCCGTGATCCGCCCGATCGCCGCCATCACCGTGCTGACCTGCGTACTCGCGGGCTGCAGCAGCCGGCAGGTCTATGACAGCGCTGCCGGCTGGCGCCAGAACGAGTGCGACCGCATCGTCGATGCGGCCGAACGCAGCCGCTGCCTGGATACCGCGAACCTCGAATACGAGCGCTACCAGCGCGAGCGTGGCAAGGCCGGCGAGGCGCGCTGAACGACCGTAACAGGCTGCACGAGCGGGCGCCTCGACTTTTGCCTTTGTCATAAAGCGGGATAATCGCGGCTCCGTCATCGGAGTCCCGACCATGCGCGTGCTGCTGTTCTGTCTTTGCGGCCTGTTTTCGTCATTCGCTGTTGCCGACCCGCTGCTGCCGATGCTGGCGCAGCGCGCGCCCGCCGACATCGACCCGACGCCCTACTGGATCAGCGAAAAGCTCGACGGTGTCCGCGCCCGCTGGGACGGGCAGGCGCTGCGCCTGCGCAACGGCGCCGCCATTGCCGCACCGGCGTGGTTCGTCGCGCCGCTGCCCGGATTCCCGCTCGACGGCGAGCTGTGGCTGGGGCGAGGCCGCTTCGACGAAGTGTCCGGCATCGTCCGCAGCGAGCGCCCGGCGGATGCCGACTGGCGCGCGGTGCGCTACATGCTGTTCGATCTGCCCGGCGCAGACGGCGACTTTTCGCAGCGGCTCGCACGCATGGAGCAGCTGGTCGACGAGACCGTTGCCGACTGGATACGGGTCGTGCCGCAGCAGCGGCTGGCCGACCGCGCCGCGCTGCAGGCGCTGTTCGACGAGGTCGTCGCCGGCGGTGGCGAAGGCCTGATGCTGCACCGGGCCGATGCCCGCTGGACGGTCGGTCGCAGCGACGCATTGCTCAAGCTCACGCCCTTTCTCGATGCCGAAGCGACCGTGCTCGCCCACCTGCCGGGTAAGGGTCGCCATCGCGGCCGGCTGGGCGCGCTCGAGGTGATTGATGCAGCGGGTCGACGCTTCCGCATCGGCAGCGGCTTCACCGACGCCCAGCGTGCGGCGCCGCCGGCCATCGGCGCCGTCGTCACCTACCGCTATCGTGAGCTGACGCCGCGCGGCCAGCCGCGCTTTCCGGTTTTCCTGCGCGAGCGCCTGCTGCCCTAGCGCATGCCGAGGGAAACAGTCCCGGGCGCGGCGATGCCGATGGCCGCAAAGGCGGGGATGTGCACCCGATCGAACGAGGCGATCGTCCTCATCGCGTCGCTGCGGCCGCAGCGACGGAGGCAGGGTGTTTACGCTGCGATGCCGGACACGGAGGCTTTTGCATGCACATCAAACACACAGCAGTCTCGATGACCTTTTTGCTGGTTGCTGCCGGCGCGCAGGCGCAGGTGCTGGACCGGCCGACACTGGCGGAACGACTGGCCGCCTGCTCGGCGATCTACGGCGACATGGCGGCGGCGCATCCGCAGGCGAGCCGAACCGTGCGTGTCCAGTACGCGGCGAAAAACTATCTGTCGCTGGCGATGCGTCTGGGCGAACGTCCGCAGGTCACGGCCGTGCTGGCACGCGAGCGCAAGGTACTGGCCGAACGCCGCGCCGACCCTGCGCAGGCGCAGGGGCTGGACGACGCGTTCGCGCAGCGCGACGACGAGTGCAATCGCCTGCTCGAACACAATATGGCGCTGATCGACAGCCTGCGCGACGGGCGCTGAGCGCCTGCCGCACCGACGGCGTCAGTGCAGCTTCTCGTCCGCCACCACGTCCTTGCGATAGGTTTCGTAGACGACGACCGGAATGCCCAGCGGTGCCAGATGCTGTTCGATCAGCGGCTTCACCTCGGCCCACTCCAGACCGCCGACGCCGGTGGCCAGCCGCGGCAGCGCCACGCTGGTGGCGCCGATCGCCTGCAGGTGCCGGGCCAGCGCCTTCAGTGCGTGATGCACGTGCTCGACCGTCGCCTTGCCCGGTTTCGCCGCCGGGCCTTCGCCCACCATGTCCTGGGTGAGCATGTTCACGATGTTGCGCGTACTGCCGTCGTTATCGACGCCGGCCCACGACCACACCTCGCCCGGCACCATGTGGCGGCCGTGCTGTGCGTGCCGGTAGTCGCGCGCCATCGACGGCCAGCGCTCGCGCAGCGCCAGCGCCAGACCGTGGTCGAAACGTTCGCGCACGGCGATGCCGTGGGCGATGACCTGGGCGCGGGTAAAAAGAATGTCGCCGGTGACTTCGCGGATCATGCGGTTCTCCTCGTACCGTCCGGTCTGCGGCACCGTGCCGCAGCCTCCGATTCCACGGTACGCCGCCGTGCTGCGCGGCCGTTGATCCGAATCAACTGTTCAGGCGGTCGCGCTCACCTGGGCGTGTGTCACCTGCGCCAGATCCTGCCGCGTCAGGCCGTGCGAGGGCAGCGCCGGCAGCAGTTCGACCCGGGCCACCGTGCGCGGCGCGCGCGCCAGCATGCAGACCGACTGCCAGAAGCTCACGTCGTCGATGTAGGCGGCGGCGTCCGAGTGCTCGCCACGGTGATCGACATAGCGCAGGCGCACCGGCTTGACCGCACGGCCGGCGTCGATCGCCGCCTGGAACAGCGCGGCGCGGAAGGGCAGCACGGCGCGGCCGTCGGTGGTCGTGCCTTCAGGGAACACCATCACGCTGCGTCCGCAGCTGAGCGAGCCGACCAGCCGGTCGCGCACCTCGGCCGCCGAACTGCGGCTGGCGCGACGGATGAACACCGTGTGGTTGCGCGCCACCAGCCAGCCGAGCAGCGGCCAGCTGCGCACCTCGTCCTTACAGACGAAGGACAGTGGCGAGATGGCGTTGATCACGAACACGTCCACCCACGAGATGTGATTGCTCACCAGCAGCTGGCCGGGCCGCGGCAGCGGCCCCTGCGCCTGCAGTTCGACGCCGAGCACACCGAGCAGCTGGCGCGACCAGCGTGCACGCATCTTGCGTTGCGTGCGCTCGCCGACCAGCGGATAGAGCAGGGCGACGCGCGAACAGCCGGCGGCCAGATGTACGGCCAGCCGCGCGATGCGCCAGGTCATGCGCGCCTGTGCGCGCAGGCCGGACGTGTGGTGCGTGGCCGCGGCGGCGCGCGCCGCCGCGGGGTGGTGCGGATGAGGATGCGACAAGGGAAGATCGAGGTCGGCAAACAGACTGATGACAGACATCTTACGTCCTCCCCGGTTCGCGGATCAGGCGGCGCGCTGTATGAAGTGGCGGGCGTAGCGCGCGTCCAGCTTGGCCATGGTGAGCAGCAGCGGCAGGTCGGCGGTGTTGAAATCTGGATCCCAGGCCGGTTCGCCGCACACCTCGGCGCCGGCGCGGATATAGCCCTTGACCAGCGGCGGCACGACGCTGGCGGCGTTCGGCGTCAGCCGTTCGAGCGGCAGGCGCACCTTCGGGAACACGCGGTACTCGGCCGGCGCCATGTGCGCGGACAGACCGGCCCAGATGGCTGCAGCGTTATGCCCGCCGTCGGCCAGACCGATGCTGGCGCAGCCGATCAGGTACTGGTGACCGCTGTCCAGCATGTAGCGCGCGAGTCCGGACCACAGCAGCGCGATCACCGCCGCGTTGCTGCGGTAATCGGCGTCGATGCAGGAGCGGCCAATTTCCACCATCTGCGGGCGCAGATGGTCGAGCCGGCCGAGGTCGAACTCGGTTTCCGAGTAGTAGCCGCCGGTGCGTCGCGCGGCTTCGGGCGGCAGGATGCGGTAGCAGCCGACGATGCGGCCGTTGTCCTCGTCGCGCACGATCAGGTGTTTGCAGTGGGCGTCGAAGCGGTCGATGTCGGCGCCGTGCACCGTGCTGTCGAGCCGTGCGCCAAGTTCGTCGGCGAACACCCGCCAGCGCAACTGCTGCGCCGCCAGCACCTCGGACTCGCAGGCCGCCAGCGTGACGCTGAGGTTGCGCTGGGCACGCCGTTCGCGTGCCGAATCGATCTGAAGCATTCCCGTCTCCGTGAAGGGTACCGCTTCAAGATATGCAGCGCGTGTTCAGCACATATGACGTCGCGGCGACAGCACGGTTACAGCGGCCCTCGCCACGCCGGCCAAAAGGGCGGTATAAGCATTCCGCTCGATCGAGCCCCATACAACCCACGAGGATGTCCTGATGAACCACCGTATCGGCGCACTTGCCGCCGCCCTGATGATGAGTGTTGCTGCCTCCGCCGTGGCCCAGACCAAGGCGCCTGCGGCCGGTGCCGCGCTGGCCAAGGTCAATGGCGTGGCCGTGCCCGCCGCGCTGGCGGATCTGCTGGTGCGTGAGCAGGTCGCCCAGGGCGCGCCGGACAACGAGGACCTGCGCAACCGTGTGCGCGAGCACCTGGTGCGCCGCGAGGTGCTGCTGCAGGCGGCACGCAAGGCCGGTACCGACAAGGTGCCGGAGGTGCAGCAGCGCATCGCCTATTCCAGTGGCGAAATGCTGGCCAACGCCTACCTGGAGCGCTGGGTCGAGAAGAACCCGGTAACCGAGGCGGCTGCCCGCGCCGAGTACGAGCGCGTGGTCGCTCAGGGCGGCCCGAACGAATACGCGTCGCGCCACATCCTGGTCGATTCCGAAGAGGTCGCGCGCGACATCATTGCCAAGCTGCAGGCCGGCACGCCGTTCGCGGAACTGGTGTCGGTGTCGAACGATCCGGGCAGCAAGGAGCGCGGCGGTGAACTGGGCTGGTCGCGCCCGGGCTCCTTCGTGCCGGAGTTCGACGCCGCACTGCAGAAGCTGGAGAAGGGCCAGTTCACGACCGAGCCGGTCAAAACCGCCTACGGCTTCCACGTGATCCAGCTCGACGACGTCCGCCGCGCCGAAGCGCCGAAGTTCGAGGAGGTGAAGGACCGCGTGATCGAATCGATGCAGCAGCAGGCGGTGCAGACCCACATCGAATCGCTGATGTCGAAGGCCAAGGTGCAGTAAGCACGACGGGCATCCGCCGCCGTCCGTGAAGGACGTGGCGGATGCATGTTCTACGTGTGGCCGATGTAGCGCAGCGCCAGCAGCGTCACGTCGTCCGACGGTGCCTGACCGTCGCAGAACAGGCGGGTCGCCTCGCGTACCGCGTCGATGGCGCCTGCTGCGCCGGCGCGCAGACCGGTCAGCGTCGCCAGCAGCCGCGTTTCGCCGAACAGTTCGCCGCGCGTGTTCAGGGCTTCCGTCACGCCGTCGGTGTAGAGCAGCAACTGGTCGCCCGAGCCGAGCCGGGTTTCGCCCAGTGCGTAATCGATGGTCGGGTCGATGCCGGCTATCGGGTTGCGCGGCACCTTGAGCAGCACCGGCGCGTCGCCACGACGAAGCAGCACCGGCCGCAGATGACCGGCGTTGGCGTAGCGGAAGCTGCCATCGCGGGTGTCCAGCAGGCCGATGAACAGGCTGGCGAACAGCAGTCGTTCGTTGTTCAGCGCCAGCTTGCGGTTGGTGCGTTCCATCACCCTTTCCAGATGCCCCTTCTGCCCCTGCTTGCGTGCCGCTTCTGCGCGCAGCGTGGTCAGTGTGCGCATCATCAGCAGCGCGGCCGGCATGCCCTTGCCGCAGACGTCACCGATGGCGACGAACAGGCGGTTCTCGTCGATGAAGAAGGCGTCGAAGAAGTCGCCGCCGATCTCGCGCGCCTGCTGGATGCTGGCTTCGCACTCGATCTCCGGATGTTCGGCGAACATCGGCGAGCGCAGCGGCAGCATGCCCGACTGGATTTCCTGTGCGGTGCGCAGCTCCGACTGCAGGCGTTCCAGTACCAGCGAACGGCGCACCTGCTCGACCACCTGGTGATTGGCCTGGCGCATGCGCGCCGCCATCAGGCGCAGCAGGTTGCGGGCGACCTGAGGCAGCGGCAGCAGTTCGGAAAAGAAGGTGTGGGCGTCGATCAGCAGCAGGCGCGTGCCGGGTTCGGCCACCACCCAGGCGGACGCTGGCTCGCCGTCGATGATCGAAAGCTCGCCCGCGCATTCGCCGCTGCCGATCACCGTGTAGCCCCCCTGGCCGTCAGTCGCCGGATCGTCCAGGTACACCCGCAGCCGTCCGGCCAGCACCAGGGCCACGTGGTCGTTCTGCATGCCGGGCGCCAGCACCACGTATTCGTCCGGGTAGTCGCGCTGGGCGCAGTGGGCGAGCAGGCCTTCGATCAGTGCGTAGGGCACGTCGCGAAACAGGTCGAGGCGCGAAATGAAACCGAGGGCGCGGCGCTCGCCGCCGACGCGTGCGTCGTGGCCGACACGGCTGCCGTCGGCGCGGATCAGCGGGAACACCGCGGCCTGACGGCGTCGACGCTCGACGCCGCGGCGCACCGGGGTGCGGCTGCCGCTCGGGCTGCTGCGGCTTGGCCGGGTCCACGCCAGCGTGAGCTGGTTGCGGCCGCTGGTGCGCTCGTAACTGACCTGATCGGCGAACTGGCGCACCAGGTGCACGCCCAGTCCGCCGACGCTGGCTTCTTCCAGCGTGGCCGGCGTCACCGGCTCCGGCAGTTCCAGCGGATCGAATTCGCGGCCGTCGTCGGCCACCACCAGCTTGACCGACTGCGGTTCGAGGATCAGGTCGAGCGCAATGGTGTGCGGCGCTTCGTCGTCGAAGGCGTAGCTGACGATGTTGGCGACCAGTTCCGACGCGCACAGGTCGAGCCGGAACACCAGTTCGCTGCCCAGATCGAAGCTGTCGCCGAGCGTGCGCAACCAGGCGCTCGCAGCGGAAATGGCGCCGCTGTCGTTGATCAGGCGCAGGCTGCGGCGGGCGTGCGCGCTATGCACTGCGCACTCCGCGGAGGTTTGCTCCGGCGTTCAGTCGGCCAGCGCCTTGCGCGCGGCGTCGAGGTCGTCGCACAGCGTCAGCAGCTGGTCGACGCCGGCCGTCTGCAGCACGCGCCGTATCATCGGCTGCGCACCGAACATGACCAGCTTGCCGCCGCGCGAGGCCTGACCGCGCGCCGCCGACAGCAGCGTGCGGATGCCGATCGAGGCGAGAAAGCTCACTGCCGACAGATCGATCGCAATCCTGGCCGGGTGCGTGCTGGTGGCGTAGGTGAGCGGCTGGTCCAGCGTCTCCGCGCCTTCGATGTCGAGGCGACCGTCGAGCCGGATCAGGGTGATGCCGCCGTCCAGCGGCTGGCTGTCCATCTTCATGTGCGTGCTCCCGAGGTGCCCGGTCGCCTGCGGCGGCACGACCGGAAAGCCCTTCAGCTTGTTTCATCTGCATGTCAGGCGTGTGACAGCGTCAGTCGCCGGCTTGCGGCTCGCCCCAGCGCGGCAGCAGCGTGTGCGGAACACGCAGCTGGTCGAGGATGCGGGCGACTACGAAGTCGACCAGGTCGGCGATTTCGCGCGGTTGCTGGTAGAAGCCGGGCGAGGGCGGCAGGATGACCACACCGTTGCGCGACAGGCTCAGCATGTTTTCCAGGTGCAGGGTCGAGAAAGGCGTTTCGCGCGGCACCAGGATGAGGGTGCGGCGTTCCTTCATCACGACGTCGGCGGCGCGCTCGATCAGGTTGGACGCCAGGCCGTGGGCGATCGACGCCAGCGTACCCATCGAACAGGGGCACACGACCATCGCATCGGGCGGATTCGAACCGGAGGCCGGCGGGCAGTTCCAGTCCTCGCGGCCGAACACTTCGAGCTGGCCCGGTGCGGCGTTGAAGCGGGCCGACAGTTCGCGCGCCGCCTGCTGCGGATTGGCCGGCAGCACGACATCCATCTCCTGCCGGGCAACGATCTGCGCCACCTGCGAATACACCAGCCAGACGCGGCAATCTGCGGCCAGCAGCATTTCGGTCAGGCGCAGGCCGTAGGGCATGCCGGAGGCGCCGGTCAGCGCGACGAGTATGGTGGGCGGTCGGGGCGTCGAGGTCATGCCGCATTGTCCCGCAACAGCCGGTCGGCGACCACGCCGTTGACGACGCCGAACACCAGGGCGGCGGCGAAGAACACCGGCGCCAGGTTGAACAGGCCGTCGTGCGGCACCAGCCACAGCCGCGCCAGCACGAGCTGGCCGCCGATGTGGGCGAAGGCCGCAGCCACCGAGCGGCCGACCGGGCCCAGCCAGCGCCAGGGCAGCGTCTGCAGTGCGCCGAGCACCGCCAGGCTGGTCACGGCGCCGGTGGCGGCGAGAAAGAAGCCGGGCGCGAGGAACTGCCCGGCCAGCAGACTGCCGGCGATCACCCGCAGCACGCTGACCCAGGCGGCGTCGCGCCAGCCGTGGCGGGCCAGCACGATGAGGATGACGATGTTGGCCAGCCCCGGCTTCACGCCCGGCAGCGGGCTGGGAATCGCCGCCTCGATCAGTGACGCGGCGATCGCTGCGGCGGCATAGCGCGCCAGGCGACGGTCGCGCGCACTCGGCTCGACGTCGACCACGGCGCTCATCAGAACGCCACCGTGTCCTGCGCGCTGTCCGGTCCGGCCAGTTGCAGCGAAATGTGGCTGGGTGCGCAGACGGCGACCGCGCCAGCGCGCGTCAGCCAGCCCTGGTGCACGCAGTACTGGCGTGGGCCCGGATCGGCGGCAACGCGCGCGCGACCCGGTTCGACCTCGATCACGGTTTCGCCCTGCGCGGCCAGCGCGCCGGCGATGGCGACGCGATGCGTACCGTTCAGCGGTATTTCGGCGACGATGCGGCCATCGAGGCGCACCTGCGCCAGCGTTGGCGCCGCCCGGCCCCACTGCGCCGCGGTCGTGGCGACGGTTGCGGCCAGGCCGGCTGCGATCATCAGCCAGTCACCGGGCCGCAGGCGCGTCATTTGCCGCTCGAAGCGAGCGAACGGTGACGCAACAGCACGCGCGCTTCCTTGCGGAAGTGTTCGGCCAGCCACTGCGTCATGTAGACCGAACGATGCTGGCCGCCGGTGCAGCCGATGGCCACCGTCAGATAGCTGCGGCTGTCCTTGATGTAGCAGGGCAGCCAGTCGTGCACGAAACGCGCAATGTCGTCGCGCATGCGCAGCACGTCCGGACTGCGTTCCAGATAGTCGATCACCGGCTGATCACAGCCGGTCTGCGGACGCAGCACCGGGTCGTAGTGGGGATTGGGCAGGCAGCGCACGTCGAACACCAGATCGGCGTCGAGCGGGATGCCGTGCTTGAAGCCGAAGGACTCGAACATCAGCGTCAGGCCGGAGCCCTCGTCGATCTGCACCAGCTCGCGCACCCATTTGCGCAGCACCGCAGACGGCAGGTCGCTGGTGTCGATGCGGTGACCGAGCGCGACGATGGGTTCGAGCAGATCGCGTTCGCGGCGGATCGCCTCGGCCAGCGAAGTCTGGTCGTCGCCCAGCGGGTGGCGCCGCCGCGTCTCGGAAAAGCGCGCGATCAGCGCGTCGTCGCGCGCGTCGAGAAAAAGCGTCTGCAGTTCGGTGCCGTTGCGCAGCACGCCCATCATCGGCGGCAGCGCGCTCATGCTCTTGCCCGAGCGCACGTCTACCGCCACCGCGACGCGGCTGTAGCCGGCGTCACGCAGATGGCCGACCAGTTGCGGCAGCAGCGGGGCCGGCAAATTGTCGACACAAAAAAATCCGGCGTCCTCCAGCACGTTGAGCGCAACGCTCTTGCCCGAGCCGGACATGCCGCTGATCAGTACCAGGCGCATTGCGCCGCGTCGCGTTTCATTCACGTGGCTTACCTGCGAAAAAGCGTGTTCATGCAAATAACATGGTTGACACTGGGTCTGTGGAAACTACGCTGAATGAGTGCGGTCCGACGGCACGCAGCATCCGAATGCTGCCTCATGTGCTGCCCGACTGCATCCGATTCAGGATGTGGCGTGTAGCAGGGCAATCCGACCGGAGGTGTTCACCATGCGATATCTCAGACTCCAGCGCAGCCAGGCCAATCGTCGCCGTGCCGAGCGCGAAGCCGAGCGAGCCGCACTCCAGTCGCGCTCACAGCCGGCCCAGGGCGCTCCGGGTTCGCGCGACGCGCCGGCACCTGACGGCAGTCCCAGCGAGCCGCGGCGGCGACGCGAAAACTGAGGGTCGTTTCCTCGCTCACTCGGCTGCCGGCGCCACGCGCCGGTGGCCCTGCGCTTCCCGTTCGCGGATGCGCTCGAGTATCTGCAGCCGCACTTCATCAGTGGTCGAGCCCCAGCAGGCGATTTCGTCCCGCGAGCGAAGGCAGCCGACACAGAGGCCGAGCTGTCGGTCGAGTGTGCACACGCCGGTGCAAGGTGATGCAACCATCTATTCCGTCCTGTAGGCGCGCGCAACGCGCGACGCCACCTGTCTGTCCAGCCGGGCGCTGACCCAGCGCGCGGCGCCGACCAGCTTTCCGAGATCCACGCCGGTGACGACACCGGCACCTTCCAGCATATACACCACGTCCTCGGTTGCCACATTGCCGCTGGCACCCGGTGCGAACGGGCAACCGCCCAGGCCGCCGACCGATGCGTCGAACACCGCCACGCCGGACTGCAGTGCAGCGTAAACATTCGCCACGCCCATGCCCCAGGTGTCGTGGAAGTGACCGGCCAGCCGGTGCACCGGCACCCGCGCCGACACCGCGTCGATCAGCCGCCGGATCTGCTCCGGTGTGCCGATGCCGGTGGTGTCGCCCAGACTGACTTCATGGCAGCCCATGTCGATCAGCTGCAGCGCCATGTCGGCAACGATGCCGGCGGCGATCGGCCCTTCGTAAGGGCAGCCGATCACGCAGGACAGGTAGCCGCGCACGCGTACGTTGCTGTCCAGCGCGCGCCGCGCCACGGCGCGCAGCCGCGCCATCGATTCGGCGATGCTGCAGGCGGTATTTCGCTGCGAAAACGTCTCCGATACCGCGGCGAACACGGCGATGTCGCCGCAGCCGGCGTCGAGCGCGGCGTCCAGCCCGGTGTCGTTCGGTACCAGGCAGGGGTAGCTCACGCCACTGCTGCGCGGCAGACGCTTCATCAGTTCGCCGCTGCCCGCCATGTTCGGCACGCGCTTGGGCGACACGAAGGCGCCGGCTTCGATATCCGCCAGGCCGGCGTCGACAAGCTTCGCGATCAGCGTCAGCCGGTCGTCGATGGACAGCGCGACGCGTTCGTTCTGCAGGCCGTCGCGCGGCCCCACCTCGACGATGCGTACGCGGGCGGGCAGCGCGCCCATCACGCGGGTCCGGCCGGCACCCAGCCGGGACGTCGGCGCGCGAACAGCGCGTCCAGCCCCTCCTGCGCCTCGGCGCCGGTATCGATGCGGTTTTCCATCTCGACGGCGTGATCGAGTGTCTTCTCGTCGGCGCGCGGCCGGCCGAGTGCGCGCACCAGCAGCTTGATCTGCTGCTGCGCACGCGGGCCGCCGAGCAGCAGCGCGTCGACCACCTCGCCGACGGCGTCGTCCAGGTGTTCCGCCGACGCGACGATTTCCGACAGCAGGCCGATGCGGTAGGCCTCGGACGCGGAAAAGCGCTCGCCGGTCAGGAAGTAGCGCCGTGCCCGTGCCGGGCCGATGGCCGCCATCACGTAGGGTGCGATCACCGCCGGCACCTGGCCGGTGCGCACCGCGTCGAAGGCGAAGTGGGCGTCGAAACTGGCGATGGCGACATCGCAGGCAGCGATCAGACCGGCCCCGAGGCCGATCGCCGGGCCCTGCACGCGGGCCACCACCGGCCGTATGCACTCGCTGAGCGTGCGCATCAGCCGCGCCGCCAGTGCCGGCTCGACGGCCATCAGACCGCTGCGTTCGAGCTCCATCGGGTCGGCGCCGATGCTGAAGCTGTCACCCAGCGCCGACAGCACCAGCAGGCGCACATCGGCGTGCGCGACCATGTCGTCGATGGCCGCGATCAGCGATTCGGCGAGCGACGCATCGAGCAGGTTGTGGTGGTCCGGCCGGTTAAGCGTGACGATGCCGATGCCGTCGACGATTTCGGTCAGCACCAGCGCATTCGGGTCCCGCATCAAGGTACCGCCCCCTGCACCAGATGGCTGCCGAGCGCGCGCAGTGGTGCACCCAGTTCGAAGCCCGGCATGACCACCTCGTCGTCGACCGCGTACAGCTGGCAGGGCAGACCCTGTGCCTCGCAGGCGGCGATCGCTTCGCTGGCTGCGTCGTCGCCAGCGTTCCACGCCCAGTCGCCGTTCATGTTCAACGCGAACGCGCGCGGGCGCAGCGTGACCTGCAGGAAGCGGCCGTAGCCGGCGCGTCCGCCCTCGTTGAGCAGCGGCACCGCCTCGATCAGGTCGACCGGCCGCAGCCAGGCGGTCGGCTCTGCGGCATGGACGGTGCACGGCAGCAGCGCGGCAATGCAGGCCAGCAGCGGGCGGTTCCAGTCAGACTTCATGCGGTTTCACTCCCGGTCGTCACGCCGGCCGCCAGCCGGTCGAGCAGGCGGATCGGATCTTCGTCTGCAATGATCAGCTGCCGGTGCGGCGCGCTGAGAAAGCCCTCGCGGGTCGCCTGGTCGAACATGGCGAGCAGCGGATCGAAATAGCCGGCCACGTTGAGCAGTCCACAGGGTTTATGGTGCAGCCCGAGCTGCGCCCAGGTGAGAATTTCGCACAGTTCGTCCAGAGTGCCAAAGCCGCCAGGTGCGGCGACGAACAGATCGGACAGATCGGCCATCAGCGCCTTGCGGGTGTGCATGCTGTCGACCACGTGCAGTTGTGTCAGGTTGGCGTGCGCCACCTCGCGTTCGAGCAGATGCTGCGGGATGACGCCGATCACCTCGCTGCCGGCGTCGAGCGCGGCGTCGGCGATCAGACCCATCAGGCCGATGTTGCCGCCGCCATAGACCAGACCATGGCCACGCACGGCGAGCAGCGTGCCGAGGATGTGCGCCGTTTCTGCGTAGATCGGGGAATCACCGCTGCGTGAACCGCAGAAGACACAGACACGCATGTGTGCAACCGGAAGTCGGAAATCGGGAGAGCGAAGTATGCACGCGCGGCGCGCGTACGGGCAGGGTGGATCGCTGCTTCAGTCGATGACTCAGTCGACGAACTTGGCCTTCACGACGCGCCATTCCTGCGGGCCGTCCAGCGTGCGCGAACAGCCCAGCGGTACCGGCTCGGCACCCGGCTTCATTTCGGTCTTGGAGCGGTCGCCGGTGCCCACGCCCATGTGGTAGCGGTCCAGCCACACCATCACGGTGCGGCTCGGGTGGCTGTTGCCGACCAGCAACTGCACGGAATTGCGCGAGACGCAGCTGGCGGCGAAATCCTGGCTGAAGGTGACGAACCGGGTCGGGTCCTCGTCCTCCGCCCGCACGGGCAGGGTCATCAGCAAGGCCAGCAGGGTGATCGCAGCGCGCATGGGTCTCCTCCGTTATCGGCTCATGGGTCTGTGATGCGGTAACGCACGGGGCGTTCCGTCGCCGACGCGCGAGTGTAGCAACAGGCTGACGCCACACTTGATATTGCACTGCACAATGAGCCGCGTTTCAGGTTACCATTCAAGGACTTCAGTATCCTGGCCCACACCGACCGCCGTGTCCGCCCACGATCCCGTTCTCGACCCGCATCCCGCGACCGCGCCGCAACCCGGCCGGCTCGCGCCGGTGGTGCGCGGCGTGCACTGGCTGCGCATGCCGGTCGCCTTCGCGCCCGGTCACGTAAACGTCTGGGCGATCGAGGACCACGACGAGCACGGCCCGTGCTGGACCCTGGTCGATGCCGGCTTCCCCGACGACGCGACGCGTGCCAACTGGCTGCAGGCGCTGTCCGGTGATCTGGCCGGTCGCCGGGTGCGACGCATCCTGATCACCCACTGCCATCCGGATCACTTCGGTCTGGGCGACTGGCTCGCCGAACAGACCGGCGCCCGCATCTGGATGTCGCTCGGCGAGTACCTGACCGCGCAGGCCTGGTTCGGGGACACGCCGGCATCCGGCATCGATCTGATGGCGGACTTCTTCCGTCAGCATGGTCTGCCGCCTGCGCAGACCGAGGCGATGCAGCTCGAGGGCCGGCGCTATCGGCGCACGGTAGGCTCGGTGCCGGTGGCGATGCGCCGCATCCTGCCGGGCGAGGTGATCACCATCGGCGACGACGCCTGGGAGGCGCTCGTCGGCCACGGGCACTCGCCCGAGCACCTGTCGTTCTATCGCGCACACGACCCGGTACTGATCGCCGGCGACATGCTGCTGCCGACCATTTCGCCGAATACACCGACGCTGCCTTTCGAACCCGAGACTGACGCCGTCGGTCAGTACCTCGACTCGATCGAACGTTTCCGCTCGCTCGCCGCGGCCACCGTCGTGCTGCCTGCGCACGGCGACCCGTATCGCGGCGTGGTTGCCCGCGTCGATGCGCTGCGCCTGCACCACGACAAGCGCCTCGCCCAGATCGCCGCACTGTGTGACGAGCCGCGACACGCCTTCGAATTGCTGCCGCGCCTTTTCAAGCGCGAACTCGACAGTTTCCAGACCCGGTTTGCCATGGGAGAGGTGATCGCTCACCTGAACCATCTGTGGCAAGCCGGACAACTGCGCCGCCTGCCCGGGCAGGACGGCGTGATCCGCTTTACCCAGCCTTGAACCAGCCCAGGGGGAGACCATGAACAAGCCAGCCGCCAAAGACGCCAAGCCCGCAGAACCCGCCACCCTTCCGGATCCCGCCGAAGTCGCAAAAACCTATGCCGAAGTGGCGGAGCGCGCGAGCAAGCTGCTCGGCGAACACGTACAGCGGCAACTGAAGCGCGGTGTGACGCCGCCGGCCGACGAACTGGGCATCGCCCAGGCCTTCATGGACATGACCTCGCGTCTGCTGTCCAACCCGTACAAGCTGGCGCAGGCGCAGATGGGTCTGGTGTGGGATTACTACACGCTGTGGCAGCAGTCGATGCTGAAGTTCATGGGCGTCGACGCGGCGCCGGTGGTCACCCCGGTCAAGGGCGACAACCGCTTCCGCGGTGAGGAGTGGGAGAGCCACTTCCTGTTCGACTTCTTCAAGCAGAGCTACCTGATCGCCGCCCGCCACATCCACGACGTGGTCAGCAACGTCGAGGGCATGGACGACCACACGCTGCAGAAGGTCAACTTCTTCACCCGCCAAACCATCAACGCCTTCAGCCCGAGCAACTTCGCGCTGACCAACCCCGAAGTGCTGCGCGAAACCGTGCGCAGCCACGGCCAGAACCTGCTGCGCGGCTTCAACAACCTGCTGCGTGACATCGAGGACGGCGACGGCCAGCTGCGCGTGCGCATGACCGACACCTCGGCCTTCGAACTGGGCCGCAACGTCGCCACGACGCCGGGCAAGGTGGTGGCCGAGAACGCGCTGATGCAGCTGCTGCAGTTCAACCCGACCACCGACACGCAGTTCAAGCGTCCGCTGCTCATCGTGCCGCCGTGGATCAACAAGTACTACATCCTCGACCTGCGCGAATCGAACAGCTACATCAAGTGGGCCACCGACCAGGGCCACACCGTGTTCGTCATCTCGTGGGTGAATCCGGACGAGAAGCTGGCCCAGCTCACCTTCGAGGACTACGTGCATCAGGGTCCGCTGGCCGCGCTCGACATGATCGAGAAGCACACCGGCGAGACCGAGGTGAACGCCGCCGGCTACTGCCTCGGCGGCACGCTGCTGGCGACCACGCTGGCCTATCTGGCCGGCAAGAAGCAGAAGCGCATCGCCAGCGCCACCTTCTTTACCACGCTGATCGACTTTTCCGAGCCGGGCGAACTGGGCGTGTTCATCGACGAGAAGGCGGTCGAGGGCCTGGAAAAGAAGATGTTCGAGCGCGGTTACCTCGAAGGCAGCGAAATGGCCGGCACCTTCAACATGCTGCGTTCGAATGACCTGATCTGGTCCTTCGTCGTCAACAACTACCTGATGGGTCGCGAGCCCTTCCCGTTCGATCTGCTGTACTGGAACTCGGACTCGACCCGCATGCCGGCCTGCATGCACAGCTTCTATCTGCGCCAGATGTACATCCAGAACAAGCTGCGCGAGCCGGGCGGCATCACCGTGCTGGGCGAGCCGATCGACATCCGCAAGATCAAGGTGCCGGTGTACTTCGTGTCGGCCATCGAGGATCACATCGCGCCGTGGAAGAGCACCTATCTGGGCGCCCAGCTGGTGTCGGGCCCGGTGCGCTTCGTGCTCGGCGGTTCCGGCCACATCGCCGGCATCGTCAATCCGCCGGCGGCCAACAAGTACGGCTACTGGACCAATCCTGGCGTCAAGCTGCCGGGCGACGCCGACGAGTGGTTCAACGGCTGCACGCAGAACCCCGGCTCGTGGTGGACCGACTGGCAGCAGTGGGTGACCGCGCAGGACGCGGACACCGTGCCGGCACGCGATCCGGCCAAGGGCAAGCTGAAGCCGATCGAGGACGCGCCGGGCCGTTTCGCCAAGCTGCGCCTGGACACGATGAAGAAGTGATCGCGCTACCGCGCGCCTGACCGGCCCTGAAGCCGAGGCCGCTCCCACAGGGAGCGCGCCCGGACCGGTGACCGGAGCCGGGGTTCTGTGGGAGGGGCCTTCCGACCCCGACCGCGGCGGTGGGCGGTGCGCGGCGCCGGGTTCAGGGCCCGTCGGCAGCGATGGTTGCCTCCCGCAGAGGTCCTTCGCACCGCACTATGCAGAAGACCGTGGGAGCGAGCTTGCTCGCGATTGCGGTCTCTGGATCGAAGCCGGCGGCTGGCAGCGGCCGTGTCGCGGCCAAGGCCGCTCCCACAGGGCCGCTCCCACGGGGATCGCGCCTGATCAGAGGGTCTCGGGCGGCGGGGCGTAGCCGGTGATCAGTTCCAGCAGTTCGGCCTCGTTATAGGGCTTGCCGAGGTAGTGGTTCACGCCGATCTCGCGCGCGTAGGCCTTGTGCTTTTCCGCCGTGCGCGAGGTGATCATGATGATGGGGATGGCCCTCGTGCGTGCGTCGGCACGCACGTTGCGCGTCAGGTCGAAGCCGTCCATGCGCGGCATTTCGATGTCCACCAGCATCACCGCCGGTTCGGTGTCGATCAGTTTTTCCAGCGCATCCACGCCGTCCTTCGCGGTCACGACGCGATAGCCCTCGCGTTCCAGCAGACGGCTGGTCACCTTGCGCACCGTCAGCGAGTCATCCACCACCATGATCAGCGGCGCCTCGACCGCCTGCGCCACCGGTGCCATCGTGCGCACCGGCTCGTCGGCCGAGGCCGCGCGCAGCAGTTCGCTGCGGTTGCGCGCGGCGATCGCCACCGGGTTGATGATCAGCGTCACCTCGCCGTCGGGCAGCACGGTGGCACCGGAAATGCCGACCAGCTTCGACAGCTGCGGGCCGACCGGCTTCACCACCACTTCTTGGTTGCCGCGCAGCGCGTCGACTTCCAGCGCCATGAATTCGTGGCCGCTGTTGATCAGCAGCGCCCAGCTGCCGGGCACCGGCTGGCTGTGACCGTCGCCGAGCAGACGCGGCAGGTACTGGTAGCGGTAGTGCGTGCCCAGCCAGTCCTGTCCGCCCGCCTCGCGCAGCGCCTCGCCGGCGTCGCCCTTCAGTTCGCGTGCGTGCTGCACCATCGACGACGGAATCGCGTAGGTCTTGCCGGCGCTGCTCACCAGCACCGATTGCGTCACCGCCAGCGTCATCGGCAGCGACAGCCGGAAACGTGTGCCGTGCCCGGTTTCGCTGGTGGTTTCGATGCGGCCGCCGAGCGCGGTGGTCGCGTTCTTCACCACGTCCATGCCGACACCGCGGCCGGCCAGCTCGGATACCGCCGCCGCGGTCGAGAAGCCCGGTTCGAAGATCAGCCCGGTCAGACGACGCTCGTCGACCACCTCGTCCGGCGCGATCAGGCCGCGCTCGATGCCGCGCGTACGGATGCGGTCGAAGGCGAGGCCGGCGCCGTCGTCGGCCAGTTCGATCACCACTTCGTTGGTCTGCTGCGTCAGCGTGATCACGATTTCGCCGGTTTCCGATTTGCCGCAGGCGGCGCGCGCCTCGCGCGACTCGATGCCGTGTGCCACCGCGTTGCGCAGCAGGTGCTCGATCGGGCCGGTCATCTGCTCCAGCACTTCGCGGTCAAGCTCGATCTGCGTGTTGCGCAGTTCGAGGTTCACCTTCTTGCCCAGCTCCTTGGCCGATTGCCGGGCGACCCGGTAGAGCCGGTCCTCCAGCGTCGAGAACGGCACCATGCGCACCGACATCAGCGCCTGCGACAGTTCGCGGTTGAGCCGCGCCTGCGACTGTATGGCGGTGTCGGCGGCGTCGAGGTTGCGCACCAGGTTGTACTGCACCGTGGTGACGTCGGACAGGCTTTCGGTCATCAGCCGCGACAGTTCCTGCAGCCGCGTGAAGCGGTCCATCTCCAGCGGGTCGAACTGTTCGTGGTGTGCTTCGGCCGCCGCCATGCGCGACTGCATCTGGCTTTCGGCGTGGATCTCGATTTCGCGCAACTGGCCGCGCAGGCGCTGCACGTTTTCGGTCAGGTCGTTCAGCGAGCCGCGCAGCGCGCGCAGTTCGCCCTCGATACGGGTGCGCGCGATGCTCATTTCGCCGGCTTCGTTCACGAAGCGGTCGACCATGTCGGAACGCACGCGCACGGTGGGCCGCTCGCGCACGGTGCCGGCCTCGTCATCGCCGGCCGCGGGCACCGCCTGGGTGCCGTCGGCGTCCGTGCTTGCGACTTCGTGCGGCTCGCCGGTTTCCCCGCGTTCCAGCCGGGCGACCAGTTCCTCGCAGCGGTCGTAGGCCATTTCGAGTTCGTCGAGCACGGCCGGGCGCTCGTCCGCACTGCAGGGCGCTTCGATCACGCCCTCCATGCTGTGCACCAGGTCACCGAAGCGCATGACGCCCGCCATGCGCGCGCTGCCCTTCAGCGTGTGCAACTGGCGGCGCAGCATGTCGGACGCGGACAGCTGCTCCGGCTGTTCGCGCCATGCGCGCAGTTCGTGGCCGATGTCGCGCAGCAGGTCGTGCGCTTCCTCGATGAAGATGGGCAGCAGCTGCGGGTCGATGTCGTCGGCGACACGCGGTGCGTCCGCGGTTTCGGCGGCGCTTCGCGGTGCCGGGCTGCGCAGGCTGTCGGCCGCGGTCGGCAGGTCGCTGGTCTGCGGCAGCACGTACTCGTCCGGCAGCGCCACCTTCTCGAAGCGCATGTCCTCGTCCGCCAGCGCTTGGTCGAGCGCGATGTCGTCTTCAGGGGCCGTCACGTCCGCTGCTGCTTCGTCGGGCGACAGGTCGAGCGCCGGCTCTTCGAGCAGCGGGACGTCCGCCGCGGGCAGTTCGGCGTCGACCTCTGCCGCCGTGTCGTCGTCGATCGCTTCGACTGCCGGTTCAGGCTCGGGCTGGGTGTTGCCGTCCGCGTCGAGGCCGCAGCGGAAGCCGTCGCGGTCGCTCAGTACCGAACGGGCGCCGCTTTCGGCCGGGGTGATTTCGTCGAGGTCGGCAGCGCCGACGTCCAGATCCGGTGTGGAAGGGATGTCGTGGCTGCCGGCTGGCAGTTCCAGCACCGGCAACTCGACGGCCGGGCGCGTGTGGAAGAACAGCGCGTCGAGCTGTTCGACCAGGGCTGGCGCAGCGTGCGCCTGACCCCCCTCGGCGATCGCGCCGACCTGGCTTTCGAGCGTGCTGGCGGCGGTGTTCAGCAGCGCCGACTCGTGGTCCGCCGGCGGCTCGCCGTGCGCTTCGCAGCGGCTCAGTGCGTGCTCGAGCGCCTTCGCCAGCGCGCTGATGTCGGGCTGGCCGACGGTCAGTGAAATGCCGCCCAGCGTGTGCGCGGCGATCAGGCTGTCCTGCGTCGGCAGCAGCGACGGGTTCACGTGCAGGCGGGCAAGTTCACGCCGCAGCGTGGCCAGATGGCCGCGCGCCTCGGCGACGAACAGGTCGAACAGCGTGCGGTCGGTGCCGGCGTCCAGAGCGAGGTCTTCGGCGTCGATGTCGGCCGTGATGTCGATCGCTTCCGGGCTGTCGATGACGGCCTCGACCTCGGTGGCGACGGGCAGGCCGAGGTCCAGATCGAGATCCAAGTCCGGGGCCGTCGCCTCGACCACATGCGGTGCGTCGTCCAGTTCGATGACACCGGCCGGCGTGTCGTCCTCGTCGAGGTTGAAATCGAGGTCCATGTCGAGCTCGATGTCGAGCGCGTTGTCGTCCGGCGCTGCGGCAGCCTCGATGGTGACCGGCGTGGCCGGGGCCGCTTCGCTGTCGTCCGGCTCGCCGCCGAACATCGCCGCGCAGGCGGGCGGCAGCCAGCCGTGCTCGGGCGTGACGGTGTTGCCGTCGGCCAGCTGTTCGACCCAGCCGGCGAACAGGTCGCGCGCGCGGTCGAGCAGGTCGAACAGTTCGGGCGTGCCATCGCGCTCGCTGGACAGCCAGCGGTTCATCACCTGCTCGATCGCGTAGGCGCTCTCGCCGAGGTCGCGCAGACCGACCATGCGGCCGCTGCCCTTCAGCGTGTGGAAGCCACGGCGCAGCGCGGTCAGCAGCTCCTGGTTGTGCGGCGCCTGACGAGCGGCGGCGGTGCCGGAGGCGATGCTGTCGAGGACTTCGCGTGCCTCCTCGATGAAGATTTCGAGCAGTTCGGCATCGAATTCCTCCTGACTGGCTTCGGCCAGACGCACCGTGTCGGCCGACGGCGCCAGCGATTCGACCGGGGCTTCGGCCAGCGCCTGCACCGCGCCGGCCATCGCAGCGTCGCCGGCCTTCAGCGCCGCCAGCGCTTCGGTCACCCGCTTTTCCAGCTTTTCGTCAGCCAGCAGCTTGGCGTCCTGGCGGATGGTTTCGAGCGACTGCCGCAATTCGTCACGGGTGTGTTCGTCGGCGTCGCCGTGCGCCAGCCGGTCGAGCAGCTGGGTCGCCTCGTTGCGCCGCGCGGCCAGTTCCGACTCGACGCTGGCTTCGTCCGCCTCGGTCGGCACGTCGCCGGTCGCCGGTGCGCTGCCGCGCGGGTTCAGGATGGCATCAAGATCGGCCGGGCCGTACTGCAGCTTGTCCACGAAGAAGCCGAGGCCGGACAGCTGGTGCGCCAGCGCCTCGAATTCGCCTTCGGCGGCGACGTGGTCCGGTTGCGCCATGCGGGCGATCTGCTGCGCGCAGCGCCGCACCAGCGACACCGCGGCGTCCTGCCCCAGCATGTTCAGCGCGCCCTCCACCTGCTTCAGCGGCGCTGCCAGCGCAGCCAGTTCAGCAGCCTTGGCCGGATTGCGGAAATAGGCGTCGAGCTGCTGTTCGACCTCGGTCAGGCTGGCCAGGATTTCGCGCGCGACCTGACCCATGAACAGCCGCTCCTGGGCGCGGCGCGACATTTCGTCGAACAGCGGAATCTGCATCGCCGGCAGCGTTTCGCCGCGACGGGCGCGCGCCAGGCGGTCGATCAGCGTATCGACCTGGGCAGGCAGGTCGTCGCTCTGGGCGCGGCTGAACTGTTCGACCAGCGCGTCCATCACCAGCAGTGCCGTGGCGACTTCCATCGCCAGGTTTTCCTGGTGCTGCAGCGGATCGCGCCGCAGCCACTGACCGAGGTCGAGCAGTGCCGCGGCGAGCCGGGCGAGGTCGGGCTGACCGACGCGGGCCGCCGACGCGACCATGGATTCGCACTGTTCGTGGAACTGCGGCAGCGCCACGGCGGCGCCGGACGAGAAGCGCGTCCACGCTTCCTTGGCCTGACCGAGCGACTCGCGCAGTGCGGCCAGCGCCGGACGCAGCGCGGCGATGTCGTCGCGCGTCTCGGCGTCGGTGGCCAGCAGCGTGTCCAGCCGGTAGGTGTCGCGCACCGCGCGCAGTGCAGGCGTCGGGTGTTCGGCGGTGGCAATGAAGTACAGCGAGTCACGCATCAGCCGCTCGGCCACGCCGCGCGAGCCTTCGAGCAGGCGGCGCATCTGCACGTCGATGCGCGCGCACAGCCGCTTGATGAAGAAGTCGCTCTGGATGGCGCCCTGCGCCATGCCGTCGAACAGCGCGCCGGCCACCCACCAGAAGGCGCGCGTGGCGGGGGCGGTCTGCGTCTGTTCGATCGCGCCGACGGCCTGGCGCATCTGCAGCAGGCCGTCGCGGTCGTCGCGCAGGAAGCGCAGCAGGCCGCGTTCGAACTGGCTGCGCGCGCTGCGCAATGCGCGCGCGCGGTCCAGCGGCGACAGTGCGGCGGCGGCCGACGGTGCCGGCGGCGGGCGCAGCGTCAGATCGGGGAAGAACAGCTCCGACGGCGCCACCACGGCTTCGCCGCGCAGCGCCATCAGGTCGCGGTAGAGCGACATCAGCCGCATCGGCTGGTCGCTGCCGCCGGCCACCAGTTCGTCCAGGTGGGTGCGGATCGCGGCGATCGCGCGCTGCGCGACGGCACCGGCGGTGCCGGTGTCCGCCAGCCGGCCGCCGTGCCAGTCGGCCAGCGTCTGTTCGAGCGCGTCGCAGAAATGGGTCAGGCCATCGAGGCCGACGATGGCCAGTGCGCCGCGCGCCTGGTGCAGGTGGGTCTGGGCGAATTTCAGTGCTTCGGCGCCGCTGCCGTGCTGCCCGTCGCCGAGCGCTTCTGCGGCGCGGACGAGGGCAAGATCGATCTCGCCGCGGACCCAGATCAGCGGGCCCAGATCCTGTTCGCTGGTGGAGGTGTTCATACCTTGAAGCCCGCGACCGAGCCCTTGAGTTCAGCGGCGAGGTCCGCCAGCTGGCCGATGGACACCGCGGTCTGCTTGGTGCCGACCGTGGTCTGCTCCGTGATGCGCAGGATGCCCTGCATGCCCTGAGCTACCCGTGTGGCCTGTTCCGCCTGAACCTGGGCTGACGACGAAATGCGTTCGATTAGCTGCGCCAGTTCCGACGACACGGTCGAAATCTCGCCCAGTGCCTGACCGGCGGCGTCGGACAGGCGGGCCCCCTCGACCACGCCGCGGGTGGAATTTTCCATCGCCGCCACGGCATCCTGGGTGTCGGTCTGGATGGTGCGGACGATGGCGGCGATCTGCTTGGTCGCTTCGGCCGAGCGTTCGGCCAGCCGCTGCACTTCTTCCGCCACCACCGTGAAGCCGCGGCCGGCCTCGCCGGCGCTCGCCGCCTGGATGGCGGCGTTCAGCGCCAGCACGTTGGTCTGTTCGGTAATGTCGGAAATGAGTTCGACGATCTCGCCGATCTCCTGCGACGACTCGCCCAGCCGCTTGATGCGCTTCGACGTTTCCTGGATCTGCTCACGGATGTCGTTCATGCCGCGGATCGAGTTCGACACCGCGGTCGAGCCGTTCTGCGCGGCGGCCAGCGACTGCCGCGCCACCTGCGCCGAGCGGGTCGCCTCCTGCGACACCATATTCATCGACTGCGCCATCGCCAGCACCGACTGGCCGGATTCGGTCACCTCACGCGACTGCTTTTCCGCCGCCGTCAGCAACTGGGTCGAGATGCGCTGCGCGGTTTCCGATGCCTCGGTCACGCGGCCGGCGGCGTCGTTGATCCGCTTCACCAGCACCGACAGTTCCTCGATCGTGTAATTGACCGAGTCGGCGATGGCGCCGGTGATGTCTTCCGACACCGTGGCGCGCACGGTCAGGTCGCCGTCGGCGAGGTCGCCCATCTCGTTCATCAGCCGCAGGATGGCCTGCTGCGTCATGTCCTTCTCGCGCTTCGCTTCCTCGCGCGAACCTTCGGCCTGCAGCCGCTGTTCGTTCTGGTCCTCGTTGTAGGCGCGCACCATCAGGAACACGCTGATCAGGGCCAGCAGCACGCACAGCGCGCCGGCACCGGCCAGGGCCAGCCGCCCCTCGCGCTCGGCGACATAGCCGGCGCCCAGTTCGTCGGTCAGTTTCGACAGCGTCGCCGCCTCGGCGATCACCGCGGCACCGGCCTTGCGTGCGCCGGCCAGCGCCTCGGGTTTGCCGAGCTCACCGGCCAGCACGCCGAGCGGACCGTCGATGACGGCGCGCGCGCTGCTGAAGGTGTCGCGCGCCGCGCCTTCGGCCAGTGTCTCGATCTGCTGTGCGGCGTCGCGCAGCGCCGGCACGCTGAGGGCGAGCGTCGCCGGCGCGTCGGCCGCGGTCGCGTGCGCGCCGGCCTGCACCTGACTGAGCACGGTGGCGAAGCCGTGGAACAGGTTGCCGTCCTTGCCGGCCCGTGCGACGGCCGTCTGCGCTGCTGCCGCGGCCAGCGCCGGCGCCTGCTGGTCGAGTGCGCGGGCGGCGTCGCCGAGCGCGCGCAGCGCCTTTTCCTGCGCCAGCACGGCCGACACGTTCTGATCGAAGCCGGACCAGGCGGCGTCGAGCTGCTGCAGCGACCCTTGCACCGCACCGGAACTGGCCGGCACGTCGACACCGTCGATCTCGCCGCCCTGGGTGACGCGGTCGAGCAGCCGGAAAAAGGCGTCGCGCGAGGCGGCCAGCTCGGCGAAGGCGGCCGATTCGCCGGCCAGCGCCTGGTGCGCCGACTTGGCCATGCTCTGGCTCAGCGTGCGCATCTGGCCAGCGGCCGACACATAGCTCGCGTTGTAGCGGGTAATGCGCAAGTCCTGCCAGACCAGGAAGGCGGCGATCACGATGAAGAACAGGAACAGCGTACCGAGCACGCGTACCTGCTGTTCGAGCGGCAGGTGACCGATCAGCGGCAGGCGCCCGCGCAGGAAACCGAGGGTGCCGCGTGGCGCGGTGGGTGCGCTGCTGCCGTCGGCGGGACGGGCGGATTTCAGTCCTGGGATGTTCAGTGCCATCGGAGCTATTCCTGGAGGGCTGTTCGGTTCTTGGAGGACGGTGTGCTGTCAGCCTCTGCTGCAATCAGGCGGCGACGTCGAGAAAACGCGCGTCGGTATAGAGCTTGCGCGGATCGAAGCGGCGCCAAAGCCGGCCCTGCGTATCGGAAAACTGCGTCGAAACCCAGGGCCGTGGATCCGCTGCCGCGTCGGCCGGTTCGAAATCGTCGAGTGCGCGCAGGCCGAGCACCCGCGACACCAGCAGCGCACTGTTGCAGCCGAACTTGGCATGCGGCAGCAGCAGCCGGGCGTCGCCGGTCAGCGCGGTCGGTGCATTGCCCTGAAAGGCGGAAAAGTCGCTGACCGCGTACAGCACGCCGCGCACGTTGGCGACGCCGCGCAGCCAGCCGGTGGCCAGCGGCACCGGTGTCAGCGCCGGCACCGGCAGGATTTCGCCGGACTCGGCCAGATCGATCAGCCACAGCTCGGCGCCGGCCTGCAGGCCGAGCAGCGCGCGCGTGCCGGTGGCGCCGGAGGTGTCCGACAGCTTGCGGGCCAGTTCTTCCTGAAACTCGCGCAGCGAGAGCTTAGCCATCGTTGTTCGCCGCGCCGAGCTGGGTGATGCGGCCAAGCAGTTCTTCCAGATTGACCGGCTTGACCATGTAGTCGAGCGCACCCTGGCGCATGCCCCAGATGCGGTCGGTCGGCAGATCCTTGCTGGTGCACATGATCACCGGGATGTCGCGCGTGCTGTCGTCGCGGGTGATCGTGCGGGTGGCCTGGTAGCCGTTGATGCCGGGCATCACCACATCCATCAGGATGAGGTCGGGTTTCTCGGCCTTGGCCTTCTCGATGGCCTGTTCGCCGTTCTCGGCGATGATGACCTCGAAGCCCTTGCGGGTCAGGAAGTCGTTCAGAACATGGCGTTCGGTGGGCGAGTCGTCCACCACCATGATGCGCTTGATCGCCATCGTCGGCTCCGCGTTCGGTGGATACGGTGTAAGGCGTCTCAGTCAGCGCCGTTGCGCGCGTGACGCGACACCGCCTGCAGCAGGCTGTCCTTCGTGAAGGGCTTGGTGAGATATTCGTCCGAGCCGACCATCCGACCGCGTGCGCGGTCGAACAGGCCGTCGCGTGACGAAAGCATCACGACGGGAGTAGCGGCAAAACGGGGGTTCTTCTTGATGAGCGCGCAGGTCTGGTAACCGTCGAGGCGCGGCATCATGATGTCGCAGAAGATGACCTGGGGGTGGTGGTCGCTGATTTTCGACAGGGCGTCGAAGCCATCCTCGGCCAGGACCACCTGATACCCGGCCTGGACCAGGAAGATTTCGGCACTGCGGCGTATGGTGTTGCTGTCGTCGATCACCATCACCTTGACGCCGGTATTGCCACCCGATTCAGCCAAGATGTTCTCCCCTGTTGTCCGCACGCCGTTCTGCCGCAGGACTGCGCGGCGACGGCATCCGGTTGGTCTTCATGAGGCGGATGCACCGGCCCGACAGGTCCGCAACCGATGCGTGTTTCAGATCTGGACCATCTCGAAATCGTCCTTGCGTGCACTGCACTCGGGACAGGTCCAGTTGGGCGGAACGTCCGCCCAGCGAGTACCGGGGGCGATGCCCTCTTCCGGCAGACCGGCGGCTTCGTCGTAGATGAAGCCGCAGATGAGACACATATAAGTCTGGAATTCGGCCGTGACAGTGGAACTCATGGCAGGTTGGTTTGTTAGAATCCGGTCGATATTACCGTAATTAACCATCTGTAACGACAATCCGGGCGCGCGCTTTATGGTCAATTCTGATGTGCGGGCGCATCCTCCGCTTGTCATGTGTTTTTCGGCGACCGACCCCACTGGCGGGGCCGGCATGCAGGCCGATCTGATGACGCTGTCGGCCCTGGGCTGCCATCCGCTGACAGTCGTGACGGCTGTCACGGTGCAGGACAGCGCAGGCGTCGAAGAGGTCGTGCCGATGGACGACGATCTGCTGGTCGATCAGGCGCGCGTGTTGCTCGCCGACATGCCGGTCGCGGCGTTCAAGATCGGCGTGATGGGCAGCATCGAGAACATCGCGGCCATCGCCGAAATCATTTCCGACTACCCCGACGTACCGGTGGTGCTCGATCCGGTGCTGTCGTCCGGCCGTGGCGACGAGCTCGCCGACGAGGACATGGTGATCGCGCTGCAGGAACTGCTGCTGCCGCTGACCACCGTGCTGACGCCGAACAGTCTCGAAGCCCGTCGTTTGGCGCAGGCCGACGACGAGGATGACGACGACGGCGACGATTTCGCCGACGAGGACGAGGACGACGAAACTGACGAGGACGACGACGTACGGCGCACCGTATCGCCGACGCTCGAACAGTGCGCGCGTCAGCTCATCGCCGCCGGCTGCGGCCACGTGCTGCTGACCGGCACGCACGAATCGACCACCCGCGTCGCCAACGTGCTGTACGGGCGCAGTGGCGTCATCCGCCGCGACGAGTGGGACCGCCTGCCCGGCAGCTACCACGGTTCGGGCTGCACGCTGGCATCGGCGCTCGCCGCCTGGCTGGCGCACGGCCTGGATGTCGGCGAAGCGGCGCACGCCGCGCAGGAGTACACATGGCGCACGCTGCAGGCCGGTTTCCGGCCGGGCATGGGCCAGCACCTGCCGGACCGCTTCTTCTTCCTGCGCGAACACAATGCCGCGACCGCCGACCGGGAGTCCGACGATGACGCGTAAGCCGCTGCGCGGCCTGTACGCGGTGACGCCGGAAGCGTTGAGCGGCGCCGCGCTTTACCGCGCGGCCGAAGCCGCCTGCGGCAGCGGCGCGGTCGTGCTGCAGTACCGCAACAAGTCCACCGACGCGGCACGACGACGCGCCGACGCCGACGCGCTGCGCGCCATCACCACCGTCTGCGGCGCGCTGTTCGTCATCAACGACGACATCGAACTGGCCAAGGCCTGCGGCGCCGATGGCGTGCACGTCGGTCGCGACGACGGCGGCCCGGCGCTGGCGCGCAAGGCGCTTGGCAGCGATGCGCTGATCGGCGTGTCCTGTTACGACGACCCGGCGCTGGCCCGGGCCGCCGCGCGTGACGGCGCCGATTACGTCGCCTTCGGCTCGATGTATGCCTCGAGCACCAAGCCCGCTGCACCGCCGGCCTCGATCGGCCGTTTCGCCGAAGTGGCCGATCTCGGCCTGTCGCGCTGCGCCATCGGCGGCATCACGCTGGCGCGCGCGCCGGAACTGATCGCCGCCGGCGCCGATCTGCTGGCCGTGGTGTCCGATCTGTTCGACGCGCCCGACATCGCGGCGCGCGCCCGCGCCTACGCCAGGCTTTTCTGAAGGAATTCCCCATGAGCACCCGCAACGAACAACTTTTCGAACGCGCCCAGCGCAGCATTCCGGGCGGCGTCAATTCGCCGGTGCGCGCCTTCCGCTCGGTCGGCGGCACGCCGCGCTTCTTCACCCGCGGCCAGGGCAGCCGGTTGTGGGACGCCGACGGCACCGAGTACATCGACTACGTGGGCTCCTGGGGCCCGGCCATCGTCGGCCATGCGCACCCCGAGGTGATCCGCGCAGTGCAGGAGGCGGCCGTCGGCGGCCTCTCGTTCGGCGCGCCGACCGAAGCGGAAATCGTGATGGCGGAAACGCTGTGTGCGCGCGTGCCGTCGATCGAGCAGGTGCGCCTGGTCAGTTCCGGCACCGAAGCGACGATGAGCGCCATCCGGCTGGCGCGCGGCTTCACCGGCCGCGACGCCATCGTCAAGTTCGAAGGCTGCTACCACGGCCACGCCGACAGCCTGCTGGTGAAAGCCGGCTCCGGCGCACTCACCTTCGGCAACCCGAGTTCGGGCGGCGTGCCGGACGATTTCGCCAAGCACACGCTGGTGCTCGACTACAACGACGTGCAGCAGCTCGAAGACTGCTTCCGCAACCACGGCGACCGCATCGCCTGCGTCATCGTCGAGCCGGTGGTCGGCAACATGAACCTCATCGTGCCGAGCCGCGAGTTCATCGACGCGATGCGCGCGCTGTGCACGAAGTACGGTTCGGTACTCATCTTCGACGAAGTGATGACCGGCTTCCGCGTTGGCCCGGTCGGCGCCCAGGGGCTGTTCGGCATCACGCCTGACCTGACCACGCTGGGCAAGGTGATCGGTGGCGGCATGCCGGTCGGCGCCTTCGGCGGCCGGCGCGACATCATGTCCGCCATCGCGCCGCTGGGCGCGGTCTACCAGGCCGGCACGCTGTCCGGCAATCCGGTCGCCGTCGCCGCCGGCCTGAAGACGCTGGAACTGATCAACGCCCCCGGCTTCCACGACCGCCTCGCCGCCCGCACCAAGCAGTTCTGCGACGGCCTGGTCGCCGCCGCGAAGGACGCCGGCGTCACCTTCTCCGCCCAGTCGGTCGGCGGCATGTTCGGCCTCTACTTCCGCGACGGCTGCCCCGCCAGCTACGCCGAGGTGATGCAGTCCGACCGCGAGCGCTTCAACCGTTTCTTCCACGCCATGCTGGACGCCGGCGTCTACCTCGCGCCGTCGGCCTTCGAAGCCGGCTTCGTGTCGGGTGCGCACAGCGAGGACGACGTGGCGCAGACCGTGGCGCGGGCGAAGGCGGCGTTTGCGAAGGTGGCGTGAGGCCACTTGAACGCTAGCTGTCGAAAGAAATGACTCGATCTTTCGATGGTTTGATATCTGATGTGCTCCGATGCAGGCAGTCCGCAGGTCTATCTTGAGGCTGCGGCTGGACTCTGCATCCGGGCTGATAATGAGGAGAGAGATTCGGCGAAGTTTGCAGCGCGCTTGAACGCCTCAGACTAGGAGGTCGTATTTTTCGCTGCTTCATTGGCTAGCGCACGATAACTGGCTGCGATCGACCCAGGTATGAAGACATATTTCTGTAACTCAGGAAGAATTTCTGGATAGTGCAGCAGTAACGGATTCTGCGCATGCATTTGAGCGCGGGCCCGTATGACTTTACGTGCGCGTACCCCGTAGCATGGATTATTCCAGACGAGTGGGGGTCGGCTTGGGTGACGCGGATTGTCCAGGATCTTTTCCAAGTGACCGCCGTGTAGCCGGAATAGGTGTCGAGGCTGGCTCCCGCTAAGTTCCAGATCAGTCTTCGCCTTCTGGAGTAGTGATTCTTCGATTGGAGGGAGCGCTTTCCCGAACACATTCAGAACCTGACAGTAACGACGTAGCTCCCATACGCACAGATCAAGATCGACCATCACATGGCCATGCACATAGTATGGAACGTCTAGGTAACGGTGCTCTCCGAGGTCAGCGACGTGGTCTAGAAACCTTTTGCTTCTATTCGACAGCTCGATCTTGAATGGAAGGTGCCGCGTCAATGCCAGCGCTCCGAGAATGTCGTGTCTGACTCGGGTTGCCTCGATGCGGTTGTATAGAAGGATAGCTTTGAGGTACTTCTCGAGCGCTTGATGGGACGACCATAGGAATTGCGGAAAGAGTTCGCTTCTACAGGCGAGCCGTGCATGAATGTAGTCCCGGTCCGCTTGGTCCCGGAAGGACTCTGTAGCAAACGAATTGAGGCACCGGTCGATTTTGTCCTGCGCATCGACAAAGAGGTTAGTCATAGCTCAGTTTTTTGCATACGGATGAAGTGGATCGGATTGCCTAGCTAGTAGAGGACGCTGAAACTGAGAGTACCTCGCTAGCGTTTCCATTATTCCGACAAGCTGGACTGGCGATACCTCTTGCATTCTCACCACTTCCCGTTGGAGACCCGATTCGCGTAACGGTGACAAAGCCGGGTGTCACGTCCTGAACCCTTGCACAACAAGAGGCGCCCTGATGGATGGGCACCCCAACGCCCTGGGCACGCAATCTTCTTCCTAGGATCGACCCTCCGGCCACTGTCTGCGCGCATGCAGCACCCGTAATACGCGCACGCAATCGGCGGTGAGGTCATAGACCACGACGTAGTTCGGATGAATCACCAGCTCCCGCGTTCCGGCAACGCGGCCTTCCCGGCCGAGGATTGGGTGGGCAGTCAGGCGGGCGGAGCTGTCGGAGATCGACTGGTCGAGTGCCGCCGCAGCGGCTGGGTTGTCTCGCGCGATATGGGTGCGGATGTCGCGGCGGTCCTGCGCAGCAAGCCGCGTCCACAACAGTTTCAAGATCTGTCGGCGGCTTGGGCGCGTGTTCCGGCACGCCATGCGGCGGCTTCGGCTTCGACTTCTTCCGCGGGCAGCAGCTCGCCAGCGTTCGCGGCGTCCTGTCCGGCCTGCACCTGGCGGCGGAACCAGGCGTCGTGTTCGGCGGAGTCCTGCTGCTGCCGGACGTAATCGCGCATGAAGTCCCTCAGCAACTGCGCACTGCTCCGGTCACGGGACTTCGCGGCTGCGGTGAAGTCATTCTTCAGGGATTCTTCGACCCGGAAGGTAAAGGTGGCATCGCTCATGGCGCCGTCTCACGTGTTACATCGTCAGTACAGCGTAGCACGTGTGCGCTTACCGGGCAGCCTTGCGGATGAGCGGCTCCCGGATCACGCGTGTCGTAAACCGGGTGAGTGGGGCAGGGCTCACCGCTGTCGCGTTCGGACGGATTTCTACGGGCGTGCCCGATCGGGAGGTCGTCGGTGTCGAGGGGCTGATCGGGTCCTTACAGCCCGTTCTCGCTCAACAGCCCCGGCACACGCTCGACTTCGCGCGCCGGCTGATCCTGGCTGGCGCGTTCGTTCATGAAATCGTCGGTGGGTATGTTTGAGCCGCCGAGGAAGAAACTGTCCCACACCGCGCCCACCGGCGAAATGATGCGTTCCCGGCCGGCGACCCGGACGACAACCTTCTTCACCTCTTCAGGAAATTGCACCTCGGCAGGGAGGCGCACGGCCTGGGTGCGGTTGTGGGTAAATACGGTGCTGGCGGTCATGGCTTGGCCTCGATCCGATGCTATGTACGCAGACGATATAACGAGTGTCCGCAACTGAACACGGTGACGCGGGGCGTACCCGCCACTTCGATATATGCGGATTCGACCGCCGCGCCCCGCTTGCGCCATCATGATCGCCCGCTCGCTGAAACCCTTTCCATGATCCCCAACGTCCTCACCATCGCCGGCACCGACCCGACCGGTGGCGCCGGCATACAGGCCGACCTCAAGACCTTTTCCGCGCTCGGTGCCTATGGCATGAGTGCGATCACCGCGGTGGTGGCGCAGAACACCTGCGGGGTGCGCAGCTTCGTGGCGCTGGAGCCGGATTTCGTCGGTGAGCAGATCGACGCGGTGTTCGACGACGTGCGGGTCGATGCGGTGAAGGTGGGCATGATCGCCAACGCGGCGATCGCCTGCGTGGTGGCGGACCGGCTGCGGCGGTATGCGCGCTGCCCGGTGGTGGTCGATCCGGTCATGGTGGCCAAGAGCGGCGACCATCTGCTGCTGCCGGACGCGGTGGCTGCGCTGCGCGACGAGCTGCTGCCGCTGGCTACGCTGATCACGCCCAATCTGCCGGAAGCGGCGGTGCTGCTCGACCGCCCGGCGCCGCAGACGCTGGACGACATGCGCGACATGCTGACCGCGCTGCGCGCGCACGGACCGCAGTGGGTGCTGCTGAAGGGCGGCCATCTGCGCGCGCCGCACAGTACGGATCTGCTCGCCGGCCCCGACGTCGAACTAGCGCTGCCGGCCCAGCGCATCGTTACCACCCACGATCACGGTACCGGCTGCACGCTGGCCGCCGCTGCGGCAGCGCTGCTGCCGACCACGGACGTGGTGAGCGCGGTGCGCCAGGCGAAAGACTATCTGGGTGCCGCGCTGGCCGCCGCGTACCAGCTGGAGGTCGGCAGGGGGCGCGGTCCGGTGCACCACTTCCACGCACTGTGGAAATGACCGGTCACCTCACGCTTTGCCACGGCCGCATCGCCGTTCCGTCTCCCTTGAATCCTGCGGCCTGGGTCTTGTGTCGGCCCTACAGCGTGCCGCGCGGCTTGCGCCCTGACTTCGCCGCCAGCGCGTCGTACACCGGGTTGGGCAGCAGCCGCATCAACTTGGCGACGATGCCCATCTGCCACGGAATGACGGCATAGCTGCGTGGCCCGTCGATGAAGCGGGCGAAGCGTTCGGCGGCGTCGGCGGCTTCGAGCATGAAGGGCATCGGGTAGGGGTTTTTCTCGGTCATCGGCGTGTCGATGTAGCCGGGGCACAGCGTCTTCACCCGTACGCCGCTGCCGCGCAGTTCGACGCGCAGACTTTCCAGGTAGCTGATCGCCGCCGCCTTCGACGCGCTGTAGGCGCCGGCACCGGGCAGGCCGCGGATACCGGCGACGGACGCGACGCCCACCAGCGTGCCCGAGCCGCGCGCCTGCATCGGTTTCACGAAGGGCGCGAAGGTGCGTATCAGCCCCAGCATATTGATGTCGAACACCGCCTCGAACGCAGGCAGGTCTTCCTGTTCGCCGGTCAGCGTACCGACCGATACGCCGGCGTTGCCGATGACGACGTCGGGCACGCCGACGCGGGCGATGAAATCCTCCGCCGCGGCGCGCAGCGCGTCGGTGTCGCGCACGTCCGCGGCGTATTGGAGGTGCCGACCCGGCAGGCTGGCCGTGACCTTATCGAGCAGCGCCGCGCGGCGTGCGACCAGGCCCAGCGTCGCGCCCTGTGCCGCGTAATGGCGTGCGAGGGCCTCGCCGATACCGGTGGACGCGCCGGTCAAAAAAACAACGGGTGCCGCGTGGGCACCCGTCGTCATCGTCGAACCGTCCGGCTTCACTTCTTGCCGGCAGCGGCGCGCTCGGCGCGGGCGCGGTCGATCAGCGCGTCGAGGTTGGCGAGCATGCCGTCGAAGCTGTTGCCCAGCGCGATGTACTTGCCATCGACCACCAGCGCCGGCACGCCGGTCAGCTGGTAGGCGGCGCTCATCTGCTGCGCGCGCTGCACCTTGCCCGACACGGCGAAGGACTTGGCGGTGTCTTCGAACTTCTTGCCGTCGATGCCGTTCTTGCTCATCCACGTCGCGATGGTGCCGATGTCGTTGAAGGCCTGGCGATCCACGTGGATGGCGTCGAACACCTTGCCGTGCATGCGATCCAGTTCGCCCATGGTTTCCAGCGTGTAGTAGGTCTGCGCGCCGGCCACCCAGGACTGGCGGAAGATCGCCGGTACGCGCTTGAAGGTGACGTCGGCCGGCAGCTTGGCCAGCCACTTCTTCAGCGTCGGCTCGAGGTCGAAACAGTGCGGGCAGCCGTACCAGAAGAACTCGATCACTTCGACCTTGTTGCCCGGCTCGGTGGACTGCGCCGGCTTGATTTCACGGTAGTCCTTGTCGGTCAGCGGCGCGGCGGTGGCGGTGCCGATGGACATGAAGCCGGCGACGGCCAGCGCGGCAAGGGCTTTGAATCCGAATTTCATGCTGTCTCCTTATTCTGAATCGATGTCATCGGACAATCGACGCGTCGATTCCGTTCTGTGCAAGGTCAGCGCGTACGCGCTGCATGTCTTCCGCGTTGGCGAAGGGGCCCAGGCGCACCCGGTACAGCGTGCCCTTGCCGGGCACCGTACCTTTCTGCACCGAAGATTCCAGACCGATCAACGCAAGACGGGCGCGCAGGTTGTCCGCTTCTTCTTCCGACGAGAAAGCACCTGCCTGCAGCAGCAGCGACGCCGGCGGCTGTGCGGCTGCCGGCGGCTCCGCGGCAGGAGCCGGCTTTGCCTCCGGCGCGGCGGCCGGTGCCGGCGTGTTGCCGGGCAGGGTTTCGTAGAAGTCGAAGCGTGGCTTCGCGGGGGCCTTGTCGCCGGGCTTGCCCGGCAGTGCGGCCGGCTCGGTCGGCGGCTGCGCCGGTGGCGGCGCGCTGCCGCGCACCTGCAGCGGCAGCGACGAGCCATTGATGTACCACATGACGCCGGCGCTCAGCACCACACCGAGCACCAAGCCGATGAAGATGCCGACCACGGTGCCGCCGCGGCTCTTGCGTGCAGATGATTTCTTCGCTGGGGCCTTGGCCATTTACATTGTTTCCGGGGCGGACACGCCGAGCAGGGCGAGGCCGTTGGCGATAACCTGCCGGGTGGCCGCCGCCAGCGCGAGGCGGGCTTCGCGCACGGCCAGATCGTCCACCAGCATGCGCGAGGCGTTGTAGAAGGCGTGGAAGTCCGACGCCACGTCGCGCAGGTAGAAGGCAACCGAGTGCGGTGCACGGTCGGCCACCGCGGCCGTGATCACGTCCGGGAACTCGGCCAGACGCTGTGCCAGCAGCAGTTCCTTCTCGCCGGACAGGCTGTCCACCGGCACGCCCTGCAGCAGCGACAGGTCGAGCGCGTGGTTGGCGACCGCTTCGCGGATGACCGAACAGATGCGCGCGTGCGCGTACTGGATGTAATAGACCGGGTTGTCGTTCGATTCCGACTTGGCCAGATCGAGGTCGAAATCCAGGTGCTGGTCGCTCTTGCGCAGCACGTAGAAGAAGCGGGCGGCGTCGTTGCCCACCTCGGCGCGCAGATCGCGCAGCGTGACGAAGTCGCCCGAGCGCTTGCCCATGGCCGCCTTCTCGCCGCCGCGGTAGAGCACGGCGAACTGCACCAGTGCGATTTCGAGCTTGTCCGGGTTTTCGCCGAGTGCGGCGAGCGCACCCTTCACGCGCGGGATGTAGCCGTGGTGATCGGCGCCCCAGACGTCGATCACCAGATCGAAGCCGCGCGCGAATTTCTCGGCGTGGTAGGCGATGTCGGACGCGAAATACGTGTACGCGCCGTTGTCGCGGCGGACCACGCGGTCCTTCTCGTCACCGAAATGGGTGGAGCGAAACCACAGCGCGCCGTCCTGTTCGTAGATGTGGCCGGCGTCCTGCAGGCGTTTCACCGCGCGATCGACCGCGCCATTCGTGTGCAGCGACTGTTCCGAGTACCACACGTCGTAGTGCACGCGGAATTCGCCGAGGTCGTTGCGCTGGTCGGCCAGCATCGCGTCGAGCGCGAAGCGGTGCACCGTCCACCAGTCGTCGCCGAGCGATTTCTTGGCGGCGGCGATCAGCGCGTCAAGCATGGCGTCGGCGGTGTCGCCCGGCTGCGAAGCGTCGGGCAGGTCGCCGGTGTGGCGGTTAAGTCGTGTGCCCTGCTGGATGAACAGTTCGGCGCCGATGTCGCGCACGTAGTCACCGCGGTAGCCGTCGGCCGGGAATTTTACGGCGGTGCCCTGGGTTTCGAGATAGCGCAGCCATACCGACACGGCCAGGATGTCCATCTGGCGGCCGGCGTCGTTTACATAGAACTCGCGCGTCACCGCGTAGCCGGCGGCTTCCAGCAGATTGGACAGCGCCGAGCCATAGGCCGCGCCGCGGCCGTGACCGACGTGCAGCGGGCCGGTCGGATTGGCCGACACGAATTCGATCTGCACCTTCCGCCCGGCGCCGCTGTCCGAGCGGCCGTAGCGTTCGCGTTCGGCGAGGATGCGGCCGACGATGGCCTGCTTCACTGATGCGCTGAAGAAGAAGTTGATGAAGCCCGCGCCTGCCACCTCGGCACGCTCGATCACGTTGGATGGCGGCAGTTCGCGCACGATGCGTTCGGCGATCACGCGCGGGTTCTGCTTCAGCGCCTTGGCCAGCTGCAGCGCGACGTTGCAGGCGAGGTCGCCATGCGCGGCCTGCTTCGGGCGATCAAGGATGATGTCGGGCGCGGCGAGGTCAGGTGCCACGCTGGCGAGCGAGGCATGCAGCAGACGGGTCAGTTCCTGGCGCAGTTCGGGGGTCATGAATGGAACGAGGGCGCGAAGCGCAGAAGCATTTGAAGACCGCGAAGTATAACGCGAGCCCGTGGAGGCCCGCCGCGCGCGGCTTCCGGGGCGGCAGGCCTTCTTGTACAGTGCGCGCTCCCGCGCCGCTGCCGAATTTAGCAACATGACGTTTCACGCCGCCCGTCCGACCCCTGCCGATCCGCTGCCCGCGGTGAAGGGCTGAACCGATGCGCTGGTTGCGACTGCTCAAGATCGTCACCGTCAGCCTGCGTTTCGGGCTCGACCAGATGCTGATCGACGCCGGCAGCAAGCTGCGCTTCGCCGGTCTGCTGCGCGTCACCCGGCTGGGCCGCCGATTCGACGCGCCGCGCGCGGTGCGTCTGCGTCAGGCGCTGGAGGCGCTCGGCCCCATCTTCGTCAAGTTCGGCCAGATGCTGTCGACGCGGCGCGACCTGCTGCCGCCCGATCTGGCCGACGAACTGGCCAAGCTGCAGGACCGCGTGCCGCCCTTTCCGTCGGAACAGGCGATCGCCCGCCTCGAAACCTTCTACGGCAAGCCGCTGGCGCAGGTCTTCCGCAGCTTCGAAACGCAGCCGGTGGCGTCGGCCTCGGTCGCCCAGGTGCATTTCGCAGTGCTGCCGACGGGTGAGGAAGTGGCGGTCAAGGTGCTGCGGCCGGGCATCGAGCACGTCATCGCCAACGACATCGCGCTGATGGAAACCGCCGCCACGCTGCTCGAACGCGTGTGGTCGGAAGGCCGCCGGCTGAAGGCGCGCGAGGTGGTGGCGGAGTTTTCCAAGCATCTCGGCGACGAGCTGGACCTGATGCGCGAGGCGTCGAACTGTTCGCAGCTGCGCCGCAACTTCCGCGATTCGCCGCTGCTCGCCGTGCCAGAGGTGTACTGGGACTACTGCGGTCCGGGCGCGATGGTGATGCAGCGCATGCACGGTCTGCCCATCTCGCAGGTCGACGCATTGCGCGCCCAGGGCGTAGACATGGCCGCGCTGTCGCGCGCCGGCGTCGAAATCTTTTTCACCCAGGTGTTCCGCGACGGCTTTTTTCACGCCGACATGCATCCGGGCAACATTTTCGTCGCACCGGACGGCCAGTACATCGCGCTCGACTTCGGCATCATGGGCACGCTGACGGACGTCGACAAGAACTACCTGGCGCAGAACTTCCTCGCCTTCTTCCAGCGCGACTACAAGCGCGTCGCGCAGGCCCACGTCGACGCCGGCTGGGTGCCGCGCGGCACTCGGGTAGACGAATTCGAAGCGTCGATCCGCGCCGTCTGCGAGCCCATCTTCGACAAGCCGCTGAAGGAAATCGAGTTCGGCCGCACGCTGCTGCGCCTGTTCCAGGTATCGCGCCGCTTCAACGTCGAAATCCAGCCTCAGCTGGTAATGCTGCAGAAGACGCTGCTCAATATCGAAGGCCTGGGCCGTCAGCTCGATCCGGAACTGGATCTGTGGAAGACGGCCAAGCCCTTCCTCGAGCGCTGGATGAGCGAACAGATGGGCTGGCGCGCGCTGCGCCGCAAGCTGGTCGAAGAGGCGCCGGGCTGGGCGCTGACGATGCCCGAGCTGCCCCGTCTGGCGCACCGCGTGCTGAGCCAGGCCGCCGCCCACGACGCCTTGCACGACCCCATCATCATCGAGCGGCGCAGCCGTCGCCAGCTGCGCTGGCTGCGCATACTGAGCGCGCTGGTCGCGGTGCTGATCGGTCTCGAAATCTGGCGCATCGCCGCCGGTCTGTAGGAGTCATCGGCAGCACGTCTGCCGTGGTCGGGAAGAACACCCGAAGCGGCGCCCTCAAGTCAGCGCCCGCCCCGTCGTTAGTGATCCTTCATGCCGCGAGATCACAACGATGAAAACGACCACGGTAGATACGCATCAAGGCTGCACGGCGTCCCGCCCGGAGGACGCGCGATGACGCCGGCTCACCCCGCACGCCTCGGCGCGCTGGCCGGGTCGATGACCCGCTCGGTACATGGCGCGGCGCTGACCTTTTCGCAAATCGTGTCCGAACGCGTCGGCATGTCGGTTTCGCATGTCGCGCTGGCCGACCGCGAGTCGCTGCAGCGCAGCTTGTGCGCGCTCGACGAATTCAGCGGCGGCCGCCTGTGCGTGGTCGCGCAGCGCATGCGCACCGCTGACGGCCAGGCGGCCGAAGCGCTGCTTGCGCTGCCGGAGGAGGGCGCGCTGCTCATCGTGCGGCGCATGCTCGGTCTGGCCGATGTCTCCGACGAACTGACCGAACTCGAACAGGACGCGCTGGCCGAAGCCGGCAGCATCGTCATCGGTGCCTGCAGCGGTGGCCTCGCCGGCGCCTTCGGCTGGAAGGTCGAAGCGACGCAGCCGCGCGTCGCGCTGTCGTCGCGCGATTGCGCTTTCGGCGTCGACGAATCGCTGCAGAACGCGCTGGTCACCCACCTGCACATCCATCTGTCCGGCCTGCGGGTCGAGGGCCGCGTGGTGCTCGAAATGGTGGCCGACACGGCGCTGCCGGCCGCCTCGCGCTATTCACTTTCGGCCTGATCGAAAAACTGCCGCTTTCCTTTGCCCATCAGCGTTTGCGCGCCGCTATCATTGCGCTCGCGCGGCGTCGTGCCGCGCCGCGCAATGTTCCGCCGGGGCGTTCATGCTGATCTGGTTCGTAGTGCTCTATCTGATGGTGTCGGTCGGCATCGGCCTGTACGCGTCGAAGAACGTTCATAACGCGAAGGACTTCGCGGTCGCCGGGCGTAGCCTGCCGCTGCCGGTGGTCACCGCCACCGTGTTCGCCACCTGGTTCGGTGCCGAGGCGGTTTTCGGCGTGTCGGCGCAGTTCGTCACCGAAGGTCTGGGCGGTGTCGTGGCCGACCCCTTCGGTTCGTCGATGTGCCTCATCATCGCTGGCTTCTTCTTCGCCTCGAAGCTTTATAAGCTCAACATCCTGACCGTCGGCGACTACTACCGCATGCGCTACAACCGCACGGTGGAGGCGATCACCTCGATGTGCATCGTCGTGTCCTACCTCGGCTGGGTGGCGGCGCAGATCAAGGCCATGGGCCTCATCTTCTTCATGGTGACCAACGGCGCCGTGAGCCAGGAGGCGGGCATGGTGCTGGGCGCGGTCATCGTGCTCACCTACACCACCTTCGGCGGCATGTTCTCGGTGGCCATCCTCGACTTCGTGCAGATGGCGGTGTCGATGGGCGGCCTGCTCTACATCGCCTACATCATCAGCGGCCTGACCGGCGGCGTGGCGCCGGTGATCGAGCACGCGTCGGCAGCCGGCAAGCTCGATTTCTTCCCGCCGGCCGACCCCTGGCTGTGGATCACCTTCATCGGCGCCTGGCTCACCATGATGCTGGGTTCGATTCCGCAGCAGGACGTGTTCCAGCGCGTCACCTCGGCAAAGTCGGCCAAGGTGGCCGTCGGTGGTTCGGTGCTCGGCGCGACCATCTACTTCTGCTTCTGCTTCGTGCCGATGTTCATCGCCTATTCGGCGACGCTGATCGATCCGGCCACCTTCGGCGCGCTGATCGAGGAGGATTCGCAGCGCGTGCTGCCGACGCTGGTGATGCAGCACACGCCGCTGATCGCGCAGATCCTGTTCTTCGGCGCCGTGCTGTCGGCCATCATGAGCTGTTCGTCGGCGACACTGCTGGCGCCCTCGGTCACCTTTGCCGAGAACATCGTGAAGGGCTTCTACCCGCGCATGAGCGACCGTCAGCTGCTGTTCGTGATGCGCGGCGCCATCGTCGGCTTCGCCAGCGTCGTGCTGCTGGTCGCGCTCAATTCGGAAACCAGCATCTTCGGCATGGTCGAGAACGCCTACAAGGTGACGCTGGCCGGCGCCTTCGTGCCGCTGTTCTTCGGTGCCTTCTGGAAACGCGCGACGACCCAGGGCGCGCTGGCGGCCATCATCGGCGGGCTGATGTCATGGCTGCTGATCGAGATCCTGGTCGGTGAAGCGAGCCTGGTACCGCCGCAGCTGATCGGTCTGGTCGTCAGCATGGTCGGCATGGTGGGTGGGTCACTGCTGCCGCAGTGGGTCGGTCACCGGCTGCCGCACGAACCGGATCACGCGGCGCTGCATCACCATGCTGCGTCCGGTACGCACCACGCCGCGCCTGGCGGTCACCACACGCCGAACTGATCAGGGCTTCGCGCCCGTCTCGGTGGTTTCCTTGGCGTCCTTGGCGGCTTCCTTCGCTGCCGCCTCGGCCTCGCGGCGGGCGCGCTCCTCTTCGCGGCGCTGTACGCGCTCGTCGATCTTCGCCGCCTTGCGCCGTTGGTCGGCGGCGCGCTCGGCGGCACGCGCGTCCTCGCGCTTGCGCTTGGCCGCCTGCGCGGCGTCGCGCTCTGCCTGAGCGCGTTCGCGCGCCTCGGCCTGGGCCGCCATTTCGGCGTCCTTGTCGGCGCGGGCGGCTGCATCCTGCGCACGCTGCGCCTCCTGTTCGCGCGTCTTGACGCTCATTTCGATCGACTTGTCCCGGCGCGCTTCGGCCGCACGCTGCTTTTCCGCGCGGCGAACTTCGGCGGCGCGGGTGCGCATGTCGCGCTCGATGTCGCTGGCCTGGATTTCCAGCTTGCGCGCCTCACCCACGCTGCGGCGATAGGCTTCGTCGGTGTCCTCGATGCAGGACGACACCAGCGTGCGCTGCCAGCAGGCGGCATAGCCCTCGTCGCGCGCAATGCGGGCTGCTTCCTGTTGCGTGCGTGCCTGCTGCTTCAGCGCAGCGGCCTGGTCGCGCAGCCGTGCGCGCTCTTCCGTGGGGAAGCTGTCCTCCTGCGCAGCGGCGAAGGTGCTCGCGCTCAGGGCAATCAGCGCAGCCATGCTGCGCAGGGCAAAGGTGTTCACGTGCGGTGTCCTCGTTCAATCCGGGGCGCCTCGGCGGGCGCCCTCGTTGCCGTCCCCCGCGGCGCTGAGGGCAGCAGGGGCCATGATGCTAACCCGCAACCGCGGGTCGGGCACGAGATCGATCAACGCGCATGCCTCGCTGGCGACGGACAGCACGCGCCGGCCTAGGCCTCGCTGACACCGTGCACGCACAAAAAAAAACGGGCGCCCGAAGGCGCCCGAACCATTGCTGGGGGAGTGTTCGTATCAGAGGCGGTAGGCGGTTTCGCCGTGGGCGGTCACGTCCAGACCTTCACGCTCTTCGTCTTCCGGCACACGCAGGCCGATGAAGATGTCGACCAGCTTGTAGGCGATGAAGGACACGACGCCCGACCACACGATGGTGATCACCACGCTCATTGCCTGGATGCCGACCTGGGCACCCATCGCGAAGTCCTCGGCACCGGTGCCGCCGAGCGACGGCGCGGTGAACACGCCGGTCAGGATGGCGCCGACGATGCCGCCGACACCATGCACGCCGAACACGTCGAGCGAGTCATCGGCACCGAGCATGTGCTTCAGGCCATTCACGCCCCACAGGCAGATCACGCCAGCCAGCAGACCGATCACCAGTGCACCCATCGGGCCGACGGTACCGCAGGCCGGGGTGATGGCAACCAGACCGGCGATCGAGCCGGAAGCGGCACCCAGCATCGACGGCTTGCCCTTGAAGATGGCTTCGGCGGCGATCCAGGCAACCGTAGCAGCAGCGGCGGCAATCATCGTGTTGATGGCGGCCAGCGCAGTGTTGGCGTTGGCTTCCAGGTTGGAGCCGGCGTTGAAGCCGAACCAGCCCACCCACAGCATCGACGCACCGACCATGGTCAGTACCAGCGAGTGCGGTGCCATCGATTCCTTGCCGTAGCCGATGCGCTTGCCGACCATGTAGGCACCCACCAGACCGGCGACACCGGCGTTGATGTGCACCACCGTGCCGCCGGCGAAGTCGAGCGCGCCGTGACCCAGCAGGTAACCACCGGCACCCCACACCATGTGGGCGATCGGGATGTAGGAGAAGGTGAACCACAGCACCGAGAACAGCAGCACCGCCGAGAACTTGGCGCGTTCGGCGAACGAACCGACGATCAGCGCGGCGGTGATGCCGGCGAAGGTCAGCTGGAACATGATGAACACGTACTCGGGCAGCTTCACGGCGGGGCTGAAGGTGTCAGCCAGCGATTCGACCGAGACACCGCTCAGGAAGAGCTTGTCCAGCGAACCGATGAAGGGCGTGCCCTCGGTGAAGGCGAGGCTGTAGCCGTAGATGACCCACAGCACGCCGATCAGCGAAAACACCACCATCACCTGCATCAGCACCGACAGCATGTTCTTGGCGCGCACCATGCCGCCGTAGAACAGCGCCAGGCCGGGCAGGGCCATGAACAGCACGATCACGGTGGATACCAGCATCCATGCCACGTCGCCCTTGTGGACTTCGGCCTTCACTTCTTCGGCCGGAGCCGCTTCAGCCGGTGCTGCTTCGGCGGCCACCGGTGCTGCCTCGGGCGCCGCCGGGGCGTCGGCGGCCGGTGCGGCCGCTTCTGCCGCGACCGGCGCTGCCGGGGGGTCTTCTGCCATGACAGGCGCTGCCAGGCCGATGGCCAGCGTTGCGCACAGGATGCTCAAAAAGCGCTTCATCTCCCGTTCTCCCTTAAAGCGCATCGACGCCGGTTTCACCGGTGCGGATGCGGACGACTTGTTCGAGATCGAATACGAAAATCTTGCCGTCGCCGATCTTGCCGGTGCTGGCGGATTTTTCGATGGCTTCGACGACGCTGTCGACCAGCTCGTCGCTGATCGCCGCTTCGATCTTCACCTTCGGCAGGAAATCGACGACGTACTCGGCACCGCGATACAGCTCGGTGTGGCCTTTCTGACGACCGAAACCCTTGACCTCGGTGACGGTGATGCCCTGCACGCCGATGGCGGACAGCGCCTCACGCACTTCGTCAAGCTTGAACGGCTTGATGATGGCAGTGACTAGTTTCATGACATTCCCCTGGCAGATGCCGCGAAGCGTTTGTAAATCAGAAGGTCTTGGAAACGAATACGACGTACTGGTCGTCACCGAGGAACTTGCGGGAAGTGTTCGTGTAGAACGCCTTCTGGGTGCTGTTCATGCTGGTGTCAGTGTAATAGGCGCCGACGGTGAAGCTTTGCGGCAGCGCGTACGAAAGACCGATCTTCCAGTCTTCATAAGAAGCAACGGAATCGTTACTCACGCCGCCGTTCGAGCCGCTGAATTCTTGTATGCCGTAGTGCAGGTTCAGCGTCAGCGCGTCGGTGATCGAGTAGTTGGCTTGGAGGTCAAGGTACCAAGTGCCGGAGGCATTGTTCACGCCGAAGGTGTCACCAAGGCTGTAAGAGTACTTCGCTGACAGAAACTGCCAACCAATTGCGGCATAGGCTTCGAGTGTGTCAGCGTTGACGAATCCGGATGTCCGGCTGCCAGGATATATATATTGGAGAAGACCTATGTCATAGCTAAAGTCAGTAGCTCTGATGTTGCCCCTAAAGCCACCGTATGTATTCGTCTCAAGACTGCTCGAGCGGTAGCCGGTAATGCTCTCCGAATCAGACAGCCACGAACTGGATGAAGCCCAGGTGCCAATGTAGAAGCCGCTGGCGTGCGAGTAGTCGAAGCCGCCCTGCAGTGCGATGTCTTCGTTGGTCTGGCTGATGCCGCGGAACACGTACTGGCTGAACAGACCGACGTTGCCGGTGAAGGTGTGCGGGCTGGCCGGCTCTTCGGCATGGACGGAGAAGGCGGGCACGGCCAGCGCGCTGGCGAGGGCGGCGGCGATCAGAGTCTTTTGCATGAGTGTTCACTCCTTGATGTTAGGGAAAACTGCTCAGCCTCCATTGCACGGACCGTGCCAGCAAGCAAACATCAATAATTTCAATGGTTTGTGATCATGTCCCACAGCGGCGCCGTGATCCATGCAACGGCCTTGCCCCAAGTTCACGCGCGACAAATCCGACTCGCACCAAGTCGGTGCGTGAATACATGGCCTTACATTCCGTGCGCGAATTCGGTGCCCGCATGCCCGGAAATGCACCGCGATGTCATGAATGGCGTCGCCGCGATGGTCGCGCCGGCTGCCGCTTGCCGGCACAATGCGCGGCGAACGTTCGTCGCGTCGGCGTCCCGCCGGGGTGACGCGTTGAATCCCTAACTGCAGGAGGTCGCCATGCTCAATCCCAAGATGCTCGAGGAGCTGTCCAGCCGTTTTTCCGAACTGATTGCCGCCAGCCCGGCCCGCGATCTGGAAAAGAACGCCAAGGCGATGGCCAGCGCCATGTTTTCCCGCCTCGATCTGGTTACGCGCGAGGAATTCGACGTGCAGAGAGAGGTGCTGGCCCGCACCCGCGCCCAGCTCGAAGCGCTGGAAGCGCGTGTTGCCGATCTTGAAAGCCGGCTTGCCGCACGCGAGGGCTGACTGCGGCCGCGGAATTTTTCCCGTCATCGCGCATCAACAACGGTGTGCGACTTATATGGAGAGCTCATGACCTTCCCGAATTTCACGGCCGTGTGCCGGTCGACCGTGATCGCTGCGGGTCTGGCACTGGCCGTGCCGGCGCTGGCGGCCGGCACCTACAGCCGTGTGCTGCCCGAGAAAAGTTCGCTGGCCTTCGTGTCGCAGCAGATGGGGGTGTCGGTCGACGGCACCTTCCGCAAGTTTGCCGCGACGCTTGATTTCGATCCGACCAAACCCGAGGCCGGCAAGGCCACGCTGGACATCGAACTGGCGTCGATCGATGCCGGTGGCCCGGAAGCCAACGACGAGGTGAAGGGCAAGAACTGGTTCGACGTGAAGCAGTTCCCGACGGCGCGCTTCGTGTCCACCTCGGTCAAGCCGCTGGGCAACAACAGGTTCGAAGTACGCGGCCAGATGAGCATCAAGGGCAAGACGCGCGAGGTGGCCGCGCCCTTCACGCTGAAACCGGAGGGTGCCGGTGCGGTGCTCGAGGGCAGTTTCCCGCTCAAGCGCCTTGACTACGGAGTCGGCACCGGCGCCTGGGGTGACACCTCGGTGGTCGCCGACGAGGTGCAGATCCGCTTTCGGCTCGCCGTCGCCGGCAAGTAATCCCCCGGACGCGCCCGACTGCGGCGCGCCCGTACATCAATAAGAAGGAGTTCCTGCATGAAGAAGATCGCTGTTGCCCTGTTCGGCGCATTCGCCGGCCTGTCCATGACCGCCGGCGCGATGGCCGCCGATAGCTTCACCATCGACAGCCGCCACACCTTTCCGGTGTTCGAGGTCAACCACCTCGGCTTCTCGACGCAGCGCGGCCGTTTCAACAACGTGACCGGCAAGATCATGCTGGTGCCGGCGCAGAAGAGCGGCAGCATCGAGGTCACGATCGACAGCGCTTCGGTCGACATGGGCCTCGAAGCCTGGGACAAGCACATGCGCGGCGAGGATTTCTTCAACGTCGAGAAGTTTCCGAACATGACCTTCAAGTCGACGAAGCTGATGTACGAAGGCGACAAGCTGGTCGGCGCGGAGGGCGATTTCACGCTGCTCGGCGTGACCCGGCCGGTGCGTCTGGACGTCAAGGGCTTCGCCTGCGGCACCCACCCGATCAACAAGAAGGCGCTGTGCGGTGCCGACATCTCGACCACCCTGAAGCGTTCGGAATTCGGCATGACCAAGTACCTGCCGGGCATCGGCGACACGGTGGTGATCAACATCCCGGTCGAGGCGTTCAAGGACTGAGGCGGCGCAGGAGCGCAGCTGCCGTGTCGCGGCCAAGGCCGCTCCCACGGCGCGTGCGCCCGGGCCGCTAGCCGAACCAGGTGCGCGGTGCTGTGGGAGGGGTCTTCTGACCCCGACAACGGCCGTCGATCAGCTACGGCCGCATGCGCCTCATGTGTTAACGGAATACCACCCCGAGCCCTTCCGTCCGTAGCACGTTAGCGACCTGCGCGCGTTGCGCGCTTCACGCGAGGAGGACGGACATGAAGGCGAAGAAAATCCTGTTGCTGGCCGGCGATTTCGTCGAGGACTACGAAATCATGGTGCCTTTCCAGGCGCTGCTGGCCGTCGGCCACACCGTGCATGCGGTGTGTCCGGACAAGAAGGCGGGCGACCAGATCGCCACCGCCATTCACGATTTCGAAGGTCAGCAGACCTATTCCGAGAAGCGCGGCCATAACTTCACGCTGAACGCCACGTTCGATACGGTGAAGGCCGAGGACTACGACGCGCTGGTCATCCCGGGCGGTCGTGCGCCTGAATACCTGCGCATGGACGACAAGGTGCTGGCCATCGTCCGTCACTTCGCACTGGCCGACAAGCCGATCGCCGCCATCTGCCACGGCGCCCAGCTGCTGGCCGGCGCCAAGGTGCTCGAAGGCCGCCTGTGCTCAGCCTACCCGGCCTGCCGCGCAGAGGTCGAACTTGCGGGTGGCCGCTACGCCGACATCGCCATCGACGGCGCGGTGACTGATCGCAACCTCGTCACAGCGCCTGCCTGGCCGGCGCACCCGGCGTGGATTTCGCAGTTCCTCGCGGTGCTCGGCACGCGCATCGAGTGAGCGAACGGCGCGGCGGGGCGTGTGCGTTCCGCTGCGCTGTCTACAATAGGCGCAGGAGGTGTCACCCATGTGCCAGATCTTCATCCGCGCCGACCCCGAACTGTATGTGATGCGCAGCCGTTCGCTGCGGCTGCGCGGCGTCGCCACCAGCATCCGACTGGAGAACCAGTTCTGGGACGTGCTGGAAGAGATCGGCGCGCGCGACGGGCTGACGCTGCCGCGCCTCATTTCGAAGCTGTACGACGAACTGGCCGAGGCGGGCGGCGGCGACGGTGCCCATCTGCTGCCGGCCAACTTCACCTCCTTCCTGCGCGTCTGCTGCGGTCGCTACATGGCGCTGCAGCTGGCCGGCGCGATACCGGCCGACACCCGCATCGCCATCTCGTCGCTCGACGCCGAACGCGTGCTGGCGGCCGAACGCCGGCGCACCGCGGCCAATCAGGTCGCCTGATGACGGTACTGAAGTACCTGTCGGCCTATCCGGCCCACATCCAGGATCAGGTGCGCGCATTGATCGAGCAGGACAGGCTGGCCGAAACCCTGCGCGTGCGCTACCCGGAGCGTCACGACATACGCAGCGATTCCGCGCTGTACGACTACGTGCTCGAACTGAAGAACCGCCACCTGCGCACCGCGCCTCCGGTCGCCAAGGTGGCGTACGACAGCGGCCTCGGCCTGGTGGCGAAGGCGCTCGGCACGCAGACCACGATTTCGCGCGTGCAGGGCGCGAAGCTCAAGAGCAAGCGGGAAATCCGCGTCGCCACGCTGTTCCGCGACTGCGCGCCGGAGTTCCTGAAGATGATCGTCGTGCATGAGCTGGCGCACCTGAAGGTGCGCGAGCACGACAAGAGTTTCTATGCGCTGTGCGAGCACATGGAGCCGCGCTATCACCAGTACGAGTTCGACCTGCGACTGCATCTGACCTGTCTCGACCTCGCAGGCAAGTCCGCGTAGCCGGCGAGCCGCGCGGCGCTACACTGCGGCCGATGAGCGAAGTGAAGAAAACCGTATCCCTCGTGCTGGGTTCCGGTGGCGCCCGCGGCCTTGCGCACATCGGCGTCATCCGCGAACTGCTGGCACGTGGCTACGACATCCGCGCGATCTCCGGTTCGTCGATGGGCGCCGTGGTCGGCGGCATTCACGCTGCCGGCGGGCTCGACGCCTACGAGCAGTGGGTGACCGGCCTCGTCCAGTCCGACGTGTTCCGCCTGCTCGACTGGACCTTCTCCGGCGGCGGCCTGATCCGCGGCACGCTGCTGATGACGCGGCTGCGCGAGCTGATCGGCGACTGCGACATCGAAAGCCTGCCGCTGGACTTCACCGCGGTGGCGGTCGACATCGAGCGCGGGCGCGAGGTGTGGTTCACCGACGGTCCGCTGTTCGAAGCGATGCGCGCCTCCATGGCCATACCGTCCATCTTCACGCCGCACGCCTACCGCGGTCGCACGCTGGTCGATGGCGGCCTGCTCAACCCGGTGCCGGTGGCACCGACCCAACGCACGCTGACCGACCTCACCGTCGTGGTCGACCTGAATGGCGAATCGGTCGAGCCGCCGCCGCTGCAGAAGCTGCCTGCCGAAGTATCCCCCGGCCTGCTGGCGCGGCTGCGCGGCTATCTGCCGGGCGGCAACGGCGACGCCAAGCCGGTCGAGACCGGTCTGGCGATGTCCGACGTGCTCATGCGTTCGCTGGAAACCATGCAGGCCGCGATCACCCGCCAGCACCTCGCGGTGTTCTGGCCGGACGTTGTCATCAGCGTGCCGAAGAACACCTGCCAGTTCCACGAATTCCATCTGGCTGCGCCGCTGATCGAATATGGCCGCCGGCTGGCGGCCGCGGCACTCGATGCGGCCGAGAACGAGCGCGCGCGGCACAACGTCCATACGCCGCTGCGCACCGATCGCGCGCAGCAGTAAGGAGCCGTCGATGCATAAAGCGATGATCGCGCTGACCGTTGCCCTGCTGAGTGGCGCGGTCGCGGCACAGACCCCGCCGCAGCCGCTGCGGCCGGAGCAGGCCACCTGGTTCAGCCCGCCGGCGGTTCCGGCGCTGAAAGCCGCCTGGCTGGTCGGTTCGGAACAGGGCGCCGGACCCTACCTGCTGCGCGTGCGCCTGGCGGCGGGCGGGCGCTTCCCGCCGCACACCCATCCGGACACCCGTTATACGACCGTGCTCAGCGGCACGCTGTACGTCGGCTTCGGCGAACGCGTCGACGAGACCGCCGTGGTGGCGGTGCCGGCGGGCGCCATTTACGAAACACCGGCCGGCGAGCCGCACTGGGTGTGGGCCAAGGACGGCGACGTCGAATACCAGGAGTCCGGCGTCGCACCGACCGCCACCCGTCCTCTCCGCTGACCGCGCGTCGACAAAAAAACGCCCGGTTCCGCGAGCGGACCGGGCGAGCGCAAGGAGGAGTGAAACGGAGCAGCTACTTCAACAGCATCAACATCAGGACTACATCTTTTGCTGGACGTCGCGGGCGGTGTCCTGGACCTTCTCGCCGCCGGATTCGATGTCCTTGCCGGCGCCTGCGATCGTGTTGCAGCCTGCCAGAGCCAGGCCAGCGCACATCAGCATCAGGGTGATCAGTCTGTTCATCGTCGTCTCCTGTCGTTCAGTGTGGGATTCAGGTGCGATTGCGCAGCTGCGCAACCGTCGGCTGGAAGTCGCCTTCTTCATCGACGTCCAGCGTCAGCATCAGTCCGTCCTCGACCGGCTGCAGCCGGTAATCCGGTACCGCAAGACGCAGGCCCGCGTCACTGCCGCGCGAGATGCGCACCATGGCGTAACGGGCGGATCGTTCGCCGTGGCGGGCCGAGATGGTCTGTTCCACCACGCCCACGGTCGCGCCCTCGGTGTCGAACACTTCGCGACCGTCCAGCGACGACAGCGCGACGGCGGCACCCGACGGTGACGCGTCGATACGTCCTGTGCGACCCAGTTCATAGGCGGCGAGCAGGGCGATCACGGTCAGTGCGCCGGCCAGTGCCGACATCAGCATGCGTCCAGTCATGATGGGTATCTCCGTCTGCATGACACGAGCCCAGTATGGGCAGCGGACGGGTGTGCGCCTGTCATCCGTCGCGGTGGGCGCGTGTAGGACAAATCCGGCAGGCGCGCTTCGGTTACCCTCGCGTCTGGTCGAGGAGGACGGACATGATCGGGTTGATCGCGGGACTGGTGCTGGTGATCGGTGTGCACTCATTGCGGCTGGTGGCGCCCGGCCTGCGCGAGCAGGTGATAGCGCGGCACGGCGCGACGCGCTGGCGCCTGCTGCATTCGGGCGCGTCGCTCGTCGGCCTGGTGCTGCTGATCTGGGGCTATGGCGAGGCGCGGTCCCAGCCGCTGTGGCTGTGGATACCGCCGGTGTGGTCGCGCCACGCCGCTGCGCTGCTGATGCTGCCTTCGTTCGTGCTGCTGGCGGCTTCGCTGCTGCCGGGTTCGCGCATCGCCGCCCGGCTGCGCCAGCCGCTGGCTGCGTCGGTGAAGATCTGGGCCTTCGCTCACCTGCTGGCCAACGGTACGCTGGCCGACCTGCTCATGTTCGGCAGCTTCCTCGTGTGGGCGGTGCTGTCCTTCACGCTGCTGCGTCGACGCGAAGCACATCTGCCGGTGCCGCCCGGCTCGGCGGCCGGCGACCTGAAGGTGGTGCTGGCCGGCATCGCCGGCTGGGCCGTGTTCGCGTTCTGGCTGCACGGCCTGCTGATCGGCGTGCGTCCCTTCGGCTGAGGAGAGCGGGAATGATGACCGTACACATCGAGCGTCTGCGCCCGGGCGACGACCTGCGGCGCAGTCTCGAACACTGGGCGAAGCGGCAGGACCTCGGCGCCGCATTCGTGCTGTCGGCGGTCGGCAGCCTGTCACCGGCCATGCTGCGGCTGGCCGGGCGGGATACACCGACGGTGATCGACGGCGACAGCGAACTGCTCACGCTGTCCGGCACGATCAGCGCGCACGGCGTGCATCTGCACATGTCGGTGGCCGACGCCCACGGACAGGTGACCGGCGGTCATCTGCTTGCCGGCAGCATCGTGCGCACGACGATGGAACTGGTGCTCGGCATCGCCAGCGGTTGGGAAATCCGCCGCGAGATCGACCCGCTCACCGGCTACGAGGAAATGGTGGCCGAGAACCACGACGAACTGCTCGGTGCGCGCGGCCCTGATTAGACGACGTATCGGAAGCAAGGCATCGCCCGCCGGTCCGCACGCACGACGCCGCGCCACATCGCGCGAAAACTTATTTCGTCACCGCTGCCCAATAAATAGGCAACACCGTTGACACCGGCCTCCCGCGCGCGATTGCGGCGTCTATACATCTTTCGCTAACAAGTTTGTCCACAGATGCTGTGGATGACGCGACGCGGTCTGCCGCGATCCATGTCGTGGTCATCGGTGCGCGACGCGGCCGGAGGCGAATCCCCTGGCTTCGACGTACCTGCCCAAAAATGAGGCAACCCTATTGACACCCTCAGCCGGCGCGGCTGCCGTGACGACGCGCTGCATCTTGTCCACAGATGTTGTGGATAAGAACAGCCTGCCGGCCGTGTAAGCTCGCGGCTTTCCGAATCAGGATCCTGCAGTGGCGAAAGTCATTCCCGACGGCTGGCGAGAACTCGCGGCGGGCGAGGCCGGCGGCGCGGCCGAACGCGAGCTGGCGACGCTGGCGCTGCTCGAGCGCGGCCTGCCGGCCGCCTACACCGTCTACCACGGCGTGCACTGGACGCGGCTGGACGAGGGCGGCTTCTCGATCTACGGCGACATCGACTTCGTCGTGGTGAATGCCGCCGGCGAACTGCTGGCCATCGAACAGCGCAGCGGCTTCCTCGAAGAAGGGCCGCAGGGTCTCAGTTCGCGCCGGCGCGGTCGCGACCGCAATGTCGCGGTCGGCATCGCGCGCTCGCGCACCGCGCTGCAGGCACGGCTGGCCGCGCGGCTCGGCGGCCCGGTGCCGCGCATCGAGTACCTGCTGTACTGCCCCGACTACTTCGTGCGCCAGGCACATACCGCTGGCATCGAACCGGAACGCATCGTCGACGCCGCGGTGCGCGATCAGCTAATACCGCGCATCCGCGCCATCCTGCCGCCAGGCGAACACAGCGGGCACGCGCCCGAGGTGCACCGCTTCCTGCGCGACGAGATCAAGCTGGAGCCGGACGTCGCCGCGCGGCTGGGTATCGCGCGCGAGCGCATCACCCGTGTCGCGGGCGGCCTGTCGCAGTGGGCGCGCGCGCTCGACTTCGACCCTTACCGGCTGCGAGTCGTCGGCACCGCCGGTTCCGGCAAGACCCAGCTGGCGCTGGCCGAGTACAGCGCCGCCATCGCGGCCGGCCGCCGCCCGCTCTACGTCTGTTTCAACCGCCCGCTGGCCGACCATCTCGCGCACATCGCGCCGGAAGGCGGCCTGGCCTGCACCTTCCACCACCTGTGCGAACGCGTGCTCGCCGCACACGGCGAGCGGCCGGACTACGCCAAGCCGGACGCCTTCGACGCGCTGATCGCACGCGCCGGTGAACTCGAGGTGCCGGACGACCTGCGCTTCGATTCCATCATCGTCGACGAGGGGCAGGACTTTTCCGCCGACTGGGCGCAGCAGCTGTGGCGCCATGCCGCCGATGATGACGCGCGCCGCATCTGGCTCGAAGACCCGATGCAGAACCTGTACGCGCGCCCCCCGATCGAGCTGCCCGGCTGGGTCACGCTGCGCGCGCACAGCAATTTCCGCAGCCCGCGACCGGTGGTGCGCATGCTGCAGGCGCTGCTGCCGGCCGCCGAGCATATCGAGGCGGCATCGCCGTTCGAGGCGGACGAGGTCGAACTGCTCGCCTACGACACCGCCCATCCGCTGACCACCCGCGTGAAGGAGGCGATACGCCTGTGCTTCGCCGCCGGCTTTCATGCGCAGGACGTCGCCATCATCAGCTGGCGCGGCCGCGAACAGTCGGAACTGCTGCGCCACGACCGCCTCGGCGCCAACGCGCTGCGCAGCTTCACCGGCCAGTACGACCTGCTCGGCCAGCCGGAGTATTCCGGCGGCGAAGTGCTGATCGAATCGGTGTACCGCTTCAAGGGGCAGTCGGCGCCGGCGGTCATCCTCGCCGAAATCGACTTCGAAACGCTGGACGAACGCACGCTGCGCAAACTCTTCGTCGGCGCCACGAGGGCGATGATGAAGCTGGTGCTGGTGGCGAGCGAACGCGCCGCCGCGCAGCTGCGCGACAAGCTGGGAGCACATCCGTGAACGGCGTTGCGCCGCACGCGCTGATGATCCAGGGCACCACGTCGGACGCCGGCAAGAGCACGGTCGCCGCCGGCCTGTGCCGCAGCCTGCACCGGCGCGGCGTGCGCGTGGCGCCGTTCAAGCCGCAGAACATGGCGCTGAACAGTGCGGTCACCGCCGACGGCGGCGAGATCGGCCGCGCCCAGGCGCTGCAGGCCCAGGCCTGCGGGCTGGCGCCGCACACCGACATGAACCCGGTGCTGCTCAAGCCCAACTCCGACACCGGCGCCCAGGT
>NZ_JADMJL010000019.1:180879-233375 GCF_018780585.1 Methyloversatilis discipulorum | reverse complement strand
TAGGGCTGGAAGAACCAGCGGCCGCCGCGGATATCGTAGGTGTTGCCGATGTCCTCGCAGCGGTCCCAGCCCGGACGTACGAAGGCGGCGATCATGCCCTTGGCTTCGGGAATGCGGATCTTGGTCGACACCATGATCAGCGGCTTGCGCCATTCCTCGTTCTCGCCCTCGAAGAACAGGCGCCAGCTGTAGTCGTAACCGTGCACCAGATCCATCGCCTGGAAGAAGTCCGACTCGCCCCACACCAGCTGCTGCTTGCCAGCCTTGACCGTGATGCGGTCACCAATGGGAATCTCCGCCCAGAACTCGCGGATGTCGCCGTTGTTGTAGTTTTCGGTGATGCTCTTGCCGCCGGCCGTGCCGTTGGCGACACGCAGGTCTTCGAGATCTTCGAGGTAGTTGGTCTTGTACTCGCGGTCGAGGCGACCGATCACCTTCCACTTGACCGGGCCGGTCTTCGCGTCGGCGTCGAGCAGCACGGAGCCGCGCAACATCGACAGCTTGCCGGCGCTGTCCTTGCCGACTGCGCTCAGTTCCGGTTGATCCTCGAGATTGAACGAGGCCCAGGCACGCGCGTAACCCGACAGCTGGAAACTGAAATCGTCCGTACCCGCCCAGTTGCCGCCCTCCTTCGCCGCCTCCTCGGCGCCCTGCGCGACGGGCATGCCCATCATCGCCAGTGCCGCCGCCACCGCCAGACCGGTGCCGGTCCGCCTGAAGGTTCTGCTTCTTCTCATGTCTCCACTCCCTCCTGTTTGGGACTACCCATGAGCCGCCTGCACACGCCCGTCGCCGTCGGCTGACACCGACGGGCGCGACGGGCTGCCCTCACACAACGACTGCAGGTTCTTCGGCGCGCTCGATCGGGCGCTGTTTGCTGCCCACGATGAACGCGGGGCGGAACACATAGACGATGGCCGGCATGATGAAGAGCGCGCTGAAGGCCGAGATGAAGAGCCACAGGGCGATCAGCAGACCCATGTCGGCCTGCAGGCGCAGTGACGAGAAGCTCCACAGACCGACGCTGGTGATCAGCGTCAGTGCGGTCACCAGCACGCCGCGGCCGGCGCTGGACAGCGCCTTGACGATGGCGCGCTCCACATTGGGGTTGTGGTGCAGTTCCTCGCGGATGCCATCGACGATGTAGAAGGTGTAATCCACCCCCAGACCGATGCCCAGGGCGACCACCGGCAGCGTGTTGATGTTCATGCCGATGCCCTGCCATGCCATGTAGCTGAAGGTGATGGTGTTGGACAGCATCACCGGGATCATGAAGAACACCCCGGCCACCGTGGAGCGGTAGGTCACCGTGCAGCACACGACCAGCACCAGCAGCGCCAGCGCGATCGCCTCGATCTGGCCGGCGAGGATGACCTCGTTGACCGCGGCCAGCACGCCGACCAGGCCGCCGGCCAGCAGGTAGTCCGCCTTCTCGATCGGGTTCTGCGCCACGTAGTCCTGCACGCGGGCCACCGCGGTACGGATGGTTTCACCCTGGTGGTCGCGGAAGAACAGCGTGACCGCGCCGTTCTTCGCGTCGGCATCGGCGTAGCGGTCCATGTCGCCCGGATCGGAACCGGAGACGAACATATAGGTCAGCTCCGAGTTCTCGCCGGCGTCGTTGCCCAGTTCGGCGTACATCGGATTGCCTTCGCGCAGCACGCGGCGCACCTGCGGCAGGATGTCGGCCAGCGAAATGCTGCCGCCGACCTCGGGCTGGGCTTCCATGTAGCGCTGGAAGTTGGCCATGCTCTGCAGCACTTCCGGCTCGCGCAGCGCGCCCTTCTCCTTGCCGGCGACCACGACGAACATGCGGTCGGAACCCTGGAACTGGCGGTTGATGTCGGACGCATCCTGGTTGTACGACGAGTCCGGCCACAGGATGGGAGAACCCGGGTTGGCGTCACCCACCTTCAGGTTGAAGGCATACCAGCCGGACACCACGAACACGACGCCGGTGATGGCCAGCACGACGTAGCGCAGGCGCGTGGTGACGACACCTGCACAGGCACGCAGGATGGTTTCGAGCACCGGGCGGATGTTCAGCGGATGCACGAACCCCTGTCCCGGCTTGAAGAAGGACAGCATGACCGGGGTCATGATCAGCGCGCTGACGAAGATCGAGAAGATCCACACCGTGCCGATGTAGGAAATCTTTTCCAGCATCGGAATCGGGGTCAGCGCCACCACCAGCACGCAGCCCGCGTCGGCGACGATGGCCAGCATCGAAGGCTTGAACAGGTTCTTCGCGCTCGCCACCGCGGCCGCGGCCGACGTCGTCGCGCCGTGCGCGATCTCGTCGTCGTAGCGCGAAATCAGCTGTACTGAGTTGGAGATTGCCTGCGCCGTAATGAGGAAGGCCACCACGATCACCAGCGGATCGAGGTGGAAGCCCATCAGCTTGGCTGCGCCCAGTGCCCAGATCGCGCTGATGACACCGGCCAGCAGCGGCAGCACCGTGCCGTGCCAGGTGCGCGTGATCAGCATCAGGATGATGACCAGCGAGGCGATGGCGGCGAAGAAGATCTGTATGGTTTCGTCGAGGTAGTAATTGACCCAGCCGTAGAGCACCGGCTCGCCGACCACGCGCACCATCACGCCGTCGCCATCGGCCTCCTTGACCAGACCCATGATCTGTTCGAAGGCCTTGCTGTAATTGATGTCACCGTCGAGGAAGTCGGCGGTGATCAGCGTGGCCTTCAGATCCATCGACACATAGGGGCCGTAGATCAGCGGATTGTTGAGCACCGCCTCCTTCAGCACCGCCATCTCGGCCGGCCCCTTGGGCAGCTCCGGCCACATGATGGGCCGCGACTCGACGCCCTCGGTCGAGGCGCGCACCTCCTTGATCTTCTTCGATGCGATCGAGATGATCTGGTAGGTGTCGACACTGTCGACCTGCTGCAGACCGACGGTGATCTTCTGCACCTTGGCCAGCACCGAGGGCTTGAAGATGTCGCCCTCCTTCACCTCGATCATGATGCTGACCATGTTCGAACCACCGAAGGTGGACTTGAACTGCTGGTTCACCGCGACGTACGGGTGGTTCTTCGGCAGCAAGTCGCTGAACACCGTCTTCACTTCGACGTGGCTCGCGAGATACCCCATGACGGCGGTCAGCAGCGCCACCGCCAGCACCACCCAGGTGCGATGACGGATCAGCGTCGCGAACGCGTGTTCGACCTTGCTGAAAGTTTCGTTTTTCACAGCATTCTCCCCCTGCGCTTCTTATCGACCGACGATGGTCAGCTTGCCGCCCTCGAGCACGCCCAGATTGGCGCCCGATACGTAGTAGCGATTGCCGGCACGCGCGATCTGCGTGCGCCAGGAGACGTCACCCTCGGAGATGCGACCGAGCTTCCATTCGGAGGCTGCGGCGTCCGACGTGACCATCACGCCCTTGTCGCCGACGGCGACCCAGCGGTTCTCGTCCCATGCGATGTCGAGCAGGTGTTCGCGGGTCAGGCGCGGCACTTCGCGCCAGCTGGCGCCACCATCGCTGGTCACCAGCAGAGTCCCGGTCAGGCCCACGGCAACGCCGTTCTGGTCGTCGCGGAAATCGACGCCCATCAGGCTCACCTTGTTTTCGAGTTCGTTCTCGGTCCAGGTCGCGCCGCCGTCGGTGGTGCGCATGACGGTGCCGAATTCGCCGACCAGCCAGCCGTTCTGGCCGCGGAAGTAGATGTCGTTCCAGGCGCGGTCCTTTTCTTCCATCGCGCGCGTCCAGGTCACGCCCTTGTCTTCCGAGCGCAGCAGCGAACCGAATTCGCCGACCGCCCAGGCCACGCCGTCGAAGATGTGCACGCGGAACAGCTTGTTGGGGTTGTCCGACTTCGGCACCTGCCCGGCCTTCCAGGAGCTGCCGCCGTCGGCGGTGTAGAGAATGACGCCGTGATTGCCCGCGACCACCGCGTGCTGCGCATCCCAGGCGGCGATGCCCTGCAGGTTCTCGTAGGTGGGGGCCACCTGGCGGTGCCAGGTCTTTCCGCCGTCGTCGCTGCGAACGATCTTGCCGCCGGTACCGGCAGCCCAGGCGATCTGCTCGCTCGGTGCGGTGACACTGAAGAAGTTGTCGCGCCGCTCGACTGCCTTGGGCTCGACCTTGTTGATGACGGCTTCGGCCTTCACGAAGAAGCCCGCGTACAGCAGACCACCGATGATGGCGATGGGAAGCGTCGAGGTGACGACATTGACCGCGGCACGTGCGCCGCTGCCGAACCGCTTGAGCTGGTGAAGCATCTTCTGTCTCCTTCTGGCGCCGTTCCGTGCGCTGGGCGCACGACGCTTTTCATGACCTGGACGGACATTTCGGCGTGAGGGGCCCCCTGCAGCCGCCAAAGGCCGCATACGGGTACTGCCGATTCCGCGTCAGGGTGTTTGGAGGAAGGCGGCCGGCCGGAACCGGCCGCTGTCGCTGCGACCGGCCTCCCCCGGCCGGTCGCGCCGGGGCACCTTGTGGGCGCCCCGGCTATCCATCACGACGCCCGTTCGGGCACCGGAAGGCCGACCCACTCCTTGTAGAAGGCTTCGATGTCCGGCTCGAAGTCGTGGATCACCGGGTACCACGGGGTCGGTGCCTCGACGTCGTGCAGCGTGCCGCAGGTCGGGCAGTAGTACTCGCGGTACACCTGCCAGTTGGTATCCGGCGCCATCAGCTTCGGATAGACCTCGGTCATCGCCTCTTCCGTGTCACGCACGTAGATGTGCGCGTGCATCTTCCAGTTGTCGGTGTAGTCGCAGAACTCGTGACCACAATCGCACTTGATGACCCACTGCTTCTTCGCGGTCTGCACGATGTACATGTGCGGGGCCAGCGGCAGCACGATCTTGTCCTTGAAGGTCACCTTCTTCTGCAGCGCCTCGACGTACTGCTTGAAGCGGCTGTTGTCCTTCGGCATCGACAGCATGCGGAAAGTGGTTTCCCAGTCCAGCGTGCCCTCGGCCAGGTGAGCGACCTGCTCGTTGGTGTAAGTCGACATTTATTGCTCCTTGATTCGCGTGATCGGTCTGTTGGAGGTCACTCTTCGACCTGGACGACGGTGGTGACGTCAGGCATCAGCGACAGGTCCATGCGGTGCTTGGAACCGTAGGACGGAACGCCCAGTTCGGTCTCCAGCAGTTGCCAGTCGGCCGGCAGGCTCCAGAAGTCCTTGAAGTGCTTGGTGAACTTCTCGGACAGCGCGAAGCTGGTGGCGAACATGTGCTGGACGGCCTGCGACGCGTGCTTGTTGATGATGCGTTCGCGCTCTTCCTTCATCCATTCGCGCACCGGCACCGCACGGGCCAGACGTTCCTTGCGCATCTCGGCGCGACGGGCCTGGGTCTTGGCCACGTCGATGACGTACGCACCCTTGGCGTTCTGGGTGAAGACGGCGCCATACACCTTCTGGGCGTACTCGGGCAGCAGGAACTTCTCGTTCAGATCCTTCTCGATCGCCTTCGGCTCGCGGTCGATCGGGTCGCCGAAGCCGGGGCCGCCACGCAGGTAGTTCAGGTACAGATCGTGGTTGTCGTAGCAGTCCTCGGTGGTCATGCACTGCTTGTCGCGCTTGATCCGTGCCGTGGCGTCGATGTTGTGCTCGTAGGTCGGCGAGGTCGGATCGATGTCGCCACCCAGCGGCAGGCTTTCGCCGTTGGCGATGCGACGCTCCAGGCCGGTCTTGTGCGCTTCGAAGCGGTAGCCGGTGGCAGCCGGGTAACCACCCATCATGCCCCAGTCACTGTTCATGAAGCCGTTGCCCATGAAGAACATCGTCCAGTCCTGGGCGTTCCACACCATGCGCAGCGTCTCGAAACCGCAGCCGCCACGGTACTTGCCGTAGCCGCCGGAGTTGGCCTTCACGTTGCGGCCCATGTAGAGCAGCGGTTCGGCCATTTCCCAGATTTCGATGTCGCCCATGTCGCCTTCCGGATTCCAGATGGCGGCGGCGTGGTTCAGGCCGTCCTTGACGGCGCAGGCACCGGTACCGCAAGACGAGGCCTCGAAGCTGTTCACCGCGTGGATCTCGCCGTCCTGGTTGATACCCCCACCCTGCAGCCAGTTCGAGGTGTTGGCGTTACCGGCGTTCACCTCTTCGAGGTAGCCGCGGCTGAAGTAGGACTGCGACAGACCGCGCCACAGCGCCGCCCAGCCGGACACCAGGAAGTGCCATGCGTAGGCGTGGCCGGTGCGACGGTCATCCGGGTTGCACCAGGTGCCCTTGGGCAGGTGGAACTCGGTGGCGAAGTAGGCGCCGTCGTTGATGCGCTGCGTCGGCACCAGCGTCTGGCACATCATCACCCAGATACCCGAGGTGAAGGCCACCTGGTGGGCGTTGAAGGTATGCCAGCCCCAGCGGCTCGCACCTTCGAAGTCGAGGCGCCACTTGCCGTCCGGCTTGATCGTCATTTCGCACGGCGAGTGCATGATCGAATCGAGCTTGGCGAAGGCGGAGGACACCTGCACGTCTTCGTGCTTGTACGGCACATCGACGAAGGACACCTTGCGGTACTTGCCCGGCAGCGTCATCGCCTTGATGCGGCTCATCAGGCCGCGACGGCCTTCCTCGATGACCTCGTAGGCGAACTTCTCGTAGGCCTCGATGCCGTCGGCACGGATCACTTCCTCGACCAGTTCGCGGATCATGTGGCAGCCGGCGATACGGGTCTTCTCGTCGAGAATCCAGTACTTCGGCGTACGCACCGAACGCTGCGACTCGTGCAGCCAGTCACGCAGCGGCGTGTCATTCACACCGGTCTTGCGGCAGGTGATCATGTAGCCGTCGCCGAAGCGCTGCACCTGGCCGGTCGACATCGAACCCGGGGTCACCGCGCCGGTGTCGATCACGTGCGTCACACCACCCACCCAGCCGATCAGACGGCCTTCCCAGAAGATCGGGACGATGGTGGCGATGTCGCACGGGTGCACGTTGCCGATCGAGCAGTCGTTGTTGGTGAACATGTCACCGGGATTGATGCCGGGGTTGGCTTCCCAGTTGTTCTCGATCATGTACTTGATCGCCGCGCCCATCGTGCCGACGTGGATGATGATGCCGGTCGAGGTGAGCACGCAGTCGCCGACCGCGTTGTACAGCGTGAAGCACAGTTCGCCTTCCTGCTCGACGATCGGGCTGGCGGCGATCTTCTTCGCGGTTTCGCGGGCATGCACCAGGCCGCCGCGCAGCTTGGAGAACAGCTTCTCGTAGCCGATCGGGTCGGCGTCGCGCAGTTCGAGCTTCTCCAGGCCGTTGTAGTGGCCGCTGGCCTTGGTGCGCTCGATGATGCCGTCGCGGAACTGCTTCAGCGTCTGGCCGTTCTTCAGGAGATCGGCGAAGCCGGTCTCGTTGTTGCTCATCATGTTCATTCAGTCTCTCCTTTGGAGTTTTTTCCGGATCGCTGCGCTGCCGGGCCCGGGTGGGCGCCGACAGCCCTTCAGGACGCCGGCGCTTACTTGACTTCCTTCAGGTGGAACAGGCGGTGCTTGTCGACGAAGGTCTCGAAACCGTCCGGCACGACGAAGGTGGTGGCATCGGATTCGATGATGGCCGGGCCGACGATGTGGTTGCCCGACTTCAGCGCTTCCATCTTCCAGATCACCGCATCGACCCACTTCTTGTGGCGATAGAACGGACGGGTACCGATGCGCGCTTCCGGCGGCGGCGTCGGGCCGCAGTCCGGGTCTTCCGGCAGCACCGGCTTCTGCGTCACCACGGTGCCGCGCATGATTGCGCCGGTGGCCGAGAAGCCCAGTTCGGGCGAACGTGCGGAGCTCGCATAGACGCGGCCGTAGGTGTTCTCGAAGGCTTCGACGATCTTGTCCCAGTCGGACGCGGTCGCAGCGGTCGACACCGGCGAGATGATTTCCAGGTCGTTCAGCTGACCCATGTACTGCATCTTGTAGCCGGGGATCAGCATCACGTCTTCCGGCTTGAAGCCGTTGATGACGAACTCCTCGATCACCTTGCCCGCCAGCTCCGTCCAGGCCGCCTGCAGGGTCTGGCATGCGGCCGCCTTGTCGGCGTCGCTGGCCAGCTGGGCGACACCGAGGTCGACCGACTTGTCGTAGCGATATTCGAAGTCGGCGCAGGCGCAGCCGAAGGCGGAGAAGCCGGCCGCCCAGGCGGGTACGACGACGTCCTTGAAGCCGACGCCTTCGGTGTAGCCGTAGGTGTGAACCGGGCCGGCACCGCCGTAGGAGAAGCAGGTGAATTCAGCCGGGTTGTAACCCTTGGCGCTGATGTTGGCGCGCAGGTACTCGGACAGCGTCAGATCGAGCAGCTCGATCACGCCAGCGGCCGCGTCTTCGACCGACAGGCCCAGCGGGTCGGCGATCTGCGCCTTGATGTGGTCACGCGCACGCTGCACGTCGAGCTTGATCGCGCCGCCGAGGAAGTTGTTCGGGTTCAGGTAACCGAGTACGACGTGGCAGTCCGACACCGACACGGTGTCCAGGCCACTTTCCGGCCAGCAGGTGCCGACGCGGTAGCCAGCGCTGTCCGGGCCCAGCTTCAGCGACTTCGAGTACGGATCCAGGCGCACGAAGGAACCGGCACCGGCACCGACCGAGTCCATCGCCACCAGCGGCAGCGACAGCACCAGACGGGCCATGTCCGGATCGGACTTGATGGCGAACGAACCCTTGGTGATCAGGGCCACGTCGAACGAGGTACCGCCGATGTCAGAGCAGGCAATGTTCTCGTCACCGAGCGCCTCGCCCAGCAGCTTGGAGCCGATCACGCCGCCGATCGGGCCGGACACGATGGTGCGGGCCAGTTCCTTGGCCTTCCAGCTGATGGTGCCGCCGTGCGTGGCCATCACGCGCAGATCGAACTTGCCGCCGTGCTTCTTGAAGCGGTCGCTCACCTTCTTCAGCGTCTCGCGCGACGGTTCCGCGCCATAGGCTTCGAGAATGGTGGTGTTCATGCGGTGGCTTTCCTTGCGCTGCGGGTAGTAATCCACCGAGGCAAAGACCGGGATGCTGGAGCCGAGCTTCTTCAGTTCTTCCTTGACGATGTCGCGGGCGCGCTGTTCGCTGGTGCCGTTCTTGTGCGACTGCAGGAAGCAGATGACGATGGCCTGGGAACCGGCTTCGACCAGCTCCTTCACCGCGGTGCGCACTTCGGCTTCACGCAGCGGAATGACGACCTTGCCCTGCACGTCGGTACGCTCGGTCACGCCACGGGTACGCGACACCGGAACCAGCGGCTCGTCATAGCGGTGCGTGTTCAGGTGGATGCGGTCCTCCAGCGCGTAACCCAGATAGCTCTGCAGCGCGCGGCCCATCGAATGCACCTGCTCGAAACCGCGGTTGCAGATGAGGCCGACGTCGAGGCCCTTGCGCATCAGAACGCGGTTCAGCATCGCGGTACCGGAGTACACGCAGGTCACCAGCTCCGGGTACACGTCGTCGACCTCACGGCCCCAGTGCGCCAGTGCATCGACCGACGAGTTGTAGATCGCCAGGGATTCGTCCCCGGGATTGCTCTGTGCCTTGCCGACCACGAAGCGGCCGTCCGCACGGACAAAGAAGGTGTCGGTCATGGTGCCGCCTGCATCAATCCCCAGCACCTGAACCGACGAGTTATCGATCGTCATCTCCACGTCTCCATTTGAATAGTCCAACTGCTCTTCGCCTCCGACCCCCGTGGGCCGGTGTTTCCTGATCGATCTGGCCGCGATCGAACAAGCCTCTAGGTGCAAGGACGGTGCCAGTGCGGATTCCGGCACACGGCAATCTCTCAAGCGATTGATTTATATATGGATAATTTTCTTCGCCTGTCGGGTGACAACATGCCGACGGGCATCGGACGGATGGAATTCGGACGGCATCGTATGAAGCGACCGTAGTGCGATCGGACTGTCCGGAAACCCGCGTCGGACGGTCGTTTCGGACGGTTTTGATATGCTGCGTCGCAACAACTTCCGGACGGCGTCAACACCGTGGCTCGCGCGGCGTGGCTGAGCATCGGTGTGGGCCGGTTTGCTCAAGAGATTGCGGCCTTGATCGAGGCCGGCGGCCAGCCAAAGCCGCATCGCGGCCAAGGCCGCTCCCACAGGGAATGCGAGCGACCCTCGGTCGTCGTTTGGTTTTTTTGTGGGAGGGGTCTTCCGACCCCGACAGCGACCGTGGGTAGTGCGCGGCGCCTGATTCAGGCCCAGGCGGCAGTCATGACTGCATCCCGCAGAGCACCCTCGTTCGGTTCCTCGAGCGAAGCGTGGGAGAGCGCGCTTGCTCGCGATTGCGGCCTTGACCGAAGCCGGCGGCCGGCAAAAGCGGCGTCGCGGCCAAGGCCGCTCCCACAGGGAATGCGCGGAACCTCGGCCGAAGTTTGGGCTTTTTGTGGGAGGGGTCTTCTGACCCCGACAGCAACGGCGGGCATTGCGCGGCGCCCGGTTCAGGCCCAGGCGGCAGTCATGACTGCATCGCACAGAGCGCTCTCGTTCGGTTCCTCGAGCGAAGCGTGCGAGAGCCGAGCTCGCGCGCTCAACGCAGCAGGATGGATTTCACTTTCCACACATGCTCGGCCGGCCGTTCGAGCGACGGTGACGGCAGCGCACGCAGGCCGCGCAGCGTGGCGTCGCGCGCCGCGACACGCTGAAGCCAGCGCGCCAGCGCGTTGAAGCGATGCATATCCACGTCGGACCACGCATGCATGCGCATCCAGGCCCAGTGTGCGATGTCCGCAATGCTGAACGCGCCAGCAAGGTAGTCGGCGCCCTGTAGGTGGTGGTCGAACAGCGCGAACAGACGCAACATCTCCGCCCGTGCTGCCTTCGCATCACCCGTCTTCGCCGCGTCGGCGGCGTCGACCGGCAGCATGAGCCACTGCATCACACGCGAGCGACCCATGGCGTCGCTCGGCATCAGCTGGCCGCTGCGTTCGGCGAGATAGACCAGAACGGGACCGGCATCGCTGACCGAGAAACCCGCTGCGTCGTGATCGACGATGGTGGGCGAACAGGCGCAGGCGCTGACGCGCAGGAAGTCCGGCGCCAGGCGTTCGCCGCTGCAGGCTTCCATCGGGTGCACGGCATAGGGGATGCGCAGCTCTTCGAGCGCAATCGAAACCTTCCAGCCATCAGGTGTCGGTGCAGAGTAAAGGTCGATCATTCGCGCATCCCCCGATGCAGTGCTCAGTGGCCTCGATGCGATCCGGATGCGCGCGCCGCCCTGCCCTGCAGCGTGTCGCCCCATATCCGGCATCGCATGTCGGCGATCCTCAGGCGCGCGCGCTCGGGCGCGCGCTCACGTCCTTGTGCCAGCGCAGCAGATTGCTGCAGTCGGCCGGAATGCCGATGTCCGACCAGCCGGCGAACTCGATGCTGCAGTAGGTGGTGCAGTCGGCCACCGAGAAGGTCTCGCCGGCAACGTAGCGATGCTTGCCCAGTTGCTGGTCGAACTTGCGGAAGAAGTGACCGAGCCGCTCGCGGCCGCGTTCGACCAGGGCAGGAATCTGCGCCACCGGCGACGCGAAGCCCGGCAGACCGCGGTCGCGGAAGGCGTCGGCGGTATTCCGGAACACCTCGCCGGCTGCCATCATGCCTTCGTCGAAGGCTCGCCTTTCCCACATGTCGACGATGGCGCGCTCGTAGGCGTTGCGACCGAGCAGCGGCGGCGCAGGATGCAGTTCTTCGAGGTAACGGCAGATCGCCATCGATTCGCCGATCTGGCGGCCGTCCGGCAGTTCCAGCATGGGCACCATGGCCTGCGGAAACTTCTCGATGTAGTCGGCCCGCAGGCGCAGGTTCTCACCCGACACCTCGACGATGTTCAGGTCCAGGTCCTTCTCGACGAGAAACATGCGAACCCGCTTCGGGTTCGGGGCTGCGTGCCAGTCGTACAGTTTCATGTGTCCGCTCTCCCAGGGTGCCATCACAACATGTCCGAATGCTCGGCGAGGTAGCTCGCCACACCACGATCGGTCGGCGTCATGCCGGCCTTGCCCTTCTGCCATCCGGCGGGGCAGACCTCGCCGTGCAGTTCCGTATGCTGAAGCGCATCGATCACGCGCAGCAGCTCGTCGATGTCGCGGCCCAGCGCGAGGTTGTTCACGATCTGGTGTTGCACCACGCCGGAGCGATCGATCAGGAAGGTGCCGCGCAGCGAAATGCCCATCGGCCCTTCGACGCCGTAGGCGCGCGACACGGCGTGCGTCATGTCGGAGATCAGCGGATAGCTGAGCGGACCGACGCCTCCCTCTGCATACGAGGTCTTCTTCCATGCGAGGTGCGTGTAGGCCGAGTCGATGGAACAGCCGACGACATCGACGTTGCGGCGGGCGAACTCGGGCATGCGCCGCTCGAAGGCGATCAGTTCCGACGGACAGACGAAGGTGAAATCCAGCGGATAGAAGAACAGCACGGTGTAGCGCCCGCGACCGTCCGACAGCGTGTAGGGGCGGAACTCGTTGTCGCCCCACACCGCGTTCTCGGTGAAGTCCGGCGCCGTCTGGCCAACCAGGATGCTCATGTCGATTCCTTTGAAGAGACGATTTCCGGGCGGAAGTGCCGGGCGCGGAAAGGCTTGCGCTGACGTCCGGCCGGCGGCGGGTCGTAGCCCTCGGGCTGGCGCCAGGCCATCAGGCGCTGGTAGCTGGCGAGCAGCTTCATGAAGTTGGGCAGGGCGCGGCGGGCCGGCGACGCTTCGTCGTACAGGTCCATCAGCTCGCGCAGTTCGCGCAGCGTGAAACCGAGCTGCACGGCGGCCGCGGCGATGATGAGTCGGTCGTCGTCCTCGCAGCTGTAACGGTCGGCACCGGCCGCATCGATGATGCCGAGTTCCTCGAAGGCGGAAATCCGGGCCAGCGGAATGCCGTAACCCTGCACCAGCTGCTGCAGCGTGATCACGTTGGCGCGCGCGCTGCGACGCGCGGCGGCGGCAGGCGCCGCACCGCCCGGCGTCAGCACAGCACCACCGGCGCAGTGAGCACCGGCGCACCGGTCTTTTCGAGCACCTCGTCGATGCTCACGCCAGGCGCCAGTTCGCGCAGCTCCAGACCGTCCGGCGTCACCGCCAGCACGCACAGGTCGGTGACGATGAGGCTCACCACGCCGACCCCGGTCAGCGGCAGGTCGCACTGCTTCAGTATCTTGTGTTCGCCGCTGCGGCTGCAGTGCTCCATCATGACGATGACACGGCGCACACCGGCCACCAGATCCATCGCGCCGCCCATGCCCTTGACCAGCTTGCCCGGAATCATCCAGTTCGCCAGATCGCCGCGTTCGCTCACCTGCATCGCGCCGAGGATGGCGAGGTCGATATGGCCGCCGCGGATCATCGCGAACGAGTCGGCGCTGCTGAAGAAGCTGCTGCCCGGCAGCGTGCTCACCGTCTGCTTGCCGGCGTTGATGAGGTCGGCGTCGACCTCGTCCTCGGTCGGAAAGGGGCCGATGCCCAGCAGGCCGTTCTCCGACTGCAGCCACACGTCCATGCCTTCCGGAATGTGGTTGGCCACCAGCGTCGGCATGCCGATGCCGAGGTTCACGTAGTAGCCGTCGCGCAGTTCGCGCGCCGCGCGGCGCGCCATGTCGTCTCGTGTCCAGGCCATGTCAGGCGGTCCTCGTCGTGCGTTTTTCGATGTGCTTCGAAGGGGTGCGATTGACGATCACGCGCTGCACGAAAATGCCCGGCGTATGGATCTGGTCCGGGTCGAGCTGGCCGGTCGGCACGATCTCCTCGACCTCGGCGATCGTCGTGCGCCCGGCAGTCGCGATCATCGGATTGAAGTTGCGCGCGGTCTTGCGGAAGACCAGATTGCCCGCACCGTCGGCCTTCCACGCCTTGACCAGCGCGACATCGGCCAGCAGCGCATGTTCGAGCAGATAGCGGTGGCCGCCGAAATCGCGCGTTTCCTTGCCGTCGGCGACTGGCGTGCCGACGCCGGTGCGCGTGTAGAACGCCGGGATGCCGGCCCCGCCAGCGCGCAGCTTTTCCGCCAGCGTGCCCTGCGGCGTCAGTTCGACCTCCAGTTCGCCCGACAGCAGCTGGCGCTCGAACTCCTCGTTCTCGCCGACGTAGGACGCGATCATCCGGCGCACCTGACGATTGGCCAGCAGCTTGCCGAGGCCGATGCCATCGACGCCGGCGTTGTTGCTGATCACCGTGAGGTCGTGCGTGCCGCTGTCGGCCACCGCGTCGATCAGCTGCTCGGGAATGCCGCACAGCCCGAAGCCGCCGACCGCCAGCGTCTGTCCGTCCTTGAGCAAACCCTTGAGCGCGCTCTTGGCGTCCGGGTAGAGCTTTTTCATCTGCCTCCTCCTTGTTGCATCGGTGTTTCGCGACGTCGCCGCGAATTGCCCGGAGGAGATTCAGCAAAGCCTGTGCCGGCGCGCGTCGTGTGCGTCGCACCATCGCCGGAAACGACAGTCCGGAGGGGGATGAAGTGACTGCTTATCGGGAAACGTTGCGGCGCACCACACGGGAAGTCCGAAAATCGGCCGCAGCCCGTCGACCGGGCGGTCCGACTTTCAGGCGATGCCTGCATCCGGAACGGCACCTGCCGTGTAGCACGAGGGGTACCGCCGCGGATGCATCCCGTGTCCGGCCCGAACATTCCCGACAACCGTTACGGAGATTTCGTCATGACCCGTCTGAAAGCCTGCAAAGTCGTCATTGCCGCCCTCGCCCTGGCCGCCTCGACCGCACAGGCCGCCACCTTCCAGTTCGTCGCCAACCTGTCGGGCGCAAGCCAGGTGCCCGCCAACGCCTCGATGGCGTCCGGCAGCGCCTACCTCACGTTCGACGACAGCACGAACAGCATCACCCAGCTCATCTTCGGCGCTGGCGGTCTGGCCGCGTCGGTGACGGGTGCCCATATTCACGAAGGTCCAGCCGGCAGCAACGGACCGGTGGTGTTCGATTTCGCTGACGACATCCTGCAGGCGATGCAGGACGACGGCAGCTGGACGGCCGCCGCATTCAGCCGGAGTGGGCCGGGCGCGCTCGATCTGACCGATCTGCTGGCGGGGGGGTATTACGTGAACATCCACAACGCGGTCTTTCCCGGCGGCGAGATCCGCGGCCAGTTGCTGCAGGTGACGGCGGTACCGGAGCCTGGCACCTGGGCCATGCTGGCCGCGGGCCTGGGTCTGGTCACGCTGGTCGCACGCCGGCGCGTCTGAACACGCTGCCGGCGAGCGATCGGCACAGTCCGGAATTCGTCCGCCCGACGGCGGGCGGTTCGACTTTCAGTCTGAGGAACGGCTGACCGCGGCGTTCGGAGGTATGTCCGGATGGCGTCGATGCGCAGCAAACGGCGTGTCGACGCCATCGTGCGGGGGCACGTCGCTCGGGTGTGGCCGACGGGACGGATGGCATGGTCCGTGCGCAGCGTCGTGCGGGTCAATCCGACCCGGCCATTCCGGAGCCCCGAATGTATACCACCCAGTTCCACGCCGACGATCTGAGCTGGCAGGCCAGCGGCATCGAAGGCGTGCATTACAAGGTGCTCGACGGCAACCCCGCCGAAGGCGCTTCAGTCGTTGTCTATCGCTTCGATCCCGGATCGGCGGTGCAGAACCACCTGCACACCGAGGCCGACGAAGTGGCTTACGTGCTCGACGGCGAGTTCATCGAGAACGGCCGCCGCTACGGGCCAGGCGCCGTGTTCGCCGCGCCGGCCGGCACCGTGCACGGACCGCACGAGACGGACACCGGCTGCACCGTCATGTTCATGCTGTCTAAAACACTGGACTTCGTCGCGGTCTGAGTCGCTCCGGCGCATCTTCTGTGGGAGTGGCCTCGGCCGCGACGCGGCAGCTGCGGTCTGCCGGCCTCGATTCAGACTGCAGTCGGGGTCAGAAGACCCCTCCCACAGAACCCCGGCCCAGGCTCAGGTCGCGGATCTCGTGCACCGCCTGTGGGAGCGGCCTTGGCCGCGACAAGCCCCTGTGGGCTTCGGGCCAGGCCGCTGTCGGGGTCGGAGGACCCCTCCCACAGAACCCCGGTGCGGGCTCCAGCGACGGGGCGGGCGCACCATCCGGAGAGCGCCTGCGCCGTTGCTCAGAACAGCTGCGCGACGATCTGGAAGTGGACGTAGTAGTTGCGCGGATCCTGCACGCGGTCGCGGATGGGCAGGCCCAGCGTGAAGCGGGCTGACACGCGGTCGTTGATATTGGCATTCACGCCCCAGCCGTAGCTGGCCAGCGTGTCGGTGCCGCGCGTCGAACCGACCGGACGGAAAGGCTGGGTTGCGCCGTAGTCGAGGAACAGGAAGCCGGCCGTGCGCACCGGCGCCACCGGCGGCTGCGGCAGCGGGTGGTGCAGTTCGATCGACGCGGCGAGACCCTTGTCGCCGCTGAAGAGGCCGGTCTGGTAGCCGCGTACGCTGTTGTCGCCACCGATCAGGAACTGCTCGCTCGACGTGAGGTTCTCGTCGCGCGTGTACTGGAAGGCAAGGTTGCTCTGCACCGACCAGCCGTCCGACAGATCCTGCACGCGGCGCAGCGAGCCACGCCAGATCGAGAACGATGTGCTGACGATGTCGTCGATCGGGTCGGCCTTGCCGTTCGAGTAGGTCAGCGAGCCGGTCCAGATGCGGTCCTTCTCCCACCACTGGCCATCGACGCCGAGCGACAGATCGTCGATGTCGGTCGATTGGAACAGCCGCCCGGAAATCCAGCTCTCGGTCTTGCGCTTCTTCGCGCCGCCGAGCAGATCGAGCTGGTAATTGCCACCAATCAGCACCGGATGCCGCAGCAGCGCAGTCCACGCCGTCGATTCGCCGCGGATGCGCAGCGGCCGGAAGGGGCCGTCGATGATGCGCGTGTGGTCGTTGAACCAGGACAGCGTGAGCCGCGTGCCCAGTGTGCCGAGCGGAAAGCTGTACGAGATCGCCCTGCCCTCGTGCCCATCGGCGCCCACCAACGTGACGCCCAGCGCATCGCGGAAACCAAGCAGGCTGCGGTTCTGGTAGAAGGCGCCGACACGGTAGACGCCAGTCGCCTGGCTGCCACTGCTGTCAGCGAACAGCCGCATTTCATGCTTTGGCGGTTCCTTCACCGACAGCGCGAAATCGGTTTCGCCGAACTTCGCGCCCGGCTTCAGCTCGGCCCGCAACTGCACGTCCTGGGTGCGGTTGAAGCGCATCATGCTGCGCTCGAGCGCGGCCACGTCGGCCAGTTCGCCCGGCCTCTGGCCGAGCCGCTCGCGGATGAAGGCCTCCGAAGTGCTGTCGTTGCCGCTCATCACCACCTTGCCGACGCGGCCTTCGACCAGCTTGATGGTGATCGCGCCATCGGCCACTTCCTGTGCCGGCAGTACCGCCTGCGCGGTCGGCACGCCCTGGTCGCGATACAGCGCGTTGATGCGATCAACCAGTTCCTGCACCTCGCCCAGCGTGACCTCGCGCCCTTCGAGGCCGGCCGCCAGGCCGCGCAGTGTCGCCTCCTCCAGCAGTTCCGAGCGGGTGAAATCGATGCGCCGGAGCATGAAACGCGCACCGGCCGCCGGTTTGACCGGCGCCGGCTTCAGCGCGTCGTCGTCGATGGTGGGCGTGTCATCAGGACGCCGCTCCCGCTCCTCGCGCAGTCGCCGCTCGATGTCACGCGAACGTTCCTGGATCACGCCCGGATCGGCGGCCGCCGGAATCTGCGGCACCGCCTGCGCATCCACCTGCAGCGGCAGCAGCAGGCTTAATGCCGAAACCAGTGCGCACGCAGCGCCCTGTCCCACCTTCGTCCGACGCTGAGCAAGACTCACTCGACAACCTCCTCTTCGGCCCGACGACGAGCCTCGGCCTCTTCTTCGCTCTCTTCCTCACCGGAATTCACGGCCGGAATGTCGAGCGGCACGTTGATCGATACCGACGCGATCTGCGGCACCTGACCCGCTGCCGACTGCTTGTCCGGCGTATTGACGCGGGTGACGATGAGTTCTCGCGACTGCTCGCGGCCGCTGTAATCGAGCACAGTGTTCATCACCACTTCGTGCAGCGGATCGCGCATCACGACGTAGGGGTCGGTCACCAGCAGCCACTCGTCGAGCAGCATGTTGCCGAACACCTTGCCCGGGTGATGCAGTTGCACGTCGGCCGGTTCGACCACCGTGGTCAGGTTGTCCATGTAGACATTGCTGACCGGGTTGATGAAGCGCGCGCGGTTCTCGATGCGGCCCTGGTCAATGCGCAGGAAGCCGCGCTCCATCGTGACCTCGGCGTCGAGCGCGCTGAAGCGGTCGAAGCGCACGCCGACCTCGCTGTTGATCGTCAGATCGACCCAGCGCGCCGGCACGCCGCCACGACCGACCGCGCGCATCGCCAGCGGTGCGTCGTTGCGGGTGTGCAGGATGCGGGCAGTGACCGACTGCGAATTGAAGAACAGCGAGCGACCGACGCTCAGCGTGCCGAGGTTCAGATCGTTCTTCGCCGACAGCGACAGGATGTCGCCGGTGATGCGCGACACGCTGACGCTGCCGTTGTTCGACTCCAGCGTCACGCCGTTACCTGCAGTAACCGCGTCCATCAGGATGTCGTCCTCGGCGATCACCGTCGTGCTGCCCAGGTCCGCCGTCGCGTCGACCACCGTCACCTTGCCGCCGGACAGCAGGTCGATATTGCCGCGCGACGCGTACACCGTGCCGTTCTCGATGTCGCCGGCGGCACGTACCCAGGCGTCGTCGCGGACTTCGATGCGGCCGATCTCGATGTCGTCGCGCTCGTCGATGTGCACGCCGCCGGCGGTGCTGATGGCGTCGATCTTCGCGATATCGGTTTCCAGCGCATCGGCGATCGCGCGCGGCGAACCGTTGTTCCAGCTTGCGTTGCCGACGCCGCCGGCGGCATCCAGCGTGACGCCGGCACCGGGCGTGGCCGCGACCAGATCCCAGGTGCCGATGTCGCCACCATCAAGAATTCGACTGCCGGTCGTGATGCGGATGGCGTCGGCGGTGGCGTTGTTCGTCGCCTCGATACGGCCGACCACGACGTCGCCGGTGGCGTCGATCGCGATGGTGCCGCTGTCGGCGCGCAGCACAGTGCCGTCGTCCATCAGGTAACGCCCTGCCTGCACCGCGATATCACCCACTGCCTCGGCGTCGCCGGTCTGACGCAGATCGCCGACCGGTGCGGCGAGGGACATCGAACCACCGGTACTGACAGTACCGATCGTCAGCGCCGGCGACAGACCCGGTTCGACCGCTCGCGTACCGGACAGATGCACGTCGCCGCTGGCCTGCGCATTGACCAGCCCGCCCGCACCCTGCGCGATCAGCAGCGGCTGGCCGTCGGCACCGATGCTGCCGCCGAGCGCCACCAGGTCGATGTCGCCAGCGGCCGTCTGCATGGCCACCGCACGCTGGGCGCCGCTGGCATCAACGATGCTGCCGGCACTCGTCAGATGGATGCCGCCGCTGCCGGCGAACATTTCGGCCACCCGCATCGAACCGCTCATCTCGTTCAGCCAGATGCCGGTCGACGCGCGCGCGGTCAGCGTCGCCGCCTCGCCCAGATCGAGGGTGATCGGCCTGGCTGCACTGCCTATGCTGCCGCTGCCCGCTTCGATGATGGTGCTGCCGCCACGCAGGTTCGGCGCGTTCGTCGTGCTGGCATCGACGATGCCGCCAGACACCTTGAGCCGGATCGTCTTGCTGAAGTCGACGCCGCCGCCGGTGGCGTCCAGCGACACCAGATTGATGTCGCCCGGCAGCACGGTGCCGTTGCGGTCGTAATCGTCAGCCCCGAGGAAGACGTGGCCGCGTGCATTGACCGTGACCGAGCCTCCCGCCGTGGTGGCGATGTCGACGTCGTCGCGCTTGAGCACGGTCGCGGTCTTGGCCACCGTGTCGATCGCCACGTCGTCAGCCTCGGCCGCCGACAGCGCGCGGCGCTGATCCGGCGTGAGCGCGGTCAGGCTGGCGATGCTGACGGTGAACTGGCCCTCGTCGCGGCCGACGCCGCCATTGGCGCTGTTGGCGTTCAGCACGATGTGGCGACCGACCACATTGGGCTGTTCGACGCGCGTTTCGGTGTCCGACGTCGACTTGTTGTAGATCGCCGCGCTGACGCCGTAACGCACCTGGTTGTCGGTCCACACATGGGTGCCGTCGGACATGCCGGCGATGACGGTGTCGGTCGCGGCCGAGCCGACGTAGCTGAAGCTGCTGTCGTAGCTGGCACCGGTGCTGCCGAGCGAGATGCCAAGTCCGCTCAGCTTGTCGTGCAGCGTACGCAGCCGCGTCGACGCGGTAGCCGCGTTGTAGCTGTCGGCGCGATAGACGAAGCTGCCGGCGTTCTGCGGATCCTCGATCAGTTCGACGTTGCGCAGCGACCAGTACTCCTGGTACTCGCGGCTGATCTGCGAGCGGTGGCCCTTCAGCGCGTCGGCCAGACTGTCGGCCGCGCCATCCGATTCGCGCAGGCGCAGGTCGTTCCACAGCGCGTCGAGTTCGGCTTCGGCGCGGGTATCGCGCGTTTCGTTACGGTTGCCGTCGGTGATGCGACCGCCGAGCGCGGTCAGCGTCACGTCGCCCGACTGCGATTCGATCTTGTCCAGCTGCATGTCGCCGTCCGGCTGCATCAGATGGATGTCGCCGCTGGCGGTCGCACTCAGACCGCCCTGCGCGGTGGCCTGGGTCTGCACCACAAGCGCCTGCGCGTCGGTGCCGATCTGGCCCGAGCTGGACACCAGCTCCACGCCGCCACCCTGCACGCGTACCGCGTTGCCGCTACCGGCCGCAACGATGTCGCGGTCCGCCTGCAGGAACACGCGGCCGCTGTTGTCGGTACGCACTTCGCTCACCCGCATGTCGCCACTCATTTCACGCAGGCCGATGTCGCCGTGCGCGCTGATGGCCGTCACCGCGCCGGTGCCCAGCATGTCGATCTGCAGCGGCGTCAGCGTGTTGCCGATGCCGTCGGCGGCACGCAGGGTCAGGTTCTGCGCGGTGATGACGCCGCGCACGCTTTCCGCCGTGATGGCGCCCCCCGGCAGGCCGTTGCCGGCGGTGGCGTCCACCGTCGTCGTGCCGGTGCGGTTGGTCAGGCTGCCGGCGAAGATGATGTCGGCGCGACTGCGGATGTCGACCTGGCCGCTGTCGTAACCGATGAAGTTGATCGGGATCGAGTGGTCGGCCTTCACCGTGTGCGTGTTGTAGCGCTTGGAGCCGGTTTCGGTCCACACCTCGTAGGTATGCCACTTCCAGATGCAGAGGAAGGCCGAGCACTCGGAATCCTCGCGATCCCAGGAGCGGAACGCGGTGGTCACGTCGCGTCGCTGGTAGCGGTAGGTCGTGTTGCCCATGCCGGTGTCGATCTTCGTATACTCGCCCTCGGACAGCGGCGTCGGATCGTCCCAGGTGCGGTAGGCGGTGCGATCGGCCAGCGACCAGCTGCCGGGGAAGAACCAGAACTTGGTTTCCTTCTCGTACCGCGAATAGGTGTTGGTCGTGTTGCGCTGACCGGTGACCCAGGTATAGGTCTGTCCGGTCACCGGTGCGTATCCCGTGCTGCGACCGGCCACGTCGTCGTAGTGCTCGACCTCGACTTCCTTCACCTTGTTCTGCGCATCGGTGGTGGTGATGAGGTCGCGTGTCTTGACGGCGTTGCCCAGACGGGTGACTTCGCGCGTCACCGGCGTCAGGCTGTTGTAGTAGGCGACGGTCTGTGTGCTGGATTGCGATGCGTTGGTGACGATGGCGCCCTGGCCGCCGTTGGCCAGCGGATCCCAGCGCCGCAGGTAATCGGTGATGCGCACCTTGCCTTCGATGTCGTTGCCGGTATCGAGGCCGGTGATCACGATGTCGTAGCCGCTGCGGTTGTCGATGTTGAAGCGGCCGTAGCCGTCCATCGCCGCGATGCGGCCACCGCCGGTGTTCAGGATCTCGCCCAGCAGCTCAAGCTTGCCCCCCTCGACCTTCACCGGTTCCAGCTCGACGCGGTTCAGTTCCGCATTGAAGAAGGCCACGATGTTGCCTTCGGTGTTGCTGATGCGGAAGCGCGGATCGGACGGTTTCATCCCCGCCGCCACCAGCGCGTCGTAGTTGGATTTTGCCTCCGCCAGCGTCGTGGCCGTCTTGTACGGACCGATGTTCAGATTCACCCGCGCGTTGTCGCCGATGACGATGTTGCGGTCCGGCAGCCCGCTCTGCAGCAGCCCGTTGATGTTCAGGTAGCGCGCGCTGATGAAGATGTTGTTGCCGGCGATGGTCGGGCCGCCGGTGCCATTGCGTGCTTCCGTACTGGAGCCGGACGACGCGGTGCCGTCCTCGTAGTTGTTGGCCAGACCACCACTGTTGCCGCTCGGCGTGCGCGTACCGCCCCACATGTCGCGCGGATTGCCTGCGGTGTGATAGAAGGCCGACGGCGAGCTGAACACGAAGTCGCGACCGGCGGTGATGTTGATGTCTGCCGCCTGGATATTGGGTGCGGTCAGCGGGTTCAGCGGGTCCTTCGGCTGCACCAGCACGCTGCCGCGCTCGCTCTCCAGCGTCACCGATCCGAGCAGGTTGCTGATATTGCCAACCACCTCGATGTCCGGCGCACGCGTATCGCCATCGGCCGGAACGTAGGTGTTGCGCACCGTGATCGACGGCGCCGGCGAGTTCGGTGCGATGCCGACGCTGGCGAAGGCGGCCGTGCCGCCCTGGTTGCGATCGTTCAGCGCGGCGTTGATCTGTCCGGTGGTCGGGTTGCTCCCCGGCGTGTTCAGGATGGCGACGCCGTTCAGCGTGAGGCGGCCGGTCGCGTCCTCCGGGATGATCAGTTCATCGGTCCGCAGGAAGGCCGAACTGTTGTTGATGATTTCGATCTTCGCTTCGCCGCGCGCATTGAGGCGACCGTTGCCGGCGAGGTTGTCGCCGATCACGTTGATGTTGCCGCCACGCGCGTCGACCTCGGGCATCACGATGAAGGCCGCGTTGGCGATCGATGCGTTGGCGCCACCGGCCGGGAACAGGTCGGCCATCTGCTGTTCGAGGAAATTGATTTCCGCGGTCAGTGCAGCCACCGTTTCCGGGTTGCTGGCATCGCCGCCGGTGCTGGTCGTGCCCTGGTAGTTGCCGCGGATCTCCTTCAGCGCGTTGATGCGCGTGCGCAGGTTGTCCTGCAGGTTCTCCACGCTCAGCGTCGGCAGCTCCATGCCGTCCGAGCGGGTGATCCAGTACTGCTTGGTCACCGTGTCATAGGTGCAGCCGGCGGTGCCCGGAGTACGGCACTCCGCCCCCTGCCCCTCGCGCGGCACCTGCACGCTGAGCGTCAGCGTCGGCGAACCACTGCCGCTTTCGTTGATCGTCATCAGCTGCTGGTTCTGGATGCCGGCATCGACCAGACCGCTCACCGACACGCCGGCACGCGACTGTTCGATGCTGCGGCCGCTGTTCTGTTCGATCGACACGTCGCCGCCGCCGAACAGATTGCTCACCCCGCTGGCGATCGCACTGGCGGCCTGGCTGTACAGGTCGCGCGCCACGCCCTGACCGTCGACGCGGTGACCGAAGCCCTTGTCGGCGCTCAGGTTCACGTCCTTCACGCTGCGCAGCGTACCGGCGATGGTGATCTGGTTGTCCTGATTCAGCAGTGCGTCGGCACCCCAGTCCGAACTGGAGATCGGTACCGCCGCGTTGTTGTAGAGGTCGGCGGTCGCAACGGTGGAAAAAGTGTTGCGCGCGCCATTGGCATCACGCCCGGCACCGACGTTGATGAAGCCATCCGCGCGGATGTCGCTGCCGCTGCCGACAGAGGCCCGCGAACGGACACGCAGGTCGGACAGCGAGTAGCCGTCGGCGTAGGCAGCCAGACCCCAGGTCTTGGAATTGGCGCGCACCTCGACGTCGGCCACATCGCGCGCCGCCAGGTTGAAGTCGCCCACGGTGTCGATCACCACGTTGTTGCCGACGCGCGCTTCGGTCCTGCCGATGTTGTCCGCCGATGGCGTCAGCGGCGTGGCGTTGAGCCAGGCCTTGGCCTCGGCGTCGGCGGCGCTGATCGCGCCGCCCGCCTCCAGCTTGGCGCGGTCGCGCAGCATCACGTCGGACACCGCGTTGAAGTTGGTGCGGCCGGGGTCGTCCTCGTCGCCGAGCACGCGCACGCGCGCACCGTCGCCCACCTCGACCAGCGTGATGTTGTCCACCGTCGTTTCGCTCGAACCGGCCGCGCCGCCAGCGAGGCCGCCGGCGCCGGCGAACACGTTGAATTCGGCGAGCCAGGGCTTGCGCGTCTGGTTCAGCGCAAGCACGTCCAGATCCCAGGTGCGCAGGTTGGCACCGGCCTTGATGCCGGCCACCACGCGTGCATCGATGTCGTTGCGCGCCTGCGCGCCGCTGGCGCCGACGACACCGGCCGACAGCGAGTCGACGCGCGAATTGAAGGTGGCGATGTGATCGGCACGCACTTCCATGCGGCCGTCGGTCGCCGTACTCAGCGCCGACGTCGACGTGCCGCCACCGAGCAGCGCCTGCGTACTGGACAGGTTGCGCGTCGACGCCACCGCCACGGCACCGGCGATGACACCGCCGGAGCCGGCTTCGGCGTCGGCATAGGTCTGGTCATGGCCGGTCGCCACCACCGACAGCGCCGTACCGACGCTGCCGGTGTTGCCGTTGTCGATCGATGCCAGCGTGACCGAGCCCGCGTTGGCCGACGCGAGATTGGCGCCGATGGCCAGCAGACCGCCTATCGTGACGCCGCTGGTTTCCGCCGTCTGACGCGTCTGGTTCGACGCGTTCAGGCTGGTGCTGCCGCTGATGGCGAAGCTGTTGTTGCCGCCCACTGTCGCGTTCACCAGCGCCGTGCTGCCAGCCCAGGAATCGCTGCCGTTGGCACCGACCAGCAGCGAGCCGCCGGTGGCGTTCGCGTACGAGTAGGCCGTTTCGCCCAGCGTCGGCAGCAGCGTCGCGGCGTTCAGCGACAGGCTGCCGGCGGTGATGCTGTTGTTGCGCCCCATCGTCGCGTAGGACTGTGTGGCCGCCGTTGCTTCCGCCAGCGACACGCCGATCGACACGGCCAGAGAGCCGTTATAGCCGCGCGAGACCGCACTGACTTTCGGCGTGCTGCGCGCCGCGACCGAAATCGCCGAACCCGGCGCATTGACCGTCACCCGGTCGGCGATGGCCGCCCGTGCGGCACCGGTGGCGCTGGCCGTCGCTTCCGATCCCGAACCGGCCGCAACGCCGCCGGAGCCCGCTTTCGAACTGGCGCTGACGGCGTCGCTGCGCGTCGACTCGACGGCCAGCGCGCCACCGCCCAGGGTGACCGAAGTCGCAGCCGCCTGAGTGGTGGTATCGGCTTCGCCGATCTGCGCCGTACTGCTGCCAGCCTTGTCGGCGCGCGCGATGACGATGCCGGCGGCGACCACGCCCACCGCGTAGCCCTCGGCGTGCGCACTCGCGTCCATCGCATCACCGGCGAGCACGCGCACGTCGCCGGCCGCGCTGCCGACGGTCGCCTGGGTGCCGTCACCCAGCTTGGCGACGACGGTATTGGCCAGATCGGCCGTCGCCACCGCAGCGCCGACGCCGACCAGACCGCCTGCCGCCTGATAGCTCTTCACGTTCACGGCCGCCGTGCCGGCCTCCAGCCGTCCGGTGCTGGCGTCGAGTTCGATGTCGCCCGTATCGGCACGCAGCGTGATCGCGCCGTCGGTGGTCGCGCGCACGTCGTGGCGCACATTCAGCACGCCGACCGCTGCACCGACGCCGGCGATGCCGCCCAGCGCCCCGCCACCGACCAGCACGTCCACCTTGTCCTTCTCGGACGCCGTGATGCGGATATTGCCGCCGGCGCGCAGCGTGTTTGCTGCGGTGTTCGCCGTATCGACCACCGTCGCACGGGTCGAGCCATCCGGCGCGGCATTGACGTCGGCCTTGGCCGCGACCTTGCCGCTGGCGTTGATGCGCGTGATGTCCGACTGCGAGAAATTGCTGCCGGTGCTGATGTTCCCGTCGTCATCGCCGGTCTTGAGCTGGTCACCGCTGGAGAAGGCGTTGGCCTTGCTCAGCGTGCCGTTGTTGTCCTTGTCCGCCTCGCCCGATGCGTCGCCGCTCAGGCCGGCATTCATCACCGTGACCGCGACCGCACCGCCGATGCCGACGGTGCCGCCGGCCGCCGCGGCGACCGCCGCATTCGACAGATTGCGCTCGGCACGCGCGGTAACCGCGATGTCGTTGTCGACGTGGACATTGCTGTCCTGGATGGTGGCCGTCGTCGTGTTGTCCACCTTGGTCACCGAGGCACCCGCACCCGCGCCACCGATGCCGCCGACCGCGGCCACGCCGGCGCGACTTTCGGTCACCACGCTGTCGGTCGCCTGCACCGCCAGTCCGCCGCTGCGGTCCGCTGCGCTGCCGACCCGGCTGTCGACCACCTCGGCGCTGGTCGTGCTGTCGATGATGCCGACCGCCACTGCGCCGGCAATGCCAGCCGCACCGCCACCTGCGCCGCCGATGGCCCAGGTACGCATTTCGGTCGAACTGTCGGCCATCACGTTGACCTGACCGTCGGCATCGATACTGCCGCCGTCGACGCGCGCTTCGGTCGTGCTGGTATCGAGGCCCACCGCGAAGGTGCCCGAACCGGCCACGCCGCCGGCCGCCAGACCGCCACCGGCCACCAGGAAAACGGAGTCGTGGTCGGCGCGGATGTCGAGTGCGCCGACCCGCCAGACGGCGTCGTCCGAATAGGCTTCGGTGGTGCTCGTGAACTTGGCCACCGAGCCGCTGCCGACCACCGCCACCGCACCGCCGGCGGCGCCGACGACGATGGACGACACGCCCTGGCTGGAGCGCGCCTTCACCGTCGCCGCGCCCTTGGCGGTGACCGAACTGGTGCTGCCGCTGACGCCGGCGCGCGTATCGCGATCGAACACGTTCACGTCGGCCGACGCGCCGACGCCGGCGAGACCGACTGCAATCGAACCGATGAAGGTGTTGCCGTAGGCATGGTCCGCCGCCTTGATGCTGACCGCCTGCGCGTTGCTGGCCGTGCTGTTGTCGCCGCCGTTGAGTACCGAGTCGGTCACCGTGGCGGTGGTTTCGCCGCCGATGATGTTCATGCTCACGGTGGCCGCGACACCGGCGAAACTGCCGCCGGCAACGTTGGCGACCGCCGTCGTGGTCTGGTGCGTGGCGGTCGCATTGACCGCGATGCCGCGCACGTTCTCGCGCGTACGCGACGCGACGAGGTCGGGCGCGACGAAGGGGTTGGACGAGGAATAGCCGCCGCCGCTCTGGTTCATCCGGTCGATGCTGGCGCGCAGGTTCACGCCGCCGATCTCGCCGGTGTTCACGCTGACGCCGCTGCCCTGCTGCGCGCGCGCCGCCACCGAACTGTCGCGGATCGCTGCCTCGGTCGCGCCGCCGATCTCGTTCACCGTGGCCGACGCGCCGACGCCGGCGGCGGTGATGCCGATGCCGGCCGCGCCGGCCAGCACCGTGATCCTGTCGTCCGACTCGGCCAGCACCGCGACGTTGTCACGCGCCTCGATGTCGGCGCCTTCCTTGATCACCGCACGGGTGTCGGAGTTGATCAGGTTGACCGCCACCGATCCGCCGACGCCGACATCGACGCCACCGCCGATACCGACTGCCGCGGTCTTGATCGTCGCCAGCGAATCGGCGCTGAGGATCAGGTTGGTCACGTCGAAGCCGCTGCTCTTCAGGCCGGACACCGTGGCGTGCGTCGAATTGGCGATCTTGTTCACGGCGATGGCGGCGCCGACGCCGGCCGAGCCGCTGATGCCGACCGCGCCGGCCAGCGCATTGATGCGTGCGCTGTCGACCGCGTTGACCGACACCGCAGCGGTGCCGCCACTGATGTCGGAGCCGGTGACCTCGGCGACCGTCTTGTTGTCGGTGCGGTTGCTCGATGCCGAGCCGGCAAAGGCACCCGTGGCCGCGCCAGCGCCAGCGACCGATCCGGACTCGATCAGCGCCGTGTTGCTGCCGGTCAGCGTCAGCGACGCCGCGCCACCGATGGTGCTGTCATGAACGCGCGCCTTCGCCGTGTTGCGCACCCAGTTGTCGCCGACCGCTCCGCCCACCGCTGCATTGCCCGAGAAGGCGGCCGCACCGGCCAGCGACTTGATGGTCGATGTGTCGGATGCCTGCAGCGTGATGGCCGAGTCGTTGTCGACGTTCTCCAGCGTGCTGCCGACGATTTCGGCGGTGGTGACGTTGCCGCCTTCGCCACCGGCATTGGTGTCGCCGGAATACATGCCGATGTGGTTGAGCGTGATCGAACCGGACAGCGCCACGCTCTGCGCGCCGCCAGCGGCCAGCGCCAGCGTTTCGATGGTGGCCGTTTCCAGTGCGGTCAGGCTCAGCGCCGACGCGTTGCGCACGGTCGCTTCATCGATCGAGGCCAGCGTCGTGTTGCCGATCTTGTTGTAGCCGAAGGCACCGCCGACCGCGCTGCCGCCGATGCCGACAGCGACGGCACCGGCCAGCGACTGCAGACGCGAACTGTCGGTCGCGCTCACGGTGACCGTGTTGCCGTCGCCGCTGTCTTCCAGCAGCGCGTCATCGACCGTCGATTCGGTCCGGTTGCCGATGAAATTCACCGAGATCGATGCGCTGACCGCTGGCGAACTGCCCAGCGCCAGCCCGCCGGCCACCGACAGGCTGCGGATGCGCGCATCCGACAGCGAGGTCAGGCTCAGCGTGCCCGCGGCGTCGACATGGGCGCGGTCGATCTGCGCCTGCACCGTGTTGAAGATTTCCGAGTAGGCGACCGAGGCGCCGATGGCCACGCTGTTCATGCTGGCCGAAAAACCGCCGGCCAGCGTATCGATGCGCGAGCGGTCCTTCGCCTCTATCGTGACGCTGGCGGCCGACACGTCGTCGAAGGCGGTGTTGCCCTGCGGCGCGCTGACGTTGGCCAGCAGATCGTTGTCGATGAAATTGACCGACACCGAGCCCACACCCGACACCTTGCTCGACGCGCCGACGCCGACCGCGATCGAGGTGATCAGCACGTCGGATTCCGCCTTCACGTTCAGCCGGCCAGCCGAGCCGGTGACATCGACCTTCGAGTCCTCGACCTTGGCCGTCAGGTCGTTGTCGATCGAACTCCAGTTGAACGAAGCGCCGACCGCATTGCTGTTGCTGCCGATGTTGACCTGCAGGATGCCGGCCACCGAGGTGATGCAGTTGCCACTGGGCGTGGCGCCAGCGCCACTGCGACCGCAGTAATCCAGGCCCTTGGCTGTGTTCTCGCGCTGGTTGCCCGGCTCTATCGTGTCTTCGAGCGCGGCATCGGCGCCGCGGTCCTGCGCCAGCACGTCGACCGCGCCAGTGGCCGTGACCGAGGACAGGCCGACGATCTGCGCCGTCGTGTCGTTGTCGATCTCGGTGATGACGACCGCGCCGCCGATCGAATTCGCGTTGTTCGACGCCGACGCCTGGCCGTGCGCCGCACCGGCGCCGATCTCGGTCGCGTTGAAGGCGCGCACGGCCGCGCTGTCGACGCCGCTCACCGCCGAGCCGCCGGCGATCTCGGCGGTGACGACGTTGGCCACGTCGGAATAGGTGACCGCGCCGCCAGCGCCGGTCTTGCCGCCAAGCGCCAGCGTGCCGCCGCCAGTGCCGATGAACATGCGGTTGTAGGCGGTCACGTCGAGCGCGCGACCGCTGCCGGCCGCGCCGGTCAGATCGGTCGAATTCAGCGCCGCACGTATCGTGTTGTCGATGATGGACAGCGACAACGAACCGGTCAGCGAGTACGAACTCTGGTTCTGGTTGCTGCTCGCATTGGCGGCAACACCGATGGCGATCGACAGCTGCTCGCCGCCGGCCAGCGCCTGCACCGTCACGTCCTGCGTGTTGTTCAGGTCAGCGTTCTCGACCAGGCCTTCGACCGTGTTGTCGATCAGGTTCACCGACACGCTGCCGGTGACCGCTGCCGACTTGTTCTGGCTCGGGTTGTTGGCGCGGGTGAAGGCGGCCGCACCGGAGGCGGTGACGATGTCGAGGTCAGACACGCCAAGCACGGTCAGCGTCGCCGCCGTACCGCCATCCGCCTGATCGACCGTCACGCCGGCGAGCTTGGCGCGGGTCACCAGCGTCACGTCATTGACCGCCGCGCTGCCGGCTGCCGACAGGCCGAAGCTGGGCTTGGACTGCGTGCCCTGGCTGCTGGTATTGCCCTGCTTCGAAGTCGAGGTCGGCTTCAGTTCGACCATGCCGGCGATCTTGGTCTGCACCTCTTCGTACTTGCTCTTGATGCTGCCGAAGAAGCCGCCCTGGGAACTGCTCTCGCTGCTGCTGCCGCTGACCGCCACCGCGCCGGTCACCGCGATCGCCTCCATGCGACCGCTGGCGCGCGCCTCCACCGTCACGTCGCCGGACTGGATGACGGCATTCGTGATGCTGCGCTGACTGCTGCGCGTGTCGCCTTCGTTCAGCGCCTCGCTGTCGTTGTCGCCAACGAGCGCCTCGGTGGTGCCGGTGACGCCGTTATAGGCGATGCCGAGGCCGACGCCGGCCGATTCCGATTTGTTGAAGCCGCCGGCGATGGACCACAGCACCGGTTCGTCGAGCGCGGTGATCGACAGCGTGCCGGCGCGCAGCGTGGCTTCATCGTCGACCAGCGCCCGCGTGTTGTTCGTCACTTCGACGATGGACACCGAGCCATTGATGCCGAAGCTCGATCCGTAGCCGGCGATCGTCGCCAGCGAAATGACCAGGTCCTTGCCCTCGGCAGCAATGTTCACTTCGTCGGTCGCGCGCGTGCCGGTGACGGTGTAGCTGCGCTGGCCGGTGGTACTGCCGCTGACGCTTTCTGTTACGCCCTGAATGGCGGCGCCTTCGCGCACGAACACGAGGCTGTCGCCATTCAGGATTTCCTGCGTGTAGGCCATGCCCAGGCCCTTGCTGCCACTGCCACCACCGGTGCCGCCGGGCAGGAAGTGGCCGCCGTGGAACAGCAGCGTCACGTCGCGCTTCGCACTGATGTCGGCTGGCGCACCGAAGGACCAGTCCTGCAGTACCTGTTCGTCTTCCGAGGTCGAACTGTCGTCGGCCACGGTTTCGTAACTTGCGGTCCAGGCGCCGCTGGCGTTGCCGGTTAGATTCAGCTTCGCCGATTCCTGCACCTCGGTCTTCGCCGCGTGGTCGAATTGCAGCAGGCTGAACGAGCCCGACAGCGAGATCGCGTTGTTCGAGTTGTCCGACGTCGACTTGGCGGCCGAAGCGCCGTTGAACACGTCGAGGATGCCGGTGAGGTCGTTGAACCAGTCCTTCACCGTGGACAGGCCGTCCCAGCGCGTGAAGCTGCCGCCGGTGATCTGCGACTCCCGCACCGGGATGATCACGTCGGACGCCACCGCGATACGCGGCGCGGTGACAGTGGCGCTGCGGCCTATGGAGGCCAGCGCGTCGTGACTGAAGTTGCCGATGGCGATGCCGGCGGAGAAGGTGTTGCGGGCGGTGTTGCCGGTGGCACGGTCCTTCGATTGCGAAATGGCAGAGGCCTCGGCCATCACCTGGATGTCCGAACCCAGCGTGCGTGCCGCCACGACCGCGCGGTCGCTCGCATGCACATTGGCGTTCGGGCCGATGCTGGCGGAGGCCGAGGCGTCGCTGTCCACCCAGGCGATGGCGCCACCGACGCGCAGCGAGGTCGATTGCGGCTTCTGCGCCTTCTGGTCGGTTTCGGCACCGGCGAGCAGCTTCTCCCACAGCTTTTCCTCGATGAAGCCGCCGGTGTCGGTGATCGGCTTGGCTTTCTCCTTCGCCGCGTCGAGGATGGCGTCGTTCAGCGAGGTGCCGACCTTGGCCTCGGCCGTGGTGGCGTTCGAGGTGTTGTCATTGATCGCCAGCACCTGCACCTTGGTCGCGTCGGCCACGTTGGCGTTCAGCGACGCATTCGCTTCCGACGACAACTGGCTGACCGCGATCGCGGCGGCCGCCTTGCCTTCGTTTCCGAGCGAGGCGGTGACCGAATTGGCGAAGGTGTTGCGGTTGGTCGCTGCCACCGTCACGTCGCCCGACACCTGCACGGTGGCGCCGGCTTCGACCGTCGCGTTTGCGCGCACGTCGGCAAAGGTCAGGCCGAGCGCAAAGCTCATCTGCGAGCTGGCGTCCTCGCCCGGGTCGGCCGCTTCGACAGACGCTTCCAGCGTGGCGTCGTTGTTGGCGCGCACGTTGAGATTGGCGGCGCGCACGGTGGCACCCGATTTCACGTCCACGGTGGCGGTCGAACTGTTGCGCGCATACAGCGCGCCCAGACCCAGCGGCGTGTTCACCTGGGTACCCGGGCCACTGATGCCGGTGTCCGGCGCAGCGCCTGCCGAGGTGAGGTTGTCGGCGAGCAGCGTCAGATCCTGCGTGGCCTCGACCACCGAGCCGGCCTTCAGCGTGATGGTCGACGTGCCGACCGCCTGCGAATGCACGATGTTCAGGCCGAGCAGCGTGGCGCCGATGCCCAGCAGGCCGGTGGCCCCCTCGGTGGCGAAGTTGGCGGCGTTCTGCTCGAAACTTCCTTCATCGAAGACCCAGCGGTTCTGCACGTCGGTCGACGCGGTCATCGACACGTTGCGGCCCTTCACCGTCGCGTTGTCCAGCTCGATCGACGCGCTGGCTTCGCGGTAGCCCAGGATGCTCACCGACGACACCTTGTGCGCGGTGAAGGTGACGTCACCGCCGTCGAAGATGCCGCCGCCGTGCGCCAGCACCTTGCTGCCCGACTTGAGCAGGATATTGGGTGCCTCGAAGGTGATGTTGCCCGAGTGGCCGGTCGACACCCCATTCACGTGGTCGCTGCCGACCAGGCGGCTGGATACGACGATGTTGTCGTTGACGGTGATGCTGTGGGTCGCCTGCAGCAGCAGGTTCGCCCCATTGACGGTGACGCCGCTGTCCGCGCCCCCTGGCACGCCGCTGTAGGCAGAGGCGCCGCGCAGCAGGTTCTGGCTGAGCAAGATGTTCAGCGGGTCGATCAGCACCAGGCCGGCCGCGCCGCCACCACGTCCGTCGGCATAGAACTGCCCGCCGGCCAGCTCGACCGTGTCTTTCGCCGAAAACTCGACGAAGCCGCCGTCGCCGCGCGTGCCCGCACTGGCGTCCATCACCGCACCGCTGCGGATGACCGCATTGCGCTGCGCCAGCGAATCGATGCGGCCGCCGTCCGAGTCCTCGCCGTCACCGGCCGCCGTCACCATGGCGTCGATGTCGGCCACGATGTCGCGGCCGGCGCGCAGCCGGATATCGCCGCCGTCGGTACCGCTGCCGCCGCGCGCATCCAGCGTGCCGGCGATCTCGATGTCCTCGGCTGCCGCTATATATATACGGCCGGCGCGCTCGACCACCCGGCTGCCGATGGCCAGGCCCTGTGCATTGACGACGTCAGTGAAATCGGGCGCCTGGCCTTCGAAGCGGGCGCCGGTCAGCACGGCGCCCTTGACGCTCACCGTGCCGGCCGCGAGTTCGACCGCGTCGATCGCGTTGATGCGCCCGTCGATGCGGATGGCTGCCGACGACAGCGGCGCCGTGCCGTTCAGCAGCTGGCCCAGCGCGCCGGCATCGACCACGCCCGGCGCGGTGAAGAAGCGATCGACGAAGCCCTGGGTGGGCGTGCTCACCGACAGCGCGCCGACGTTCACGATGCCGCCGGCACCGACGACAAAGCCATGCGGATTGGCGAAATAGACGTTGCCGCCGATGCGCCCGTCGCGGATCGCGTTCAGCGTGCCGTGGATGTCGGTGCGCGTGTCGCGCACGATGTTGACCAGGTTCAGCGCCCCGCCCGGCACGTGCAGGTTGGCCGTGTGGCCGGCGTTGACGCTGAAGCTCTTGAACGAGTTGAAGCCGGTGTTGCCGGACACCGTTCCGGTGCGGATATCGGTCACCGCGCCCGCCGTCGTCACCGTGGTCAAGGTCTGGCCATCGGCCTTGATCGCCTGCGCCCAGGCCGATGGCGACATCAGCAGTGGCAGGCTTGCCACCCCGACCATGAGTCCATACCCGTTGCGCAGGTTGGCAACCAAGGTGCGCAACCGAGGCTGGCTGCGGCGACGTTGTGTGGCTTTCATGACCTGACTCCTGAATGCTGCAGCGCCCGCGGTTGCTGTCCGCGTGTAGGAATATTTCTTACATAAGTGTAAGCCGATGTGACCGGAATGATGTGCATTGCGTCCGCCATCGCCCCTCCGACCCACTTGTTTTCTTTGACTTTCGTCAACATTCCGAGCCATCCGTCACGGTCGTGAGGTCAGCCGCGGCGACGTCGGCTCAACCACAGCGCACCGACGGCCAGCATCGTCAGTGCCAGAGCGTCCGGCTCTGGCACCGGCGTCACCGTGGCGCTGGTGAGCAGGAAGGTCGCGTACAGATCGCGCAGGTGGTAGGCCGGCGTATCGGCACGCAATTGCACCGCCTGGGTGTAGAACGCATTCGGCGTCACCGTCAGCGTGCCGGTGGCGCCGAGGTCGAAGGTGAGCGACGGCATGTCGAAGGCGTGGATCTGATACTGGTCGTTGGCGATCTCCTGCACGCCCAGATCGAATTCGAAGTACTTCGTGATGCCCAGCACCGTGAGGCCGAGCGAGTACGGCTGGTACTCGATGCCGGTCATTCCGGGGTCTGCCGGCCCGGTCCCGGCGAAGAAGGTGAAGAACCGGGTCTGCTGGCCGACGTCCGGCGTCAGGTCAAGCGCCGCGCTCAGGCCGACGAACTGCACGGTGGCGGAGACGGCAGGGACGGACTGGAAATAGGTATGCACCGGGGAACCGGTGGTGCTGAAGCTGATCGGCGCCGCCTGCGCGGCGCCGGCGCACAGGCCGAAGGCGAGCGCCGCTGCCGCCGGGAAACGGTTGGTCATCTGAAACCCCCTTGTATTGGTCTTGTACGTGGCCCGGACGCAGACCCCGCCGTTGCCGCCGTCGCGCTGCGCGTCCGCAGCGGCGTCCGGCGCCGACGGGAGGATGCGGAATGAGGAATGCCCCGGGTGCCCGGAAAATCCATACCGCATTGGAGCGCGCCCACCCGGCGGGGGTAAATACGCACAAGCGCGTAGCGCGCCGGCAATCAGCGGGCAGGCAGGGAATTGCTCACGCTTCGGGCAGCCGGTGTCGCACGGCCCAGGCCACCAGTTCGGCTGCATTGCGCAGTCCGAGCTTGCGCGCGATGTTTTCGCGGTGCTTGCGCACGGTGTGTTCCGAAATGCCCAGTTCGACGCCGATCTGCTTGCTCGACAGACCGCGCCCGACACGCCCGGCAATGTCCATTTCGCGCGAGGTCAGTCCCTCGTGCGCGGCGTCCATGCCGTGGCCGAACAGGGTCGCCAGTTCCGGGCTCACGTAATAGCCGCCCTCGGACACCGTCATCATTGCAGCGACCAGCGCGTCGGCGTCGTCCGTCTTCAGCATGTAGCCCTGGGCGCCGAAGGCCAGGGCGGCCTGGAAAGAGGCGGCGTCCTGGCGCGCGGTCACCACCAGCACCCGCGTCGCCAGACCCGCGGCGGCGATGGCCTGCATTACGCCAAGGCCGTCCAGACCGGGCAGGCCGAGATCGAGCAGCAGCACGTCGGGCGACAGATTGCGCACCAGCTCGAGCGCCCGCTCGCCGTCGCCGCAGTCGCCCAGCCAGCGCACGCGCGGTTCGGCCGACAGCATCAGACGCAAGCCCTGGCGCACCAGCGCGTGGTCTTCGGCAACGACGATGCTAATCTCGCGGGCGTCCATGACTGCGGAAACTACCATGACCGGAACATCCGCCACGCTCGACGACGCCACGTCGCCCGGCGATTCGGACGCCGTCCGGCGCGACCTGCTGGGCGTGCTCTTCGGTCACACGCCCACCATCGTCGCCGGCAATCTGGCGGTGTCGCTGACCGCGTCCGCGGTACTGGTCAGCGCCCAGGGTCATGGCATCGTCTGGCTCTGGCTGGCCGCGATCTGGCTGCTGGTCGGCCTGCGCTACGCGCTGGTGCGCCAGTCGCGGCCGCAGCTGCCCACGCTGCAGGGCGACGGCCTCGACCGCGCCGAGACGGCCTACACCGCCGTCGCCGGGCTCACCGGTCTGGCTTGGGGATTGCTGCCCTGGCTCGGCTACGAGGGGCGCGACCCTTTCATGGACTTCTTCAGCGTCGCCATGCTGGCCGGCATGGCCGGCGGCGCGGTCACCGCCACCACCGCCCTGCCGCGCGCGCTCAACCTCTACCTCGTGTGCGCGCTACTGCCCTTCATCGTCAAGTCGTGGCTGATGGGCGGGCTGATCAACATCGGCGGCGGCCTCACCTTCCTGTTCTACCTGCTGGTACTGGTGTCCTTCGGCCGCAACGCGCACGCAACGATGCGCAACGCGCTGATGCTGACGCGCCAGAATGCCCGGCTGGCCGACGATCTGCGACAGGAACGCGACGCCGTGCAGGCGGCGATGCGCGCCAAGAACCTCTTTCTGGCCGGCGTCACGCACGACCTGCGCCAGCCGGTCCATGCGGTCGGGCTGCATGTGCGCTACCTGCGCTCGCAGGACCCCACCGGTCTCAGCCGCGATGTGCTGGACGAAGTCTGCGGCGGCATGGACGCCGCGGTGCGTGCCATGAGCAGACAGCTCACGCGCTTGCTCGAACTGTCGCGCCTGGAAGCGGGCGAGGCCCGTGTGCTGCGGCGGGCAGTGCCACTGTCCGAGGTGTGGGCAGCCTGCGCCGCGCAGTTCGTGCCGTTGGCGCAGGAAAAGGGGCTGGACCTGCGCTTCCGTCCGACGGCGCGGGTGGTGGACAGCGACGCGATGATGCTGCAGTCCATTCTCGACAACCTGGTGTCGAACGCGGTGCGCTATACCGAGCGCGGCCGCGTCCTGGTCGCCGCCCGGCCACGCGGCAACGACGTCGAACTGCAGGTATGGGACACCGGGCCCGGAATCGCCGCCGAACATCTGCCGCTCATCTTCGTTCCCTACCGCCGCTTCGACGACCGCAGCGCCCGTCACGACGAAGGACAGGGCCTCGGACTGGCGCTGGCGCGCGGTCAAGCCGACGCACTCGGCCACGCACTCGAGGTGCGCTCACGCCCCGGTCACGGCAGCGCGTTCACCGTCACGGTGCCGCGTGCGGGGTCAGCGCCGCGCGGGTGACTGACGCCGCCAGCGATGCTGCATCTACAGAGCGCCCCCCTTCATCAACCGCTGCAATCGCGAGCAAGCTCGCTCCCACGGGAGCCTGCAGACGCTGCGTGCCGTTCAGCCTTCGAGCTTCCTGCCCTTGGTCGCCCGCACGCCGCGCCAGTTCATCAGCGACGCTTCGTCGATGTTCAGCGTTTTCGGCCGGCCGCGCGAGCCGGGTACGGTGAGCGCCAGACGTTCGCGGAACACGTCGAGCAGTTGTAGCAACTCGCCGTCGGGCAAGGTCATGATCTTGACGCCCTTGCCGCCCGACAGCTCCTTCATCTCCTCTAGCGGGAAGGCGAGCAGGCGGTCGCCGCCCAGCGCGACCACCCACTTGTCGCCCGGTCGCAGTTTCACCGGCGGCAGCGCAGTGCTGCCGTCGGTGTTGAGGAAGGCCTTGCCAGCGCGCTGGCGGCTCACCATGTCCTCGATCGCGCAGACGAAGCCGTAGCCACCGTCGGACGCCACCAGGAAACGGCTGCCCGGCTCGCCGGTCAGCACCGCCACCAGCTTCTTGCCGGCCAGATCGGCCAGCGAGGACACTGGCACGCCGTCGCCCTTGCCGCTGGGCAGATCAGTCGGCTTGATGGTGTAGCTGCGGCCGTCGCCGTCGATCAGCACGACCGGCCACACGGTGCGGCACTTCAGCACCGCGAGCGGACCGTCGCCGGCTTTCCAGGTCAGCGCGGCCTCGTCGACGTCATGGCCGGAGCGCAGCCGGCCGAAACCGCCGCGCGACACGATGACGGTGACCGCCTCGTCGATCTGCGGCACTTCGCGCGTGCGGGTCGCCTGCGCATCGGCATTGATCAGCGTGCGGCGCTCGTCGCCGAAACGCTCGACGTCGGCGCGCACTTCGTCGCGCACGAAGGTGCGCAGTGCGGCATCGCTGCCGAGGATGGTGAGCAGCCCGGTGCGCTCCGCATCCAGCGCATCGCGCTCGCCCTGCAGCTTGATGGCCTCCAGCTTCGCCAGCTGGCGCAGCCGGATTTCCAGTACGTCCTCGGCCTGACGCTCGGTGATGCCGAAGCCGGCCATGAGATCGGCCTTCGGATCGTCGGCGGCGCGGATGATGGCGATCGCGCGGTCGATGTCGAGCAGGATGGCCAGCCGGCCATCGAGGATGTGCATGCGCTCGTCGATGTCGGCAATGCGCTGCGTGAGCCGTCGCGACACCGCCGCGAGGCGGTAGTCACACCACTGACGCAGCACCGCCGGCAGGCCGATCTGACCCGGGCGGCGGTGGGTGTCGAGCAGCGTCAGGTTCAGGCTCGCGTTGCACTCGAGGTCGGTATAGGCGAACAGGAAGGCCAGCAGGTCTTCCTGGCTCACCGCGCGCGACTTCGGCTCGATCACCAGGCGCACCGGATGGCGCGCGTCCGATTCGTCGCGCACCGAATCGATCAGCGAGGTGGCCAGCGTCTTGGTGCGCGCCTGGTCGTCGCTGATCTTCTTCTTGTCGCCCTTGGGCTTGGGATTGGCGAGGTCGTCGATGCGGCTCATCACGGCACCGGTACTCACGCCGGGCGGCAGTGCGGTGACCACGATCTGCCACTGGCCGCGCGCCAGCGCCTCGACCTCGTAATTGGCCCGCATGCGGAATGAGCCGCGCCCTTCCTTGTAGGCCGCGACGATGCTCTCGCGCGACGAAATGAGCGTGGCGCCGTTCGGGAAGTCCGGCCCCTGGAAGCAGTCGATCACGTCGTCGTCCGGCATGCGCGGATCGATCAGCAGCTTGCAGGTGGCGTCGCCGATCTCGCGCAGGTTGTGCGGCGGGATTTCGCAGGCCATGCCGACCGCGATGCCGGAGGCGCCATTGGCCAGTACCACCGGCAGCCTTGCCGGCAGCAGCGATGGCTCCTGCTGCGTGCCGTCGTAGTTCGGCTGGAACTCGATCACGCCGGCGTTCAGTTCGGACAGCAGCACGTGCCGCGCGAAGGGGGTCAGCCGGCATTCGGTGTAACGCATGGCCGCCGCGTTGTCGCCGTCCATCGAGCCGAAATTGCCCTGACCGTCGATCAGCGGATAGCGCAGCGTGAAGGGCTGGGCCAGTCGCACCATGGCTTCGTACACCGACGAATCGCCGTGCGGGTGGTACTTGCCGATCACGTCGCCGACCACGCGTGCGGATTTCTTGTGCGCGGCATCCGGCCGGGCAAAACCGTCCATCGCGTAAAGGATGCGACGCTGCACCGGCTTCATGCCGTCTTCCAGCCCCGGCAGCGCGCGCGAGGTCACCACCGACATCGCATAGGTCAGATAGGCCTGCGCCGCGTGCGCATCGACCGGAATGTCGGCGATGTCGGGTTCGAACAGGTTGTCAGTCAACGGAGTGCTCCGGGGGTTTCGTTGTTTGTGGTGGTGCGGAGGGGCTAGGGGTCAGAGACCAGGGGCTGGGGATGAGGGGCTAGAGACTAGGGAAGAGGTGTGGCTTCGCCACACGGGATGAACGCAACACCGCGCGGCGCTCCAGCCCCTCGCCCCTAGTCCCTAGCCCCTGCCCTCCTCACGCATCCGGCACGACCTTGTCGCCTTCCAGTTCCATCCAGCGGCGGCGGCGTTCGGCTTCTTTCTTGCCCATCAGCATGGTGAAGGTGTTCAGCACCAGATCGGGGTCGGCACCCTGGGTGATGCGGATGAGCCGCCGCGTTTCCGGGTTCATCGCGGTTTCCTTCAGCTCGTCCGGGTTCATTTCGCCCAGGCCCTTGAAGCGGCTCACCGTCAGCGCGCTCTCACTGATGCCGTCGGCGATCAGGTTGGCCAGTATGGTGTCGCGCTCGGCCTCGTCCAGTGCGTAAAGGCGGCGCGCCGGTCGCGTCTTGGTCGGCGCGATCTTCACGCAGTAAAGCGGCGGTTGACCGATGAACACGTGGCCACGCTCGATCAGCTTCGGGAAGTGACGCAGGAAGAGCGTGAGCTGCAGCGTCTGGATGTGCGCACCATCGACGTCGGCGTCCGACAGGATGATGATCTTGTGGTAGCGCAGGCCGTCCAGCACCGCGCCCGGCGCATCCGGTTTGTGCGGGTCTATGCCCAGCGCCACCGCGATGTCGTGCACTTCGTTGTTGGCGAAGATTTCCGACGAGTCGATTTCGAAGGTGTTCAGCACCTTGCCGCGCAGCGGCAGTACCGCCTGGAACTGCCGGTCGCGCGCCTGCTTGGCGCTGCCGCCGGCCGAGTCGCCCTCGACCAGGAAAATCTCGTTCTGCTCCGGCGAGGTGCCGGTGGCGTCGGTGAGCTTGCCCGGCAGCAGCGTGACGCCGGAGCCGGCGCGCTTCTCCACCACCTTGCCGGCGCGCGCGCGCGTCTGCGCGCTCTTGATCGCCAGGCCAGCGATGCGCTGCGCTTCGGTTGCGTGATCATTGAGCCAGCGGTCCAGCGTGTCCTTGATCGCCTCGTACACCAGCTTCACCGCCTCTCGGTTGTTCAGCTTGTCCTTGGTCTGACCCTGGAAGCGCGGCTCAAGCACCTTGGCGCTGAGCACATAGCTCGCATGCTGCGACACGTCTTCAGACTGCAGCGCGAGCTTGGCCGGCATCAGGCCGTGGTGGGTGGCGTAGTCCTTCACCGATTCGAACAGCGCCTGCCGCATGCCCGATTCGTGCATGCCGCCGCCCGGCGTCGGAATAAGGTTCACGAAGGATTCGCGCACCGACACGCCTTCCGGGAAGGCGATCGCCCATTCGGCGCCCTCGCCTTCGTCGTAACCGGCGATGGCCGTACGCGCACCGCAGAACAGCTCGCATTTGGCGTCGCCGATCTCCTCGCGCAGATAGCCTTCGAGACCGTTGGCGTACTGCCACTCCTGCACGGCACCGCTCTCCTCGTCCTCGAAGCGGATGCGCACGCCGGGCAGCATGGCGCTGCGCGCGCGCAGCAGATGCTCGATGTCAGCACGCTTCACCTTCGAACTGGCGAAGTACTTCGGGTCCGGCCAGGCGCGCACGCGGGTACCCGTGTGCGACTTCGGGCAGCTGCCGACCTCGGTCAGCCCCTGCGAAATGCCGTGATCGAAGGTGATCGAATGCTCCTTGCCGCCGCGCTTGACCGTCGCCTCCAGTCGCGTCGACAGCGCATTGGTCACCGTCACCCCTACGCCGTGCAGGCCGCCTGCGATCTTGTAGGCCTTGCCCTCGAACTTGCCGCCCGAGTGCGGGATGGTAAAGATGACCTCGATCGCCGGCACCTTCTTGGTCGGGTGGATATCGACCGGAATGCCACGACCGTTGTCCTCGACCGACACCGAGCCGTCGCCGTGCATCACGACGCGGATGCCGTCGGCGAAGCCGCCCTGCGCCTCGTCGCAGGCGTTGTCGATCATTTCCTGGATGATGTGGTTCGGACTTTCGGTCCGGGTGTACATGTCCGGCCGCTTCTGGATCGGCGCGATGCCCTCGAGCACCTGGATTTCAGCGGCGTTGTAGCTGGGAGTCGTCATCGGAGTGAATCAGCGGAACGGGAGCGCGGCACGCGCCGCGCGGAAGGCCGCTAGTGTGCACGGAGAGGGCCGCGGCCGTCGATATTGACATGCACCCGCCGACGCGGCAGCGCCTGCCGCCCTGAGCCACTCATATACACTGCGTCCCTTTTTGCCCGACGCCATGTGGTTCAAGAACCTGCAGATCTACCGTCTCACCGCCCCCTTCGCACTCGCCCCTGAGCAACTCGACGAAAAGCTCGCAGCCAAGGCTTTCCAGCCGGGCAGCAGCGTGGAAATGCAGCGCATGGGCTGGATGTCGCCGCGCGACAACGGCACGCTGGTGCACGCGGTCGGCGGCCAGATGCTGATCACGCTGCGCACCGAAAAGAAGCTGCTGCCGGCCACCGTCATCAATCAGGTGGCCAAGGCCCGTGCCCAGGAAATCGAGGAAAAGCAGGGCTACAAGCCCGGCCGCAAGGAAATGCGCGAACTGAAGGACAGCGTGACCAACGAACTGCTGCCGCGCGCCTTCGCCATCTGGCGCGACACCCAGGTGTGGATCGATCCCGTCAAGGGCCGCATCGTCGTCGACGCGGCCGCCAGCGCCAAGGGCGACGAGGTGATGCAGCTGCTGAACGAGTGCGTCGAACAACTGGGGGCCCGCCCGCTGCAGACCGCACTGTCACCGGTGTCGGCGATGACCTCGTGGCTGGCCGCCGACGAAGCGCCTGCCGGCTTCAGCATCGACCAGGACACCGAACTGCGCTCCAGCACCCAATCCAAGGCCACCGTGCGTTATGTGCGTCACGCGCTCGAAGCGGACGACCTGCGCCGTCACATCGAAGCCGGCAAGCAGTGCACCCGTCTAGCGCTGAGCTGGATGGACCGTGTTTCATTCACGCTGACCGAGAACCTCGCGGTAAAACGGGTCACGCCGCTGGACGTGCTGACCGAGAACGACGACGGCAGCGGCGACGAAGCGGAGCGTTTCGACACCGATTTCGCGCTGATGACCGGCGAAGTCAGCCGCCTGATCGATCACCTCGAAGAAGCGCTGGGCGGCGTCGCGTCGAACTGAGTGCACCGCCGCGAAGCACGACCGACATGGCGACTGCGAATGGAAACGGTTTGCGCCACGATTTCGCCGGTTGCCATCAAACCCAGCACAGAAGCCAGAATGGGCGCATCATCGAACAATCTTCGTATGCGCCGGACATCCGGGAAGTGAGATAAGCCATGCAAGGAAAGCAGGTCATCCTCGACGCGCTGAACGCGCTCTTGGTCTACGAACTGGCGGCACGCGACCAGTACTTCATTCATTCGCGCATGCTCGACGAGTGGGGCTTCGGTAAGGCCGCCGCGCGTATCGCGCATGAAATGGATGACGAGACCGGCCACGCCGACGCGCTGATACGCCGCATCCTGATGCTGAGCGGTACGCCCGACATGAAGCCCGCCCCGCTGAACGTCGGACACGACGTCGTCAGCATTTTCGAGAACGATCTGGCGGTCGAGATCTCCGTCGTGAAGCACCTGCGCGAAGTGATGGCGCTGACCGAGAAGGAGCAGGACTACGTCACCCGCGATCTGCTGCTGCCGATGCTGAAGGACACCGAAGAGGACCACGCGCACTGGCTGGAACAGCAGTTGCGCCTGATCAAGCTGATGGGTGAACAGAACTACCTGCAGAGCGCTGCGGGCTGAACGCCGACGGCGGCGATGGCCGGGGAGTGCGCTCCGCCATCGCCGCACGATGCGATGCCTCCGCACATGCCATGACGACGAGCGCCTCGCGCGCGGCGAATGCCGGCGCGAAGGACTCGCACAATCAACAACAGGGGAATTTGGTGGGGTGGCTGATGGGACTCGAACCCACGACAACTGGAATCACAATCCAGGACTCTACCAACTGAGCTACAGCCACCACTGGGACGACTGCCAAACGGCAACCGCTTTGAAACTCTCTCAGGCCTTTGCTGGCCTGCCCGGCAGGAATCGAACCCGCAACCTACGGCTTAGAAGGCCGTTGCTCTATCCAGTTGAGCTACGGGCAGGTACTAAGAACGGTGTTGCGGACCGATTATGGTCGGGGTGGAGGGATTCGAACCCCCGACATCTTGCTCCCAAAGCAAGCGCGCTACCGGGCTGCGCTACACCCCGAGAGGCCGAGATATTACCGGCCGACCGGGGTGCGGTCAATGCCTGCAGAGCGTTTCAGCGAAATATCTTCAAAGAAATTCGCCGGACGCCCCGCAGTACATCAGCCCTGCTCGCCGTTTGCCTCCGGCGCAGCCAGCAGTGCCTTCATCGACAGGCGGATGCGGCCCTTCTCGTCGGTCTCGAGCACCTTCACCTTCACCTGCTGACCTTCCTTCAGGTGATCGGCAACGTTGGCGATGCGCTCGTTGGCGATCTGCGAAATGTGCAGCAGACCATCCTTGCCCGGCAGCACGCTGACGATGGCACCGAAGTCCAGCAGACGCAGCACCGTGCCGTCATAGACCTTGCCCACTTCCACTTCGGCCGTGATGGCCTCGATGCGGCGCTTGGCGTGCTCGGCCGCTTCCGAATTCACCGATGCGATGGTGATGGTGCCGTCGTCGCCGATGTCGATCGTTGCACCGGTCTCTTCGGTCAGCGCGCGGATCACTGCACCACCTTTGCCGATCACGTCGCGGATCTTTTCCGGATTGATCTTCATCGTCAACAGGCGCGGTGCGTAGGTCGACACGCCCTCACGGGCGCCCGACATCGACTGCTGCATGATGCCGAGAATGTGCTTGCGCGCTTCGTGGGCCTGGGCCAGCGCAACCTGCATGATTTCCTTGGTGATGCCCTGGATCTTGATGTCCATCTGCAGCGCGGTGATGCCGCTGTCGGTACCGGCCACCTTGAAGTCCATGTCGCCGAGGTGATCTTCGTCGCCGAGGATGTCGGTCAGCACGGCAAAACGGTTGCCGTCCTTGATCAGGCCCATCGCGATGCCGGCGACATGAGCCTTCAGCGGCACGCCGGCGTCCATCAGTGCGAGCGAACCGCCGCACACCGAAGCCATCGACGACGAACCGTTCGATTCGGTAATTTCCGACACCACGCGCATCGAGTAGCTGAACTCTTCCGGCGACGGCAGCACGGCGAGCAGCGCGCGCTTGGCCAGACGGCCGTGGCCGATCTCGCGACGCTTCGGTGCGCCGAAACGGCCGGTTTCGCCGGTGGCGAACGGCGGCATGTTGTAGTGAAGCATGAAGCGGTCGCGGTACTCGCCGCCCAGCGCGTCGATGATCTGCTCGTCACGACCCGTGCCCAGCGTGGCGATGACCAGCGCCTGCGTTTCGCCGCGCGTGAACAGCGCCGAACCGTGGGTGCGCGGCATCACGCTGTTGCGGATGGCGATCGGACGCACGGTGCGCGTGTCGCGACCGTCGATGCGCGGCTCGCCGTTCAGGATGCGGCTGCGCACGATGCGCGCTTCCATGTCGAAGAAGTAGTTCTTGATCGTGTTCACGTCCGGCGCCGTCGCAGCGTCGGCAGTCAGAGCGGCGATCACTTCGTCGCGCAGGGCGTTCACGCTCTGGCTGCGCACCTGCTTCTGGGTGATGCGGTAGGCATCCTGCAGCTTGGCTTCGGCCAGCTCGGAAATGCGGTTCCACAGCGCTTCGTCGCGGGCCGGCGCCTGCCAGTCCCACTCCGGCTTGCCGGCGACTTCGACCAGTTCATTGATCGCATTGATCGCGGCCTGCATCTGCTCGTGGCCATAGACCACAGCGCCCAGCATGACTTCTTCCGACAGCTCCATCGCTTCCGACTCGACCATCAGCACGGCTGCTTCGGTGCCGGCGACGACCAGATTCAGCTTGCTGTCCTTCAGCTGCGAGGCAGTCGGGTTCACGATGTACTGACCGTCGATATAGCCCACGCGAGCGGCGCCGATCGGACCGCTGAACGGGATGCCGGAGATCGCCAGTGCGGCGGATGCACCGATCATGGCCGGGATGTCGGCATCGACTTCCGGATTCAGCGACAGCACCTGAACGATGACTTGGACTTCGTTGTAGAAGCCTTCGGGAAACAGCGGGCGGATCGGGCGATCGATCAGGCGCGAGGTCAGCGTTTCCTTCTCGGTCGGGCGGCCTTCGCGCTTGAAGAAACCACCGGGGATACGGCCGGCGGCATAGAACTTTTCTGCGTAATCAACGGTGAGCGGGAAGAAATCCTGGCCGGCCTTTGCCGACTTCTGGGCCACGACGGTCGCCAGCACGACGGTTTCTTCGACGTTTACGATGACGGCGCCGCTCGATTGACGCGCGATCTCGCCGGTTTCCAGCACCACTTTCTGGGTGCCGAACATGAATTCCTTGCGGGTAGCGTTAAGCAAGTCGATTCCTTTCGATTCGATAAGTGACGGGCATCGTCCGCCCGCCAGAAAAAACAAACCGGCGGAGCCGCCAAGGACTCACGCCGGTATGTGGTGTCAAGCCTCAGGAGGCCTGGACATTGCCTGCGGATGCAATTACTTGCGCAGACCGAGGCGACCGATCAGCGAACGATAGCTGTCGGCGTTGGTGCGCTTCAGGTAGTCGAGCAGCTTGCGACGCTGGCTCACCATCTTGAGCAGACCACGACGCGAGTGGTGGTCCTTGACGTGTTCCTTGAAGTGACCGGTCAGGTCGTTGATGCGTGCGGTCAGCAGGGCGACTTGAACTTCGGGCGACCCCGTATCGCCGGCCGCGCGCTGGAAGTCGGCCACGATGCGGGCTTTGTCGGCGGAAACGATAGCCATTGATCTAAACTCTCTCGTTTGGAAAACCCAAAATTATACGCCACAGTTGCGCAATCTCAAGCCCATTTCAAGGCTTTTGCGCACTTTCCTGTGGCAACAGACGCTTCACCCGCAAGCGGGCGCCGCGTACAACGACCAGACCGAGAAAAACCGGTCCGGCATAGGCGCGCAACACGCCTTCTTCTTGCAACGCAATGTCCGTGTCGACCGCTGAAAGCGGCACCGACTGACCGTTGATCAGGCGCTGCGCATCCGCGTCGGCAATCCGGCAGAGCGGCATGTCCTGCAACAGGATGTCGGCGGGATACAACAGCGACGCGCGCGCGTCCTCGTCGAGCGCGGCGATCTGCTCAAGCGTCACCGCACGATCGAGCCGCAGGGGCCCGGTGCGCGTGCGGCGCAGTCCGGTCAGATGCGCACCACAGCCCAGCATCGCACCGATGTCTTCGGCCAGCATACGGATGTAGGTACCTTTGCTGCACAGCACGCGCATCGAGAATGACGGCAGCGCGACATCCAGCAGTTCGATCTCGTGTATGCGTACATGGCGCACCGCCCGCTCGATGGTCTCGCCTGCGCGGGCGTATTCGTAGAGCGGCTTGCCGGCGTGCTTGAGCGCAGAGTGCATCGGCGGAATCTGCTCGATGTCGCCGGTATGCGCATCGACGGCGCGGCGCAGCGCAGCTTCGTCGATCTCGACTGTGCGGGTTTCGAGTACCTCGCCTTCGGCGTCCCCGGTCGTCGTCCGCACACCGAGCCGTACCTGGGCGACATACTCCTTGTCGGCATCCAGCATCAGCCCGGCAAAGCGGGTCGCCTCGCCGAAGCAGACCGGCAGCAGACCACTGGCCAGCGGATCGAGCGTACCGGTGTGCCCGGCACGGGCGGCCTGAAACAGACGACGCGCCTTCTGCAGCGCGTCGTTTGAACTGAGACCTATGGGTTTGTCGAGCAACAGCACACCGTTGATCGCCTTCCAGCGCGAGCGTGGCTGCAACTCAATCCTCGCCGGTGGAGGGGCCGGAATGCAGGGCCTTGTCGATCAGGCGAGACAGCTGGTCGGCACGTTCCATCGTCTGATCATGCACGAAGTGCAGCTGCGGCGTGGTGTGTATGCGCACGCGGCGACCGATCTCCCGGCGCAGGAAGCCGGACGCGCGCACAAGACCTTCGTGTATCAGCTTCTGCGCATCGCCTTCGGCCAGCGTGCTGTAGTAGATCTTGGCGTGCGCATAGTCCGGCGTCAGTTCAACCGCGGTCAGCGACACCATGCCGACGCGCGGGTCCTTCAGTTCGGTCGCGATCAGCTGAGCCAGTTCTCGGCGGATCGCTTCCGACACTCGGTCACTGCGTGCATAACGTTCGGCCATTGCGTGTGGGCGTCAGGCTCAGGCGAGCTTGCGCGCGATTTCCTGGATTTCGAAGACCTCGAGCTGGTCGCCTTCTTCGATCTCGTTGTAACCGCGCAGCGACAAGCCGCACTCGTAACCTTCCTTGACTTCCTTGACGTCGTCCTTGAAGCGCTTGAGCGAATCGAGCTCGCCGGTCCACACCACCACGTTGTTGCGCAGCAGGCGGGCGCTGGCGCCACGCTTGACCAGACCCGAAAGCACCATACAACCGGCAATCGTGCCGATCTTGGTACCGCGGAACACCTGGCGGATTTCCACCGTACCGAGCACGTGTTCGCGCTTCTCCGGCGCCAGCATGCCCGACAGCGCAGCCTTCACCTCATCGACCGCTTCGTAGATGATGGTGTAGTAACGCAGATCGACACCGAAGTTCTCGGCCAGCTTGCGCGCACCGACATCGGCGCGGACGTTGAAGCCGATGATGACGCCCTTGGAAGCCTGCGCCAGGTTCACGTCGGTTTCCGAGATCGCACCAACCGCGGCGTGAATCACCTGCACGCGCACTTCGTCGGTGGACAGCTTCATCAGCGACTGCACCAGCGCTTCCTGCGAACCCTGAACGTCAGCCTTGATGATGAGCGGCAGCACGCGGACTTCGCCCTCGCCCATCTGCTCGAACATCGATTCCAGCTTGGCGGCCTGTTGCTTCGCCAGCTTCACGTCGCGGAACTTACCCTGACGGAACAGTGCAATTTCACGCGCCTTGCGTTCGTCGGCCAGCACCATCGCCTCGTCACCGGCGGCGGGCACGTCGGACAGACCCTGGATTTCCACCGGGATCGACGGACCCGCTTCGCTGATCGCCTTGCCGGACTCGTCCAGCATGGCGCGCACACGGCCGAATACCTGACCGCACAGCAGGATGTCGCCGCGCTTCAGCGTACCGGACTGCACCAGCACCGACGCGACCGGACCCTTGCCCTTGTCGAGACGCGCTTCGATGACCAGACCGCGCGCCGGCGCATCCTTCGGCGCCTTCAGCTCCAGCACCTCGGCCTGCAGCAGCACGTTCTCGAGCAGTTCGTCGATGCCCGTACCCTTCTTCGCCGACACCGGGATGAAGGGCGAGTCACCACCGTATTCTTCCGGCACCACACCTTCGGCCACCAGTTCCTGCTTCACGCGGTCCGGGTTGGCTTCCGGCTTGTCGATCTTGTTGATCGCGACAACCATCGGCACGCCGGCGGCCTTTGCATGATGGATGGCTTCGCGCGTCTGCGGCATCACGCCGTCGTCGGCGGCCACCACCAGGATGACCAGGTCGGTCGCCTTCGCACCGCGGGCACGCATCGCCGTGAAGGCCTCGTGGCCCGGGGTGTCGAGGAAGGTGATCATGCCGCGCGGCGTATCGACGTGATAGGCGCCGATGTGCTGCGTAATGCCGCCAGCTTCGCCGGCCGCCACACGGGCACGGCGGATGTAGTCGAGCAGCGAGGTCTTGCCGTGATCGACGTGACCCATGACGGTGACGACCGGTGCGCGCGGCAGCAGTTCGACATCCTTGTGCTCTTCGTCGGCTTCGCCGAGGAAGGCTTCCGGATCGTCCAGCTTGGCCGGCTTGGCGACGTGGCCCATTTCCTCGACCAGGATCATTGCGGTTTCCTGGTCCAGCACCTGGTTGATCGTGACCATCTGACCGAGCTTCATCAGCACCTTGATCAGTTCAGTCGCCTTGATCGCCATCTTGTGGGCGAGGTCGGCGACGGAAATCGTTTCCGGCACCAGCACTTCGCGCACGACGGCCTCGATCGGCGCCTGCTGCTGGCCCTGATCGTGGTCGCGATGGTTGCGGCCCTTCGGGCCACCACGCCAGCCGCCGGTACCGGCGTCGCCGCGCGTCTTGATCTGACGGCGCTTGGCGGCGTCGTCCTTCCAGTTCGAACCCGGCTTGGCCTTGGCTGCAGCGGGCGCAGCGGGCTTGCTCTTGGCTGCCTTGTCGTCCGGCTTGGCCGGTTTGTGCAGCGTTCCGGCAGGCGCCTTCGCGGCCGCAGCCTTCGCCTCTTCCTCCGCTTTGGCCTTCGCTTCGGCTTCGGCTTGCGCGCGCACCAGACGGGCTTCCGTCTCCTGGCGCATGCGGATTTCGCGTTCCTGCTTCTCCTTGAGCTCACGCGCCTGATGGGCGAGCAGTTCGGAGTGGCGCTTGGCTTCGCGTTCGCGCGCGGTCAGCGGACGCGGCTCGGTCGGCGCAGCGGCCTCGGCCACGGCTTCCGGGGCGCTTTCGGCCACCGGCTCGGGCGTCTCAACCGGCGCGGGTTCGGGTTCGGGCTCAGGTTCCGGCTCGGGTTCGGGCTCAGGTTCCGGCGCCACTTCGAGCACCGGTTCCGGCACCACCGGCGTCGGCTCGGGCTCGGGGACAAAAGTCGCCTCCTCCGCCACGACGTCTGCCGCGACCTCTTCGGTCGCCGCTGCCTGCGCAGCTTCTTCAGCCAGCAGTTCGGCCGGATCGCGCTTGACCAGCACGCGCTTCTTGCGCACTTCGACCTGTACGGTACGCGCCTGACCGGACGAATTGGTCGCCTTGATCTCGGTGGTCTGACGACGGGTCAGCGTGATCTTGGTCTTTCCCGCCGTATCGCCGTGCTGACGCCGCAAGTAGTCGAGCAGGCGCGTCTTGTCCTGCTCGGTCAGCGAATCGCCTTCGCTCTTCTTGTCCACACCGGCCTGCTTCAGCTGCTCAAGCAGCGCGGCCGCGGGGATTTTCAGCTCGGTCGCAAACTGGGAAACACTCATCAACGCCATACCATCCTCAATTATTCAAACCAGTGCGCGCGCGCAGTGGTGATCAGCGATGTCGCGCGCGCAGCATCGATGCCGGCGATCTCGACCAGTTCATCAACAGCGAGATCAGCCAGATCATCGCGCGTGCGCACATTGGCACGCGCCAGCTGCGCCGCCAGCTGCTTGTCCATGCCGTCCAGCGCCAGCAGGGCATCATCGACCTGCTCCAGCTGCTCTTCGTCGACGATGGCTTCGGTCAGCAGCACGTTACGTGCGCGGGTACGCAGTTCGTTCACCGTATCTTCGTCGAACGCCTCGATCTCGAGCATTTCGGCCAGCGGCACGTAAGCCACTTCCTCCAGCGTCGAGAAGCCTTCCTCGATCAGGATGTCCGCCACTTCCTCATCCACGTCCAGCTTGGCCATGAACAGCAGGCGGATGGCGGCGTTCTCGGCGTCGGACTTGGCGGCCGACTGCTCGACCGTCATCAGGTTGATCTTCCAGCCGGTCAGCTCGGACGCGAGGCGCACGTTCTGGCCGCTGCGACCGATGGCAATCGCGAGGTTGTCTTCGCTGACCACCACGTCCATGCTGTGTGCGTCCTCATCCACCACGATGGAGGCGACTTCGGCCGGCGCCAGCGCGCCGATGACGAACTGCGCCGGATCAGGCGACCACAGGATGATGTCGACGCGCTCGCCGCCCAGTTCGTTGGTCACCGCCTGCACGCGCGAACCACGCATGCCGATGCAGGTGCCTTGCGGATCGACGCGCGGATCGTTCGACTTGACAGCGATCTTGGCGCGGATGCCCGGGTCACGGGCGGCGCCCTTGATCTCGATGAGGCCGTCTTCGATCTCCGGCACTTCGAGCTCGAACAGCTTCATGATGAACTCGGGCGCGGTACGCGACAGGATGATCTGCGGGCCACGCGCCTGCCGATCGACACGCAGCAGCACTGCCTTGACGCGGTCGCCGACACGCAGGTTCTCGCGGGCAATGATGTGTTCGCGCGGCAGCAGCGCCTCCAGGCGGCCCACTTCGACGATGGCATTGCCGCGCTCGATGCGCTTGATGGTGCCGGTGACCAGATGGTCCTTGCGCTCAAGGAAGTCGTTCAGGATCTGTTCGCGCTCGGCATCACGGATGCGCTGCAGGATGACCTGCTTGGCGGCCTGCGCACCGATGCGGCCGAAATCGACCGGCTCCAGGGCTTCTTCGATGTAGTCGTCGACCTGGATGTCGGCGATCTGCTCGCGGGCGTCGATCAGGCCGATCTCGGCCTCGTCGTTCTCGACCAGTTCGTCCGGCAGCACGTGCCAGCGACGGAAGGCTTCGTACTCGCCGGTTTCGCGGTCGATCGACACGCGCACGTCGGCGTCGTCATGGGTGCGCTTCTTGGTGGCCGAAGCCAGTGCGGTTTCGAGAGCGCCGAAAACCACTTCGCGGGACACATTCTTTTCGCGTGCCAGTGCATCGACCAGCAACAGAATCTCGCGACTCATCGTTTCAACTCCTGCTTGCGTTCAAAGTCCGGCACCAGGCGGGCACGTTCGATCTGCGACAGTTCGAACTCGTGGGCTTCGCCCTTGATCTCGAGGGTGAGCCGGTCGTTGGCCACGCCGGCCAGTCGACCGGTGAAATTGCGTTGATTGCCCACCGGCACGCGCAGGCGCAGCTGCGCCTCCTGCCCGGTGAAGCGAACGAAGTCGGCGGTCTTGCGCAGCGGGCGATCAAGCCCCGGGGAGGACACTTCAAGACGGTCGTAATCGACGTTTTCGACCATGAAAAGGCGGGTCAGGTGATTGCTCACCGTCACGCAGTCATCCACCATGATGCCCTTGTCGGTGTCAATGAAGACACGCAGCAGACGGCCTCTTGGCGAGGTTTCAAGATCGACGAATTCGTAGCCGAGCCCAGTTACCGCCTGCTCGATCAGTTCCGCAACACTCATCCCAGCAACACACTTCCGGATGTACAAATAAAAAATGGGCTGACCGCCCATCGAAAAACGCCGGCCGGGCCAGCGCAACAAGCCGAGGAGTGTAACAGAGGCCATCCATCCCCTCAAGCTGCAAGGATGGACGGCCCCGCCCAACGGTGGTATGTCGTCAGGCCTCTCCGCCGCCTGTCGCAGGCTTGGCCGACGAGCGGCGACGG